>NZ_OY764209.1:0-1203106 GCF_963668165.1 Marispirochaeta sp. | reverse complement strand
GAATGTTCACAGAGTCATCGGTACTTCTTGGATCACTTACATGGCACCCGTAGATACGTAGACTTCCACCATGGGTTGGTAATTTTTCAATATTAAAAACCCGTAAGCCGAATTCCGAAAAGATGTTCTGAACACTTGTAAGGGACAAATAGGAAAAATGCTCATGATAAATAGTATCAAACTGATTATACTTTAACAAATTTAACAGATGTGGAAACTCAAGAGTAATTACACCAGCGTCTTTCAGGATCGTCTTTAACCCCTTTGTAAAGTCATTTATATCAGGAACATGTGCATACACATTATTACCTATTACGAGATCCGCCTTTTTCCGGTCTTGGGCCAGCTCTTGAGCAAGAGATTCACCAAAAAAACGCTTAATAACAGGTATATTAAATCTTTTAGCCGCTTCTGCTGTACTGTCAGTAGGTTCAATGCCATAGCATGGAATATTCCATTCTACAAAGTTCTTTAGCAGATATCCATCATTGGAAGCTATTTCTACAACCAGACTTTTCTCAGAGAGATTCAATTTCCCGGTTATCATCCTTGCATAGCTTCGTGCATGTTCAAGCCATGTCGAGGATGTACTTGAAAAATATGCATAATCAGCGTTGAAAAGTTCGTCTGCCTGAGCATAATCCTCTGTCTGTACCAGCCAGCAGTGATCGCATACTTTGACCCGCAATGGGTAATATTTTTCCGGTTTGCTCAGGTCTTTTTTTTCTAAATAAGCATTGGAAGGTGGTGCAAAACCAAGATCAATTAAACTGTATGTTAGCTCTTTATTACAATGCCTACACTTCACACATTAATTCCTTTGAAATTTTCTCCAAGCATCTTATGCGTTCTATCTCGGGCCGAAATCTCATGGATTTTTTCAGGCCAGTCTATTGATAGTCGAGGATCACTTATGAGAATTCCATCTTCATGCTTTGGCGAATAAAACTCTGAGTGAAAATATATCAGTTCTGCATCATTGGTCAACGACTGAAATCCATGTGCGAATCCCTCTGGAATAAGCAATGCACGGTTATTTTCAGCCGACAGCTCTTCGGCATACCATTGTAAGAAAGTTGGGGATTCGGAACGAAGATCGACGGCAACATCAAAAACAGCACCACGAATACAGCTGACAAGCTTCATCTCGCATTTGGGAGGATGCTGAAAATGCAGACCCCGTACTGTTCCCTTATTCTGGGTGTATGTATGATTTATCTGAGCAATCGACTTTACCCATCCAGCTGCATTTAATTCATTTGCGCAGAATAACCTGGAAAGAAAACCTCTGTTATCCCCAAGTCTTTCACGCTCAATCACAGCTAAACCGACAATACCGGTTTCAATTATATTGAACCGACTCATAACAGATTACTTTGTCCTGATGTTTCAAAATCTTCAATATCAGTATAACACAAACTTCCTGCCTTCTCCCCAGCTAAAAAGTTACTGTACCATGTCATGGTTTTCTCAATTGCAGTATCCAACGACCATCGTGGCGCCACACCCAGGACTGTTCTGGCCTTAGCAATCTCGAGACTAAGCCAACCGGCTTCATGAGGACCCTCCGGCACCTTCGCCCATTTAACAGCATTATAAGAATAGTACTTACGTGCAAGTTCAATTGCTTGTCTAACGGTGGCCGCCTCATTCGTTTCGGGACCAAAGTTATACGCATCGGCCAAACCAGGATTATCCCAGGTTATTTCCGCAGTTCGCATGTAACCGAATAGAGGTTCCAGCACATGCTGCCACGGTCTAATTGAATCCGGCCTACGAATATTCAGTGGAAATCTATTACTCCAAGACCGTACAGCATCGGGGATCAATCTATCCTCCGCCCAGTCACCGCCCCCAATAACGTTTCCAGCGCGGACAGAGGAAAGAGATACACCAGCCTCTTTAAAAAAGGAATCCCGGTAACATGCAATAGCTATTTCGGCGGCAGCCTTACTGGCGCTATATGGATCATAACCACCGAGAGAATCTGTTTCCCGGTATGGATAAGAATGTTCTATATTTTTATAAACCTTATCTGTAGTGACTGCAACAACGACACGTAGATTGTCGACTGAGCGCAATGAATCAAGTATATTTACAGTACCCTGTACATTAATTGAAAAGGTTGACTTAGGTTTACGATATCCTTTTCGTACAAGAGCTTGCGCTGCAAGATGAAATGCGATATCAGGACTGCATTCCTGTACTATTTTGGCTATCTTTTTATCATCTCTTATATCGCAAATGTAGGATTTTAAAAGTTTTTCGATCTTAGCACATGTAAATAGGTTGGGTTCAGTTTCCGGCTTCAGACCTATACCAGTGACATCTGCACCAAGCCTCTGAAGCCACAACGTTAGCCAGGCACCTTTAAACCCTGTATGCCCGGTTACTAGAACCTTTTTCGATTTCCAAAAGGACGGATTCAGGCTATTTGTGACTATTTCCATATCTTCCAGGGGGCTTCACCTGTCTCCCATAAACGCTCGAGTAAATTCTTTTCGCGTAGAGTGTCCATTGGTTGCCAAAAATCATCATGCCCATACGCTACAAGCTCGCCATCCGCAGCCAGCTGGTTCATAGGGTCGCCCTCCCAGCTCGTATGGTCTCCATCTATATAGTCAATACAGGAGGGAGATAAAATGAAGAATCCACCATTTATCATCGCTCCATCACCTTTGGGTTTCTCACGGAACCCTGTAACGACAGACTTCTCGTCAGTTTCCAAAGCACCATAGCGACCAGGCGGTTTGACGGCTGTCACCGTAGCTTTCTTTCCATGATTTTGATGGAAAACCAGTTGCTCTTGTATATTGACATTGGCTAATCCATCACCATAGGTAAAACAAAAAAAAGGTTCTTCCCGAATATACTCATAGACTCTTTTAAGACGTCCGCCGGTCAATGTTGTTTCTCCAGTATCTACAAGAGTTACTTTCCAAGGTTCAGCTTTATGTTGATGAACGGTCATTTGATTATTGCTCATATCAAATGTGACGTCCGACATATGCAAAAAATAATTTGCAAAATATTCCTTGATTATATATCCTTTATAACCGCAACATATAACAAACTCATTTACATTATAATATGAATATAGTTTCATTATATGCCAGAGAATCGGTTTACCACCTATTTCAACCATAGGTTTCGGTTTGAGATGTGTTTCTTCAGATATTCTTGTTCCATAACCACCAGCTAGGATTACTGCTTTCATGTTTTCTCTCTACTAATAAAGAATTTTATTTCGAAAAATACGGATTCCTTAGTACAAGCTCCGCGTGATTGCCGGAATCAATAATCTTTCCGTGATCCAACAGATATATAGTGTGGCATTTTTCCAGGGTGCTAAGCCGGTGGGCTATCATTATAATGGTTTTTGTGCCCATCAACGCGTCTATGGCTTTCATTACTGCTTCTTCGGTATGCACATCCAGGGCGCTGGTCGCCTCATCCAGAATCAGTACGCCTGGGTTTCTGTACAAGGCCCGGGCAATTCCGACCCGTTGCCGCTGTCCCCCGCTTAAACGTACGCCCCGCTCACCTATTTCTGTCTCGTACTTCCGCGGCAGTTCCTGTTCAATAAAATCATCCAGCTGCGCCATATGGGCCGCCCGTTGTACCGCATCCATATCGATATCTTCCCGGCGTATACCAAAAGCAATGTTGGATGCAATACTGTCATTACTTAAATAGATTGTCTGCGGTACATATCCCAGGTTCTTCTGCCAATTTCTAAGATTTTCTTCGTTCAGTTCTGTTCCGTCAATTAACAGGCGGCCCTCATTCGGCCTGTGCAGCCCCAGGATTATATCCACAAGTGTGGTTTTTCCGGATCCGGTTTTTCCGGCAAAACCGACCAAATCGTTTCTGGCTATATCAATACTTATCTCGTTCAGTACCGGTCGGTCTGCCTCGGGATAGGTAAACCCGATACCATCCAGCGTTATTTTCCGGTTA
The DNA here is from genome assembly GCF_963668165.1 of Marispirochaeta sp. Classification (NCBI taxonomy): domain Bacteria; kingdom Pseudomonadati; phylum Spirochaetota; class Spirochaetia; order Spirochaetales; family Spirochaetaceae; genus Marispirochaeta; species Marispirochaeta sp. The sequence continues at coordinate 1,199,146 of NZ_OY764209.1, read as the reverse complement.
AAGGGTAAGACTTCGATTGTTCCTGAAGGAAGGGTCTCCCCTTCTTCTACTTCAGCAAATTCCTTCAGTAACTTGTCCGCGGTACCCACACCATAGCGCAGTTTTGTAAGGGCTTTGAACAATCCCTGGACTGCCGGAATCAACCTGTACCCGGCATACGCATACAGAGAAACAGTAGCCGCAATCTCCGAAAAATCTCCGGAACGCACCATGGTTATCAGAACAAAAATCATTATGGATGAAAATGCAATAGCCTCCAGGGTAAACTTTGGCACATCGCTAATAACTTCATTCTTTGACGCATTCCATGCTAGTTTTCTCGACGGTGGAGTAAACTCATCAAGAAAGACCTTTTCAACCCCCAGAATCTTTACTTCTTTAATACCCCAGAAAGCTTCACTCACAATTCGCGCAAGGGCCATGCTCATTTCGTAGCGCTCATATCCAATATTTTTAACAAGCTTGCGGACACCAAGATAAATTAACCCGTAAATCAGTACAATTGCCCCAAACATAATCGCTGTACCGGCTGGGTTAACAATAAACAGAAAAAGCGTAAGCATGGCTACCTGAATTACCATGGAAATCAGTTCCACAAACTGAATCAGATTGCCCTGGATCATCTGGGCAACTTCCCCGGTTATTGTCCGGATTAGGTCATAACTGTTACGCTGTAAAAAATAAGGATATCTCTGGCTCAGGTATCCCCGCATCAGTTTTAAGGCCAGAGAATGCCGGCGCATGTTCGTAAAACGCACCTTTATATAGCTATACAGCGCCTTGCTCACATTGGTAAGCAGCATAAAAACCAGGACGCCGACACCAAGAACAATTAAAAAGGTAGTCTCGCTGCTGAATCTGAAAAAATTATAAGCCCAGCTTAAGTATTCATTATTATGTATGGTCTGTGGGTTTGCCGCGACAGCAATAAAGGGCATAATACTGCCCACACCGATAATCTGAATCATCGACATAAACACCGCCCCGGCAAAAACAAAGCGTAAGCTCCGCCTTTCCCGCGGTTCAAGCAGCTTAATTATGCCGCCGATATGTCCGAATGGTGATTTCATATATGGTAATGTTTTCCTTTTATTTTATCTGGAACAAAGATTTACAGGATAGGAAGGATACAGTGGATCTGCCTCAGAGACACAGAGGGCACAGAGAAGTTTTAATGGTTTTATTCTCAGTATCTTCGGTGATTCGGTGCTTATCTCATCCCATCATCCCCATCTGTGTTCTATAACCCTTCAGAATCTACTCTGAGGTTCTCTCCGTGTCCTCGGAGACTCGGTGGCGAAACTCTTCCCAATCTTCCCCATCCTGTCTATCTGGTGTTAAATAACTCTGGAATAAAGACAAACAAAACAAGAAAATATCAGGAATTAACGCTCTTCTTTTTCCAGATAATCACGTATCTCGCCAATAAAAGTAGTTGTCAGCCCAGGGGTAACATCAAGAACTGCTTCTATCGTTGCCGGATTTATCTCAAAACTATATGCATGTCTGATAAAGTGCCTGAAGCCAAGGAATTTCTTTAGCTCATTATACAGATCATGACTTATTATTCCAGCGTCGACCGCCTTTTTTAAAAGTTCCACATGCCATTTGGAATTTTCTTTCAGGGGGCCACTTTTGTCTATAAGGATCAAAACAAGTACTCGTTCTATTCCATTATATAAAGTAGCTAAAGACAACGCTGCACCACGAATCTCAATTGAATCAAGGCCGTTGAGCCTTTTCTTGTTTATTACAAGATTAACAATCTCAAGCTCTTTGTTCAAATTAATAATTTCAGATTCAAATAAATATTTATCTACCATTATGCAACCTGAAGAAGCTGTTCGGTTTCGATTAGAATTTTAGCAAAAGCAGGCTGTAGTTCAAGATCAACCAGATCTATTGAATGATCCAGCATGGAGATCAGTTCACCATACACAGAAAAGTAGTCTTCAGCTCTAAGTCCTTTAACAGCAATGTCAATATCCGATTTACTGTGCACAGTCCCTGAACTCAAAGATCCAAATACATAAATTTCTGTACACCCTGCTGTTTTAAGATACTCTATAGCGCGGTCCACATCTGAACGAAATCTTTTATCAATATTCTTTAAATCCATACTATGGCCTCATACCTGGTTAATTCTACTGAAATATCAGGAGACATTTCTACACCGTAACCTCTTTTCCTGGCTTAATAGCAATATGTATAATATCTTCATCCAGCTCTACCCCGTGCCCTCTGAGCCTCGGTGGTGAAACTCATCCCTATCTTCCCCATCCTGTTCATCTTTGTTCCCAAAACCCTTCATAATCTACTCTGAGGTTCTCTCCGTGTCCTCGGACGGAGCCTCGGTGGCAAAAATCCTTCCTATCCTGTTCATCTTTGTTCCGGCAAATCGAGGTGTTTATTCAATATCCCAACTCTTTAAACCTATAAATCCTGTACCAGGTTATCTTTTGACGTTGCCACACGTTCCGCGATTTCCGATAGTATATTGTTCTTGGTACCGATTTTTACCGGATTATGCGCTGGAATGGTAACAGAATGATTATACTCTTCAGAAAATAAACGGATATGCGATCCTTTCTGTCTGATCACTTCATATCCATACTTTTTTAACAATCTAATTAACCGAAGATAATCGCAGTCCCTAGGAAGCCGGGGCATAGTTTAGAATCTCATCTTTTACATAATGCAGGCGAATTATTTTCGGAATATCATTTTCATTTTCAAACTGACAATCCAATGCAGCCATAATATTTTTCTTTAAATCAGGAATACTATCTGCTTCTGTAAAAATGGAAAAATCTCCATACAAAGATTTTGCTGTATACCCCCCCTCGGGATCATTCTCTACTATGAAAAAAATCTCATTCATACCGCTATACCTCCTCCAAATCATCGCTCACAGCACGTCTATTATCTCCGTGGCAGAACTCTTCCCATCTTCCCCATCCTGTCTAACCAAGTAAATCTATTCTCAGCCAACTTTATGCATAACGTATACAACGCCGTATTGTGCCGCTCTCTTTGTATCGCCATTTCTTAAGGCTTCCCTGACCTCGTCAAGCCGATATGCATCCTCAAGGCTTAAATAGGGAGACCATTGATCATCTGCTTCAAGTAAATCCACCTCGACTTCTGCCACATAATGCCCTTCATGAATAAATTTCTTCTTTTTCCTGTTTTTCATGATCGTATCCATGCTCAGATATCTTTACATCACCAGATAATACTAATTTAGTGATTTCTTCGAATAAAAACACTTTCCCCCGCATTTTGTTTTTGACCTTTATTCAACTTGATATATCCAGAGTCTCTTCTGCCCAAAATCTTTTCTCATCCTTCCCATCATCCCCATCTGTGTTCCAAATACCCTGGAAATTATCCTGTAACTCTGCGTAATCTGCGCGGGATTCTTCTCCCCGTGACCGCTGTGCCTCTGTGGTAAAAATCTTTCCCCATCTGTGTTTCGAAATTCCTTTCTGTGTCCACCGGGACTCCGTAACAGATCATACTAACGAGTTGAAGCATTAAGGATTGTAATCCCCACTACCTGTCCCTCATGATATCTAACAATAGTGTCGTCTTCCATCATTTCAGAGTCATCTGCAACAATCGGACGCTTAAAGTTTATATATAAAACATCCGCGGCAGCATCAAAATCCAGCCACATTTCATCAGTTCTGTTTTCCCGAAACATATTTAATAACTGAGGTATTGGTAATGAATTAATTAGGGCCATATCAACCTCCTCTGCTGTAGCCAATTTGTTCTCTTTGTAATAAAGGCAGTTATTATAAACCCATCGTATTCATCAACTTCACGATACACCACCGCCAGTAGTTTATCATTTGCAGAAATTTTCTTTATAGCAATGGATTCCTGGTTTTTTCCGCTATATATCTTTTGCGGATTCTGAACAGTTTCTAATACATCGAAAAAGAATCCTGCGCACTCAGGGTGATTTTGACTTATATGTTCCCAACGCTCCGATGTGAGTCTGATATTTACATTATTGACGGATTTAACGGTATGCATATATAACTTATTCTTTATTTTTCCTATTTGTGTAGCACAATCTTACATAATCTGCACAGAGGTCTTCACTGTTTCTACCGGGACACCTGTGTTACTTTCCGTGCCCTCGGAGCCTCCATGGCAAGAATCCTTTCCTTCTATTTATTCTTCCTTTAACAAGTATTACCGATATTTCTATTTATTTATCTGCAGGGAAGGCAGTATGTGTTCTCGAATAAAATTGATTGTATGCTCGGAAAATTGCACAATCTCAGTGGATTTATTGAAGATCAGGTTTAAATAAAAACTTCCCGTTTTCGGGTCGTTTTCATAGTCATGGGCAATTTGATTTCTTACCTCCCGCAGCATCATCCAGCTTTCAGCAGAAGGAATAGCTTCACGCTTTTCAAGTTCGGTAAGAACATCGTAAATGGTTAAAGTATTGGCATCTTCTCGCAAAACAGACACGATATGAGGGAAAAGTTTGGCTCCCAATACATCCTGTAATTTGGTGAATCTGTAGACCAGTTGATCTATATGTTCAACGGCCTCATCCGTTATGGCGGAATATGTTTCGGGATTCAGCGGAAACAGGGGGGCAGCCTTTTCCCGTGCCTGGAGTATTCGTTTGGCGTGTGTTTCACATTCGCAGATGAGTGTCTGAAATCTGTAATACGTTCCTCCTGGCGATTCCTTCACGTTACTTCAACCCCTTCGCTCCGGGCAATCTTATAAATCGGCTGCGCGCCACTGTCAGCAGCTCTTATAACCACATCGATCTTCCTGTCACCAATTTTCTGTTTCAACTTAACCAGGAATGGTATCTTTTTTGATAACGCGTTTGAAGATGTTTCTTCAGTTTCTATCATCAGATCAATATCGCCGCCCTTTTTTGCATCATCTGCTCTAGATCCAAAGAGTATTACTTTACTAGTATCACCAAATATTTCAAAAGCAGTCTCCCGAATTGCTTCCTGCTCCCGTACGGTAATCCTCATATTTTTTTCCTATCCCTCTGTTGTTTGGATTCTCGGATCTGTTTATCAATTGCTATGTAGCATTGATGAACAGGATAGAAATGATATAGGAGCTTAGCCACGGAGACACAGAATGCGCAGAGTTTCGCCTTTATCTCCTCTGGCTTTCTTGAAAGCTATCTTCCCCTATCATCCCCATCTATATGTTCCAAAACCCTGGAAACTACTCTGTCTCTGCGTAATCTGCGCGGTATTCTTCTCCCCGTGACCGCTGTGCCTCTGTGGTAAAAATCTTTCCTATCCTATCTGCTCCATGGAAAAACCCACTCGATCTATATGTTCTCGCAGGTTTCGGTTCTGGATATCTTCATATACCACTACGTCGATTTTATAGGGCAGCATAAGATCGTCAAGTTGTGATTTGATCTGCAGCAGCTCTCCGATACCTAATCCATCTGCGGACAATGCAATATCAATATCCGAGCCTTTTTGATAGTTCCCTTTTGCTCTGGAGCCGAACAGCAGTATCTCGCGTATTTTGGGGTTGCGGCGAAAAACAGCGAGTATACGCTTGACCTCCGCATCCTGCAAACCGGTATCGACCTTCGGCATGGTCACTCTTCCCCGGTTTCGATATCACTCATCGTAGTTTCAAACAGGAGAAACTGGTGAAAATATTTTTCTACTATCTCCTTGATCACCTCTTCGGCCATTTTCAGATCATACGCATGGGATGTGAGATTACGGGCTTGAATCATCTCCATCCATATCTGTCCATCATTAAGCAGACTATAGCGAACACCTTCGCGAAAGGCATCCCGCGAACCCTTTATATCGGTATTACCTTGATATATAAAGTAATCCTGAAGGGTTTTCCAGGCAAGTTCGTGGGTATATTCGAAAGCCTGGATGAGCCCCTGCTGTTCGATGAGACTCAATGGGCGTTCCCGGAAAAGCCCCACCGCCTGCTTGAGCTGTGCCGATGCCCGTTTGAAGTTTTCAAAGCGCTGTTTCCAGCGAACGTCTTTACTCATACCTGAACCACAAATCCTTCCCCATCATCCCCATCTTTGTTCCAAAACCCTGGAAACTACTCTGTCTCTGCGTAATCTGCGCGGTGTTCCTCTTCGTGTCCTCAGAGCCTCCGTGGCAAGAATCTTCCCCATCCTGTCTATCTTTGTTATAAACCGGATCAGAAAAAATTGAACACTCCCATAAGGGCAGCCATCAGGGTAAATCCCAGCCCCATCATCCACTGCATACTGGTAAAGCGTTTATCCACAGCCTCGAAACGAACATCCATTTGCTTCTGCAATGCTTCAAAGCGTGTGTCCATTGTTTCCCGCTGGGCCTTTATTTCTTCTTCTATTCTGATCAACCGCTCAATGAGATTCAGTTCCCTTTCTCTGTTGATGCTGCCCATCCACTCAGCCAGGTGCAGCCGCACATAATCGCCTATCTTTTGCAGTTCTTCAGGACCAATGGTCATAGCCGGATCTCCCATATCCATGCTCCTCCAGTCGTTCCTTCTTTCTACAACCGGAAGAACCGTTTCCTGCTTTCAAATATACCTAAATTCCGAGGAAACAAATAATAGCCTCAGTAGTTTCCTCTCTGTGTCCGCTGTGTCTCTGTGGTGAGAATCTTTTCCTATCTGTCTCTGCGAAATCTGCGCGGTATTCCTCTCCATGCCCTCTGAGGTTCAGTACCGAAAATCTTCTTGTATTATTCTACTTCAAAAATACTCCGAGCAAGACCCGACTGCCGTATAATGGACGCAAGAGTACCTGATTTCAGCTCCGAATGGTCCGGTACAGGAACTGTTATCGTGCCTTTTTCTGTCTTTAGCTGCATCACAATGTGACTCCCTTTCCGTCGTTTTTCCATAAAGCCAAATTTTATCAGCAGTTTACACGCTTCCTTTCCTGAGAACTTCTTCAGTTTACCCAACTGCAACCTCTACAGTTGAAATGTAATTTTCCGAATGGAATCTGGACTTTACCTCTTCGGGATCAGCTTCTTCAAGAAAGAGTTCTATTGCTTCACGAAGATTTTCCTTCGCTGTCTGTACTGACTCTCCCTGGCTCGCAATATCAAGCTCTGGACAAAGCGCCACATATAAATCATCTTCCCGTTGAATTATTGCTGTAAAAGTATGAACCATATCATTCCTCCTCTTCATCCACATCTGTGTTCCAACCCCTGGAAATTACACTATCTCTGCGAAATCTGCGCGGTATTCCTCTCTCCGTGACCGCAAAGCCTCCGTAGCAAAAATCCTTCCCCATCCTGACCATCTTTGTTCCGACACCAAGTCAGAAAAAGTTTAACACCCCCATAAGGGCAGCCATCAGGGTAAAACCCAGACCCATCATCCACTGCATGCTGGTAAAACGTTTGTCCACGGCCTCAAAGCGTACGTCCATCTGCTTCTGTATGGCCTCAAAACGTTTATCCACTGCCTCAAAACGGGTTTCCATTAATTCCTGAAGGGCTTCGAAACGTTTATCCATAGCTTCAAAGCGGGTTTCCATTACCTGCCGCTGAGCTTTCAGTTCCTCTTCTATCCTGATCGATCGTTCCATAAGGCCCATCTCGCGTTCATTGTGGACATTGCCCATCCATTCAGCCAGATGCAGCCGCACATAATCGCCGATTTTCTGAAGTTCCTCAGGACCAATGGTCATAGCCGGATCTCCCATATCCATGCTCCTCCAGTCGTTCCTTCTTTTTACAACCGGAAGAACCGTTTCCTGCTTTCAAATATACCTAAATTCCGAGGAAACAAATAATAGCCTCAGTAGTTTCCTCTCTGTGTCCGCTGTGTCTCTGTGGTGAGAATCTTTCCGTATCTAACGCTGCGTAATCTGCGCGGTGTTCCTCTTCGTGCCCTCAGAGCCTCTGTGACAAAGATATTTCACAATCACTTTTTTCATATATCTATTTACTAGAAACTGAGCACTGCGGACTGTTTATTCTCTCCAAGACACACTGATATCGCTTCTTTTCATATCTGTATACCTTAGTATATCATTACTCAACCACAATCCGGGTTCCGATTTCCCGGCAATAGTCAATAAGTGATGTGTAGCGGGTTTCGGCCAGGGCACGTACCACAGCCATATCGAGTTCCTGATACTCGTGAATTGCAATATTGCGAAACCCTGTCATGCTGACCATGTTCCTGGCGCATTGCAAAGAGATTATCTTGTTACGCTCCAGCAATATAAATGCATCAGCGCTCGTCTGGGGCATTCCTAAATGTTGAACAGCAACAATGTGCTGTGCCATATCAATCGCCGCCTGACAAGCCCGTTCAATGTTCAGAATCATCGCGTCGATATGCGTAAGATCATTCAGGGCCGGATTCGCCGCATACTCTTCACGCATTCGCTTCAAAGCACGTTCAATGATCGCACTTTTATTAAGGATAACATTGTCAGGCACGATACGCATCGATCACTTCCTGTCTGTCGCGATTGAACTGCAGGTACATTCCCAAAAGCGCCGCTCGCTTGAGGGCAGTCCTGTCGGAGTCCTTGTCTGCAAGAATTCTACCAGTAAGCAGTGTTTCGCAGGCATAAACAAGATTGGAACTGGAGACAAGCCCCAAATCAACACTACGATGAAGCTCGTATGAAAGCTCTGCCGCGTACTCCGCCAGTTCAAGCTGACCGATAGCCGCTCCGTACTCGCACATTATACCGATATCGATGTCGCTTTCCGGCCGAAGACGCCCCCGGGCGGCACTTCCTAAAAGGAATACGGCCAGAATTCTATCATCGGACATAAGAATGCGTTCGCAGGCTTTCCGCACTTTTACTTCCTGAGCATACTCTTGTGTCATTGTGTCTACCTTTTACGCCGTACAATAAACCAGGGGTTAAGCATCTTCCTCAATTCATCGTAACCATGCTCAGAAATCTCGACATAATCTGCGCGGTATTCCTCTCCATGGTAAAAATCCATCCCCATCTTTGTTCCTGCCTCTTTACTTCCGCAGCTCTTCGGTAACTTCGCCGTCATGCAGGCGGATAACATGGTCTGCGATATTCACAATGGTAGGATCGTGGGTAGAGAATATAAAGGTCGTGGAAAGCTCGGCGTTAATACTCTTCATCAGCTCAATAATCGCGGTGCCGGTCTTTGAATCCAGATTGGCTGTGGGCTCATCCGCAAGAACTATGGACGGCTTGGTTACCAGGGCCCTGGCTATGGCGACGCGCTGCCGCTGACCGCCGGAGAGCTCATTGGGCCGGTGCCTGCGCCACTCCGCAAGACCAACCTGCTCTATCAGGTATTCGGTATACTCCCGGCGTTCCGCCTTGGGGGGTGCCTTCGGACCTAAAAGCAGGGGGAACTCCACGTTCTCAAAGATATTAAGTACCGGCATAAGATTAAAGGACTGGAAAATAAAGCCGATTGCTTTGTGGCGCAGCCTGGTTATCTCCCGGTCATTCAGGGAGGAGGTATCGTGGCCAACAACCTTTACCTCGCCGCGGCTGGGAACATCTATACAGCCGATTAGGTTCAGCAGGGTTGATTTGCCGCTGCCGCTGGGTCCGGCAATGGTGGCAAAATCCCCTTCTTTTATACTGATGTCCACCCCTTTAATGGCTGGCACCTCGGTTTTTCCAAGATGGTAGATCTTCCAGACCTCGTTTAACTCAGTAGCGGCGGAGGTTGCGCCTTGTTCTGTATGTTCTTTCATGGATTCACACTCTTTTAGAAGGAATAGCTGAAACTCAAAGAGAGCAGAAAGCTTGCCACGTTATCTACCGGGATGCGTGCGTCGTCCGATTCCAGGGGAACATCATCGTCTTCCACCTGTTCTATAAGCTCTTCCCGATAGTATGATCCCGGTTCACCGTAAATTACCGGAATCCCCATGGTAAGCCGTAAATTCGGCGCGACTTTTCCGCTCATTGCAAGCACAACCTCTCCGGAATCGTCCTGAAAGGCATGCTTCCAGGTCAAACCCGGCTGCCATGTATTGCGGAAAACTTTAGGCGTCTTTATCCCGATTCCCGCATAATGCCCGCGCTTATCGATTACCTCGGAGTCGAACCAGTACTCACCCAGTACTGTCCATCTGCGGTCACTGCTCTGCCAGACAATCTGTCCCAGAGCATCCCAGCAGTCCGCGGGTTCCGGGGTTTCCATGGTCTCCCAGTGATACACCAGATCGCCAGCCAGGGCAAAGGGGCCAAGCCCAAAAGAGAGGGAGGCGGCACTTGCGAAGTCGCTCTCTTCGTCGTCTTCAACCTTGTAATGCCCGGAAACAGCCATAAACAAGGACCCCCTGCTGACGGCCCATTGTCCGGCATAGGCAAAGGCCCGGGGATCGGTATTGCTGAAATCATCGTTTATCCATTTTGCCTTGCTGTAAACAATGCCTTCAAGGGAGCCAGGTCCGAAGGGGACTGATCCCCGTACCCCGACACCGTCGGATAAGCGGTATACCAGGTTCCCGGGATTCTCCAGCAGCAGGGCCTGCCCCCAGGTAAGCTCCTGCTTGCCGACCCGGAAAAAGAAGGTATCCATCAGGGTATAGTCAATAAAAAGCTCGGTTATATAGGGATTCTTGAACTGCAGGGTTTCGTCATCCAGCGATGTCTCCACACTGCCGTGAAAACGAAGGTGTGGTTCCGGCCGGGCATCTATGGTTATAGCGGAAGTTGTGGAGTAAAAACCGGAAAAGCGTGTAAGTTCCGAAGCGCTGCTGCCGTCGGCGGCACTGCTTCCGGGCCATTCTATAAAACCGATACCCAGGCCGATGCCGGCATTAACCACTCCCTTAATTTTCGGCGGTGCGGTGGTCAATTCATCAAGATTTATACCTTCCGGGGGGACCTCATCCGCTGCAGTGTCCTCGGGGTCCCACACCTCTTCCGGGTCCATATCAAAAAGGTCATCGATGCTTTCGCTTTCTGTTTCCTGTTTCTGTGCCCCGGTTTCCTCCTGCTGGGAATAGAGCAGGGGAGCGAAAAAAAAACATACAGCGACAGCTATCAGGGCCGGGTTATGTATGCGCTGTCTCACGGATCAGTTACTGACCCGTTCGATATACGCCCTGGTAAAGACCATATCCGGGAGCTCCTGGAAGGAAGGTTTCGCGACAGAGATAAGGGTCCGGTAATTCTTGAACTGACCGTTTACTTCCCGCCCCCGCAGTTCGTCCTGAATAACGATGCGTACCGGAACATAGCGGTCCTTAATGCGGGTGTAATCCAGCACCGCGGTGGTCCGCATGTGCCGCCCGGAGAGGCTGTAATCCTCTGACTTGCGGACAAGGTTGTCCTGATCAATCCAGATCTTCATTTTCGGATAACTTACTTCGTCGGTCAGGGCTTCAAGTTCATACACATCGGTATTGTAAGTCCCGAGTTTCTGGGTGCTGTGCCCCACAATGCGGTAATCCTCAGCCAGGGTGGATTTGGTAAAGTCCGAATTGCGGGCATTGCTGTTCTGGAAGCGGTCTCTGGCGCTTGTTACGGTAAATCTGCGGGGAACCGGGTCGTAGAGCCAGAGCATGTCTCCCTGCCTTAAGTAACCTTTACCCTTGTCGCTTTCCGGTTCCATAACAATTATGGTGTAGGTATTCAGACGGTCCCGTCGAAAGATCGTTGTCCTGGTACGGCTGGTCCCCTGCCCGGGCTTGTCGTCGATAATCGTGTATTCTCCGGAAAAATCGTACTCCTCATAGCTTACAAGGGCGTCCACCATGCCGAGAATCCGCCGGCTCTCTTCCAGACTGAAGGAGTTTCCAAAAACCTGTGGAGCGCCGACTACGCCGACAATAAGGATGCCAAGAAGAAGCCTTAGTCCGATTCTGTCAATTATATTCATATACGTAACTCCATTGCGCTATATTATTTATGGTGACTCAGGGCCTCGACGGGGCTCATGCTGCCCGCCCGTAAGGCCGCCCGCAGGCTGCCGAGAATACAGGCTCCCACTACCAATAGAGAGATCGACACCAAACCCCAGGAAGGCATCAACCACTGCAGTCTGCCCCTGGTCAAAAACAGGGTAGTCACCAGATTCGCCGGAAAACTTAATCCCCGGTGTACAAGTTCAAGTATACCAAGTCCCAGGAACAGACCCAGCACAACGCTTCCAAGGCCAAGGAAGCCCGCTTCCGCAAGAAACGAGAGGATTGCCCGGCGCCGCTGCATACCCAGAGCCCTTAAGGTACCAATCTCCTGGGTTCGTTCCCAGACAATCATGGAAAAGGTGTTTCCAACCCCGACCACAACGATACACAAAAACATAAGAATGACAAGACCGGCGATCAGGGTCATGGCTTTCAGAAGGTCATCAATCTCCGCCAGCTGAGCCCCCACGCTCACAACCCCGTAACTTCTTTGCCCGTGGTCTTTTCGGGACAGTTCGCTGTACTCATCCCTGGTCTGAATAACCCCGAAGGTGGGCAGCGTCCGGGCAAGTTCCCCGGCCAGGGCACGGGCAGCGGCATCCTCGGTCCGTAAAGGGTCTTCAAGGTAGACCCCGATTTCGTTTATCTCGTCCTCCGGAACCTCTCTCAAGCGATTAAGGGTCCTGCGGTGTATATAGACCTGGTACCCAAAGAAGGAGGACTCGGAAAAAATGCCTCCCACAATCAGTTCCGCCGTATTGGTTCGGCCCCGATCGCTTTGTATGGATACCAGGAGTTCATCCCCCACGTCAATATTCAGCTTTTCCGCGGTAGCTGTGGATATGAGTATAGCCGATTCATTCCCGGCATCCGGAACTCCGCCGGCAAAGAAGTCGAACTCTTGTAGAATTGGTTCTTCCAGTTCCCATTCAACACCAACCATACGGCGCTGATTGATATAGTATCCGGAAAAGAAGAGTTCAATGTTCTTGCGATCGTAATAACTGCTGCGCCGTGAGTAGCTGCGCAGCTGTATCCCCTGCTCATCAAGCCTCTGGACAGCCTGTATCACCTGATCAGGCTGTTCTATCAGGGAATCGCCGTCCCCTATATAGCCCAGAACGACAATATTTCCGGAAAAATAGCGGCTTGCTTTCTGGTAGAGCCCATCCCGCAGACCCAGTACGATGCCCAGAACCACAAGCAGAACGGCAGTAATAAGCACCAGCGCCACAAGCAACACCCGGTAACGCATTATATTGCGGGTAAAATTACGCCACGCGGCAAAAAGTAATCCGGTCATTTCGACATCGCCTCCACAGGATCGATCCCAAGGGCGCGCTTAAGGGGATAGATCATCGACAACAGGGTCAGAACCAGGGCAACAAAGAGGTGCCCCACCACAAGTCCGAGGGTCACCTTGCCCCGTACAGGATCACCGCCGAATAATATCTGAATATACGGGTTATCAATAACAAGGTTGGAGGCGTTCAGCATTCCCAATGCAATCCTGCCAATCAATATACCGAAAAGAGCGCTGCCGAAGACCACAAGCAGAGTTTCGATAAAGATCATCATGGAGATGCGGGGACGGCTCGCTCCCATGGCACGCAGGGTGCCGATCTCTCCGGTACGTTCCAGAACCGAAAGCAGCAGGGCATTCGTGGTAATAATCACCGCCCCGAAGGAGACAAACAGGAGACCGATATTCAGCATAAGCTGGAGAAACTGGGCAAGCAGGGCTGTTCCGCCGACGCTCTGGCTCCAGTTGCGTACCAGATATCCGGTGTCCTGATTGTAGCCTTCACCGATGAGCCGGGCCATTACGGCCTTTGTGTCTTTCGGATTATGCAGGGAGACCAGCAGGAAGTTCCAGGCCCCGTCGACTGATGTAGTTGAACCTTCGGGAATAACCGGTTCATCAATTTCTCCTTCGCCTGGCGTGTCGGAACCGTCTGCCGGCAGCAGTAAAGACGCGGGATCTATGCTCTGTTCAAGCTCCCCCTCTTCCCACAGGGAATCATCCCCCCCTTCGCCAAAAAGACTGTCGAAATCAGAAGAGAGGGCCGTCTGATCATCCTCGGAAAAATCCGTGGTATCGATGGAACTGTAGAGGTAGCCGTTCAGCGCCCGGGCGGTATTTGAATCTACCAGGACCACGCTGTCGAGCATGGAATCCCGCACAGGGTAGCTCATAATCCCGGTTACCGGGACCTCCCGCAAGGTAAAACTGCGGCCAAGGCCCGAGGCCAGGAGTATACTCTTGCCGACGATGTTCTCCATCCTTCCGATTTCACTCTGTTTCTGCAGCACAATTCCCGGATTTCCGTCTTCCGGGAAAGTGCCCTCTTCCAGGCGTAATCCGGGAACAAGTTCCGGATAGTCCCTGAAATCCACCCCGAATACGGTGGAATCCTGGGAACCGCCGTCAAATTGAACTCTGGCAGCGGAGGTAATCAGTCCGGCGGTTGCGCGGGTTTCCGGCCAGGATTTAACCAGCTCCTGAAGCCCGGGAAAATCGATCAGCGGCGGGGGTACCAGATATTGTCCCACCAAGAGCTGATCGGAGCCGAAAACGGTAAAATTATCCTCCGCCCTGGGGCCGACAGTAAAGTCCCCGGTAATATTGCGGGCAAATACCCTGTACAGAGCATCAACTGTGGTGTTCAGTATCGCGTTTCCCATGACAAGAAGGGCAAAAACGAGTACCAGGCTGAAGATCATCGGTCCCAGGCGCCTGAAATTCCGTATAACGTTGCGAAAAGCAAGAGAAAAGAGCATAGGGTATCCTTATTGGATAAGTATGATAATTATAGAGAGTTTTTCGCCCGCTTTTTTATCGGGTCGATTCTCCACCGCTTGGGTTTCGGCACCCCCTCCACCCAGATAGCTATCTTCCGTTCATCGTAGAGGTTCAGTTCTACCAGCCTGAAGGACATAAACAGATACTTTACCCTGACCCCGAAGCCGCCGCGGTACCAGGCATCTTCCAGGGATTCAAAGCCGAAGTGTTCCGCCAGAAAAAAGTCTCCAAGCTCAAGAAAATCAGAGTGCTTTTCAAAGAGGAACACATCCATCTCCGCCTGTTCCGCTTCAAGGACCGCCCCGATTTCTATGTATCCAATCTTTTCCACCGGAAGCAGCGTGTTTACCCTGTCTCCCCCCAGGACGAAACGGCGTTTGAGGTGCCGCAGATCCGTTCCTTCTATTCGAACCCGAATACCCTGCTCCTTTAAAAACAGGGCTGATTCGTTCAGCAGCTCAAAGATGGTTTTCTTCTGCTTATCAGCGTATTCCATCATTGCCGTCAGTGTCTCACGGTCTACCGCAGATACGGAGTTTTGGCCGACATCAATATCAGAAAGGATGGAGGGAAGCGCCCTCTCTTCCGCTGCCACAGCAAACAGCGCAAAAAATACAAAGGCAGAAAAAATGAAAAGCTGCAGGATTCGCATTATTCTTTTGAGTACCTCAGCGCCCGCCGTAGTTCCTGGCTATCCAGTCCTGGTATTCCCCGCTCCTGATGGATTCTGTCCAGCCGGGATTATCCAGGTACCAGTCTACGGTCCGGGCAAGTCCCTCTTCAAAGCTTACAGACTGCCGCCAGCCAAGCTCCTTTTTAATTTTACCGCAGTCTATGGCGTAGCGGCGGTCATGCCCGGGGCGGTCCTTAACAAAGGTGATTGTTTCTCTGATGGCAGCCGGATCTTTTCCGCTTCTGGCAGCCACTATCTCGATTAAGCGCTCAAGCAGGGTAATGTTCTCCCACTCGTTCTCGCCACCCACGTTAAAGCTTTCTCCCGCAGGTGCCGAGCTTATGATGTTCCAGACCGCCGCAGCGTGGTCTTCCACGTAGAGCCAGTCCCGGATATTCTTTCCGTCGCCGTAAACCGGCAGGGGCTTTCCTTCGAGCATGTTCATGATCATCAGGGGAATCAGTTTTTCCGGAAACTGGTAGGGCCCGTAGTTGTTGGAGCAGTTGGACAGGGTTACCGGCAGACCGTAGGTATGATGATAGGCCTGTACAAGGTGGTCGCTCCCGGCCTTGCTTGCCGAATAGGGGCTCCGGGGATCGTAAGGGCTTGCCTCGGTAAAGCAGCCCTCGTCTCCCAGAGAGCCGTAGACCTCGTCGGTACTTACGTGGTGAAAAAGCACCCCCTCCCGGCCGTTCCAGAACGTCCGGGATGCTTCCAGCAGGGTGAAGGTTCCCATTACATTGGTGGTAATAAAGGCTTCAGGACCCAGAATGGAGCGGTCCACATGGCTTTCAGCGGCAAAATGAACCACCGTGTCTATGTTAAACTCGTTAAAAATCCGGTCTACCGTTTTTCGATCCCGGATGTCTCCCCGGACAAAGTTATAGCGGTCGGAATACTTCTCCTGGATGTCCGCAAGGCTGGCGGGGTTTCCGGCGTAGGTCAGAATATCCAGATTGATCAGGGTACCGTCGAAGCCGGCCTTTTCAAAAAGATGGCGGATAAAATTGACCCCGATAAAACCGGCCCCGCCGGTAACCAGTATACTTTTTAATAATCTCATACTATTTGTACTCCTTGAGATTTTATCCGCGTGTTCATACTATATTGCGATCTTATTTTTAGTGCTGACAAATCTCTCGAAAAATTCATTCAGCGAGGTTTTCCAATCCGGTATTTCGATGCCGAAGACCCGTTTAACCTTTTCCTTGGAAAGCAGGGAATAGCGAGGCCTGCGGGCCGGGGTGGGAAATTCGGCGGAGCTGCAGGGCACTATTTCACAGTCCGATTGGAGCATACCCTTTTCCCTGCCAAGCCGGTAGATCTCCCGGGCAAAGCCGTACCAGCTGCATTCCCCTTCGCCGGAGAAGTGATAGGTACCGTATGCCGTGCTGTCCGCCGCTATAATGACAGCAATCAGCCGGGCAAGCTCCCGCGCCCAGGTGGGGGAACCTCTCTGGTCGTCTACGACTTTTATGGTCTCACGGCTGCTCATCAGCTTCAGCATGGTAAAAACAAAGTTGGCGCCGAACTCACCGTAGAGCCAGGCAGTGCGGATAATTACGTGCCTGTCCAAAGTGCTGCGGACTGCCTCTTCTCCCGCCAGCTTGCTTTTACCGTAGATACTCTGAGGACCCGTGGGAGCATCCTCCCTTAAAGGTTCGGGAGAACTTCCGTCAAAGACATAGTCTGTGGATATGTGGATAAGCGGGATATCCAGTTCCCGGGCGACCTTCGCGATATTCGCAGGTCCGTCCCGGTTCAGGGCAAAAGCCGCGTTCTGTTCCTCCTCCGCCTTGTCCACCGCTGTATAGGCGGAGCAGTTCACAATCCAGGCGGGCCTATACTCTTTCGCAAAGCTCTGCATGGCCGCGGGATCGAGAATGCTCACCTCCCGGTCGCTCCCGACCTGGGCTGTACCTGCTTCGTCGAAGATGCGGGAAACTTCCTTCCCCAGCATGCCCTGGTTGCCGATTATCCAGATCACATCAAATCCTTAAAAAAGGGTAGGCACCTGTCCTTGTCAGAGACAAGTACCTCATTAAGAGGCCAGTCGATCGCGATTTCCGGATCATCCCAGCGGATTCCGGCGTCGGCTGCCGCGTGGTATTCCGCGGTGCATTTATACTGCAGTTCGGTATCGTCGGCCAGGGCAAGGAATCCGTGAGCAAATCCCGGAGGGATGTAGTACATGCGCCGGTTTTCTTCCGTCAGTTCCACTGCCGCCCATTTGCCGAAGGTCGGCGATGAGGCGCGGATATCTACCGCCACGTCCCAGGCGGCTCCGCGGCTTACCCGCACCAGTTTGCCCTGGGCGTGGGGTTCCCGCTGAAAATGGAGCCCCCTTACAATCCCGCGGGCTGAGCGGGAGTGATTGTCCTGCACAAAAGGGCCGGGAATGCCGGCGGCGGTAAAATCCGTCTCTTTATAGGTCTCAAGAAAAAAACCCCGCTCATCCGGGAACACGCGTGGTTCAATTATCATAAGACCTGGAATCTCTCCGGGGTTAAATGTAAAAGGCATGCCAGCCTACTCCCGGGCAAGAGAGCGCAGATACCCGGCATAGTCGGTCTTTCCCAGGTTTTCTGCACGCTGCAGGAGGCCGTCCCGGTCTATCCAGCCGTTGGTAAAGGCGATCTCCTCAATACAGGCCACATACATTCCCTGCCGGGTCTGAACGGTCTCTATGAAATTGGCGGCATTCAAAAGATCCGCAGGGTTTCCTGTATCCAGCCAGGCAAAGCCCCGGCCAAAGAGTTCCACCTTCAGCTTGCCCCGCCGCAGGTACTCGTTGTTTACACTGGTTATTTCGATTTCTCCCCGGGCGGAGGGTTTTACGTTTTTGGCGATATCCATCACATCGTTATCGTAAAAATAGAGCCCGGGAACAGCATAGTGGGATTTGGGTTGTTTCGGTTTCTCTTCGATGGAAAGAACAGTGCCGTCATCGTCAAACTCAACCACTCCGTAGGCCCTGGGGTCCTTTACCGGATAGCCGAAAATGGTGGCCCCCTCTTCGCGGTCGGCGGCCTTTTTGAGCATGCCGCTGAAGCCCTGGCCGTAGAACATGTTGTCTCCCAGGATCATGGCCACGCGTTCGCTGCCGATAAACTCTTCTCCCACAATAAAGGCGTCCGCGAGGCCGCGGGGCTTCTCCTGTACAGCGTAGGAGAAGGACATTCCCAGGTCAGTACCGTCTCCTAAAAGCTCTTCAAACGGACCAATGTCCCGGGGAGTGGAGATAATCAGTACATCCCGGATGCCCGCCAGCATCAGCGTTGACAGGGGGTAATAGATCATCGGTTTGTCGTAGACCGGCAGAATCTGCTTTGAAATCGCGATGGTCGAGGGAAAAAGCCTGGTCGCCGTTCCGCCGGAAAGAATAATAGCCTTCATACTAACCACCTTTTTTATATTTTTACAGTATAGGTACTTAATTCTGCACAAGCTCCCGCATCCAGGCAAGCAGCGAATCCCGCATATCCTCCCGTTTAAGGGCATAGAGAATACTGGTCTTAAGGAACTCCAGCTTGTCCCCCAGATCGTGTCGCCGCCCATTAAAACGGTAGCCGTACATTGCCCGGTCGGTAAGCAGAATGCGCATGGCATCGGTCAGCTGGATCTCTCCGCCCTTTCCCGGTGCAGTGTTTTCAAGGGCCCGGAAGATTTCCGGCGGAAGTATATAGCGGCTGGCAATAACCAAGTTGGAAGGGGCCTCGGCGGGGGTGGGTTTTTCCACCATATCCTCCACCAGGTAAACCCCGGAGGCAATCTCCCGGCCATTAATTACCCCGTATCTGCTGACCCGCTCTTTGGGGACCTCCTCCAGGGCGACGACAAGCTCTTCGTAGCGCTTGTACACATCTATGAGCTGCCGGGTAACCGGACGTTCCTCGCTGCTTTCCAGAACAGTATCTCCCAGGAGTACGGCGAAAGGCTCGTTGCCCACATGGTCCCGGGCATAGCGGATCGCGTCTCCAAGTCCGTTCTGTTCATGCTGCCAGACAAAGTGGATATTCACATCATCCGGGACGGCATTGATCAGCTTAAGTTCTTCTTCCTTGCCCTTGGCTTTAAGGAGCTCTTCCAGCTCGTAATTGCGGGCAAAATGCTCTTCAATGGCCCGCTTGCCCCGGCCGATTATCAGGAGTATATCCTTTATTCCCGATTCCACCGCTTCGTTCACTACATACTGAATGGTCGGGGTATCAACCACGGGGAGCATTTCTTTGGGCTGTGATTTTGTGGCCGGTAAAAAGCGGGTCCCGTAACCCGCCGCCGGAATAACTGCTTTTCTGACCATGGTTGTTTTTAGCTCCGGATTATTTTATTTCTGGCTTTATCATGATCGCCCCGATTTTCTGCAGGGCCTGTTTTGCCGCTTCAAACTGGGCATCATCAGTGCAGGTACCGATAATCGCGCCGCCGGAGCCGGTAAACTTGGCCGAGGCCCCAACACTTCGGGCCGTCTCTACCATGGCCTCATTCTCGCGGCTTATGGCACAAATGCTGCGGCGCAGGTCAAAATTGGCGTTCATAATCCTGCCAAGATCGCTGTAGTCGCCGCCTAAAAACATATCCCGTGCCTGTTTTGCGTATTCGCCGAACCGGACCATGGCCTGAACGACCTTCTTCTCACCATTGTCAAAACGGTAACGAAGATCGTTGTGGACCACCTCACTGCCCTCACTGAGTTCGGGCTTATAGGCAATATAGATGTTGGGCATTGTCTCCGGCTGCAGGCGCTCGTAACGGCCGTAGCCCCTGCTTTCCATCAGCTCCCTGTCAAAATCCATGTAGACAATACCCTGATAGGCCTGGGCGACCCGGTCCTGCAGCCCCCCTCCGATGCCAAGCTCCTGCCGTTCTACCGACAGCACCAGATTGGGCAGGGTCGGGTCGGGAATGGAAACGTTATAGAAGTTCATTAATGCCCGCATACAGGCGGTGATTATGGCTGAAGACCCCGCGAGCCCGAGATGAAGAGGAATGGAAGAGTGATACCGGATGGTAAAATTCCGGTCATCCAGAAGGATTCCCTGTTCCTGGCAGTAATCGTAGAAGCGTTTAATGGTCGCCTTAACCAGGCGTACTCCGCCGTAATAGCCGTAACGGCCAACATCGTCAGCCAGGTCCTTGAGGCTGGCAAACTTGGTTGTGTCACGCCGGCCCGGGAGAATTTCCAGCTCAGGGCTCTGGTAGAGGGTAATATCAGCCTGGAAATCAGCAAAGGTAAAGGCAATGGTTTTACCAAAATAGCCGTCAGAAGGATTGCCGATAAGCGCTGCCCGGGGATACGAGACAGTTTTGATAATCATCCCCGTCCGACTCCCTGGTAGAGGAATCCCGCCTCTTTTACGCGTTCGGCGTCCAGCACATTGCGGGTGTCCAGAAGTATACGCCCTTTCATCAGCTTCTTGAGCCGTTCAGTGTCGATGTTGCGGTAGATATTCCACTCCGTCATGATGACAAGCGCATCGGCGCCTTTTACCGCATCAAACTCGGATGCGCAGTAGAGGACCTCTTCAAACTCCCGCGCAAAGTTCTCTATTGCTTTGGGATCATGGGCCTGCACCTTGGCACCTTTTTTCAGAAGCCCGGCCACCATATTCAGGGCCGGTGTTTCCCGGATGTCGTCTGTCTCGGCTTTGAATGCCAGACCCAGCACCGCCACGGTCTTGTCCTTGAAGCCCGGAGTTCCCGCCTTCTCGAAAAGGGCCTCCAGTTTGTCGACCATCCTCTCCTTCTGGGCCTCATTGGCCTCTACGGCGGATTTTATCAGGCTCATATCTACACCGTGCTCGTTTCCCGTGGAGACAATGGCCCTGGTGTCCTTGGGAAAGCAGCTTCCGCCGTAACCGGGGCCGGGGTGCAGGAACTTGGAGCTGATGCGGCCGTCCATGCCCATGGCTTTTGCTATCTGGTGAATATCCCCGTTTACCGCCTCTGCCAGGTTGGCCATCTGGTTGATAAAGGTAATTTTAACCGCCAGAAAGGCGTTGGCAGCGTACTTTATAAGCTCGGCAGTCTCCAGGGAACACCAGACAAAGGGGGTCTGGATCAAGTAGAGAGCCCGGTAAAGCTCCTCCATAACCTCCCTGGCCTTTGGTGACTGGGTTCCGATAACAATGCGGTCCGGATGGAAGAAATCCTGTATCGCTTTGCCTTCCCGCAGAAACTCCGGGTTGGAAACCACATCAAAGTTCTCCCCTTCTATGGCATTCGGATTAAAAGCTTTGATGCGCTCAGCCACCCAGCGGTTGGTTCCTACGGGTACGGTGGATTTGGTCACCACCACAGTATATCCGGCAAGGTGTTCCGCCACCGACCTGGCGACCATCTCCACATATTTGAGATCCGCGCTTCCGTCTTTTTTCGGCGGAGTCCCCACGGCAATAAAGACCACCTCCGCTTCAGCAATGGCAGTCCCGATATCGGTGGAAAACTTCAGTCTTCCTGACTCAAGGTTGCGCCGCAGGTACTCCACGCAGCCCGGTTCGTATATTGTGGGAATCCCTTTATTCAGGGACTCGATCTTCCTGGCATCTACATCAACACCGACAACGGTATTTCCAAAATCAGACAGACCTACCGCCGCGATTAACCCGACATAGCCGGTCCCGACCACACAGACATTAACAGCCATACTCGTATGTTCCTTTTTTTCTAATTTGCGTAACTCTTTTTCGTATATCTATAGCTGCCGGGAATCTTCGATCCCCAGGGCCCGGTAGATATCCAGCACAGCCCGGGACTGATTTAAGGTATAGAGGTGGATTCCCGCCACATCAGAAGCCAGAAGCTCCATAACCTGCTGGGTAGCCCAGTGGATTCCCACCCGTTCCACCTGCTCATCACTGCGGGTGCGGGCAACGCTTTTTAACAGCCCCGCCGGAAAACGGGTTCCAGGGGAGAGCTCTGCCATACGCTGCAGATTGGAACGGCTGACTACCGGCATTATGCCGGCAATAACCGGTACGTTGATGCCGGCAATACGGCAGCGTTCGGTAAAATCAAAGAAATCCCGGTTATCAAAGAAGAGCTGGGTACAGATATAGTCCGCCCCGGCATCTACCTTGGCCTTAAGATGGTCCATCTCTATCAGGCGGTTGGGTGTCGCCGGGTGTCCTTCCGGGAAACCCGCGACCCCGATATTCATGCCGGGTGCCCGCTTTTTTACAAACCGAACCAGCTCTGCGGCATAGGCAAAGTCTCCCGGAACCTCCGCTCTCTCCTTCGGCGGGTCCCCGCGCAGGGCCAGAATGTTGGTAATCCCCGCATCCATGTACTCGTCCACAACCAAGGCAATGTCATCTCTGCTTGCCCCGACACAGGTCAGGTGAGAAACTACCGGAAGCCCGGCCTCTTTCTTAATGGCAAGAGTCGTTTCCCGGGTCAGTTCCAGGGTGGAACCGCCGGCACCGTAGGTAATGGAGACATAAGAAGGTTTTAAGGGGACAAAATCTTCGATGATCCGCTTTTTTAAGACGGTAAAGCCTTTTTCGGTTTTAGGAGGAAAGAACTCGAAGCTTATACTTGGATGATTGGTACGTTGATTACCCGGCAGCGACACAGGGACTCCTTGATATTAGTAAATATTGAAACAAAGATGGGGAGGATAATAAGGATAGAATTATCCAATTTCTCAAGCTCTACGCTTTTTCGAAGAAACAGTATTAAACAAACGCCTAATTTCAATTCTCGGATTACCAAAATTGATCAACAATCCTGTTTCAAAATGAGATGCCCGCAGGTAGTTTATTAGCTGCGCCGAGTGAATGGGATCCAGCTTGCTGACGGCTTTCAGCTCAATAATAACAGAATTTTCAACTACAAGATCGGCAATATAGGTACCGACTATATTATTCTTATACCAGACACAGATTTCTTTCTGATGTTCTGTGAAAACGTTGTGTTCTTTTAATTCTGCAAGCAACGCATTTTCATACACTTTCTCGAGAAACCCTGCGCCAAGCTCGTTCATAACCTCAAACGAGGCACCAATAATTATCTCTGTTATCTGATCTGTTTCCATAAACTTTTTCATGATCTTTATCATTCATATCCTTCCCATCCTGTCCATCTTTGTTTCGATATCCTCAAGGCGTTACAAACAGTTCCTGCAGGAAGGATGTTCCCTGTCGGCGGCTTTCGTCGTCGGGGGTGTAACTTTCGGCGTAGATGGTAAAGACCCGTCCGTTGTAGCAGTCCGGGTCGCGGACGTAATCCAGACCATTGCAAAAACAGCTGTGCTCCACAATAAAGTCCAGATCGCTTCTTCCTTTCAGGAAGATGCCGTCGTAACCGCTCTCTTTTCCTTCCCGCACCAGGCTCTCAATAGACTCCTTGTAAAACACCACGTTCTTTATTGTCCGTTTAAAATAGCGGTAACTCTTGCGGGTTATCGCCTCCACCCCAGAGGGGGAGACGGCATAGCGTATGTTCCTGTTGTTGACCTTTTTGACCGTCAAAAGGCCTTTTTTTACCAGCCGTTTGAGAATGGCGTTGGTCATGCCCAGGGACAATCCCACAACCTCGGCCAGGTCCCGCTGGCGTACAGATGAGGAGGAGTGATAGATGTTTTCCAGGATTTCCAGTTCTTTGTCTTCTGTGTCCACTGTTTTTCTGATTTCTTGAAGGGATACAATCCGCCCACTGACATGCGGACAAAAAATCCGTGCCCTGGTTGAATAGAGTCGGTTCCGTCCCGCCGATACCACCGGCGCCGCCGCAACAGACTGCCGGGATCCATCGGAGAGTATTATTCTTACCAAACAATTCAGGGATTGTTCAAACTACGAACAATAATATCACATAAGACGTATTATTCAAGGTATCAGCGGGAGAAAGCAGCAGAAAACTCCGGTTTTTTTCGGTATTGCGGTCAATTCTGCTTCCGTTGAACCTGTATTCTGCTTTCCGGATATCCTGTCTCTCCCTTCTCAGAAATCACATTATTCCATATACTACCGAGGTTCTCTCTATCCCCTTTTTTTCGGAGTGCTTATCATGGTATACGGGATCGGTAATCCCCTGATAGATATTCTTATCCAGGTCAGTGAAGATGATATTTCAGCCCTGGGGCTCAGCAAGGGGACCATGCATCTGCTGGACCTGCAGGAAAGGGCCCGGATTCTGGACCATTGTTCCGGTTTCCCGGTTGAATACCGCTGCGGCGGATCCTGCCCCAATACGATTATCGCCCTTGCCTCCCTGGGAGTCGATGCTGTTCTGGGCGGGAAAGTCGGTCCCGACAAGGAGGGAGACGAATATATTCGTCAGCTTTCGGAATTGTCCCCGGGATCACATCTCAGCCGCGGCAAGGAGGCCACCGGCTCCAGCATTATCCTTATTACCCCGGATACCGAACGGACCATGAACACCTTTCTGGGGGCCAATCGGGAGTTCAGCCTGGATGACCTGGACCTGGATCTGGTACGGAATGCGGACTATTTTTACTTTACCGGCTACATGTGGGACACCGATGCCCAGAAAGCGGCCATCCTGGCTGCCCTGGGGGCCTGTAAAAATGCGGGAACAAAGATCGTGTTTGATGCGGCTGATCCTTTCGCCGTGAACCGCAACCGGGCGGAGTTTCTGCAGCTCCTGGACTCACATGTTGATATTTTATTTGCCAACCGCGAAGAGGCGGGGATTCTTTTTGGATGCGATTCCATGGAAAGCTGCCTGGCAGCCTTGAAAGAGCGCTGCGAAACAGCGGTGGTTAAAAACGGCCGCCACGGCTCTGTGGTCTACTCCGCAGGCTCGGAGCACCACATTCCCATCTTTCCGGTGGAGGCTGTCGACTCCACCGGTGCGGGAGACATGTACGCCGCGGGGTTTCTCTACGGTCTTATTCAGGGCTTCAGCCTCCGGGAAGCAGGACTTTGCGCATCCTGGCTTGCAGGCAGGGTCGTTACCATAAAAGGTGCCCAGTTCAGTTCCGATGAGTTCAGGGCAATCAAGCGGGGATTCGACGCCAGAGAGTGGGAAAAGAGCTGAGAGAGAGAGTACGCGGCTGACACAGAAATAAAAAACCCGCCCTTCGCTGGACGGGTTTTTTTATTCTAACGCGATTGTGTTTTACACCCCGCAGGCGCTCTTCAGGGCTGCAACCCGGTCGGTCTGTTCCCAGGAGAAGCTGTCCCGGCCAAAGTGACCATAGGCGGCGGTTTCCTGGTAGATGGGCTTTTTTAAGTCCAGGCTTTTAACAATCCCCGCGGGACTGAAGTCAAAGACCTCCCGTGCAGCCTTTTCTATCTTGTCTATAGCGATATTTTCAGTACCAAAAGCCTCCACCATTACACTGACCGGCTCGGGCACACCGATAGCGTAGGAAAGCTGCAGCTCGCAGCGTTCACATAAGCCTGCGGCAACAATGTTCTTGGCGGCATAACGGGCCATGTAGGCCGCGGACCGGTCTACCTTGCTGGGATCCTTGCCGGAGAATGCTCCGCCGCCGTGGCGCCCCATACCGCCGTAGGTGTCAACGATTATCTTGCGGCCGGTGAGCCCTGAATCCCCGTGGGGTCCGCCGATAACAAAGCGGCCGGTGGGATTGATAAAGTAGCGGGTATTTTCCGACAGGAGCCCCGTTGGCTCCAGTACAGGCCTGATGATTTTCGCGATGATCTCAGCCTTCAGCTCATCATAGCCGATGCCTTCGTCATGCTGGTGACTTAAGACAACAGTATCGATTCGTTTGGGGGTATGGCCTTCGTACTCAACGGTAACCTGGCTTTTTGAGTCGGGACGCAGCCAGGTCAGTTTGCCGCTTTTGCGTACTTTTGCGGCATGCATAAGCAGCTTGTGGGCCAGGGTAATGGGAGCAGGCATAAGTTCGTCATTTTCCGCGCAGGCAAAACCGAACATCATTCCCTGGTCTCCGGCTCCCTGCTTGCCCTCATACTCTTTCAGGCCATGACCGGAAACTCCCTGACTGATGTCGGGGCTCTGGCTGTGGATAGTGCTCATGACCGCCATGGATTCAAAATCGAGACCGTATTCGGGCTTGTCGTAGCCGATGGATTTTGCCACACCCCGGGCGATCTCCTGAACATCCACATAGGTGTTGGTTGTAATCTCGCCGCCCACAAGCACCATGCCTGTGGTTGTAAATGTTTCGCAGGCCACCCGGGATTCAGGATCCCCGGCCAGGCAGGCGTCGAGAACGGCATCGGAAACCTGGTCCGCCAGTTTGTCCGGGTGACCTTCCGATACGCTTTCAGAGGTGAACAGATAGTTTCGTTGATTCATAGAATCTCCTTAGATTTTTTAAGCAGGCAATACGCCCCTCCCGGAGAAATCAAGCAAGCAAAGGAAACTCCGGCGAGGGGGCAGCGAACTTACAATATACGCAACCGCTTTACGTAGTTTAATAGCGGTAGTGCTCGGGTTTATAGGGGCCTTCGGGATTTACGCCGATATAGTCAGCCTGCGCCGGGCTCATTTTGGTAAGCTTGACGCCGATTTTTTCCAGATGCAGCCGGGCAACCTCCTCGTCAAGGCGCTTGGGCAGCCGGTAGACATCCTTTTCGTACTCATCCCGATGCTCCCACAAGTCCAGCTGGGCCAGCGTCTGGTTGGAGAATGAGTTGGACATTACAAAACTCGGATGCCCGGTGGCACAGCCCAGGTTCACCAGACGTCCCTCTGCCAGCATAAAGATGGCGTGTCCGTCGGGGTACAGGTATTTATCAACCTGGGGCTTGATGGTGATCTTCTCCACCCCCGGCAGACTGTTCAGCTTATCCACCTGGATTTCGTTATCAAAATGCCCGATATTGCAGATGATAGCCTGATCCTTCATGCGGGCCATGTGCTCGGTAGTTATAATTTCCATGTTTCCCGTAGCGGTAACGTAGATGTCCGCTTCACCAAGGGTCTCTTCGATAGTGGTTACTTCGAAGCCTTCCATGGCAGCCTGCAGAGCACAGATGGGGTCAACCTCGGTAACAATGACCCGGGCACCAAAACCCCGCATCGACTGGGCGCAGCCCTTACCGACGTCTCCGTATCCGCAGACAACAACAACCTTCCCCGCCACCATGACGTCAGTGGCCCGTTTGATTCCGTCCGCCAGGGACTCACGGCAGCCGTAAAGGTTGTCGAATTTGCTCTTGGTAACCGAGTCGTTGACGTTAATCGCCGGAAACAGCAGCGTTCCGGCCTCTTTTCTCTGATAGAGCCGGTGTACACCCGTAGTGGTCTCTTCGGAAACACCCTTGATCTCCGGTACCAGGCTTTTCCACCAGTCGGGTCGTTCAGCTTCAATACGCTGTAAAAGCTCTTTTACAACCCCTTCCTCACGGCTGGCTGCGGGTTCACCGGTCCAGGTGCTTCCCTGTTCCAGCTCATAGCCCTTATGGACCAGCAGGGTGGCATCCCCGCCGTCATCGACGATCAGGTTGGGGCCGGATCCATCCTCAAAGCTCAAGGCCCGATACGTGCAGTCCCAATACTCCTCCAGGGTTTCCCCTTTCCAGGCAAAAACCGGAACCCCCGCAGGCTTTTCAGCACTGCCCCCGGACTCCGGGCGACCAACAACAACTGCTGCTGCTGCATGGTCCTGGGTGGAAAATATATTACAGCTTGCCCAGCGTACCCGGGCCCCGAGGCTTACCAGGGTCTCAATGAGTACAGCAGTCTGCACGGTCATATGCAGCGACCCGGTAATCTTTGAGCCTTTGAGGGGCTGCGAGGAAGAATACTTCTTCCGTATCGCCATCAGGCCGGGCATCTCTTTCTCGGCTATCTCAATCTCTTTCCGGCCCCATTCAGCAAGGCCGATATCTTTAATTGTATATTCCATAACTCCTCCAATATACCAAAGGTACACTCCATTGACTATTCTTTTTTACAGGGCCTTACTAAGGTCTTATCCACAATCACATAAAACAAACCGGATAAGGGCCTGCTGGTATTTCCTATAAAACCGGTAAGAAAAAAAGCGAATCCCCGGCCTTTTGTCCGGTAACCCGCTTCCTTGTATGGATTTATTCGCAGGGAAATTCTTTACGGAAAAATATCCACAGCTTGTGCACAGGAGCGTATTATCCGCGATAGATAACACGTACCTGCTTGAACAATCCTTCGCCTTCGCTCTTTGTTTCTATATCATCAATCCCGTTCAGGGTAGTATGGATAATCCGTCGTTCAAAGGGATTCATCGGTTCCAGCAGACGGCTCTCCCTGCTTCGCCGAACCTGATCAGCGGTTTTTCTGGCCATGCGAACCAGGTTTTCCTCTCTGCGGCTGCGGTAGTTTTCGGTATCCACTACAACCCGGTTGGGAAACCCGATTTTTCCGGCGAAAACATTTACCAGGACCTGTATGGCATCCAGGTTTTTCCCTTTACGCCCGATCAGGATACCCGAATGGTCCGAATCTATTCTGACGATCGTTTTACGGGGTTCCCGTCTGACGACGGTTACGCTGCCGGGAAACCCCATCTTTGACATAAGGATTTCCAGAAACGAGATCAGCTCTTCTTCCTGACCTTCCGCGGGCAGTACGCTTTCCTGATCTTCATCGTCGTCTTCTTCGGTAATATGGACCCGGATTTTCACCGGCCCTTTTCGAAACAGGCTTCGTCGGGAGGCCTCGAGGATTTCTACGTCGAACTCCTCCCGGTCGAGGTTCAGATCGGCGATCGCCTTGTCTATCGCCTCCTGTTCACTTTTTCCCTCGAATTCTTTTATCATTTCAATCTCCTGCTGGCCTTATTCAGGCCCCTTTCGGATGTGTTTTCTGGTGTCGCGTAATAAACAACTGCTGGATCGTGGTCAGGACATTGGTGACCGTCCAGTAGAGCAGCAGTCCAGAGGGCATATCGTACAGAATAAAGAAGAACATGACCGGCATAAGGTAGGTCATCATCTTCATCTGGCTGTTCGATGCCATGCTCCCCGCGCTCATCTGTTTTGAAGACCAGAGCTGGGTACCGACGAAGAGAAAGGGCAGAAGGTGGATTTCGCTCCAGCCCAGAATCGGTATGGTAAAGGGCAGGGTAAAGATGGTTTCCGGACTGGAAAGGTCGGTAATCCAGCCTTCAATAAACACCGCCCCCCGCAAATCGAAGTGTTTGTTCAAGAGCCCGTAGAGGGCTATGAAGATCGGCATCTGGAACAGGATCGGCAGACAACCGCCCATGGGGTTAATTCCTTCCCGTTTATACATGGCCGCCATTTCGGCGTTCATCTTGTTGGGGTTGTCCTTATACTTTTCCTTGAGTTCGTTGATTTTCGGTGCAAAGGACTGCATCTTGCTGGTGGATTCGTAGCTCTTGTGGGTAAAGGGGAAGAGCACAATCTTTATGAAAATCGTCAGCAGAATGATGGCCACACCGTAATTTGGAATAACCTTGTAGAAGGTAACCAGAATAAACTTCAGTATGTTTTCCAGCCAGCCGAGAATCCGGCCCTGATCGATAACTTCATCAAAGTCGAGGGCCTGCACATTGAAACTGTTTTTTTCCGTGTCATTGTACTTATTCAGGATTCTGGCAGTTTTGGGCCCGAAGTAAAAGCGGAAGGTATCAGTATTCCTGGAGCTTTTAATAACGGGACGGGAAAAATGCATCTTTGCCGTGTCTTCAAGTCCCGGTATCGGCCGGGAAGAGTAAGTCGTGGAAAAGGATGCCGCCCCGGGTACCGCAATAACGGTAAAGTACTTGCCGGCGATGGCGGACCATACATAGCGTTCATTGGTGGTGGAGTACTGTGTGTTCTTGTCAATTTTAACGGTATGGCGCTTACTGCCGTCATACTGGTAAAAGCGCCGGTATTCCTGGCGTCCTCCAAGAGAGCTGAATTCAGGCCCAATCTGGGGTCCGAAGGTCAGGGTATAGGCAAAACCGTCGTTCTCCAGCCTGGGAATATCGTTGATGCTGTTGATAATGGTGATATCCAGTTCAAAAAGGTAATCATCGGGTTTGAAGGTATATGTTTTCTGCAGTGTAAAGGGTACGTCGTTCCCATTGTCGTCCCTGTAGGTAAACTCCCCTTCAAAACGCACGGTGGAACCATCGAGCCGTACTACGCGGAAAAGATCGTCGATTGCCTCACGGTCGGGACCACCGAAGTGAAGATTGAAAGCGGCCTCATTACTCTCTCGTTTGTTAACCATCTCCAGGGGCTTTCCGCCGTCTTCGTGCTCTTTCAGCTTCATGGAGGTCAGTACACCGCCCCGGTTGGAGAAGGTCGCGATAAAGATATTGGTTTCAAGAACTACTGTTTCTTCGTTAATCGTCGAGGCAGATTCGGCTCGTTTTACATTGGCAACCCGTTGCACCCCGGTTACTGCGGTCTCCGGAGCGCTCTCATCTTCAGCACTCACAGCGGGTGCTACATCGGTTTGTTCTTGCTGCGGCTGGGTCTGTTCAGGCGGAAACAAGGTTGACTGAACGGAAAATCCTATGGTAATCACGATTACAGACAGGACTACTGCCAACAGGGTATTTTTGTCCATCATTACTCCTTAAAATTCGACAAGCAGCGGCATCATGGTACGGGATCATGTCCACCGGGATTGTAGGGGTGACACCGCAGAATACGGCGCACCGACAACCCGAGACCCTTTACAGGACCATGCTTCCGTAAGGCTTCCAGGGTATAGGCAGAGCAGGTTGGATAAAATCGGCACGATGGGGGAAAGAGGGGAGATATAGCGAAGCGGTACAGCTTAACCAGGAAGATGAGGGGAAGATTAACTAAATCCCTAATTTTCATACAGTCCAGTCTGTTTCAACAAGCTAATCAAAGCTTCCGCCGTTTCGGCATAACTCATACCTTTCCGGTACACTACAAACGCAATATCGTACCCGGATCGTATGCCGTATTTCTGATTCCGATACGCCTCTTTAACCAGGCGCCGCGCTCTGTTCCGTTCTACCGCTGTCCCAAATTTTTTTCGCAAGGTTATAAGCAAACGGCTGGTATTTAAGTCGTTGGAGCGGTACACCAACCTCATTGCTCCTCCGGAAACGGATTTTCCAGCGACAAAAAGAGATCTGATGTCCCCTCTTCGCCGCAGGCGTTCGTCTCTGGATAAACTAGTAGGGCTTCTTCTCATCGGCGACAGAGAGCTTTTTCCGTCCCTTGCGCCGGCGGCGGGCAAGAATCAGTCTTCCGCCGACCGTCTTCATGCGGGCGCGGAAACCGAACTTTCTGTTCCGTTTTACCTTGCTCGGCTGGTACGTTCTCTTCATCAGGAATCTCCTTATATCTTTTCGCGCATTTTAAGCGCATTGTGATGACATGGTAATTCAGGTGCCGTAGTATACGAATTACCGTCGTCTCCGTCAATGGAGCAGGGCCAGCGCATTAAAATA
The DNA here is from genome assembly GCF_963668165.1 of Marispirochaeta sp. Classification (NCBI taxonomy): domain Bacteria; kingdom Pseudomonadati; phylum Spirochaetota; class Spirochaetia; order Spirochaetales; family Spirochaetaceae; genus Marispirochaeta; species Marispirochaeta sp. Next base: position 1,167,463 of record NZ_OY764209.1, on the reverse strand, counting down.
GCTCAGGCAGTTGGCTTGAATGCTTCGTCTGGAGCGAATAGCAATTCTTCCAAATAGCGGTTATTCCAACCAGCCGCTTTGCGCCGCCCCTTTAAGCTTCCCTTGCTATTCTTATCACGGCGGACGAGATTCATAGCTATGCGACGTAAAATTGCAAAGTTTTCAGGGGAATAGCCTTTTCGCATGCGACTTTCATCTTCCCGGAAGACCATGTCCAACACCCAGTGAACGGAGTTCTCTACCCCCCAATGGGCTCGTATCGCTGAGTTCAGAAGCTCTGCATTCGCAGGGAGCGAGCTAATGTAGTAGCGAGTTTCCACACTTTCTTTATCACCGATGGTACGCTGTGCTCTGACCATGGCGATACTCTGTACCCCTTTCCAATCTTTGATATGCGGCTTCAGCCAGTCGATCTCATCAGTCGCCACACATTCACGGACTTCACATCGACCGTGTTCCTTGTTGAAGTCCCTGTGATAATCAATCCACTCTTCTGTTTTCTCAGTCCCGGGTTTGATTTCATCGAAGCAAAACTTCAATTCATCGTGCAGATGAGGTCTATTTCCCTTCACCGCAAGCACATAGTTGGCTTGTTTCTCTTTAATGAGGTTGGCGATATCTGTCTGGCAACCCATAGCGTCTATAGTCACGATGCATCCCTTTAGTTCAAGCAGCTTAAGAAGCTCTGGGATAGCGGTGATTTCATTTGATTTCTCGTCAGTCTTCACCTGACCGAGAACCATGCGGTTCTCTGACGCCCAGGCGCTTACCATATGGAGTGCAGACTTCCCGCTATAATGATCATGGCTGCGACGGGCTGTCTTTCCATCAATCGCGACGATTTCTCCTTGGGTTTGTTCACGGATGGCATTCACCCAACTGAGAAAGCATTGCTGGAGTTGTTCAGGATTGAGGCGAATAAACAAGCGCCGAATCGTATCATGAGAAGGAATCCCATTCGGAAGGGCCAGGAACTTCTTAAGCCAGTGCTCCTTCTCCTTTCCGTAGGTCTCAATTTCCTCCCAGGTTTCACAATGGCAAACAACTGCACAGATGGTGATTACTATGATGTCCAGGATGAGATGTCGCTTATGCCGATCTATCCGCGGATCTTCAATTGCTTGAAAATGTTCAATAATATTCATTGACTGACTCTTGCCCATCTTATGCCCTCTCACTAATTGATGCAAAGAGTCTGCTATATCATGGAGAAAAAGTCTAGAACGTATAAAAATTCATGTATGGCTGCATAAAAATTCAATAATCGCTCTTCGAGCCCACTGCTTGTGCATAACTATGTGCGCTGGCCCTGGTCAATGGAGTGTTCAGGGTTCGAAGTCGCTGAGCAGAGAAAACAACTAAAGACCGCTTCACTCAGGAAAACGTTGCGCGGTCTTCGTCGTTTTCTCTGCTCAGGATTTATGCGCCGCTTGTCCTCCTCTGCTTTCAAGGACAAGCGCCAAAGTTACATACGGCACCTTTTTAACATTTTTTTGGTCAAGTATAGTTTTAGTGGTAAACAACACTAACGCTGCGTATCCTTTGCTTCAACCAGCAGCGAACAGTGTACAAGGGGGAGTCCCCGGAACGTTATCCCGAGTGCAGGGGACTTCCTCCTGTATACTGATTTCATTTGCGCTCCCCTATTTCCATTTTTTTTCGATGGATTTACCCAGTTTCTCAAGCTTTTTTTGAAAATTCTCCGGAGGTTTGGGATCAGAGTTCTCTTCCTGTGCCTGCTCGTCTTGGGATGGTGGTTCCGGACTGCTGTTTTCTGTGCCGCCGAAGCGTTTTTCCAGCTCGTTTTCCGGTACCCCGTCGATCAGCATAAAGCGCAGGTCCCGAATCTCAAGGGAAGGATACTGCCGCTTTATGCTTGAGAGAATACCTGCTTTGCGCATGCTGATCATCTGCATCCAGCCCGGATGATCCACACCGATAAAAAGAATGCCCCGGTCTATTTCCAGGATCCTGGAATGAGCAGCCAGATCGGTTCCCGCCAGATCTGTCCAGGACGAAAAGATCTTTCCGTAGACCTTCATATCTTCATGATTGATGTTCAGAAAAAGCTGTTCGATCAGATCCCTGGCACGCTTCATACGAGTTTAAGTATACCAGATTCGACTCGTAAGATCAGGGTCCCGGGCTTCTGGTATTCACGATAGGGTTCATCCGGAAGAAAGGTAAAAAAGGCCTGCTCGTAACCGGGGAGGGAGGCCAGAAAACGTTTGCGCCGTTCAAGATCCAGTTCAAGCAGGACATCGTCCAGCAGCAGTACCGGCTTTTTCCGGGTTTTCTCGGTAAAAAATATGCTTTGGGCCACCCTGAGCACGAGAGAGATCAGCCGCAGCTGTCCGGTAGAGGCGGTCTGCACGTAATCTCTTCCCTGGTGAATAAAACGTATCCGGTCGCGGTGTGGTCCTGAGCCGCACATTCCCTGTTCCAGATCCTTATTTCGCTGTGAGGCGAGGAACCGTACAATCTGCTCTTCATTCTCCGCGTCCTTCCAGGAAGGTCGGTATTCAATGCTTACGTCGCCGCTGATCCGGGATATTTCGCTGAAAAGTCGACTGAAGGTACGGTTGAAGTCCTGAATGGTTTCCCGGCGTCGCCGCTGGATTTCCAGGCCCGCCTGGGCAATCTGAAGATCATAGCTGTCGAGGAGAGAGGCAGGGCCCTCTTTAAGAACCAGGTTTTTATTTTTTATCAGCCGGTTGTAGCGGCGCAGCAGATCGATAAAAAGAGGATTAAAAAGGCTCATGATCTGGTTAATGAACCAGCGGCGTCTCTCCGGACGGCCGGCGACAAAATCAATATCCCCGTGGGTAAAAACAATACAGGGAATGTTGGAAACAAGCTCCTTACGGTCCCTGACCTGTTTACCATCCAAGCGGATCTCTTTTTTGCCTTCCTGGTACTTGAGGACTATATCGATATCCCGTTCTGAATCCTGGAAATGTCCCCGTACTGAAAACTCCTTTTCTCCGGACTTTTGTCCGGCCCTCGGTATCAGTGAGTCCGACGCGGAACGAAAGGAGCTTCCAAAAGAGAGAAAATAGACGGCTTCAAGAAAGTTAGTCTTTCCCTGGCCGTTTTCTCCAACAAGAAATATCTCTTCCGCCCCGGTGTCTACGGCCGCATCCTGAAGATTCCGGTATCCGAAGACGGCAACGCGACGGAATCCCATCAGTCAAGCTGCATGGGCATAACGATATGAAAATAGTCCCCGGGAGGAATCGACAGGATGGAAATAGCCTTGTTCGCCTCGGTGTACTCAATGGCGATATCCTCATTGTCGATGACTTTAAGCGGATCGATCAGATAGAGGTAATTCAGGGCGATGGTTGTTTCCGGTCCTGAATAATCACAAGCAATTTCCTCTCTGGCAATACCTATCTCGCTCTCTTCAGAATTCAGAATCAGGCTGTTTTCATTCAGGGTCATATACACCCGCCGGGATTTCTGCTCCACCAGCAGGGAAACACGTTTGAGGGCATCCATCAATTCACCGCGATTAATGACAATTCGATACTCCTGGGAATCGGGAATGACCCGTCGGTAGTTAGGAAACTGTCCTTCAATCAGGTTGGAGGAGACTTTTTGGTTATCGAACTGCATAAAGATATTCTTATCGGTAACGGCAATATTGATTGATCCCTCGCCGGAGGCCAGTTTTCGTACCAGGTTGAGAATTTTCGGCGGAATAATAACGCCATTAAAATCCGGAATGCTGCCGTCGACCTCTTTCATAATGTAGGATAGACGTCTGCCGTCAGTGGCAACCATAACCAAAACAGATTCGCTCTTCTCAAAATAGACACCGTTCATAAAATAACGGGTCTCGTCATCGGAAATTGCGAATATAGTCTGGTTGATCATCTCGATCAGCTCTGCCTGGGAAACCTGAAAATAGGCATCCTGGGAGACATCCTGGATTTCAGGGTATTTGTCGGAGGTAATACTCTTCAGCTGAAAATCAATCTTTTTGAAGAGAGGCCGGATAATCAGACGGGTATCCTGCTGTTCAAACTCGATTTCCCCGTCCGGCAGACTGCGCAGTATTCCAAGGAATTTATCGCAGTAGATTGTGGTACTCCCCGGAACGGCTACCTCCACAGGTACCTGCGTTTCAAAACCGACCTTGAGATCCGTGGCTTTCAGGGTCAGGGTATTATCCGCAACTTCGATCAGAACATTGGATAGTATGGAGAGAGCATTTCGTGACGAAATGATTTCCTGGGCGATGGATACTTCCCTCAAAATACTCGCTTTATCGCAGGTAAATTTCATATTATCAAATCTCCTTGTATTATCAAATATTTAATAAATATAGTAGTAATAGTAATAGGGCCTGTGATTTTGTGGAAAAGCCGCTTAATTCCTGCGTTATCAAGGCTTTGTTCCTTGAATAAGTAGTCATCCTGATTCCACAATTCATACACAGTATCCCCAGAAACTTCCGTTATCTGTTTTTATCCCCATAGTATTACCATGTTTCTAAGAGTTTGTTCCATACTCCTTTATTGCCCTGATAAGCTGCTGGATGGTCGGTTCCAGGGCTGAATCAGTCTTCATGCGGCTTTCTACCCGCTGACAGGCGTGCATAACAGTAGTGTGGTCCCGGCCTCCGAAAGCCAGCCCGACCTCGGTAGTGGAGTATTCGGTGATCTCCCTGACAATATACATGGCAACCTGCCGTGGAAAGGCAATTGCCTTGGTCCGCTTTTTTCCCCGCATGTCGTTGTGAGAGAGGCTGTAGTGATCCGCCACAACCTTTTGAATGACATCAATAGAGATGTTGCCGGTGCGGGTATTGTTGAACACATCCTTCAGCTGCTGTTCGGCGATCTCCAGGGTTACCCGTTTATTTAAAAGGTCTGCGTAGGCAATGAGTTTTGTCAGGGCCGCCTCGAGGTCACGAACGTTTGTGGTAATCCGATTACAGATAAGGGTGATTACTTCATCGGATATGTCGACACCTTTTTCTTCAATCTTTCGCTTAAGAATGGCATACCGGGTTTCAAAGTTGGGAGGCTGAAGATCGACATTCAAACCACGTTCAAACCTGCTTTGCAGGCGGGCGGTTAGATTTTTCAGTTCAGAAACGGGACGGTCGCAGGTAAAAACCATCTGTTTGTTGGCGTCGTACAGGGCGTTGAAGGTATGGAAGAGCTCCTCCTGGGTCTGGTCCTTTCCCTGCAGAAACTGGATATCGTCAATAAGAAGAAGGTCTACGTTTCGGTACCGGCTCTTGAACTGGGCGTTTTTTCCGTCCTTGATGGCCTGGATAAACTCATTAGTAAAGGTCTCTGAGGTGACATAGACCACCTTGAAAGAATCAAAGTTCATGTGGGCGGTATTGCCGATGGATTGAACAAGGTGTGTTTTTCCAAGACCGACCCCGCCGTAGATTAGACAGGGGTTATATGAGGTACCAGGGTTTTTGGCGATTGCAATAGCCGCATTGGCGGCAAAGGAGTTGTTTTCGCCGATGACAAAGTTTTCAAAAGTATAATCTCCCCTCAGATGGGGATGTTTTTGCCGTACAAGGGTTCTCTCCGCAGGAACTGAAGGTTTCGTCTGAATCGGCGGTGCCCTGTGTGCACGGACCGAGGAAGAAGGTTCTTCTATCTTACTTTCCTTTATATCCCCGTTATTCCCGCTGTTTGAAGAAGCTGTATCATTCTTTTGTATTACATAGTCGATGCCTATGGGACTTCCGCTCAGTTCCTTCAGTTTTTCTTCAATAATGCTCTGATAGCGCTGTTTAACCTGATCTCTGTAAAAGACTGAGGGGACAATAAGTATTATAGAGTTCTGATTTGATGACTCATATTTCAGGTTTTTAAACCACATCATGAACTCCTGCTCTGAAAGATCATGACGTATTTGATGTAAAGCCTCTTTCCAGAACAAGCTATAGTCCCAGTCGACGCTGTTCATATCTTTAATCTCCGTATATTCCCAGTATATTAACAACATATCCACATATTTACCATGAAATTTTTTTACAATATAAAACTCTATAAATATAGACAACGAAAAACAAAAAAAAGGATGAATTTGTAAATACTTATTGTATAAACAATTACAAAATTCATCTTAACATATTTAAAGCAAATTTATTTCCGAAATCTCCATTTATGAAAAACTGTACTACACTTTCGCCCCTTATACACCATTATCCACAAGTTGCTAACATCTATTTGTAACAAAATGGCCATACAAAACGGGTAACGTCTAGTCTATCTTATGGTAGCGCAGATTGCAAGTTTCCATTTACTTTACTTTTTTTTTCTTCACAGGTATACTTTGTCATCCCTCAATCCGCATAGGAACGCAACATGCAAGAAACCTATTCCGCAGAGCATATTCAGGTCCTGAAGGGGCTGGATGCAGTCCGTAAACGACCTGGAATGTACATTGGTTCAACCGGTCCGGATGGTCTTCATCATCTGGTATACGAGATAGTTGATAACAGTATTGACGAGGCCCTGGCTGGCTATTGTTCTGATATTCAGGTGACCCTTGAAAAGGGGAACATAGTTCGGGTAGTCGACAACGGCCGCGGTATACCTGTAGACATGCACCCTGTCGAGCAGGTCAGTGCCCTCGAGATCGTTATGACTCGTCTGCACGCTGGCGGCAAGTTCGACAAGAACAGCTATAAAGTTTCCGGAGGACTCCACGGCGTTGGTGTTTCGGTCGTAAATGCCCTTTCCGAATGGTGCGAGGTAGAGGTTCACCGGGAAGGTAAAATATACGCCCAGACGTATGAACGGGGTATTCCGAAGGAACCTGTACGGTCGATTGGACCTACCGAATTGAAAGGCACAACCATTTGGTTTAAAGCGGACGATGAAATCTTCGAGACAATAGAGTACAGCTTTGAAATACTTTCCAATCGTTTACGGGAACTGGCATTCCTCAATAAAGGAATCAGGATAATTATTACCGACGACCGTCTTACCACCCCAAAGGTGCATGAGTTCAAATTCGACGGCGGTGTTAAGTCTTTCGTTGAGTTTCTTAACAAAAACCGTACGGTTATTCAGAAAGAACCTATCTATTTTCATGTAACAAAGGATAACAGCGAGCTTGAAGTTGCCATTGAATACAACGATGGTTTCAATGAGAGCATCTACTGCTTTGTTAATAATATAAACACCCGGGAAGGCGGAACTCATCTTGTCGGTTTCAAATCCGCGTTAACAAGGACGTTTAATGATTTATTAAGAAAGTCCAAATACGCCAAAAAGATGGAAGAGACCTTCTCCGGGGATGACACCAGAGAGGGTTTGACTGCTGTAATCTCCATCAAAATTGCGAACCCCCAGTTCGAAGGTCAGACCAAGGCAAAACTTGGAAACTCCGAGGTCAAGGGATTGGTTGACTCCATAGTGTCGGAGAACCTCTCCTGGTACTTTGATGAGAATCCTCATACAGCAGAAAAGCTCCTGGACAAGATTATGACCGCTGCCAAGGCGAGGGCTGCAGCCCGTAAGGCTCGGGATTTGACGCGTCGGAAAAACCTGTTGGACAGTACCGGACTGCCGGGTAAACTGGCTGACTGCTCTGAAAAAGATCCCAGTAAATGCGAGATCTTTATTGTAGAGGGAGACTCTGCAGGCGGCAGTGCCAAGCAGGGGCGGGACCGTCACTTTCAGGCAATTCTTGCGCTGTGGGGAAAAATGCTCAATGTCGAGAAGACCAGGGTAGACAAGGTAATCGGTAATGACAAACTTCAGCCTGTAATATCTTCCCTGGGAGCAGGGATCGGAAGTGATTTTGATATTACAAAAGTCCGGTATCATAAGGTAATCATCATGGCGGATGCCGATGTAGACGGCTCCCATATTCGTACACTGCTGCTCACATTTTTCTTCCGGTATCTGCGGCCTCTTCTTGAAGCGGGATATGTGTACATAGCAATGCCGCCTCTGTATAAGATCTCCGTGGGAAAGAAGATTCACTACGCCTATAACGACGCTGAACGTGATCGTGTATTGAACAGTCTCGAGGTTTCTGAAGACAAGGCAGGAATTCAACGCTACAAGGGTCTTGGCGAGATGAATCCTGACCAGTTATGGGAAACCACTATGAATCCGGCTTCCCGTAATATTATGCAGGTTCGTCTGGATGATGCTGTTGAAGCGGATACCATGTTTACAACTCTTATGGGTGAGTGTGTTGAGCCGCGCAGAAAGTTTATTGAAGAGAATGCGCTGCTTGTTTCTAATCTGGATGTGTAGCAGCTGATTTAAGGAGATCTAGGTGGAAGAGACTACCGGGAAAACAATACCCATTGCCATTGAAGATGAAATAAAAGAGTCCTATTTAAATTATGCCATGTCGGTTATCGTCAGTCGGGCCCTGCCGGATGTGCGGGATGGTCTGAAACCGGTTCACCGGCGAATTCTCTACGGAATGAGCGAAATGGGACTCCGGCATGACCGCGCGCCCAAGAAATGTGCCCGTATTGTCGGAGACGTTCTGGGTAAATTCCATCCCCATGGGGATGCCTCAGTTTATGATGCCCTTGTACGTTTGGCCCAGACTTTCTCAATGCGCTACCCAGTAGTAAACGGACAGGGTAACTTCGGATCCGTTGACGGTGATCCTCCTGCTGCAATGCGGTATACCGAATCAAGGTTGCAGCGGGTTGCGGAGGAGATGGTCCGTGATATAAAGAAGGAGACCGTCGATTTCGGACCTAACTATGACGACTCCATGGATGAGCCCCTGGTATTACCGGCGGCTTTTCCCTATATGCTGGCAAACGGGGCCAGTGGAATTGCGGTGGGGATGGCCACCAATATTCCTCCCCATAACCTGAATGAAATCTGCAAGGGCATTGCGGCATATATCGAAAATCCGGATATTACCATTGATGAGCTGATGCATTTTATTAAGGGTCCTGATTTTCCTACCGGAGGAATAATCTTTGGTCGCCGGGGTATAAAGAAAGCCTATAAAACTGGAAAAGGCAAGATTGTCGTTCGGTCACGTTTTGTTCTTGAGCAGATGAAGAACGGAAAAGAGCGTATTATCGTTACTGAACTGCCCTACGCTGTAAACAAAGCCAATCTGCTTATTCGTATTGCTGAACTGATAAAAGATCGTAAAATTGACGGAATATCCGATCTGCGGGACGAATCAGACCGTAATGGTATGCGTGTTGTAATCGAACTGAAAAAAGGCGCGATACCCAAAGTCATTCTCAATCAGCTATTTACCCATACATCGTTACAGCAGAATTTTAACGTAAATAACCTGGCTCTGGTAAAGGGAAGACCTCAAATTCTGACTTTAAAAGATGCGGTTGTCTATTTTGTCGAACACCGTGAAGAGGTTGTGACCCGCAGGACGCGTTATGACTTGCGAAGGGCTCAGGAACGGGAACACATTCTCATCGGTTTGAAGATCGCCCTGGATAATATTGACGAAGTTATCCGGGTTATAAAGTCTTCCCGAAACGTAGATACAGCCAGGGAAAACCTGATGAACGGCTTTGAGCTTTCTGAAAAACAGGCCCAGGCGATACTTGATATGCGCCTTCAGAAGCTGACCAGTCTTGAAACCCAGAAGATAATTGATGAGTTAAATGAAATCAGGGCCCTGATTGCCTATTTACAGGATCTTTTGTCAGATCCTAAAAAGATCCTCAACGTTGTTAAAGAAGAAACTCTGGAAATCGCCCAAAAATTTGGAGATGACAGACGCACAGAAATCCTTATTGATGAAGTTGAAGAGATCAATATTGAAGACTTGATCAAGAAAGAGGACATGGTTGTTCTGACTACGAATCGCGGTATGATAAAACGGGTTCCCGTAAGCGCCTACAGAAACCAGGGACGTGGAGGAAAAGGCTCAATGTCTGCGAATCTCAGGGATGAGGACTTTATCGAGAACCTTTTTATTGCCTCAACCCACGACCATGTGATGTTTATTACCAGCGAAGGCAAGGCATACTGGATTAAGGTGCACGAAATTCCTGAAGGATCCAGAAACACCCGCGGCACGAATATTCGTGCTTTACTGCAGATCTCTGCTGATGAGGAGATTACTGCGGTAGTTTCGATCAAGGATTTTGACCAGGAAGGGTATCTTTTTATGGGAACCAGCCGGGGAGTGGTTAAGAAGGTTAAGATAAGCGACTTTTCCAATGCCCGCAGCCGGGGAATACGTGCCATAAACCTTGATTCAGGGGACCGGTTGATCAGTGCCCAGCTTACCGGCGGAGATAATGATCTGGTTATGGTGTCCAAACACGGTATGGCCCTGCGTTTTCGTGAAGAAGCAGTACGGTCCATGGGTCGCGCCTCACGGGGTGTTCAGGGGATAAAGCTGCAGAAAGAGGATGAACTTGCTGGAGTTTTGTGTGTACATCCGGAAGAAAAAATGATGCTTCTGTCTGAATACGGCTATGGTAAGCGAATAGACTATGAAAACTTTAATCCTCATGGAAGAGCAACCAGAGGCCAGATTGCCTACAGAGTATCCGAGAAAACAGGGGAAGTTATCGGTGTATCTTCGTTAAAAGAGGAAGATGAGATAGTGTGCATAACTTCACAGGGAAACACAATCAAAATAAGGTCGAATGAAGTGTCAGTGATGGGAAAATCGGCCTTTGGCGTTCGTGTTGTCAATATTGCCTCTCCTGATGTGGTGATTGGAATGGCACGGGTTGTAAAAGAAGATGATGAGGAAAAACTGGAACCAGAAAGTACCTAGTGTTTCACGTGAAACAAAAGAAGCCTCCCACCCGGGGGGCTATTTTTTTGGCTTTAGGACGTGATATGTGTGAGCCACGAGGAAAAACAACGGAGAGGACGCAGAGAAGGGAGTGGACAGAAAAAGAGGGGTTACAGGCTGTACCAACCCCACTGCGTGGATATTCGTCGTGTGAGGAGCATATAGAGTTTAATGGAATGGATATGCGTGAACCCTGAAGAAAGACCGCGGTGAGGGCGCAGAAAAAATTGGGCAGGGTAGTGGCTTTGCTAATAGTTATTCACTATCCTTGTTATTCCATCTATTAAGCGGGGCACATTAAAATTAATTAATAATCCAACAGAAACGTTTGCCAGCTTCAGATACGACAAAAGTTGGCGGCAAAATACCGGATGATTTCTCTCACAACTTTTAAGTTCAATAACAACCCGGTTTTCTAGGATAATATCTGCTCTGTAGGCAATACCTAAATCTACCCCCTTATAAACACAGTAGATATCTTTTTGGCGTTCAAAGGGGATTTTTTCTTGTAGCAATTCATAGCAGAGAGCTCCTTCATAGCATGATTCCAGAAGTCCGGGACCAAAGAAGCTGTGAATCCTCATCGAGATACCAATAACCTTTTCCGTTAGAAAGTCTTCACGGCGGTTGGTGTTGGGTTTAAAATCGACAATTGAAATGTTGTGTGGTGTTTTCATAATAATATAGAACCAAGTAAACAGTTGTTGTGCTTCAAAGAAATAAAAAAATTATAGATTAATAGAAAAAATATCACTCCAATTCGGCTTAAGAAGGCATGGTATAAGGATTGTAGAAGCCATGAAATTTCCATTGTAGGGTCGTAGAGAAGATTTGGGGTAAAAGAGGAGTTTTTTTAAGATGACATGCGTGAACCCCGAAGAAAAACCACGGTGAGAGCGCAGAGATGGGATTGGAAAGAAAAGAGGGTTTATAAGCTGTATCAACCCACTGCGTGGATATTCGTCGTGTGAGGAGCATATAGAGTTTAATGGAACGGATATGCGTGAACCCTGAAGAAAAACCACGGTGAGGACGCAGAAAAGGGAATTGCCAGAAAAGGAGGGTTTACAGGCTGTATCAAACCTCTGCAAATACTAGTTCTGGATTTAGAGGAAAAACCGTTGTTTCACGTGAAACGGCTGCTATCTGTGTTTTCGGAAAAGGTTTTTAGGGGGCCAGGTATCCTGCACGTTTTATTGCTGCAACGGTTTTTTCCCATAGAGCTGACTTTTTTTCCTGAGGCAAAAAGGTAGCAAACAGGGTGTTTTTCATGAGTTGAAATAATTCCTCGATTGTAAAATCCAGATGGTTGTACATATTATAGTATTCTTCTACCAGGTCAATGTTAAAGAGAGTCGGATCATCGGTATTGAGAGTAACATTGATGCCGCTGTCGAAAAAAAGGCGAATAGGATGATCCTCCAGGCGCTGTATGAACTTTCGTGTAAAAACATTACTGGTAGGACAGATCTCCAGGGGAATTCCGGTTTTTTGAAGATACTCGATTAGTTTGGCATCGTCCCGGGCGCTGATTCCGTGACCTATACGCTGGGCTTTCAGAAACTTTATACTGTTCCAGATGGAGCTTGAGTCTACATCCTCTCCGGCATGTGCGACTACTTTGAGTCCTTTGTCTATGGCCTTTTTAAATACCGAGGGAAAGAGCTCCGCCGGTCCCTGGCTTTCAGAACCGCCGAGTCCAATTCCGATGATTGAATCGTTCAAATGCTCGAGGGTAAGCGCGAGGTTCTGTTCAGCGTTTTCAATACCATAGCTGCGGGAGACATCGATGATGAATTTAATCTCTATATTGTCTTCTGATTGTAATTTTTGGGCTCCATCGTGGAGAATCTGCATCATCTCTGCAAATTCGAGACCGTTCTGGACAAATTTCGAGGGAGCAAAGAATATCTCAGCGTAAACAATGTTGTTTCGTGAGAGGTATGTTTTTGCGTCAGTTATAAGGCACTTGAGATCTTCAGACGTTCGAAAGGCATTTTGCAGGATATTTATATAGAACCAGATGAACTCGTCGAGGCTTTTAAAATCGAACTGCTGTTCCAGATCTTCCCGGGTGTTTATACCATCAAACTCAAGCTTGTTGCGGCTGATCAAATACCACAAGGTATCAACACTGACAAGACCTTCCAAGTGGAGATGAATCTCGGTTTTGGGGATACTGTGGATTAGTTTTTCTATTCTGGTTTGTTCTTTATCTTTCACCTGTTGCATTTGACCATCTTAGTGTGTGGTATAGTGGAAAGCAACACTCTCAAGGACATTAACGGCACATGGCGAGAATATATTAAATTTTTTAGATAGATATTTCCCCTCCCTCCGCGTGAACCGAAGGAAGGGAAATCCTTAAGAACTTCTTTATACTGAATCAACAGAAACTACGCCCGGTACTTTTTCTTTTAAATACTGTTCTACGCCCTGTTTCAGGGTCATCTGTGCCATGGGACATCCGTTACATGCACCAGTCAGTCTGACTGTAACCTGACCGCTGTCGGAAAGGTCAACAAACTCAATATCGCCGCCGTCAGCCTGCAGAGAGGGCCGGACATCCTGTATGGCCTTAATCACCTCGTCGCGCATTATATTCTCCTCGCGATTAATATACTAGAATAAGCTATAGAAGGGACTTTTTTTGGTCAAGAGTGCTATAAAGAAATGACACAGTTAACTCTTTACGGTATAATGTGCTCGCGCTATGGGTAAAGTAATCGTTTTTGCAAATCAAAAAGGCGGCGTTGGCAAGACCACCACAACCGCGAATCTCGGAGCATATCTGGCAGAGGCGGGTAAACGCGTTCTGCTGGTGGATTTTGATCCTCAGGGGAACCTTTCTTCCAGTGTAGGTGCACATGTAGAAGAGGCCAGCATTTATGATGTTGTTACCAAGGGTATTCCCATCCGGGATGTTATTCAGGAAACGACAGTAAAAAATCTCTTTATTGTCCCGTCTAATATTGACTTAACCGGGGCCAATGTTGAGCTGATTGAAGAAAAAGAGCGGGAGTTCTTTTTGAAAAAGGTTCTCAATAGTGTACATACTGAGTGGGACTATATTCTTATTGATTGTCCTCCTTCTCTTGGGCTTTTGACGGTTAACGGGCTGGTTGCTGCAGACTATGTGCTTGTACCCTTACAGTGCGAGTATTTTGCCCTTGAAGGTCTTACATTATTACTGCAGACAATACAGCGGGTACAGAAAAATCTGAATCCCGATCTTTCCATAGCCGGTATTGTGTTTACCATGTACGATTCCCGTACCAAACTGGCAAACGAGGTGGTGCAGGAGGTAACGAACTACTTCAAGGACAAGGTCTTCCGCACAATAATTCCGAGAAATATTCGTTTATCCGAAGCTCCTTCTCATGGGGTCCCAATCAATCAGTATAACGCCTCCTGTTCCGGCGCACGGAGTTATAAAGAGTTGGCGGAAGAGGTAATTAAACGTGTCTAAACGGGCCTTGGGAAAAGGCATTGAGGCATTGTTACAGTCGACAGGCGGCGAAGAGACAGCAGTTTCCACAGAACGATCCGTTCCATTGAATAAGATATATCCAAATCCGGACCAACCCCGTAAGGCTTTTAACGAAGAGCGCCTTATGGAACTGGCTGAATCGATCCGGGAACAGGGTATCATTCAGCCTATTATTGTCGAGGAGTACGGATCGGGATATCGTATTGTCGCAGGAGAGCGGCGCTTCCGGGCGGCTCAGATGGCCCACCTGGCGGAAGTCCCTGTCCTGGTACGTTCCTTCACTGAAGAAGAGAAGCTCGAAATAGCCCTCATAGAGAATATCCAGCGGGAGGATCTGAATCCAATCGAAGAGGCGAACGGGTACCGGCAGTTGATGGTAGAGGCGGGATTAAGTCAGGAAGAGCTCGCCCAGAAGGTCGGTAAAAACCGTTCCACCGTAGCTAACAGTCTGCGTCTCTTAAAAATGCCGGACCCCATGCAGGCGGCTCTGGTTTCCGGAGAGATAACCGCCGGTCATGCCCGGGCCCTTTTGTCGGTCCTGAATCCGGCAGACCAGATGATCCTGTTTAACCGTATTCTCAAAGACGGTTTAAGCGTACGGGAGGCGGAGGCTCAGTCGGGGGATTTGAACCGCGGTGGCAGGGCTTCCGGATCTACTGAGAAGCATGCCTCCATGAAGCGCCAGGATCCGGAACTTTCGAAGATAGAAGAGCGTCTGATTGACCTGTTTGGAACCAAGGTATCAGTAAAAGGATCGGCCAAAAAAGGGCGCATTGAGATCTCATATTTTTCCCTGGACGACCTGGACAGGATCCTTGAAATTGTCTCTCCTGATTGACAAAGAATCCTTCAACATCTATAGTAGGAACCCGATCAATAGACTGGAGAGGTGTCCGAGTGGTCGAAGGAGGCGGTCTTGAAAACCGTTGAGCCGAGAGGCTCCGTGGGTTCGAATCCCACCTTCTCCGAAAGCTCAGGACGCAGTTCCTGAGCGAAACGAGAGGTGGATTCGATCCGTAGTGAGCGCGCGCCGATGAGGCGCGGAAGCTTGGCCGGGTGCCGGAGAGAAATCCCAGCTTCTTGAAAATAAGGAGACGCGGAAGCGTCCCTTTTTATTGGTTTGTATATTTTGGAGAGGTGCGAGAGTGGTTGAATCGGGCTCCCTGCTAAGGAGTTGTGTGGGTAACTGCACCGAGGGTTCGAATCCCTCCCTCTCCGCTTGTTTGTACCCATAGCTCAGTTGGATAGAGCGTTAGGTTGCGGACCTAAAGGTCGGAGGTTCGAGTCCTCTTGGGTACGCTATTTCTGGAGAGATGCGAGAGTGGTTGAATCGGGCGGCCTCGAAAGCCGTTGTACCGTTAGTCGGTACCGAGGGTTCGAATCCCTCTCTCTCCGTAAGGAAGAGAGGGACGCGCTGCGTTCTGCTCTGCACTCTTTGGTAAAAGTTATTCAGTCAGGGAGAGATGACCGAGTGGTCGAAGGTGCACGCTTGGAAAGCGTGTGAACTCTAACCGGGTTCCGAGGGTTCGAATCCCTCTCTCTCCGTATTTCCCCTCAGGCGTTGATAGCCAGGTACTGTGCTACCGGTTATCGCCCAACCCCGTCAGGACCGGAAGGTAGCAGCGGTAAGCGACTGATCGGTGAGCCGCAGCTCACTTGACTGGAGCTTGAGGGGTTCTTTTCTGTAGCAGAATGGTAGGGAGCAAATGAATTTTGAGATAACGGCGACGAAAAAACGGCCACAATCTTTTGATGACCTGGCCGGTCAGGATTTCGTTGTCTCAACCCTTAAGAGTTCTGTTCAGGCTGAGCGCATTGCCCACGCCTATCTCTTCTCCGGTCCCCGGGGGGTTGGAAAAACCTCGGCGGCACGTATTCTCGCCAAATCCCTGAATTGTCAGAACGGACCCACCGATACACCCTGTAATACCTGCTCCAACTGCGTAGAAATCAGCAGGGGGAACTCTCTGGATGTAATCGAGATAGACGGTGCCAGCAATACCTCGGTCAATGATGTGCGGGAAATTAAAGATGAGGTCCTCTTTGCCCCCAACTCCTCCCGCTACAAGGTATATATAATCGACGAGGTTCACATGCTCTCCAACAGCGCTTTTAACGCCTTGCTGAAGACCATCGAGGAACCGCCTCCTTATATTGTTTTTATCTTTGCCACCACCGAAATTCACAAGGTCCCGGCGACCATCCGCTCCCGCTGCCAGCAGTTCAATTTTCGCCTGGTAAACGTGGAAGTTATAAAGGAACGCCTGCAGATGGTTACCAATGAGATTGGTGTTCAGGCCGACGAGGACGCGCTTTTCTGGATTGCCAAAGAGGCCACCGGAAGTCTTCGAGACGCCTATACCCTTTTTGATCAGGTGGTTTCCTTCTCGGGCGGACATGTAACCCTGGAAAAGATCCGGGAGAAGCTTGGGCTTGTGGGTCTGGACGATTTGAATGAACTGGTAGAAGCGATGGCCGCGGGAAATTCCAGCCGTGTATTGGAGAAGAGCGACGAGATTTTGATGAACGGGGTCGCGGTGGAACAGCTGATTATGGACCTGGCGGAGTACTTTCGCAACATTCTGTTCATTCACACTGGAATCAGCAGAGAGACTGTACTCGGCTATACGGCCGACAGATTTTCATCTTCCGTGCGAGAGAGCTTTTCCCGCAGCCAGCTGGAACATGCCCTCAAGCTGCTGCTTGAACTCTACCGGAACATACGTTACTCCCTGAATCAGCGTTTTGAGCTGGAGCTGCTTATGTCCCGCCTGAGTGATCTTAAGGGGTATTTAAATTCCCGGGAGATTCTCGACCAGATTCATACCCTGCGTTCGGAAATAGTCTCCGGTTCCATCGGTTCTGCTGACGGATCCGCCGATTCCGGCGCAGAAGCTCACAAAACGGCTCCGAAAAGTGATGCCTTTCGTGAACAGGTTATGGAGACAATGCGAAAAAAAAAACTGACACTTTCGGCGGCCCTTGAAAAAGCAGTCTCATGGGTGCTGGATGGTGATGTTCTGCGACTCTCGTTTTCCGACTCTTTTTCTGCAAACCTTCTGCGCCGCGAAGGGGCGGATGTAATCCAGGTCTTTAACGATATTTCCGGACTTCAGGCACGGCTTGAAATAGAACATGTACAGGAAAACAATGAGGCTGAAAGTGATGATACCCGCGAAGAGGATGACCAGGTGTCCCTGGTGCAAAAGGTCTTTCGCGGAGAGATAGTGCGAGGAGAATCACGATGAACCCCTTTGAGATGATGAAAAACCTTCAGTCCCTGCAGAGCGGTATGCAGGAGATGCAGGCCAAGATGGCCGATATAAGCGTTACCGGAACTGCCGGAGGCGAAATGGTCCGGGTCACGATGAACGGTCAGATGACGGTGACGGGGGTCAAGATTGAACCGGAGGCGGTGGATCCTGATGACATCGGTATGCTGGAAGATCTTGTCCGCGCGGCAACAAGCGACGCCATAGCAAAGATCAAGGATGCCATTCAGCAAGAGGTATCCTCCATGACCGGCGGTATGCCGATACCTCCGGGTTTTATGGGCATGTAAATGACCGTACTGGACCAGCTTATTCGGAGTCTGTCTCGGTTCCCCGGCGTTGGAAAAAAGAGCGCCACAAGAATGGCCTATTTCCTGCTGCAGGGCGATGACGAGTATTTGCGGGGTCTTTCGGAGCAGATCGGGACACTGAAGGCCCGTATCCGCCGCTGCTCGATCTGCGGTATCTATACCGAAGCAGACCCCTGCGATTTCTGCAGCGACACCCGGCGGGATTCCCGCGTTCTCTGTGTGGTGGAACAGTCTCAGGATGTGGGAACCATAGAAGCTACCAGGGAGTATGAAGGGCGTTACCATATTCTTGGAGGGTCGCTTTCTCCGATTGACGGGATCGGTCCTGCAGAACTGAACATTGATTCCCTGCTGCGGCGCCTGAAGGGGGGAGGAATCGCAGAAGTTATTATTGCTACCAACCCGACGGTTGAAGGTGATACAACAGCGCTGTATCTGGTTAATCTTGTCAAGGATATGGGACTTACCGTCTCCAGGCTGGCTTCCGGGCTGCCGGTAGGGGGTGATTTAGAGTATGCCGATCGGCTTACTCTGGCCCGATCACTGAAGGGCCGCACAAAAATGTAGATTCTTTTCTAACTTGTTCACCACGATGCTGATTTTTCCGATATACTAAAAAGCTAAAGTTGGTGGAGTTTTGTGATAGAACAGATGAAAGAAATAGCGGAAGAGAGGCCGCATGATTCTCGTTCAGGGGAAACCGCAGAGGTTGCCACCGCTTCGTCTGACTCATCTCCTAAAAATGTGCATAATCTGAACCGTAAATTCCTGATCAACAAGCTTAATCATCTGAACTTCAGCTCAACACCAGTGGAACTCCTTTTCTGCAGCAATGAATTTGCCCATACCCGTACCATTATGGCTCATCCTCAGCCCTGCCGTGACGACAGGTGTGATCTTGTATGGGCCCATGATTCCGGACCGGAAGGCGCAGTACCGCAGGGCTATCAGCTGGACAGTATGCGAATAAACCTGGAAGACCAGCAGCTGATTGTTATTGAGCCCGAGGATTACCAGCTTGGCCCCGCAGGCTTGACCCTTACGCTGCCGAAACAGGCTCGCATATTCGAAGTGGACCCGGAAATAACCGAGAAGGCCAGGGATATAAAGGTTATTCTGTCCCAAAGCGGCATAGCGGCCCAGGGGGAACTTGTAAGTTTTTCTGAATCTACCCTGATGGTGCGGCTGAAGGACTCCGCTGCCATCCGCTGGATTGAAGGTGATTATCCTGCCCATATAAGCCTCAGCGATAACGAAGGACCTGTTTACTCCGAGATCTGCCGCATAGACAGCGCATTTTCATCCCGCAGTGACAGATGCTTCAGCCTGGGAATCGGCGCCACCTCGGTTCGGCGGTACCGGTCACGACAGTTTCGCAGCACCCGCAAGAGCCTTGAGATGAGTCCCCGGGTAAGCTTTCGTCATCCCTTGTCGGGACGGACAATTGAACGGCGCATAAGCGATTTGTCGGGTTCGGGATTCTCCTTTAGCGATGAAAAAGGCACTTCCCGGCTGCCGGCAGGACTGATTCTGCCCCGGGTTGAACTCTTTTTTCCCGACTACGCCGCGCTGAAGGTATGCGCTCAGGTGATCCACCATACTACAGGGGGGCCGGAGGGAGAGACCCGTTACGGGCTCTGCATTCTGGATATCGATCCCCAGGAACATCTGGTGCTGTTATCCCTGGTGCATCAGACTTTTGATGTACATGCCAGTCTCTGCAAGAATGTCGATCTTGAACGTCTATGGCGCTTCTTTTTTGAGTCCGGCTTTATTTATCCGGAAAAATATTCCCTGCTGCAGCGGCAAAAGGAGGATATCCGCTCTACCTTTGAAAAGCTCTACGCTCAGCGCAATAACGTGGCCCGTCATTTTATCTATCAGAAGGATGACGATATCCTCGGTCACCTGTCGATGGTCCGTTTTTACGAGCGGACCTGGCTGCTGCATCACCATGCTTCGGCGGGCATAAAGGGACGGAACGCGGGAATCAGCGTGCTGCATCAGGTGGGAAGCTACGTGAACGACAGCTGCCGTTTTGCCAGAATGAACCTGGATTATATGATGTGCTACTTTCGGCGGGAAAACCATTTTCCCAACAAAATTTTCGGCGGCCTGGTGGATTATGTGGAGGATCGGAAGATCTGTTCCAATGACGAGGTTGCATACTGTTCCCTTCGTTCTGACGACAGGGACCTGCGGGAGAACCCTCTCTGGACTCTTGATGAAGCAGGGGAGGAAGATTTCATCCGGCTTAACTGCTATTACGAAGAGGTTTCCGGCGGACTGCTTTTGAATGCCATGCATTTACCGCCTTTTGCCGATCTTGATGTCTCCAACGCAGGTGTTCGGCAGGCCTACAAGGATCTGGGAATTCTGCGGGACATAAAGGTACGGGTTTTAAAACATAACCGACGTCTGGCGGCTGTGTTCATTGTCAACCGTTCGGACACGGGAATCAACCTGTCGGAGTTGACAAATTCCATAACTTTGTTTTTACTTAAACCTGAGCTTACAACTAAGGAAATATTGTCCCGTGCATTTACCAGCCTTTGCCGTGAAGGCGTCAATAGTTCGTCTCCGGTGCTTGTATTTCCGCGGGAATCTGCCGATAAGCTGGGTGTAGAATATGAGAAGAGTTACATTGCCTGGGTCATGGATACCATGATCGGTGATAAATATTTTGAGCATATTCAATCAATCCTGCGAACAGTCAAACCCTGAAGGATGTGCGGTCGATGATAGACGGTCCGGAAAGTTCGGAAAAATTATATAACAGCCGCAATATACAGGTATGGGTACGTTTCCTGGAAAGGAAATATCCTGATGTCAGTATCGGCAGAATCCTTGATCATGCGGGTATGAAATCCTACGAGGTCAACGATGACGGACACTGGTTCACCCAGACCCAGATAGACCGTTTCTACGAAAAGACCGTTCAGCTTACCAGAAACCTGACCATAGCCCGCGAGGCAGGACGTTTTGCCACCGCCATTGAGACAAAGTCCCTGATTCGGCGCTATCTACTTGGTTTTCTCGGCCCACAGCAGGCCTATTCAATACTGGAAAAGTCCTCGGCTCTGATTACCCGTTCTTCGGTGTTCAAGGTGCGAAAGATTGATTCTCATTCGGTAGAGATAGTTGTAAGCCCTCTGCCAGGGATCAAGGAAAAGCACTATCAGTGTGAAAACAGAATGGGTATTTTCGAATCTATCGCCCTGGCGTTTACCCACCGTTTGCCGAAAATCGATCATAGTGAGTGTGTTTTCCGGGGCGATACCATCTGCAGATACGAGGTCCGCTGGGAGGCAACCTCTCTGGTTCCGATCCGGAAGCTGCGCTACGGTTTTGCTGCTGTAAGTGTAATGTTTACCGCAGGTAGTTTTCCTTTGATCCCTCAGACAGGCTGGCTGCTGCTTTCCCTCGGTCTGCTTTCTGTAAACCTGATTCTTACTCTTCTTGCCAAGAACCGCGAAAGACATCACATGATGGAAACGCTGGATGAACTGCGGCAATCGACGGAAGAGCTGGCTCTGCAGACGAGGATTAACTACAACAATACGACTGTTTCCCACGAAGTGGGAGAAGCAATCAGCAAGTATACCTGCATAGATGATGTATTGAGCAACGTGGCTCAAATCTTTGAAAAGCTGCTTAATTACGACCGGGGCGTCATTATGCTGGCCAACGAAGACGGCTCCAGGCTTGAATTCCGGGCTGGATTCGGCTACACCCGGGACCATCTGTCCCTGTTAAACGAAACCGGGTTTCACCTCGATAAAAAGGGTTCCAAGGGGATCTTTGTGTTGAGTTACCGGGAACGGCGCTCGTTTCTGGTAAATGATTTGAACGAGATCGAAAAGGACCTTTCCGCCAGAAGCCTGGCTTTTGCCCGCAGCACCGGTACCCGCTCTTTTATCTGCTGTCCCATTGTCTGTGAAGAGGAATCCCTGGGTATCCTGGCAGTGGATAATGTACAGAGCAAACAGCCGCTTTTGAGCAGTGATCTGAACATGCTGCGGGGAATTGCCTCGGTTATCGGGATGAGCATTAAAAATGCCCGGTTGATCGAGAGCCGCGAGGAGCAGTTCAAGTCCATTATCCAGGTTCTGGCATCAAGTATCGATGCCCGGGATAATCTGACCGCGGGTCATTCAGAGAAGGTTACGCAGTATTCCATCGGGATAAGCAGGGAGCTGGGATTAAGCAAGGATTTTCAGGAGATGATCCGCATTGCCGCCCTGCTTCACGATTACGGTAAGATAGGCGTTCCCGATTCAATCCTGAAAAAACAGGGAGGGCTTACGCCGGTGGAATACGCGGTTATTAAAACCCATGCCGCCAAGACCCATGGCATCTTAAGCCAGATTGCCTGGGACGGAATCTATACCCAGGTACCCAGGATTGCCTCCTCTCATCATGAACGGCTTGACGGTGAAGGGTATCCGAAAGGCCTTAAGGGAAACGAAATTCCCCTGGGGGCCAGAATTATCGCGGTGGGCGATTTTTACGATGCCATTACTTCACAGCGTCATTATCGCCAGCCAATGCTGGCAGATGAGGCCCTCGAACTGCTGATGAAGGAGGCGGATCATCACCTGGACAGACGGGTAATCATGGCCTTCTTTATGTACCTGCAGAAGAATAATCTGGTCCAGCGCGTTCCGGACTTTATCAAGCGCCTGGCTTAACTCCCCGGCAGATGATAATCGGTGTATAGGTAAAGCGTCTGGGATCGGCAAGAAGCTTCTCTGCGTCTTCAAGAAATTCATCAAACCCGCCTTCGTACTCATCGAAGGGATACCCGCATTGTCCGGCGGCCACATTCAGTTTTGTAAGCCAGTCGCTTTCCTGGACCGTTTCCATTGTGCCGTAAATCAGGTGATGGGCATCAAGCTTCAGCTCAATATTCTCAAGTCCGATATCGTACAGATGGGTATATAACTTGCGCCCCGCGTAGGGGTCCCAATCCGCGTTCTTCTGAAGGTGATCGGATAAACCGTGGAGGGTTTTCTGCATGCGCTCCTCCAGGGGATAATGGTTCAGGCTGTGATGATCAAGCTCCGCTGTACAGAGGATGCCGTTTTTTGCAAGGAGTCCGGAAATCCGCTTCAGGATATCGAAGGATGAGCGGCGGTGGTACTCCAGAAAGAAGCGGATCCAGATAAAATCGTAGGATCCAAGGTCATCCAGAGCTTTGTAGATATCCCGCTGATGGAAGGTACGTTCCGGATATGCTTTTCTGGCGCTCTCTATACGGTCAGTGGATACATCGAGACCTTCCGCATTACCGGAAATTCCCGCCAGCAGAGAGGTGGTAAAGCCTGCACCGCAGCCCACATCCAGAACCCGCATTCCCGGTTTTAAGCCTGCCCACAGAGCCTGCTGTATTACCCTCTCGGCCCGGGTTTTACGGACCAGGCGTTCGCCTTCGCCGCAATGCTCCATAAGGTAGGGGTGTTCATCTATTTTGATCATTGGGTTCCTCTGTTAGATCATGTATCAGGTAAAAGCTGAATTATCGTACCACGGGCGGTGGTGCTGCTCAAGTGGAAAAAAGAATGTGATGAATCTGATCCATCATCCTGTCGTAGTGGCTGCCGCGCCAGTAGAGTTTTCCGCAGCAGGTACAGCGGGAAATATAGCTCTTTTTCTCAAGAATATCCCGGGGAAGCGGGGTCGGCTCTGAGCTGTCTGCTACTGCCTGACGCATGCTGATTCGTTCCAGGGGACCGTTGCAGCGAATGCAGCGGCTCAGGGGCCGGACAGAAGATGAGAGATCAAGGCGCCGGATTACCTCCAGCAGCTGTTCCCGAGGATTGTGGGACCTGATGAAGAGGCCGCGGCTGACAATGCTGCGCTTTAACAGACCGCGGTCCCGGGTCAGAAGAATACGTTCTTCCGTGTTTGAAATGCCCGCCAGTTCGGGATCGTCCCAGGCACTGTTATAGAGGGTGTCAAAGCCGAGCATGCGGAGTTTTCGCACCAGGGTCTTCAGGTGGACATCCGCAACAAAACGGGGTTCCCGTAAAGGGCGGGGACGCAGACGGGTAACGGAGGCGATATTCAGACGTTCAAAGACAGGGTAGACGCTGATCCGGTCTTCGTCCTTAACCTGGTAGTCGAAGGTGACCGATTGGCCGTTGACCAGGATAAGATCGACTTCTACATGGGGGACCCCCACCGCTTCTATGAGGTCCTTTACACTGCGGGGGAATTCATGGGGCACCGTGAAGGTACATTTTTGGCGCTCCGGATTGAGAAAGTCGTTCAGCTCCTCGTAAAAGCGCAGCCGGATCATTCAGCTTAAAAACCGCGCTCCTTGCGGATGTGCTCGTAAGCGTCCTGGATCTGGCGGAATTTGTCCGTTGCTACCTTCTGGAATTCGTCGGGAAGCCCCTTGGCGGCGATGGCATCGGGATGGTTTTCCCGTACCAGTTTACGGTAGGATTTTTTAATGGTCTCGTCGTCATCTTCGGGCTTGCAGTTCAGGACGGCGTAATACTTGTTGGTATTGGCTACGTAGCGTTCTTTTATACGGTCGTACTGGTCCTGCCGGAAGTTGAAGATCCTGACGATATTCAGGATCATGCTTCCCTCAGCCTTGTTGACTCCGCCGTCGGCAATGGCCACGCGAAAGAGGATGTCGATCATAAGCTCCAGGATCTGGGGCCGGTTACGGAACTCCCGGTAGAACTGCCGGGCAATGTCGGTGTAATCCTCATTTGTAGAGAGGGCTGCGTCAAAGATCCGCAGAGCAGTGTATTGAGAGGTTGGATCCAGCCTGAGTTCTTCGATCATGAAGCGCCGGATTGTTGCTTCTTCGTTGCGGGTCAGTTCGCCGTCTGCTTTGGCCAGCTTTGCCAGCAGGGAAAAGGCGCCCACAAAGAATGTCATGTGGGCATGTTCGGTGGTGTTCATACGGCGGTTGTAGTTGCGGAAGTAGGAGGAGCCGGAGATGCGGTCCGCCTCCTGGGACTGCTGCAGTACATGGGCAAAGGCCACCCCTGCGATGGCCCCCAGGGGGCCTCCCATCAGAAAACCGATAGTACCGCCAATGAATTTGCCAAAAAAACTCATGATTTCTGACTGTCCTATAACTTATCGATCAGCATGGAGCATTTGCCTGAAGGAATGGGGAGGGTCTTCTTTTTACGTTCGCTTAAGATATTAATGGTAAAGTAGTAGAGCTTTTCCGATTCCAGCCTTATTTCCCAGCCTCGTCCGCTCTTGTTGCTCAGAATAGTGATCATGTTGCGTTTTAAGGAGAGGTCTTCGATACCCATGATCTCCAGGGTTGGAATGATCCAGTCAACGGTTTTACGGGGAAGGCTTATGTAGAGGCCGATGATGTTTTCTATCATAAGGGTGACTGCCGACAGTGCCGCGTAAGCCAGGTAGAGAGGCCGGGGATAATCGGGGTTACCGCTCCATTTTGACGGTCCGTCCCGCCGGGGTGCATAGGCTTCGTAGATGTTGCCCTTCTCCTTGCCTTCGGGATGCAGGGTGTCCAGCATGTAGTAGAGGTGCCGGATGGCGCACTCCCGGGCCAGTTCGTACCGGGCGTATTTTTCCAGACCCTTAACTATCATAAAGGTAAAGGCCGGCACCACCGAACCGCGGCAGCCCTCCCCGTCTTCGGAAAAGTCGGGATCGTCTGCCGACAGGGTGGGAAAAGGGTTCTCCAGACCGAAGGTGCTCGGGTTCTTCAGATGATCAATCATCTTATTGGCCCGGTCCTCGTTGGGAATCTCCGCCAAAAGAGGCCAGAAACCGGCAATGGTCTTCTGGGGCAGCCGCTGCTGGTCCGCGTCCAGGTCATGATAGAAACCTGTTTCGTTGTTCCACATTTGGGAATTGATGCGGGTCTTTAAGGAGAAGTATTGGCGCTTGTACTTGAAGCTCATCTCCTTGTCGTTGAGGACATCCCCGATGGCTGACATATAGAGGGCGTTAATGGCCTGCTGTGTATTGAAATCCACCGGGTATTTAGCCTGAGTCCGGGGAGCGTTGGGCATGTACAGGGCTTTAAAAGGAACACTGTACATGCCGGTATCATCCTTGAAGGTGGCCTCAAGCCAGTCGAAGTATTTTTCCAGAATCGGCATGATATCCTTTAGGCGCTTTTTGTTCCCCTCTTTGTGGTACAGGTTGTACTCAGCGTAGGAGAAGAGGGGCGGCGCAGCTCCTTCGGGGTTTTCCTCGGTGAGGACCGGTTTGCCGCTGGCGATTTCGTATTCACCGCGGATGGCTCCGGACTCCTCCTGCTTGGCGTAAAAGTTATCCAGAGACGGAGAAGCCGGATACACCTTGTTGCTGTAGACAAGAAAAAAGGTGGACAGACACGCGTCGAACTGATTAACCGTCTCGCTGGAAGGATAATAGAAAAAGCGGGATTCAAGGCCGTTTTTTTTGGTACCCCTGGCCCAGAAGTCTTCAAGCCAGGCCCAGGTCCGATCGTAAAGATCCACAAAATCTTGGTCATAGAAGTGAATAGTGGGAAAGCCCGTCTTGACCACGAATACTCCTTACCCGTATCGGGGTATACACGACAATTATAATACACTTAAACCGTTCTGTGTATTTATATGGTCGATAAAAGGTTATGTTACAGGATAAGGTTAAAGAATACAGTATTACTGATAAAAAGTCAAATCGGTCGGACCACCGAGAAAAAAAGAGGAAGCGGTCTATAAGTATTTAATCCGTTATTATGTAAACAGTTAGCTCCGTGTATTGACAGAGGGAAGAATCCTCCGGTAGAGTGGCTGCAATCATGGAAGAAAAAGAACTTGACATAACCGCCGAACTGGCCAATCTGCATCTTTCCGGGAGTGAACGTGCAGCCTTCGATGAAGAGGTTGGACGAATCCTTGAATATTTTGAACTGATGAAGGGTATCGATGTGGATGGTGTAGAAGCTACGACCCATGTCGGTGTGCGGGGAAACAGAACCCGGCCGGATCAGGTTCGGAAAGAAGATCTGTCGCAGGGGGTTTTAGCCAATGCCCCGGATCGGCAGGAACGCTTCTTCCGGATTCCCAAGGTCCTTGGCTGAAGATTCGGACTGATTATGGAAAAAGATATGACAAGCGATATTCTATCCTCCTGGCGCGGACTTCTGGACGATTCTTCCCGGGCTTCGGCACACCGTGGCTACGTTGATGAATGGGAAACAAAGATCAACTCTTTTGTACAGATTGATTTTCTGGCAGAACAACAGAGAAATAAAAACGAGAATAGCGTCGGGCCTCTTACGGGAATCCCCTACGGGGTAAAGGATAACATAGCCGTCAGGGGGCTGGACCTGAGCTGCGGCTCGAAGATCCTGGAGGGATTTACCTCGCCCTATTCGGCCAGCGCGGTAGAGCGCCTGGAAGCCGCCGGTGCCCGGGTCTATGGCAAGTGCAACCTGGATGAGTTCGGCATGGGTTCTTCCTGTGAAAACTCGGTTCATGGGCCGAGCTCCAATCCCTGGGATCCCTCACGGGTCACCGGCGGATCTTCCGGCGGATCGGCGGCGGCGGTCGCTGCCGGCCTGGTCCCCTTTGCCCTGGGCAGCGATACCGGCGGTTCAGTACGGCAGCCCGCCTCCTTCTGCGGGGTCTATGGACTTAAACCTACCTACGGCGCGGTTTCCCGTTACGGGCTTGTGGCATATGCTTCTTCTCTTGAGAGTGTCGGTGTTCTGGCCCGGGATATTGAAACCTGCCGTCTTGTTTTTGACACCATAAAAGGGGAAGACACGAAGGATCAGACAACTGTTCCGTACGAAGACCGTTCCGGCGAATTTTCCGGGCGGAGGATCGCTGTACTTAAGGATCTTAAGGACCTGAGTCCCGGAGTGGATGCTGTGTACCAGGAAACTCTGAAGGGCTACAAAAAACTTGGCTGGGAGATTGTCCCTGTTACACTGGAAACCCTGGATTACGTGGTTCCCGCATATTACACCATAGCCACAGCCGAAGCCTCGGCGAACCTGGCACGCTACACCGGAATCCGCTACGGCTATCGGGCAGACGGCGAGGAACACGCCGAGATGGTCCGCAATACCCGCAGCGAGGGCTTCGGGCACGAGGTAAAACTCAGAATTCTGCTGGGGACGTATGTGCTGCGCTCAGGGTTCCAGGACCGGTACTACGGCCGGGCTCAGCGCATCCGTACCCTTATTGCACGCGAGTTTTCCAGAGTTTTCGGAGGGGCTGAACTGCTCTTAATGCCCACCTTTCCGGTTGCGGCTTTCCCCCACGGAGAGTCGGGAATGGATGCTTTCCAGCAGAAACTGGCGGACAAGTTTACCGCCGCGGCCAATCTGGCGGGAGTTCCGGGATTGAGTTTTCCCGCCGGCATGGATGGACATATGCCGGTGGGCATGCAGCTGCTTGCCCCGGCCTTGTGCGAGGGGCGGCTCTTTTCCGCCGCCGCGGAGTACCGTTCAGTATTTGAACCGGCGGGCTGTCCGGGATTCAAGGAGCCTGCATGAGCACGTATCAGTCCTTTATCGGTTTGGAAATTCACATACACCTTTTAAGCTCAAGCAAGGTCTTCTGCGACTGTGCCTCCCGCTTTGGGGACGAACCAAACTCCAATGTATGCCCTGTCTGTATGGGATACCCCGGGGTGCTGCCGGCGCTGAACGAAGAGGCCATATTCATGTCCTACCGTGTGGGAAAAGCTCTGAACTGCAGACCCGCGGAAAAGGCTGTTTTTGATCGCAAAAACTATTTTTATCCCGACATGACCAAGAACTATCAGATATCCCAGTTCCACTCACCCGTCGGGATCGGCGGCTGGTTTGATATTGATGTTGAAGGCGAGATTAAACGGGTCAGGATTCATGATATTCACCTGGAAGAGGATGCCGGCAAGATGATCCACACCCCCTCGGGCAGCCTTTTGGATTACAATCGCGCCGGAACCGCGCTTCTGGAGATTGTTACCGAACCGGACCTGAGTACCGGTGAAGATGCCGAGGCCTTTCTGCAGCAGTTCCGCTCTCTTGTACGCTACATGGGGGTCTGCGACGGCAATATGGAAGAGGGCTCCCTGCGCTGCGACGGGAACATTTCGATAAACCTTGCAGGAAAGGGCCTGGGGACCAAGACGGAGATAAAAAACATCAACTCCTCAAAGTTTCTGCGCCTGGCTTTGAACCACGAGATCCGCCGGCAGAAGAAGCTGCTGGACCGGGGAGAAAAGGTTGTACAGGAGACCCGTCTTTGGGACGAGGCCGCAGGCAGGACTGAATCCATGCGTTCCAAGGAGAGTGCCCACGATTACCGTTACTTTCCTGAGCCTGATTTACCGTCGTTCCGGCCGGATGACGCCTTTTTTTCACGGGTAGA
The DNA here is from genome assembly GCF_963668165.1 of Marispirochaeta sp. Lineage (NCBI taxonomy): Bacteria > Pseudomonadati > Spirochaetota > Spirochaetia > Spirochaetales > Spirochaetaceae > Marispirochaeta > Marispirochaeta sp. The sequence continues at coordinate 1,138,290 of NZ_OY764209.1, read as the reverse complement.
GGAATCCATGATCGAGCTGCCGCTGGCGCGGCGAACCAGATTTGTTGAAAAGACGGGGCTAAAGCCGGTACAGGCGGAACTGTTAACGGAGGAAATAAGCAGCGCTGACTTTTTCGAGGCCGTTACCGCCCTGGGAGCGGACCCGCAGAACGCCGCGGCCTGGATGACCGGGGATGTGCAGAAGTACCTGAAACGCCGGGAGGAGGAGATTGCCTGCAGCAGTCTGAGCCCCCGGCGCCTGGCAGACCTGATTGCTCTTGTCGATGATAAGCGCATTAACCGCAACAGTGCCCGGGAGGTCCTGGAGGCGATACTGGATGAGGATAAAGACCCGGAGACAATTGTTACCGAGCGGGGTCTTGAGCAGGAGGATAACTCCGAAGAGCTTGCTGCCATGGTAGATAAAATCGCTGCAGAGAATCCCCAGGCGGTGGAGCAGCTGAAAAACGGCGACATGAAGCCTATCGGCTTTTTCGTGGGACAGGTAATGCGGGCAAGCGGAGGCAAAGCGGACCCTCAGGCAGTTCAGACCCTGATTCGCCGCCGTTTTGATCTGTAACTGATCGCGGACCTTTATTGCAAGGATAGTTTTATATCTGATAGTATCAGAAAGCTTTTTCAAGGTTTTTCACAATAATACGGGGTAGAACATGAGTAAGTACCGCACTCACCGCTTGAATGAATTACGGGTGTCCCATGTCGGGCAGGAGGTGACCCTTTCCGGGTGGATTAATAACCATCGTGACCACGGCGGGGTCCTTTTTATTGATCTGCGGGATAATTACGGGATTACCCAGCTGGTCAGTTACCCCGAATCGGGATTTAAATACGAGGTAGCTCATCTGCAGAAGGAAAACTGCATATGTGTTACAGGAACGGTCAAACGGCGGGACCCGGAAACGGTAAACTCAAAGATTGAGACCGGCGAGGTTGAAGTAGAGATAAAAAGTTACGAGATTCTGGGCCGCTGCAGTCCCCTGCCCTTTCAGATTTTTCCTGAGGACAAAGAACCGGAAGATCTGAGGCTGACCTACCGCTACCTTGACTTGCGGCGGGAGACTATGCACAGGAATATCCTGCTGCGCTCAAAGGTTATCTCGTCTGTACGCCGCCGCATGGAGGCCATGGGGTTTACCGAGTTCCAGACCCCTATTCTGACCGCCTCCAGTCCCGAGGGGGCCAGGGACTTTCTGGTGCCTTCCCGGCTGCAACCCGGCCAGTTTTACGCCCTTCCACAGGCTCCGCAGCAGTACAAGCAGCTTTTAATGGTTTCAGGCTTTGATCGCTACTTCCAGATAGCCCCCTGTTTTCGGGACGAGGACGCCCGTGCCAACCGCAGCCCCGGAGAGTTCTACCAGATCGACATGGAAATGTCTTTTGTTGAGCAGGACGATGTGTTTGTCGTGATTGAGGAGCTGATGACAGGCCTTTTTACTGAGTTTTCAGACTGGAAGATATCGTCGGCTCCCTTCGAGCGCATTCCCTATGCCGAAGCCATGCTGAAATACGGTTCGGACAAACCGGACCTGCGGAACCCGATTATTATCCGGGATGTGACCGAGGCCTTCCGGGGATCGGACTTCAAGGCCTTTGCCGGGGCAATTGCCTCCGGGGCGGTAGTCCGGGCACTGCCGGTAAAAGGTATCGCCGGACAGCCCCGCTCTTTCTTTGATAAGCTGATCGAATACGCGCAGTCCGTAGGCTCCAGGGGACTGGCGTATATAACATGGGTCGACGGCGGAGAGGTAAAGAGCCCCATAGCCAAATTTCTCTCTGAAGAGAGTATTCAGGCCATAGCTTCTGCCTGTGATGTGAGCGAAGGGGATGTGGTTTTCTTTGTCTGCGACCAGAGCCGGAGCGCCGCCGCCATTGCCGGGCAGGTACGCAGCAAGCTGGGCAAGGACCTGGACTTACTGGAGAAAAACAGCTTCCGCTTCTGCTGGATAGTAGATTACCCGATGTACGAACGGGACGAAAGCACCGGGGCGGTTCAGTTCAGTCATAACCCCTTTTCCATGCCCCAGGGCGGACTTGATGCGCTGAACGAAAAGGACCCCCTGGATGTGCTGGCCTACCAGTACGATCTGGTCTGCAACGGTGAAGAGCTGTCCTCCGGAGCCATCCGGAACCATCAGCCGGAGCTGATGTACCGGGCTTTCCAGATCGGCGGTTACAGCCGGGAAGAGGTGGATTCCCAGTTCTCCGGCATGATAAGCGCCTTTCGTTATGGAGCCCCGCCCCACGGCGGAATAGCACCGGGCCTCGACCGGATTATCATGCTGCTGGCGAAGGTGGAAAACCTGCGGGAGATCGTGGCGTTCCCCATGAACCAGAAGGCCCAGGAACCCATGATGGGCTCCCCCCGGGAGGTTTCCGAAAAGCAGCTTGATGAACTGCATATCCGGGTGGAACTGCCGGACGAAGAGCTGTAAAAAGCAGCTTTACAGGTAGCGTTTCAGCTCTCCGCCGATAACGCCGGCGTAGAGCTCTATATATGGTTTTACGGTGCTCTTGGCTATCTTGGACAGGAGCACCTCCTCTACCTGGAAGAACCCCACCTCCGTGGACATATCTACGCGGATCTTGACAGGTAGTTCCGTTCCCCTTTCGATGCTTACCTTCTCGATGGAATTGGCTGAATACTTGTGAATGTCTCCTACCTTGGGAGAGGTGTTCAGAAACATGGGTATCCGCGCCCTGCCCCGCTCCATATCGCAGCCGTCGGCAATCAGGATAACCCCCGCCTCCAGGGAGTGGATTGTGTGATGTGCCATGTGGCCGATGATGCCCTCGATAGCCAATGAGCGCAGAGCAATCCGTTTTTCCAGATCTTCCGGATACACATCTTTCAGAATACGGTCGATTATGGGATAGGCAAGGTAGGTGCTGTGGAGTTCATGGTCCTGCCGGCCGATGCCCATTCCCAGGTCGTGAAGGAAGGAGGCAAGCATGACCGCACAGAGGCTGTCATCGAAATCTCCCAGCTCTTCGCTTTGGAGACTCGTCTGTATGCCCGCCTGCTGCAGCAGCTCCATCATGGTGATGGCGTTCATCATCACAACCCGCATATGAACCGGTCCGTGATCGTTGTAGCCGAGTCTTTTAATTGAAACGGTATTACCGTACTCCTGCATGGCCCGGATTTCGTCGTCTTCGAGCAGGATTTCCGCCAGCCGTAAGGGATTTCCGTTTAATCGTTTGAGTATTTTGCGGTTTAATGAACGTTCTTTTGGTGATTTTGTCATGGTATATGAAAAGTAGCCCTTGAAAAGATAAAAGTCCAGCTGAAAACCCTTGACGGAAAGCTTGATAATACCGTATTGTTATGGTGTTTCTATGTAAAGTAACAATAAAACAGAAAATCAGGAGTAAGCGATGAAAAAGATTACGTACATTCTACTCGCGGTGCTGGCAGCCACTGTGTTGTTTGCCGCGGGAGGCGCGGAACAGACCGATGACGGTACAATTACCATCGGCATTTCTAAGATCGTCAGCCATCCGGCGCTTGATTCCATTGAAAAGGGGATTCAGGACGAACTTGCCGAACTTGGATACACCGATATTAAATATGACCTGCAGAACGCCAACGGCGACCCCAACACGGCCAAGCAGATCGCCGTCAAGTTCAAGAACGACAAGGTAGACATCGCTGTCGGTATAGCGACTCCCACCAGCCAGGCCCTGGCATCGACGATCAGTGATTTTCCGGTAATCTATTCCGCCGTAACGGATCCGGTGGGGTCGGGTCTGGTAACATCTCTGGATAAGCCGGGAAAGAACATTACCGGCTATTCGGACATGACCCCGGTACGGGAGCAGATTGAGCTGCTGACCCGGCTGATGGAGGTGAAACGCCTTGGTCACGTCTACTCCTCCGGGGAGGCCAATGCCGTTGTCTTGGCGGGAATCGCGAAAGAGGTATGCGCCGATATGGGTATAGAGTTTGTTGAATCCACGGTGACAAACTCCGCTGAGGTTAAGCAGGCAACTCAGGCTATTCTGAACCGGGTGGACGCCATTTACGTGAGCACCGACAATACCGTTTTTTCTGCTCTGCAGTCTCTTGTGCAGACCGCATTGGAGAAGAACATTCCCGTAATGTCCGCGGACCCGACCTCGGCGGTTGATTTTGCGGTTTTTGCCGCTCTGGGCTTTGATTATTACAAGCACGGCAGGGCTACCGGCCGCCTGATCGCCCGGATTCTGGAAGGCGAAGACCCCTCCACCATTCCGACCCAGTTTATGTCCGACCCCGGTGACCTTGACCAGCTGATCCTGAACCTCGATGTAGCAGAAAAGATCGGTGCAACAGTTCCTGCAGATATTCTTGACCGGGCTTCTGTGGTGATTCAGAACGGAGAGCCCCAGTACCGTTAGAGGACCAGGAATTTTCCAGGCTGTGAGGGTTTTTAAAAAAAGATACTCTGATATAATCCAAGGGTCCGCATTGGCGGACCTCTTTTACATAGGCCGCGAAAAAGGCCGGAAAGGCACAATCAGGAAGGCATACACAGGTGATTGAAGGAATTCTCCACGAAGGATTGATCTACGGCATACTGGCCCTGGGGGTTTTTATTACCTTCAGGATTCTTGATTTTCCGGACCTGACGGTGGACGGGAGCTTTCCCTTTGGTGCGGCCATCGCGGCGTCCGCCATTACCGCGGGGCTGCCGGTATTAATCGCAGTTCTGCTGGCTCTGCTGGGGGGAATCCTTGCGGGGATAGTGACCGCCCTGATCCATAACAAGCTGAAAGTCCCGAACCTGCTGGCGGGAATCCTGACCATGACCATGCTTTATTCGGTTAATATACGGGTGCTTGGTAACCGGGCAAACCTGCCCCTTTTGCAGGTAACGACGGCCTTCAGCGCCATGAAGGATTTGAGCGAAGGAATGGGGATCCCAGCGGAATACGGTGTGCTGCTGTTTCTTCTACTCTTTGTAGGAGGGATTATCCTGATTCTGGATATCTTTTTTCATACTGATCTGGGGCTGACCCTGGGAGCCATGGGCAACAATCAGCAGATGGTTATATCCCAGGGGGTGAACCCGGAGGTAATGAAGATAATCGGTGTGGGGCTCTCCAACGGGCTTGTAGGGGTCGCCGGCGCGCTGGCCGCTCAGTACCAGGGTTTTGCCGACGCCAACCTGGGGCAGGGGATCGTGGTTACCGGACTTGCTTCGGTAATGATCGGGGAGTTTTTTATCCGCTCCAACAAAATCTGGCCTCTGCTGCTCAGGGTCGTGATAGGCTCGGTGGTGTTCAAGGGCATCATGTTTCTGGGGCGCTATTACGGCTACATTATCAGACTGACACCCAACGATCTTAAGCTGATAACCGGTCTGCTGATCATTCTGTCCCTGATTCTGACGAAGGTAAAAGGTAAAAAACGCACAAGGCAGGCGGCTGTATGATCAGACTGGAACAGGTATCCAAGGTCTTCAACGAAGGGACCGTCAACGAGACCCGGGCGATTCACAACGTGGACCTCAATGTAAAAGAGGGGGATTTTATTACCGTGATCGGTTCCAACGGCGCGGGAAAATCGACCCTTTTTAACCTGATTGCAGGAACCTATATCCCATCTGAGGGGAAGATCTTTGTAAACGATGTTGATGTAAGCAGAATTCCGGAGTACAAGCGGGCAAAATATATCGGCCGGATATTCCAGAATCCCCTTTTGGGGACCGCGGGAAACATGAGCCTGGAAGACAACATGACCATCAGTTACAAAAAAGGTTTTAAAGGCCTTGGAATCAGCCTGAACAATCGGCTGCGGGACAGGTTTATGCGGGAGCTGCAGGCCCTGGATATGGGGCTTGAATCCAGGCTCAAGAATAACGTGAGCCTGCTCTCCGGCGGGCAGCGTCAGGCCCTGACCCTGCTGATGATGGTACTTTCCCGGCCGGCCCTGATTCTGCTTGATGAACATACTGCCGCCCTGGACCCCAGGAACGCCGCCAAGGTGCTGGAACTGACCAAGCGCTTTATTGAAGAGTACAAGCTTACCGCCATTATGATAACCCACAACATGGCCCACGCCATTGCCTACGGGAACCGGCTCTTGATGATGGACGCGGGAGAAATCATCCTGGACCTCGAAGGCCGGGAGAAGCGGGAAATTACGGTGGACAAACTTGTCGACAAATTCCATGCTATACGAAAGAAAGATTTTGAGAATGACGAGGTGCTGCTTTCCTGATATAATATATGAAGGGATTCCAAATACACGTGCAGCATGTAAAAGCAAGTAAAAGAAACCGTATCATTTTACCCTCTGCTATAATCTTTTTTTTTCGGTTTTTTTGCCATCAATTATGTCCATTTCAGAATGTCACAGAGGGTATTCAGTACAATCCTTACCGAATCTGTTCTGCCTGCCTGTGCCGATTCTGTTGTCGGAACAATTAATGGAGTAAAGGAAAAATACTCCCTGGCAAACCGCCTTATCGCCGATACCATTGATCTGTCCAGATTCCGCGCGAACGGCAGAGAAGATCCTGACAGGATTCTTGATTTTGTGCGGAGGAAAAGGATAGAGCTCGGGGCAAAGAACGTAGGTCTTGTCTCCCTTGAAACGGATACCTATTACGATTCCTTCGGGCAGATCCTGGAGCTGGATTATTCCTCAGCCCGTGACAGCTGGGTGAAGGATTTTCTTGATGCTCCTGTGACGGACCGCTTCAGCCTGTACGATCCGGATGACTCCGTGGAACTGTATTCCTTTTTTTTCGACAGCAAGATAAAAAGCGATGCCGGAGAGCTTACGGGAATTATCGGAACAGGGATTTCCCTGGACAGCTTTTCGCTGAATATTGCAGGCGACAAGGGAAGGACCAGGATGTTTTTTGCTGAGCCGGACGGGGAACTGAGATTGCCTCTTGATTGCCGTGGAAGCTCATTTTTTGAAGAGTATAATCTTAACAGCCCCACAGAAGACCTTGGCGATGAGTCCCATTATCTGACGGAAAAGGGTGGAGCAACCCTGATGCTGTATATTCGTTTTATCTCTGAAATAGAGCGGTATCTTATTATTGAGCACGACATTACAGATTCATATAAAGATCTTCAGCGGCAGAGCATTATTACCTTTGCGGCGGGAATGGTGTTTTCTCTGCTGCTTGTGGCAATCAATCATATACTGGTCTTCCGGGCCGGCAGAAAATTGTCGATCAAGGGTTATACCGATTCCCTGACGGAAAGCTACAATCGGCATTTTCTTGAGGAGTATTTCGGGAGAAGAAACTGCAATCAGCGGCAGATATCACTGATGACCCTGGATATCGATCATTTTAAAGAGGTAAACGACAATCTTGGCCACATGGCAGGAGACCTTATTTTAAAGGAGGTTTCTCGTCTTGCCAAAAGCCATATCCGGGATGAAGATTTTATTGTACGCTGGGGCGGTGACGAATTTATTATTGTTGTGCACACTGATATTCAAAGAGCCCTTGATATAAGCGAGAGAATCCGGGCCAGAATTGAGCAGGAAAGCTCTGTTACCGTTACAATCGGGGTGACTGAGATGCGGGAGCACGAAGATTTTACCGCTGCCCTTTCCCGGGCGGATGAGGCAATGTACAGGGCCAAGCACGAAGGGCGAAACAAGGTCCACTGTGCCGGTTAGAAAAAGAAAAGAGCGGTCTGGTTTTACGGTGAAACCTTAACTGTGTTCAATTTTGGAAAGATACCAGCGGGCGGCACTGGACTTTTCGGCGGAATGGATCTGTTGTTCCCTTTTCAGCTGCTGTACTGTCTATGGGCGGACGTTTGTGGCGCTTATGCGAAATTCAGAAAATCTTCCGGGAAGGCAGCTTATACGCAATGCGCTAAAGCGGCGAGCGTAGAGAATCCTCAATTACGCCGGTTATTTGAGTATACAGCATGGTTGTCTTTATGCTGGTGTGTCCCAGCTGGGCCTGGATTACACGAATATCGACGCCGCTTTCCAGCAGACTGGTTGCAAAGGAGTGGCGCAGTGAATGGCATGTGGCGGCAAGGGGTATTCCGGATATGGAAAGGGCCCGTTTAAAGATAGTCTGAAGGGTCCTGGTGGAATATTTTTTTCCGCTTTGGGTCAGGAAAAGGAGCTCTTTTGCGTCACGATCAGCGCTTAGCAGCTGTAAATAATCCGCCAGTAAGGGCGACAGAACAACGATGCGGTCTTTCAGGTTCTTTGATTGACGTATGTGGATACGGTTTCTGGTAAGATTAATATCGCCAACTTTAAGATTGACTACTTCGCTGATGCGCAGTCCCGAACCGTACATTATGGCAATCATGGCCCGGTGCTTAGGGTTTCGTATGGTATTCAGAATTGCAGAGACCTGGTCCCGGGACAAAACCACGGGAAGCTTTTTAGGCTTTCTGGCCTTTGTGAGCAGAACCGGCGCCGGTATTTTGAGGATGCTGGCGTACAGGTATTTAACCGCAGAACGGGCAACTGCTTTGGTCGCGGGGTCCGTATATCTGTTAAGAAAGCGGATGATCTTTTGCTCTCTGTCCATGGATGGCGAATCCAGGCAGAAAATACAGAATTCCGAGCAGTAGCGGGTATACGCCTTGATGGTACGGGGTGAGTAATTACGCATAAGCAGGTGTTCCCGCAACTTCTGTAATAAAGATTCACGAAATGTACTGTTCATATCCTTTATAACCGGAGAAACGCGGTTTTGCTTCAGAGAAAGGAGAAGTTATTGTATAATGCGGATAAAGGTAGTTAAGCGACGAAATTAGCCGGAGTTCACCGACGCACTTTTTGTATAAGGTGTCATCGTGGAAGTTTAAACACATCGAGCTGAGGCCGGCGATTATGCGCAATGCGTTAAACTCGCTCTTTTATAAAGAAAAGTTCACTTGTCGTTACCCGCTGCCAGATTCTTTGGAAAGGGTGGTGAACTTAGAAGAAATCACTAATTTCTACGCTTAACAGCGGCTATGCGCTGCGTCGCTTCGCTCCTTGGCCTTCGGCACATTTTGCTTTGTCATGGTTTTTGCTTGTGGTAAAATGGAAAGGAAATGAGAGCAAAGTGTGCAAAAACGCATGCCAACCCTGGCGGGACGCAAAACGTCGCATACCCGCGGGACGTTATGTTCAAGTGCGACTGGACGTGTCCTGATAAACCACTCAGGTCACAAGAAGCTGTTAAGCAAGCTGTCTAAGTCGGCATATTATTATATATCGACTTTTGGACTACTCCATTCATCTGGAGTAACCCTACTTTCAAATGCGTCACTGGCAACGGTGGGGTATTAAGCTGAAAGGACAAAAGCAAATATTCTGATAGCCTAAAATCGGATGATTGCCAGGGTAAATGTATTGGTATGGGTAACATATGTGAATGATTGTAAGCTTCGTAAAACGTGAGGAGCGAAACAGGCTAATACGCTTCAGCCAAAACGGCAAAGAAATCGGGTGGAAATGTCTTTGCATGCAGTTCCACAGATGAACAGAGTGATTTCCGGAGTAAAGATCGGCCCTAACCCAGTACGAATTGGTTGTTTAACAGAACCAGGTAAGCCTGTCAGGTTCTCTTTTAAGAGCATGATTTTCGTAAGAAAGGTCTATGCACCGGCAGGTAAAGGAAATCGGAAAAAGCGAATGCCTTTGTGTAATGCAGAGGATAGGGATTTTATCCTGATCCGAAAGGATGCAGACTTCCGATAGGTGATCTATTGCTTGAAGGGACAGGTACTTTATGAATACGGCAGGGTCAAAGGCTTCTCTTCACCGAGAGGAGGCCACCGTAAACCACAAACATGATTTTACTCTTTGGGATTATCTCAACTGGACAAGAAATTATGAAGCAGGTCAATAAACTCCAATCCCGGATAGCAAAAGCTGTAAAGAATTGCTTTCTCCCCGAAGACATGAAATACTTTATCAATCGGGGAAGGGGTTCTCTGCAGCTGCCCTGATAAAAGGGTTAAGATTGCTTGAGCCGTATGATGGGAAACTATCACGTACGGTTCTTAGGGGAGAGGGAGCTCGTGAGGGCTTCTTCTTACCCGACTAAGCGATGGATCTTTTCGGGGAGAAGATTGTATCAATTGAAGATTATGTTTGTATTGTACAGCTGAAGTTTTATTTACAAGTAAATAAACAATATTTTTACTGTATTTATATGCATGCTATAGTCATTTTTAGAAAATATGAAACATTTTTATTTGTTATTAAATTTTTTTTCATTCGCGATAGGTGTTACAGCGCTGGCTGTAAGTTTTTTCTTATTCAGCAAATACAGGCTGAAAGTATATAAGAAGTATTTCATTTTTCTAGCAATATTCACTATTATATATATTCTCGATTTAATGGATTTTTATTTCTCAGCCTTTCTAATTTTTTATAATACCCAGATAAAACTTGTGCTTATTTCTATAAAAACGATATTTTCAGTAGTCATCATATATTCTATTGCTGATTTATTTTTTATGATCATCCATAGACCGCTAACCAATGTCTTGAAAAAAACCCTTATTGTCATAATTTTTCTTTTACTGTCAGGAATTTTGGGATTAAATTTTTTTATTTCTGATATTGAAATAAAAATTTTATGTATACAGTATCTGTTTATTTCCCTAATGGTGGCCCGGATACTTCTGATAATTACAGCATTAATCCAGGGATGGCCTCTTTACAAAAATGTGGAATCACTTGAATTGCTGTTTTTTTTCCGCTCACTATTTCTAATGACCGGGTTAGTGCTCTTTCTCAATGTTATCGGCGGGACAGGATACTATCTTGCCTTATTGGATAAGCGGTTTTTATCAATGAATGGTCATTCCATCGTTTACCTTGTTTGGAATCTTGTCTCTCTTATTTTTGTATACTGGTATTTCATCCATCGTATTGATGCGTTTCGGGCAAAGGGAAAACTGGATATCATGGCATCTCAATATAAAATAACTAAAAGGGAAAAAGAGATTATCCTTCTCGTTTCTCAAGGCTACAGCAATAAGGATATCTGCAATAAGCTTTTTATTTCCATGTCCACTACAAAAACCCACTTACGTAATATTTTTGAGAAAACAGATATAAAATCACGTTTTGATCTGTTGCAATTACTAAAAGACTAAAAATCATACAAAAGAACGATACTGATTTTTTTAAAATTAGCTATATTTTCTCCTAACAAAATGCAAAGGAGCAGAATATGACTTTTTGTAAAAACAGTATTTTATTTATTGTTTTTCTAACTGCAGCTCTTACAGCTGTATCCGCCCAGGAATTTACTGTCTCAGGAGATGTATTGATAGGTGACACCGGTACTGTTTCTATTTTTCTGGTAGATCTCAATAGTTTCAATAAACCGGGAGCAAGCATTCGTATCTTGGAACATCATCTGACTGGTGAAGATCTGAAGAAAGGGTCTTTTTCATTTTCTTTTACTGACATCCCGGAAGGTGAATATGGCGTGCGCAGTTTCATTGATACAAACGGAAACGGGAAATGTGATTTGGGATTATTTGGACCAAAAGAACCCTGGGGAATGTCATGGAAAACAGATAAACCGTTTGGAAAACCAAAGTTTTCAGATATGAGTTTTTATGTTGAGTCTGACACTTATGTAAAGGTCATAGTTGATTAAAAATTGAAAATGGAAGGAGGACAAAATGCTTAAGACAAGTATAGAAAAAGCAGCACAACCAGATGTAATTACAATTGCTAAAGGCATTTTAAAAGGCTATATAAAAAATACTAATATTTTTATCTTGAAAATGCTGCTGCGCTTTATTGGTATCAGGAAGAAAATAAATAAAAATATTCCGAATGATATAAACAGATTATTAGCACTGGTAATTGCAATGTACTTTTCACTGCGAAAAAGATTTGAAAAGGATCAGGCGCTGGCTATGGTTAAGGCTGTAATTATCCCGATTGGAATTATCAGCCAGATGTCACTTTTTAGATATGTTGAAGACACTGACCATTCTTTCGAAAACCTTAAAAAATATTCAAAGTGCTTTAAAAAAGAAGGCCCTATGCGACTGAACCGAATGACTATTGAAGAAGAAAGCCCTGAGACATACAGATTTACTGTACATAATTGTCTTTTTAAGTCTGTATTCAATTCATTCTCCTGTCCTGAACTTTTGGGAGTGTTCTGTGCAGTGGATAATGCTACATACAGCATTTATTCTCCGGACAGCATCGTTTTTTCGCGCGGCGGAACAGACAATACAATCGCAAAAAACAATAAAACCTGCATTTTCATCTGCACGAACAAAGGACACAGCAATGAAAGATAGGCCAATTCCGCAATTCATTGCCAAAATCATGTATTCAAGGCATTCGGAAAACAGCAACATTGTGCAAGAAAAGAAACTGATAAAAGAAAATGTGAAACCCGGAATGAATATTGTGGACATCGGCTGCGGCCCCGGTACGCTAACATTGGAGATGGCCAAAAAAGTCGGAAAAACCGGAAAGGTTGTCGCTTTAGACATTCATCCTCTTTCAATAGAGATGATCAGAACCAAAATAAGTGAAAACAGGCTGATGAACATAACCCCTGTTCTTACCGACTCAATGGTAACCGGAGCAAACGACGGATCTATCGATATGGTATTTATTTTCAATACCATAGGCATGATTCGAAATAAAAACGGACTTGTTGTGGAGACACAGCGAATATTAAAGGATGGTGGCAGGGTCTTAATTTATAACAAAGTCCATATGGGATTATTAAAGCCGGATAAGCTGTTTGAAGGAACTTCTGTCTTTTTTGAAAAGAGGAAGACAAAAGCCTTTTATTACCGTAAAAATCTGGAAAAGAAAAATGAAAAATAAAACTGTTTTTCTAAAATTACTGCTTCCTGTTTCCGCTATATCTGTATTTACTTTCTTAAAGTCTCCGGAAGAATTGACTGAAATGCTATCAAAAACAACAGAAGAAACAAGCTTCCTTGCGGTTATTATGCATTTCCTTTTTCTCGCATTCTTCCTGTCAGGCGTTTTTAGTAAAGAAGCGCGGACCATTTTCTTTTCGTCATTGCTGTTGATCTTGTCGGGATCGGCATTGGCTCTTTCAATTATGTACCTTATTCCATCTAACATTATGATATTTATGGTATTTTTTATCCTCAGCCTTGAAGCGGTAATAAAAAAGAAAATCCGCTTTGATTTTGCGAACAGCGGCGTATTAGGAAAAATCATAGGCACAGCCGCCTTCTCCGCGGGGTTTTAATACCTTCATTGGGTTCATTCTCCAATATATATAAATGCCCTGCTGTATTCGCCTTTAGGTATTGTCAACTGCCCTACAATGGCTACTTTTTGTGGATTCCTGATTTTTCGAGAAACATCTGAAATCTCGTTTCTGGATTTATTTGTTGGCCTTATTACGTTGTATTTTGGGTTTTTCGGCGTAATGAGACTAGAAGCTTATATTGATGTCGTTCTTATCATATCAGGTGCTTGTCTTTTAGTCAGACAGGCATCGTTTATGAATATTGAACAATTCTATAGAAAAGTCAAATGATTATACACTGATGTTTTTCATTAATTTTTTCACTGTTATGTCGAACTCCGACGCTTACTGCCTATAACAGAGTTTACAAGGTTCGGCCTACGGCCTCTCCCAAATTGTCTTGCTGCGCAAGACAACTTCTTGTAAACTCAAAACGTTGTGTAAAATATTTTTGTTTTATAGCAATGAATTACTATTAAGCTTTTTTGATAATAGGAGGAATAAGAATGAACTTTATTGAATGTAAAGGATATATGATACCTGGTCTAGATTTTGAGAATAATTATAGTATTTGGTTATTGAGATGGAAAAAAAACCCGATAAATACTTAACTGAAGTTTGGCTTTTCCATCCAGACGGGAAAAGAGTATGTTATATCGATCCTAAAGATGAAATTAATTTTTTTAAAAAATATCATTCCTTTGATGAGGTAATTGGGGCAGACATTGATGTCTTGGAAGAGAGTAATAAGATAAAAATCAATGTAAATGATGATTTAACTATTGAAGTTAAAACTGGTTTTTCCTTTTTATACAGCATAATTAATTTAATCTTGTCAGAAAAACACAAAGTAGTTGGTAAAACAGAAACGGGAAAAACTAATGAAAACATACCCAATAGATTACTGAAAATTGTAAATGCATCTGCGGAATTAAACTCTAAAAACTTTGGAAAGATGAAAAAGACAAACAAGGAAGTATTAATTGGTGATGGAAAAGCATCAAAAAAACCTATAATAAGTTATTGCACATTAAGACTGGAAACGTAATGATAAACAAAAAAACTTCACACAACAGCGTTTACCCGGTTCCATTCCCTTCGGTCACTCCACCCAAATTGGTCTCCCGATGGTCGACCAACTTCGGGTAAACGCGGAACGTTAAGCGACGAAATTAGCCGGAGTTCACCGACGCACTTTTTGTATAAGGTGTCATTGTGGAAAGTTTGAACACATCGAGCTGAGGCTGGCGATTATGCGCAATGCGTTAAACTCGCTCTTTTATAAAGAAAAGTTCACGTGTCGTTACCCGCTGCCAGATTCTTCGGAAAGGGTGGTGAACTTAGAAGAAATCACTAATTTCTACGCTTAACAGCGGCTATGCGCTGCGTCGCGTTGCTCCTTGGCCTCCGGCACATTTTGCTTTGTCATGGTTTTTACCTGTAGTAGAATCAGAAGAAAGGTGAAGGGCTTAATAGCAAAAATGCATGCCAACCCTGGCGGGACGCAAAACGTCGCATACCCGCGGGACGTTATGTTCAAGTGCGACTGGACGTGTCCTGATAAACCACTCAGGTCACAAGAAGCTGTTAAGCAAGCTGTCTAAGTCGGCATATTATTATATATCGACTTTTGGACTACTCCATTCATCTGGAGTAACCCTACTTTCAAATGCGTCACTGGCAACGGTGGGGTATTAAGCTGAAAGGACAAAAGCAAATATTCTGATAGCCTAAAATCGGATGATTGCCAGGGTAAATGTATTGGTATGGGTAACATATGTGAATGATTGTAAGCTTCGTAAAACGTGAGGAGCGAAACAGGCTAATACGCTTCAGCCAAAACGGCAAAGAAATCGGGTGGAAATGTCTTTGCATGCAGTTCCACAGATGAACAGAGTGATTTCCGGAGTAAAGATCGGCCCTAACCCAGTACGAATTGGTTGCTTAACAGAACCAGGTAAGCCTGTCAGGTTCTCGTTTAAGAGCATGATTTTCGTAAGAAAGGTCTATGCACCGGCAGGTAAAGGAAATCGGAAAAAGCGAATGCCTTTGTGTAATGCAGAGGATAGGGATTTTATCCTGATCCGAAAGGATGCAGACTTCCGATAGGTGATCTATTGCTTGAAGGGACAGGTACTTTATGAATACGGCAGGGTCAAAGGCTTCTCTTCACCGAGAGGAGGCCACCGTAAACCACAAACATGATTTTACTCTTTGGGATTATCTCAACTGGACAAGAAATTATGAAGCAGGTCAATAAACTCCAATCCCGGATAGCAAAAGCTGTAAAGAATTGCTTTCTCCCCGAAGACATGAAATACTTTATCAATCGGGGAAGGGGTTCTCTGCAGCTGCCCTGATAAAAGGGTTAAGATTGCTTGAGCCGTATGATGGGAAACTATCACGTACGGTTCTTAGGGGAGAGGGAGCTTGTGAGGGCTTCTTCTTACCCGACTTCTGGGTTGAGAGATAGGAGAAAAAATGATACCAGATTTTCAAACAATAATGCTTCCTCTCTTGAAAACAT
This sequence comes from Marispirochaeta sp., assembly GCF_963668165.1. Lineage (NCBI taxonomy): Bacteria > Pseudomonadati > Spirochaetota > Spirochaetia > Spirochaetales > Spirochaetaceae > Marispirochaeta > Marispirochaeta sp. The sequence goes on along the minus strand of NZ_OY764209.1, from coordinate 1,122,573 downwards.
TTCAAGATGGAGAAGAGAAAACATCAAAAGAATTGCGCGAGAAGATGGTTTCTTATTTCAACATATCAATAGATGAACAAAAGGAAAAAATCCCATCTGGTAAACAGCCGCTATATTATAATCGAGTGGCCTGGGCAATTGCATATCTTAAAATGGCAGATTTGATTTCATCCCCATTACGCGCAGTATATAAAATAACAGAAGAAGGGAAAAAAGTATTAGAAAATCCACCAGAAAAGATAACCATCAATTTTCTCAAGCAGTTTGATAGTTTTTCAAAGAATCGTAATCCGGAAAAAGATACAGAATTAGATGATAACAATCAAATTGTTGAGAAAACTCCTGATGAATTAATTGAAATTGGATACAAGCAAGTAAAAAATGAATTGTCATTGCAAATATTGAATCAGATTAAAGATTGCTCTCCATATTTCTTTGAAAAACTTGTCCTCGATCTGCTAATAAAAATGGGATACGGTGGATCTGAAATGGCAAATGGTGAAGTTACACCAAAAGGATCTGACGAAGGTATAGATGGAATAATCAAGGAAGATAAACTCGGGTTAGATAAGATATATATTCAGGCAAAAAAATGGGAAAACTGTGTCGGTAGACCAGAAATACAAAAATTTGTAGGAGCTTTACAGGGGAAACGTGCCAAAAAAGGTATTTTTATTACAATGTCAACATTCTCTAAAGAAGCTCTAGAATATGCAGAAAATCTTGATGTAGCAGTTATTCTTATAGATGGAAAAAAATTGGCAAACTATATGATAGAAAATGAACTAGGTGTATCCTTAAAGCAAAACTATAAAATATACAATGTTGATACAGATTATTTTATTGAGGAATAGATGCTTCGGATCAACCCAGAACGACATATAACAGGGCGTATATGCGGCGGGCTTCGCCCTTGGCCTGCGGCACATTCGGCGTTCGCCGAACGTCATATACGCCCGGAACGTTAGTCGCAAGTGCGACTGGACGTGTCCTGATAAACCACTCAGGTCACAAGAAGCTGGTAAGCAAGCTGTCTAAGTCGGCATATTATTATATATCGACTTTTGGACTACTCCATTCATCTGGAGTAACCCTACTTTCAAATGCGTCACTGGCAACGGTGGGGTATTAAGCTGAAAGGACAAAAGCAAATATTCTGATAGCCTAAAATCGGATGATTGCCAGGGTAAATGTATTGGTATGGGTAACATATGTGAATGATTGTAAGCTTCGTAAAACGTGAGGAGCGAAACAGGCTAATACGCTTCAGCCAAAACGGCAAAGAAATCGGGTGGAAATGTCTTTGCATGCAGTTCCACAGATGAACAGAGTGATTTCCGGAGTAAAGATCGGCCCTAACCCAGTACGAATTGGTTGTTTAACAGAACCAGGTAAGCCTGTCAGGTTCTCTTTTAAGAGCATGATTTTCGTAAGAAAGGTCTATGCACCGGCAGGTAAAGGAAATCGGAAAAAGCGAATGCCTTTGTGTAATGCAGAGGATAGGGATTTTATCCTGATCCGAAAGGATGCAGACTTCCGATAGGTGATCTATTGCTTGAAGGGACAGGTACTTTATGAATACGGCAGGGTCAAAGGCTTCTCTTCACCGAGAGGAGGCCACCGTAAACCACACACATGATTTTACTCTTTGGGATTATCTCAACTGGACAAGAATTATGAAGCAGGTCAATAAACTCCAATCCCGGATAGCAAAAGCTGTAAAGAATTGCTTTCTCCCCGAAGACATGAAATACTTTACCAATCGGGGAAGGGGTTCTCTGCAGCTGCCCTGCTAAAAGGGTTAAGATTGCCCCAGCCGTATGATGGGAAACTATCACGTACGGTTCTTAGGGGAGAGGGAGCTCGTGAGGGCTTCTTCTTACCCGACTGTCATTTCCAAAATTTCTTAGGAAGAAGACATATATTTTAATAAGGAGAAAGAGCTATGGTATCGAAGACATTTGGTCAAAATTCGTTTAGTACAGCAAGCCGCAAATATTTTGTTAGAGCAATAATAACGTATCTCCTAATGCCGCTGATCCTACTGATTATCGGCTGGGACCCCGGTTGGTGGCAGGGGTGGATTTATTCAGCGCTGATAGTTGCAGCGGGTATCATTCCGCGTTTGTGGGCAGAAAAAAGGCATCCAGGATTAATGGAGGAAAGGGGTAAATTGGGAAAAGTCCAGAATGTGAAACCGTGGGATAAGGTACTTTCTGTATTAATGGCAATCAGTGTATCTTTCCCTCTATATATTGTGGCGGGACTGGATCACCGCTTTGGATGGTCGCCTCCATTTCCTATATGGTTCAACATCCTGGGCCTCATCCTGATTGGGCTTGGATATACCATCGGTGGATGGGCTTTTGCAGAGAACCGCTTTTTCTCAAGCGTGGTTCGTATTCAATCTGATCGGGGGCATATAGTATGTGATAGCGGGCCGTACCGGTTTGTAAGACATCCTGGCTATGCCGGAAATATTCTACCACTGTTTGGCATGATGCTGGCATTCAGTTCTTTCTGGATTATTATTCCGGTAATAGCTGCGCTGATCATTATGGTGATAAGGACTGCGCTGGAAGATAAAACATTACAGAAGGAATTGCCGGGGTATAAGGATTATGCGCAGCGTGTGCGTTACCGGTTGATTCCAGGTATCTTCTAAGGTGTATAATTAAGTACTGCATTTGGGCGGATGTTGTTAGATTCCATTGATGGAAATGACACAGCGCCTAACAGGCGAATAGGCGGTTCCGCTTCGCTTCACCCAAATTGGCCGTTGGCCAACTTCTCATATTCGCGGAACGTCTAGCTGTCATTTTCTTTTCAACTTTATTTCTATAAAAATTGTATTGACTCTGTACATACGCGGTTGTATATTTAGTTATGCGATTTGAATGGGACAATAAAAAAAATCAGGAAAACATTAAAAAGCATGATGTCTCATTTGATAAAGCTAAAGAAGTTTTTGATGATCCATTGCATATAGCTATTCTTGATGAGAGATTTAGTTACTTTGAAGAGAGATGGATAACATTAGGCAAAACAATAAAGCATAAGCTTCTGGTAGTTGCGAATTTGTATTTTGATGATAATGGAGAAGAAGTTATTCGCATAATTAGTGCCAGGGAGGCAACGAAATATGAGCAAAGACAATATGAAACAATTGGAAGATAATTTTGAAATGAAACCTGAATATGATTTCTCAAAGGGAATAAGAGGTCGATTTTATTCACCGCATAAGAAATCAACCACTATACGTTTGGATGATGATATTATCTTGTATTTTAAGAAATTGTCGGGTGAACAAAAAATCGGCTATCAGACCTTAATGAATTCTGCTTTACGGGAGTATATTCATAATCACAGCGAATGAAAAGAAAACGACAGCTAACAGAGTTTACAAGGTTCGGCCTACGGCCTCTCCCAAATTGACTTGCTGCGCAAGTCAACTTCTTGTAAACTCGGAACGTTATGTCCAAGTGCGACTGGACGTGTCCTGATAAACCACTCAGGTCACAAGAAGCTGTTAAGCAAGCTGTCTAAGTCGGCATATTATTATATATCGACTTTTGGACTACTCCATTCATCTGGAGTAACCCTACTTTCAAATGCGTCACTGGCAACGGTGGGGTATTAAGCTGAAAGGACAAAAGCAAATATTCTGATAGCCTAAAATCGGATGATTGCCAGGGTAAATGTATTGGTATGGGTAACATATGTGAATGATTGTAAGCTTCGTAAAACGTGAGGAGCGAAACAGGCTAATACGCTTCAGCCAAAACGGCAAAGAAATCGGGTGGAAATGTCTTTGCATGCAGTTCCACAGATGAACAGAGTGATTTCCGGAGTAAAGATCGGCCCTAACCCAGTACGAATTGGTTGTTTAACAGAACCAGGTAAGCCTGTCAGGTTCTCTTTTAAGAGCATGATTTTCGTAAGAAAGGTCTATGCACCGGCAGGTAAAGGAAATCGGAAAAAGCGAATGCCTTTGTGTAATGCAGAGGATAGGGATTTTATCCTGATCCGAAAGGATGCAGACTTCCGATAGGTGATCTATTGCTTGAAGGGACAGGTACTTTATGAATACGGCAGGGTCAAAGGCTTCTCTTCACCGAGAGGAGGCCACCGTAAACCACAAACATGATTTTACTCTTTGGGATTATCTCAACTGGACAAGAAATTATGAAGCAGGTCAATAAACTCCAATCCCGGATAGCAAAAGCTGTAAAGAATTGCTTTCTCCCCGAAGACATGAAATACTTTATCAATCGGGGAAGGGGTTCTCTGCAGCTGCCCTGATAAAAGGGTTAAGATTGCTTGAGCCGTATGATGGGAAACTATCACGTACGGTTCTTAGGGGAGAGGGAGCTCGTGAGGGCTTCTTCTTACCCGACTGCCCGATTTATGATTTATACTGTCTCGCCATCCATGGCTCGACAAAGATCAAAAAAAGATTTACTTCCTATATGAAGATAAGCAGCAGCTTCAACTATGGCCTGTTCACACTAAAAAGGGTATCAACAATTAAAGCGAAGTGGATAAAAAACACAAACATCACATCTAATTTCTCAAATCGGGAAAAAATGCGCCGAAAGCCCTTAAGACGACGGAATAGTCGCTCTACTTCATTACGTTTTTTATACAGTTCCTTGTCATATTCCCAGGGATTACGCCTATTTCGTTTGGGAGGCACCACTGGTGCCATCTCAAGGTCAAGAACCAGTTGCCTGGTCTCATCGCCTTCATAGGCCCTGTCCATGAGAACCTTGGTGCCTTTCCATCTCTTATCTTTCAAGGTGTTTAAGAGCTTTCGGCCTTCGGGGGCATCTCCGGCCTGACCGGGAGATAACGAGAAAGTTACGGCTGTTTGAGCCCCGGCCGCCACCATGTGAATCTTGGTTGTCCATCCGGCCCTCGACTTTCCGATAGATTGAGGACCGTTTTTTTTAAAGCGCCCGTTCCATCGGGATGGACCTTGACAGCCGTACTATCCAAAGAGACATGATCAACCCGAATATTGATAATTTCTGCCTCTTGAAGGGCGAGAAAAACCTTCTCGAGTACACCTTGCTTAGCCCAGCGATTGGCTCTCATATAGACACTATGCCAATTCCCGAATCTCTCAGGGAGTCCTCGCCACTTACAACCATGTTCAGCAATATGCAGGACCGCATTAAGGACATCAAGATTTAAAAGTTTCACGTTTCCTCGTTGAACCGGTAATAAGTCTTCTATTATGGCAAACTGTTCTGGGGTAATTTCCATAGGGAAATTTTAACATGGATTATCAATTAGTGTGAACAGGCCCTAGTAGAAAGCGCCTGATGGAATGAATTGATAAAACGAATCGCCTACATAGACATCTTCCTGCGGGAGTAGCCAACCTCCCTGACCGAATATAACGAACCTTTCATCTATCGACTGATTGAAAAAGTCCCCGTCCAGGAGGATAACCTCACTGTGGATTTCAAGTCCGGCATAGTATGGATGTAAATGAAAAATCAAACCCCTACTCGGGAACCTTAGTGTGAGAGGTTTTTTTCTATAGATACTTGACTTGTCAATTATCTTATGATTTACTTGATATATCAAGTAAATTGAGGTGAGTATCCTTGGAAAATCAGGAGAAAGTAAAGAGCATTGGTAAGTGGATTTCCATTCTTCACAGGCAGGCACAGATTTACCTTAACAGAGAATTAAAGCCCTATGGCTTAAGTTCTTCGGAGTATATCTATCTGGTCAATCTTGGCGTTGAAGACGATGGGATCAATCAAAAGTGTTTGTCTGACATGATCATCATCGATGATGCGCTTACAACTAGAGTAATGAAAAACCTTGAAACCAAAGGGTATATCATTAGAGAGAAAAGCCAGATCGATAAACGATCCTATAATATTCGGCTGACAAAGAAAGGGATTGAAATACAACCGATCATTCTTAAAGTACTTAAGAACTGGACGGATATTATTGCCGAAGGCATGAATGAAGCGGAAAGAGATTCTATCATTCAAAAGCTCACGGTAATGTCACATAACGCGTTAAAAGTAACGCAGGGGAAATAAGATGAGAAAACTTAAAATTACTATACTATCGCTGTCATTGGTTACGGTAATGTCAGGCGCTGCTGTGGCACCCGCATTAGGTGCTATAGCAAACTATTTCAGTAAAGCAGATCCTCTTCTGGTTAAACTGATTATAACCTTGCCTGCACTATTTATTATTTTTACATCACTGCTTTTTAGTTTAATATCGAGCAGGCTGTCATCAAAAACAATCGCCATCAGCGGTCTGTTTCTTTATATTATCGGTGGATGTGGGGCAGGCTTTGTAAACAATATTTATTTGCTTTTGGTATTCAGAGGCCTTTTAGGGATAGGAGTAGGGCTGATTATGCCCTTGTCGACCGGATTGATCGCTTACTTTTTTGATAAAAATGAGCAATCGAAACTGATGGGTTATTCTTCGGCGATGAACAACCTTGGTGGAATCATGGCCACAGTGCTCTCGGGATATCTGGTTTCATTGAATTGGCGGTATAGTTTCGCTATCTACCTTCTTGGGCTATTTGTTGTGATTCTGGTAATTCTGGTTCTACCGAAATCGGAGATGAGCAAGACAAAAAACAGTATTGATATAAAAAGTATTCGCAAAATAACACCTTATGCATTTGCCATGTTTATAACCATGGTCATATTTTACACTGTACCGTCAAATTTCTCGATAATTGTAACAAAAGAGAATCTGATTCCTACCTCGTTCATCGGACTGCTTATGTCAGTACAGAATATCACTTCTTTTATAATCGGATTGGTACTGTCCTTTATTATAAAAAAAGTTGGCAGGTATACGAAATATTTCGCGTCGGGGATGCTGGCTTTGGGCCTTTTTAGCTTGAGTTCTACGGATCATATTATTACGATTATCTTCGGTCTGTTTGCCCTCGGCGTAGCTTTAGGCATAATGGTACCGATACTGAATGCCCAAATATCCTTACTTGTTGATAAGGAAAAAATGACCTCCGCAATGGCGATCATGAGTGCGATGCTGTATTTGGGACAATTTTCGTCCCCTATTCTTATTGATGGTGTTCAATCACTCTTTCATTTACAGGGCCTGCAAATGCCGTTCTATCTTGCGATGATGCTGTCAATCGCGCTTATGATAATTTTCGTAAAGATTCCAATTTCTGTTGCGAAAAATTATCAGAATTAATCCACAATCGTTTGTTACGGTAAAAACAAGCAAAAAGAAGAAGGAGAATACCGTGAGCCGGTAGGTTTGATATCCTGTTCATGAAGGATTCACGGACAGGAGAGGCTACCGTTCGTCATGTCTATTGGCCTGCGAGGCCGTGAAGGAGAATGAGGAGCCGCAGCCGCAGCCGCAGCATTCACTGACCTGCGAGGTCGAATAGGAGAGTGGTGAGAACCTGCCGTACAGGAACCTGTCCTGAAGACTCAATGATACCAATAGAGAGGAGTGATCAGGTATGAAACTGAACGTTGGAGTGGATCTGCACAAGAGTCAGTTCACGGTGTACTGGAAGCTGGAGAAGTCGAGGGAAGGGAAATTCGCCCGCTTCGCGACCACTGAAGCCGGGTACGGGACCTTCGAGCACCAGGTGCTGAAGGCTGTCAATCAGGGAAACGATGTTGCCGTGGCGGTGGAGACAACAGGAAACGCCCGCTATTTCCGTGCGCGTATGCAGCGGCTTGGCGCCCGGGTTGTTGTGGTGAACTCGCTGAAGTTCAAAGTGATAACCCAGTCGGTAAAGAAGACCGACCGGCATGACGCGTCGACGCTGGCGGAGTTCCTGGAGAAGGATATGCTGCCTGAAGCTGTGCTGTGCAGCGAGGAAAGTGAGGAGCTGAGGCGCTTACTGAAGGTGAGAAAGCGGTTGGTTGAGACGATTGTAGTCATCAAGAACCAGATTCACGGGCTGCAGTTGAGTGTCGGGATCGAGTCGAGCCGCGGTCAGTTGCAGAGCAAAAAAGAGCGCCGGCGGGTACAAAACGTGCTCGCAGCACATACTCTCACCGGCGCAGCGGTTGAACCGCTATTTGAAACGATAGACCGATTATACGACGAGGTCAAGAAGCTTGAAAAGATCATTGAGCAGAAAACTGCAGATGATCCAGCGGTGGAGCTGTTACGAACGATTCCCGGCGTTGGAATTATAACGGGCAGCGACTTTACGGGCCTGGATTGACGACATCGATCGTTTCGATCGTCCTGAACAGCTTGCCGCCTATTCGGGGGTTGTCCCGTGGGTGCAGACCTCGAATGAGAGTGTGCGCTATGGACGGATCACCAAGCGAGGGCCGTCGGAGTTGAGAACAGCCTTGGTTCAAGCTGTATTGGGAATGGTTCGAATGAAACGGACAACCGGGTCATGGCGGATAATGACCAGGTATGACCGGATGAAACGGGAAAAGGGGTCGGGACGGAGCATTATTGCAACTGCCCGCCTCTTGAGTGAAATCATCTGGCATATGCTGACCAACAATGAACCGTTCGATCCGATTCGCATGATCGATTCAGAGGTGCGCCGTAAGGCGCGGGAGATGCGCGCGGCAGCATTCAATGCCGCTTAAAGTATGGTGAGTCTTTTGGCTCACGGTTGACTTTTTATAGGAGAAAGAGATGAAATATTATGTATTGGAAGGAACGTTTGCAAAAGATCTCCCTGAAAAAAGCGAGCTGCAAAAAGTAATTGACGTACATCTTGAGTATTTAAAATCTGGATTTGATGATGACTCAATCCTTGTATCCGGCCCCAAAGCAGGAACAGGCGGCGGCATTATCGTTGTTAAATGCGATGATATTGAAAAGTTCTGTGATGATGATCCTCTTGTGCAAGCAGGGATTCAGGAGTATCGAATTACGGAGTTCAGACTACATAATTGCCAGGACTACCTCAAAAATTGGTTTACTTAGTGAGATAACCAACAAAAGAACAGCTCACTTCATTAACTGAATACGACGAGACGCTTGTCCGGTGGCTGATTGAAAAAAGTAACTATTTCTGAGAACAAATTTAATACGATGGATTTTACGACTGGGGTTTCATTGGATATTAAATTTTGAAATATTAAGAGGAGATCCCAAAAGTACAGGGATGTACTTTTGGGAAATAGAAGTAGTGTAAATCGGGCACTACACATAACGAGCCTGTAGGAAAAGTCTTAAAAAGATTAGCCCCATTTCTATAATCCGACAAAGATGGTGCCTTCTTGCGACCATTTCAAATGCCGTTTTTTTTATCCTGGATCCGGAACCATCGCATTCCGGATCTTTCCGATATTGTGAATCATGCAATACAATACCCACTGTATATTTACCTTCGCTTTTGTCCGAAGCGTGAAACGATCAAGCCGTTTGCAGGAAGTGATATTACCAAAAACCGTTTCTATAATACCCATTCTTCTTGAATACAAACCGCGAATCACGCTGGCGAAAATGATTGTCAGGGATAATCGCCTCTATTTATTTCTTTACCGCATATTTCAGATTATCCTCACAAAAAAACCCGGTATCCGCCAGAATCGTTTTCTCCCGTGACGGTTTTCAGGTTCTTTTCCGTCTGTTCAACAAGCGGTCCAAAAAAACGCTGCTCTTGACCTCTGCCAAACGCCTCCGCAGCAACAATTATCTGATTCTTCTCATCGGCCACCGCTATTCCGTTATACCTCTGAATTATACCTTTCGATGATTTTATTTTCGCGCTTTCGTTGTCGGTGATGTTTGACTGCACTTCCTTCTTCCTGGGACCCATTTTCTTTGTATTGTTTTTAAGAAACGCATCAATCCGCTTTACTTTCCGGTTTATGTTCTCAATCCTTTTCTTCTTCTCAAGATCGGCAAATGTCCCGCTCCATTCTTTCGCAGCATTGGACGGCAGCTTGCACCCGTCTATTGCAAATACTGTCTTTCCCATCAGGTCCAACTCTTCACATACAAGAAGGAGCTGAACAAAAAGCCTCTGGATCTCATCTTTCATCAATACTATGTAATCCGCTAGTACCGTAAAATGCGGATGGCTATCGGCTGTTAATGATTTCATGATGATATTCGTTCGGCATAATTGTTCCATTTTTCTGGAGGAGTTTATTCCCAATGAATACGAATAGAGTATTATCTTCAGTAGGATTCTGGGGTTATACGCCGGAGCTCCCGTTGCGTCATTCTTATAGTGATAATCCAGGATTGAGAGATCGAGTTTATTTTCGATAAGATAATTGATCGTATGCTCGAATGTTCCCGGAATTAGGGTCTCCTGAAAAACTCAGTTTCCCCGTTTATCCGGCAATTATGGCCGGTTTTCTACCAAATATTTCCGAATTGAATGCAGTAAGAAGAAGCGCATAAAGATCCTTCAGGATCTTTCTCCATATTCAGCACCAGCATATTTATCATGATAGTTGTTTCACTGGTTATTCTCAGTTTCTCATATACACAGTCCAATCCGTATCGCCTCTTCCCAACACCAAATGCACCTTCGATTGCCTGGCGGATACTTTCATCCCGGCGTTCCTGTTTTCTTTTCGCCCTCAGAATCTTTTTATCAATACCTGCAGTGCTCACCGGACGGCCCAGGGGAGGCCCAGATAATCTGATCTTACGTTCTTCACACCAGGCCCTGTTCTCCCGCGTCCGATAGATCTTATCCACATGGACCGATTCAGGATAATGACCAAATCGATCTCTATAGCGCTCCACCTGCATCTGCAAGTCACCGCTTTCATTGTACGGTTCCCACTCCAGCCGGTCGATATACATCAGTCCATGTTCAGCAATTGCTGCAGATATCTTGGCTCTGAACTCATAGGCCCCTCGTGCTTTTCCGCGGGCGATCGGACGAACATGAGGATGCGACAAACTGACGATCTTTCCGCGGATCGAGTGTTTATGTTTCTGGTATAGATACATCTGCTGATCATACGCTTTGTTGATTACCAGCAAATCCCTATATTCTTTCCTACTCAAGTGACTCATTGGAACTGATTTTATTAATTCCTTAACTGTCTTCAAGTTACGCCGTACACACTGCAGTTGCTGCCTGGTTGTCTTACGTATCTGCTGTCGTGTCCTTCGCCGGCCCCGCGCAAAGGTCAGATACTGTTTCCGTGCTCGTATCCGGTAGGTCCTCGGTTTCTTCTAAAGGTCACTTTCGGCGTACAGGGTATCAATAATACCTTCAAGTTTCTTCCGCTCATCATCAAGTAAGCCAACATCATTCGGGAAACGGATGTCCTGCGGAATACAGGTCGCATCCAGTATCAGCTGACCCTCATTATCCTGATCATCATCGCTATAGTCATTCTTATCGTTCTTTTTGCTCTTTTTCTTTTCAACAAATTATTTTGCGATAAGTTCATTCACTTCCACGATAATCTCACTGCCCAGGCGTTTTCGAAAATACACCATCAGACTCGCTTCAAAGATGGGGTCTTCCTGATAAGATTCAAAGCCAAGAAAATATTGAAGATACGGATTTTCCTGGATTTCCAGTATCGTTTCTTCATCCGTAAGGTTCTTCTTTTCCTTGATGATAAGGGCTCCCAAGACAACCCGAACGCTCTTCGCTCGGCGTCCTTTTTCCTTGGAAAACTTATACGCATACCGCGGTTCTATCTCTTTCCAGGGGGATAATCCTGGCCATTTGTACCCAACGGTTATCTGCTCGCAGCCAGCCACCAAAGGGCAGGTAGAAATCCACAAACTCAGGGTAAGCTATTCGCTTTTTGTACAAATCACCCCTCCCATCAAGTGCACGCTTTTTTGGCCATTTTTCGCGTTTTCCGTGCACTTTAACAAGAGAAATCCTAACATATTTTTCTATTCTATGGGAATTTACCTATTTTTCAGGAGACCCGAATTAGCCGATCGGTGAAATTTATTATGAGAAATTGTCCCTGACTTGGATCATAGTTTTTATATCTGACCATAGAGAATTTTACACTGGATGAAATTCCGGGGTATAGTATTATTCGGGCTTTTCCTACAGGCTCAACAGCGAATATGCGCTGCGGCTTCGCCTTGGCCTTCGGCAAATTGGCCCTTTGAATATATTCTGAAAAATTATGATATTATTTCCCAGAATATATTCAAGTCCGCAAGGGGCCGGGCCAACTTCGTATATTCGCAGAACGTTATCGGAAATAAGCGCCAATATTTTCTGAAAAAGAAGAATCTGCCATCCATGGCAGATAAGGAAAAACAATGATATACTTCTAGAAGAAATGTGTTAAAGAAACTTCCAATAGTAACTTTTTTTCATTGTTTTTAAAGTTGCTTGATCACTACTATTCCTCAGATTTTCTTAACTTTCGTATATAGTAGCTATATCATGTATTCTACGCTTCATTTCTGTGCGGATATGTAACGGCTCTATACACTCGCATTTATCCCCAAAACTGAAAAGAATATTGTAGTAGTATTCGTTCTCTATGAAAGGAAAACTTACAATGTAATGCTCATCACCGTCTGGCGAAAAGTGTTCATAAGTGCAATAATCAAGTACCCTGTCCATGACAGATTTATGAATACGAATTTTGATTTTTCTTTGCATAGTTGCCAAAATATCAGTAAAATCTAACTGCGGTTTTTGATAATCTCGTGGCTTAAAAAATTCCTCTTGTATTTGTAGGTTTGATGTGCGGGATAGTTTGAATAAGCGAAAATCATTTCTTTTATGGCAATACCCTTGCCAATACCAATGACTACTTTTCAATACAAGCTGATACGGCTCGGCTGTTCGTGCGGTTTTATTTCCGTAGCGGTCTGCATATTCAAACGAAAGTAGCTTGCTTTTCTGTAAAGCTGTTTTGATAATTTCTAAATATGGTTGTATGTTCCTGTTGCCCATCCACGGACTTAAATCTATATATATTTGATTTGCTATTAATTCAATGTCTTTCGCTCTGTCGGCGGGGATAAAACTCTTGACTTTCGCAAGGGCATTTACCAGTTCATCCCCTCGTATCATGTTGGAAAGACTGGAAAGCCCCATCAAGATAGCGGAAAGGTCGGCAGTCGAAAAAACCTTTCTATCAATCTTGTATTTCTGCATGATTTCAAAGCCGCCGCCCACTCCCGATATTGAGCGAACAGGAATACCCGCCATGTTGATAGTGTCTATGTCGCGGTAGATTGTGCGGGGTGAAACTTCAAACATATCTGCTAACTCCTGTGCGCCTATACGCTTTTTATCAAGGAGTATCATAATAATGCTTACAAGCCTGTCAATTTTCATATGATAACCGCCTACCAAAATTTCTTGTAATCAATATGTATTGTTGCCATACTGTTGTCAACAATTACAAGTATAATAACAAAGTAAACAAATCAATCTACCTATCAGGAGGAAACACTATGCAGAAAAAAGCCTTAGTAATAATCGATATTCAAAATGACATAACAAAGAATTACAAGGATGTTATTGGCAATATCAATAAAGCTATTGATTGGGCAGTCAATAATGATATTCATGTTATTTATATAAGGCATGAAAATTTATCAGCCGGCACAAGGACTCTTAAACCCAATACATATGGGTCTGAATTAGCTTCAGACTTGAAAATAGTATCAAAAAATGTTTTTACAAAATACAAAGGAAACGCATTAACCAGTGAAGAATTTACAGACTTCATTAGTAAAAATGAAATATGTGATTTCTATATAGCAGGAGCGGATGCTGTTGTTTGTGTTAAATCAACCTGTTACAACTTACGCAAAGCAAATTATGGCGTTAATGTCCTATCAGATTGCGTTACCAGCTATGATAAAAAGAAAATTGACGAAATGCTACGTTATTACCTAAATTCCGCACAAAATTATACTATGTCAGGATCGGCAGCTGAATTCTGAAGGCATTGAAAATATCTTTTTGTTTCCGTGTCAGCTCGGTGATGATGGGTTTCTTATCATCAATTTCAATTACGCTCAATTTCTTCAGTTCATAGAATAACTGCTCTACGGTGAGTTTTTTTCCCAAACCGCTTTCCCGCAGTGTTTTCTGGATTTCCGAGTATATAATCAGACTGATGAACTCAATGAATATAAGTCCCTCCATCGCCTTCCTGCTATGTACTCTCAGGCGCTTCATTTCGGTCCCATGTTTCATTGTGTCAAACAACTTTTCAACACCATCCTTTCTTCTGTAATAGGCAAGGATCTGTTCAGCCGAAAGATTGGTGTTCGACAGCAGAATAAATATCCCATGATGGTTCAAGATTTGTTCGATTTCCTTCTTTTTGCGTAAAAGGGTGTAGCCATCTTCTCCTTCATTGAGGGAGAAATAGTGCTGCCACCCCGGCCGGTTATCGTCAAGAAAACGGATAAGTTTCGCAGAACTCTTCCATTTCTTAATCCGTGTCTCTTCCTCTATGGTAAGAAGTTCACCAATCAGTCGTTCTCTTTCATCACCGGCTCTTTTCTGGTTATAGAACAGGTGGGCGGTCAGTTGCTCGTGTTCAAGAAGGATGGGTGTGGCACTAAGTGCATAGTAGATTTCTTTTCCAAAGCGAAAAGCCCGCTCCGGATCGGTAATACTACTGTGATGCTTGTCGACAAGTTCTTTCGCTGCCTTAGTTCCCATAGGTAAAGGAATTATGAACGCTCCGAGGTCTTGTAACTGTTCAATATTCTTCGTGCTGTAGAAGCCTCGATCCAGCACAAACAGAGTTCGAAGCTCTGAGATCTTTTCCAGCCGCTTTTTGATATTCTTCAGTGTTACTACATCGGGGACACTTCCTGGATACAGGGAATACAGGAGAGGAAGATTGCTTGGCTCGCTGTACACCACCCCAAAGTTGATTTGTGCAAGACGTTCTCCGTCCCGGTTGTAGCCCCATTCGGCGAAGTCGATTTCCTTTGAATAGGTGGAAAGGCTGGTGATATCGAATACGATGAACTCGCTGTCGGTATGATGTTCCGTCCATTCATCCAGGAATCGATAGATTCCACGATCATCTTCACCAAGCTCATGCAGCAAACGGCTTACTGCCTGACTGGGCAGATGAAGCGGTTCTTTAAGGTAAATATGTTCAAGCCAACTATTGCACAAATACAGACTCTTGTGTTCTGCAATCTGAAAGGCGGCTACCATGAGAATCTGCCGGGCTGTATCGGGAAACTCCTGGTAGAGCAGCTCTTTCAGGCTGAGTTGTTCAATCAGGGAAGCGAGGAAATAAACCGGTCCGTATTCACGGCTCTGACGACGAGTCTGGAGTTTGATAAGTTCTCCGGTAACCGGATCACGCTTACCGATTTTTACTCTCTGCTGCCTGGGTGATTTTTTATTCTTGTCCCAATAGCTGTGCACTTCATAGACATAGATGTGTTTTCCCACTTTTTGGTCTATAACATACATAGTTAAATTATACTATGCTTTTGGTTTCTGTCAAGAGAAATCCTGAGATATAAATCTATACAAAGAAATGAGTTAGAAGTAATGTTTCAAACATAGTTATAAAATCGTGCGGAATTTAGGTTATTATGAAAGTAAAGGTAGTAAAATTATTTGTTTGAATGATCTATTTATTTAAGCTCTTTCCATATTAACCGCGTAGCGCGGCGGGCGTTTTTTCGTCCGTCGCTTTGCTCGTTAAAGAAAAAAAAGAATCTGTCTTCGGCAGTGATAATTGAAGATATTTGAAGATAATAAGGAAATCTTGAAAATCGACATCAGCGAAGACAGATTTCTAACAACTGCTTCAACCTGATATTTTCTTTGTCACATCTTGTGCTGTCGCTACGCTCTATACGCACAAAGCCAAAATGTTTTATTTTCAACTGTAACCACTCAACATCCATGTTTCGCTATCTGGTTGCACTCCAGCGCTTAATGCCGATAACAGCGAATACTGATTCCGCTTCGCTCCATCCAAATTGATCAAGCCCACAAGGGGCCGAAACAACTTCAGTTATTCGCGGGACGTCTATGAAAAAAGTCAAGCCGACCGGGCAGTATCATCGCAATACATTCCCAAATTAATGAGGAAACTGAGGTATTCATCCATTTTCTTTCTATGGTTTTCCTTGTCTCTGAAGTAATGGTATTCCTCCTTTTTCAGCATCTGATAGACCTCGGTTATCATTCTCCTGCATACCCCCATTCTCACTATTCCAGGTTTTTTATACCGCCTCAGGCGATCATGCCATCTTTTTACCGTTGGACTTGCATCACGATAGTGATTCAATGCCTGAGACAACAATGTAATTGCAACTTTCCTGCCTGCTTTGTTTGTGCTTTTGATAATCGTCTTCTCATTAGAACTTTCAACTTTTGGCGTACTACGCAGATAGCTGGCAAATCTTTTGCTGTTTGGAAACCTTTTAACTGAAATGATGTCTGCAATTATTGCAATGGCTGTAAACACACTGATGCCCTTCATGCTGGTAAGAATATCGATTTCCTTTAGATAAAAACGGCCTTCCTCTTTGATCTTTTTTTTGATGGCAGTAACACGATCCTCCAAATCCTCCAAATGATCAAACAGGAAATTAAGTTGAAAATCTACAGCGGGACTATC
The DNA here is from genome assembly GCF_963668165.1 of Marispirochaeta sp. Classification (NCBI taxonomy): domain Bacteria; kingdom Pseudomonadati; phylum Spirochaetota; class Spirochaetia; order Spirochaetales; family Spirochaetaceae; genus Marispirochaeta; species Marispirochaeta sp. Next base: position 1,106,035 of record NZ_OY764209.1, on the reverse strand, counting down.
CTTGCATACACTTCTGATTTCTTTCCTGGATTTTCTACCGAATATGTATTCTTTTGTGAACGGTTTGAGATTCTGCTTCAATAATGAGTGGATTCTGTTCTTTATGGCACCTACCTGCTTTCTCAGTAGTCTGTATGTCGTAAACAAGGCGCGCAATTCCTGGATATGCTGCGGGGGAACAACAACAGGGTGAATCTGCTCTTCCCCACTCATCAATTGAGCTTTGAGAATCCTGGCCAGCTTGTAAGCATCCACCTTGTCTGTCTTCTTATTGGTGAATGAAATCTGTTTCAGCTCAAAGGTATTAGCAACCGGCACCTCTTTAACATGCTCACGAATCACTTTTTCGAAAGCAAATGAATTGATGGTTGCTTCAATGAGTACATACGTAGAACTGCTATCCACTTCTTCAAAGAAGAAAGATAGATCCTTTTCATTCAAACCGAAAGTTTTGATCTCTTTCTTACCTGCTGTATCCAGGAAACAGCAGGTGAAACAGTTGGTGTGTAGATCAATGCCTACATATTTCATGTTAATCCCCCTTAATCGATTTTGCTTCCGGAAAAAGAATGATATAATTTTCATACGTCTATACGGGGTAAGTGTCGAGCTTCCCCAACATGTCAATACGATTGATGGCTGCTAATCGAAAGGAGATGACAATCAAGAGTGCAAAAACATATGCCAACCCTGGCGGGACGCAAAACGTTGCATACCCGCGGGACGTCTATGACATTTCGGGGGTGGAAAGTATAATGATTAATCTGATGATAAAAAGAAATTATTAAATATGGATAATGAAAGTGTCGCGCCATGCGGTGTAATCTGTGATATCTGTTTGGGTTTCCAAAGAAAGAAAAACAAATGTTTTGGTTGTAAAAGCACTGGCAATAAGCCGTATCACTGTACTGTTTGTAGTATAAAAGCTTGTCCGGAAAAGGACGGTGATGAAAGCATTCTATGTTATAAGTGTAAAAAATTTCCTTGCAGAAGAATTAGAAATTTAGATAAGCGATATACAACCAAATACGGAGAAAGTCCAATCCAAAACTTGGAGACAATTAAAGAAAATGGAATAAAAGAATTTGTGCGAATAGAAAAGGAAAAGTGGAAATGCGATAAATGTGGTCATTTGTTATGTGTTCATAGAGAAACCTGCTTAATCTGTGGGAGTAAAAATCAATTTTTTCCAGAGGTAAAGTGAAATGAAATATTTGAAGACACCCCCGAAACGTCATATAACAGGGCGTATATGCTGCGTCGCTTTGCTCCTTGGCCTTTGGCACATTCGGCATTCGCCGAACGTCATATTCGCCCGGGGCGTTGTCGGAAATTTTGCCAGCCCGTTTCTTGAATGAATTGTATTTTTATTTGGACTAATGATAGTTCTATAAGTAAAGGAGATAAACCATGAAACAAAAGCTTAATATCTTAAAGTGCTATCCAGTAGCGGCTTATTTCATACTTGTTTTTGTTATCTCCTGGGGCTCGGTTTTTTTATTCCTCGGTCCTGACGGACTTCCTGTGGCATTGGATCAGGTGCAGATGATCGGCATGGCCTTGTTGCTGGGTACAACCGGGGCGATGTTGATACTTACAGCAACAGTTGATGGGAAAGCGGGTTTTCGCAATTTTGGGGAGCGTTTGATAAAATGGAAAGTCAATGGAAGTTATTACGCTGTAGCTTTGCTTACTGCTCCTGTTACGGCTATGATTACATTATTGGTCTTGTCTGTCTTTGGTCCTCAGTTCACACCGAAGATAATCATTGCAGATGACAAAATTCAACTCATAGGAATGGGAGTCGCAGCGGGATTTTTCATAGCTTTCTTTGAGGAGGTAGGTTGGACAGGCTTCGCCGTACCGCGAATGCTGGAAAAACATGGGATATTGTTGAGTGGTCTACTCACGGGGTCGCTATGGGTTTATGGCATTTTCCTCCTTTCTGGTAAGATGACAGCCTATTTGGGACTCTACCTTTGCTACTACTTCTGGCGCGTCTGTTCTCTTGGATTATAGCTTACCGTGTGCTGATGATCTGGCTCTATCGAAAAACGAAAAGTCTCTTACTGGTGATACTGATGCATATGGGCCTGGTGGTTTGTATGATCGCCATCGAGCCACCATTAGAGGGAAGAGCACTACTCACTTACATATCCTGACTTGAGCGGTCGTTTTATGGGCTGTCATTGGCATTGGAGGAATTTTCTTGCGAATAACACGTGCCAAGAAATAGTCAATTAATAAAAACTCATTGATGGCAGTCGAGATAATAGCGAGAATTGGACTGGCAAAACCGTCCGGCAACCGCGGATATGCGGTTCAGGCGGAGTCCCGCCCTCTCCATGGTTCTACGGGAGAAGGAAATAGAACAGGGAAATGAAAAATGTGTTGGGGATAAGCATGCATATAATATTTAGGTCAGTTTCTATATTTTTGTAAGAGATGTCGAGTAAATGAGTGTTCGTTCAATCAGGCTCCTTCGATATTAGTAAATAAGTAAATTTATAAAAGGAGAAATAAGAAAAATGAGTTCGTTAGTAAAAAATAGAAGAATGATACTTTCGACTTTATGGATATTTGTAACTTTAAACTATATATATTGTGATATTCTAGGTCTAATGGATGCAGGTTTATTGAAACAATATATTACTGCAGCTTCAATAAAGACTATCGCTATGATATTTACAATGTTTGTTGGAACACCGACGATATATTATCTCTTTTTGGGAACTGTTGAAATACTAACTACTTTATTTATTTTTTGGTATGCTTGGAGATGGCTAAGGACAGAAGAGTAGAAATAAACAGTTTGAAAAACCAAAGGAGAAAAAAAATGATTTTAACTGAAAAAAACATTAGTAACGCTGATGTATCAATTCAAAAAGCTGCATTAATTTCAGGTGTTAGCTTGTTGCTAATGACTGTAATTGCGTTTATTAGTTTCCCTATTCTTCAGAATTATTTTGAACCTGAAGATGCAGCACAAACAGCAATGAATATTATTGAGAATCAATTTCTCTTTCGAATTATTCTCTGCAGTTTCCTAATCATAATTTTTCTTGATATAATCGTAGCTTGGGCACTCTATGTTTTTCTCAAACCAGTAAATACGAGCCTGGCACTGCTTATGGGATTGTTTAGAATAGTTTATGCTGCTATTTTTGCTACTGCATTAAATAATCTCTTTAGTGTATTACATCTGTTATCCAACAACAGTTATACTAACATATTAAAAATAGAACAGATACATGCTCAATCGATGGTTTTTATCAATGCCTTTAATTTTGGATGGGATATTGGTTTAGCTGTTTTTGGTATTCATATTATAATTCTTGGTTATTTAGTATATAAATCAGGTTATGTTCCTAAAACACTCGGAATTTTAGTGAGTATTGCTTCATTAGGCTATTTAATAGATAGTTTTGGAAAGTTTATTTTATTTGATTACAGTTTATCAATTGGCATGTTTACATTTATTGGGGAAGTGTTGCTTGCTTTTTGGCTTTTACTAAAAGGAATTAAAGGTTTCACAAAAAAATCTAAAAATGATACAGCGAGATAATCCAAAATGAACTTATAAATTTATATAATTTGTTTTAATGGTAAAGTTGCCACTACGACTTCTGATAACTGCGAGTACCCAGTTTCACCGAAGTTGGCTCCCGATGGTAGCCAACTTCGGTTACTTGTGAGAAGTTATAATAAATGGAACGAAAAGTTAAGTTAACAGTTTGGGGAGAGATTTCAGTGAATAAAATTGTTTTGACAGAAGAAAAGGAAACCTTACTGATACCATTGTTAGGAAAAGCACGGGAAAATGAAAAGCAAAACCCAATATTAATTGATAAGAAATCATCGGAAATTGTTAAGCAAATTGATTACGACTTTGAATCATTAAAAATTCCCGAGAAAACGAACATACTGATGTGTATACGGGCAAAACTTATGGATAATTATGTGACTAGTTTTCTTTCAGATAACGAAAATAGTATTGCCCTACATTTAGGCTGTGGCCTTGATAGTAGATATATTAGAATAAAGAATAATAATGTTAATTGGTTTGATCTAGATTATAAAGAAGTCATTGGTATTCGTCAACATTTTTTCAATGAGACTGATAAGTATCATATGATAGCATCTTCAGTTACAGAACCTGAATGGATAAAAATAATACCACAAGAGAAAGGCCATTATATCATTATCGCAGAAGGTTTATTTATGTATCTAAAAGAAAATGAAATAAAAGAGTTGATAAGCCGTCTTAAAGATAGAATTGGTAATTATACCTTGATTTTTGATGCTTATAGCAAACTTACAGCAAAAAATGCAAATAATCATCCTTCTTTAAAGAAAACTGGAGCGAGAATAAATTGGGGAATTGATGATCCTGCTGAACTTGCAAATTGGGGATTAGGGATTCAACTAATTGATGAAGTGTATTTTACAGATTATGAAGGAAATAATACATTAAATACCTCTACTAAGATTATGTTTAAAATCGCAAACATGCTTTCTATAGCCAAGAAAGCACATAGATTATTAATTTACAAAATTGATGGCAAATAAACTGATTGTTATAATTCACAATTTACATTGTAGCTTAGTTGCGCCCCACTTCTGATACCAGAAATTCCCCGGCTCCGGGAACGTCATGTGTTTTAGCCAAAAGATGAGGATGAATCCGACTTTCCGCAGTTGCTATAGGAAAAATTGTAATTAATTAAGCGGTAATACTTTACGAGCGTCTAGTATTAATACCTTCACTTCTAGGGTATCATAAGAGACGGAGGGGTATTATGGAAAAAATGGAAGGGAAAATACTACAACAATTGGGAGTTGTTGCCGGTATCTATGAAGAGTCTCAGGAATACCTGAAACGATAGATAAACTCATCGGAAAAGACGGGAGAAAGGTCAGTGTTGGAAAAGCTGTGAAAGCACTGATTCTTAACGCAACAGGATTTTCCAAAAAAGCACTCTACCTTACTCCTCGTTTCTATGATTCAAAGCCGGTTGATTTGTTGTTAGGTGAAGGTATAACTGCTACTGATCTTCATGATGATTGCCTTGGTACAGCTCTCGACGCATTGTATGAATACGGCGTCACCGAATTATTTTACACGGTTAGTTCGGAAGCCCTTCGCCGTGCTGGTATAAAACATAAGTTTGTTCACCTTGATACGACTACGTTCTCTTTTGAAGGCGAGTTTAAACATGAACCTGATGATATTGACCAGCAGCCAGTTCATATAACCAAGGGGTATTCGAAAGACAGCAACCCTGAATTGAATCAAGTAGTCGTTTCGATGATGTGTGGATTCAGGAGTACACTGCCTGTTTTTCTTGAAGTTCTCAGCGGGAATTCGAGCGACAAAAAAAGCTTCGGTAAATCCATACAGGCCTTTCGAAACAGTTCAACAAAAATGAACTTCCATATTTTGTTGCAGATAGTGCACTCTATTCAAAAACAATTTGGCTGAACTGTCACAAACCAAGTGGGTTACCAGAGTCCCGGAAACTTTGAAACTAGCAAAAGAAACGATCAAGGAAACAAATTCCAGTGAACTAACTGCTTCAAAAGAATCTCCGGGATATTCATATAAAGAAATCATTACAGAGTATGGAAATATCACCCAGCGTTGGCTTATCATATTTTCGGAAAAAGCATACGAAAAACAAAATGAAACACTGGCGCGGAATGTTAATAAAGAACGAAAAAAGCAAGAGAAAGAATTCTGGCATTTATCTAATAATGCATTCAAATGTGAAGCCGATGCTCGTGATGCGGCTAAGAAGTTCGGGAAGCAGTTAAAATATCACAAGCTTGAATATGAGGTAAAAAAGAAAAAGAAATTTTCTAAACGCGGCCGTCCAACCAGCACTACTGAGGAAACCAGCTGTGAATATTATTTGCAGGGCAGCATCGTGATTAATCCAGAGGCTGTCGGCAAGGAGCAAGGTCGAAAAGGATATTTCATTATTGCAACGAATGAACTTGAATCACAAGTACTTGATACAGACTCCTTACTGTCTGTCTACAAAGCCCAGGGGGTAAGCGTTGAACGTGGATTCCGGTTTTTGAAAGATCCATTATTCTTTGCAGAGAGTCTGTACCTGAAATCTGAAAGACGGATCATGGCACTTATTATGGTCATGGGCTTATCCCTTTTAGACAATATGAAGTGACCCCCAGTTTGCAAATCGTGGATTCACCGGGCATACTGGGAATAACAAAATCAACGTATGCGGCTACCGCATGCAAATGGAGGTCACTGGATGAATACTGTAACGCACATTGGAATCGATGTCCACAAAGATACTTACTCGCTGTGTTCATTCAACTTTTCAGCCCAGAAGAGTTTCGGGCAAACCAGAATCGCCAGCAAGAGCTCTCTGGTGATCAAATATGTACGAAAACTACAAAAGGAACATCCTGAGTGTACAGTACTCTGCGGTTATGAAGCAGGTCCAACCGGATACGGACTCTACCGGGATTTGGCGAAAGCAGATATCCCCTGTGTGATTATGGCCCCGACTACGTTGCCGAAAGCACCAGGCAATCACATAAAAACAGACAGGATAGATGCTGAAGAACTGGCCAGACACCTGGCGTGGGGGACCTACAGTGCCGTGCATATACCGACGCCACAAGATGAAGCGGTAAAAAATTATACACGGCTGAGAAATACCCGGAAAAAGGCTCTAGGACGAGCAAAACAGAACCTGTTGTCCTTTCTACTGCGTCATGGACGATGTTTCACCGAGGGAAAAAATTCTTGGACAATTGCCCACTATACATGGCTGAAGGGGCAACTGTTTCATGATGAGGTCGACCAGGAAACGTTTCCTGAATATCTGCAGGAAGTACACGACCAACAGGAAAAGGTAGACCGCTATAATCAGCGGATCGAAGAGTTGGCCGCCTTGGATGCCTACCGAGACCGGGTATCGAGACTTCGCTGTTTCAGGGGAATAGAGACGCATACGGCATTATCGTTTATTTCAGAGATTGGGGACTTCTCCCGGTTTGCAAACCCACAGCAGTTCTCCTCGTTTCTGGGCCTGGTTCCCAAGGAGAACTCCAGTGGTCAGAGAGAACGGCGAGGGAGCATCACAAAGGCCGGGAATGAACGTTTACGGCTCCTTCTTATCGAAGGAGCCAACTCAACCCTGCGAAGCAATATCTATGGAAAGAAATCAAAGCGCCTCCTGGCGAGACAGAAAGGAAATGATCCGGATGTCATTGCGTATGCTGACAGGGCTAACAGGAGATTGCACAGAGTGTACAATAATCTTGTTGCTCGCGGTGTGCATCACAACAAGGCGACCGTCGCTGTTGCCAGAGAGTTATCCTGCTTCATCTGGGGGATGATGAACAATAGAATCAACTAACCAATACTGTTTCGATAAGAGGGGTTTTAGATGAGAGGGATTGATAGACAGGATAATCGGGCAACGATCCAGCTATCTTCGAGGACACTATGTTGACACCCAAGAGGTGATTCACGTTTTTAGACAGAAAGGGCTTTAGGCGGACCATTGGCCTGCATTAACCAATATGCGTATATCAGAATGGTCAAATGCCGAAAACTGATTTCCTGTCTATCAATCCTTTTCTTCGTTCAATATTTTGGGAGTTTTATCGTGTAGAGAAAGAAAAAACCTTGACAAAGGTCACATCATATCAGTGTATTCTTTGGCGGAAAAGAAAATCCGGGAGATGCTTAAAAAAAGCGAAAAAACTGTAAGTGATCAGGTCGGGAAACCAACCGGAAAACCAACACTGAGATGGATCTTTCAACTCTTCGAAGGTGTCTTGATGTTTATGAATCGCGACGGCACAGAAGTTACCTACCAGGCAATGAACATGGATGATGACCTGAAATTGATTGTAGATCTCTTAGGTCCTGAAGTGAAAAAAATGTATTTTCCTACTCCATATGGTGCGGAATGCGGGATGAATGACAATAAGAAATAAAACTAATTTAGTGAATAGAAAAATCTACGATCTTGCATTAAAAATACTAAGTTTAAATGACAGTAATATTGCTAAATCTTTTCTACATGAGCCACTTTCTGGAATTTCCTTGGAAGAAGAAAGTGTTGAACTTAAACATTTGCCCATTACAGATGTATTAGAATCGATTACACAAGTGACGACATTAACTTCAGGACTAGTTAACAGTATTAAAAGCACTGCCACCCGGCATTGATATTTGCTTTATGGAGAGGCGGTCGTTTTGAAAAGCCTATAATTGGATAATTGGCTGCTGCACATAACAGAGAATACGCAGTTGCGCTTCGCTCCAGCCAAATTAGCCTGATGGCAACTTCGCATATTCGCGGAACGTCTATGAAAAATTACTCTGGACTTTATACGTTGAAGGGTATACAATTGCGCGTACGCAATAACGTACGGAGGTGTGATGTGAGTAGTGTAAATGTTACAAATGCAAGAAAGGATTTATATAATATAGTCCAAAAAGTGAATTTAACTCATGAGCCTGTAGAGATAACCGGAAAAGACTCAAATGCAATTCTTGTAGGTGAGGAAGATTGGAAGAGCATTCAGGAAACAATATATTTAACTTCAATTCCAGGAATGAGGGAATCAATAATAGAAGGAATGAATACACCCATCGAAGAATTATCGGATGAATTAGGCTGGTGATGTATAAGTTACTATTTACGAAGCAAGCACAGAAAGATGCGAGAAAGCTGTCCTCATCTGATTTAAAAAAGAAAGCAGAAGAACTATTTCATATATTACGATCAGAACCTTTTTATGATTATCCACCATATGAAAAGTTGATCGGTGATCTTACAGGTTCTTTTTCCAGAAGAATTAATATTCAACGTCGAATAGTCTATCAAGTATTAGAAAAAGAAAAAATCGTTAAGATCATTAGAATGTGGACTCACTATGAGTAGCCAGAGTAATTATCATATAACAGCGAGTACCCGGCTCCACTTCGTTCCGCTCCAATTGCTCCCTTCGGTCGCAACTTCTGGTACTCGTGGAATGTTATGTAACATTTTTTTGGGAAAAAAAGCGATTAATAATTTACAACGAAAATAAGAATGAGGAAGTTTCTATGAAAAAAATACCTATATGGTACTATGATGAGGCGACACATTCAGGAGTGAATTATTCAGATCAGAACGTTGTGAATGAATATGATGATCAGCATACAAGATTTAGAGATTACCAGAATGAAGCTATAAAAATAATACAAGCAGTGAAAATAACCAAAGAGGACACCGTTTTAGATCTTGGTTGTGGCAGTGGTGAGATAGCAATAAATGTTGCTGAACATTGTAAAAAATTGGTTGCCGTAGATATCTCCGCTAAAATGATTGATTTATGTAAAAGGAAAATATCTCATAACAATATCCACAATGTATTTCCAGTTTGTGGTGGGCTTTTATCCTATGAACATAATTCAGAACCAGTTGATGTCGTAATTTCTAATGTAGTATTGCATCATTTACCCGATTTCTGGAAATTGATAGCGCTTAAAAATATCTATGAATTATTAAAACCAGGTGGAAGGTTCTTCCTTTTTGATGTTGTATTCTCATTTCCAGTCGAAGAACATAAAGAGAACATTTCTAAATGGCTTGATGTTATGGAAGAAAAAGCAGGAAAACATATGATGGAAGAATCTTTAGTTCATGTTAAAGAAGAGTATAGTACTTGGGATTGGATTTTAGAAAAAATGTTGGAGAAAACTGGCTTTAAAATAGTAAATACAGTTGGGGAGATACCGAATACAAGAGCATATATATGCTTAAAGGAGCAATAGTGTTTAAATTTTTCCGTGCAACGATCACTTAAAACAGCGAATATGCGGCGGCGGGGTCAAGTCCCTCCGGCCGAATCCTTCGCGTTGCTCAGGACTTTGCATATTCGCGGGGCGTTATAGGCAAGTGCGACTGGACGTGTCCTGATAAACCACTCAGGTCACAAGAAGCTGTTAAGCAAGCTGTCTAAGTCGGCATATTATTATATATCGACTTTTGGACTACTCCATTCATCTGGAGTAACCCTACTTTCAAATGCGTTACTGGCAACGGTGGGGTATTAAGCTGAAAGGACAAAAGCAAATATTCTGATAGCCTAAAATCGGATGATTGCCAGGGTAAATGTATTGGTATGGGTAACATATGTGAATGACTGTAAGCTTCGTAAGACGTGAGGAGCGAAATAGGCTAATACGCTTCAGCCAAAACGGCAAAGAAATCGGGTGGAAATGTCTTTGCATGCAGTTCCACAGATGAACAGAGTGATTTCCGGAGTAAAGATCGGCCCTAACCCGGTACGAATTGGTTGTTTAGCAGAACTAGGTAAGCCTGGCAGGTAAAGGAAATCGGGAAAAGCGAATGCCTTTGTGTAATGCAGAGGATAGGGAATTTATCCTGATCCGAAAGGATGCAGACTTCCGATAGGTGATCTATTGCTTGAAAGGACAGGTACTTTATGAATACGGCAGGGTCAAAGGCTTCTCTTCACCGAGAGGAGGCCACCGTAAACCACAAACATGATTTTACTCTTTGGGAATATCTCAACTGGACAAAAATTATGAAGCGGGTCTGATGGTGTATTTCCGCAAACGCCTGGGGTCATAGATTGTAGCGGAAGTGAATGAGCTCATATCAAAAAAGTTTGTGGAAATGAAACAGAGTTTAAAGAACGATAAGAATGACGCTAACAACGATGAACATTATAATGGAGGTCAGTTGGAACTTGGATGCGACCTGTTTTCCGCAGGATATTCGGTTTGCAAATAATGTTGGACTGTTTGATGACACCCGGAAGGAGCTTGAAGGTATTATTGATGGCCTTTGCACCGCGAGTGATCTGAATAAAAAGATCGGAGGTGATCTGGAATGAAAAAAACAAACCCTTTGCATACTGCATGTACTATGAAAGTAAAATTTTCCCACGTTAATTTGATTAGTCGAAACTGGCGTTCTTTAGCTGATTTCTATGTTGCAGTGTTTGACTGCAAACCTAAACCGCCCGAACGGGATTTGTCCGGGTTATGGCTGAATAAACTAACAGGTCTGAATAAATCCCAAATAAAGGGTATACACCTGCTGCTTCCCGGATATGATTCAGACGGACCTACATTGGAAATTTTTGAGTATAATCAAAATATAAAAAATTACAAAAAAAATATAAATGTCGAAGGCTTTGGTCATATTGCCTTTGCAGTGGAGAATGTTGAGGAAAAGTTAAAACTGTTATTAAAACATGGCGGATCAACGGTGGGTGAACTGATTGAGGCTGATATAACCGGGGTTGGGAGAATCAGTGTTGTGTATGCCAGAGATCCTGAAGGGAATATTATTGAGATTCAAAAATGGGTATAGGATGAACATGTTGAATCCTTTTTGACAAACTTTGAAGATATACTATCTGAAAGAAAAACAGTTTACTCCTGGTTCTGTATGTTAGTATCTTTATATGCAGAATTAAGCTTGGAAAGGATTATGGAAAGTAAAGAAGGAATCCAAGTCATACGGGTTAAAAGAGTATGTCGAGAAAGGATGAACAGTCTCCGCGCAAAGGAGGTGATCCACAGATGAGAAAAGTCCGGTATCAAGTGGCGTGCAGCCTCGATGGATATATTGCTGGGCCGGAGGATGATTATGACTGGATAACACCGGAGCCCGCGTTTGATTTCAATGCACTCTACGACCAGTTCGATACACTGCTGATGGGGCGGCGCACGTACGAGATCGTCAGTGCAGCTGGAGAGAGTTTCCGCGGAAAGCAGGTAATTGTTGCTTCACGGAAGCTCAGACAGCAAGATCACCCGGAAGTTGAAGTTGTCAGTAAGGATTTAGAACACCGAGTCAACGAGCTGCACAGGCAGCCTGGCCGTGATGTCTGGCTTTACGGAGGCGGAGAACTTTTCTCTGAGCTTCTGAAATGGAACCTTGTCGACACTGTTGAGCCGGCAATTATCCCGGTACTTTTGGGGGGTGGTGTCCCGTTTTTTCCATCACCTGCAGTGCATAGACGATTAACATTGATCAGGCAAAGCGTCTACCCCAGCGGTATGATTCTTCTTGAATATGAGATCCAGAAAGACCTTCCTGGTTATAGAGAGCATGGTGCAGCAGATTCAACGGTGGTGTAAATTATGATTGGAAAAACAAAGGAGAAAAATAAAAATGAATGTCTATTTATACGTACTTGATACTTTGGCGGACTGGGAGATAGGGTATTTAACTGCTGAACTTAACAGTAAAAGATATTTTCGGAATAAAAACGATGATTGTAAGGTAATTACAGTAGGAAACGGTAAAGAACCAATCTGTACTATGGGCGGTTTGTATATTACGCCCGACATCGATATTAAAGAGATAAGGTTTCAGCATGAGGATATTCTTATTCTTCCTGGAGGTGATACCTGGCAGGAAGAGGAAAACAGGAATATATTATTATTCGCAAAGGACTTAATAAGCAGGGGAGCAAAGGTCGCTGCAATCTGCGGAGCGACAGTTGGATTGGCAACTGTAGGAGCTTTAGACAACAAGAAGCACACAAGCAATGATAAGGGTTTTCTAAAAATGGTTTGTCCCGAATACTCTGGTGAAAGCAACTATATTGAAAAACCTGCAATTGTGGACGAATACCTGATCACAGCTTCCGGCCTGGGGGCTCTGGAGTTTACTTATGAAATACTAAGGATGTTGAATGTTTTCAGACCTGAGACCCTGGAAAGCTGGTACAACTTATACACAACAAAGGAAGCACAATATTTTTACTCTTTAATGAGTTCATTGTCAGAATAGCAGCACAGGCTGTTCCGGACATGACATGGATGCCTGGCAGGGATCGGCAGAAATGTCAGGAGGATTTTTAAAAGAGGTTGAAATGAAGAAAGAAAGCTTGAAACTAAAGAAAATGATTAAAAAAACGTATTATGAATATACTGATATTAAGGATGAGATCTGCTCTATAAATCTTTCTCCGGATACATGGTCCATTAAAGAGATTTTCGGACACCTTATAGATTCTGCAGCGAACAATTATCAGCGATTTGTCAGGCTGCAGGAAACCGATAGTCTTGATTTTCCGGGATATGATTACAACCGGATTAAGATAATCAAATACAATTCCTATTCGTACCCTCAAATCCTGGAGCTCTGGAAGCAGTATAACTTGCTGCTCTGCCACATTATTAAAAATATGGATGATTCAAAGAGGGAAAATAGCTGGAATACCGACGGAAGAGAGCTGACTTTGTCTTTTTTGGTAACCGATTATATCGACCATCTGGAAATTCATCTCTCACAACTCGCGGAGCGTTTGAAAGCAGTCCAGGAAAATCTGGCCCTGTCATAAAAACAGCCAGCTCCAGCACAAAACTGTTTTCTAAAGGTAAAGCTCTATATATTTTATTTCTATGAGTACCTATACCAGAAATCAGCATAATGTGTCGGTTATACACTGTAAAACGACACTTTTTTTCGTAGGAACCTGGACAATTCTGCGGATCCCGGAAACAGCAAGCGCACTGCTACCATCCCGTGGTTTGACCTTTGTTGAAGGAACTATCAACAATGTACCGTTTAAGGCGGTGCTTGAGCCGGACGGAAAAGGAAGTCACTGGTTCAGGGTCGAAAAGGCTTTGCAGGATTCGCTTGAAGCTTCCGCGGGAGACACTGTCGCGCTGGAACTGAAACCGTCAACGAACTGGCCGGAACCTGATGTTCCTGAGGATCTGAAGAAGGCGCTGATGCTTGATCCGAATATCCGTACCCTATGGCAGGACATTCCACCCCTGGCGCGCTGGGACTGGGTCCGGTGGATAAGATCGACAAAGAACCGGGAAACCCGGATGCGTCGAATCGAAGCGGCCTGTGATAAGATGGCCAAGGGTGAACGGCGCCCGTGCTGTTTTAACCGTAATATGTGTACGGAACCGGAAGTTTCACGTAAGGGCGTGCTTTTGGGGCCATCTCAAGAGTGACGGATGAGATGGGCGTATTTTCCAACGGTGTGTAGCGGGTGCGGGGCTTTCTGACCTTGACGGCTTTTACAATGATTTCGGCTTTCCGGGGATCGGAGCCTTTGAGCTTCTGGAACATCTTCAACGGCACCGTAGCAGCCATGCCCGGCGATATTTATCAGGACAAGGGTGATCTCTTTTCCCATCCCCTATAATGCGCAACTTATTAAAGCTGTCTGTCTGGTATTTGCTATTGGTATCCTTCCTTCAATGTGTAATAAGATGGGTATTCCCTCGCACTTCCGGCAAGGAGTTTCTGTCGTATATCGTCCTGTCCAGGTAAACCTGAGTTGACTAATTGCCCCCGCTATTGATAATACCTGTATGGAATTTGATATTCGGGAAGCGACAGCTGCGGATTTTGAAGCTATATGGCCCATCTTTCATGAAGTAATTTCCGCCGGAGAGACCTACGGCTATGATCCGGATACCGGAAAATCTAAGGCTTACGAGTTTTGGATGAAGATCCCTCTGAAGACCTTTGTCCTGGAAAAAAACGAAGAAGTACTCGGGACCTATTATATAAAACCGAATCATCATGGACCCGGGGCTCATGTCTGCAACTGCGGTTATATGGTTGCTTCTCGCGCCAGGGGACAGGGCATTGCAACCGAGCTGTGCCGGCATTCCCAGGCGGTAGCTCTGGATTTGGGTTTTTTGGCCATGCAGTTTAACTTTGTCTCCTCCAGCAATGTCACGGCGGTTAAGCTCTGGACGAAACTGGGATTTGTGACTGTGGGCAGGCTGCCCAAGGCATTTAAACATCCTTCTATGGGTTTTTTTGATGCACTGGTAATGTACAAGTGGCTTGAACCCAATTCATAACTGGTAAAATCTTGATTCGTTTTTTAACCCTCCAATTGTCCTGTTGCTACAAGCTTGAGTAAAACTGTAATGATAATCAGTATTAGTTGCTGCTAATATATTGACTTACTCATATAAAACCAACGATAATAGAGTAAATTAGTAGGGATTGCCGGAAACGGTAATCTATGGAGGTAGGTAGAAAATGAGAAAGAACCATCTTTTTATTCTTGTATCGCTTATTGTCTTCGCGCTTCTTGGCGGAACTGTAGCGGCACAGGATCTGACTATCGAATACCAGTTCGATATCACAGGAACGGCACGCACAAATTATTTGACCTTCAGCGGCCCGATTCGTTACATGGCAGTTGAAAAGGATCACTTCGACGGCAGAACCGGTGCATCAGTTCAAACATCCACGGAAAAGTTCCAACCTTATCGTTACGATGTGAAAGGGAGAAATGCGCTTCCCGATACACTGCGGGGTCTTTTGCTTTTCGCTGTTGCCGAATCTGATCAGACCAAAATCGACAACATGACTGTTGATAAAGACAGAAGTGGTGTTATAACCATTCAGTACGTTCACCGCGGGACCGCGTATAAGCTGGTTACCGACAGTAACGGACGGATCAATCTGCCCAACGGGACTTTTCAGAAGCGTTCCATCGGTTTCATCCAGGGCGCGGGCCCTCAGGTGATTTCCCGGGATTTCTCCCGCAACGGCCAGGCAAACGGCGTTGACTGGAACAAGGTCTGGAGTTCAAGCGTAGCTGGTGGTAAGGCCATTCCCGGAAGCGATAAAAAGACCGGGAATATTGTTTCTGATGGTGCTGATCCCAGCTCAATGTTTTACTGGGAAGGATCGCTGCAGGCAGATTTCAGCGGAAATGAATTGAAGATAAACGGCGGACTCAACGCGGTAAAACGCTGATACTACGAGCAAATTTAGCTGTAATCGACCGGCGGAAGTTTTTTTCGCCGGTTTTTTTGTATACTTGTGTATATATCTTTGAAACCAGGGAGCACGGGTATCGGGTATGGATTATCTGTTTGAAGGTGTTAAAGAGTTTTCGACCAAAGACTTTAACCATTTTCGCGAGCTTTTCGAAGGTCTGGGCAAAAAGCAGTCCCCTCATTCGTTGTTTATCGGGTGCTCCGATTCCCGGATTGTTCCTCATTTGATTACAAAAACACTACCCGGAGAACTCTTCATTATTCGTAACATTGCGAATGTTGTCCCCTATTACCGGTCTTCCGAGGAGTATTTGTCAACGACTTCTGCAGTGGAGTACGCGGTAAAAATGCTTAACGTGGAGAATATCATTGTATGCGGTCATTCCAACTGCGGCGGCTGCAATGCCTTATACTTAAGCGACGATGAACTGAAAGAGACGCCTCATACCAGAAAATGGCTGGAGCTCGTGCGGCCGGTAAAGGAAAGAATAGAAAAGGATCCTGAGTTGGTAAAAGATACGGTAAAGCGTGAGTGGGTTACCGAACAGCTGAACATTGTTGAGCAGATGAATCATCTCCTGAGTTATCCCTATATACTGGAGCGGTACAATAAAAAGGAGATAAATATTCTTGGTTGGTACTATATAATCGAGACGGGAGAAATCTTTAACTACGACAAAGAAGAACATTTGTTTACTATAATAGAGTAAGCATAAAGCAGGCCTGAAGGCCGGCATAAGCCGGCCCCCAAGTTATGTCCTGTGCTGCGATTTTTATCCGCCTATAATGACTTGAGGCAGCCAGGTGATTGTCGCCGGGAAAAAGATCATGGTTACAACGACTGCAAGAAGGGCAACAAAGAAAATAAGCATTCCTTTGGTAAATTGCATCGTCGTTAACCCCGTTATCTCGCATATTATGAACATACTTAATCCCAAAGGCGGGGTTACCAGGCCGATCATCAGTACCAGTGTTGCCAGAACGCCAAAGTGAACAAGGTCGATTCCTACGCTGGTTACCAGGGGCATCAACATGGGTACGAAGATAATAATATTTGCCGAAGGGTTCAGAACGCAGCCCGCTGCCAGGAATCCGAGAAGAATCAGGATAAGCACAACCGTAGGATTGGAAGAAAGCGTCGTTATTCCATCAGTCAGCAGAATCCCGACCTGTTCTTTCGAAAATACCCATGCAAGGGAGTAGGCTGCACCAACTATAAACATGATACTGGCTGTTCCCTTTGCAGTATCAACGAACATCTCAAAAAATTTTCTGAAATCCCGCTGTTTGTAGACGAATATGCCGATTACCAGAGCATAAAAGACGGCGACAACTCCGGCTTCGGTGGGAGTAAAGAGGCCGCCAAGGATTCCGCCCAGAATAACAACCGGAGTAGAAAGGGCCGGCAGGGCGCCCCAAAACTCCTTACCGAGCTCAGGTAAGTTTGCTTTGCTCCTTCTGGGATAATTGCGTCTTTTTGAAATAATGTAAACCAGAACCATCATGTAAATTGCCAACATGATTCCGGGGATGATTCCTCCGATAAAAAGCTTTCCAACAGAGATTCCCGCTACTCCTCCGATCAGGACCATGGGAATGCTGGGGGGAAACACCGGGCCGATGGTTGCTGAGGCTCCGGTTACTGCAGCGCTGAACTCAACATCATAGCCTTCATCCACCATGGCCTTGATCAGCACTTTTCCCACTCCGCTTGCGTCTGCCAGGGCAGAACCGGACATGCCGGAAAAAATAAAGCTGGCCAGAATGTTTACCTGAGCCGTTCCTCCGGTGTAATGACCGACAAGGGCTCTGGTGAAACGGAAGATCTTGTCGGTAACACCGGTACTGTTCATGATGTTCCCGGCCAGCATGTAGAGGGGAATGGCCATCAGGGTATAGGACTCGGCACCGGTTACAAAGCGCAGGGGGATATTTACCATGGGAAGGCCGGGATTCATGAAAAAATAGGAAAGGGTTGCAAGCCCCAGGGTGATTGCAACAGGAATACCCAGAAGAAACCCCGAAAGCATTGTTAATAATACTACCGTCAGCATACTAGTGCCTCCTGAGTTTATGAATGAATGAGTAGATGGTATAAAGAATCATTAACCCGGTAGACACTGACAAAGAAGAAAAAAGATACTTCTTGGAAAGCGCTACAGAAGTAGCGGTCTGTTTTGAGTAAGATATAACCACCGGAATCGATTCCTTAAAAACAATTAGTAAAAAGATGAGAATAATAACTGAAGAGATCATCTCGATCGTTTTATTCACCTTTTCCGGTAAAAATGTGGTCAGGATGTCGACGACAATATGCTTCTTGTTGATATAGAGAATTACCGCTCCCAGGTAGGTTATCCAGACGAAGAACCAGACGGCTATTTCTCCGGCCCAGAGCAGTGATCCCTGGAGAATGTATCGAGTACCAACCTGCGCAAACAGGAGCGCGACCATGGCTACCAGGAATGCACCGCAGATAATCTCGAGAATGCGAACAAGTTTCTTTTCCATGTTTCTTGTGAAACCCCGTTTTATCGATTCGAATGAAAAGCTTTACCTGTATGTAGAGCTTTGTCTTCTACAAAGAAAGCTGCCGTACTGGACGGCAGCTTGTATTGTAATACCAGGATGAATAACCGGTGACTACATCTTGGAGATTTCAGCCTTGATGTCGTCGTAAAGCCCGGGTACCCAGCTGTCGGCAAACTGGTTGGGAATGTCTTTGAGGGCCTGCTGGAAAGAGTCTACATCTACTTCGATAAACTCCATTCCTTTTTCCTGGAGTTTCTTCTTGTAGTCTTCTTCCCCCGCAGCCTGTAGTTCGTTGTGGAACTGGGTAATGCCTTTACCTTCTTCGATGATAAGGTCCTGAAGGTCCGCGGGAAGCTTCTGGTAAAACTTATCGCTTACAACATAGGTAAAAAAGGCACGCTGGTGGGCAGTCTGGTTAACGTAGTCCTGGACTTCGTCAAAGTGGGGAGCGTAGATATAGGCCAGGGGGTTTTCCTGGGCTTCGACGATTCCCTGCCGCAGAGCCATGTAGAGTTCTCCGTAGGCGATGGCCTGGGGCTGAGCACCGAGGGCCTTCCAGCTTTCTACGTAGATAGGCTGCAGAGGAATACGGATTTTAAGACCCTTGACTTCTGAAGCGTTTCGGATAGGACGCTTAGAGGTCAGGTGCCGAGGCCCGCGAAGGCCGTAACCGATTATGCGGATATCTTTGTTGGCAAGCATTGCTTTTTCGACACGGTCGCCGATAGGGCCGTTCAGGATGTGCATAACCTCATCGCTGTTCTTAAAGATGTAGTAAGCACTCCAGATGTTATACTCAGGCGCGGCCTGCTGATGTACGGTGGTTCCCATAATTGCCATATCCACATTGCCCAGCTCGAGCATGTTGACGATATCAACCTCTTTACCAAGCTGTTCGTTGCCGTACAGTTTGACCTGAATACGGCCGTTGGATTTTTCCTCGATTCTCTTCTTGAACTCTTTGGCGGAAATGTCGTCTTCTCCACCGGATGCTCCGCCGTAGGAAATCGACATTTCATAGGTCTGATCCGCTCCACCGCTCTCTTTTGAACCTTCGGCAAAGATCAGCGTGGATGAAAGGAGCAGAACAAGTGCGATCTGCATGAGAATTTTCATGGCTTTCATAATATCCCTCCTCTTAGGGTGTATATTTTTCCCGTATTCCGGGTAAAGGAACTAATTTGTGCCGCTGCCAACCGGCAGACCGCTGTAATTCGGATATAGAGAGTGGAGCAGATGCTGACAGGTCATGATGATATGCTCCCGCATGTACTGCTCGCTCTTGTCCTCGTCTCCTTCCAGGATCGAATTGATTATGTAGATGTGGTACATCCGTGAATCGACCTCTATTCCTGAAATCTTTCTTGTCATATTGGCTGTCAGGGTGACCATATTGTTAAGCTTTTCGTGAAACTCCGACAGCAGGGAATTCCCTGCTGTTTCTATGATCTTTTTATGCATAACCCGGCCAAGTCTGATGCTTTCTTCGGCATGAGCGTCGGCATCAAGGGCTTCAAGCTGCTCTCGTATTTCCAGAAACTTTTTATGATCCATTTTCGTCGCCTTTTGACAGCACAGCTTGGCCGCCATGGCTTCTACGCTTTCCCGGGCTTCGAAAATTTCGAAAAGCTGCTTTATATCGAGTTTTCGTATTGAGAAGCCTTTTCCTTTTTGCTGCACCACAAGACCGGTATTCACAAGGCTGAAGAGAATCTCCCGCATGGGGGTTCTGCTGATGCCGTAGTGCTCACAAAGATCGCGTTCAATCAGGTATGCACCAGGAAGGAACTCTTCATCCCGGATTTTCCTTTTTACATCTTCGATTATCTGGTTTTTATTCATTCCGATGAACTCGCTCCGTTTTGTAAACTAAAAATGGCATGTGTATACAAAGGGGTAACATTGATACCATACAAATAAAAACATATTGTATACCAGTAAAAGGCCATAAAAATACTCTAAAGCGGCTTTTCCCTGCTGTCAAGGAAAAGTTTCACTATTTTAGATCAGTATCTTAAACTGTGCGGAAACAACAACGGCAGCTGTTGTGCCGCATGTACTGATTTTTACCTGATCAAGAAAAAAGCCGGTGCAGTCCGAAAAAGACTACACCGGCATAATGGGTCGCGTAATCTACTTTACCAGTGCCCAGGCCCGGTTCAGGACCCGTTTGGAGCCGGCAATAACCACGTCAGGGTCTTCCCCGGCGGTCGGTTTGACTTCGAAGCTCAGGATTGGGGGCTTCTTCTTGTTCAGAAAACCCATGTCCTTAAGGGCTTGCAGGTACTCTGCGAGTTCGTCAACGTCGTTCTCGCTGTTGGGAAACCCGAAGCGGGGATGCTGGTCTCCGTAGGCAGGCATGGAGGGGTCCTTCATGACGCAGTTTCCCATATGGGCGTGGACCAGGTGTTCCTTGATGGGCAGCAACGATTCCTTAATGGTTTCGTGGAGCAGGGGAATGTGACTCAGGTCTACCATAAGTCCGAAATTGTCATACTCCGCTTTTATTTCCTCGGCATAGCGCTTCGCCAGAGAGGCCGGACCGATGAGGCTTGCCTTGTCGACATCATAGTCAAAGACCTCGTGGACTATCTTCATATCGCCCTTGGACTTCGCGTAGGCGCAGATTTCTCTCGTTGATTTCAGCAGGGCCTGGAAAGCCTCTTCCTTGCTGGCTTCCTCGTATTTGCCGCTTAAAAAGGCCGCGCCTTCAGCCCCGACTGCATAGGCTTCGTCGATGGCAGCCTTGACGGTATCCACCGCTTTTTTGCGCTCCCCCTCGTCCAGGGAATTGACGTTCTGCTTTTGTGACAGGAGCATGGGCTGAGCGCCGAAAGCGGTATCAATGTGCGCCGAGGCAAGAAGCTGCCTGACTTTTTCGCGGACCTTGTCGTCTTTGATCCAGGTTATTTCGATGGCGTCAAAATAATCGTCCATGGCGATCTTTCGTACAGTCTCGTCAATGGCGCCCTGGCCGCTCCCGGCCTCTGGATACGCCATAAAATGTATGATGCCGACTCTCATATAGGTGTGCAATGATTCATTCATACTAATTCCTCCGTATATGCTGATCTTTTTATGTTTCTATAATGTACTTCTTTTGTTATTATTTTGGAAATCTCGGAGTATAATCATTGACTTCTCCGGCTCTGGAAATTGCACAACATCATACGTAAAAGAGGACAAGATGGAAAGGATAAATCTTCAGAAAAAATTCAGTTTGTTCAGTGAACAGTGGGCCCCAAAGATTGTCGCCCAGGTAAACGAGTATCAGGTTAAGATTGCCCGTATAGAGGGGGATTTCCCGATGCACAGGCACGAGGAGACGGACGAGCTCTTTTTTGTCGTTCAGGGAGCCATACGGATGGATTTTGAAGACCGGCAGGTTCCTGTGGCGGAGGGCGAGATGATTGTTGTACCCCGGGGGGTTCTGCACAGACCCCATGCAGATGCAGAAGCCAGGATTATGATGTTCGAACCCGGGGGAACACTGAACACGGGAGATGTGACCAGCGAGCACACCAGGGAGGACCTTGAAAGAATATAGGCCTCTGGAGTTCTCTGGATAATTCTCTCTTTTTTTGTCATACTTTGCCCTGCATGATACCTTTTTTGCCCTGCACTTCGCAGGAATTATCAGGCCGCGGCTGGGACCGCTGCGATTTTATCCTTGTCAGCGGCGACGCCTATGTCGATCATCCTTCCTTCGGGGCCGCTATTATCGGCCGCGTACTTGAAGCGGAGGGATTCAGGGTAGGGATTATTCCACAGCCCGACTGGCGATCCCCGGAAAGTCTAACGGTACTGGGCCGTCCCCGTCTGGGTTTTCTGGTTACTGCGGGGAATCTTGATTCCATGGTGGCCAATTATACCGCAGCAAAAAAGCCGCGCAGGGACGACGCCTATTCTCCCGGAGGAGAGGGGGGACAGCGGCCGGACCGGGCCTCGATTGTCTATGCCAATCTGGTACGCCGGGCCTACAAACGCATGCCCATCATCATCGGCGGAATCGAGGCATCCTTGAGGCGTCTGGCCCATTACGATTACTGGAGCAATTCCTTGCGGCGTTCTCTGCTCCTGGACTCCAAGGCTGATCTGCTGGTCTACGGCATGGCAGAAAAGAGCATTGTAGAAATCGCCCGGCGTATGGACGGGGGAGAACACATCCGGGAGATAAAGGATGTCCCCGGCACTGTGGTCCGAGTCGAGCCGGATTCGCTTCCGGATGGTACTATCCGGCTGCCAGAGCACGACCGCATTAAGGAGAACCGCCGTTCCTTTACCGAGAGCTTCAGCATCCAGTTACGCAACACGGATCCCTTTAATTCCCGCCCCCTCTACGAAGCCTACGGAACAAACGGCGTGCTGCAGCTGCCTCCCCAGAAGCCCCTTGAACGGGAGGAGTTTGACCGGGTCTATGCCCTGCCCTTTACCCGGGAACCACACCCAATGTACACCCAGGGGGTGCCGGCGATCGAGGAGGTCCGATTCAGCCTGGTTTCGAACCGCGGCTGCTTCGGCTCATGCAGTTTCTGTGCCCTGACCTTTCATCAGGGAAGGGTAATCCAGGCCCGCAGCCATGAATCCCTGATTGAGGAAGCGGAAGACCTTACCCGGCATCCCGGCTTTAAGGGATATATCCACGATGTCGGCGGCCCGACGGCGAACTTTCGACATCCTTCCTGTAAAAAGCAGCTGACTTCGGGGACCTGCACAGACCGGATGTGCCTTTTCCCGAAGCCCTGCCCGGCCCTGGATGCCGACCATTCGGATTATGTAAATCTTCTAAAGAAACTGCGGAGCCTCCCTGGGGTAAAGAAAGTCTTTATCCGTTCGGGTATCCGCTTTGATTATCTGCTTGCCGAGGGGAATGAGCGTTTCTTGAGGGAGCTGTGCGAACATCATGTAAGCGGCCAGCTGAAGGTCGCACCGGAGCATGTCTCTTTCAGGGTCCTTGAGGCCATGGGCAAACCTGATCACCGGGTCTACCTGAGATTCAAGAAACGCTTTGACCAGATAAACACGGAACTCGGAAAAAAGCAGTACATGGTTCCCTATTTTATCTCTTCCCATCCAGGATCGACACTGGAGGACGCGGTTGAGCTGGCCCTCTTTTTCAAGGAGCAGCGTTTTATACCACAGCAGGTCCAGGACTTTTATCC
The DNA here is from genome assembly GCF_963668165.1 of Marispirochaeta sp. Lineage (NCBI taxonomy): Bacteria > Pseudomonadati > Spirochaetota > Spirochaetia > Spirochaetales > Spirochaetaceae > Marispirochaeta > Marispirochaeta sp. Next base: position 1,082,554 of record NZ_OY764209.1, on the reverse strand, counting down.
TACCCCCGGAACAATTTCCACCTGTATGTACCATACTGGAATTGATCCGCGGACAATGAAAAAAATCTATGTACCGACAGATCCGGAAGAAAAGCGCATGCAGCGGGCGCTGCTTCAGTTTAACCGGCGGGAGAACGCCGAACTGGTGCGCAAGGCTTTGATCAAAGCCGGAAGAAAGAACCTTATCGGGCACGGCAGACAGTGTCTGGTGCCACCGGCGGGCAACACGCGGGGTAAAATCCGGCGGAAACATGGCCTTTAAGGGCTCAATCTTATGCCTGACTATGCCGTTAATCGTATCATAAAGGATTGCATAGCGTGAGTTCGCAGCTTAGGGAAACACCGCACTTTTATCGCCGCGTTTTATCACAGTCTAAGGCTGTGATAATTGCTGTTATGAACGCGAAGCTCGATCTTGTCTATATTAACGATTCCGTTGCCGAAGTAACCGGATATCCCAGTGAACTTTTTATAAGCGGGGCTGTTCACTGGAACGAACTGATTGTTCAGGAAGATTATCAGAAGATTCAATACTATCACCGAAGACGCCTGGCAGGAGACAAGGACGTTCCTGATCAGTACGAGATACGCATTATCGACCGGAACGGACTGCACCGCAACCTTGTCCTGCAGGTCGGCGATTATGTGGATGCCGGGTATTTTGTCATTACCCTCTTTGATATCTCCCACTGGAAGCGCTACGAAGAACGGCTGCTGGGCAACGAAGAGAAGCTCAAGGCCATGGTAGAGCTGAGTCGGGAGATAACTCTGGTCGCCAATGAATCAATGGTGATAGAGTATGCCGGGGGGGCTGTTCTGCCCCTGCTGGGCTACCGGACGGAGATACTGAACGCAAATAATCTGCGTGATCTGGTACATCCGGAAGACGTGGATCGGGTTTCCGCCATTTATTTAACGGGGATTACTGAAGCCTCAACCTTTGACATCCTTGACTTCCGTCTGCGCAACTTCGATGACGAGTGGGTCCACATGGAGGCTAACTGCAATAACCAGCTGAACAACCACCGCATTTCCGGGGTTATTATCACCCTGCGGGATATTTCCGCCAGAAAGGTGGCGGAGGCGAAGGCTCAGTTTTACGAACACTACGACTACCTTACCCGCCTGCCGAACCGCAGGATGTTTTTCGAACGCCTCGGGCTTGAGCTGCGGCATATAAAGCGGCGCTCCACTACCTTTGCAGTTCTCTGTTTCGGAGTTGACCGTTTTAAGGAGGTCAACGATCTTTTTGGTCCCAAGATTGGCGACCGGCTGTTGATGGAAATCGGGAAGATCCTTTCCAAGTCCTTTCGTCGGGACGATTCGGTTTCCCGCCTGGAGGGAGACAAGTTCGGTGTGCTGCTGACGGATGTAAGTCGTACGGAGCATGTACTGGACATCGTTAAAAAAACCCTGGACCTGTTTGCCGAACCTGTTACCATTCTGGGAGAGCGAATCCGGGTCAGCGTCAGTATAGGGGTGGCAGTGTATCCCGATGATGGTTTTAACGAGGAGATGCTGATAAAGAACAGCGAAACCGCCCTCTTTATGGCCAAGGAGCGGGGACGATCGACCTACCAGATGTATAACCGGCGGATTCACAGCTCCATTCAGGCCCGCAGAACCCTGGAACGGCGTTTTGAACAGGCTCTGGGGGGGAATGAGTTTTACGCTCTTTTTCAGCCCAAGGTTGACCGGCAGGGCTCTATCGTAGGAGCCGAAGCTCTGGCACGCTGGAACTCTCCTGAGCTGGGAATGATCTCTCCGGACCAGTTTATTCCTGTTGCCGAGAGCAGCGGACTTATTATTCCCTTTGGCAGAGAGATTCTGGAGCTTGCTTTGCGGGAGTGGCAGCGCTGTGCGATTGCGGGAGGAGAAGACCTTGTCCTGGCGGTGAACCTTTCTCCTTTCCAGTTCGGGCATCCGGATCTGGTGCGGGACATTCAGCGGGCACTGAAGAAAACCGGTTTTAATCCCGCACTGCTTGAGCTGGAGATTACCGAGACCGGTATTATGCGGAACCAGGACGAAGCGGAGAAAAAACTGTCGCAATTGGAGGATATGGGAGTCAGTATCGCCATTGACGATTTTGGTACCGGCTATTCTTCATTGAAAAAGATCAAGGATTTTCCTGTTGGAACCATCAAAATCGATAAGTCCTTTCTGGAAAACCTGAATTTCAGCCGCAAATCATCGACAATCATCAACGCGATTATCGGACTCTCTCATGACCTCGGTTTTTCTGTTGTGGCAGAAGGGGTGGAAACCATGGACCAGCTTGAGTTTCTGCAGGAAGCGGGCTGCAACATATATCAGGGCTACCTTTTTGACAAACCCCTTGCTATTGAGGAGTTTGCTGCACGCTGCGAGGTAAAAAGCTATCCGGTCTTGCCCAACAAGGGCAGCTAGAATACTATTATAGATACAACAAGTAACAGGAGTGAATATGGCTAATCGGGGAAATTCCGTCGATGGTATCTTTTTTTTACAGCTCGCGGTCTCGCTATTTTTGATTGTTTCCGGACTTCTGGGAATCATGGATTATGCGTCCACGGGGAGCAAGCTTTCACGATTTGTGAATGATATTTTTGGCGGCGGCAACAATGTGATAACCATTGTAATCGCGGTGGCGGAACTTATTTCCGGGACCATCCTGCTTGTAGGGCTCTTTCTATTAATTCGCAACCGGACCCTCTTTTTCGCAGTTCTCTTTGTTTTTGTACTCTGGGCTGCAAGAATGGTTCTCTACTACTTTCTTAACGGTTTTCTGCGGCCGGACGCCCTTGTGTGGCTCCATGCCATGGCGCCGGACCTGATCGTGCTCTCTTCGCTGTGGGTAATCCTGCGCCGTTACGCTTAGCGCCCTCCGCTAAAAACTCCCATCTCCTCGTTCTCGCACCCCTGGAGGGTATTACCACTGCAGTGTATCGACGGGTTGTTGCGGAGATGTTCGGCGGCCTGGACGGGGCTATTGCCCCCTTTATCGGGACCATACGGGGTTTAAAACGCTATGCGTATCACCTGCGGGATATCCTGCCCGAGGCAAACGGGCAGGAGCCGCTGATTCCCCAGATTCTGGGTGCCGATGCCGAAGGGGTTGCAGAAGTCTCACGGGCCTGTGCAGGTTTGGGTTATACCCAGGTTAACTGGAACATCGGTTGCCCCATTCCGAATATTACCCGTAAAAAGCGGGGTTCCGGCATACTGCCCCATCCACACCTTATTAAAAAGGTCCTGTCCCGGGCCTGCCGGGAGGGTCTGCCGGCATTCTCGGTAAAACTTCGTCTGGGTCTTGAGGAGAAGGATGAGTGGCGGGAGGTACTACAGGTCCTGAACTCCTTTGACCTGGATTTTGTGGTGCTCCACCCGCGTACCGGCCGACAGATGTACCGGGGTACTCCCGACACGGCCGCATACGGCGCTTTTCTTGGTGAGTGCCGGCATCCCCTTTTGTACAGCGGTGATATCCGCAGCAGAGAAGATTTGCGGCGTCTGGCGGAGGAATATCCGGAGACAGCGGGCTGGCTCCTGGGTCGGGGGTATCTTTCCCGTCCGGTTCTGGCCCGGGAGATCAGAAGCGGCGAAACCCTGGAGTTCTGCATGAAGGATATTGCCGCTTTCCTGGGGGTACTTTCCGAAGAATTCCTTAAAAACGGTGCTGACGCCTCGTGGGTTCTGGGCAAAATGAAGCTCTACTTCGGCTACCTTAAACACGGCGCCGACGACACGGCCGCAGCAATGGAGTTCTGGGGCCGTTTACGGGGCTGCACGGAATGGCCTCTTTTTGAGGCCATTCTTGCCGGGGACCTGTAGACTCAGCTTATATTACCCGCATTCCATTTCAAAGAGTTTTATTCCTTCCTCCTTGAAGAACCCCTTTATGTCTTCAATTACCGAGCGGATTTTAGCGGCTTCCTCGTTATCGCAGTAGACAAGCAGGATAAAGTTTTCCTCTGGCCAGATGTGGTCTCCCATACGGGGGCCGGAACTTCCGACCCCGTGAACAAGAGGAATCTTGGTATAGTGCCGCGCGGCTCCCGCTTCTTTTAAGGCGTCATGCAGGTCTCCCTCAATGGAGCGGTTGGCTATAATCTCTATTCTTTTCATGATCTGGTTCTCCTTTTGAGGGCCCGTTTTTCCGCCCGGCCATTAAACAGGGCATAAAGAACCGGGACCAGGAAGAGGGTCAGCAGGGTCGCGACGGAGAGCCCCCCGACGACGGTCTTTCCTATGGGCTGAACCAGCTCCGCTCCTTCTCCGGGAAAGAAGGCCATGGGCACCAGGGCCAAAATGGTGGTAAGACTGGTCATAAGAATCGGACGCAGACGGTTGCCGCCGGCTTCGACACAGGCTTCGATAATGGACATTCCCCGCTTGCGCAGCAGATTGGTGTAGTCTACAAGGACAATGCCGTTATTAACGACAATCCCCACCAGCATGACCAGTCCCACTGCGGTAAAGATGCTGAAACTCTGCCCGGTCACAGTATAAATCAGGATTACTCCTACCAGGACCAGGGGAATGGTAAAGAAGATTATAAAGGGGTCCAGAAAGGATTCAAACTGACTCGCCATGACACCGAAGACCAGCAGTATGGAGATGATCAGAATCACCACGAACTTTAACCCGTATTCCATCAATTCCGCATAATCCCCGGAGTATTCCAGCACAACGTTCTCGTTGACCGGAATCCGGTCTGCGATCAGCTTCCTGAGCTGGAGTTCAACCTTCTGTAGTTTTGCCCCTGGGGCCATGCCGCCCTGGACATGGATAGTCCGGGTCTGGTTTTCCCGGTTTATGCTTACAGGTCCGGTGGTTTTTCTGGTAGAGGCAAAACTCGCCAGGGGAATATGCTGTCCCGCGGAGTTGACCACAAAGATCTTGTCCAGGTCAGGGATCTCGTTGCGGTCCTCCTCGGGAAGAATCACGACAATGTCGTATTCGTCGCCGTCGTCGTTATAGCGGGAGGCTACGACCCCCTCGATATTTGCCCGAATCTCCTGGCCGATGGTTGCCATGGTCAAACCCAGCTCATAAGCCCGGGCGCGGTCAATTACGATATCCAGCTCCGGCAGTCCCTCCTGCAGGGAGACAACCGGTTCGGTAATCTCCGGAATTTCTTCTTTTATAAGGTCGCGGATGCGGTAAGCTGTCTCTTTTCCCAGGTCCATGTCGTCGGTCTTAACCAGAACATCAATGGGGGTTCCTCCGCCTCCGGGCCCTCCGGCGGTGAATTCGAAAACCGCTGAGGGGAACTCGTCAAAATGCGAGCGGAGGATCTGCTCAACCTCGGTGGATGTTTCCACCCTCTCCGCATAGGGAGGCAGGGTAATGCTTAAGGTGCCTTTGTGGGTCTGTACGCTGCCGAGGAATCCGAAGAAGCTCCTTTCTCCAGCGGAAACTATCAGGCTGGAATAGGCCTGGATCTCGTTTCTGGTGATTGTTTCGAGACGGCGCATGACGTCCTTGGTTATATCAAGCTTGGTGCCCAGGGGAAGCTCGACGCTGAGTTCAATAAAATCGTCGTCCATCTCCGGCATAAACTCATAGCTCGCAATGGTAAGAAGCCCCAGGCTGCCCCCGAAAATAAGTACCACGATGATGATTGTCAGCAGTTTATGGCGCAACACCCGGGTGAGGGCGCGTTTGTACACCCTGTCCAGGGCTTCGAAAAGTCCCCCCAGGAACTCATCGATCGCTTTGGAGAGTCCTTTGCGGGGACGCTGCCGGTTGGACCGGATAGGAAGATATCGGCTGGAGAGCACCGGTACCAGGAACATGGCCACCGCAAGGGATGAGAGCAGGGATATTACCACCGTAAAGGAGAGTCCGGAAAAAAGCTCGCCGATCATCGCCAGCTGGGACTTGAAGATTGCCAGGGGGGCAAAGACACAGATGGTTGTCAGGGTGGAGGCAACGATGGCGTTGATCATCTCCTGGGTCCCGATTACCGCGGATGTGTTGAGTTTTGCCCCTTTTTCCCGGTAGCGGAAGATGTTTTCCAGAATAACAATGGAGTTATCCACCAGCATACCAATTCCCAGAGCAAGACCCGAAAGGGTCATAATGTTCAGCGTCAGACCGGCAAAGTACATCAGCATCAGGGTAATAACAAATGAGATGGGAATAGTAAGGCCGATAATCAGGGTCGTCCGGAAACTGCGCAGGAAGAGAAGCAGTATAATAATCGCAAGCACACCGCCGGTTATGGCGGAACTTGAGACCTGCCGCAAGGAAGCGCGGATAATCTTGGTCGTATCATAGATTACAGCAATCGCAACTCCCGCCGGGAGTTCACTGTTGAGGCGCTCTATTCTCTGCAGTACGTTGTCGGCGGTCCTGACGGAGTTTGTTCCGCTCTGTTTCTGGACTGTCAGGAACACCCCGTCCCGGCCGTTAATAAAGATCGCGTTGGTCTCGTCGGCGTATCCGTCATAGACCCGGGCTATGTCTCCCAGACGTACAGTCCGAGTGGGATTGCCGCCTGAAGCAGCGGTTTCGCCCGTGGAGCCTGCCCTGTAGGCTATAACGGAGTTGCGGATCTGGTCGATTGACTGAAAATCCCCGGCGGTACTAATAAGGTAATTAATATTGCCGTCACCGATTGACCCACCGGAGAGGGAAACGTTCTGCTGCTGCAGCATTCCCTGAATCTGTGTCAGGGTCAGGTTATAGGCTTCAAGCCGGTTCTGGGGGACTTCCACCCGGATAATCCGTTCTCTGCCGCCTGAAACGCTAACCAGGGCGACACCTTCCACCTGCTCTATCCGGGGCTGAATGATTTTTTCCGCGATTTCCCGCAGATCTTCAGGTGACCTGTTTCCGCTGACATTCAGGTACATTATGGGAATCATGGACGGGTCGAACTTGAATATCTGCGGTGTGGAGGCTTCACTGGGGAGGAGATCCTTTACAAACTCCAGTTTGTCCCGGACATCGTTGGCGGCTTCTGCCATATCGGTGCCCCAGGTAAACTCGATCTCGATCATGCTGTTGCCTTCCGCCGATGTCGAGCTGATCTCTTCAATGTTGCTCACGTTGCTTAAGCCTCCTTCCAGAGGACGGGTAATTCGCTTTTCCACCTCTTCCGGACCGGCACCGCTGTAGTCGGTAAAGAGCAGAAGGACCGGGGGTTCAATATCGGGATAGAGGTCGATTGCCAGGTCGGTTATTGCATAAAAACCGAGAGCAATCAGGAGCACGAAAACGATGGCCGTCGTTGTGGGGCGGCCTACGACGGTTTTTGTTATACTCATAGGGTAATCCTTTCTTTGTTCCGGAGCTTATCGGATGTTGTCAGCCTCTTCCAGGGCTGGTACTTCTTCGATAATCCGGACCTTTGCCTGATCTTCCAACAGGGTCTGGCCGCGGATAACAACGGTCTCCCCGCCTCTTAAGCCTTCTACTACCTCAAGTTTCTCGTCGATCAGAATCCCGGGAACAACTTCCCGTGCTTCGACCCTGGATTCGTCGTTCACGACAAAGACAAAATTGATCTCCTGACGTTCGACCATACACTCCGAAGGTATTTTCACGATATTCTGTTTATCATCGACGATGATCTTTACCTTGGCGAACATTCCTGCCTTGATCCGCTGATCCTGCTTCTGGAAAGCGAGGGTCACGGACAAGATACGGGTAAGCGGGTCTACTACCGGGCTGATCTCGCTTACGTAAGTCCGAAAACGGTGGTCAGGATAGGCTTCCAGTTCAACCAGGGCTTCCTGGCCCTTTCGGACCCGGGAAATATAACGCTCGGCGACCCCGGTATTAATTTCCAGGCTGTCTACCTTGCTTACTGTGGCAACCGGGATTGTCGGGGTAATTGATGCTCCGATATCCGAGGGGGTACGGGTTATGGTGCCGGATATGGGGCTCTTGACCGGACTGACGGCAAAGGTCTGACCGGGACGCGAGGGATCAACCTCGGCGATTACCTGGTCCTTGTATACATAATCCCCCACGGTTACATTCAGGCGAAACAGTTTTCCACTGGTATCGGCATAAATGTCCACACTGGATTGGGCTACCACGTCTCCATTTACCTCAAGGTAATCATAGAGCTGACCCTCGACGGCTCTGGTTACATTGACGGCGAAGAGAGGCTCTTCCTGCTCTGCTTCTTCTGCCTCTCCCGGACCTTTACCCTGGCAGGCGGTCAGCAGCAGGATTACCGCGAGGGCGGCTGCGGCGGACAGCTTTTGTAGTTTTTTTGTTCTCATAGATTTTTCCTTTCTTTTCTCTTCTTTGTTCTTTTTAGTCCGCGATCTCTATTTCGTCGATGCGGCGGTTGACCGCGGCTTCAAGGTCGATAATTCCGTTTATATAGTTCACCTTTTCCCGCAGAAGTTCAAAACGGGCTTCCTGCAGCTTGTCTTCCGCGTCCTCCACATCCAGCAGGGATTTTCCCCCGGCATTGTAGGCTTCCTCGGCCAGGTTATAGGCGCGTTGGGCAAGCTCCACGTTGAGTTCCTTTGCTTTGATCAGCTGCACCGATTTATTAATTGTCTGTACAGTGGTGAGTATTTCCACCTCTGCTGTCTGCAGTGCCTGCGCAAGGCCGGCCCTGAGGGCTTCACGGCCGTCCTCCGCCGCCCTGACCTTGTTTGTCGTATCAGAAACGGGCAAGAGTTCACTTAAGGACATGGAAAAAGTCAGTGAAAAGGTGCGGCTGTCGCTCCAGTCGTCCCCGGCGAAGGAGAGGTCCGACCAGGGATCGAGATTAAAGGAGTTGTCCAGGTTGTAACCCAGGGTTAAACTGGGGAGATACCCGGAGGAGGCAAGCTTTCTGTTGTTGTCTATTCCCTGAAGGCGTACGACCAGGGATCGAATATCCAGACGATCCAGCATGTATTTACCGATCAGTCTGTCAGCGTCGAAGGTGCGTGGTTCCGCTTCTATTCTGCCGTCCAGCTCTACGCGGGAATCCAGGTTTATTCCCAGACTTAGTTTGAATCCCAACAGGGACTGTTCGTATTCATCCCGGGCAATTTCGACCTGGGGTTTAAAGTTCTCCAGGGCCACCAGAGCGCTGAGGCGGGTGTATTCATCCACTAAACCAAAGTTGTAGTTCGTGTCCGCCTGCTGGGAACGTTTTTCCAGAGATCTTTGCTGCAATTCAAGAATCTTGATATTCTCCTGCTGGGTCAACAGGGAGTAAAACTGCTTTTTGATGTTCACCGTCAAATCCTGCCTGGCCTGATCCAGTTCCATAAGGCCATGGTCATAGTCATTGACGGTTTTGCGGAAGGCGTACCAGAGCTGAGGGGTAAGGGTCAGGGAAAAGCTGAGCCCCGCCCCCAGGCTTCCGTAGCGTTCCTCCAGAGGCAGGCCTGCGGGTTCGCTGAAACGCCGCAGGGTGGTGGATGCTGTAGCCGATGGAATCAGTACGTTCCAGGCGGTGTCCCTTGTTCGTTTGGTGGTCTTGAGCCCGGCCTTATCTCCAACCAGGGTCAGGTTGTATTCCATTGCCAGTTCAACCGCCTGATCAACGTTTATCGTGTAGGCCCGGGGCTCAGGGATCATGAGTTCTTCTCCGATTATGGAGTTCATATCTCCTCGGCTGGTGGGCATTGTCTGGGCCGAAAGGTTCGTGGAAAACGGGAACAAGGATATGAATAATAACAGGGCAGCCGGTAATACAGTACCAGTCTTCATATATATCTCCTCCTTCGTATTCCCTCCAGGCCTTCGCAAAAAAGAATCTGGAGGCTGCGCAGTTGCGCGGTATTTTCTTGCGGGACGGCATCAATTGCCGAGTTTCCATTGCTGTTCATAATCTCGCGGATCAGCTGAAACCAGAGAATCTTCATCAATTTTTCAGGGGCTAAGCCAAAACTGCGGCACTCTCTGTCTGCCATAACACGAATAAAGCAGGGTAGCTGCTCTTTGAGGCTTTTTATGCTCCCCCTGCCGTACCGCGGACTCTGGAACCGAAGCCAGTTCAAGGTCACCAGGAAGGAGGGGGTTTGCCCCAGGTAGCGGGAGATAAGCAGGATAAGGCGGTAGATGGTCTCGTTTATAGGATAATTTCCGGCGCAGTGGTTTTCATACAGCCGGTTTATTGCCTTTGTATGGTTTCTGAGAATAGTGAGGATCATGGAATTCTTGTTCTTGAAGTAGGAATACAAGGTGCTTTTAGAGTAGCCGGCCTGTTCGGCTATTCTGTTGATTGTTGCGCCTTCGATTCCTTCTTTGGCTACCACAGATAAGAGAGATCGTATGATTGTATTTTCCTGAGGAAGGTCCCCCGGGCTTACCTGAATCTCCTTTTCTATTGCGGCGTAGGGGACCTCCGGCAGATCCCGGGGAGCGAATCCTTCAAAGAACGAGGTCAGGATTACCGGAACATAGCCGTAAACCTCGGATTCATGCAGGCCGTTACCAGTTAAGAGCTGGGCCCAGCTTAAAAGATGGGTATAAAAGTAGCGGGTGCATTGTTCACTTACAGTTTCACTCAAACCGAGAAAAACAAAGCGTTTATGCAGGCTTCCGGCCTCTTCGAGAAGAGTATTCCAGAAGGGCAGTTCTTCCCGCTTGAACTGGTGATAGAGCCTGGAGATAAAAAAGCTGATAAAACCGGGGTTTCCGGAGAGAAAAGCCGCCAGTTCCCGGGTATATCCTTCTATGCCGGTTTCCAGGTCTCCCTGGCTCAGGGCAGTGAGGGCCTGTTCGCTGGCCTCGGCGTACTTACGGGCAAAATAGTGCTCCATTGCCGTATTCAGGCTCTCTTTGCCGGGGAAGTATCTGTAAATGGCCGCCTTGCTTACTCCCAATCTCTGTGCCAGGGGAGTCAGGCTTGTGCGGGAAAACATGCTGGTTTGCCATACATTGAAGGCACTGGACAGGATTTCTGCTTTTTTCATGCTCTATTCTTCACTTTAACGTTAGAAAGTTGACATATCCAAGTAACCGAACGTTCGTTAACGAAATCATACACAAAGAATGTAACTTGATAAAGGGGATTCGCATTAATTTTTTGTTAGTTATTCGTCGATTCCCGGCGGACGGCGCTGCCGCTTTACGGCCCCCCTGGCCTTCTTATGCTCGATTCTTCTGGCTTTGGCGGAGAAGCTGGGCCGGGTAGCTTTCCGGGGTTTGCGGACTTTCAGCGCCCCGCTTATAAGGGCAAGGGCCCGTTCCACAGCGATCTCCCGGTTGCGGATCTGGCTTCGGCTGTCCTGGGCCTGTACGAGAAGCTCGCCGGAGGTGTCGATCCGCCCTCCAAGCCTTTCCTTTAACCGTTCAATTTCGGCTTCCGACAATCCGGGAAGCTGGTCCACAGCTATGCGCAGCTGCACCTTGGTGTTGAGTTTATTAACGTTTTGTCCTCCCGGACCGGCGGAGCGGGCAAAACGCTCATCGCCGTTTTCCTGTATCCATTGCCGCATTAATTCCAGGTCCATGGGACTATTCTTACATGACATGTCCCTGTATATACAAGGGTTCAGTCTTCGCTGCTGCCTTCAAGGGCATTAATAAGGCCGTCGCTGCCGCCGGTATTCAGGTGAAGGTAGCGGCCTCCTGTCTGAGCCGCTATATTACGTATCAGCATGCCGGGTTCGCCGGGGGAGGTGTCCAGAAACAGATACTGCAAACGGGGATGGATCAGATCCGGGGCCATTGTATAGAGTTCCTCGTGCGTCATTTTCCCCCGGGTCAGAGGAACGTTGGCCTCGCCGTCGGTGAGGACCGCGATAAGAGCGGTCCCCGAGCCGTCCCGGTCCAGAACCTGCAGCGCCAGTTCCCGGCTTTTGACCAGACCGGCTGCAAGAGGGGTGGCCTCTCCGATCGCGAGGGTTGCCAGCTGACGACGCACCAGGGAGAGGCTGGAAGTTGGTTCCAGCACGGTATACGCTGATTCCCCCCGAAAGATCACCATACCCACCTTCAGTCGCCGTACATAGGCCTGACTTAAAAGGTAGAGCGCCGCACCTTTGGCCGCAGCCAGGCGTTCCACCGAACCCATGGAATCGGAGGCATCAACGGTAAAAATTACGGTAAACCCGGAGGGTTCAACCCGTACCGCCTCCCTCAGTGACTGAGGCTGAACGCGCAGCCGTCCTGCGGCATCGGTAATACCGTCCAGAGCCGCCCGGTAGATGGTATCCCGCAGGGCGATGCCGCCTTTAAGGCTTCCTGCCATGCGGCTGCGCACCTGACGGCCGCGGCCGCGCGGGCTCTCTTCCATGCGCTGTCCTCTGGCGGCAAAGCGGCCGTGAAAGACTTCGAGGTTTTCTGGCAGGTTTATTTCTTTAAGGCTGGAGGTGTTCCGCTCTTCGTCCGCTGTTTTTTTTTAAAATGATCGAATACCAGACTGCCCGCGGCGGCTCCGCCGGGAATTTCCGTGTTGTCGTAGGGATCGTCCAGGGACCCGTCGTCTCCGGGAACAAAGCTGCCTGTTTCCATTCTGCCTGCTGCGCCGCGGCTTGCCCCGCCGATAACCTGCTCTGTCTTTTCCGCCAGGTCCCGGAAGCCTTCGATCCCGGAATGGGGAATCCGGTGGGGCAGAACGAAACGGGCCATGGCTTTTACGTGGTTTTCCGTAACCGCGGAGGATTCCACCAGGGCGGCCAGGGCGCGGGCTCCCTTGGTAAGGGTAATGTCCGCCCGATGTCCCATGACCCCGGCCCGGCTGCAGAGGTCCGCGATAAGGTGGCGGGAGGACTCAGGTATCTCGATTTCCGAGAGGTTCTCCCTGGCTTTTTTCAGCATCTCCGCGGTCAGGGCCTCGTCCTCCTTCCAGCGCTCAGCAAAGTCCTCTGGATCTGTATCAAAATCCAGACGCCGGCTGACAATCTCCTTGCGTTCCTCAAGGTCGTGAAGGCCGCTTATAAAGATAGTGAACCCGAAGCGGTCCAGGAACTGGGGCCGCAGGTCCCCCTCTTCGGGGTTCATGGTACCCACCAGAATGAACTGGGAGGGGTGGGTTATGGAGATTCCCTCCCGCTCGACCCGGCTGACTCCCGTAGCGGCGGCATCCAGCAGGATATCCACCAGGTGGCTCTCCAGCAGGTTTACCTCGTCAACGTAGAGAATCCCCCCGTGGGCCTGGGCAAGGAGACCCGGCTCAAAGCGGCGGGTGCCGTCTTTTAAGATGCTTTCCAGGTGGATGGATCCGGTTATCCTGTCCTCCGTGGCATTCAGAGGAAGCTCGGTCAGGATTGAACTGCGCAGCGGGACCTCTCCGGGCATGTCCCCGGCCAGCGGCAGGCTCTCTGCTCTGTATAGAGGCTTATATTCTTCCAGCAGCGCTGCAAGGCCGCGCACTGCCGTTGTCTTGGCGGTTCCCTTGTCTCCCTGGATCAGGACTCCCCCGATTGTGGGGTCCACGGTGCAGAGAAGCAGGGCTGTTTTAAGATCTTCCTGACCAACCAGGGCCGGAAAAGGATAGACTCTGTACATACAGGGAAAATACCCGCCTCCGGCCCGCGGGTCAAGCGTTCAGGCTCTGCGGTACTCAAAAAGCCCCAATTATGATAGGATTTCGCAGCTCAGAAACTCCAGTGAAAAAGGGAGAGATACCACAGATGAAGTATTCCTTATCCCGGTTCGGAAAAAAATTCACCTCCCCCTCCGGAATCTCCGGCTTAATGAAGGACATGGGCGAGGCCCTGCAGACCGACGAGAAGGTCTATATGCTGGGGGGCGGAAACCCCGCTCATATACCCAAGGTTAACGCCCTGTGGCGGGAGCGGATGGGACACATCCTTGCCAACGGCAGCGAATACGAGCGCATGGTCGCCAATTACGATACGCCCCAGGGAAAAGAGAGCTTCCTGACCGCCCTGGCGGGAATGCTGAAAGCGGAGTACGGCTGGCAGATCGGCCCCGAGAACATTGCCATTACCAACGGCAGCCAGAGTGCTTTTTTCTGCCTTTTGAACATGTTCGGCGGGACCGACGAGGCGGGAAAGATGCGGAAGATACTATTCCCTCTTCTGCCCGAATACATCGGTTACGCTGACCAGGGCATAGAGGAGGGCACCTTTACCGCCCGTAAACCCCGTATAGAGGAACTGCCGGAAAAGCGTTTCAAGTACCATCCCGACCTGGACAACCTGGAGATCGGCCCGGAGATCGGCGCGGTCTGTGTCTCCCGGCCTACAAATCCCACGGGAAACGTAATAACCGACCAGGAACTGGCATTCCTGTCGCGGCTGACCGCCGAGAAGGGAATTCCCCTGATTGTGGATAACGCCTACGGAGCGCCTTTTCCGAATATCATCTTTACCGACGCCAATCTTAGCTGGGATGAGCATATAATCCTGAGCATGAGCCTCTCGAAGATCGGGCTGCCCGCCTCGCGGACCGGTATAATAGTAGCTTCCAAGGAGATTATCGAGGCCCTTTCTGCAGTTAACGCCATCCTGAGCCTGGCGAACTCCAGCGTCGGGCAGGTAATAACCGCGCCGCTGCTGGAAAGCGGGGAGCTTCTGCGTCTGAGCAGCGATGTCGTGCGGCCCTATTACCTGAAGAAGTCCCGGGAGACCATGCAGGTAATGGACGAAGCCTTTTCGGATCTGCCCTATGCGATCCATGTAAGCGAGGGATCGATCTTTCTCTGGCTCTGGTTCAAGGAGCTGCCGATAAGCAGCATTGAGCTGTATCAGCGTTTAAAGAAGCGGAATGTCCTGGTTATTCCCGGGTCCTACTTTTTTTTCGGGAATGACGATCCCTGGCCCCACCGTGACCAGTGCCTGCGGGTAAGCTATGCCCAGCAAAGCGAAGACGTGCGCCGGGGAATTGAAATAATGGCCGAGGAGCTGCGGCTGATCTATGGGAGCTGAAGCTTCTCTTCCTGAGGGCTACAGCGTCAGCCTTGCCGGCGAAAAGGACCTGGAAGGAATCCGGCGCATCTACAACCACGCCGTGGAGACAGGCACCGCCACCTTCGACACCGAAGCAAAGAGCCTGGAAGACCGCCGCGCCTGGCTGACGGCCCATGACGAGGCCCGGCCGGTTTTTGTAATCCGGCTAAAGGAGATCGGAGAGGTCGCCGCCTGGGGCTCCCTTTCCCGCTGGTCCGAGAAGCGGGCATACGATACCACCGCGGAGGTCTCCATCTACGTTGATCCGGCGCATCAGAAGCGGGGCCTGGGAGGTTTTCTGCTCTCCCGGCTGATAGAATCCGCCCGGCAAGGGGGGATTCACATGCTGATATCCCGCATTGCAGAAGGCAACGCCGCGAGCCTTGCCCTGCACCGGCGTTTCGGGTTCCGCCATGTGGGTACCCTGCGCGAGGTGGGGCGCAAGTTCGGCCGCTACATTGACGTGGATATCCTTGAGCTGCGGGTGGGGGATCGGGAGGCCGGGTCTTAAACAGCAGAATTTGCGGCTATCTGAAAATCACTGAATATTAAGAATCAGCTTCAAACCCTGGTCAATTTCACCACAAATCATCTTTCGTGGTCTCTCTGAGAGATTCCAGTCCGATTTTCGCAGGTTCCTCGGTATTCTCAGCCTGGGAATACCGTACGTCCAGCTTAGCGGTTATTTTATCATTGTTGTGGTGCTCAATGAATTCCCTGATTGCCTTTATCCCACTGATAGTTTTGCTGCATCATTCCACAGATATGGCGGCAGCGGGTTTTCTAAACGCCAGGTAATGTTCATCGGATGGCTGCCATAATAGGATTCAAGGCTGCCAGGGCCAAGATTTATAAAGCCCATTGCTCGACCGTACTCATCTTCGCTTTGCTCGCGCACAAAAAGAATAATTTTTTTACCGAGTACTTTGTGCTGAATATATGACAATCCTTTTCCTTTATCCGGGCGGGCAGAATTTTGAGATTGCCAATGAAAGAGAACTTCGCTGATGGCGTAGTCATGGTAGAGCGTTGTAGGTGAAAACTTCTTTTCTGTCTTCTGAAGTGTTACTAACAGAAGTTCACAATTTAACGATTTGATTTCTACAACACCTTCGCGATTACTGGTTTTATTATCAAACTGATTTTCACCGAAAGCAGATAAAATTTCATCACGGGAATAACGGGCATGAAGATACACTGCAGTTGGAAATCCAATATTCATTGGTATTTCATCTGTTTCCAACCGTTCTATAAGCTGATTGATTACAACCAAGCACTCTGTCTGTAGTTGACAGTCTTGCAGTAAAGCACTCAGCGATTCATCTATAGAAGTAAAGCCAAACTCCCGTCCCGGTTTCTGCCAAAAGTCGTAGTGAGCCATCAGAGCCATTTGGTTTTCTATTTCATTCGATTGATTCCATGTACTGTTCAGAATCATATTTTTTATAAATAAGAGATAGGACTGTGAACTGCATTGTAAAAGTCGGTTCGAAATGCCACGGAACATAGCCTGTTCTATTTTTTTATCAAGTAGATCTTCAGCAACTCCAGCCTTGACGCAGAGTCGGGACCATCCGCCGCCGCCATCAATTTTGTTTTTATAGATATCTTCGATTGATACTTGTGGAAAAAGACGTAAGAAATTTACGAGTGTCAGCTTATGTAATGTATGCTGTGAATAACTTCTTTTGCCTGTTTATGAAGAACGATCGAACAGCCAAGTGGTAGATGCGGAAAACCGTCTTGCACTTCATCAACGATCGATATATGAGACTTTCCAACAAGCGCACGGAATTTTTGAGAAAAATCGTATTCAGCGTGAGCATTCCCAACAAAATCAAGAACAGTTAAGCATTCTTTACCATCAACTAGACGAAGTCCCCGACCTAACTGCTGAAGGAATATGGTGAGACTTTCGGTTGGACTAAGAAAGAGAGCCGTATCAATTTCAGGTATATCAATACCTTTATTGAAAATATCTACCACACATAAAATATTTATTTCTCCTCTGACCAGATAGTCACGAAGTTTTGTTCGATCTGTGGAATTTTTACTCGTTAAGACAGCTGCTTTGATCCCTTTGAGAAGAAATTTTTCTGCCATGAACTTTGCATGGTCCTGGGAAACACAAAATGCAAGCGCCTTGATTGAGTTTAGATCACCAATAATCTCTTCCATGGAACGAAGGATATGCCCAACGCGTTGGTCATTGGCCATATAAATCTTTGTCAATTCAGAAGGCAGATATCGGCCTTTTACCCAGTGAACATTTGAAAGATCAACAGGATCTGCAACGCCAAAATATTGAAAAGGGCAAAGATAGCGAAGATTAATTGCTTCAGGTAAGCGAATTTCTGCTGCAATTACACCACAGAAATCTTCACAAATGTCGGTACCATCATGGCGTTCTGGGGTGGCTGTTAGTCCAAGCAGAATCCTTGGGTTAAACCGGTTCAAAATAGGGCGATAGCTTTCTGCTGTAATATGATGGACCTCATCAACTACGATAAAATCAAAATATTCCGGATTAATATCTAATGACTCAATGCGGCAGTTCAGAATTTGAACAGTTACAAAAAGCTGCCTGAAATGTTCAGGCTGATTTCCGCCAACCCATAATTCACCAAAAGTTTGTTGAAGCAAAACGGCTCTGAATGTCGCTCTTGCCTGGCGAAGAATTTCCTCACGATGAGCAACATACAGTAAGCGTGCAGAAGGGTTTTTCTTATAAAAAGCCCGGAAGTCAAAGGCAGAGATAACTGTTTTTCCTGTCCCCGTTGCAGCTACTACTAAGTTGCGATATCGGTTGTGAATAGTTCTTTCCACATGCAGTCGTTCAGGAATATCCTTCTGATAGGGGTGTGGTTCAATATCAAAAAGAACAAGTTTTCTTCGGGTGAGTGTTCACAGTTCCGCTCAATCAGAAGAGCCTTCTTTAATCTTTCACGATGAGTTTCATCATCTACATGGTATGGCTCAAAATCTGGTGAAGCCCAATAGGTTTCAAAGGTTGATTTAAACTTATTGATAATGTGGGGGATCTCTTGCGTTGTAACTTTGAGATTCCATTCAAGACCGTTCGTAAAAGCGGAACGAGAGAGATTTGAAGAACCAATATATCCGGTATCAAAACCAGAGTTACGTAAAAAAAGATAGGCCTTTGCATGCAGACGCTCACGATCGGTGTTGTAGCTCAGATGAACTTTTGTATTGGGAAGGCTTGCAAGAAAGTCTACCGCCTTTTGATCTGTCGCACCCATGTACGAAGTTGTAATAACCCGCAGTTTTGTTCCATTATCGACAGCTGCTTTTAGCACATCGGTGAAAATCCGAATTCCTGTCCATTTTATAAAGGAAACAAGCCGGCATCTCCCGTCGGAAGAGAGAATCTCCCGTTTCAGTTCTGATTCCAATGATTATCCAACATTGCTGCCTGTAAAGAGCTCGCTTTGTACCAATCCGGTCTGTGGTGTAATCTTTGAAACATACGCTTTTAGATCTGCAGCAATAGGATTTTGTGTTTCAAATAAGGCTGTTAGAATTTCTCCTTGAGACGCTAATAAATTTTCAGAAAGCTCTGCATTATTCAAATAATCAGCAAGCCATTTCACCAAAGCATTTAATAGATCGATCTGTTAATCGCTTTTGAAGCATGCGAGTAATTAGTTTTTCGTAAATCCCAGCTGTAATCATAAATATTTCTCATTTGATTATGCTGCCATATCATTACCCGGAAGCAGCATTACTGCGCAATTTTACCACCCCTACACCAGCAACCACAGCCCCCCGACAACAATAATCCCCAAAGCCGTAAAGGCGACTGGTGCAATCAGGGCCCGTATGCTTGCAGTCAGGCCGGTGCCGAAGTGCTCATTGGTAACCAGCAGGCACACATGCACAGGGGAGAGCATCATTCCCATGAATCCAACGCCGTAGGCAAAGGGCAGGATCTGCATGATCTGAAGGGCCGTCGGCTCGGGGCCCAGCAGGCTCAGAACCACCGGAAAACTGGCCCCCACAAAGCCGATGGTAAGGCCTGTGGTCAGGGCGGCAATAAAGGGTAAAAGGATTATCAGGAGCCCTGCCGGGATCCCCTGGGCGGCAAGCTCGCTGCGGAGCAGCACGATCAGTGATGAGCCGTCGGGAAGGGGGTTCTCGATGTAGGCTCCGTAGATGCGGATTACCGCCACAATGGCCACCATGGAGAGGATCCTGCGGGAGAGCAGCATCTCCTTCCAGGTTTTGACGTTCTGGGGACGGCGGAACTGCACAAAACCCACTGCCAGGGTAAGGCCGCAGACCATGGGAAGGTATTTGCTCAAATGTTCTGTGCCGGGCAGAAAAACCATGAAGCTCAGGTATGTTGCTATAACGATCAGCACCGGACTCAAGAGGGGCAGGATCTGCCCGGCGGCATGATGCCCTGCCTCGGTAACATGGACGGCATGGTCCTTCGGAATCCGGCGCAGAATAAACAGGTATCCGGAAAGAACGGAAATCAAAGTCAGGGGGAACATTACGACCATCAGCTGCCGGATGCGCAGGCCCGACAGTTCAATGGTCAGCAGCACTCCGGGGTAGAGGGGCCACCAGAACTCCCATATATGGCGGAACCAGTAGTTGGCCCGGGTCTTTTCTATGGGCGGGACCGCTTTGTCCCTGTCGCAGTCGTCTATCAAGGGCGCGGAAAAAAGGGCACCCCCGGGCATGGGTAAAAGGCCTATAAGGGCTGGAAGCAGGGCTACCGAGGCGCGGCGGTTAAGCCGTTTCTGCACCGCCGCCACGAGCTCGGTCATCATGCCGCTTTTTGCCATTTGGCTGGAGAGCAGAATAACCAGCACAATAACCGCCAGCAGCATCATGCCGTCAAAGGTAAAGGTGCTTTTCAGCATTATCTCCAGCGCTGAATCCGGGCTGTGCCCGGCCCAGAATGCCAGAAGGACGGATCCTGCCACGACACCTGCAAGCAGGGAGCGGGTGAATTTCTGAATAAGCAGAATCAGGGCCAGGGAGAGGCCGATTTTCCAGAGTGCCGGTACTGCCAGCAAAGAGACTACAAGTTGATTGTCCATGGAAGCCTTACCTGAAAAACTGTCTGGTGTTCATTGTCGGATACAAAACTCACCGACCCCCGCAGGTACTGTTCGGTAAGCAGCTTTACGCTGTAGCTGCCGAATCCCCGGCTTGTGCCTTTTGTGCTGAAGGTCTGCCGGAACAGGCTGCGCTGAACCTCTTTTGACATAAGTCCCTGGTTCTGAACGCTCAGCAGTACACCCCAGGAGGTTTTCCGGGAATCAAGGACTACCGCCGAGCCTCTCGGCGCTGCCTCCAGGGCGTTTTTTATCAGGTTGATAAAGACCCGCCTCAGGATAACCGGGTCGCTGGCAAACTCGAGCTCCTCAAAACCCTCGGCCTGCCGGATCTGCCCCTCTTCGGAGAGTTCGTAGACGGTGAACCAGTTCCGCAGCTCCTGGAAAAAGCTGCCCGTATGTATGGGCGAGATATTCAGTGCAAGCTCGTTGCGCTCGGCTTTGGAGAAATCCTGCTGGGTCTGGATCTCTTCTACGATGCGGGCGGAGGTCAGGATGGTGATATTCCACAGATCATCCATTTCGGATTCTTCCGCATCGTTCTGTCTTTGCTTCTGAAGGTAGTTTTTGTAAAGAAGTTCAAGCAAACCCTTTAAACCCCCTGCAAAATTCAGGATGTCATGATAGAAGATTCTCTCCAGGGCGGTTTTCCGCTCTTCCTGGTTCACCTGACGCAGTACGGCGATTATGTATTCCTTGTCTGCTATATGGACCCGGGAAGAGGTAACCTGCAGATGGAAGGCCTTTTTTGATTTTCTGAAGACCGTGGCAGATGTATCGTGCCGCTGCGTATCTGTATTTGCCAGGGATGATAGCACCATGCAGGCCGAACACTCTTCGAATGTTCCGCAGCCTCCCGGCGAGGCAGAGGCGTTGATGCAGTCAATGGCTTCTCCGATCCTCTTGCCGATTACCTCTTCCTCGGTTCCTGCCAGAGCAAGGGTAAGAAACGCTGGATTGGCAAAGAGGATCTGCAGGTCCGTGTTCAGGATAACCAGCCCTTCCTGAATAAAACTGACGGCGGGTTGGATTAATTGACTATCCAGGCTGAGCAGATGTTTTCGCTGTGTCTGTACTGCTGAATCCGTCCGGCGTTCAGTCAGTCCAAGGGCTCGCTGCGGATGAAAGGTATTCAAAATAATTTATGCTCCCTTGCACACAAATATTACAGTTTTTAGTATAGCGGAAGAACCACAGGAATAAAAGACAATTGACAAGGTATGGTATTATTGGAGATAATAGCATATCCAAATCTAGATAGGCGGGCCTAATTTATGGAATCCGGTATCAATAACCTGAACCATCAGCTCATTCCTCTTTCCGATGTACGCCCCGGAACGGATGTGGTTATCCGTGCTTTTCGCGGCGGCAGAGGTATGCGGCAACGTCTGCTTGATCTGGGTGTGGTACCCGGAGAGAGAATCCGGGTTATCCGCGGAGGCAGGGGCATGCCCCATGTTCTTATGGTAAAGACCTCAAAGATCATGCTTGGCCATGGTATTGTCCGGCATATTCTGGTCAGCCCCCCCGCTGCAGGGGACCCGGAAAACGGGCCGGAATAGGATGTAATTGAGCGCAGTCAGCTACTCGGGACAGGTGAACAATGAAATATACAGTAGCGCTGGTTGGTAACCCGAACAGCGGCAAAACGACTCTTTTTAACGCTCTTACCGGCAGTTCTCAACGGATTGGAAACTGGCCCGGTGTTACGGTAGACTTGGTAGAAGGTGTCCGCAGGGAAGGCGGCGACACTTTTCGCATAGTGGATCTGCCAGGGATTTACGGTCTTTCGGCAAAAACCGAAGACGAACAGGTTGCAAGGAATTTTCTACTTACCGGAGAGTATGACCTGGCTGTTAATATCCTGGATTCCACCAACCTTGAACGGAACCTCTATCTTACGACTCAGCTGATGGAGATGGGCGTGCCCTGCCTGCTGGTTCTGAATATGCATGATTTAGCCGGCGAGCAGGGAATACATGTGGATGTAAAGCATCTGAGCACCCATCTGCGGTATCCGGCCCTGGAGGTTTCCGCCACAGAACCGGAGGCCGTGGCTGCTGTTATTCAGGCTGTGCGGGGGGCCCTGGATAATCCTCCGGAGGTTCCGCCGAAGCTCGTACGGTATCCTAACGAGATCGAGGACCTGCTGGTCACGATAATCGACCGGATTAAAAAGGCGGATCCGGAGCACCCGCGACCCCGCTGGACCGCGGTAAAGCTGCTGGAAGAGGACGAGACGGTTACCCCTGAAGTATTACGGGCGGGCTGGTTTTCCCGGGATGAGCTGGAGGGGGACATCCGGCGGGTCTCGGATATCCTGAGGGACAGTCCCGACGTGGTTGTTGCCAACTCCCGCTATGGACTGATCCGGGGAGTCGTGCGCGAGGTTGTGACAAAAATCATAAACCGGGAAAGCATGACAGAACGGATCGACAAGGTGGTTATGAATCCGATCCTTGGGGTCCCCCTTTTCGCTGTTGCCATGTACCTTGTCTTCTGGCTCTCCATTTCCCTGGGCGGGGCCTTTATCGATTTCTTTGACATTCTCAGCGGCACACTCTTTGTCGACGGTTTTGGAATGCTGCTGCAGTCTGTGGGAGCTCCGGATTTTCTGGTCGCCTTGCTGGCAGATGGAATCGGTGCGGGGATACAGACGGTTGCCACCTTTGTTCCGGTAATCTTTTTCCTCTTCTTAATGCTCTCCCTGCTTGAAGACTCGGGCTACATGTCCCGGGCTGCCTTTATTATGGACCGCTTTATGCGCTGGATCGGTCTTCCGGGAAAGGCCTTTGTGCCCATGCTGGTGGGCTTTGGCTGTACGGTACCGGCGATTCTTGCCACCCGTACCCTGGATTCCAGAAAAGACCGCATTATGACCATCTTTATGTCTCCCCTTATGTCCTGCGGGGCGCGGTTGCCGGTATACGCTTTATTTGCTGCGGCTTTTTTCGGGGAGCAGGCCGGGCTGATTGTGTTCTCCCTGTATTTAATCGGGATTATTCTGGCGGTCCTTACCGGGCTGATCTTCAGAACTACTGCTTTCCGCGGGGAGGCGAGTCACCTGATCATGGAGCTTCCCACCTATCACGCTCCCCGTTTAAGGCACATCATGCTGCACACGTGGCTGCGGCTCAAGGATTTTATCTTCCGGGCAGGAAAGGTTATAATCCTGGCGGTTCTGGTGCTCGGCTTTTTAAGCAGTTTTGGTGTAGACGGCAGTATCGGAAACCAGGACAGCGAGAAATCGGTCATGGCTTTGCTGGGGAAAAAACTGACCCCGGTCTTTGGACCCATGGGTGTGGAGCGGGATAACTGGCCTGCGGCGGTGGGCCTGTTTACCGGTGTTTTTGCCAAGGAATCCATCGTGGGTACCCTCAACGGACTCTATTCCCAGCTTGATGCTGCCCCGGCAAATGATGACGGTCAGGATTCGGAGGATGGCTTTTTCCTGCTTGCCGGGATTCGTAATGCCCTGCTCTCCATACCCGCCGGAACGGCAGGCGCCCTGGGTTTCGGTGACGATGAGGAAGAAGACCCCAGGAGTTTTCATCTGCTGCAGCGCCGTTTTACCGCTGCCCAGGCGTATGCTTATCTGCTTTTTGTGCTTGTCTATTTTCCCTGTCTGGCTGTCGTTGCTACGGTTATCAGGGAGATCGGAAGCTTATATACGCTGCTTTTTGTTACCTACCACACCCTTATGGCCTGGATTGTTGCCACCCTCTTTTATCAGGTCGCGGAAGGTCATCAGCTTGCCTGGATGCTTGTTCCGCTGCTCTTCTTTGGAGGTCTCTACCTGATCCTCTGCCTGATGGGACTTAAAAAAGGCCAAGCTCCCGCAGCATAAGGGCGGTAGCGGCGGTAAGTGTATGCGATCGCCTTCACGAGCTTGTGGCAGGCCTCCCGGTCGCTGACTGCCTTTTCGAGGAAAACGTGAAATATCGTCCTGCCGGTGAACTCATCGGAACCGGACAGTCCTCCTTGACAGCTCGCTGATCAGGCCAGTATGGTTTCCTCATCCCACATGCAGGAGTCCTTTATGAACGCCCTTTCTCATAGCATCTTAAAAAAACGGTTGCCGAGAACGATGCGATCTTTACCCGGGGAGAAACTCTCTTTGCCCTGGGTAACTACTCCCTCTTCGAAGCCGATTCCGTTGCCGGACGCTACACCTACCACTTTGACGGCAGCTACGGCAATTACCAGGTTAGTATCCATCTAAAAGATGGGGAGATTGAGAGCGAATGCTCCTGTCCCTATCCCCATGGGGGGTGTAAGCATGTGGTAGCTGCCTGTCTCGATATCGCCGAACGGCAGAGGAGGGAAGAGAAGTTCGGAAGGGAGTTTGGAGATGGGTCAGGTACAGAGGAAGGGATCCCTCAAGAGTACCTGACCCCGGAAGAAATCAGGGATCTGGCTCTGGAGAGCCGCAGGGATCGGGCGAAGAAGGAGGAGTTCAGCCTTATCCGTGGAGAGACTATCAAGGGCTTCCATCGAGTCAGAACCAGCCGGGGGAAGGATTATACCGTTACGGTCTACAACCTCGCCGAGGAGAGGGGCCACTGCTCCTGCCCTGATTTTGCGAGCAACCATCTGGATACCTGCAAACATCTTATCTTCGCCTGTAATCAATTACAACAGGAGGAAGAGGATCCTGATCTGCTCTTGCAGAAGGAGCCTTTCCCCTTCGTTCATTTCACATGGAACTCCCGGCTGCATCGGCCGGTGGTCTACTACGAAGGATTGAAAAACGAAGAAGTTCGGGAAAGGGTGGAAACGCTGTTTAACGAAAAAGGGGTTTACACCCGGGAAAGTTTGAAGGGTTTGTATGAACTCTACTCCCGCTATGACGGGGAAGATGAACCTCTTTGTTTCGACAGCTATCTTCTCGAACGGATGGAAGATTACCTGTGGCAGAAGGAGAGTGCAAAACTGGCGAAAGGGCACACTATCGATCTCTCCTTTCTCAAGACCTGTCTCTACCCCTACCAGGAGGAGGGGGTTCGCTTCGGGGTTTTTAAAAAAGCTGCGATCATCGCCGATGAAATGGGACTGGGGAAAACCCTGCAGGCGATCAGCATTGCCCTATTAAAGAAGGAGATTTTTGGCTTTCAAAAGATCCTGGTGGTCTGCCCTTCATCGGTGAAGAGCCAGTGGCAGAAGGAGATTGAAAAGTTCACCGATGCGTCCGCCGTGGTTATCTCCGGGAGGAAGGATATGAGGCGGCAGATCTATAAAGAGAATCCCGCCCTCTTCAAGATCACCAACTACGAGGCTCTTTTAAGAGATATCTCCACTGTGAGCCGGTGGTGTCCGGATTTTGTCATCCTCGACGAAGCGCAGCGGATCAAGAATTTCGAAACGAAAACCCACCATGCTCTGCAGCAGCTTCCCAGAAATCACTCTCTGGTTATTACCGGAACGCCTTTAGAGAATAAGCTGGAAGACCTCTACAGCATCATACAATTTTCCGACCCCACCCTGCTCACACCGCTCTGGGCTTTCGCCGCCCGGCACTTCAATCTGAGCACGACCCGGAAAAACCGGGTTCTGGGCTACCGAAACCTGGATGCGGTCCATGAAAAGATAGCTCCCCTCCTGCTTCGCCGCAGGAAAGCGGATGTACTGGAGAACCTTCCGGAAAAGATCGAGAACAACTACTACCTGGACCTCTCGCCGGAACAGGAGGAGATGCATCAAGGCTACCTATCCGGCCTCTTTAGTATCATGAATAAGAAAGTGCTCACCCCCATGGATATAAAGCGGATGCAGCAGATTCTTCTGGCTATGCGGATGATCTGCGATTCCACCTACCTGGTTGATAAAGAGACCAACATCTCCCCGAAACTGGTTGAACTGGTATCCATTTTGAAGGACCTGGTCCTGGAAAACCGCCGCAAAGTGATCATCTTTTCAGAATGGACCACCATGATCTACCTCATCGGCAAGGTGCTCTCCGAACTGGGCATCAATTTTGTGGAATTCACCGGAAAGGTGCCGGTGAAAAAACGGCAGTCCTTGATCGACGAGTTCCGGACCAATCCGGACTGCATGGTTTTCCTCTCCACTGATGCGGGAGGTGTGGGCTTGAACCTGCAGAACACCGATTGCCTGATAAACTTCGAGCTTCCCTGGAATCCGGCCAAACTGAACCAGAGGATCGGTCGAATTCATCGGATTGGTCAGAAAAGCAGCTCTATCAACGTTATCAATCTGATCAGCAGAAACTCTATTGAAGAGAAGGTGTATGCCGGCATCAATCTCAAGCAGGAGCTCTTTGATGCAGCCCTTGAAGGGACCGCCATCGAGGTGGATCTGAGCCGAGAGCGGAAGAACCGCTTCGTCAACCAGGTGCGGACCCTTTTTCAGGGAGATGAGACAGCGCAGGATGAAGCTGATGCAGCGTTGATAAGGAATGATGAACGCCCCGAGGGGGAACGGGAAAAGCCGGAACTGGACGAGAAAACTCCCCATTTCCTGAATCCGGAAATTTTCCGGGAACCCGAACGGGTGGTGGATATCAGCGCTGAAGAGACCCTCGGGGAGGAAGCCCGCGTCGAGGAGGAGGGGGCTGCGAGAAACGGAAGGGAGGGCGATAAGCAAAGCGAAGGACCCGCCCAAATACGGCCGGAACAGATGGAGGCGGTGCTGAACCAGGGCATGAGTTTTCTCAACAGCCTCGCCATGATGGCTACAGGACGTCCGATCACCGGAGATGATACAAATAAAGCCGTAGAAATAGACCGGGAGACGGGAGAGGTTGTGATGCGGTTTAAGCTACCGGGGTTTTGAGCAACGCTCTTAAGCAAATGGCAGGGCAAGTAATCGAGGATCGTAAGGCGGTAAGCGCAAAGTCGGGGGCCTCTACCTCTTTCTCTATCTGATGGGGCTCAAAAAAGGTCCAGCTCCCGCAGCGTAAGGGCCGTCGCGGCGGTGCAGGCGGTCTCGGTGGTCAGGATACGCCTGCCGAGACCACGGAGCTCAAAGCCCGCATCCAGTATCCTGCGGCGTTCCTTCTCCGTCCATCCCCGTTCCGAACCGATCAATATTACCGCTTCCTCACTTTTCCCGGAGGGGGCGGCAGGTACGTCCGCAAGATCAAAGAGAATACGCCCGTCGCGGTGGGACGTCCCTTCCAGAAACTCCTCCAGGGAGCCATAGCGGATGACCTCCGGCAGGGAGCAGATCCCTCCCTGGGATGCCCCTTCCACCAGGAAGTTACGGTATTCACCCCAGATCTTCGCTTCCCGGTAGGAGTTTTCCCCAAGGGCGGTGGGCACAAAGAGAACCTCCTGAATGCCGAAAGCGGCGGCGGTTTTAAGGATGCGCCTGGTCTGAATGGGACGGACCATACCGACGGCAAGGCTTAATGGGTAGAGAGATTCCGGCGGATTGGAAATCGTCAGCTTTAGACGGGCATACCCCGGCCCGAGTTCTTCTATTTCAGCCCGACCGGTTCCCCGGCCAATAACACCTGCGGTAACGGAATCTCCCGGATTGAGTTTAAGTATTTTTCTCAGGTGCTCCGCCCGCTGGCCGCTGATTTCGGCTCTGCCGTCAGGACTCAGCTCTTCGGGTTCACAAAGCAGCAGATTCATGGGCAATGGGGGAGTTTTTCAAGTGCTCGTAGATGCTCCAGACCTTTTCGTTTCCGGTCCGCCCTTTCAGGTTTTCCAGCCGTCCGCACTCTTCCGGCAGCTCAAGCCCCAGGGCCTGACGGGTGGCCTCGGATATCAGGATTCCGCCGGGCTCTGCGATCTTCTCCAGCCGCGCGGCGGTATTTACCGTGTCTCCGATCAGGGTGTTGTCAAAACGCTGACTTCCTCCCACATTACCCCGGATCACAGGGCCGGTGTGGACGCCCACCCGGAAGATAATTACATCTTCGCTCCGGGAAGAACGTTCGCGGTTTAGAACTTCAAATTCTTTCTGAATAGTGAGCATGGAACGTACGGCTCTTACCGGATCATTGAATACCGCCAGAAAGGCATCTCCAATGTATTTGTCGATATCCCCGTCATGGGAATACACCAGGCGGGAAACAACGTCAAAGGCGCTGTTAAGATAGCGAATAACATTCTTGGGCTGCATTTTCTGGGTCTTGGGCGTAAAGTCCTTGATGTCGCCGAAGACGATAGTCAGGGTCCGTTCTTCTTCGGGTATGCGGATGCGCTGCT
This sequence comes from Marispirochaeta sp., assembly GCF_963668165.1. Classification (NCBI taxonomy): domain Bacteria; kingdom Pseudomonadati; phylum Spirochaetota; class Spirochaetia; order Spirochaetales; family Spirochaetaceae; genus Marispirochaeta; species Marispirochaeta sp. The sequence continues at coordinate 1,054,477 of NZ_OY764209.1, read as the reverse complement.
CATGGGCGTACTCCCGGGCGACGTTCCAGATCGTCCGGGGTATGTAGTCTTTTATGAGATCCAGGAGAATAAAATCCCGAATGGCTTTTTCCTGCAGATCGGATATCTTCTCCATGGTGTCGTCGTTGTTCAGATGGTTGCGGATAAGAGGAATTGACTGGTGTGCCAGGAGCACCGAGACCTCCTGAACTGCCAGACAGGTGTCAAAGCCCATCCTGAAGGCCGACTGGATCCGTTCTTTTGTTCGTTTTTCTATGATTAATAATACCGGGATATGGGCGAACATCTCGTCCTGTTTCATTTCCCGCAGGGTTTCCACCGCCTGGGGCACACGCTCGTCAGCGATTATCAGGTAGATATCCTGTTCATAAAAATGGGCTTCGGCCTCTTCCATGGAAGCCGCGCTGATTGTCTGAAAGCTGCCCAGTCCGACACTTTCCAGCACAGCAACGAGTTCTGTTGTGTTCACTGGATCGGCAGTAATGGTAATAATTGTACGCTGCATACTGTAGAAAACCTTACGGCGAAGCGGTGAATCCGTCAAGCACAAAACCCCGTATGGGCAACAAAGCGGCAGGCATGATAGGATACGGATTTGATTGGAGGAATACGTATGGCAGTCTTAAACGAGGGAGCGGGCTTTTCTGCTCCATTATGGAAATTCTTTGAAGATATCCTTGCGATCCCCCACGGCTCCGGAAACGAAGCAGCCCTGGTGGAATATATACGCCAATTTGCCCGGAAGCGGAATCTCTCTGTCCGGGTGGATAATGCCGGGAATGTGGTTATAAATAAGCCCGCATCACCGGGATACGAGGCCCATCCTCCGGTGGTAATGCAGAGCCATATGGATATGGTGTGCGAGAAAAATGACGGGACGGTCCACGATTTTACTGCCGACCCGATTCGTCCCCGCATTGACGGCGACTGGCTCAAGGCCGAAGGGACTACCCTGGGAGCGGACAACGGTATCGGCGTGGCTGCCGCGCTGGCTGTGCTGGATGATCCGGACCTGCGGCATCCTGATCTGGAGGCTCTTTTTACCGTGGATGAGGAGACCGGCTTAAACGGTGCTCTGGCCCTTACCCCGGAACTGATTAAAGGCCGCCGCCTGATAAATCTGGATTCCGAGGAGGATGGAGTCTTCTACTTCGGCTGTGCCGGGGGACGGAATACTTCGGGAAGCATAACCCCCGCCTTCGGCGTTCCCCTGGAGGGAAGCCGCCAGGTACGACTGCGGGTGGAGGGACTTTCCGGAGGCCACTCCGGGGGAGAGATACACCGGCGTTTAGGCAACGCGGTCCAGCTGGCAGCCCTGGTACTGTGTTCGGCGGATGCTGATTCAACGGAGATTGTATCCCTGCGGGGAGGAGGAAAGCACAACGCAATCCCCCGGGAGGCCGAAATAGTTCTTGCCATTGCTCCGAAAGACCTTCCCCGCCTTAAGAAGGCAGCCTCTGCGGTGGAAAAAAACGCCTGGAAGCTCTATACCGATGACAAACCGGCTCAGATCCTGATTGAGGAGCTGGAGGACAAGCCCTCCAGAATTCTGAAAGACGGAATGCAGATAATCCGGGGACTTCTGGCCATGCCCCACGGTGCCCAGGAAATGAGTACCCTGGTTCCCGGAATGGTGGAGACATCTACCAATCTGGCAGCGGTTACAATGGACGATCAGAAGCTCTACGTATTGACCAGCCAGCGCTCAGCTGCGGGCTACAAGCGGGATATTATCAGCCTTAAGGTAAAGGCCCAGCTGGAGCTTATGGGATGCACTGCAGAGTACGAGAGCGAGTATCCCTCCTGGGAGCCGAATCCCGATTCTCCCCTGCTGCGCTTCGCCGCCGATGTGTATCGGGATGTGCGGGGAAAAGAACCCCTGTTAACGGCGGTACATGCGGGTCTTGAGTGCGGGGTAATCGCGGACAGGATTTCCGGGATGGATATGGTCTCTTTTGGGCCGGATCTGGAAGGGGCCCACAGCCCGGACGAGCGGGTCAGCATCTCTTCCACCGAAGCGTTCTGGTTGTTCCTGACGGAACTGCTGGCGCGGCTTTAAGTCTTTGGAATCTCGATGCTGACATCGGCAAAGGCGTAGGTTTGACAGGCGAGACGCAGGCCGGCGGACAGGTTTTCCTCTCCCAGCCTGCGGCGCTCGATCTCGCTTAGCGGGCTCAACTTACCGGCACCTTCGATAATGCGGATCCTGCAGGTTCCGCACTGGGCCTTGCCGCCGCACTTATGCTGAATCGGGTGGGCGTTTTTCAGGAGGGTGTTCAACAGGGACACCGACGCCGACAGGGGATAGCTCGTATTTTCCGGTAGTACAGTAAGCTTTGCCATGGAGCTCTCCAGGGTTCTGTTATTATTCTGCCAATACAACCCGGTTCCGGCCCCGTTCTTTGGCCTGATACAGGGCGGTATCCGCGCGTTTGATCAGTGATTCGCAGGTAAAATCCCGTTCAGTCTGCAGTTCCGCAACCCCGATGGATATACTTGTTTTAACCGGTTCTCCTTCGTAGAAGAATACCGCTTTTTCTATTTTACTCCGAATTCTTTCCGCCACATGAACGGCCAGCGTGCTGTCGGTATCCGGCAGCAGAACGATAAACTCTTCTCCGCCGTAACGGGCTGCCAAATCAACGCGCCGGATATTTCCGCGGATCAGGTCCGCAACCTTTATCAGGACAAAATCGCCGCAGCTGTGACCGTGGGAGTCGTTAAATGCTTTAAAATTATCAATGTCAAGGAAAAGAATTGAGAGCGCTGTTCTTTTTCTGCGGGCATCCTCAAAGGCCTCGTTCAGAAAAGAAAGAAAATAGTGGCGTAGGCGGAGCTTGGTCATCATGTCGGTGGTAGCCATCTCATACAGCAGGGCATTGTAGATTGCCATGGCTGCAAAGGGTCCGATAATCATGATCTGTTCCCGGATTTCCGCGGAGAAATCCGGTGCCGTTGTATCATGACCTAAAGCCAGGACCCCCATAAGCGTACCCTTGGCGGTTAAAGGGACAACGATGCTCGGCATCAGCTGGCGCAGGACGGTAAGTCCCGGTTCGTCAGGAGGCAGCAGATCCATAAGCTCATTCAGGGTACAGGGGCTGGTACGTTTCTGCAGCAAAGGAATAAGGGAGGATTTTTCCCGCAGGGTATAGTCAAAGCTGTGGTCTACCTGAAATCCTTTATAATTACGGTAGAGACTCAGGTCTCCCTGGTCGAACTGGTCCCGGATAAACAGACCTATATGAAGAAGCTGCAGCTGCCCCATAAAAACAAACAGAATTGACTCGACGAGGAGGGGGAACTCCAAAGTGGAATTAAAATCCCGGCTGATCCCGATCAGCTGTTTAAGATCGGAAATCCTTTTTTCACATTCCGCTTTTATCTGATCTATGCTTTGGCCGTCGCAGCTCATTCTCACATTTCCCGGTTTAAGTATAATCGGTTTTATACTAAATCGTAAGTACCAACAGAAAAAAGGACGATACTCTAGGTATAGATGGTATAGACAGTATGGAGGATTTATCTATGGACTACGTTCACCTCCTCCCCCCTTCGTCGGTACTGGTGCCCCTGCGGGCCACAGGGAAACAGGACGCCCTGGACGAGCTTTTTAATGGAATCAGTATGCTGCGGACACTGGATCGCATACACGGTCTGAAACAGGCTGTACTTCGCAGGGAACTCGAGGGAAACACCGGTATAGGTCATGGCGTGGCTATGGCTCATGGAAAACTGCCGAGCTTGACGGATATCTTCTTGTGCCTTGGCATATCCCTGCATGGTATTGATTACGGAGCCTATGACGGAGAGCCTGTGCACCTTCTGTTCGTAGCGGCAAATCCGCCCGCAATGCAGGGGATCTATCTTCGTACACTGGCAGTACTTTCGCGGTATCTGCGTCTGAAAACCTTCCGTGAACAGATTATCCACAGCGAAGGGCATATTGCGCGGGTACTACTGCACGGGGCTCTGGAGGCTGCAGTCGGGCGTTATGCTATAAGTGCCTGACTATTGAGTGTTCCAGACCTTTTCCAGATCGTGGAGAAGTTCCAGTTCATGCTCGTCAGGAAAGCCGTCCCGCAAACTGAGCTCCCTCAGCAGGTTCAGGATAAATTCCTGGACGTCCTTTTTCTGGATCTCCTCCGCCATTTCCCAGAAAGACTCAGTGTCCTTGACAATGGCTTCGAATTCTTCCAGCGCTGCAGGAAAGTTCCTGAAGGGGAGGTCGGATTCAAGTTCTTCGAGTTCCGCGAGCTCATCATCGCCAAATCGGCCGTCAGCCATTATGGCGCTTTTAATACAACCGGCGAGAAACATTTTCTCTTCCCAGTCAAGTTGAGATATCCTCATGTCGCCTCCTTATCCACGCACCGCAGGCGGTGCTACTCTCCCTCTTCGTTTGTGTCAGAAAAGGTATCCGCCAGTTTCCGCAATTTATCCCGAATTTTGGCGGCTTCTTCATAATTTTCTACTTCTACAGCCCTGTTGAGCTCTTCTTCCAGCCGTCGTTTCTCCTGCTCATATGGATTGGCAATTCCCTCTTCGCTGCCCGATGTTACTGCAGAGACCGAGATTCCTGCCTCATCGACCACTGCTTCATCGATGTAAACAGGGCACTTTGCGCGGACCGCAATCCCAATTGAATCGGAGGGCCGGGCATCGACAATCAGCTCCTCACCGTTGGTTTTGCTGAGGATTATCTGGGCATAGAAGGTCCCCTCTTTGAGGGCGGTTATCTCGATACGCTGTAGTTCTGCCCCAAGCATGGAAAAGAGAGAAAGAAAAAGATCATGGGTAAGGGGCCGGGGCATAGGAACGTTTCCAAGTCCGATGAGGATTGACTGGGCTTCAAGCTGTCCAATAAAAATTGGAACCGCTGATTCACTGCCAACAGGGCGTACAAGAACTGCGTTTCCCTGGTCTGTTCTGGCGATTGTCCATATTTCAGCTTCGACTAACATGGTATCCTCTTGCCGCCCCTTCATGTATAGAATAGGGAATTTTTATCCCGGGATCAAATATTTGTTATGTATACCGCTTTTTAAGCCTGTGGCTCAGCATTGTATCTTCGTCGAAAATAAATACCCCGCTGAGTTTTTCTCCCTTCAGGGCCCGGGGTATCCAGAGGGGATCGTCTTCCCACATCTGTTCATAGGGAATTTTATCAAGGTCGCACCAGAAAGGATCGGCCTCATCGGTTTCGGTCATTTCTCCTTCGTAGGAGCTGGCAAAAAAAGCCCGGCCGTGGAGGGAGTATCCGCTGGTAAAGACAAAGGAGAGCTCTACCCGCTCTTCCGGATCCAGGGGGGTAAGGCCGGTCTCTTCCCGGGTTTCCCGGACCGCGGCATCCCTGGGGGTTTCTCCTGCTTCGATGCGGCCGCCGGGCAGGTTGATTTTTCCCTTCCCCAGGCCGGTTTTCTTGTGAATAAGCAGCACCTGGTCCCCGGAGACGATAAAACAGAGAACCGCCTGTTCTGTGGGCTCCCATGTGGACCAGTCTATATCGTCCACGCTGCGGGGTGTGCAGGTACAGTCAGGAGAATCTATATACAGGACATCCTTCAGCGGAAGGCGCTTTTTACATTCCGGGCAGTGCAGGGAAAAAATAAATATCCTGTCCCGCATCATTCCCAGGTAGGCTGCAACTGCAAGAGCAAGGGGAATCAGGCTGTAGAGGGGCAGGGAGAACTGGCGGATAAGCATCAGTCCGATAGAAAAGATAAAAAACGCCCCCGCCAGGAAAAGAGTGGCAAAGCGTTTTTTCTCGCCCTGTTCCCGATATTTCCGCTGGGTCATATTAAACAGCAGGATCGCCACCATAAGATAGTAGCTGGCTGAAACTAGTTGATCGCTCATGGTATGACCCTACCCCTCTGAAAAGGAGAGGTCAAGTTAAAGAAGAAAATTATCAGATTATGAAAAAAGTTCACCTATTAATGAGGAATCAAGAAAATTCAAGTTAAATCTTGTAGGATCATTAAAAATCCAGTAGTGTATAGCTACAATTATTATTCTATAGGAGAATCATATGAAAAAAATCCTCGTTTTCTCCCTGTTGGCGCTGTTGCTGGTGTCTCCCCTTGTATTTGCCGGCGGCCAGGGCCAGAGTAAGTTCGTGACCATCGGAACCGGCGGTGTAACCGGGGTTTATTACCCCACGGGAGGAGCCATCAGCCGCATGGTAAATGCGAAATACGATGAGTATGGTATAAAGGCCACGGTTGAATCCACCGGAGGTTCTGTATATAACGTAAATGCCGTATTGAGCGGCGACCTGGATTTCGGTATTTCCCAGTCTGACCGGCAGTTTCAGGCCTACAAAGGCCTTGCCGAATGGGAAGCAAGCGGTCCCCAGACAGAACTGCGCTCGGTTTTCTCAATCCACCCTGAAGCGGTCACTCTGGTAGCCAGTGTGGAAAGCGGAATCCAGTCGGTAGCGGACCTGAAAGGCAAACGGGTCAACCTCGGCAACCCCGGTTCCGGTAACCTGCAGAACGCCCTTGATGTTCTTACCGCTGCCGGACTCTCTGAGGCCGATGTTCAGGCAGAGAATGTAAACGCTGTGGAAGCACCGGGCCTGCTGAACGACGGTCGCATAGATGCCTTCTTCTATACCGTAGGACACCCGAACGGTAATATAAAAGAGGCTACCGCCGGCCGTGTAAAGGTTCGAATCGTCAATATTGACGGCCAGGTTTTACAGGCGCTCACCGACAAGTACTCCTACTATGCCGAAGCCGTTTTGCCCCAGAAAGAGTACCCAATGGCTGCCAATACCTCTGATCCTGTCACCGTTGGTGTAACTGCAACCCTGGTTACCTCGACCAAGGTCCCGGAAGAGGTTGTGTATGCCATTACAAAAGAGGTCTTTGAGAACTTCGACGACTTTAAGACCCTGCATCCTGCGTATCAGAACCTGACCAGGGAGAGCATGCTCAAAGGGCTGTCCGCTCCGATACACAAGGGAGCCCTTAAGTACTACGAAGAAGCGGGACTGACCCGGCACCTGAACCCGGAGCTTATTCAGAAATAGGCAGTTTTTACTGCGGCGCGGTATCCGCGCCGCAGCCATTTTTCTAAATATGAGGAGAAGATGTATGTCCAAGGCGTGGGAGAACGAAACTGCGGAAGAACTGCTAAAAGAAGAATTGGGACTGATCCGGGATAAACGGCCGGTAGACAGGGTCCTTTTCGGCTCTATCGCGGTATTGTGGGCTCTCTTTCAGCTTGCATTGCCCCGCTTTGTAGTACTGGACAGTGTAACCGTCCGGGCCATACACCTTGCTTTTGCAGTTGCCCTTGTTTTTCTGGGCTACCCGATCTCCAAACATAATCGGAGAATAAAGTTTCTTCATGCTGTGGACCGGGTCCCGGTAATTGACTTTTTCCTGGCTGCCGCGGCGGTTGCCGCGGTACTCTACGTGGTTGTTGATTATGAAGGTATCGCATCCCGAGCCGGACGTCCCATCGGCCGTGACCTGGTTTTCGGTTTTTTCATGATTCTGCTTGTGCTGGAGGCTTCCCGGCGGGTTATTGGACTTCCCCTGGGAACAATCGCGGTGTTCTTTACCCTGTACGCTTTTTTGGGGCCCTATCTTCCCCATTTTATCGCTTACCGGGGGGTCAGCGTAAGTAAGTACCTGAGTCAGATTGCCCTGTCCACGGAAGGTATATTCGGTATTCCCCTGGATGTTTCGGCAAACACGGTATTCCTCTTTGTGATGTTAGGTGCGCTCTTGAACCGCACCGGCGCGGGACTCTATTTTAACGATCTGGCAATTTCGCTGCTGGGCCGATTTAAGGGAGGTCCAGCCAAGGCTTCAGTTGTCTCCTCCGGATTGACCGGTCTTGTTTCCGGTTCCAGTATTGCCAACGTGGTTACTACCGGTACCTTTACCATTCCGCTGATGAAGAAGGTCGGCTACCCTGCCCGCATTGCCGCAGCCACCGAGGTTGCCGCCAGCACAAACGGGCAGCTTATGCCGCCGATTATGGGGGCTGCTGCCTTTATAATTGCCGAATATCTGAGCTTACCCTATATGGAGGTAATCAGGGCTGCGGCAATTCCGGCTTTTGTCTCCTACTTTGCCCTTTTTTATATAACCCATCTTGAAGCCTCAAAACGGGGTATGCAGGGGCTGCCCAAGGAGGACTGCCCCCCCTTCTGGCCAGTTCTGAAGGCGGGTATTCATAATCTTGTTCCCCTGTGTGTGCTCCTGTTCGAGCTGATGGTTATGCGCCACAGTCCGAAGCTTTCGGCCTTCAATGCTATTGTGACCCTCTTTATCGTTCACCTTATCAGGGAGATCTACCTTGCGCTGCGTAAAAAGGAATCCCCATTAAGGGCCTCCTGGGCGGTTGTCCTGTTAATGGGAAAAGGCATGATCGAGGGCTCCCGGAACATGCTTACCGTTGCCCTGGCTACGGCTACTGCAGGGATTGTTGTGGGAATCGTCAACATGGGAATCGGCAGCATGATTGTCCAGGTGGTGGAGTTCATGGCCATGGGAAACATCTTCCTCCTCCTTATTATTACCGCCGTTGCAAGTCTTATTATCGGGATGGGGCTTCCCACAACGGCTACCTACATTGTTATGGCATCGATTACCGTACCGATCATTGTTCAGCTGGGAGGCGGCATGGGAATCGTGATTCCCGCTATCGCGGCCCATCTCTTCTGTTTCTACTTCGGGATCCTGGCCGACGATACCCCGCCGGTAGGGCTGGCTGCTTATACCGCCGCCGCCATTGCCGGATCCGATGCGATTAAAACCGGTATTCAGGGCTTTATCTACGATCTGCGGACGGCGGTAATTCCCTTCATGTTTATCTTTAATCCCGACCTGGTTCTCCAGGGTGTGCGGGGCTGGCCGGTGTCGATGCTGATATTTATCATGGCGATTTTTGGGGCTTTTGCCTTTACCAACGCTGTACAGGGCTGGTTTTTGCGGCAGAACCGATGGTACGAGATTCCCATACTGCTGCTGGCCTCGCTTATTCTGTTCAACCCGGGCCTCTTCGCCGGGCTTTTGGGACTTGCCCATGAGCAGCGTTTTCTGCTCTATGCCGCGGGCCTCCTTGTCTACGGGGCTGTCTACCTCTTGCAGAAGATGAGTATGAAGCAAGCAGTGTAAGGGCGTTTATTGTAGCTGTCTGAAGCGATATATTCTTACATCTCAGTTAATATAGGGCACCTCTATTACCTTCGAAACAGGTACAGCGTAGAGACTGTCGCCAAAGCCGGCTACGGCGTCTCCGTCGTACAGTACCACTCCGGCGGCAAAGTGTGTCTTTACGGCATCCTTTAGTTTGCGCAGTCCTTTAAAATCTTCTGTGCGGATAGTTGAAGAGGCTTTCACCTCCACCCCGGTGACCGTCCCTGCGGATTCCAGCACAAAGTCAACTTCCACCTGGTCTTTATCCCGGAAATGGCTGAAGCGTATGTGTTCCTCCTGCCACGAAGCCTGTCGGCGCAGTTCCTGATAAACAAAAGTTTCCAGCAGCCTGCCCAAGAGTGAACGGTCCTCCCACAGGGTAGTATCTTTCAAGTTCAGAAGAGCACATGCCAATCCAGTATCGCCTATATGCAGCTTCGGCGTTTTCACCAGTCGCTTCAATCTGTTGCTGTGCCAGGGTGGCAGCTCGTCCAGCAAAAAAATGCGGGAAAGCAAGGTCAGATATTCTCTGATGGTAGGCCGGGACAGTTGAAAGGGTGTTGCAATCTCCGTGATATTCGTCAGGCAGGATGTCTGCCCCGCGGCAAGGGTCATAAGACGGGGTAGCGCATCCAGAGCATTTATACGAGCAAGGTCACGAATATCCTGCTGAATCATGGTTTCAATATAGTTTCTGTACCATGCTGTCCGCCTGGAGGCTGAAGTCCTGGCCAGGGCCGGCGGATACCCTCCGATGGTAATCCTGGCGGCCAGTTCGCGCCCCAAACGCCTGCCTGAGTGACCGGACTGGAACCGTCCCTTGAAAAGATCCGTCAGGAAACTTGTTGTTACTCCTGCGATTTCCACCTGTGACAAGGGATGGAGTCTCAATATCTCCATGCGTCCTGCAAGAGAGTCTGCCAGATGAGGAACCAGAAGCACATTCGCCGAACCCGTCAGAATGAACCGGCCCGGCTTTCTGTCGGCATCGACAGCTGCTTTCAGGGCGGTAAGCAGCTCGGGAACTCTCTGGATTTCATCCAGTATCACCCGTCTGGGCAGATCAGCCGTATATCCAACCGGATCGGCCTGGGCTGCGGCCCGCTGTATATCGTCATCAAAGGTAAAATAATCGTAACCTTCCGAATCACCTATCAGCCGGGCCAGGGTAGTTTTTCCGCACTGCCTGGGTCCGTGAATCAGAACAACAGGCGAATCGGCCAAAGCTTCGAGAACACGGGAGATAATATGACGGGGAAACAGCTTTATATCATCCATTTCGTCTAATCGTAAACCATTGAGCGTCTAATTGCAATAATTATGTCGTCTAATTGAAAGCTTTCTATGTTTACATTGTGGACTGACTATTCTGCAAAAAATTGATGTTACGGTCCCGGCGGATAATGATCAGAATCGAATGTGCTACCGCTTCCAATGCTTGTTCTCGACCTCGGCGGGATGCTGTCCAGGTGATTTCTACCAATAGCGGCGTCAAGGAATTCGATTTGCTTCATCGATATACAACCACTTGTTCGCAGGGCCTTCCGTCATTCCCATTACACACTCTCGAGCGCCAATTTTCATCGTTTCGGTTGCCGCTGAGCGTCATGAGAAGCGAAGCATTAATTTGCACTAATCTCCTTTTTCCCCAGCATTTGGCAGTTTCGAAAACAGCACGAAAGCCCGGAAAAACCGGTCGAGAGCCTTGTCTATAAATACCGACTCTGGACTAATAACCCAATGGATGAAGGAGAAATGTATGTCAGACAGTGTTTCCTTAATTTATCGAATTATAACGTATAGCGAGGCTCTTACTGAGTGTATGGAATTAATCGAAGAGAGATATCATAACCGTACTCAAGAAGATAATTCTCCAGCATTTGGTATCGATGAGATATATGGCAAAATTGAATATATATACGGAAGGAAAAAATACCAGGATGATTATGTATCGAAATTGTTGCACAAGAAATTGTCAACACTGGAATTTCTAAAGAGATTATCAATAACGAAGAAAATTCCTTGCCTGGTTATTTGCATTAATCAATCCGCAGAAACGATGATGATGGACTTATTGTCTGCTAGTTGTGATGTTGATATTCATCGGTTAAGAAATGGGAATTTCAGGCCTTGTCATTTTCAAAGAATAACTGAAGCAGGAGGGGCCATTTATGATAGAAAATCATATTTCTTAGTTTTTTTCCAAAATCTGAAGATATTAGTAGAATTCAGTATGTAAAAAGATTTGTCAAAGAAAATTCCATCTCCTTTGTTTTAATCGTAAACAACCTAAGCAGTGATAAAGATGTAGTCGCAAATTCCAATATCATTAATAGAAGATATCTTGATTTACTCGCAAATTATTTATCAGTCCCTATCAGTCTATCCCAAGTCTCTCCCGATCTCCAAAGCGCTTTTTCAGCTCTGGAAAATGAAGACGATACAGGTAGGTCAAAGGAGAACAATGATTGATGAGTCTTCTAAAGGACGGCATAAAATACTCTGTGTCTTGTGATTAATTATTGTAGTCCTTGATTAAACAAAGTTGATGCCCGCGATCAGTCTGCTCAAATTAGCAACTATGTAAAAATTTCAAAAGGGGAGAAATACAATTATAAAGAAGACTCGATACATGTTGTCTATCTTACCCCATTGGGCTGGGATCCATCAGTTGATTCCATTGGAGATTATACGGGACCAATAACGCCATGCTCTTATAAAGAGCATATTATGAAGTGGTTACAGGCTTGTGATGATAAGCCTGAAGTATTTGGTAATGAACATATCCGCTGCAATATACGATTATACAGGGAGATGATAGAAGAAATGGTTTATGAGTCCTCTAACGAGAGGGAAGCGGCAATTGCCGTTTTCGAGGCTGATACAGCAGAACCGGATCAGACACGCTATGTACTGAATGCTTCTCAAAAGAGATGCCATGTAATTTTTTTACAAGAACTGATGCAGGAACTACAACGACGCGGCTTAACAATAGAAACAGACATAAATGATATCAAACAAAGTGCTATTGGAGGTGATGATTATGGGTTTTGCGTTAAAATGTCCGAACAGTATAATTGGGTGGTTGAGTTTAACTGGAACAATGGTAATTACCGGTTAGGGACTGGATTATGAACTGCGCCCAATTGTCAAGACAGTTTTATAGGAAGTTTAAGGTGTACTCCTCCCTCCTGTTTTATTCTACGCTGCCAACGGCAGCGGGTTCTCCGTAGCGAATGATTGATGCATCTCTTCCGGTGTCCTGTACTCCAGCGACTGGTGTAGCCGTTCGGTGTTGTAGAACGTGAAGTAGTGTTCAATCCCATGATGTAATTCCACCATGCTCTCATATGACCGCAGGTAGATATCCTCATATTTCAATGAGCGCCACAGTCGTTCGACATACACATTGTCCGGTGCGCGGCCAACCCCGTCCATGCTGATCTCCACCTGGTGTTCTTCCAACACCGACAGGTAGGCCCTGCTTGTGAACTGGCTACCCTGATCCGTGTTAAAGATCGCCGGGACCCCATAGGTCTCGATCGCCTCCTGCAGCGCGGCAACACAGAATGACGGATCCATGCTATTCGAAAGCCGCCAGCTCAAGACCTTACGAGAGTACAGATCCACTATAGCCACCAGATAGACGTGCCCCTGCGGAAGACCAATATAGGTGATATCACTGGCCCAAACCTGATTGGGATGCCGTATTTGCTTACCGCGCAACAAATACGGATATTTCTTGTGATCGTTGCGTGCCTTGCTCAGATTTGGCCCAGGATATAATGCCCGCAGTCCAAAACGCTTCATCAGCCGCCTGACTCGTTTTCTGGTCAGGTGAGGATGCTCGGGTAACAGCACTCGTGATACTTTGCGATAGCCGTAAAAGGGGACCTTCTTGTGATACTCCAGAATGACTGTGAGATCCTCCAGATCCGTCTCTGTTCGCATATCTCGGCCTTTGCGGTAGTAGGAGCTCCGAGTGACCTCAAGAGTACGACACTGCTGCGCTATGCTCAGCTCGGGATGGTTCGGATCAATCATTCCGGATCTTTCCCGTAATACTCGCGGTGTTTTTTTTTGAGGAATTCGTTCACAACTGTCAGTTCTCCAACAGTTCGCAGCAGTTGGTCGCGCTCCTGCTCAAGCCTGCGCTCCTCTTCTCGCTTCTTATTAGGACGCTCGAAAGTCGCAGGAAGATTGTCCGGCAGCTGCTTTTTCCACTGCGATACCTGGTTCGGATGCACATCGTATTTAAGTGCAATCTGCTGTATGGTCTCCTGCTCCTTGATAGCCTCAAGTGCCACTTTCGATTTGAATGCGGTGTTGTAGCTCTTCCTCATGGTACTACTATACCTCTCTGCTCCCTGGAAGGCGAGAGTTACACCTTAAAGGCACCCCCAGAAGCTGTCTCGTTTCCTGGGCTCATTATATTACAACCTGTCTCACCTGGAACCACAGATCAGAACGTGAAGGATAAAATTGAGAATATCGTGAACAAAAAATCAATACCTTATGATGAATTAAACCCAAATGACTATTGGTACCTTTGGAGAACCACGAACAGTAGTGGAATTGGTAATTTTAAGAAAAATAAAGATAATGAGTATGCTTCTTCATCTAAATGGCAGAAATGGGCAAAAGAATATGCTGACAATTTTTTCGACGACTATAAATCATTAAAGAGAGTTTTCTCGTAATGGAATGATCAAAACATAATCTCTTTGCAGCAATCTTTTACATGGATTCATTATTCGAAATACTCCACTCCCGACTTAAAGAGTCCCTGGTCTTTGTTTCCCGGTATGTTCCGGTACAGGCCGGGACGCCAGCGTTCGGAGTGTCCCATCTTGCCAAGAATTCTACCGTCGGGGCTGACAAGGGCCTCCACGGCAGCCATGGACCCGTTGGGATTGTCCGGACCTGCCATGGTCGGGCAGCCGGATAAATCTGCATAACGGGCTGCGATCTGTCCGGAAGCTTCAAGGCGATCCAGCACCTCCGGAGGCGCAGTAAAGCGGCCTTCTCCGTGGGATACCGGAATCCAGTGCAGCTCCCCGGAGCTGGTATGCTTTAGCCATGGAGATGAGGCATTTTCAATCCTGGTCTGTACAAAGCGGCTTACATGGGCGTTGATGGTATTAAAGGTCAGGGTCGGGCTGTCGGCCTTGGGTTGCGTAATCCGCCCCCAGGGGAGCAGCCCGAGCTTGATAAGGGCCTGAAAACCGTTGCAGATCCCCAGGATAAGCCCGTCCCTCTCCAGGAACTCGTGCACCGCGTCGGTAAGAGCGGGATTACGGAAAAAGGCGGCGATAAACTTGCCCGATCCTTCCGGTTCGTCCCCGGCACTGAAGCCGCCCGGGAGCATCAGGATCTGTGCGTTCTTCAGGGCGGCGGCAACCCTGGCGATGGATTCGTTAACCATCTGGGGGTTAAGGTTGCGGACAATGGCGAACTCAGGGCTTCCCCCTGCCCGGCGGAAGGCCGCGGCGGAGTCGTACTCGCAGTTGGTTCCCGGGAACACGGGAATCAGCACCCGCGGAACTGCGTAAGATACCGCAGCTTTTGCGAAAGACTCTGGCCAGGAGATTGACGGGTTTGCCGGGATTGCGCCGCAGCCGCCATCGTCGTTTGTTCCGTTTTCTGTTTTCTCTGCAGAAGAGGCGGCCATGGGGAATACCTTTTCCAGGGCTTGTTTCCATGTTTCCAGGACCTGATTAAGGGGTAGTATCTTCCCGCCGATCCTGATCGCTCCTTCTGCAAGAACTCTGCCGATTATACGGCAATCAAGGCCGATGAAAAGCTCCCGCCACCTGTTTTCTGCAGGTATTTCGAGAATTATGCTGCCGTATTGCAGGCCGAAAAGCTCGTCCCTGTTCAGGGATTCGTCGAACTCTACTCCCAGCCTGTTGCCGAAAGCCATCTCCGTAACAGAGGCCGCGATTCCTCCTGCGCCGACGCATTTGGCGCTGAGTATGTTATCGGTGCCTGCCTCGAAAATTCTGGCGTAGTTCGCGGCAGCGGCTTCCAGGTCCGGCAGTCCCTCTGCGTCCCGGGGGACCAAAAGCAGAACAAGATTACTGCCTGCCTGTTTGAGCTCCTGTGAGATAATCCTCTCCGCTGTTGTCGGTGCCACCGCAAAGGAGACCAGGGTGGGCGGAACATCAAGGTTCTCGAAGGAACCGGACATGCTGTCCTTGCCTCCGATGGCCGGTGCACCCAGGGCTTGCTGGGCATGAAAAGCCCCAAGCAGGGCAGCCAGCGGTTTGCCCCAGCGCCGAGGGTCATTTCCCAATCGCTCGAAGTATTCCTGAAATGTAAGCCGGACGGTGCGAAAGTCCCCGCCCATGGCAGCAATACGGGCGACGCTCTGGAGTACCGCGTAGACCGCACCGTGATAGGGGCTCCAGGAGCTGATCCGGGGATCAAAGCCGAAGCTCATAAGGGTTGCCGTATTTGTTTCGCCGGATTCCAGAGGAAGCAGGGCGGCCATGCCGTCTGCAGGGCTGGTCTGGGTACGGCCGCCGAAGGGCATCAGCAGGCTGCCGGCACCGATGGTTGAGTCGAAGAGCTGTCCGAGGCCCAACTGCCCCGCAGTGTCCAGCCCCGAAAGGATTGTCAGGAGATGCTCTCCAACGGAACAGGACGGATCATCCAGATTGAAGGGGGAAGCCTCTGTTAATGGTCCGCCGATAAACGCTCTGCTGCGCTGTTCAGCGCCGTTGCTATCCAGGAAATCCCGGGAAAGATCGACGATGGTCTCTCCCCGCCAGCGCATGACAAGGCGTCCGGTACTGGTTACTTCTGCTATGCGCGTTGCTTCCAGGTTTTCCTCTGCCGCCCGGCGGATAAAAAAGTCCAGATCATCTGCTTCAATAACCAGGGCCATCCTCTCCTGGGATTCGGAGATGGCAAGTTCAGTGCCGTCCAGTCCTTCGTATTTTCTCGGTACCGCGTCCAGATTTATATCCAGTCCCGGTGCCAGTTCTCCAACGGCAACGGCCACACCGCCTGCACCGAAGTCGTTACAGCGCTTGATCCGCCGGGAGAACCCGGAGTCCCGGAACAGGCGCTGCAGCTTGCGTTCCGTTGGCGGGTTGCCCTTCTGGACTTCGGCTCCGCAGGCGGCCAGGGAGTCCTGGGAGTGCTCCTTTGACGATCCGGTAGCGCCGCCGATGCCGTCCCGTCCGGTTCGCCCGCCAACCAGGATTATCAGGTCTCCGGGGGCCGGTTCCATCCGGCTGACATTGCGCTCCGGAGCCGCGCCGATTACCGCCCCGATCTCCATGCGCTTGGCTGTATAGCCGGGGTGATAAAACTCATGGACCGTACCGGTGGCAATCCCGATCTGGTTGCCATAGGAGCTGTAACCCCGGGCAGCCGTGGTACAGATGCTCCGCTGGGAGAGCTTTCCCGGCAGGGTATCGCTCACTGGAACCCTGGGATCCCCGGCTCCGGTTACCCGCATAGCCTGATAGACATAGGATCGTCCCGACAGGGGGTCCCGGATTGCGCCGCCCAGGCAGGTAGCGGCTCCGCCGAAGGGTTCAATTTCGGTGGGATGGTTATGGGTCTCATTCTTGAACATGATGAGCCATGGCTCTTTTTTGCCATCAATATTAGCCTCAACCCGGATGCTGCAGGCATTGATCTCTTCCGATACTTCCAGGTCTTCGAGTTTTCCTTCGGCCCGGAACTTCTTCATGACAATGACAGCCAGGTCCATCAGGGATACCGGTTTGTGGGGAGAATAGCGCTTTTTCTTGTCCAGGTATTCCCGGTAGGTGGATTCTATACGCCGGGATATCGGATCTTCGCCAAAGTCGACCATTTCGATAGTGGTTAAAAAGGTGGTATGCCGGCAATGATCGGACCAGTAGGTGTCCAGGACCTTCAATTCCGTTTCCGTGGGGTCCCGTTTTTCAATGTCCCGGAAATAGTCCCGGCAGAGGGCAAGGTCGGCTTCCGACATGGCGAGCCCGTAGCGCTTCATGATATTCCGTAAATCAGGATCGCCGGTTTCTGTAAGCCCTGTAATCGCGGGAATGGGGGCGGGCTCGGGAGCGTTGAGTTTCAGGGATTTCGGCAGTTCCAGGGATGCTTCCCGGGATTCAACGGGGTTTATAAGGGATGAGCGAATGGCCGCACGGTCCTGCGGAGACAGCTCTCCCCGGAATATCCAGACTCCTGCTGTGGCTACAGCAGGCGGGTCGGCATGGGTTGTCAACTGAATTGCCTGGGCCGCGGAGTCAGCCCGTTGGTCATATTGTCCGGGAAGGGCCTCGATGGCCAGAACGTGATCTTTATTGGTCAGGGGAGGCAGCTTGTAATGGACTGTGTCCACCGGGGCTTCGGCAAGAATAGTTTCTGCAGCGGCCCTGAACTCCGTCTCTGTCAAACCGTCAATGTCATAGCGATGGAGCAGCCGCGCGCTGCTTATTCCTGTGATTCCCAGGCTGGTACGCAGCTCGTGTACGGTGTTCTGTACCTCATGGGCAAAGGGGGGTGATTTTTCTACATAAACTCGGCGGACCATCCAGGGGCCTCCTGTTCCAAGGGCTTTGTTTGGCCTATCTTATCGGAATCTTGAACTTTAGTAAAATTAATGTTATTTATTACCAAGATAAGTACTGCTAATGGATATTGACTACGAACTATATAAAATTTTTTATCGTGTCGCCGTCGCCGGCAGTTTTACTAAAGGGGCGGAAGAGCTTCATATTACCCAGTCGGCGGTGAGTCAGGCTATCAAGAACCTTGAATCCCGACTTGGGACCCCTCTTTTTCTAAGGGATGGCCGCCGAATCCGGCGCAGTCAGGAGGGGGAGGTCCTCTTTCGGCATATCGCCCAGGGAATTCTTAATTTCTCCGCAGGAGAACGGAGTCTGAAAGAAATGGCGGGCTTTGATTCCGGCGAGGTAAGGATCGGAGTAGGGGACACCATCTGCCGGTATCACCTGGTTCCGATTTTCAAGAGCTTTGCCGAGGCGTATCCGGGGATCAGGATCCAGGTAAAAAACCGCACAAGCTCAGGGATCCTCTCTCTGCTGAGAAGCGGCAGCATCGATTTTGGTATTGTGTCTCTGCCTGCCGGACCCGGGCAGTACAAAATTCAGCTCTTTCGTACGGTACGGGATGTTTTTGTGGCGTCCGGACGCTACGAAGTCCTGCAAAACAGAAGCTGTGATATCGATGAGCTGGTCAATTATCCGCTGCTTCTGCTGAACGGAGAAAGCACCACCCGAAAACTGCTGGACCATTTTTTGCAATCCAGAGGAATCAAGGTGGTTCCTGCGATTGAACTTGAGAGCATGGACCTGTTGGAAGAGTTTGCAAAAATAGGATTCGGTATTGCCCACGTTGAGGAGTTGAGCGTACAGCGGGCAATTTCAACTGGAGAATTGTTTATTATTAATACGGAACCGGCCCTGCCCGAAAGGGAGCTGGGGATCGTCAGTCTTGGCGCGACCCTGCCCTCCCGGGCGGCAAACCTGATGTGTGAGTTTATTCTTACCCGGGAACCGGTTCCGAGCGTGTATTGAGGAGTATATGGCAAAAATCATCTATGTATCAAATCGTCTTCCGGTAACTATTAACCGGAAACCGGAAACCGGAGAATTCAGTTTCGAGCGCAGTATCGGCGGTCTGGCAACCGGCTTGAGTTCCGTCCATAACGAGGGCGGCAGCCTGTGGGTAGGATGGAGCGGACTTCATGAGGAGGAGGTCTCCGGCGCTGATGCGGAGGAGCTTAAACGCTCGCTGATACGGGAAGAGAGCTGTGTGCCCTTTCAGATTTCCAGAAAGGACTTTGAGGACTTCTACCTTGGGTTCTGCAACGAGGCTGTCTGGCCTCTTTTTCACTACTTTCCCAACCGGGCCCACTACCACACCGATCAGTGGGAAACCTATACCCGGGTTAATAAGCGCTTTTTCGAGGAACTTAAACCCTACATAGAGCCGGGAGATACCGTCTGGGTCCATGACTATCAGCTTATGCTGCTGCCCCAGATGATTCGCGAGGAGTTCCCCGATGCCCTGGTGGGCTTTTTTCTGCACATTCCCTTCCCCTCCTACGAGATTATGCGTCTTATGCCCTGGCGCGAGGAGATTATGGAGGGCCTGATGGGGGCCGACCTTCTGGGCTTTCATACCTATGATTACGTACGCCACTTTATCTCCAGTGCCCGCAGGCTGTTGGGATACGAGTTTAATCTCGGCTATTTGACTGCGGGGCAGCGTCTGGTACGGGCAGATGTGTTCCCCATGGGAATCGATTATGAGAAATACAACCAGGCTGATACAAACCAGGAGGTAATCAGCGCCCGGGCCGAGGTAAAACGTGAGCTTTCGGATAGGCGGACAATTCTTTCGGTGGACCGGCTTGATTATACCAAGGGAATTCCGGAGCGGATAAAAAGCTTTGCCCTGTTCCTGGATCAGCATCCGGAATATCACAAGAAGGTGGAGCTCTTTCTGATTGTCGCACCTTCGAGGACCGAGGTCGAGGAGTACCAGGACCTGCTGAAGGAGATCCAGGAGCTGGTCAGCGCCGCAAACGGACAGCACGGAAGCCTGGGCTGGACACCGATCCACTTCTTTTATCGTCCATTCTCCTTCGAGGATCTTACGGCTTTGTACATGGAGGCCGATCTTCTCCTGGTAACCGCCCTGCGGGACGGCATGAACCTGATAGCCAAGGAGTACCTGGCTGCCCGGAAGGATGATACCGGGGTTTTGATTCTCAGTGAGACCGCCGGGGCGGTGCATGAACTTGGTGAGTCCCTGATGATCAATCCCAACGATATGCAGGGAATTGCTGACGCCATCCACAGCGGCCTTAATATGGATGCAGAGGACCAGAAGCGGCGGAATGCGATAATGAAGCGGAGAATTTCCCGCTATAATGTGCGGTTCTGGGCCACGGACTTCATTACAAAGCTGGGAGAAGTCCATGAATATCAGCGGGTACAGTCGGCACGAAACATGATTGATAACGTTGAGACCCAGATGCTTACAGAGTATAAAAATGCGGATACCGCCATCTTCTTCCTCGATTACGACGGCACCCTGGTGGGCTTTCAGGACAACCCGGAAAAGGCCAGGCCCGATGATGAACTGCTTCAGATTGTTAGCGCATTGTGTGAACGCAAGGGAAACAGGGTAGTTGTCATCAGCGGCCGGGAGCCCAGGGACCTGGAAAGCTTCTTTAGCGGTGTCCCCGTCGAGATGGCTGCCGGACATGGCAGCTGGGTAAAGATGAAGAATGAGAAGTGGGAAAAGGCGGAGCTTTTTTCCACCGAATGGAAAGAGGCAATCCGTCCGATCCTTGAGAGTTATAGCGACCGCACACCCGGCTCCTTTATCGAAGAAAAAGAGTTTTCTCTGGCGTGGCACTATCGCCGCTGCGAACCGGATCTGGCTGCTTTACGGGTAGGTGAGCTGAAGGATTCCCTCTATTCGGTTATCGAGAATATGAATATCGGACTCCTGGACGGCAACAAGGTACTTGAAGTCAAGGATTCCTTTGTTAACAAAGGAATCGCCGCTTCGGAGTGGCTGCGGGGCGAAGACTACGGTTTTATCTTTGCCGTGGGGGACGATTATACCGACGAAGACCTCTTTGACGTGGTGCCGGATAAGGCCTATTCCATAAAGGTCGGGATGGCCCTGTCAAAAGCGAAGTATCATGTAAAAGGCTGGCGTTCCCTGCGCACGGTGCTGAAGAAACTGGCGGATTCCTGATCTATAAGGTCTGCACAAAAGACCGGATTCCGGTGAACAACATGTCGACGCCAATAGATGCAACAAAAAGACCGGTGATCCGGATCAGGGCTCCCATGAGATTAAAGTGAATCAGAGGCTTAGCAATTGCCCTGGAAAGCAGCATGGCCGCCAGATTCACCCCCAGTGCTAAGGCCAGGGCAATAGTAACCGTGCCGAAACCGTGTTGAGCAGACAGGGTGATTACCGCAGTTATTGTGGCCGGGCCCGCGATCATGGGACTGGCGATGGGAACAATGGAGAGGTCCATGAGCTTTTGCTGCGAAGAGACTTCAAAGAAAACCCCCTGCCGAAGGGCCATGAAGCCGTAAAAAAACACAACGAATCCCCCGACGCTTTGGAAGGAGAAAAGCTCAATATGAAATACCGACTTAAAGAGCAGATTTCCGCCGAGAGCAAAAACGATAAGCATGGCAAAAGCAACCAGACTCGAGCGCAGAGCGATTTTTTCCACCACTTTTTTGCTGGCTGACTCGGGAAGCATGGATATAACTGCGATCTTGCTTATGGGATTAATAAGGGCGGTAAGAAAAAGGGCAAGATTTATGATCATTTCGATTACTCACTTAAAGGGTAAGGTGTACTGATCCAGGTCCAGGGGACGTCCGTTGTCTCTCAGGGTCTGCTGCATGTACTCCCTGTCCAGATCGAGCTGTTCAACAAGCAAGCGCATCTGGTCCTCGGAGATCAGGTTCTGTTCCGCGAAAAGAAAAATCAGTGCTTTCTCGGCAATACAGGGAACCTTAAGGGAGTTCAGGTTTACCGGCTCAGGTGATTCTCCATGCAGAAAGCGGCTCTCCAGGTGCTGGTGCAACCGGGATTGGCCTATGTCCGACTTGATCAGCTCCAGCTCCCGCCTCAGGGGTGCTATATCCCCCCGGGTTGCACTCTCCCCCAGGGGTTTCAGCACCAGATAGGTATACTCCTTTCCCGGAAGGTAATGGTGCTCGTCGCAGCGGGTACAGTAGTTGGGCTGCCGGGGATCATTCTTCATGGTGTCACCGCCGATGATAATCAACGGGTCAAAATAGAGAGCCGGGCACTCCTCTCCGTCAATATGGTAATACCGATACGTATAAAAGGAATCCTCGATACAATCAGGGTGTTCACAGTACGCTGTGAGGGGAAAGATGTCGGTGCAGTTTTCCAGCAGAAACTGGGTTGTCCGGTTAAAAATGTCCCGCCGGAAATTCAGCACCAGGGTGGGAAAAATAAAAACCAGATTGTTTCGTAACGAGGCTTCCTTAACGACATAAGCGGTCCGCTCATCATAGAAGCTTGCCTCATCCACTATCCATGTTCCGGCCTCCGGATGGTCATGAATAACCTGTTCAAGCTCAAAGGAGCTGGTAATATAACAGATATTCTCTCCGCAGCGCTCATATCCTCCGCGGTAGGCCAGCGCGTCGGAGGGGTAATCGGGAAAGCGGAGCTTGTCCATGGCAGAACGGATAAAATAAACGATTCGCCGGTCCGCCTGTCCGCTGGTTGTCTGTTCGGCCACTACGGAGGATTTTTGCCTGGCGATACGGGCGTCCCGCCAAACCCTGGCGGAGAACTCTGTCTTGCCCGAGCCCATGGGGCCGATTACCAGGATTCTGCGCCCTCCTTCGGTAAAATCAAAGTGGTTGTAGGCATGGTGAACCTTGAGCCGGGGAAAGCCAAGGCTCTTCATGAAACTGAGGGTTTCGGCTGAGAGTTCTGAGTGTTGCACCTTTTAGTCCTTTGAATCGGGTTGCTGCAGCGGTAATCTGACGATAAAGATGCAACCTTCATCGGGAGCATTTTCCGCTTGTATTATCCCATTGTATTTTGTAACAATTCCATAACTAACAGACAGACCCAGCCCATTGTTTAATCCATCGTTACCCTTTGTAGTAAAAAATGGGAGAAAGATATCGTCAGGGTTTTCTGTCTGAATTCCAGGACCAGTGTCTCTGTGACGAATCTCCACATATCTTTTGCTGCTGATCTTTTTAAAGCGTATTGTAATCCTGATATCGCCACCATTGGGCATTGCTTCGAAACTGTTCTTAACAAGATTCAAAAAAACCTGGCGTATTTCATCGGTATTAGCTTTTATAAAAAGAGGAGCTGGATCGTTATCCACAGTGATCTGTACTGAGCGCTTATTTGCAGAAAACCGAATAAAGCGAAGAACTTCGTTTATAAGTTGATTGATTTCTATGATCTCTTCTTCAATCTTGTGATTGTCTGTAAAGGATAGAAGGTTCCTCACAATTTTGGCGATGAAGGTAACCTCTTCTTTTACATCATCTATCAAGCTTGTCAGTTCCTGGTTTTGAAAAGACAGCTTTATATAGTTTAGCTGATTAAGCATTATCTCAAGGGGATTGTTTATTTCATGGGCAACTCCGGCAGAGAGCAAGCCGACAGAAGCAAGCTTTTCCGATAAGATATACTGTTTTTGTAATTTATCGTATTCTGTAATATCTTCAATTATTATGATAGAACCAATAAACGAGTGCTTATCGAAAATAGGCAATACCCGCAGATTCGTTACGATCTCACGATTTCCCATGCGTAGCGGAAGGTGATAAAAGACCTCTTCGCTTCGTTTTTTAATCGCGCTTTGCATGGCTGAGCGAAAGGACTCAGAACCGCGGTCAATGATTTGATCGAGTGTTATGTCTATATTCGTGTTGTCATCAATGCCAAAATACTTTTTACAGTACTCGTTTACCAATCTTACTCGTTCGCTTGTGTCTATTACTATAAGATTTATCGGTAGTTTACGTAAAATTGCTTCATTGTATTTTAGCAGACGATAAAATTCCTGACTGTATACCCCGGGATATTTTTTTTTGTTGATCTGTGTGTACGTCATTCTAATCAGGTTGATCTTGTCTATGTTGTAGACATATTCACTTAACAGTACAGTACCGTTTCTTATGATGCTCACTCTGTCAGCAAATTCAAAAAGGTCATCAATTCTGTGAGTAATAAAGAGTATGGACATGCCATTATCTTTCAGTGCGTGGAGCAACTCGATTACCGGGCCTAAATTTTTTGTTTCAATTTTCTCCAAGGCTTCGTCCAGTATCAACAGATAGGGATTTGAAATTACGTGTTTGATGATATCAACTACTGCCTTGTCTGACAGATTTAAATCCTGAACTCGGGCATTTGTCTCTATGGCAATTCCATACTTATTTTTCAGGTCATTCACTTCCGCGGTTATTTTATTTAACTGTTTGCGTCTGAAGAAAGCAGATGGTTGATGCGCAAAGTAGAGATTCTTTATGACTGTAAAATCTTCAATTAACGGTGTATGCTGATACACCATCTGAATGCCGAGTTTCATCACTTTTTTTAACGACGTATTGCCGTAGGGTTTTCCCTGAAAGTAGAGGGCACCTGCTTGAGGGCGAACCACACCACTGATTACTTTTCCCAGGGATGATTTTCCGGCGCCATGTTCCCCTACAATTCCGTGTACCTCACCGGGAAGCAAACTTAAGCTGATATCCCGTAGCGCGGGTATATCACCGTAGGAGAGACTGATGTTTTTCAGTTCTATTAAAGGTACTTCAGGCATATACTAATTATATATCAATAGTGTACCGTTGTATTTTATTATACAGGGTTCTCCGGCTCATTTTTAGTATTCTGGCGGTTTCACTCTTATTGTACAAGGTTTTCTGCAGCGTTTTCTGTATAAGATCCCTTTCCATAGTTTCGCGTATATTCAGAGGATCGTGTACAGCGGCCATTTTTGTATCGTTCTTACGTATTTGTGGTGGAAGATCGTCCCCGGTTATTATATCTGATTCAGTAATAGCAGCGGAGTACTCAATAATGTTCTTTAATTCCCTTATGTTTCCTGGCCAGTTATATTTGATCAATGCATCCGCGGCATCACTGGTCAATGTTTTTCTATTAGTGTTTTTTTGAACAGAATATCGTTCGAGAAAAGTCTGAGCCAGGGGGAATATATCCTCGATTCTGTCACGCAGGGGCGGGATCTTTATTGTGGCTGTATTGAGACGGTAGAAAAGGTCCTGGCGGAATTCACCTTCTTTGATCAGCGAATCTATATCCTTGTTTGTAGCTGCTATAAATCGGACATTGATAGATATTGTTTTAGTTCCGCCGATCCTGCGGATTTCATTATGCTGTAAGGTCCTTAATATTTTTGCCTGTATGGATAAGGTCATGTCACCTATTTCGTCGAGCATAAGACTGCTTCCGTCGGCCTTCTCAAAAACACCCATGAAGGCTGATTCAGCGCCAGTGTACGATCCTTTTTCATGTCCAAAGAGTTCGTTATCAAGAAGTGATTCAGGCAGGGCTGCACAATTTATCTTTAACATCTGATGACACGATCGTTTAGATTTTTGGTGAATCCTGTCTGCAACAAGTTCCTTTCCTGTCCCGTTTTCGCCAAGGATCAGTATAGGAAGATCGGTAGGCGCCAGTTTGTCTATACGTTCTATAATTGCTAACATTTCTTTATTCCGGGTAACGAGTTTCGGAGAAGAAAGTTTATGCACTGTTTCTGGTTTGTCAGAAGAGTATTCCCAGGCAGCCCGATCAACTATTTCCCGTAATTCCTCAAATTCAAGAGGTTTCTGAACATAGTCATAGGCACCGCATCTGAGGGACTGTACAGCAGAGTCAATTGAGGCATATCCGGTTATCATAATGACCGGAAGAGCAGGATTCTCCTGCTTTACCATTTTCAGGATATCTATCCCGTTATCGTGACCAAGCATTATATCCAGCAGAACAGTATCAGGTTGTTTTGTCCGGATTGTATGAAGAACCTCTGACCCGGATGTCACAAAAGCGGCGTTATAACCGAGCTTGAGAAAGTTCTTTACCAGAGTTTGGCAGACCTTTTCTCTATCGTCTACTACCAGGACTGAACATTTATTTCTTGGTGGTTGTATCATAATTTTACACACTGTGTAGCTGGAGTGTTTTCAAAATGCACACCGTTGACTATAAGCCGGTCGGACACGCACTGTCAACATAAATTAAATAGTGCAAATAAACTCCTACTGGGAAATGTTTTAATTCAGCAGCTTCAATTTGAGCTTGCATGTCTGGCATGATGTTTGCTTAATTACACATAGAGTTTAGAAAGGAGATACATTATGAAGAAACTATTTCTGTGTCTGATTGTAAGTTGTGTTTTAATGTCGATGGTTTTTGCTGCGGGAGAGCAGGAAGCATCAAGTGATTCCGAGGGGATTATCATTGCATATGTAACACCTGCTCTTCACGTTCCCTTCTGGAAGAATGTTTCAGATGGAATAAAGCAGGAAGCTGAAAAAGTTGGTCAAAAGGTGATTATTATTGACTCTGATTCGGAGCTTAATGCTGCAACACAGCTGCAGAACGTGCAGGATTTGATTCAGCGGGGAGTTGATGGAATAATCATTTCTCCTACCGATAGCGCCTCATGTCCTCCTGTTCTTGAGTTGGCTAAAGCTGATGGTATTCCTGTCGTTATTAGCGACATCGGAACCGATTCCGGTGAATTTGTATCTTTTATCATTTCCGATAACTTTGAAGGTGCTTATCAGGCTGGCGCATACCTGGCCGATATTATGAAGAAAAAAGGCTGGGACGGAGGAGATGTCGCTCAGATCGCCATTTCTCAGGCACGACAGAACGGACGGGACCGCACAGCAGGATTTGCAAAGGCCATGGATGAGGCAGGAATCAATATCGTAAATCTTCTGCAGTGTAACCAGTACACAAGGGGTGAATCATTCAACTTTACTCAGGATCTGCTGGCAGCACATGAGAATCTGCACGGTCTCTTTACACAGCATGATGAGGCAAACCTCGGAGCATTGTCAGCCCTGGAAAATACCGGGGATTACAAGATTATAGCTCATGTCGGGTTTGACGGAAGCCCTGAAACAGTAGAGGCCATTAAATCCGGAGATCAAATCGCGGCAGCTTCTATGCAGCAACCTGTCCTGATGGGTCGGGAATCTTTCAAAGCCATGTGGGAGTATCTGAACGGCGGAACCCCGGAAGAGAAAGTTCTTGTTCCCACGATCCTGGTTACCAGAGAAAACGTTCTGGATGTGGAAGACCAGCTCGCGGACAATGTTTTCCCTGCAGAGCTGGAAGCTCGGAAATAACGAAATCGTCTGTGACTGAGTTTTAGACAAGCGCGAAAAAACAGCTGTAACTGTTACCTGACAGATTTGTCAGGTAACAGACAGCTATAGACAAATTGAGCGTTTCTATAAAAATAGGGGATGATGTGTATCCGTTAATAGAAGCAAAAGGAATAAACAAACGCTTTGGCGGGATTCAGGCTCTTCGGAATATGAGTATGACGATAGAGAAGGGCGATATTATCGCATTGGTAGGTGAGAACGGTGCGGGAAAATCAACCCTGGCCAAGATTATCGCCGGTGTTCAGAGCCTTGACAGTGGTGAAATCCTGCTTGATGGTGAACATATATTATTTAGGGACACAAACGATGCAATAGATGCGGGAGTAGGGATTGTTCTCCAGGAATTCAATCTGGTGCCGGATCTTACTATTGCGGAGAACCTGTATCTTTCGGACTGCGCACGGGGAACAACCAAATCCGTTTTACGCCGAAAGGATATGAGGGACAGAGCCCTTGAACTCTATAAGCAAATCGGATGGGATCTCCCGGTGGATCCGGATGTGATTGTCTCAAGATTATCTGTTGCAGAACAACAAATTCTGGAAATTCTGAAGGGTATTGCCTACGAAGCTCGTCTCTTGATACTGGACGAACCGACGGCAGCTCTTAGTCCCAGAGAGGTAGATAAATTATTTCAGCTGGTCCGCCGTTTACAAAAGAACCAGGGAACAACAGTTGTCTTTGTAACCCATAAAATAGAAGAGATTTTTGAACTGTCAAATCGTATTGTTGTACTGAGAGACGG
Organism: Marispirochaeta sp.; assembly: GCF_963668165.1. NCBI lineage: Bacteria > Pseudomonadati > Spirochaetota > Spirochaetia > Spirochaetales > Spirochaetaceae > Marispirochaeta > Marispirochaeta sp. The sequence goes on along the minus strand of NZ_OY764209.1, from coordinate 1,026,629 downwards.
TGAAAAAACTAATGAGTTTATAACCTCCGAAACAAATCCGGACGAACTGATATCATCAATGGTCGGAAGGGATGTGGGGGATCTTTTTTCCATTCGAACGAGACGCAAACCCGGCGAGGTCCTGCTGAAAGCACAAAATGTTAAAAACGGATCACGATGTCGGGGCTGCAATATTACTGTACGCAGGGGTGAGATTGTCGGTCTGGCAGGATTGGTTGGAGCAGGGCGCACTGAGTTTGCTCGGGCCATTTTTGGTGCAGATAAAATGAAAGAGGGAACGGTATCAGTCGGTAGTGATACTCAAACCTTCCGGTCTCCAAGAAAGGCAATACGAAAGGGTATTGGCATGCTCCCCGAAAACAGAAAAAATCATGGACTGATTGTGAATATGAGCATTGAAGATAACCTGCTGCTCGCCTTTCATGCGCTTGGTCCAGGGATGATGCTGGCGAAACGTGAAGGGGGTGATCTTGTTAAACAGAGAGTTGAGGATCTTCGCATTCGCATTGGAGTAGTCTCAGACCCGGTAAATTCACTTAGTGGAGGAAATCAGCAGAAGGTAGTCTTGGCAAAATGGCTGACAATGAATCCGGATGTCTTGATACTCGATGAACCGACCAGGGGCATTGATATAGGCGCGAAGTATGAAATTTATATGTTAATCAATCAGCTTGTCCGGGAGGGTAAGGGAATAATTTTGATTTCTTCGGAATTACCGGAAATACTTGCATTAAGCGATCGAATACTTGTTATGAATTCCGGCTCTATTGTAAAAGAACTGGACTGGTCGGAAGCAGATGAAGAGACGATTATTCGCTATGCGTCCAGTGCATCAATATACAAGGAAGAAAAAGCATGAAAAAGACTGTGTACGGGTCGCCTGCAATTACTCAGAAACTGAAGGCAAAATCATATAAACTGTTGTCATATACTTCTCAAGTTGAAATTGTAATGACCATTGCGTTTATTCTGCTGTGTCTTACATTGACAATTCTTACTCCCAGATTTCTTACCATACGTAATTTTCGGAATCTTTTTTGGCAGGCAACGTTTCTGGGTATAATAGCAATAGGTCAAACGCTCGTTATCCTAACCGGGGGCATAGATCTGTCTGTCGGAAGTAACGCCGCAGTTGCCGCAATGTTTGGCGGGATCGTTATGCAGCAGTATGGTGTTATCCCCGGGGTTATTGCCATGTTGCTTCTTGGTACCCTCGTAGGTGTTATGAAAGGTTTTCTTGTGGCTTACGCTCGCCTGGCTGCATTCATAGTTACCCTTGGATTTTTATCCATAGGCCGCTCAGCAACATATCTGCTAACCGATGGACGTTCCCTTGTTGGGCTCCCTGCAGAGTATCGCTTTTTCGGGAACGCTGAGATCGGATCTGTGCCTTTGTATCTTATAGTATTTGTTGCGTTATTTATCATGGCCTATTTTATGCTGAAGCAAACGAAGGTTGGGTTATATATCTACGCGATTGGAAGTAACGAAGAGGCTGCCCATCTTTCTGGTGTGCGGGTCCGTTTCTACACTGCGTTGACATATGCGATTACAGGATTTCTCTGTGCTGTTTCAGGATTAATTCTTACCTCGAGATTGGGGGCGGTTGACCCGGATACGGGAATAAATATCGAACTTAATGCGATTGCAGCAGTTGTAATCGGAGGGACCAGTCTTGCGGGTGGAAAAGGCGGACTGATAGGAACACTCATCGGTATTGCGATTATTACGGTTCTGAATAACGGATTGAATCTTCTGGGTGTTTCTCCCTTTTGGCAAGGAGCCGCTGTTGGTGTGGTGATAATCTTTTCTGTATTACTGGATAGTGTGATTCGACAGTTTAAGAGTACATAAAGGAGAGACTAATGGGAGAACGAATTCGGAATTATGAAATTATCGATGAGAGGTTTCGTTATTACCTGCTTGGAAATTGTGATCTGGAACTTATTCATGATGGAATGAAGTGGTGCGAAGGACCGGTCTATTTTTCCGATGGTGGTTATTATCTTTGGAGTGATATCCCCAACAATCGGATGATGCGCTGGATTGACGGCCTTGGGGTAAGTGTGTTTCGTTCTCCATCAAACAACTCAAATGGTAATACCAGGGACAGGCAGGGGCGCCTGGTAAGCTGCGAGCATCTTTCCAGGCGGGTTACTCGCACGGAAATAGACGGATCGGTTACTGTGCTCGTTGATAACTATGAAGGGAAGCAACTTAATTCTCCGAACGATGTTGTCGTAAAATCAGACGGTACAATCTGGTTTACAGATCCTCCTTACGGGATTCTATCTGATTATGAAGGAAAACGTACTCAAAGCGAGCTCGGCAAAAGTTTTGTTTTCAGGTATGACCCGGAGTCTGAGGAACTATCGATTGTGGCGGATGATTTTCAGATGCCGAATGGTTTGGCTTTTTCGCCGGATGAGAAGTACCTGTATATAGCAGATACTGGTGCTACTCATGATAAAAATGGTGCACACCATATTCGGCGATTTGAATTAGAAAACGGAAACGAACTAACAAAGGATACTGTCTTCGTTGAAGTTAATCCGGGAATTGCTGATGGATTCAGGGTTGATATCGACGGAAATGTCTGGAGCAGTGCGGCTGATGGTGTGCATTGTTATTCACCTCAGGGAGAACTTCTTGGAAAAATCCTGGTCCCCGATGTGGTCGCTAACCTTACCTTTGGAGGGAAAAAGCGAAATCAGCTATTCATAATGGGGACCCATGCTGTCTATTCTATTTATGTTGGTGTTGCGGGAGCTCAATACCCCTGATACATTCCTTCCGCGATCTCTTTCCCGGTGGCGGTAACAAAATGTTTGCTTATAAGGGTATCCGTGGCCTTTTGTGACATGGCATCGCCGAAGATATTGACGATCAGGTCTGCCTCTACCAGTATTTGAAAATCGATGCCGTCTATCTTGCTATAGCTGTGGTGCTTACCAACGATAAAACAGACCCGGTCGATTATAGCAGGCGGATATGACAGCTCTTCGAGAATAGCCCGGGCAATGGGAGGTCCTTCGGCCTCCTGGAAATTCCCCGCGGAAGAGCCGTGTTTTCGTTCCGCCTCGGGAATTCCTATATCGTGGATAAGAGCCGCGGTTTCGATAATTTCGCGTTCGTCTCCGGTGATGTTTTCAGAAAGAAGTATTGTTTCGGCGAATCCGTATACCTGCATTGCATGGTGGATGCGCTTCGCGTCTCTGCCGAAGTAGGCTGTTATTCTGCGGGACAATTCGTAGTTCATGGGGTCTCCATACGGATGAAGTCTTCAAGCTGCCGAAGGCCCCTCTGGAGCAGGTCGGGAAGTTCGGCCTCTTCTTCCTGAGAGAAACGTGAAAGAACGAAGTCCGGGACGCTGCCCTGATTTGGTCGTCCGATGCCAAGACGGAGTCGGTAAAAATCGGGGGTGCCAAGGTGCTGCCTGATCGATTTTAAGCCGTTGTGTCCTCCCAGGCCACCACCCTGCTTAAGCGTGATATCTCCAAACTTTAGCTCCAGATCGTCGTGAATAACCAGTATATCTGAAGGATCAATAGAGAAAAAATCAACACAGGATCTCAGGCTCTCACCGCTTTTATTCATGTAGGTCAGGGGGCGAAGCACAATCAGTTTGGCTGGAGAATGAACAACAGCGTATTCTCCCTTGAATTTACTGCGAAAATCCAGGGAGGGCTGCCAGGTATCCAGCAGCATCCAGCCGATGTTGTGGCGAGTGCGGGCATATTCCCGGCCGGGATTGCCAAGACAGCAGATAAGTCTGTTTCTCATCGGAGTAGTAGTGTAGCGTCCCAGCTCCGGTGAATCAAGCGGTAGCGGGATGAAACACCGGAGTCCTGTCAAATAAAGGATCGTGTGTCAGAAAGACCGACTTTGGGTCAAAATAATTCTTGTTGTGTTGTTATGATACATTTCTGTAAAAAGTGCATAACAAATACGAATCTGAAAATTGTTAATTATTTATACAGTAAGGTTTTAATGTAGTTGGCATACATATTGCATATTATATTGTATAAATCATTACTTCCCGCTGGGAAGAGGAGGAGATATCTATGAGAGCTATTGTACACCATGCCAGACCCCGCAATGTAAGTCTGTGGAACGATATGGACCGACTGTTTAACAACTTCTTTGAGGACCTGCCTCAGGATGGGCTCTATTCGCCCCGTGTAGATGTTCGCGAAGAGGAAGACCGCTACCTGTTGGAGGCAGAAATTCCCGGTTTGAGCGAGAATGATGTCGAGGTAAAGGTAGATGATAACCTGCTGACCATTTCTTCCGGAAAAGAGGAAAAAAAGGAGCAGGACGAGGTCAACTATCTGGTGCGTGAGAGAAAGTCTCTGGTGTTCAGCCGCAGTTTCGTACTGCCCAAGGATGTGGACAATGAAAAAATCAGCGGAAGCTTCAGCAACGGTATTCTGACGCTTACCATGGAAAAGCGGCCTGAGGCCAAACCTCGGCAGATAAAGATCGGCTAAGCTATCCAAAGGGATACGGGAGAATGTTGCCCGCCGCGAATGCGGCGGGTTTTTTATTCCTTGACATTTCAGAGGATTGTTTATATTTCTAATAGTTAGAAAACTAAGCTTCAGGAGTGTCCCCATGAATGCTTGTCATGTATGGCAGTTCATGTCCTCTTTCCATCTGTTCCGGCGGAAACTACTGCTCGATTTCCTGCATGATCCTGTCCTCACCTCGATTGGCCGGAGTCAGTTTAAAACCCTGATGATTCTCTACCATCATGGAAGCGATACAATGGGAGCAGTCAGTGAGTATCTCGGTCTTGAGCGAGGAAGTTTTACCACGGTAGCCGATGCGCTTATTGAGCAGGGCCTTATTCAGCGTGAACAGAATCCCCGGGACCGGCGGCAAAGCCTGGTTTCACTCAGCGCGAAGGGGAAAGCCCTGGTCGAGAAGGATCAACTGCGCATGGATGCCTATTTAGCGGAGCAGTTAGGGAATCTTTCTCCGGATGAACAGGAGCGGATAGAAAGGGTTATCGAAGAGCTTTTCACCCTGGCGGAATTGATTCGAAAAAAAGAATCGAAGCTGTACTGAATGCAAAGTGGAGTGGCGAATGTCTAAGGGCTACGCAAATGCGAAAATAGAGATGATGGCCCGGGGTGATGTCGGGCGGGCGCTCTTCACGCTTTCCGCGCCGGCGGTGGCCGGTATGCTGGTTATGTCTCTCTACAATGTAGTGGACACCCTCTTCGTGAGTTTGATGAACGATACGGCAGCTATCGCCGCCACGGGCATTGTCTTTCCAATGTTTCAGCTGGTCGGGGCGATCGGTCTGACCTTTGGTGTCGGTGCAGCGAGCGTAATCAGCCGCAGGCTGGGCGAGGAGGATCATGAAGCCGCCGAACGGACCGGATCGACGGCCCTCTACTCGGCCTTGATTCTCGGGATCCTATTTTCCCTGTTCGGACTGATCTATATGCGGTCGATTCTGACGCTCTTTGGAGCAACCGAATCGATTCTGGAGTCGGCCGTTCTCTATGGCAGAATAATCATTGGCGGATCGGTGTTTCAGGTGCTCAGCATGTGTCTGAACAACCTGCTGCGCGCAGAAGGAGCCTCCCTGCACAGCAGTACCGGACAGATTCTCGGAGCGGTGCTCAATATTGTTCTTGATCCGATCTTTATCTTTCTTCTGGACATGGGTCTTGCCGGTGCGGCGGTGGCGACGGTTATCTCCCAGGGGATCGGCTGTTTTTATCTGCTGAGTTACTACCTGCGCGGCAACGGGGCGCTGCACCCGCTTTCGGTTGTGCACTTTCGGCCTATACCGGCGATTTGCGGACCCATGATGGCTCTCGGAGTCCCTACGTTCGTGCGTCAGGTGTTGGGAAGCATTTCCTTGAGTTTTCTGAACAATGCGGCCGGTGAGTACGGTGATGCGGCAATTGCTGCGACGAGCATCGTCTTCCGCTTGTTCATGCTGTTGCTGATGAGTCTGATGGGCGTCGCCCAGGGGCTTCAGCCGCTGGTGGGCTACAACTTCGGCGCCGGAAACATTCCCAGGGTGCGGGAGACCCTCAGGAAGGTTCTGGTTACTACTGTTGCTTTTTGTACGGTCGCGGGAGTGATTTTCTATTTCTTCGCTCCCGGAATTATTTCGATCTTCGCCTCCCGGAACCAGACAGTGCGCGAAATCGGTACCCTCGCCCTGCGTCTGACCGCTGTGGTCCTGGTGCCGACCGGTTTGGTCCTGATGTTCGGGGGCGTTTTCCAGGCTCTCGGCGACGGAACCTCGGCCCTGCTTCTGGCCGCAGGACAGCAGGGACTCTTCCTGATCCCTCTGGTGCTGATCCTCCCGCGGATATTCGGGGTGGCCGGGGTCGTCGCTGCTCAGCCTGCGGGATTTCTGCTGGCCTTCGGTGTGGGGCTTCTTCTCTTCGTCAGGACAAAACGAATGCTCAGCGAGCGGGAAGAGGATTCCGGTCCAACGGAGAGATAGATGGTTCAGTTCAGTGAGGGTTTGAAACCGGTTTCCGCAACTACCCAATAGATTCCGCCCTTTTTGCGTAAAGCATTGCGCCAGGATTCTTCCGGTTCCGGGGCAAAAACAATCCCCGGGGTCGCGGGTATAACAACCCATGCGCCATGACGAAGCTCATTCTCCAGTTGTCCAGGCGCCCAGCCCGCATACCCGGCGTAAAACCGGATCTCAGGCCGGTGTTCCGGGTTCAGGTCCGGCCACTGGTCTATTAAAAAGCGGCGTATAAGTTCAAAGTCGGGTTCCAGGATCACTCCCTGCAGGGCGGAACTCGCGGCATCCGAACGCTTATCTCCCGGTAATCCGGAGTGGAGGGTAAAAAGAAACATCTGCTCAACCGGACCGCCCAGGTAGACCTCAAGATCACCGGCCGGATTGTCGGTAAAATCAGGGAGAACGTCTTTCAGAGCTGTTTCGCTCTTGCGGTTTACAATAAAACCCAGAGCGCCGTTTTCATTGTGCTCGACCAGATAAACAACTGTCTGAATAAAATTGGGATCCGTAAGTTCGGTTTCTGATATTAGAAAATGTCCCTCCAGGGACCTTTGGTAGAGGTCTCCAGATTCCGAGTCCCTGAAATTATTTTCTGACGCTGCCATGGTTGTGCCTCTGTCTACATAGTACCTGTTTTTCCGGCTTCCATCAAATCCCGCGCATGGAAAGTATAAACAAAAACCCCCGGCCTTGAGGGGCCGGGGGAACGAAGGAAGGGAACATTGTATGACGCAACGCGTCACCTTACAAGGCCGAGGATCATGTCGTTTCCTTGACGATTCACCTTAAAGATAAGCTCATCACTCTCCTCAGCATTGAAAACACGATAGAAGTCACGAGAAGATTCAATCCGGGTTCGATTGATCTCCTTGATTATGTCGCCGGATCTGAAACCGGCATTGTAGGCGGGAGACCCCTGCTCTACGGCACCAACCATGACATTACCCATATTCCTGGGCAGGTCCAGACGGTCCCGGATTTCATCGGTTATACCGACTACCGTCATGCCCGGCCACAGATTTGCTACATTCGATCTGATTGCGTCTTCCGGCGCCCGCGTGGCAATGCGTACCCGTACGGTTTGCGCCGAGCCATCCCGTATAAGACCAAAGCTGTAGGTCCTGCCCGGCTCGAGGGCGGCGACCTCCTGCAGCAGTTTGTCGCTGCTGTTGACGCGTTTGCCGTCAATGGAGGTTATCAGGTCTCCGGGGCGAATTCCGCCCTTCATGGCAGGGGAGTCCTTGTAAACGTTAAAGACAAAGGAGCCCTTCTGTCCGTTAAAGCCCATATCCCGGGCAATATTCTCCGAAGGATCTCCCATGGAGATGCCAAGCCAGCCATACTGGACTTCTCCCGATTCGATCAGGTCCTGTATGGTCTTTTTCGCGTTGTTTATGGGTATCGAAAAACCTATTCCGATATTCCCGCCGGTCTGGGATGCAATCCAGGTATTGATGCCGATCACATCACCATCAATATTAACCAGGGCTCCTCCGGAGTTTCCGCGGTTGATGGCTGCGTCGGTCTGGATGTAATCAGTCAGATTGCCCTCCACGCCGGGACCGCCGGTTCGTCCCACAGCACTGATGATCCCGTAGGTAAAGGTGGATTCGAATCCCAGGGGATTGCCGACGGCGAATACTATATCCCCAACCTGGCTTTGGTCCGAATCCCCGAGTTTCGCGACGGGAATATTTTCCGCAGTCTCGAACTTGACCAGTGCCAGGTCTTTACGGGAATCACTGCCCACAAGGGTACCGGAAAAACTGCGTCCGTCGTAGAGGTTAATGGTGATCTCATCGGCAGTACCGGCCACATGGTGGTTTGTCAGCACATATACCGTTCGCCCTGTCTTCTGAACGATAACCCCGGAACCGAGACCCTGCTGTCGAAACTCCCGTGTTTCCGGCTCCTTCTCCTGGTTGTTCCGATTATTCGGATTGCCAAAGAAAAAATCAAAAGGCGACTTGGGATTGCGTACCTGCTGCTCAACAACATCCACAACATCAAGGGATACGACTACCGGAAGCGCTGCCTGGGCAACCTTGCGAAAGTCGTTTTGCAGGCCCCTGAGACTCTGATTTGTGCTGTTTCCTGGACTATACAGAGCCCGGGAATACCCTTCTGTCTGCCCGAAGGCGGTGGCGGTCATTCCCAGTGTAAAAAACAGGATAGTTATAATTGAGAAAAGTTTACGTTTCATACAGGATTCCTCCTTGCTGCATTTCTTTTCTTTCATACATACAATACAGGACCCTGATTACTGTTTCCTTACAGGAGGATTACAATTTTGTAATGTTTCTATTCTAGAATGCAGCTCCGAATCCAAGAGCAAAGTGCAGGAAGAATCCCGCGTAAATCTCCTCGTCGCTGTCCACAACCAGGGTGGTGTAACGGGGCCCTACCTCAATGTAGAAGCGTGTGGCGTTGTTGTCGCCAAACATGGAGTTATAGCCGAAGCCGCCGTTTATGTTGAGAATGCCCCCGTCAAAGGCCTGCAGCCCGCTGTCCCCGGAGTCACTGCCGGCAGCGGTAAAATAGCTCATACCTCCCATCAGATACATGGCGCTTGCCGGATTTCCAAAATAGAAGCGGGCATAGGCACCTGGTTCATAAAACAGGACCATATCTCCTCCGCCGCCGATGGGCAGAAACGTGAAGGTTGCTCCTATTCCGAGGTTGCCCAGGAAGAGTTCTCCGCCGATACCGGCAAAGGCGATAGAATTTGTTAATACCAGACCAACAGCACCGTTTTTGTTTTCTTCGGCATTGAGGTATACGGTTACAAGCGAGAGAATGAGGAGTATTGCGAGTACTCTTTTCATTGTGAACCTCCTGAACAGGAAATCAGTTGGTGAAAAACGCGGATGTCTGCACTTTTACACTGTATAATTATAGCGCCGAAAGAGAAAAAATCCCACTCTTTCATTAGTATCTTCCGCTGATTTCACGTCTATTTTTTGAAGAGGCCGGAGATAAAGTGCTGCATGCTGTACGCTTCGATGATATGAGTTCGTGCCTCCTGAGCTATATGACGGTAGCTCTCCGGTGTTTCTCTAAGCATGAGAAGGAACTTCCGGACAGCATCGATCCAGGCTTCAGCGGACTGGGTTGTGACAACCGCACCGGTTTTCCCGTCCGCCACGATCTCCTGCGGGCCCCCTTCGTTGCTGACGATTGTGGGGACTCCGCAGGCCTGGGCTTCTGCGACGACTCTGCCGAAGGTATCGGTTACGCTTGGAAACAGAAACAGGTCCGAGGCGGCATAGACAATCGGCATCAGATCATGGTCAACACGGCCGAGAAAATGGATGTGTTCCTCCTGCTTTACCCGCTGCAGCAGTTCGTCAGCATACGGGCCTTCGCCGGCAATTATCAGATTCAGCCCTGGAAATTCCTGCTTCAGACTGAGAAAGCAGTCTGCCACCAGGTCGATGCTTTTATCGCGGGAGATTCTTCCGGCATACAAGAGGTTTATACCTTCCCGGATACCGTACTTTTCTGCCATTACACTGCGTGCCCCTGCCTGGGGTTTAAACAGATTGGTGTTTACTCCCCGGCGGAACAGATCGACCTGGTGCATCCGGTAGCCGCGTTTTTTCAGGATTTCTGCGTATTCCCGGGTATTCACCAGAGTTTTATCGCATGCCGAGTGGAACCACTTCATGTAGGCTTCCACGTAATTAGTGATGGTTATATCGTCAACTATTTTGCGTACCTGCATGGTACTGTCGGTGTGGTGTATCGCTACTGCGGGAATATTCAACAGCCGGGCGGCGGCCAGTCCGGTAAGTCCGATGGTCATGGGGGTGGAGATAAAGATTTCATCGGGATCGTAATCATTGATCAGCTTAAGGGTAGCCAGGAGACTGGGAACCCTCAGCTTGAGTTTCTCGTAGTGCGGAAGAGGCAGGCTGCCGATGCTGGGAATAACCATCAGGTTGGGAGGCAGGTTTTTCCGGTCATCAGGGTCCACCGCTGCGGCTATACGGATTTCCTTTTTCATGGCGTGGGCGATCCAGCCGATCTCCTGTACCGTAATGGCAACCCCGTTAAGTTCTGTTAGGGTATCGGTGAACCAGAGAATCCGTTTTTCCTTGTGGGGAGGTTCCTTCTCAAGACGCAGGAACATTTCGTTTACCAGTTTCCGATTGTTGAACATGTGGGTAAAGGTGCTGATAAACGGAACCGAAAGAAACAGGGCCGGAAGCAGGGAAGAGAAGTTCCGCATCAGTTTATCCATGTTGCCTTTATGGAGATGCTTGCCAACAGAATCGATGAAATCCTTGACGATGGCATTCAGCAGGTCCGAGGCTTTTTCATAGACAATATCCAGGCGGGCATCAATTTCATGGAAATTGACGTTCCGTACTTCTTCAATAAGCTCCACAAGAATACGCTGGTTGGCGCTCTTCTTTTTTTTCTTTTTCATCCGTTTCAAGGCAAGGGCGCGTTTAAGGTCCAGTTCTTTTTCATTAAAAAGGCCGTCAAGAACAAGAGAGACCGGTCCGGGCACAGAACCCTGGTGTTTAATACGGAGAAAATCAAAGGCAATCTTGTAGATCATAAAGGTCATGGAGTGAAAGCTGTGATGCCGGCCCTGGGCCTTTGTGGTTCTGGATTTAACAGCGTTGAGATAGTCCCTGAGCGTTGATGCTTCACAGGAGGTCCAGGTTTTCCCGATAAAAATCCCTGCGTGGTCATCTGAACCGGCGGTAATGCCCTTGATCCAGGGGCTCGCGCTCATGGGCTCTATACAGTGGCGCTGCTGCAGACGCTCTATATCTTCCCGGGTAAGAGATGCGAGAAAATGGGCCCATTCGTCGTTGTTGCGATGGTTCCTGCCGCCGTTAATTGTTTCAAAGACATCAAAAAGGAGTATCAGTTTCTCCAGGTGCTCCGCGGTAACAGCGCCGTTTACCGAATAGGTGGCATGGGCAACGGAATGGGCGATCTCTTCCTCTTTGATATAGTCCCTGAGGAGGTAAATGTTCTTCCTCAGTTCCTGTATGTGTCCGAACTGCTCTTCAGAAATATCAAAGAGCAGTATATGAATTTTACAGCCGTCTTCGGGAAAATAGGCGGTGGTTTCCACGCTGACAAAACAGTCTTCGGGGTGTCGTCTTTTTAGCTCCAGGGCCCCCTGAATGCTGTTGTGATCGGTTATGGTAACCAGATTCATGCCCCGCTGTTTCGCGGTGCTGTAAATATACTCCGGTTCGGTATAGGACTCTGAGGTGCCGAGCCGCTGCAGGAACCATTCCGACGGATGATCGGAATACTTCGAATGTACATGTAAATCTGCCTGTATCATCCTATACATGAAAATACTTTTATATGAATTTTACGTTAATGAAGTATAAAAATTGCTTTAAACAGGCCTTACGGACTGATCCTGCCGCACATATAATAATCCCCCGAAGACCGCAGTCAATGGTGCTGCCAGTACCAGGCCGAAGCTTCCTACCAGGGTATGCAGGATTTCCGAGCTGACATAGACAAGATTAAAGGCGTTGATAATCGGGGTACCCTGGGCCATGAATACCATAAGAACAAAGGTATACCCTCCCGAATATGCAAGCAGAAGGGTGGTTGTCATGGTTCCCACCACCGCGCGGCCGACACGCAGTCCCGAGACCATCAGGTCCGTCCTGCCGATGGCGGGATGTTTTTCCTGTACCTCCCGCATGGCTGCGGCAATATCCATGGCGATATCCATAACGGCCCCGGAGGAGGCAATAAATATTCCTGCCAAAAAGATAGCCGTAAGGTTAAGGTGCGGATATCCGGAGTAGAGCAGGGCTTCGGCAAAGGGTTTCACCGCTCCGTGTATCTTGAAAGCAGAGCCGAAGGCCAAGGACAGAAGGGCAGTTGTTCCGACCCCGGAGATTGCTCCCAGAAATGCCACCAGTCCCATGCGGGATATACCGCCGATCAGAAAAACAATGACCCCTGTCATGGCGGTTACAATGCAGAGGGAGAGAAGCACTGGAGGTATTCCGATCAGGAAACCGGGGATCAGGATTTTCCATATTGCTGCGGCGGTAAAAATAAAGGAGACTACTGCCTTAACCCCCGTCCACCCGGCGTATATGATTAATAGGGAAATAAACAGTATGAGGAGCGCAAGTTCGACTCTGATGCGATAATGGTCGACTACCTGGGTGGAAATTATTGAATCTTTCGTCTCATTCAATGTGAGGGTTACCAGGGCTTTGTCCCCCTGGACAAAAAGCTTGTCCATGTCCATCTTTCCCAGGAGCATGTTGGTCCCGCTGATAATCTTCCCCTTGAAAGCGCCGCCGGTAATTTGCATCGTAAGCCCCTGATCGCCGGTTGTGACTATACCGAATTTTTCCAGGGTTGAGTTATCAACCTCCAGTATCTCTGCCCGGACTCTGGCAGTGTTGAATTGAGAAGGGCTGCCGAACTTTGTTGGAATAAAAAACAGTGACAGGGTTATTACGGCAAGCACAGCAGTCAGAATGAAGTCCCTGGCTTCCATGTGTTCCTTGATAATCATCATGGCTCCTTTATTACCCTACCGGGGCCCCGAAACAGGGGCCCCGGCTCAATTTTTACATGTTTTCTTAATATTTCTTAATGGCATCTAGCGGCTTGCTAATGCCGGGGAGCCGAGCCCGAGAACAGCAGCGGCTTTTTGGAAGATTTCTGTGTTATCGTAATATCCGTTAAATAGCTCCCCGCCGACGCCCAGCGCGAATGTCGGCACCGGGACACCGGTATGGGAGTAGGAGGCCCAGGCAAGACCCGCACGGTTGTTCAGAATATGGGTCAGAGTTACGGAGACAGGTTCGTATCCGCCATAGAGCAGATAGGATTCCTCGTTTTCGCTGACTCCCTTCATGGAGGCGGTAAAGGATTTTTCCAGAAGTTCTCTTTCATAAGCGGAGAGACTTTCTATTCCGAAGTTCTTTCTGATTTTCGGCATAAGCTGCACCATGCTCCCGTTCGGATTTTCCTGTTTAAAAGGATTCAGCACATAGTGATCGAAGGATTCGAAGCTCATTTTCTGCCTGCTGATTTCCGAGAAGGCGGAGTCGTACTTGGTTCCCGCAAAGCCGAGGGAAAGTCCGCCGGTTTCGTGGTCTCCGGTAACGATAATCAGGGTTTCTTCAGGATGCCGACGGTAAAACTCTATAGCCTCTTTTACTGCATTGTCAAAGGCAACGGTGTTGTGAATCGAAGCAGCCGCGTCGTTGGCATGACAGGCCCAGTCAATCTTGCCTCCTTCGACCATCATGAAAAATCCCTTCTTGTTATCCAGGAGCTCTATTCCCTTGGCGGTGAACTCCGCGAGGGTTACATTGTCCGCTTTCATGTCCATGGAGTAATCCAGGGCGTTGCCGGCAAAACCCCTGGCATAGGCGTATACCTGCCGGTTTCCCGGACGCAGGGACTGAAGTTCTTCCCTGTTATCGGCGATAACCCAGCCCTTCCCGGCCATGATTTCGTGAACGTTCTTCTGGCCCTGGGGAGTTTTGTCCAGACGGAGCATACCCCCGGCGAAATAGTCGAAGCTGCTGTTTGCCAGCTGTACACCGATGTTGTAGTAGTTGTTCCGACTAGCTTCCTTGGCGTAAAAACAGGCAGGGGTTGCGTGGTCCAGGTTTACACTGGAAATGACCCCTACTTTCATTCCCGCGGCCTTTGCCATTTCCGCTATAGTCGTGTACTTGATGCTCTTGGAGGTATCCATGTTGATTACCCCCGAGAGGGTCTTGTGTCCTGTTGCGATAGCAGTTCCGGCGGAAGCCGAATCGGTAATAAACGATCCTGCATCATAGGTTGTAGTGAGGCCCTGGTTCGGAAACTGGCTGAAAGCGAGTTTTTCTACTCCGATGTCTGTCTCCCGTTGAGACTTGAGATAAGCTTCGGCGGCATTGATCTGGGTCATTGACATACCGTCGCCGATAAACAGAAAAACATATCTGGCTTGAGGGCTCTGGATCTCGGCGGCCGGCTCCCGGGCACCCTCGGCCCAGATAAGCGTGGGGACGATAAGTACGAGCAGCAGGGCAGCGTACTTTCTGAGGGAACTCATTTTCATTTGTTACTCCTTCCTGAGTTTACTAGGATAGTAAGGAGTCTCCCCTCTGATGATTAGGCTGTGATTATGGTTCCGTAATTAATTGATAAAATTACAGTAAGGATTTTGTAAAAGGGTGTGGAAGGAGTTCATCAAAGCGGTAGGTAAGGCGCTTTCCCCCGGTGTTTGCGAGGATTATCGGGGTTTCCGGGGCGCAGAATTCGGCCATAACCTGCAGGCAGAGGGCACAGGGCGGTGAGGGACTCTCGCTTTGCGTAACAACCGCTATAGCGCGTATCTGCGCCTCCGGGTTCTCACTTCTGGCTTTGAGAATTGCCACCCGTTCGGCGCAGACTGTGGCGCCGTAACTGGCGTTTTCTATGTTGCAGCCTTCGGTTACAGCGCCGTCTGCCAGGAGCAGGGCGGCTCCCACCTTAAAATCCGAATACGGGGTATAGGCCTTTTCACGGGCAGCGGCGGCTGCGGCAATAAGCTGATCAATGTCGATCTGTTCTTCCATTTTCTTCATCAGCGTTTTCCGTGATCGAAAGGTTCTCCGGCGGCCCGGGGAGCCTGTGAGGATTTTGAGAACAGCACAAGGGCAATCAGGGTTACTACATAGGGGAAGGCTTTTAATACCAGCCCGGGAATCAGGGCCAGAGCAGGAACGACCTGGGAGACATTGGCAATGGTGGAAGCAAAACCGAAGAAGAAGGTTGCACCGAGAATGCCCAGGGGCTTCCACTGCCCGAATATAAGTGAGGCAAGGGCAAGAAAACCCAGGCCGGCGACGGAACCGTTAAACTCCCCGGAATAGGTTACCAGAATTATCGCTCCACCCAGACCGGCGAAGGCGCCGGAAAAGATTACCCCGATATAGCGGACCAGGTAAACGTTAACACCCGCGGCATCTGCTGCCTGGGGGTGTTCGCCGCAGGCCCTTAGGCGTAGTCCGAAGGCGGTCTTGTAGATCAGGAACCAGGATGCAAGAAGAATCAGGAGCACCAGCCATGTGGTTGCGTAGGTCTGGGTAAAAAAGAGCCTTCCGACTATTGGCAGGTCCTTCAATAGCGGGATGCTGCGTCTGGATAAGCCGGAAACGATCTGAATATTCCCTGAGCCGGTCATATTCCTGGCAAAAAAGACTGTAAGGGCCCCGGCGATCATGTTGATGGCTGTTCCGCTTATTACCTGATTGGCGTTCAGGTTGATGCTGGCAAAGGCGTGGAGCAGCGAAAAGGCGGCTCCTGCGGCAACTGCGGCACCTATACCAACCCAGACGGCCGTGGTCCCCAGGAGCGGGTAAAGGCTGGAAATAGTCAGAGCGCTGGCAAAGGAACCGACCACCATGAGTCCCTCCAGGCCGATATTTACGACCCCGGAGCGTTCGCTGAAAAGCCCTCCCAGGGAGGTAATCAGCAGGGGGATGGTAAAAGCTATGGCGTAGGGGAAAATCTGCGTAATTATTGCCCACATATCAGTTCTCCTCCTGCGCTGAATGTCTGGAAAAACGGCGCCGCAGGGCGGTCAGGCCGTTTTCTATAAGGACACTGGTGGCGGCAAAGTAGATAATTGTCGCAATAATGGTGTCTCCGATTTCCGGAGGAATCTCGGTCATGGCATTCATGAATCCCTTGCCGGAATGGAGAACCCCGAAAAAGAGGGCGGCCCCCAGTACCCCGATGGGGGTGTTCGAGCCAAGGAGGGCAACGGCTATTCCGTCGAAACCGTGGCTTGGCAGGATCCCGATCTGCATGTTGGAAGCATAGCCGACATACAGGGTTGCCCCGCCGATTCCCGCCAGGGCCCCGGCGAAGGTCATGGAGAGAATAATATTGCGCTGAACATTCATGCCGGCGTACTCCGAAGCGTAACGGTTAAACCCGGCGGCCTTCAGCTGATAGCCCAGTACGGTACGGTTCAGGATGACCGCGATGACAACTATGGCCAACAGTGCAGCGAAAAGTCCCAGGTTTACATAGGAGCCGTCAAATATTCTGGTAAGCCAGGGAACCTTTAATGAGGCATATTCCGGGATCTTGCGGGACTCGGTTTCAAGGTA
Source organism: Marispirochaeta sp. (assembly GCF_963668165.1). Taxonomy (NCBI): domain Bacteria; kingdom Pseudomonadati; phylum Spirochaetota; class Spirochaetia; order Spirochaetales; family Spirochaetaceae; genus Marispirochaeta; species Marispirochaeta sp. The sequence continues at coordinate 1,010,009 of NZ_OY764209.1, read as the reverse complement.
AGGCCCTTTAAAATAGGCCGGCACTGTGTAGTAGACCGTCCAGTAGGCGATCCAGTTCATCATGATGGTCGCCACTACTTCGTGGACATTAAACCGGGCCTTAAGAAATCCGGGAACAAGTCCCCATAGGGCCCCGCCGCACAAGGCGGCCAGGATCATAACAAGCAGCAGTAGAGGCTTTGGTAAGACCAGACTGAGTCCGACCGCGGTGGCACAGAGTCCGCCGATCAGCATCTGGCCGGAGGCCCCGATATTGAAGAGCCCGGTACGGAAGGCAAAGGCAACGGACAGCCCCGTCAGTATCAGGGGGGTGGCTGTAGCCAGGGAGTTTCCGATTCGTTCGATATTCATAAGGCCGCCGCGAAAAAGATAGGTGTAGCCTATAAAGGGATTATGCCCGGTAATAAGCATGAACATGGCACCTGCCGCGAGACCGAGTACAACCGCAGTAAGGGCAACGATAATCTCCCGGGATACTTTCAGTCTCATGCTGATTCTCCTTGCTTGATTCCGGCCATCATGAGCCCTACTTCGTTTTCGTCGGTTTCATCGGCATTGACAATACCTGCAAGCTCGCCGCGGCTGATAATAGCAATTCTGTCGGAGAGGTCAAGGATCTCGTCCAGTTCCAGGGAGACCAGCAGCACGGCTTTGCCTTTGTCCCGCTGCTCCACCAGACGGCGGTGTATGTATTCGATGGATCCGACGTCCAGCCCCCGGGTCGGCTGTACCGCGATCAGCAGTTCCGGATTCAGATCGATCTCCCGGCCCACGATAGCCTTCTGCTGGTTCCCTCCCGAGAGGGACCGTGCCCGGGTTACCGCTCCTTCGCCGGCCCGGACATCGAAATCCTTCATGACCTTTTTCGCGTGGTTCCTGATTGGTTTCCGCTGCAGAAAGCCGTGAAGCGCAAAGGGCTTATTACTGTGGGTCTCCAGGACAAGATTGTCTTCGACGCTGTAGTCAAGAACCAGCCCCCGTTTCTGCCGGTCTTCGGGTATATGGGCGATACCAGCCTGAATACGCTGATGGATTCTGTCGGCGCTGATGTCCCTTCCCTTGAGCAGGATATGCCCGCTTTCTATACTCCGCAGGCCGGTCAAAGCTTCGACCAGTTCGGTTTGGCCGTTGCCGTCCACTCCGGCAATGCCGACGATCTCACCGGCCCTGACCTTCAGGGAAAAGTTCTTTACTCCAAGGACGCTGGGGCTGCTGCGTACTGAAAGGTTCTCGATTTCAAGGATAACCTCGCCGGGTTCCCGTTTCTCCTTGTCCACGCTGAAGGAGACCTCCCGTCCAACCATCATGCGGGCCATCTCGGATTCGCTGGTGGATTGCACCTCCACTGTACCGATAACCTTGCCCCGTCGGATAACGGTGCAGCGATCGGCTATAGCCTTGATCTCTTTCAGCTTGTGGGTAATCAGAATGATCGACTTACCCTCCCGGATCAGGTTGCGCATGATCTCCATCAGGTCCTGAATTTCCTGGGGAGTCAGAACAGAGGTGGGCTCGTCAAATATCAGGACTTCCGCGTCACGGTAGAGCATCTTCAGGATTTCTACCCGCTGCTGCATTCCTACAGAGACATCTTCTATAACAGCGTCGGGATCCACATTGAGTCCATAGTGTCGGGATAGTTCGCGAATGCGGGAGGCTGCGGAGGTCAGATCAAGGCTTATCCCCTTTTTCGGTTCCATACCGAGAACGATATTCTCGGTAATTGTAAAGTTATGTACCAGCTTAAAATGCTGATGCACCATGCCGATACCCAGATCACTTGCCCGGGTCGGGTTTGTTATCTGGACATCTTTACCGCGGATTTTTATTTTGCCTTCGTCGGGTCGGTAGAGGCCGAAAAGGATACTCATGAGAGTAGATTTTCCGGCGCCGTTTTCCCCCAGAAGAGCCAGGATTTCTCCTTTTCTGAGATCTATGGAGATTTGGTCATTGGCAACAATTCCGGGGAACTCCTTACGGATGTTCAGCATTTCGACTACATGTTCCATTAACACCTCCGACCTGGCCGGGACAATAGAAAAACGGACGCTTCTCAAGGAGAAACGCCCGTTTAGAAGTTTTGGTTTATTTAATCAGGGAGCCCTGTTCAGCGGAGACGCTGATTGTTCCGGCCTGCAGGTCAGAGAATACTTCTTCGGTTTTTGCCTGGGTTCCGGCGGAAAGGTTGGGGTTCTCCTCGGGGATTCCGACACCATTGTTGGTTGCGTCGAGGGTAAGAATCTGCCCTCCCGGGAAGTTCCCTTCCAGTTCGGCTTTGATCATGTCATAGGCTGCCTGGTCAATTCGCTTCATGGCGGAGGTAAGAATAATTGACTTCTTGCCTTCGTAGATGCCTTCGGCGTACTGGTCTACGTCAACACCGACGATCCAGACATTTTCTCCGGATTTTGCCCGTGCCTTCGCCTCGTTGATGGCACCGACTCCCACGCCGCCGGCGGCGCAGAAGATTGCGTCCACACCCTTATCGAACATCTGAGCGGCCAGCTGTTGTCCGGCGGCCACGTTGTCGAAGGAGCCCTGGTAGACGACATTGTCGGGATTTATGGTAATCGAGGTTCCAAGGTTTTTATTGGCATAGGTTACGCCCTGCTGAAATCCCCAGTTGAATTTCTGTACCGGAGGAATCTCCATCCCACCGATAAAGGCTGTTTCGCCCTCATTCAGTTCCAATGCCGTGGCAACACCGGCCATGAAGCCGGACTCATGTTCAGCGAAAAAGATGGAAACTGTATTGCTGCCTACATCAGTGTTGTAATCTCCGGGGTGGGGAACACCATCCAGTAAGACGAATTTGGCATCCGTATATTTTGACTGGGCCTGGTAGATAGCGGTTTCAAACTTGAAACCCGGGGTTACAATGAACTTGTAGCCTGCGTCATACAGGTTTCCGATTTCTTTCAGGTAGTCTGCCTCGGTTGTACCGGTTGGTTTGAGGTATTTTATATCGATATTCATGTCCTCTGCGGCGGCCTGGATACCTTCCCAGGTTCCCTGATTAAAGGACTTGTCGTCGATGGTTCCGGCGTCGGTTACCATTCCGACCTTCATCGCCTGGCTTGTCTCTGCGGTGCCCTCATCTTTCTTTGAACAGGAAGTAACAAGACTGAATACGATGGCAATGGTAACGAGAAGTACTAAAATCTTTTTCATATCTTTTCTCCTTCAGGATATGTGGTCCGTGTAGTATGATTGTATGTTCCCCCGTCACTCAGGTCAATAGATTCCCCCCCCCCCCCCCCCCCCCGGTTTCGGATAATTTGAAGCATCAGATTCGCCGCCGGCAACTCCGGAAAGAAAGGCTGAAGCATTCGTACAGCCATGTTTCCGTCGTTTTTTCCTGTAGCCGTGCGCAGGGCGGTTACATAACGGGCCGGGGGCAGCCGCAGCAGTCCTGTCGTCTTAAGGGAGTCAAGCTCCGTCCGCAAACGCTGAATTATTCCTGGATAGTTATCCTGTTCGGCGAAGGGTTCAACAGCATTGAGGTTCTGTGCCTTCTCCTGAATGCAGCCAAGAAGCTCAGGAAGAGAATAGAGCCGGTCCCGGGGGATACCAAGACATACGGCGGTACATTCCACTGCGGGAATAATAGTGAAGCGGTATCCGGCAAGTTCCCGGGGCAGCAGCTTGCGTATAATTGCATCAGGTCCAGGGTCTTCCTTGTTATTCGCCTTTATAAGACCCTTTGCAGCAGATCTCAGGAGGGAGAGACTCTCTTGATCGAAAAGCTTTTCCGCCAGGGAGCGGAAAAGCCGGGTGTCTTTCTGTATGAAGTAGCGCACACCTTCAACCTGCTCAAAGCTGCGCAGTGTGTCCAGGTATCCCAGATTCATGGCCTTCTTTGAGTTCTCCGGACTGATATCCAGGGCTCCTTCCAGGGGCTGGGAGTTTTTCAGGTAAATTGTAGAGGTGTTCTCCGTCTGGGGACGCCTGATCCTGCCCATGCCCGACAGGTTGACGGTAATGATCCGGCGGTACCCCCGCTCACGCATCATGTTGTAGGGCATGTTGTCGGCGATTCCGCCGTCAGTCAGTTTTGACTGGTCAATAACGGGACTGCGGAACAACGGATAGGAGGCGCTGGCAAGAAGATAATCGGACAACTGACCGTCCGGTATCTCTTCCAGAAAGAGGTGCCGTGGCCTGAATCCCGACAAATCGAATGTAACCAGACCAAAGTCAATACCGGATTTCCGAATAGTCTCCTCCCGCAGGTAGCGACTGATGAGCTTTTTCATGGGGGTGGTGTCCAGGCCCCGCCGGCTCAGGACAAACCGGCTCAGGCGTTGCAGATTGTTCAGGTCCCGGTTGATTTTACCGTCCTTCAGGAACCTTTCAGGAATATCGGCCACGTCGCGGATGGTAGCAAAGGAGAATAACTCCAGGGCTCCTTCGTAATCGTTCTGGGCTACGAAAAACGGCGTTCAGGGCCCCGACTGAGGTTCCTGCCACTGCATGAAACCCGATCCCGAGTTCCCGCAGAGCCCGCCAGACACCGATTTCGTAGGCGCCTCTGCCGCCCCCGCCGCCGAGGACCAGGCAGTAGGTGTTTGGATTATTATTCATGTATAGTACTACTATTACGCACAGGAGGGCGGATTTGTCCAGCAGGTGCCATCAACTTTGACGAAAAACCTGTGAAGGTTATAATAAGGCATTTAACAGGTGAAGCGGAGTATTGTCTATGGCATGAGAGGATCTGGCGTTACAGATGGAAGTATTTCGCGGATAATGCCCGGGGCGGCTGGTACCGGATTCTGCATCGGGACAACCGGTGGCAGGGCAATCTGAAAAGTCCTCCGGGAACGACGGATTATCACACCATCGGCATGTGCTTCGACCTGATAAAACTTTTCAATCGGGAAAACCGCAGGAATCGCGGATAATAAGCTCCGCATTGGCGGATATGGTTTTCGGGGGGGCTTCGGGATGTTCCGTGCGCCAGAGCATGGTTTCCAGCGCCAGGTCTCCTAAATTCTGGACAGGCTGGTGAATGGTAGTCAGCGGGACCCGGAGCATTTGTGAATAGTGAATATCATCGAATCCTACTATCCGCACCTGTTCGGGTACCCGGATATCAACTTCTTCACAGCCGGCGATGAGAGCCGCGGCCGTTTCATCATTTCCGCAGACGATGTTGAAAATATCTCCTGGCTTTTTGAATTTGGCGGAGAGGTATGCATGTTCTTCCGGGTTTGTCAAATGGACCCATTCGGGTCGGGGGGTAATGCCATACTCTATGAGTGCTGCACGGTATCCGTGGATCCGGATAGAGATCGTGTACGCCGAAAATGGCCGGGCAAGAAAATCAACCCGATTCTGACCATGTTTGAGGTAGTGACTGGTCGCTATATAGGCGGCCCGGAAGTTGTCTATTCCTATCAGATCCAGGCGGCTTCGCTGCGGGAAGGGGAGGTAATCGGAATCCATCAGGATTATCGGAATACCTTCTTCCTGAAACATGGAAATAATCTGACGGTTTATTGCATCGAAGGATGGAGAAAGCTCCAGCGGTTCAAAAAATACACCGGCAATCTTATGATCGATATACCTTCTGGTTACATCGACAAGGGTCCGTGCTGCTTCGGTAGTCCTTATTTCCGATCCACTCCAGAGAAGCGAACATTTATGCTTTTCGGCGGTGGCCGCAATCTGCGCGCAAATCGGTTCGAATATTTCTCCCTTTCCAAGGCCCGGCATGAGGAGTCCGAAAAGCCTGTTGCTGCCTGCTCCGGCTTTCTCGTGCGTATGGGTTATGTAGCTTCCGGATCCCGTTTTGCGGGCGATAAGTCCTTCTTCCTGAAGTGCGTTGAGCGCCCGGGTAACTGTGGGCCGTGAAACATTGAAGTGCTGGGCCAGTTCTACCTCGGTGGGCAGGCGGTCTCCCGGCTGGTACCTTCCGTCGAGAACCAGGCTCCTTATCTCGCCATAGATGTACTGGTATTTAAATTGTGTCTGTCCAAAATCGTCACTCATGCTGAAGGCGCTCCTTGTTAGATAGTACTGAACAACGTCTCTTCGTCAAGTCGATCGACTCCGCTTTCACAAGCTGTCGGACTGTGAAAACAGTATTGTAAATGAAAAGTAAAGTTTGTGAAGCAAATCTGTCAAATAAAGCTTGACACATGTGTAAGGTATATTGCTACAATATGTTTACAACTGCAAGCAAATTGCAGAATCATTAACTATCTCAAGGAGGATAAGTATGAGAAAAGTCGGTTTGGTACTACTTTGTATCGCGCTGCTCGGCGGTGTTGTTTTCGCCGGCGGCCAGAAAGAGGGTGATAAGACTCTGCAGGTTGCCGCAACGTTCGGTGATCTTGGAAATCCCTTTTTCTATACCATGGGAAAGGGTATTGAAGATGCCGCGAAAGCAATCGATCCCAATGCCAAAATTACGATCCAGTCTTCGGGTTACGATCTGAATACTCAGACCAGCCAGATGGAAAACTTTATTGCAAATGGTGTTGATATTATCGTTCTCAACGCTGCCGATACCGCCGGTATAGCTCCTGCGGTCCGGAAGGCAAAAGAAGCCGGTATTATCGTCGTTGCTGCGGATGTAAACGCCGATGGAGGTGTTGACGCCACGGTTACTTCCAATAACTATCAGGCCGGAACTCAGGCTGGTGAATACATTGTAAAAAAACTTGGTGGCAAGGGTGATGTTGTCATTATCAATGGACCTCCCGTTTCCGCGGTGATTGACCGAGTAAATGGCGCGAAAGAAGTATTCGCAAAGTACCCCGGAATCAAGATTCTTTCCGAGAATCAGAATGCCGGTGGAAACCGCGAAGGCGGTCTTCGTGTAATGACCGACCTTCTTACTGCATTTGATAATATCGATGCGGTATTTGCCATTAACGACCCCACGGGAATCGGAGCGGACCTCGCGGTTCGTCAGGCCAAGAGAAGCGATGAGCTTTTTATCGTCGGTGTTGACGGCGCTCCCGATGCAACGGTTGCGCTGAAAGATATGGATAGTACTTTTGTTGCAACTCCTTCACAGGACCCCTACACCATGGCCACACGCGCTGTTGAAGTTGCCTACCAGGTTATCCAGGGAAATGCTCCCGAGGAAAAGCTGATTCTTATTCCGACCACCCTCATTACTCGTGATAATGTTGATTCTTACGAAGGCTGGACCACCCCGGAATAATTTCACTGTATAATAAAAAGTCTGTAAACGTGCTCCCCTTAACGGGGGAGCCGCTAATTTCTGCGGGAGAAGATAGCAATGGATGGACAAAATCAGGCCGAACCCATTCTTTCCGTCCGGAACCTGAGTAAACGGTTTCCCGGTGTTCAGGCGCTGGACGGGGTATCTCTGGATATCTACGCCGGTGAAGTCCACGTTCTGATGGGAGAAAACGGAGCCGGAAAAAGTACCCTCATGAAAATTCTCGCCGGTGTGTACCATGCCGATGGGGGAGAGATAAAGATCGGGGGTAAAGTGGTGGCTCCGGAAACACCCCTTCAGGCCATGGCTCTCGGGGTTAATCTGATTAACCAGGAACTGGGGGTCGCCACCAATCTGACGGTAGCGGAAAATGTGTTCATGGGCAGTGAACCCCATCGCTTCGGAGTTATCGACAGGCGTAAGATGGCGGTAAAAACACAGGAAGTGCTCAAGAAACTTGGAGCTCCCTTTTTTCCTGATGCAAAGGCTTCACTTCTGAAGGTGGCTGAACAGCAGCAGGTCGATATTGCTCGTGCACTGGTGCATAACGGCCGTATTCTGATAATGGACGAGCCTACGGCGGCCCTCAGCGAGCGGGAGATCGAGAAACTCTTTGATCTGGTCCGTTCGCTGCGTGAACAGGGACTGGCCATTGTATATATTAGCCACAGACTTGCCGAAGTATCCGTCATTGCCGATCGGGTGTCGGTTTTGCGGGACGGTCAGTACATCGGTACTATTGTAAGGGACGAGATGGAAAACGAGACCATCGTAAAAATGATGGTCGGACGTTCGCTCCATGATTTCTACGAGCATGAAACAGCGGATGAAAAACATGACAATTACCTTGTTGTAAAAAATATTTCCGACGGGAAACGGGTCAAGGGTGTTTCGTTTCAGGCAGCCGCCGGGGAGATCCTTTCCATTTCCGGACTTGTCGGATCGGGAAGAACCGAACTGGCCCGCCTCATTTTCGGCGCGGATAAACCGCTTACCGGTGAGGTCTGGATGAAAGGGAAACAGCTTTCCATCACCTCACCCAAGGATGCAATCCGGCAGGGTATAGGCTATGTGCCGGAGGACCGTAAAATCGAGGGTCTGTTTCTCGGTATGAGCAGCCAGGAAAACATAGTGATGAATGTAATGGAACAGAATGCCAGAATAGGTATTCTGGACCGTTCACAGAATAAGAGCATAACCGCCAGGGCCATAAAGCAGCTTAATATCAAGGTTTCCAATCCGGCCAATATGGCGCTTTCGCTCTCCGGCGGAAACCAGCAGAAGCTCCTTCTGGCACGATGGCTGCAGATAAAGCCGCAGGTGCTTATCCTGGATGAGCCGACACGCGGTGTGGATGTTGGAGCAAAGAGCGAGATCTACAAGCTGATCGGAGAAATCGCCCGTCAGGGTGTGGCCGTAATATTTATTTCCAGTGAGCTTCCCGAAGTTGTGGGTCTGGCCCAGCGGGTGCTTGTAATGCGTGAAGGAACGATTACCACCGAGCTGGGTGGGCCGGAGCAGATAAGTCCGGAAACAATTATGGCTTTTGCAACCGGTATCCGGAAGCCGAATTATACTTTTCCGATTGAAGGGTGAGGGGGAAACTTAAGATGGGTATAACAGAGCTGACAAAAAAACTCAGACAGCAGAATTCGGCAATATGGGAAAGTATCGGGATCCTTCCCATTCTGCTTATAATCGTAATCCTGTTTTCGGTCCTGAACGGGAATTTCCTGCGGCCGAATAATCTCATGAATATTCTGCGGCAGGCATCGATAAATATAGTCCTGGCCGCTGGAATGACGCTGGTAATTCTGACAGCGCGGATTGATCTGTCGGTAGGTTCAATTCTTGCAACCACCGCGGTAATCAGTCTGATGGTGTCTTTAAATCCCGCGCTTCAGCCGTACACCATTGTAATTCCCCTGCTTGCGGGATTATTGATGGGTGTCCTGAATGGAGTTCTTATTGCCTATGTAAAACTGCCGTTTTTCATCGTTGTGCTTGGAAGCATGACGGCTCTGAGAGGTGCTGCCTACCTGCTTGCCGATGGAACCACCCTGATCAATAACGACCTGAACTTCGCATGGATCGGAAATTCCTACTTAGGCCCCTTTCCCTGGCTGGCAATTATCGCTCTGGCTGTAATCGCCATTATGTGGTTTATCCTCCGGAAAACTGTTCTGGGCGTGCACATCTATGCGGTCGGAGGCAACCCTACCGCGGCGAGGCTGACGGGAATAAATGTAAGTTTCGTAATTGTATTTGTGTATGCCATGAGCGGACTGCTTTCCGGTCTGGGCGGCGTTATGACCGCGAGCCGGCTGTACAGCGCCTCGGGGCTGCTTGGAAACGGCTACGAACTTGACGCCATTGCATCGGTAATTCTCGGCGGTACAAGTATTCTCGGGGGCAGCGGAAGCGTTGTGGGGACACTGGTCGGAGCACTGATAATCGCGGTACTGAACAACGGGCTTACCCTGATGAACGTTTCGTTTTTCTGGCAGCTGGTTGTCCGTGGTGTGGTTATTATCGTGGCGGTACTTATCGAACGGTTCAGACACAGAAAAGCACTCTAAACAGCAGGTGATGCATTATCATGTTTCTGGGGATTGATCTTGGAACCGGCTCGATGAAGCTTATGCTTCTTGAGCCGGATGGGAGCGAACATATTGCAAGCCGGGTTTATTCGGTGATATCTCCGGAACCCGGATGGGCGGAGATAGATCCCCTGATTTGGCTGGACGCGCTTGAAAGCGGACTGAAGGAACTTCCCTTTACGGATAAGATAAGAGCGATCGGGCTGTCCGGCCAGATGCACGGCATTATTCCCTGCCGCGGCGAAAAAGGCCGTGCGCCGGAACCGCTTATGGCGGCCATCACCTGGGCGGACCGGCGGGCCGGCCGCTATTGTTCACACTATAATTACCTGAGGGGAGATGAGAAGACCAGGCTCGGAAACCCGGTGTCCGCCGGGATGGCGGGGCTGAGCCTGCTCTGGATCAGGGACGAACGGCCGGAGATCTATCATAAAACCGAAACAGTACTCCTGCCGAAAGATTTTGTAAGGGCCAGCCTGACCGGAGACCGCTGCAGCGATTTCTCCGATGCAAGCGGGACCCTCCTCTACGATTTTACCGAACGGAGCTGGTATCATAATCTGATCGATCATCTCGGCATTCGGGGAGATATCCTGCCGGAACTCAAATCCGGTCTGGATATAGCCGGATTTGTCACTGAAGAGGCTTCCCGGCGTTTCGGGCTGCCTTCGGGCATCCCTGTTGTTACCGGGGCCGGGGATACGCCCGCTGCTATGTACGGGACGGGACTGACCGATCCGGCTACTGCCCAGATTTCGGTCGGGACCGCGGCCCAGGTGAGCCGTTCGGTACCGGGAGCCGAACTTCCCTCTTCTGCGAATCTTAATATCTTTGAGGGTGTTTCTTCCGAATATCGATACCAGATAGCTGCCATGCTCAACGGTGGTCTTGCCTTGGAATGGGTGCGGCGGCAGCTTGGATTTGACTGGGAAGAGCTCTATACGAAACTCGAAAAAGATGGTCTTGAACGCCCGAGGGATCTCATCTTTATTCCCCATCTTTCCGGTGAGCGGACTCCCTACATGAATCCCGATGCGCGGGGGGCATGGATAGGACTTTCCATCAGTCACGAGAAAGAGGATCTGGCTCTTTCGGCTCTTCTGGGGGTTGCCTCTTCCGTTAGACTCGGCGCGGAAACTCTTGAAGAAAGCGGCTCCGGCTCTATAGGGACGTTCCGCTTTATAGGAGGCAGCGCACGGTACCCTTTCTGGCGGAAGCTGCTTGCCGGGATGCTCGGCCGGCCGCTTCAGGTATCCGAGCACCGGGACAGTAGCGTCCGCGGCGCGGCTATGATGGCGGCTCGGGCGGCAGGTAATTTTATCCCGGACCACGTGGAATACACTGAAGAGGCTGTCGGAAACTTCCCCTGGATGAATGATTATTACAGCAGGCAGAAAGAGTTTTATCGGATTATTTCAACAGTTCCAGGTCTGGACTAAGGAATTGTTTAGTGTTTCCGAAACAACCTGGTTATATTCAAGTCCAAGAAGCAAAAGGGTGAAGGTAGAGTTATGACCAGGCCCACCCGCAGGCACCCCCGGGTGGGCCCGCGGACATAGAAAAGGCGGCTGTCTTTGGGTATCGTGTGTTTGAGCCACCAGACTCACGCAAAGAAGCCGCCTACATGCAATCTGCAACTGAAACAACCCTTACTTTATCCTGCACTGCTCACAAAGGCTGCAGAAATCGAGGCGATGTTTGTGTACCTTGAAACCGGCGTGTTACGAAACCTTTTTTCGAGAGATGTGTCAAAGTGAATATCCATATCCCGGACCGCTCCGCATTTTTTGCAGATAAAGTGGTAATGAATGAAAGGTTGACATCGAAGCTGCGAAGCAGCTGGGAATTCCGCTCAAGGGGGAGATGTCGGGGCGTCCGGCCATAGCAGGCTATCTGGACGCGGGGTATTCGATTTTCAGGCTGCCGATGTAGCTATCGAAATCGGCCATGTTGGCCCGTATCCGCTCCTGTCGGGCTTCTGCCGCGGTGGCAGAGAGTTACTGTACCCTCTGAAGTGCCTGTTTTACCGGCGTGCTCAGGTTCTGCTGACGAAGGTAGAACTGAATGGTACCATTTCCCATATTCCGCAGGGCGAAAGGGTGAGCCTGATGCAGTATGAACTGTTGTTTACCTTGTGAGCGACCTCCTTTCATTCTCGCTCTCTGCTTTTGAGTTTTGTCTCCTTCTTGACAGTATCGCCCTCGTTGCTATAATAAAGACACCATGATGGGTATGCACGGCATAATTTTTTCCTTCTTTTTTTTCTTTTTTAGCACCCAGGAGGGACCCGGGTTGCCTTGATCGTGGTGTGATTGGCGAAAACGCGGCGGGTTTCTCCTTGAAAGAGGAGGGGCCCGCCTTTTTTATTTATAAAGGAGTATTTCCATGGAGGAACGCTTAGAAAGCCTGTACGCCGAGTTTTCCCGTGAAATCGGCGCTGCGTCCACCGGTGCCGAGGTGGCGACCATCAAGGCGGAGTACCTGGGCAAGAAGGGCAGACTGAACGAAATTCTTAAAAGCCTCAAGGATGCGACCCCGGAGGAACGCAAAACCGTTGGATCCCGCTCCAACGAATTGAAACAGAAGATCCTCGTCGAAATAGATGAGGCCGCCGTCCGGATCGAGCGGGAGGAGATCGACCGCAGGCTGGCCGCGGAACGGCAGGACATCAGTCTGCTTGATTCTCTCCGTGATCAGGGCCTGGGCAGTGCCGGCTATCATCCCCTGACCGCCATCGGCCGGGAGGTTGAGGATATCTTTATCTCCATGGGATTCGATATTCTTGACGGCCCCCACATCGAAAGTGACTACTATAACTTCGAGGCCCTCAATCTTCCCGCCAACCATCCCGCCCGGGACATGCAGGACACCTTCTGGTTTTCCGATATGCACCACCTGCTGAGGACCCATACCTCCCCGATCCAGGTGCGGGGTATGGAGAAGCACCGGCCTCCCTTCAAGTTTGTCGGTCCCGGGGAGGTCTTTCGCAACGAGGCCATTGACGCCTCCCACGAAGCAGCCTTCCGGCAGATAGAAGGCATGATGGTGGGAGAAGGTGTTTCCGTTGCTCATCTTGTCCATTTTCTGAAGACCCTGCTTTCGGAGATCTTTCATAAAGAGCTCGAGGTACGGCTGCGGCCGGGGTACTTCCCTTTTGTGGAACCCGGCTTTGAGCTGGACTACAAATGTCTGCTCTGCGGCGGAAAGGGCTGTTCGGTCTGCAAGCAGGTAGGCTGGGTTGAAGCCCTGGGCTGCGGTATGGTTCATCCCCGGGTGCTGAGGTACGGCAATATCGATCCCGATGTCTACTCGGGCTTCGCTTTTGGTATGGGTTGGGACCGTCTGGTAATGATGCGCTACGGCATCGACAATATTCGGCATCTGCGTTCTGGGGACCTGCGCTTCGTCTCTCAGTTCAAGGCCTACTAGGAGGACTGCTGTGAAGATTTCCATGGACTGGATTCATGATTATGTTGAACTGCCTGCAATGAGCTCCCATAAACTGGCAGAACGCTTTACTTTGAGTGCCTGCGAGGTTGAAGATGTTCTGGAAAGCGGCAGGGTGCTGGAAGAGACCTGTGTGGCGACGATCACAGGTATCGAAGCCCATCCTGACGCGGACAAGCTGCAGCTGGTCTCCTTTGACGCGGGCCCGGCAGGCAAAGGCCGGGTAGTCTGCGGAGCGCCGAACTGCGCTATCGGGATGAGGGTCCCTTACGCACCCATCGGAACGACTTTACCCATCGGTTTTACCCTGGAGCCGAAAAAGATCCGGGGGATCCTCTCTGAAGGCATGCTCTGTGCTGAAGACGAGCTGGGACTGTCGGACAGCCATGAAGGGCTGATGGAGCTTGAAAGCGGCGCCAGGATCGGTATGACCATGGCGGAATACCTGGACTCAAAACCGACGGTGGTGCTGGACATCGACAACAAATCGATTACCCACAGGCCTGATCTATGGGGTCACTACGGTATGGCCCGGGAATTCGCCGCAGCCTTCAAGGTCCCCTTGAAACATCCTTTCGACACTGCGTGGCAGCAGAAGATGCGTTCCCGTTTCGGTAAGGGGACGTCTCCGGTGAGCGTGAAAGTGGACCCCGACTCCTGCTGCCGGGCCTATTACGGCTATACGGTAAACGGGATCAACGTCGCAGAAAGTCCCCAATGGATGCAGAAGCGGCTCCTTGACTGCGGTCTGCGTCCCATCAACAGTATCGTTGATATCTCGAACTACGTAATGCTGGAGATGGGACAGCCGAATCATATATTCGACCGGCAGAGCATAGAGAAAGGGACTATCATCGTACGGCGTGTACGGAACCGGGAAGAGTTTGTTACCCTGGACGAGCAGACCCGGCACCTGGAAGCCGAAGATACAGTCATTGCCGATGGGGTAAAGCCTCTTGTGATTGCGGGAATCATGGGGGGCTTAAACAGCGGGGTTACCGAAAAAACCACCGAAGTTTTTGTCGAGGTGGCCAACTTTATCGATGCGGGAGTGCGAAAGAGTTCTACGCGCATCGGCCTCAGGACCGACTCCTCTCTGCGCTATGAGAAAAGCCTTGATCCGATGATGCTGGAACCGACGGCTCTGCGCATTCTCGAGCTTCTGCTGGAACTGAATCCCGGCGCAGAGATTGAGGGGAACCTCGAATATGATGGAATCAACCTCACTGAGTGGCAGGCCCCGCTGATCGATCTCAAGCACAGCAAGGTTGAGACCCTCCTGGGCTGCTCACTGGAACGGTCCCGGGTGCGGGAGATCCTGGAATCCCTGGACTTCGGTGTCAGGGAAACAGCCGAGGGATACGCTGTTACGGTTCCAAGCTTTCGGGCGACCAAGGATGTGGAGTGCGACGCAGACCTGATCGAGGAGATCGGCCGTATGTACGGCTACAACTCCATTCCCGCCCAGCCGCCGGAGTGGAAGATTGAAGCGGTGCGACTGCCGAACCCTAAGCGCCTTGAACGGTCTATTCAGGACTTTATGGTGCTCCACGGGAACGCCCACGAGGTAATAACCTATCCCCTGATCGGTAAAGCTCTGCTTGATAAGGTGGGCTGGCCGGAGAAAAATACCGAACTGCAGCTGGCGAATGCCTTGAGCAAGGATATGGGCCGTATGCGCCCCAGTCTGGTTCCGGGCTTTCTGGAAGCCGCTGCGGACAACAGCAGGCATTTTAACCGTTTTGCCATGTTCGAAATCGGCCGGGGCTACTCTGCGTCCAAAGAGGATTTTTCCTGTGAACGGAACTTCTTTGCCGCGGCGTTTTACGACCGTCAGGCCTCTCGTTTCATGGATGCCGCCAATACCGCCGATCGCCTGCTTAACTTCCTGCGGCTCTCTTATCGGCTGGTGGATCCGGCGGTGCAAAAAGGAAAGACGGCAAACCTTTCCAATCCGGCGATTCCCCGGGACTGGCCGGGAATTCATCCCTTTGAGACCCTGGATATCCAGATTAAGGGAAAACCCGCGGGTATGATTACCACGATCCATCCTTTGACAATGCGGGCATTCAAGGCCAAGGGATACTGTACCCTTATTGTCCTGGATCTGTCCCTTTTTGAAGAGGATTCAAGACCCGACCGGACTGTGTATAAACCACTGCCGCGTTTTCCTCATTCTATATTTGACTTTACCGTCATCGCCGCTAAGGAAAACCGGGCTGCAGCTATTCTGAAAGCCGTGGAGAGTGCGAAGCTGAAAGAACTTGCCGGGTGCAGGGTGGCGGATGTCTTTGATCTAGGTGATGGTCGCAGGGCCGTCACGGTTCGGGCGACCTTTTTTGATCCTGAAAAGACCTTGAGCGGGGAATTCCTTGAGCAGGCCCAGAAGAAGCTGATTGATGCAGCGGAAAAGGCCGGTTATCCCCTTAAAATGGAGTAGCTTCTCCTTCGTAGAGGAGGGAACCAAAGAGGGAATGAAAACGGTGTCCCATCTCCCGCAGGCGGGGGCGGTCTATCCGGTAGTAGATGGATGCTCCGCGCCGCTCCGCCCGAATAACTCCGGCATCCTTCAGTATCCGCAGATGCTGGCTGACCGTTGACTGACCGATACTTACCTGCTCACCCAGTGCGCTGACGCTGAGGCTGCCTTCGGCCTGCAGCAATATATGGACCAGTTGAAGGCGGCTGGGGTCACCCAGAGCCTTGAAAAAACGGGAAAACTCGTCGTAATGCCGGTTCATCGGCTTTGTTGTCTCCTTAATTTATTACTTCTGAGGAAGCGTCCTGTCGGCTGTATCATGCCCGGCTATCCGGGGATTGAATACAAGACCTCGCTCCGCTGCGTAGGAGGCCAGTTCTTTTGATTCAAAGATCCTGTTCTTCCAAAGAGCAGTAATCATGTCCAGGGTCTCCCGGGGAGTGTTTTCGGGTAATAATATACCAAAATAGTCTGGTTTCGGCGAATAATCATTCTCCCAGTAGCTGACAGGGGGCACCGCTCCGTAGCCTTCTATTCTCAGCGGCACAGTTGACAGGACCGCCAGTCCTTTGAGCTTCCCGATTCTCATCATCTCCGTCAGTTCAACCGAAAGAGCTGCCATACAGGGAGCTTTGCCCTGTATGGTCGCCTCCAGGCCTGAAACAAGTTCCGATTCCATAAGCCGGATATGTCTGGTTCCGGGATCAGTGCCGATTCTCTGTGCGGTACTCTTTTCTATGCTCAAGGCAGCGGGGCTTACCACGCAGTCAAGGGGTGGTGCACCTGGAGGAGGGTATAGAAAGTCCGGAAAACTGACCAGGGGAGAGGATGGTGCTGCAGCAAGAACAACAGGTACCTCAAAGACAGTAAATATTCGCGTCTCAGAGTCCGGGGACTCCAGAAATGCGCTTATGTTTCCGCCGAGCCAGGTATGTCCATTGGCGGAAAATGCGGAGGATTCAGGACCTGCAGAGAATGGGGAAACGCCGGGGCTGTTTTTAATCGAAACAGGGAAGGGCAGGTTTTCCTGAAGCAGAGGGAGAATTACGCGGACAAGCTGGTCCGGTGTGCTCCCGTAATCTGCGGGAACATGAATAGTTGCCTGTCGCCGCGTTTCTGTAGTTGTCCCCGCCGCTGTCTCCATGGTACCCTCCGCGACAGCATGCATGCCGAGAAAAAGGGTTAA
Source organism: Marispirochaeta sp. (assembly GCF_963668165.1). NCBI lineage: Bacteria > Pseudomonadati > Spirochaetota > Spirochaetia > Spirochaetales > Spirochaetaceae > Marispirochaeta > Marispirochaeta sp. The sequence goes on along the minus strand of NZ_OY764209.1, from coordinate 993,099 downwards.
AACTGTAATTGTAAAAATCTGTGCTTTCATCTCTGGTAGTAAAGTATAACATTTTCCGACCGATCTGAAAGTCCCGGCTCTGTATTACCCTGGATTCTGGAAGGTCCACAGCGGAAAAGTGTCTGCTATTCCAATAATCCCGAAATTTATGATACAAAATGAAAGAACTCCCGTATGGAGTCTAAACCTTGATCCGATGGAGCCGTCATGTCTGTAATTTTCCAGATCCTTAACCTTTTGGGAGGGCTTGGCATATTCCTGATCGGTATGAAGTCCATGAGCGATGGAATTCACAAACGCTCCGGAGATAAGCTCAAGTCGCTCCTGGGAACCCTTACAACGAACAGAATAATGGGGGTATTTACCGGACTTGCAGCAACCTGCATTGTGCAGTCCTCCTCAGCTACAACGGTTATTCTGGTAAGCCTTGTAAACGCCGGTCTTGTGAATTTGCAGCAGTCCATCGGGGTAATCATGGGGGCCAATATCGGCACCACCCTGACGGCCTGGATGGTTTCCATATTCGGTTTTAAGGTAAAGATAACCAGTTTCGCTCTCCCGGCAATTGCCATCGCCATTCCCCTCTATTTCAGTCGTTCCGAGAAGCGACGGGACCTGGCAGAGGCTCTTATCGGATTCGGTCTGCTTTTTCTCGGTCTCCATCTAATGAAGGAATCGGTTCCTGATATCGGCAGTAATCCTGAAATTCTTGCGTTCCTGACCCGTTTTACCTCCCTTGGGTATCTTTCAATACTCCTGTTTGTGCTGGTGGGAGGCGTGTTGACGGTAATACTTCAGTCCTCTTCCGCGGCTATGGCTCTGACCTTAACCATGGCATACAAGGGATGGATCGATTTTCCCATTGCGGCAGCCATAGTTCTGGGGGAGAATATCGGTACAACCGTTACGGCATTTTTAGCCTCACTTCCCATGAAGGCCGAAGCAAAGCGTTCTGCCAGGGCCCATATGGTATTCAACCTTGTCGGTGTTGTCTGGATGCTGGCTGTCTTTTTCCCCTTTCTTGCCTTTATTGAGGCCCTTGTCCCCGGGCTTTCCTCTGACAGCTCAATGATTCCCCTGCATTTATCCGCCTTCCATACTTCGTTTAATATCGCCAATACATTTTTACTGATCTGGTTTGTCCCCATGATCGCGAAATTGGTTATAAAAATGGTAAAAGATGATGAGGCCCTGCCTGAATACGGAAAATACCGCTTTATAGCGATTCCTTCAAACATTCCCGATGCGGTTGAATCCAACCTGATCAGTGTCCATGCCGAAGCGGCCCGGATGGCGCAGGAGACCTGGTCCATGATGGCACAGATTCAGCTTGCCACGAAGGATTTCTCCCGGATTGACGAGATCGAGAAAAAGGTCGGTGCTTTGGAAGAGTATCTTGATGCCATGCAGGAAGAACTGACGGATTTTCTTACCGATTGTATGCGGGATTCCTTAAGTAATTATCAGGCACGGAATATCCAGGCCCTGCAGAGGGTGGTCTACGAGCTGGAGAGCATCTCCGATTCCGCCTACAGCATCGCCATGCTGATAAAAAAGCTGAACGAGGGAGACCTTCCGCTCCATAAGAAGGGGCCCGAGGAGCTTGCCCAGTATACCGGCAGAGTTCTTGATTTTTTGAAGTTCAATGCTGACAATCTTGGTAAATCGATCCGTGATTACGATCTGGAGGCGGCCCTTCGTTTCGAAGACGCCATAGACGAAATGCGGGACCAGCTGAACAAGATTTCACGACGCAAGATGGCAAAAAAGAAACGGTCGGAACTGAAGGGCGAACTCATTTTCAGGGATATCGTGCGTCATCTTGAACATATCGGCGACTACAGTCTGAATATCAGCCAGGCCCTGCGTCTGGCTGATTGAAACCTGAAGGAGGCAGAAGAATGAGTGCGAAGATCGATGTTCATCAGCTTGAATGGGAAGAAGGCTGCAATATTATCGTTGGCCAGTCCCATTTTATCAAAACCGTGGAGGACATCAGCGAGATCATGGCAGGATCCGTTCCGGGGATTGAGTTCGGCCTGGCCTTTTGTGAGGCTTCAGGCCCCTGCCTGATTCGCAGCGAAGGAAACAACGCGGAGCTTGCTGCCCAGGCGGTGGAGTGCGCCAGGACGACCGGTGCGGGACACAGTTTTTTTCTGATTATAAAAAATGCCTTTCCCATTAATGTATTGAACCAGATCAAACAGTGTCCGGAGGTAGCCCGTATCTTTGCGGCCACGGCCAATCCGCTGCAGGTTCTTACTGCAGAGACTGAGCAGGGGCGGGGAATTATCGGAATAATAGACGGTTATTCTCCCAAAGGCCTGGAAGGGGACGGGGATAAGAAGGAACGCCGGGAATTGCTGCGAAAATTCGGGTATAAATACTGATTGATAAAAAATCCTGCTCTTCAATAATGAAGCGGATACCATTCCGGAATTGGTAATCTTCACCGGCTTGAGGATCGGATATAAAAAAGGGGCTGCATCATGCAGCCCCTTTTTTGGTTCAGATTGTCAGTGTTGTGAACTGTACCGCAGATTACGGAATCCAGTCAGCAACCACGTCCTCGTTCTCGTTCATCCATTCCCGGGCAGCCTCGAGGGTGTCCAGATTGGATTCATTGATATGAACCATGAGGGAACCGAGGTCGCTGTTGCTTATGGACATGTTCTTAAGGAACTGAGCCAGCTCAGGCTTATCTTCCTCAATATTCTTGCGTCCGAAGATGTGGATATTTCCTACACCCCAAACCTGTTTCTTGTCCTGTTCCAGGAAGGTCAGGTCCCAGTATCCGAACATGGAGTGGGGCTTCCATCCTGTAACAACAATCCATTCCTTGTTGGCGATTGAGTCCTTAAGGGCGGCCATCATGGCAGGACCAGAGGAAGGCAGCAGTTCATAACCGGCATCAACAAGGCCGTAAGCGGGCATTACCTCTTCCTCGGTTGTGATCATGACACCGGCGCCGGCGTCGATACCGGTAATGGTTTTGTCCAGCTTTTTCTGAGCTTCAGGTTTGAGTAGGTCAGAAATGGTTTTGATTCCGGCGTCTGCCATATACTGAGGGATTACAAGTCCGCTCTCAGTTCCTTCGAATACGTATCCGAGATCCACAATATTGTCGGAATACTTCTCGATATAGGATTTGTGCAGAACCGGCAGCCAAGACTCCATAAAGGCGTCTTTGTCGCCCTGGGCAACAGCTGCATATCCGGGTGCCACATCGGCGGCAGTGATGCTTACTTTGTATCCCATCTTGTCTTCAAGAACCGCCTGGGCCAGGTGGGTGTAGGCTACGCCCTCTTCCCAGTTTACGTAGACCAGATCGGCGGTCTTCTGTGCGCCTGCAGCTTCACCTTCGCCGTTTGCGAAAGAAAAGGTCATTGCAAGCATAAGGATCATGAGTACAGTAAAAAAACGTTGCATAAAAACTCCTCCTGTAGAGTTATAATCTAAAATATCTCCGACAGCCGCGGGTCATATTCTTTCCTCCCGATACCATCGAAGTAAAATCCTGTTATTATTTCGGGCCCTGCTTTTTTTGAGTGGCTTCACCCAGGGCCTGGGTTACCCGGTCGAGAAAGATCGCCAGAATAACGATGGCGATTCCGCTTTCGAATCCCAGATCGATCTTCAGCTGGGTAATGCCTTTTAATACCTCGTTACCGAGTCCGCCGGCACCGATCATCCCGGAGATAACAACCATGGAAAGGGCCAACATGATAGTCTGGTTGACCCCGGCCATAATGGTCGGCAGGGCTACGGGAAGTTCAGCTTTAAAAAGCATCTGTGACGATGTAGATCCAAATGAGCGGCAGGCCTCCTTGATCTCCTGAGGAACCTGGCGGATCCCGAGATTGGTCAGTCGAACCGCCGGAGGCAGCGAGAAGATCAGGGTGGCGACAATTCCGGGGACCGGTCCGAGACGGAAGAAGAGTACCGCTGGAATGAGGTAGACAAAAGCAGGCAGGGTCTGCATGAAGTCCAGGATCGGCCTGGTTATGCGCTCTACCATATCGTTTTTGCTTGCCCATATCCCAAGGGGAATGCCGATGCCCATGGAGATTATCACCGCGGTAATAACCAGCCCCAGGGTATCCATAGTGGCTCCCCAGAGTCCCATGATATAAATCAGTAGAAAGCCGAATATTGTGAAAACACCGATCCAGCGTTTAGCTAACCACCATGCGAGGGCCCCGAAGATCGCGACCATGACAAGGGGATGAGGAAATGTAAGCAGGGTATTCAGTCCGTTGAGTACCGTTCGTATAACCAGGGCTATGACATCGAAAACACCATCCATGTTCTCTGTAAGCCAGTTTATGACGGCTTCGAACGCACCGCCGACATTAAAAATTTCTCTCAGGTTCATTATGCGTCCTCCCGCGTTTCGCTGTCGTCTTCCTGACCGTTCAGTTCATTCAAACGGGTTGGAGCAGCTTCATCATCAATACCAATAGTAACCTCCGCCAGTATGGCGCCGCGGTCGACAACCCCGTGAAAGATGTTGTTCTCATCTATTACCGCGATGGGAAATGCTGTTGTAACCGCGGTGTGAAGAAGATCGGATATAGCAGTGTCGGGATAGGTTGTAAAGATATTGTCCTGAATAATCGGAGTCAAATCTTTCTGTCCCTTTTTCGACAGTTTCGCTGCCTCGTCGATAGTTACAAGTCCCATAAGTTTCCGGTCGCTGTCGGTTACAAAAACAGCGTTCAGGCGGTTCTTTTCCATAATGCGTGTTGCCGTCCCCGGACCGTCTTTGGGATAGGTAACAGTAGCATGGCCCTTCATGATGGAAGAGGCGGTTATTACCTTTGTACGGTCGACGTTCTGCACGAATTCACTGACATAATCGTCAGCCGGGTTAGAGAGAATCTCCTCGGGAGGTCCAATCTGCCGGACCCTTCCTTCGGGACCGAGAATTACGATCCTGTCGCCCAGTTTCAGGGCCTCATCCAGATCGTGGGTAATGAAGATGATGGTTTTATGCATCTTTGCCTGGAGTTCCAGTAGCTCGTCCTGCATCTGGGTCCTGATAAGAGGATCCAGAGCGCTGAATGCTTCATCCATCAGGAGGATTTCCGGATCATTGGCAAGTGCCCGTGCCAGACCGACTCTCTGCTGCATTCCCCCTGAAAGTTCAGCAGGTTTGCTGTATTCAAAGCCCTCTAATCCGACCAGGTTGATAGCCTTCATGGCCTTTTTCTGCCGTTCTTCCTTCTCCATGCCGCTGATTTCCAGACCGAACTCGACATTATTAATGACGTTTCGGTGCGGAAGAAGACCGAAATGCTGAAATACCATGGACATTTTGTAGCGCCGGGTCTCGCGCAGCTGCTCCTTGTCCATCTTCATGATGTCCTGTCCGTCCAGTACGATTTCGCCTCTGGTGGGCTCGATAAGACGGTTCAGACAGCGGATCATTGTTGATTTACCGCTGCCGGAAAGACCCATCACGACAAATGTTTCACGTTTTTCTATGTCAAAACTCGCTCCATTAATCGCAATGGTGCATCCTGTACGCTTTAGAATCTCTGCTTTCGATTTTCCCTGCTCAAGAAGAGGAAACACCCGTTTAGGGTTTGGCCCGAAAACCTTGTACAGGTTTTTTACGGATATTAAAGCCATTTGATATGTTCTCCTTATCACGCAGCATGTGCGTCGCAACATCTTAGTATGCTAAACAAAGAACTGCTTAGAATACTAATAATAATTCAACTAAAAGTCCAACGATATTGATAATTGTGCGTATATATCAAGAATTATGCAGCGACAATACCTTTGAATTGTTTAATATTATTTTGTATACTATAGATAGTGATAAAATTCAAGTCCAATACAAACCTTATCGCCTTCTGTTCCATACAGTATTGTGTTTATAAGGTAGTATTTGGCTTGTCAAAAAGCAAATTATGGATATACTTCGTACTATAAAGACAGAAGAAGAGATGGGACGCAAAAGAGACATCAGTGAAGAGGTGCTTGTAACAATACGTCAGATTGTCCGCGCTATAGACCTTCACTCAAAGAAACTGGCAAAAACATACGGATTAACCGGACCTCAGCTTATAGTCCTGCAGGAGATTGCAGACCGCGATGTCCTGACAACCGGCGACCTGGCAAAGAACATTTCCTTGAGCCATGCAACGGTTACCAGCATTGTGGACCGGCTGGTGGCTCGAGGGCTTGTCCGGCGAATACGGGGTATACAGGATAAGCGGCGGATGTACCTTCGGCTGACAGAAGAAGGTATGAACAAGGTAAAGAACAAACCGGCCATGCTGCAGGACACTTTTATTAAGTCTTTTGACAGTCTTAATACCTGGGAGCAGACACTGCTTTTATCGTCAATGCAGAGAATCGCGGCAATGATGAACGCTGACGGCCTCAAAACAGATTCCTTCCTGATTAGTCACCCCGCGACGTTCACAGAAGAGGAACTGGAAGAGTATTACCAGAAGGAGTAGCATGAGTACTCCCCGCGAAGATCCCGGCCCCCTTTTTGAACGGACAATTCCTTTTCGCTTTCTCTCCAGGACTGCACGACAGGGGCTGGCCGAAAATATGCACAGGCGGGTGTATGTCCAGGGTGAGACGGTTCTCCCCCATGGAATCAGTCTGTATCCTGAATTCTTCTTTGTTCAAAGTGGCAGTGTCGGGGTATATAATCCGCGGCTTCCGGAACTGCGCAGCAACATAATCCTCGCCGGCAGTTATTTCGGGGAACGGGGGGTATTGTTCAATGAGGCTTACGCCTTCGATTTTATTGCCGAAGAACAGACAGTCTGCTATGCTGTCCCGGCAAAGATCTTTCTGGGGCTTCTGCATTCGTCCCGGGCTTTTGCCCAGTCCCTGGGAAGCATTCTGCAGGACAAACAGGGAATTTTTGCGGAGTTCAGTAATTTTTCTGCAGAGATTATGCGGGCTGTCAAACGGGGGTTCCTGGATGTTCGCGGATTACTCCGTCATTACCGGGAGCTTGAACCGGCTCTGCATCCGCTGCTCAATTCCCACGAGATTGATTTCGGGGCCCTGCTGTATGCGGTACGACGTCTGCCTGAAAATGTAAGTCGAAACCATACCTATCTGCTGACAGACGATCTGCCCACCGAGTTTTCCGAACCGGAACTCTTTTTTACCGCCATTGAATCAAAGGCCCGGCGCCGGGATATCTGGGAAATGCTGCCGGGTAAAAGCATGGTACTGCTCCGTTCCGGCATGTCCGATATGGTGGATATCATTACGCTCTTATGTCTCTACGCGGTGGAAGCGGTAAAGATACGCAGTCGTCTGCATGATCCTCTGTCCATCCGGCTGGTGGAGGAGGGGAAAATGCAGCAACAGCGGCAGCCTGAAAAGGCTGAGGATATTGAAACCTCCCTGCTGCGGAATCTGGATTTCTCTTCCTCTGAAATCGAAGGCCTCAAATCGGTCTGGCCCGGGGCGGTGCTATCCAGACTAAGCGAGATTGTTCGTCATCGGGAAAGTATTAATATCGATTTTCGGCGTCATGTGACTACCTTTCACCGGCACCGATCCCAGGCCTGGACACACCAGGTAGCTGATTCCGCAAAAAGACTGCTGGGATATGAGCCGGCGGACCTGCCTGGTGATATCCCGGTATACATAATCAGTTCGAATGACCACTCCGTAGCCAATTGCCTGAACCCCGACCCCCGGCGTTACAGGGAGCAGATTCTCCAGTGGGGCAAGGAGTTTGGACACCCCTATCTTGAATTTTCCTGGGAGAACACTGAAGACCTTGTTTACGCCCTTGGACCGGATTTCTGGACGGCCCATCCCAAACTGGAGCGTTGCAGCGAACAGGATTGCGGACTGCTGCGTCTAAGCGATACCGCTTCCACAGGAATACAGGTGCAGCTGGTGAATATTGCGGCTCTTAAGCTGAATGCTCTGGACATGAGTATTCCCCGGCCGCAGGCATCCAGGAACGGTTTGATAATCAATATCGATTACGCCTTTGGAGAGCAGGCCGAGGACATAATACGGAACCTGATTCTGCTGTTTGGACGCAATCTCGCGGGTATTAATGTTCTGGGCAAGGCTGGAGCTTTGGTAGGACGCAGGGGTGATATCCTGATTCCCGATGCCTTTATAGAACAGACCTCCGACAGGTTTTATCCCCTCAGCGGAGCAAGGCCCGGGGTTGCCGACCGCCTGGCAAAGCTTGCCCCGGGAAGAGAGGTCCATACCGGGCCGATTCTCACTGTTGCCGGAACACTGATGCAGAATCGCCGGATGCTCCATTTTTACCGCCATATCTGGAGCTGCATAGGCCTCGAAATGGAGGGGACTTTTTACTACCGGCAGCTGCTGGAGGCCAGAGAACTCGGCGTCATTCCGGGGGAGGTCCCTATCCGCTTTCTCTACTATGTTTCCGATCTGCCCTTGGAACATCGGGACTCCCTGAGCACGCGTCTGCATCCTGCAGCCGGAATACCTCCTCTTTACGCCATAACCCGGGAAATTTTAAGTTCGATTTTGTCCTGACCTTTTATTGTTGATTTTCACCGGAAGATATGGAATAACTAAAGTACACGGGGTAAAGAACGGAGCGGATGCATGAAAAAAATCCTTATAATAGAAGAGTCCCCTCTTTTTCGGGATTACCTGGGGAAGAAACTGGCTGAGTTCAACATCGAGGTTGTCCAGGGAGTTAACGGGCTTGACGGCATGCTGAAATTGCGGAGCGAGATTCCCGACCTGATTATTATGGACTATTTTCTCACTCGAAAAAGCGCCATGGAGGTTTTACAGGAGAAGCTTCGTAATCCAAATACCAAGAATGTTCCGGTTATCATGATGGCCACAAAGCTGGGCAGCAAGCATGTTATGGAGCTGGCCAGATTCGGGGTAAAGAAGGTATTTACCAAACCCCTGAAGCTTGATGCCCTGCTCAATACCTTGTCGGGGATTCTTGGGATATCCGTAACCATTGATCCGACTCCGTCGATTATTGAGGCCCATTTTAACGAGGAGATCCTCTTTATCGAGGTTGCCCAGGGTCTGAATACCGAAAAGATCGTACTGCTGAAGTACAAAATCAAGGAACTCATGTCCCTCTATACCGTTCCTGTACCAAAGGTCCTGCTTATGCTGGCGGGGATCGAGCTTGGTGATCATTTTAAGGAAAAACTCGATCTACTATTCAAAACGGTTCTGGAAGAGGCCCAGGAGAATCCCCGGCTGATTAAAGTGCTGAGTTCTTCAGAAAAGATTACGGCCTTTATTCAGAACAGCCCTGATTACAGCGGAATTGGTGTAACCGACAGCCTGGAAAAGGCCATGGACGATCTGATCGGTTTGAAACCCGACTCTTTTGCCCATGACGAGATAGCCCGGGAACGTATCTTAAGCAGTTCTGCTCCCAACGGAGATGGAGAAGAGAGCATTACCATGCGCTTTGAGGGGGAAAATACCATGAGCAAGGCCATGGGAGCCCTGCGGGGAAGCGCGGTGGTTGCAGTTGTCGATGACGATATGGTCATCAGAACTCTGATCAGTACTGTCTTTCAGAGTACCGGCTGGAAGATCGATCAGTATGAAGACGGCAGCACCTTTGTGGATGCTCTGGATACCACCAGCTATGACCTGGTTTTTCTCGACCTTATGATGCCCAACATGAACGGGTTCCAGGTATTGCAGGAGCTCAGATCGAGAGGACAGGATGTCCCGGTTATAATCTTTTCGGCCCTCACAAAGAAGGAGACAATCCTGAAGGCCCAGGAGTATGGCGTACGTACCTATCTGAGAAAACCCCTCAAACCCGAAACCCTGCTGCAGAAAGCGGCGGAAGTCCTGGGCGCGACCTTCTAGAAGCAGGCCCTGAACGGAGGAATGGGGTGACACCTTCGATCTATCAAGCTGTATTTAACAATGTTTCTGTCGGTCTGGTACTTCTTTCCAGGGACCTCCGTGTGCTGCAAGCCAACCGGGTTTTTTTGTCAATGACGGGAAGATCAGAAATCGACAACAAATTCTATCTGCCGGGGATGGTTGTTCCTGAGGATAAAGAGCTTCTGCAGGAAAGTTTCGACGACTTTATCAGGAATCCTGGCCGGAAACAAAGTGTTGATTTACGCTATGAGCGACCTGAAGACGGAGTCGGCTGGTGCAGTATTGAATGGACTCTGATTCCCCATCCCGAGCTGAAGGGCAGATTTCCAGTGGCGGTTATATCCGAGATTTCTAAAGAGAAGGAAACTGCCCTTCGTCTCGAGCTGGAGAGCGCCGAAGCGCGGCGGGCTGCCCAGACAAAGTCGGATTTTCTAGCCAACATGAGCCACGAAATCCGCACGCCTATCCACACCATCACCGGAATGTCCGAACTTCTGCTGGATACATCGCTGGATGAGGAACAGCAGGAGTACGCAAACCAGATCCAGTATTCCGCAGATGTTCTCCAGGGATTGATCAACGATATCCTTGATTTTTCCAAGATTGAGGCGGGGCGTCTGAAACTGGAGACCATCGATTTTAATCTCCACGATCTGGTGGAAGATTCGGTGAAGCTGGTTTCCATGGAGGCTCATAAAAAAGGACTGGAGGTGGCGGTCTTTTTTGAAAAGAATGTACCCTACCTTCTTAAGGGTGATCCCGTCAGGCTGCGACAGATAATCGTCAATCTTTTTAATAATGCCGTCAAGTTTACCACTGAGGGAGAGATAGTAATAAGTGTTTCTCTGATGGAGGAGAATGACCATGAGGCAACCCTTCTTTTTCAGGTAAAGGATACAGGTATCGGAATTCCTGAAGACAAGCTCGACCGGCTTTTCAAAGTCTTCAGCCAGGTGGATTCTTCCACCACCCGTAAATTCGGGGGTACCGGATTGGGGCTCTCCATTTCCCGGAATCTTGTTTCGATGATGGACGGTGAGATCGGTGTCGAGAGTGACGAGGGCCGGGGCTCAATTTTCCGTTTTACCTGTGTTCTGGAAAAACAGAATGAGGAGAGCCTTTATCGCAATCTGACGGGGGAGTTTTTTGAAGGGACCAGGGCACTGGTCTGTGATGATAATGACAGTTCCCGGGATATTCTGAGCAGTTATCTGAAAGGATGGGGCTGTCTGGTAGAAGAGGCCGCCAACGGTGAAGAGGCCCTGGCCCTGATGAGGGAAAGGCTTAATGAGAAGCGGCCTTTTTCTATTGCTGTTATCGACCAGATAATGTCCGGGATGGACGGCTGGCAGCTTGCCAGCGAAATAAACTCCGACAAAGAGATCAATACCACCAAGCTGATTCTTATGAGCCCCGCTGGAAAAAGCGGAGAAGAGGCCAAGATGAAGCTTTTAAAATGGTTCGATGGATACCTGAATAAACCGATCAAGAAGAACCAGCTTTTTGAACTTCTTTTCCGCATTGTGAACCAGGAGGTGGAACTTGAGAGCATTGAATCCCTGGACCTTGCCGAGGAGGTTGAGACCGCCCTCACGGTTGAGAAGGGCAAGATCCTGGTTGCGGAGGACCATGAGGTCAATCAGATTCTCTTCAGGACCATTCTTGAAAACGAGGGCTATACCGTCAGTGTTGCCTCTAACGGAAAAGAAGCGGCAGCCCTGGCGGGGCAGGATTCATTTGCTCTGATCTTTATGGATGTCCAGATGCCGGAGATGAACGGGTACGAAGCAACCCGCGAAATCCGCCAGACGGGCATTGATACGCCGATCATCGCTGTAACCGCCTCGGCCATTAAAGGGGAACAGGAGAAGTGCCTTGAGGCGGGAATGGATGACTTTTTGACCAAGCCCTTTAAAAAGAGCGATCTTATGCCAATGCTGGATAAGTGGGCCATGGGAAGCATGGTAGCCCGTAAAGACCACAGTAGCGCGCCGGAGGAACAGCAGAAGCAGAGCCTGGATATTGATCCCGAGGTTTTTTCCTTCGATGAAGCGGTTTCGACCTTTATGGGGCAAACCGAGGTAGTTGTAAAGGTGGTGGAGGGTTTTCTTCCGAAGGTAGAGCGTCAGATCGCCCAGATGAAAAGCAGCCTTAAAGCGGAAGATTTTGAGCAGCTGGCGGCGGACGCTCATTCCATAAAGGGAAGTTCCTGGAACCTTATGGCCAGGCGCTTAGGAAACCGCGCTTTCGAGCTGGAGAAGGCCGCGAAAGAGAATAAGAGTGATGCCTGTGCTCTTAACGTTATGGGCCTTGAGGATGCATTTAGTGAATTCAAGGCCGCGGCGGAAAGAATTCTGGTCCGTTACTCCAGATAATGAAACTCGATGTTCGAGAAACCCCTCGGTTCGGCGATGTGTCGTATAAACTCTTCTCCCCGTTGCCGGGCCCGTTCTATAAGCTGCTTCTCATCGGTTACTGATCCTATTCTCGCGGTAATATACTCAGTGAGGCGTTTCCAGTTTTCCGGACTGATTTTCAACCCCGGATAGGGATAGCGATCGGCAGCAGGATCCTGGACAATAATCTCCGTTATTTCCGGTTCCGGCAGCCGGATGACAAGGCGTGACTCGTTCCACAGGAAGTTTTCCTCCAGAGGAAATCCTTCAAGGTTGAACCCCGCCTTGGCAATCAGGGTTACAACAGCGAAGTTCGGATCCCGGGAAACCAGATTGATGTCGAGGCTTTTGCAGAAGTTGTAGAACTCAAGGAGCTCTTTTTCCCCGGAATCCGGTTTCCCCACCTCGGCGGCATGGAAAATCTGCCACCAGTCCGGGTCGGAAGGCATGAAGTCGTAGGGAAAAACTGATTTATGGACCAGCTCAACCGTATTAAGACGATATACCGTGCGAACCTCCTTCAGAAGGATTTCCCGGGCGCTGAATTTGGATCGGCGGACAAGGGAGATGTCCCAGCCGAAGGGGTCGAAGTGCAGCAACATCAGGAGCCCGCCTGAAAAGAGGAGAAGCAGCAATATACCAGAGATAAGGAGGCGTAATAATTTCATGCGCCGCTCTCCTTTTCTCCGCTGGAGATAAAGCGGATCTCTTTGTATCCGGCCCCCGACAGGATACCCCGGATCAGGGTCTGGGCATTTTCTTCCGCTTTGCGCAGAATCCCTCTGCGGATGGCGTCCTCCCGAACCTCATCCTTGCTCAGTTCGATTTCATCATAGTATTCCGTATGGGTTATCGAATCCCCCCGCTCCAGCAGGAAGAACTGTTCGATACTCTCCTCATCAGCATCGATCAGCAGGATCTCCGCCGCCGGCAGCAGTACCTCAATACGGTTTGACCCGCGAAGCCGGAGATCAAATCCCCGGTCGAGGCGGATGCCTGCCTGTACCCTCATATCGACGGCAAAGAGAAGCCGCTGATCCAGGGTCCTGAAACCGAGAAAGGTGTTTTCCTTTCCCAGGTAGATTACCTCACGATAGATATGTTCATAAGACGGGACTTCCAGCACCTCTCTGATTTGGCGGCGGACCAGGGCTGTATGCTGCTCCGAATCAACGGAGCAGCCCGGGATTGTAACTAAAATACAGATGAGAAGGCAGGAGAAAACAGGAACTTTACTTTGACGCGACATCTTTTACCTCGCGTTAGATAAACTTTTTACCGCCCCCGGGATTCAGCCGCGATCTATACGTGAATCGCGGCGAAACTCCGGTCTATTTCATGCCGAAGGTCATTGTATTCCCTGGTAACGGGAAATTCGGGGTACTCGGCGATAATGTTCTCCGGAGGACAGAACAGCACGCCAGCATGGGCGGCGGTGAGCATGCTGATATCGTTATATGAGTCTCCGGAGGCGATTATGCGCATGTTCAGGGAACGCAGGGCCTCAACGGCTTTGCGCTTTCCATCCTGCTGGCGCAGACAGTATCCGGTGATCCGATGACTGTCGTTTACTTCGAGGGTGTTGCAGAAGAGGGTGGGCCAGTGCAGCTGCCGCATCAGGGGTGCGGCAAACTGGTCGAAGGTGTCGGAGAGAATGATTACCTGGTAGGCCCCTCGCAGTTCTTCGAGAAAGTCCCCGGCCCCGGGCAGAGGACTCATGGAGGCGATTACTTCCTGTATGTCTTTCAGAGTCAACCTGTGTTCATCAAGGATCCCGAGGCGCTTGTTCATGAGGACGTCGTAATCGGGGATGTCCCGCGTGGTAAGGCGAAGTTCTTCGATACCGGTTTTCTCGGCAACGTTGATCCATATTTCCGGCACCAGGACCCCTTCAAGGTCCAGACAAACAACACGCATAATCTCTCCTCGTAAAGCCGTTGGCAGGGCGGGTACATCATTATTATCAGGAGCGGGGGTTTTTGGCAAGTAAAAGGGGCCGGCGGAGGCCTCGCACTGCCGCCGCCGGCCGGGAGATATGAAAAGGCGATTGAGCCCTGAAGAACCTGGTCAAAATATGTAGGAGATGGAGAGCTCGATGAAGTCCTTGCTGTTAAAGTGGCCGAAGTTGCCGTCGCTGCTGCCGCCGAAAAGGGAACAGGCCAGGGAGAACTCCAGTTCATCCTGAAAAAGAGCGGTAAGGGAGGGTTTTATCAGATAGTCCTGATTCTCGAGGCTCATAATCAGGGTGATCTCCGGTTCAATGGTGTCGTTGCTCCAGGAGTCTCTGAGGCTGAAAATCAGCATGTTAGCTGTTGTCGGGGTATCGGCCTGTACGTCCCCGGTTTTTTCTATGCCGTCGCTGTTCAGCAGCAGGGTTCCGGTTTCCTGAATGTTGATATTGAATCTGGAGACGGGAATATTGTAATCAAAGCCGCCGACCCAGCGGAACTCGCTGTTCCTGACCTCCGGATCGTCCCCCTGGAAGTCATCGCTTGCGTACCAGCCGGCTTCTGCGCGCAGGGTGAGCCCGCCTGTCACCGCTGTTCCGTGAATACCAATCATGTTGATCCGGTCGTAGCTCAAGGTCTCATTGGTAAAGCTGACCGTCGGCTGGCGGTAATACCCCATATAATATATACCCCCCAGGTCGAAGGCGCCCAGGCTTTCGGTGTAGCGGAAAGCAAAACTGCTGTGGGAAAAATCCGCGGTTTGTTCTTCCGCCAGAGCTGGTACATTATAAGTGACCACATCCATCGGAGTCCACACCCCTTCCCAGGGAACTGTATCGGGGGTAAAGACCGGCAGATAGACAAGCTCCAGCAGCCCTTCGTTTACCGGAATGTTCAGTTTGATCATTGTTTCAGCCTGCTTGCGCTCCGTGTAGTCCGGGTTGATAAAATCGCTGTAATCGATAGGAGTCAGGACGTCTACGGCGTGGACCTTGTCGCCGGGACCCCAAATCGGCTTCATGTATCCGATCTCAAGATCAAAACCCCGGGCATAATAGCGTATATAGGCTTCATCTACTTGTCCTGATGCCTCTTTTTCTCCGGGGACTTGTTCTATCCGGCCTGAAGCCCGCAGATCAGCTTTTTTCCCCCGATAGTCAAGGTCAAGGCGCAGTTCGGGAATACTGCGGACCTCTTCTCCCTCGCCAAGACCTTCCGAGTTAAAGGCGTACCGGGTATTTAATTCCATCCGGCCGCTGATATCCAGACGTGATGGTACCGATGCCGGTTCTTCCTGGTTTTCTTCTATCTCCTGAAAAAATGATCCGTCGTCAAAGTCTCCGTTCTCTGCGTAAAGAGGAAATATAATCGCTATAAAAAGTGATGAAATAATAAGGATGGTAAAGGTGTTCACAAACTTCATACAATGACTCCTATTCTGTCCTGCCTGTTTCCAGGAAACGGGGGGTAAAACGCCGGGGATTGACCGGTTTGTCAAGCTCTATCCGCTGCTGTTCAAGGCGGGTTGCCCTCCCGCTGTGCTGGTTTTCCATTACAACAGACATGGGGGTCCAATACCCGTCGATTAACTCAAGTTCTTCAACGGTAAAAATCTTCTCGATCTCTCCGCCTGTGCCAAAGAGCTCCATGCGCAGGGTCCGCATGATATCCCGATCCCTGGTTACCCAATGGAGTACCCGGCCGTACTGACTGTCGGTTCCCTCTTTGGGGAGCGATTCTACCACCCAGCATTCACGTCCCTGGGCTTCTTCGCTTCGCAGGTATGTATAGGTGTAATCGTCGATCTGCCTGCTTTTCAGGTCGTCGTAACTGAACTCGGTCCCCATAAAGGAGTCTCCCCCCTCGGAAGCGGCAATACGCCGTACCTTTCGGAGAGCCGGCAGATAGATCCACTGGTCATCATCGCGGTCGGTATTCTCCTTGACAAGAAACCTGGTGTTGCGGACAGAGGCGGGGGTGTGAAACGCAATAACGCTGTGGCTCAGACCCGAATTATCCTCGGCACTCCACTCTTCTATTACCCGCTCTTTTATTGAACCATCAGGCTCGATAATACGTAATTTTACAAGGGCGTGGGTTGTCTCCGGTTCTTCGGCGGCATCCAGCCATTCCATGATCTCCCGCCCGGTTTGTGCTGTCAGGAGGGCAGGGAAGAGGATTAAAAGAAGCGGCAGAAAAAAAGACTTTCTATTCATTGCGTATCCTCCTTGAAAATATTCTTGTAAGAGCGTAACTCTTTCTCAATAAACGCTGGTTTGAATGTATTCAACAGTCCGGGAACCAGAGTGAGCGAGGCAGCTGCGGAGGTGATCATAGTAAGAGAAATAAGGATTCCCAGATACATCAGGGGATTGAAACGGGAAAATCCCAATACCATGAACCCTGCGGCAACGGAAAGGGCGTTATAGATAATCGCTTTGCCGCTGGTCTGCAGTGCCTGCGCGGTTACCACGGCTGTATCGTCAGATTCTCCTCTGGCATGATGGTATCCGGACAGAAAATGGATGGTATAATCTATTCCTATTCCGATAGCGACACTTCCGACCATGGAGGTGGCGATATCAAGCTTTATCCCGCTTATTCCCATTACGCCGAAATTAATCAGCACAGTAAGACCCAGAGGGACAGCGCCGATAAGTCCGGCGGTTAAAGACCGGTAATGTAAAGCGATTATTATGAATACCGCCGTCAGGGAAATAAGAATGCTCTGGATTGCGGCACCGGTAACAAGATCGGTAACAGCCCGCTCTGCCAGGGCGATCCCTGAATATCGGACAGTGTACCCGCCGGGGAAATTATCTGCAATATAGGCATCGAGTTCCGGCATAAGCTGTCCGGTAAATGTGTTGCCCGTGGTATTAAGGCTGACGCTCATACGGGCGGTCATCGGTTCCAGACTGTCATCGGAAAAAGAGTCGAGACTGCCGGAATAGAGAAGCAGGTACTGGGTTATCAGATTTTTCAGTTCCTCCGTCGACTCAAGACCGTAACGCTCAGGATCGGCGGGGATCTCGTCCCAGGCAAGGCCTGCGTAATTGGTCAGGATTCCGGCACGGCGTACCAGATCGGCTGCATCGATTTCCAGTGAGCCGGCTTGTGCACAGGCACTGAGCAGAAGCTCTGCCGCCGCATTGTAGGGGTCGGTAGAGGAAGGATTGCCCTGCTTCTGTTCTTCCTCATAGTCGGCAGAATCCGCGCTCCAGGCGGCAGCCTCCTCCCACTCGTCTGCTTCCGTACTCTCCCGGGAAAAATCGGATTCGGACCATTCCGTCAATTCCTCAAGGTCATTATCCACAGAGTCTCTGGTGAATGACCCCAGTTCTCCGGGTTCATCCACATGCATGACCTGGTTCATACGGCGGATAAAGTCGGAAAAGGAGACAACCTTGGCGATCTGGGGATAGGCTTTTTCCAGGTGATCAGCAAGATCATCCATGGCGGCGAGGACCCGGGGATCCGCCATGTCTCCAGGCTCCTGCCCGGAGATTATGATGCTGAAGTTTTTCGTTCCTGCGAACTTTTCCCGGATAAGCTGGTCGGAAATCCTGATGTGGGTCGATTCCTTGAAATACTCCACCAGGGCATTATCTACAATCAGCTGCCGTGCCCCCCACACAGCTCCGATAACGATAAGTGCGGCGCCGATCAGCACCATGGTCTTCCTCCGGGTGGTGAGTACCAGCACCCCATCCAGAAAAGCCTTCATAAAATTCCCGGTCTTTTTCTGTTCCGAACCCGTTGCCGGGAGTATCCGGCGACGCAGCAACAGCACAGAGGGCAGAAAAACCAGGGCTATTATCAGGGCGATTACTACTCCCAGGGCGGTAAATGTCCCGAAAGTCCGCATAGGTACGATTCTGCTGACCGCAAGGGAGCCGAAGCCGATGATTGTGGTTATTCCGGCCAGGGCAACGGGCCGTCCTGCGTGGCGCAGGGTGTTCAATACGATATCTTCCTGGCTCTGTTCCAAGGAGGCCTCATCGAAGTAGCGGCTCAGCAGGTGAATGCCGTAGGCCGAGCCGACAGCAAGCATTAATACCGGAATGACAGTCCCCAGTATCGACAATGGAACATGCAGCAGCGCCATTATGCCGATAATCCAGACCGTGCTGATGGCAACGGTAAGCATTGGAAGCAGTACCCCGGCCAGGCGACGGAATGTCAGTCCAAGGACAAGAAACAGAACGATCAGCACAAAGGGAACCATGGTCTTAAGGTCGCTGCGCATGTTGCTGCTTACAAGGACACTGACCGCCGGAGTTCCGGCGATGTAGAAGCGATAGGGGGTATCGGCATAATTATCAGTAATTCTGATTATCTCACGGTAGATCGATTCGCGTTCCTCGGGAGTGAGCTCCGTTGAGTAGCGGACTCCGGTCTGGGTGGCACTGAAGTCCGGAGAAATGAGCAGCCCGTGATACATCTTCCATGAGATAAGCTTCTCTTTAAGGCCTGCTGCATCTCTCTCGGTATAGGGGCTCTCTCCTGGAACAAGGGCTTCGACGATCATACCCTCCCGTGTCCCGTTGATGTAGTCGGTAGAGAAGAGGGATTCTACCTCTTCTACTCCGGGAATCTGCTCCAGCTGAAGCGTTACCTCCCGCAGAATATCAAGGGCCTTGGGCTGCAGGATCGTGCTGTCCGGGGCTTCCATTACCACATCGATTAACAGTGCTCCGCCGAAGAGTTCCTGCTGTTCTTTCACTGCTATTTTTTCCGGATTATCCTCGGGCAGGAAGTTGAGCACCTCGTTGTCGAATTGTATATTCCCTAAATTCCGCACGATTTTATAACTATGTTTGAAACATTACTTCTAACTCATTTCTTTGTATAGATTTATATCTCAGGATTTCTCTTGACAGAAACCAAAAGCATAGTATAATTTAACTATGTATGTTATAGACCAAAAAGTGGGAAAACACATCTATGTCTATGAAGTGCACAGCTATTGGGACAAGAATAAAAAATCACCCAGGCAGCAGAGAGTAAAAATCGGTAAGCGTGATCCGGTTACCGGAGAACTTATCAAACTCCAGACTCGTCGTCAGAGCCGTGAATACGGACCGGTTTATTTCCTCGCTTCCCTGATTGAACAACTCAGCCTGAAAGAGCTGCTCTACCAGGAGTTTCCCGATACAGCCCGGCAGATTCTCATGGTAGCCGCCTTTCAGATTGCAGAACACAAGAGTCTGTATTTGTGCAATAGTTGGCTTGAACATATTTACCTTAAAGAACCGCTTCATCTGCCCAGTCAGGCAGTAAGCCGTTTGCTGCATGAGCTTGGTGAAGATGATCGTGGAATCTATCGATTCCTGGATGAATGGACGGAACATCATACCGACAGCGAGTTCATCGTATTCGATATCACCAGCCTTTCCACCTATTCAAAGGAAATCGACTTCGCCGAATGGGGCTACAACCGGGACGGAGAACGTCTTGCACAAATCAACTTTGGGGTGGTGTACAGCGAGCCAAGCAATCTTCCTCTCCTGTATTCCCTGTATCCAGGAAGTGTCCCCGATGTAGTAACACTGAAGAATATCAAAAAGCGGCTGGAAAAGATCTCAGAGCTTCGAACTCTGTTTGTGCTGGATCGAGGCTTCTACAGCACGAAGAATATTGAACAGTTACAAGACCTCGGAGCGTTCATAATTCCTTTACCTATGGGAACTAAGGCAGCGAAAGAACTTGTCGACAAGCATCACAGTAGTATTACCGATCCGGAGCGGGCTTTTCGCTTTGGAAAAGAAATCTACTATGCACTTAGTGCCACACCCATCCTTCTTGAACACGAGCAACTGACCGCCCACCTGTTCTATAACCAGAAAAGAGCCGGTGATGAAAGAGAACGACTGATTGGTGAACTTCTTACCATAGAGGAAGAGACACGGATTAAGAAATGGAAGAGTTCTGCGAAACTTATCCGTTTTCTTGACGATAACCGGCCGGGGTGGCAGCACTATTTCTCCCTCAATGAAGGAGAAGATGGCTACACCCTTTTACGCAAAAAGAAGGAAATCGAACAAATCTTGAACCATCATGGGATATTTATTCTGCTGTCGAACACCAATCTTTCGGCTGAACAGATCCTTGCCTATTACAGAAGAAAGGATGGTGTTGAAAAGTTGTTTGACACAATGAAACATGGGACCGAAATGAAGCGCCTGAGAGTACATAGCAGGAAGGCGATGGAGGGACTTATATTCATTGAGTTCATCAGTCTGATTATATACTCGGAAATCCAGAAAACACTGCGGGAAAGCGGTTTGGGAAAAAAACTCACCGTAGAGCAGTTATTCTATGAACTGAAGAAATTGAGCGTAATTGAAATTGATGATAAGAAACCCATCATCACCGAGCTGACACGGAAACAAAAAGATATTTTCAATGCCTTCAGAATTCAGCTGCCGATCCTGACATAGTATAATTTTGTGCGGAATTTAGGATATTCGGCAGCTGGAGGGAGAAGAACAGACTGATTGCAAGAATCATGATGAGATTAAAAAGAGGATAACGATACAGCATTTTCATGTGAATCTATTCGTCTCCTTTCGTGGCGTCCTTCAGGACTGAATCTGTTAAAAGGTCTCTGCCCTTTGGTGTCAGTACCCCTTCAAGAGTTACCTTAAGACTGTCTTTGAGAATCTGCACCCGGGAGACCAAAGTCTCTTCTCTGTGTTTTTGTGATGTGATCCCTTCCACAATATTCTGAAATACCAGAGCAAGGCGGTGCCGGGGTATTGAAACGGCGATGATGCCTTCCTCTTCCGCCTGCTGGATCAGTTTGGTAATGACTTTGAGGGTGGATTCTCTCAGAAGAACAATAGGCCTGGAATTCAGATCCTCATGGTAGCGATTCAGGTCCTTGAAAAAGGCGGAATCCTTCATGCCGATCTCATGATAGGCATGTTCAAGGATGCGGCTCAGCTTGTCCGGAAAAGGAAGGGTTCTGTTATCGATGATTTTTTCCATCTCCGATGTGATACGCTCTACCATTTCCTTGACAATCTCGTTGAAGAGGGTCTCTTTGTTGTCGAAATGGTTGTAGATGGTTTTCTTGCTGATACCCAGGCGTTCAGAAATCTCTTCCATTCTTACCTTGGAGTAGCCAAGGTGGGTGAAGAGCTCTGTTGCTCCATGGATGATCCTGTTTTTCATTCGCTGAGACATGTTTACACTAATTATACAGTAAAGGTGTAAATATGCAGCTATAAAGCCGGAATATTCACCGTGAAAGTTGTGCCCCTGGAGTTTTCAATTTCAATTGACCCTTCCAGTTTTGAGACGTGCTGCTTTAATAAATAGAGCCCGTATCCCCGATTTCCGGATTCCTCCTTGGTCGTAAATCCGTTCGTAAAGATCAGATCATGGTATTCAGACGGAATCCCCGGTCCGGTATCGCTTATCCTGATTAATATGTTCCGGGGCTGATGCCTGAGCAGTATGGATATATTTTTTGTATAGCTTGTATCTGTTTTCAAGGCATCTATGGCATTCTGGATAAGGTTTCCGATTATTATCACAAAAGAATCCACCTTGCTTTTATCAATGGAAGGAAAGGAGCTTTCAGGGTCAATGGTGCATTCTATGTGGTTTTCCTCCGCCTCTTTGATCTTTGCCAGTAACAACCCGGAGATAGCCGGGGAGCAGATATTGTGCCGCAGGAAGTCGAAGAGCTCCTGCTGTTTAGTCATGGTAGCGGTAATATAGCTGGAGGCTTCTTTAAACCGGTGTAACTGGATAAGCCCTGATATTACATGGAGCTTGTTAAGATGCTCATGGTGCTGGGCTCGTAAGGCATTGATGTAGCTCTTGACCTCCGTCAGTTCTTCGGCAAGCTTCCTGATCTCGCTCATGTCCCGGTAGGAGGCTACGGCGCCGATGGTTTCGCCTCTGGAAACCATCGGGGTACGGCTGCAGAGAACGATTTTTCCGTTTATTGTTTCTTCCTGATCAAGAAGGGGAATCCCGGATTCCATTATTTCCGGCAATCGAGTCTCCGGGAAGAGCTCCTGCAGGGGCTTTCCCACGCAGTCGTCATTTAAGGATAGGAGCCGCTTCGCGTTTTCGTTAAATTCTATTATTGTGCATTCTTTGTCGATGGCAACTATCCCCTCATTTATACTGGAAAGAAGAATGTCCCGTTCCTCCATCAGGGCGGCAATCTCATAGGGTTCCAATCCAAAAATGGTACGCTTTATATTTTTCGCTAAAAAGATTGCTCCAATGAGCCCGATAATAAGGGTGCAGAGGGTCAGCAGGTTCAGTACTGCGGTGTATTTCTGCTGCTGCTTTTTTATGTCCGTCAACAGCTTGCCTACGGAAACAACTCCGATCTGCTGGCCGTCGGAGATTATTGGTACAAAACTGCGCAGCGAGATTCCCAATGTTCCTTTCGCAATAGAAGTATAGCGTTTTCCATTGATAGCTTCCTGTTCGTCTCCGCCCACAAAATGTTTGCCGATTCTGTCCTGTTCAGGGTGCGAGTAACGGATAGAGTCCATATTCATGACAACAATGAAACTGACGCCGGTCATTTCCTGCAGATTTTTTGTTATCGGCTGAATTACCGTTGATGGGGTACCGTCAGAAAAAGCAGCGATTATCCTCGGGTCTCGGGAAACGGTATCCGCTATGGTGAGAGTCTGTTTTTTCCCTTCATTAACAATGTGTTGTTCAATTTGTTTATTAAAGGTGATTATCTCTATTCCCAAGGCGAAGAGAAGAAGAACGGAAATGAATATAAATATTCTGGATTGCAGGGAAAACAGCTGTTTCATGTAATAATTCCACCCAAGCTTAGCATGTTTTTTTTCAATACACCACAGAACCGGGGCCGATCCTGAGGATTTCTTTCTTGACTGGTCATCTTTTCTCTCCTATCATGTTCTGAAACGACAGTGAAGATGCATCGGTAGAAGGGGTATTGTATCGCAGTCGGGAAGGATGTGCGGGGACGCTTATGAAAAGCATCAAAACAATGATTGTAGAAGATGACTTTAAAGTGGCCGAAATCAATAAAAGTTTTACCGAAGAGGTCCGCAGTTTTGTTGTAGAGAAGATTGCAAAGAACGCCGTGGAAGCTCTCTCGTATCTGGAGAAAAGTTCTGTCGATCTGATTGTCCTCGACATCTATCTTCCGGATATGCATGGGACCGAACTGCTGAAGATTATTCGAAAAAAGGAATTTGCCGCGGATATTATCCTTATAACCGCGGCCCATGATGCGGAAACCGTCGAGTGTTCCATGCGCTACGGCATCTTTGACTATATTGTAAAACCTTTTGCCTTTTCCCGCTTCAAAGACGCTCTGGAAAAGTACCGGGATTATAAGCACTCCCTGAACGAGAACAGAAATTATAATCAGGAAAAAATAAATGAGTTTGTAGCCTATAATCAGCATTCTGATTCCGGAAATAAACTGCCCAAGGGTATTACACAATACACCCTGGACAGAATTGTTGAAGCTGTTGATTCATTAAATCCATCCTTTTCTATTGAGGATGTAATTAGCCGGGTCTCTTTCTCGAAGATCACTGTAAGAAGGTATCTTGAATACCTGCACGAGAAGGGCCTGATTTCCAAATCCTTTGAATATCAAAAGGTCGGTCGACCTTTGGTGGTTTATTCAAGTCATAAGTAATTCGTTAATACTCTGTGCGGCCTTCCGGCCTTCTCCCATGGCAAGTATAACCGTAGCAGCCCCCAGCACAATATCGCCTCCTGCAAAAACCCGGTCCATGCTGGTCTTTCCGTTCTCATCGGCCACAATGTTGCCCCACTTGTTGGTCTCAAGGCCCGGGGTAGTTCTTTCGATCAGCGGATTGGAGTTGTTCCCGATAGCCACGATGACCGTGTCGAACTCCATCTCGTACTCGGAGCCTTTGATCTCCACGGGACGCTGTCTGCCGGAATCGTCGGGTTCGCCAAGTTCGTACTTAACCACCTCAAGACCCCGTACCCGGGCCTTTTCGCCTTCCAGAATACGTTTTGGGCTCCGCAGGAAGTGAAAGGTGATCCCCTCTTCCTTGGCGTGGGCGACTTCCTCAACCCTTGCGGGCATCTCCTTTTCGGTCCGGCGGTAGAGAACATGGACCTCATCGGCCCCCATGCGCATGGCGCTCCTGGCCGCGTCCATGGCAACATTCCCGCCACCCAGCACTGCGACCTTTCGTGCCTGGTAGATCGGGGTTGCCGAGCGTTCCTTGTCGTAGGCCCGCATAAGGTTAACCCGGGTCAGGTACTCGTTGGCGGAGAAGACTCCGATCAGGTTCTCGCCTTCAATGTTCATGAATTTCGGAAGGCCTGCTCCGGTGCCGATAAAGACCGCGTCAAAACCGTCTTGTTCTATTAGATCCTGTAATTTACGGGTGCGCCCCACAAGAAAGTTTGTTTCAAGTTTGACGCCCATCTCCTGCAGGGCTTCGATCTCGTCCGCGACGATGCGTTTGGGGAGCCTGAACTCGGGGATGCCGTAAACCATGACTCCGCCGGGTTTGTGGAAAGCCTCGAACATGTGGACCTCGTGGCCCTCCCGGCGTACATCGGCGGCTACGGTTATGGAGGCGGGGCCCGAGCCGATTACGGCGACCTTTTTCCCGGTTTCCGGTTTTACCTCCGGGATGGTTTTCTTGCCGTGTTCATCCGCCCAGTCGGCCACAAAGCGTTCGATCCGCCCTATGGAGACTGCAAGGTCAACGTCTTTTAAGGACTTGCCCACGGTACAGGGCAGCTGGCATTGTACCTCCTGGGGGCAGACCCTGCCGCAGATAGCCGGCAGCAGGCTGGTGCGCTTGATTATGGAGAGGGATTTCTCATAGTCACCCTCGGCGGCGGCTTTGATGAAACCGGGAATATCGATCTGTACCGGACAGCCGGAGATGCAGGGGGCGGTCTTGCACTGCAGGCAGCGCTCCGCCTCTATTTTGACCTGCTCCTCAAAGTAGCCCAGGGCCACCTCGTTCATGTTTGTTTTACGGATTTCCGGGTCCTGGGAGGGCATTTCCTGGCGGGGCAGGGCCAGCCGGTCCTTCGGCTTAAGCTCCTTGCCTTCCAGTTCCTTGACAGCTTTTACGGCCTCTTTGTGCAGGTTGTCTGCGGGTATATAGCTCATGTCTTCTCCAGTCCTCGTTCTTTGATTTCCAGCTCCAGATGACACTGTTCGTGGTCCCTGACTTCCTGGTCTTTGTAGGAACCCAGGCGCAGCATCATGTTGTCAAAGTCAACCTTGTGACCGTCGAATTCGGGACCGTCGACGCAGACAAACTTTGTTTCGCCACCGACAGTGACCCGGCAACCGCCGCACATACCAGTACCATCCACCATAATCGTGTTAAGGCTGACAACGGTGTGGACGTTGCAGGGCCGGGTAGTCTCAGCGCAGAATTTCATCATAATGGGGGGGCCGATGGCCACTGCAAGGTCGGGCTTGGGGACCCGCTCGCAGATCTCCTTTAAGGGGACTGTAACCAGGTCTTTGCGGCCGTAGCTGCCGTCGTCGGTACAGATAATAAGCTCATCGGCTATTTTCTTCATCTCTTCTTCCATGATGATGAGCTCTTTGGTCCTGGCTCCCATGATGATGATTACCGTGTTTCCCGCTTCTTTCAGAGCCTGGGCGATGGGATGCATGGGAGCAACGCCGATACCGCCGCCGACACAGACGACGGTACCGAAGGTATCAATATGAGTCGGGTGTCCCAGAGGCCCCAGTACATTTGCAATATGGTCCCCTGCTTCGAGTTCTGCCAGAAGATGAGTGGTGCGTCCGACGGTCTGGAATATGATGGTGACGCTGCCCTCCTCGGGATCGGCATCGGCAATGGTGAGAGGAATACGCTCACCGAACTCCGAGTCGAGCTGGAGAATAACGAACTGCCCCGCCTTGCGCTCCCGCGCGATATTGGAAGCTTCGAATTTCATCCGGAAGACTTCCTCGGACAGCTGCTCTTTGGCCAGGATCTTTTTCATTGTACCTTGGCCAGGGCCCATTCAAAGGCATCCTGCAACATCTGCTGGGGCGGTTGTTTAATGTATCCGCTGTCGATCATCATCTGCGTCAGCTCGCGGGCTTCCTTGATGTCCTTTTCTGCGGCAGCGTAGATTTCGTCCCGGGACATACTCAGCCTGGCAAGCCCTTCTTCCATAGCCTGCAGGGCGACATCTGCTGCCTCGTACGGGAACACTCCGGTCTCGTCCATGGTGGCAATAATGTTGTCAGGGCCAATCCCTCTCTTTTCGGCAAAGTTTGCCAGGGACCTGGCCGCGGCAATGGTCATGCCGTCGGAAATCTTTCTGGCCCGTACAAGGAGGGATCCTTTTAGAATTCCGGGGAATCCTACAGAGTTATTAACCTGGTTGGAGAAGTCCCCGCGTCCTGTGGCAACGATGAACGCTCCCGCTTCCTTCGCGGCATAGGGGTAAATCTCCGGGACAGGATTGGCGCAGGCGAAGACGATTGATTTTTTGGCCATGGAATGAATCCATTCAGGTTTTACCGTATCCGGTCCGGGTTTTGAAAGGGCGATAAGAACATCTGCTCCCTTGATTGCCTCTTCCATTGCGGGAATCCTTCTCGGGTTGGTACTGAGGCAGAGGTCCCACTTGCGGTAGAACCGGGGATCGCTCTTTATATCCTCCCGCCCGGCATGAAGGGGGCCCCTGGAGTCGAATATCACCATATTTTCCGGATTCCCCCCTGCCTTTATAATGATGCGGGCAATGGTTGCGTTGGAAGCCCGGCTCCCAGCATGACAATCCTGACATCTTCAATTTTCTTATCAGCGACTTTCAGAGCGTTGATAAGGCCGGCCAGAGTTACACAGGCTGTGCCTTGCGCGTCATCATGCCAAACCGGGATCTCGCACTCTTCACGCAGGGTATCAAGCACTTTGTAGCAATTGGGCTGGGAAATGTCTTCCAGATTGACGGCACCAAAGGAGGGCTGCAGCCGTTTAACGAACTCGATGATCGCGTCGGGATCGTTCTCTCCCTTCTTATTGCGGCTGTCCATGCAGACAGCGGTGGCGTCGATACCGCCGAGGTACTTCATCAGGAAAGCTTTGCCTTCCATTACTCCGAGTCCTCCGGGGGGGGTGCAGTTGCCGTCCCCCAGGACCCGGGTAGAGTCGCTCACTACAGCTACCAGGTTTCCCCGGTTGGAGAGCTCGTAGGAGCTTTCGTTATTGTCCCGTATGCTTGTTGATATCTGGGATACCCCGGGGGTATACCAGACGTTAAACCAGTTAAAACCGAAAACTCCTGCTTTTGGCAGGGTTTGCATCTTGCCTCCGTAAAATTTATGAGAAGACTCAGCAAGTTTCTTGAGAAACAGTGTCTTGGCGGCAGCAGTCTTTGCCGGATCCAGGCTTTGTGAAAAGAGTTCATCAAGGTTATCAATGGCTAGTGAGATTTGTTTCATTTTTGTCTCCTTTACAGGCTGTTTAAAAGATTGGGCAGGAAGATAATAATATCCGGTACCATGGTGAGAACGACCAGACAAACAAGCAGTCCTGCCAAATAGGGAAAGACAGCGCGCATGACCCGTTCCAATGGTACCTTGGTAATGGCACTGGCGACAAAGAGGTCCAGCCCGACAGGCGGGGTAATGCAGCCGATTGCGAGGTTCACGACCATCAGCACTCCGAAAAAGAGGGGATCGATACCGAGCTGAATAGCTACCGGCAGAAAGATTGGAGTAAGAATTATTACAGCGGCCGAGGCGTTTACCAGGGTCCCGATAATCAGTAAAAGGATGTTCATGGCCATCAGGAAGATTACCGGAGAGTCTGTAACGGAGACGATGAAGTATCCCAGGCGGTGAGGTATTTCCATGTTTGTCAGCAGCCAGCCGAACATCTTGGCGGCCCCCACGATGAACATGATCAGTGTTGTGCTGATTACTGCATTGAACAGGATTCCCGGAATATCTTTCAGCTTAAGTTCTCTGTAAATAAACATTCCGACAAAGATTCCGTAGACCGCGGCGACGGCAGCAGCTTCGGTGGGGGTGAAGATTCCGCCGTATATACCGCCGATGATGATTACCGGAGTCATGAGAGCAAAGAATGAGTCCCCAAAGGAGACGACTATCTTTTTGGGAGAGAACTTTCCTTCCGGTTGCAGTCCCTTTTTCTTTGCAAGGAAGAAGCTGATTATGCACATGCTTATGCCCATCAGAATACCCGGTGCGAATCCGCCGACAAAAAGATCTCCTATTGAAATCCCTGCGATTACACCGTACACAACGAGCGTAATGGAGGGAGGAATAACAATGCCCACGGTACCTCCTGATGCTACGACACCGGTTGCCCAATCACGGTCATAGCCCTTCTTTTCCATCTCGTCCACCATGGTGGAGCCTATGGCCGCGGTGGTTGCTGCGGATGAACCTGAAATGGCAGCGAAGAACATGCCGGCTACAGCTACGACCTGAGCCAGACCGCCGGTGAGCCAACCAACCAGGGCAGAGGCGAAATTGACAAGGCGTTTGGTTACTCCTCCTGCGGACATGAACGCCCCTGCGAGCATAAAAAAGGGAACCGCCATAAAGGAGAATGAGTCTATGCCTCCGTACATTTGCTGAGGGATCAGGACCAGGGGCAGATCAAGAAATCCGACAAGAACTACAGCCGCCGACAGTGCAAGAGAAAAGGCCACCGGAACGCCTAAAAAGGTCAGAACAAGAAATGATCCGAGTAATAAAGCTTCCATGGACTAATTCTCCTTTCCAAGTGATTTCTTGTGCTCTGCAAAGAGGGTAAGGGAGTCCCTGATCAGATACAGCAGCATCAGTATTCCGCTGATCGGAATGATTGCGTATACGACTCCCATCGGCAGGTTGAGGGCCGGGGCGGTCTGGAACATCATGGTCCTGGTCATCTTCGAGCCCTGTGCAATCAGTAGAAGGATAAAGACAAGGCTGGCGGCCTTTATAAACAGCTGCAGAAAAAAGCCGGCGTTTGTTCCGGACAGTTTGTCGGGAAGAAGCTGGACCGCCATATGCCCCTTGTCGCCGATGATAAGCGCGGATCCGATAAATACCACCCAGACAAAAAGGAATCTCGCCAGCTCTTCGGACCAGTCGAAGGTATAACCAAATATATAGCGGGAAATGACCTGGAAGAAAATAATGACCAGCATCAATGCAATTGCGGCTATGGATACGAAATATAGAAACTTTCGCAGTGCAAAGAATAATTTTTCCATTGTTTTTCCTGTAAAGATCCGGGATCCTGTAATGGACCCCGGAAAGAGTGGAGTAGTATGGCTATTTGATTGCCTGGACGGCATCGATGTTGGCCTGTCCTACCATGGCGGCAAACTCGGCATAGACAGGTTTTGTTGCGTCAACAAAAGGTTGACGATCGACTTCGGTGACCTTCATTTTGCCGGTTGCAATGATCTTGTCCCAGAACTCGTTGTCCTGATCGGTAGAAAGCTGACGCTGCCAGGCAATAGCTTCCTTGGCAGATTCAACTATAATCCCCTGGGCCGTTGAGGGAAGCTTTTTCCAGGTGGACATGGAGATCAGTACGGGTTCGGGAGCGTAGGCATGGGCGGTTTTCGAAGCATACTGCTGTACTTCAAAGAAACGGCTTGTCCAGATGTGGGCACTCGGGTTTTCCTGACCGTCGACAACACCCTGCTGCATTGCTGAATAAAGTTCGCCGAAAGCCATGGGAGTCGGGGAAGCACCCAGGGATTTCATCATGGCGATGTAGATCTTGTTAGTCATAACCCTTATCTTGAGACCTTGCATATCGGCAGGACTTTGTATTTCCCGCTTGTCGTTGGTCAGGTGCCGGATGCCGTTCTCCATATATCCCAGCAGTTTAATGCCGTTCTTTTCAAGCTCTTTTCCCAGTTCCATCCCTACGGTATCGAGGGATTTGTATGCATGGTCCCGGTCCCTGAAGAGGAAGGGCAGGTCAAAGAGAGAAATCTGAGGCTGGAACTGACCGAGAACGGCGGTTCCCACAAGGGCCATATCGATGGAACCGTAGGTAATGCCTTCTATCAGTTCTTTCTGTCCTCCCAGCTGAGAAGAAGGGAATACCTTGACTTCAATCATGCCGTTGGATTTTTCCGCGGCCAGTCTGGCGAACTCTTCCGCACCTTTGGCATAAGGGTGGGAAGGATCGGCAATGTGCCCCAGTTTGATCACAACTTTCTCGGTAATTTCTCCCGAAGTATTGCCGGTTTCCTGTTCACCGTTTGCCGTCGCAGAAAGAATGAGTCCGAACAGCAGAAGAAAAGTAATACTTAGTCTTATAAAGGTTTTCATAAGAGCCTCCTTGGATTGATTGCGTCAATGCTCTCATGCCCAGGGTGCCCCGTAAATAAATTGTACATTTCGAAAGTTTATTTCTTTTAATTCTTTCTTTATCATGAGTTCAGGCTTGGTAATCTCAGGAGGAAAAACTGATATGAAATATGTGCTGTTTGCTTTTAACGGTGACCCGATCTGTTTTGTTCACGTAATGCTTAACGCGTTTGATATGCGGGAAAAAGGTCATGACGTAAAGGTTGTTCTGGAAGGCAGTGCCGTTACAGTTCCCCGGGCCATGGCGGAACCGGGAGCAGCTTTCGCCCCCTTATGGGAAAGCCTGAAGGGTTCGGGAATGATCGATACGGTTTGCAAAGCCTGTTCAGCCAAACTCGGCGTTACCAGGGATGTTGAGACTCAGGGATTGCCCCTGGGAGGCGACATGAAGGGGCATCCCTCCATGAGCGCCTATGCCGAACAGGGCTACACTGTAATAACTTTTTAATCCAGGTTTTTGGCCTTTATCCGTTCAAGGGCCCACAGGGTATACTTGCGCACCCGCTTATCGGGATCGTTTTCCAGGTCTGCGAGGATTTCTGCTCCTTCCGGGGTGTTCAGATACTCCAGTGCTTTTGTAACCTCGACCCGGACCTCTTCGTCGGGGTCTCTGGCGGCAAGCACAATCCCCCGGAAAGCGGCCCTGGTGCCGATGCGGGCCAGCAGGGCTGCTGCCTCGCGGCGCTCCTTGGGATCCCGCTTAGCAAGCCGCCGGATTATGCTCTCTACCCAGCCGGTGTCTTCCAGAATATCGTAGACCAGAGGAAGGAGCGAGGGGATGTCTTCGTTCAGCAGATTTACCAGGGATGTTTCTCCTTTGCTGCGCATTCGTTTGAAAGCCTCGCTCATGGATTCCCTGATTTTTGGTTCAGAATCCTTGAATACCTCGACCATGCGTGTAAGGCTGCGCTGGTCATGTTTTTCCGCCAGAGCCTGAATAATCTCTTCCCGCAATTCTCCTGTCATGTCTCTCAGCTTTTCAACCAGTACATCCACGCTGCCCCGGGTTTCGGAGAAGCTGAGTCCGGCTATCGCGGCAATCTTGACGGTGGGCACCTCATTCTCATCAAACAGGAGCTCCTTAAGCCGATCAAGAACCCCTTCTGTGCCGTGGGAACCAAGGGCTTTCGCCACCTGAACCCGGACCCGTTCCACCGGGTCTCGCAGCATTTCAACAGTACCGTTCAGAGCCCGCTGCTCCTGGTAATCATGCAGTGCCCAGACCGCAGCCATGCGCACCTCCGGATCTGCATCCTTGAGGGCTTTGCGAATCGGGGCAATAAAATCCTTGATACCGGTAGCCGGCAGAGCTGCAATAAGGGAAGCCCGCACATGGGCGTCATCGCTTGCCATGATGCCTTCTACCCGTTTGTTGAAGAGGGCCCCGCTAAAATCGGCGAGGATTGAGGTAAAATACCGGGCCTCATCCAGAGGTAAAATGGAGAGGTTTTCCAGCACATGCTGCAGGCAATAGGGTTTCTTAAGCTGAGCCAGGAGTTTAAGAGCGTCAATACGCACCTGGTGAGGGTATTCTTCCCGCTCCGCTTTCAGGATGCCGATTATTTCTCCCTGGTAGAAACATTCATTGAAGCGGAAAATGGTTTCCCTTATAAGGTCCCGCCGCGGGACCTCGGGATCCTTCAGCATGCTGACAAGCAGCGGGGCAATGAGGAAGTCCCCGCTTTCCGGCAGAGCAGGCAGAATACGGTCCAGAAAGTCACCCTGATGAGAGTGCTTCTCCAGCTCCTGACAGATAAATTGAACCGCATCACAGGTCCCACGCGATTTGATAGCTTTAAGGGTTTCATCGTAGAGTTTTCTCTGATCGGCATGAGTCTTCTCTTCGTCGGTGAGGGCAAATACATTCTTTGCAAGACTGTTTATCAGTTCCCGGGACCCGGTTCTCTGCAGAAGTCGGGCTGCCATAAGCAGGGTCGCGGGATTCTTTGTAGAGGAGACGGATTTCAGGAAGTCGGAAATCCCGACCTCGGCAGCTTTGGTCAAAAGCTTGAAGTTGCGTTCAAAAAGTTCCCGGTCTCCAAGCTCGACCTGCTGGAAGAGCCGGTCCAGCGTGCCCAGACGATTCAGAAAATATGCCGCACTCAGGCGCAGCTCGTTATTGTCATGATCCAGAAAGGAGAGGGCTGTGTTTTCGTCCTGGGCAAATTCCGGATTCATCAAATCAAGAACATGAAATGCTTCGACGTCGTTCATCTTTTTAATGTTCAGGACTTCACGGTCGGGAAAATCGAGATTGATCCTCTCCTTGGCAGCCCGGCGGACCTCGAAAACGGGATCATCGATGAACAGGGTTTTCAGGGCTTCAAATAACTCGTCTTTTTTATCGGTCGTTAACTCAGTGGCAACAGTCCGCCGTACAAGAGCGTGGGTATCATGAAGGCAGTCCCAGACCGCCCGCTGCGACCGGTCATCATCATGGTGCAGCAGGATCTTCACCGCAAAATAACGGGAAGCCCATTCGGGATCTCCTGTCATCTCCCGAATGTGGGGGATATACTCTTCAAAAATCTCCAAGGCAGTCTGTCCGTCAAAATTCTCCCCTTTTCCGGAGAGGGCGATGCGTCTCATTGCCAGAAGGTCGCCGCTCTCCTTCAGCCAGTCTGTCAGATAGCGGACTTTCCTGGGCTTGTCGAGAACGGCCAGAAAAACATAGAACAGCCCCCGCTCGGGAATAAACTTCAGTACCCGGCGAATGTCGGTTACCCGTTTGCGTCGACGCAGCAGGTTCACCCAGATCTCATCCATGGAGAGATTCTTCAGCAGGCTGTCACCGTATTTATCCGCCCCGGCTTCGATTAACCGTGAACGGCGGATAAGCGCTGACGTATCGTATTTTTCAAGGATAAGTTCTCTGGCCGCTTCCTCGTCGACAGCAGCTTTTTCCAGTCTTTTTTTAAAAACAGAATGGCTGATAAAGGTCCAGATCAGAGCTGCAACGATCCCGGCTATAAGGATCGCATCTACAATATAGATCCATAGCGGAAGTGATCCCAGAAGTCCGCTTATATTCATTTGAAACCCCCTCGTAACGTAGAGCTTTAGTACCTTCCCGTCGGTATCGTCCCGACGGTTCTAACGAAAATCGACCACATTATATATTTGAATCGGTTTTACCTTACCCTTGACCCTGACAGGATCACGCTTTTCAACCTTGAATTTACCGTCGATCAGCTCAAGGGTATCCTGTGTTATTATAATTTCATCCGCGCCGGCGACCCCTTCCAGCCGGGCCGCGAGGTTCACCGTATCGCCGATAACGGTATAGTCCATCCTCTGGCTGCTGCCGAGATTTCCCGCAACCAGGGGCCCGGTATTCATTCCGATGGCAAGGCGAAGGTCCTTTGCGTCACCGGTGAAAAACCGCCGTTTCTTGTCCTTGACCATATGCTGCAGTTTAACAGCGGTGGAAACTGCATTAACCGCATCCTCCTCTTCCGAAGAGAGTGGTACTCCCCAGGCAGCCATAATACAGTCGCCGATAAATTTATCGATGTATCCTCTGTTTTTAAGGACAACCTCAACAGCCTCGGAGAAAAAACCGTTCAGCAGTTCAATAATATAAGCCGGTTCCTTGCCTTCGGAAAAGGCAGTGTAGCCTACGATGTCGGCAAAGAAAAGAGTCGCCCGTTTCTGATCCCCTCCGGGCTTGATCAGATCGGGTGTATCCATCAGCTGTTGCACCAGATCATTGGACATGTAGCGGGCGAACATGTCCTTGATTACCCGCCGCTCCTCCTTGGCGACCTCCATACTCGCTTTCAGTTCCCGTTCACGGCTCTGGTCGGTGAACAGCAGGGTAAGTCCCTCATGGCGTCCCCGTTTCCCCTTGAGAGGAGAGAGGTTCAAAGAGAAATCTATCTCCTTGTCGGCCCCCTTGTAGATTCCCTCCATCCCGAGAACTTCGTCGCCGGTCTCCTGGGTTTTCTCCAGGGCATTGATGATCTTTTTTCCTATTCGCTTGTGGAAGAAATCTCCGATATGGCGGCCGACATCCTCCTGGCTCAGGTTCATCCTTTCCGCTGCAGCCTGGTTAAAATAGTGTATTGTCCCGGATTCGTCGGTTGTAATCAGCAGGTTTGTCATTGAGGAGAAGATGTTTTCCTGGTAGCGTTCCATCTCTTCTATGCGCTGCAGATACTCCCGGGTCTCCTGCAGCAGCCGGGCGTTATGGAGCATGCCGCCGGCAAGGCGGGTAAACGATTCTACGAAGGCAAAGCGGATACGACTGTAAAAGCCGGCACTGCGGGAGTTTATAAAAAGAATGCCGATTCTGCTTTTTCCTGTTTTTATAGGAACTGCAATGCCGCTGTTCATCTCGTCATGGAGCAGAACATTAAGGAAAGGGCTGGGCTTCCGCTCCAGCAGGACTATCGCCTCGCCACAGTCGGCTATGAATTCGGCAACCTCGTTATTTGCGGGGATTGTTTTGGCAAGCTCGTAACGGCCCCGTTTATATCCAAGGCGCAGTCTGCTCTTGGCGTTGTCGGGGTTGTCGTAGATATAAAACGCGGACAGATCGGACTGGGTGATATCCTGGGCCTGTTCAACCAGCCGTGAGATTAATGGGCGAAACTGGTACTCCTCGGACATCAGCATGCTGGTCCGTACCAGTTGCGCCAGGGCCTCTTCTTGAGTTGACAGCATGACGAATCTCCGTATATTTCAGCTGAGATTAAGTATATAGGACGCCGAGATGATTATCTACTGGAAAAAACATTACAGCCTTTGTTTCTATGCGGTTGCCCCTTATTGCGATTATGCAGGCCGGGCACTGGATAGAGATGTCTTCTGTTCTGAGTGCTTCTTCGGCCCTGGAGGAACTTGCCCAGCTGATGCCTTCTGAGTCCCACAGAAAAAACGGGGAAGATGTAGATGATGTTCCCATGGAAGAGGTTTCCAAGGGAGACATTCTGCTGATAAAATCGTGGCGATTAATGCCAAGCTGCTCAATGTCCCGAAGGAAAAACTGGTTGACGAATAAGATTCACAGCCTCGATAATAGATGTCGGTAACCGTATGTTACCTCAAGGAGCTGCAAAGCATGATACTACTGACCAATTCTGCTGAAGATCTGAAAACCATTCAAAAAATCTGTTCGATACTGGATTATTCCGGCGCCCTTGTCCCGAACGCTACTGCCGAGATGGTCCGTAAGGCCTGTGAAGAGGCCAAACGGATGAAATATGCCGCCGTCCCGGTATTTCCGGCGTATATTCCCATGGTAGCGGAAGAGCTGAACGGAACCGGTATAGCACCCCAGGTCGTGGTTGGATTCCCCTCCGGCGGAGCCAGAACCAGCGTCAAGGTTAAAGAGGCGGAGCAGGGGATTGCTGACGGCGCGAGAGAGATCGATATGGTCATCAATATCGGTTTCCTTGTTGACGGGGAGTTTAAAAAGGCCGAGGAAGACATCCGGGCAGTCGTAGACATTGCGAAACAGGCGGATGTCACAGTAAAGGTAATAATTGAAACGGGCTTTCTATCGGATATCGACAAAATCGAAGCGGTTGAGGTTATCTGCAACGCCGGCGCGAACTTTGTTAAAACCTGTACCGGTTTCGCGGATGGTAAGGCTACGATACACGATATCGCTCTGCTCTATCAGCGGGCGAAGGGCAGGATCAAGGTAAAGGCTTCGGGAGGTGTCTGGACCCTCGAAGATGCCGCCGCTTTTATTGAAGCCGGAGCAGAACGGGTGGCCGGCCGTTACAGCATAACTCATCAGCTGGAGATGCTGGGAATCGACAGACTTTAGTCTCCTGGGCTTCTGTTCCACTTGACGCGGGACCTGTTTTCCGGGTATAACCGCTCTCGATTATGGAAGCATGTAAGGATATTCTACATAGGTTTCCGGTCTTTTGGGCCGAGGCTGCCTGGGGATAGCTTTCCTGTCGTTTGTTATAAACGGCGGGAAAGCTTTTTTTTGTCCGCACCCAATGCATGCTTCCCTGATCCAGTCCGTAATAACACTATACGTTCAAGGAGTCGTCATGTCCAAACCTGTTTATGATGTAGAACAGCGTCCGCCCTTAGCCCGCTGGATTCCCCTGAGTTTCCAGCATGTATTTGCCATGTTCAGCGCAACCGTCCTGGTTCCACTTCTTACAGGATTGAATCCTGCCGTTGCCCTCTTTACTTCAGGGATCGGTACCCTGCTGTACATTGCAATAACCGGAGGAAAAGTCCCCACTTACCTGGGGTCGTCTTTTGCCTACATCGCACCCCTGATTGCAGTCAGTGCCTCCTACGGTGTGGAATATGCCCTTGGCGCGGGTTTTTGTGTTGGTATTTTCTACCTTTTTGTGGCGCTGATTATCCGTCAGGCAGGGACGCGCTGGCTGGACAGGATGCTTCCGCCGGTCGTTATCGGCAGCGTTATTATTGTAATCGGACTCAAACTTGCGCCAACCGCCATGAACATGGCCATGTATCCCTTTGCGGATCCCTCCCAGGGCTACAACGCCGGCTTTGTCCTGATCGCAGCAGTGACCCTCGGCATAGCTATTGTCTCGATGATCGTACTGAAAGGTTTTTTTACGGTCATACCCATCCTGATAGGAATTGCCGGAGGCTATCTTTTTGCCCTGATTATGGGGAGTTTTCTGCCGGTCTTCAGCATCATAGATTTTACCCCAGTAGCAGAAGCCAGCTGGTTCGGTTTTGCAAAGTTCGCTTTTCCAAAGTTCAGCCTTGTACCAATTGTGACTTTCCTGCTGGTCTCCATGGCCACCATTGCCGAGCATCTTGGGGACACCATGGTCTTAAGCAAGGTTGTGGGAAGGGATTTCTATAAAAATCCGGGGATTCACCGAACCCTGGCCGGCGACGGCGCTGCAACTGCCCTGGCATCCCTATTCGGAGGACCGCCGAATACGACCTACGGTGAGAACATTGGTGCCATGGCTATAAGCCGGGTCTACTCAGTCTGGGTTATCGGCGGCGCGGCGGTAGTCGCCATTCTGCTCTCTTTTATCCAGAAGGTAGGTGCCCTTATTCAGACGATCCCGACACCGGTAATGGGCGGAATCAGCATGATGCTTTTCGGTATTATCGCTTCTGCCGGCATTCGTACGGTTGTGGAGAGCGGTGTCGATTACACCTGTAAACGTAACCTGACAATTACTTCGGTAATCCTGGTGATAGGAATCGGCGGCGGTAAGATATTCTTTCCCATTACCGAAGGGCTGAACTTTGAGCTTGCCGATGTGGCTTTGGCTACCTTTGTTGGTATTGTGCTGAATCTTATTCTGCCCCAGTCCTTGAACGAGGTCGACGAAGAACAGCACACGGTGGACGAAGCCGAAAGCCTGCCGGAGGTTTAGTAACTGGTTCAGGAAATAAAAACCACA
This sequence comes from Marispirochaeta sp., assembly GCF_963668165.1. Classification (NCBI taxonomy): domain Bacteria; kingdom Pseudomonadati; phylum Spirochaetota; class Spirochaetia; order Spirochaetales; family Spirochaetaceae; genus Marispirochaeta; species Marispirochaeta sp. The sequence continues at coordinate 955,175 of NZ_OY764209.1, read as the reverse complement.
GAGATACCGGGGACACGGAGAGGATAAGAGGAACAAAGATAGGGAGGATGGGGAAAGATAAACGGATATATAGTTGTCTTTCCTTCTTTGCGGGCTTGGTGAGCTTTGTGAGAGGGAATTTCTCACGGAGCTCACAGAGGTAATATAAAAAAACTCAGTGTTCTCCGTGCCTCTGTGGCAAATCTCCTCAATTCTTCCTACCCTGTCCATTCTTGTTCCAAAACACAAACTTACCCGTTCTCCCGCAGAACCCGGCCTATGGCCTTCTCGATGTGTACCCGGAAGAGGCGGGTAATTGTCAGGAGGTCTCCTGTTTTCAGGGCTTCAATCATCTCTCTGTGCTCTTCCACAATGCGGGGAGAGTAGTTCCGGGGGATGTTGGAGCGGGTTATCTCCTCACAGGTGAAGGACTTCAGGGTGTCGAACAGATTGGAAAAAAGGCTGTTCCCGGAGGCAGCCACAGCACAGCGGTGGAAACGGAAATCGGCTTCCACAAGCTCGACGTCGTCCTTCTCTGCTATTGCCGTTTTCATACAGCGTATCTCTTTCTCAAGGGAGACGACAGTTGGATCGATTGATCGCGGGTCTTCCTTCGCCGCTTTGCAGAGAATGAACCAGGCTTCCAGCTCCAGGGCTTTGCGGACCTCCATCAGGTTGCGAAAATCATCCCTGCCCAGAATAAAGGCCCAGGTGAGTGCCTCTTCCGAGATACCCGAATGGTCCTGCAGACAGGTCCCTTTGCGGGTCTGGGATTCAAAGATCCCCAGATAGGTAAAAACCTTGATCGCTTCCCGGATTGAAGAGCGTCCTACCCCGAATTTGACCGCCAGCTCCTGTTCCGTCGGGATTTTATCCCCGGGTTTGAGTCTTCCTGAGGCAATAAGCTCTTTTATCTGTTCCATAACCTGTCCGACTACAGTTTGTCGGCGGACAGGGGTGTAGGTCAGAGGAATGGTCTTTTCCACGTGGCGGCCTCCGTCGGCGATCTTTTGGACGGGCACCTCTAAAAACTACTCTTTTCCCCATATCCTTCGTCGTCAAGATTTCCCGCGGTCCTCTCCTGCACCAAAATAATATTTGGTGCAGGATGCGGGCGCTACAAAATCTTTCCTCCTTGACTATGGTAAAAATACAACGTTTTTAGAGGTGCCCGGAAATAAATCTACGCCATACCTTGACAATCTTCAAGAGTTCTTTAATCTTATTGTCATACAATATGATAAATATGACAAGGAGCAGATAATGGCAGTCCGCAAGATCAAGAACTATGTGAACGGAAAGTGGGTCGACCCCGCCGGAGCATCCTACCTGGATGTGGAGAATCCGAGCACCGGAGAGGTGATCTCCCAGGTGCCCCTGACCTCCCGGGAGGAGACCGACAAGGCTATCGAGACGGCCCATGAGGCCTATCTTTCCTGGAAGGATATTCCTGTCTCCCGGCGGGTGAGTTATCTCTTCAGGCTGCGGGATCTGCTGGAGAAAAACGAAGAGAAGATCAGCCGCATTCTGGTGGAGGAAATGGGAAAATCCCTTCCTGACGCCCGGGCGGAGATGAAGCGGGTTTTCGAGAACGTCGAGGTCGCATGCGGCATGCCGGTGCTGCAGCAGGGGGACAAACTGATCGGTGCCTCCTTCGAGATAGACGGCGAGGTTATCCGGCTGCCCATGGGGGTCTTCGGAATGATCGCTCCGTTTAACTTTCCGGCCATGGTGCCCTTCTGGTTTCTGCCCTATGCCATTGCCACAGGGAACAGCTTCGTGGTTAAGGCGTCAAAACAGGTGCCGAACACGATGAACTTCATCGCGGAGCTGATCGATCAAACGGGACTTCCCGCGGGGGTCTTTACCCTGATCAACGGGGACCGCACGGTAGCGGAGGCCTTTATGGAGCATCCCCTGGTGCAGGGGGTCTCCCTGGTGGGCTCCACTCCGACCTGCAAGCTGATGGCCAGAAAGTGCGCCGAGAACGGTAAACGCTTCCAGGCCATGGGGGGCGCCAAGAACCACCTGGTTGTCATGCCGGATGCCCGGCTCAACGACGTTATCCGGAATATGATTACCTCCTGCTTCGGCTGCGCCGGGCAGCGCTGTATGGCCGCTTCTGCAATTGTCTGTGTCGGCGACGACACGTACGCGAAAGTGACCGAAGAGTTTGTTAACGCGGCAAGAGAGGTGATTACCACAAATCCCCTGGACCCGGCGGTGGCCGACGAGAGCATGGTCATGGGGCCGGTAATCTCCGCCACGGCGAAGGAGTTTATCCTGGGGATGATCGACACCGGGGTCAAGGAAGGGGCCAAGCTGCTCCTGGACGGCCGGAATTTTACAGTCAAGGGATACGAGAAAGGGTATTTTGTGGGGCCCACGGTCTTCGGCGAGGTTAAACCGGGGATGCAGATTCACACGACGGAGATCTTCGGACCCGTGGTGGTGATCCTGAGAGCGGACAGCCTGGATGAGGCGATCGGCATCATCAACGATCACCAGTACGGCAACGGCGCCTCCATCTATACCCAGAACGGCTGGTTTGCCCGGAAGTTCAAGATTGAGGTCAAGGCCGGCATGATCGGGGTCAACGTCGGTATTCCCGCCCCGGTGGCTTATCTGCCCTTCGGCGGCATGAAGAACTCCCAGTTCGCCGATATAAAGGCCCAGGGCAAGGCAATTGTCAATTTTTACACCGAGGACAAGATCATTACCGAGCGCTTCTGGTGCAATGGACAATAGATACTTCCCATTTTCAGAAGACGATCTTTCTGTTAACAGATTATTCGATAAAAGTACGTTAAATCTTCTATCGTTTTTCAAATGTCACTGACGGCTTGTCGTTGAGCTTGCAAACATAGCTCAGCGGCTTTAAATACATGTGATTGCGGCATCGCCAGGTCGGTTCCATTCAAGCAGTCCAGAATAAATCGACCGAAATATGGAAACCCGACTTTACCATGGACAGGAATATGCTGCTCGCCGTCATTTGTAACAAGATACACGTGATCGCCTTCTGGATCACGGGCGATATCAATGTATTTCCGCAGTTCGATGTATCCTTTCGTTCCCAGGATGAAAGTGCGGCCGTCTCCCCAGGTTCTCAAGCCATCCGGGGTGAACCAGTCGACACGGAAGTAGTTACTCGCTCCGTTTGACGCCACAAGGTTCGCTTCTCCGAAATCGTCGAGTCCAGGGTACTCTGGATGATTGTAGTTCGCCACCCTGCTGGAAACGATTGTCGCATTATCGGCACCAGCGAAAGCAAGGAATTGTTCTATCTGATGACTGCCGATATCAGTGAGAATGCCTCCGTACTTCTCTCGTTGGAAAAACCAGTCTGGTCGAGACTGGCTGTTGAGTCGGTGAGGCCCCAGTCCGATGACTTGAAGCACGCGGCCGATGACACCCTCCCCGATCAAATGGCCAGCATATACGGCGGATTCATTTTGTACACGTTCACTGTAGCAGACACCCCATAGCAGCCCGGTTTTATGAACTGACTTTTTAGCTTCTTCCAATTGCTCTAAGGACGTGAATGGGGGTTTGTCTGACATAAAATGCTTCCCGGCATTCAGGGTGCGCAGGCCAATCCTGCATCGATCTGCGGGAACTGCTGCACTTGCTACAAGTTTGACTGAGTCATCTTCGAGTATTTCCTCTGCAGACCGGGCGATTCTGATACCGGGAAAACTTTTTTGAAATTGCTCCATTTTGTGCGAATCAGGATCGTATACCCAGGCAGCATTGGCACCCGCATCGACGAGCCCTTGTGACATACCATAGATATGACCATGATTGAGTCCTATCGCGGCAAACGAAAAATCGTCTCGCTTAACCACTGGATTCGGCTTTCCCTTGGGGGCATAGTTCATTCCGTCAGTTTTATTCATACTTCGTTTCTTCCCTCCGGCTCTTTGTCGTACTGATACCGTAATATAATGCGGAGCTGGCGGCGTCAATGGAGATTTTTATCGCTCTTCCAAAGATCGTACAAAAAGATCCAATAATTCACCGTGTTCTATTCAAAAAAACCGTGTTTATACTGTTTGTATCACAATAAATTAGGGGGAAATATGAAAAAGATTACAGTTGTTGTAGTGATGGTCGTAGTTTTATCGGCGATACTGTCAGCTGGTGCCCAAAATGAAAAGGCAGTATCTGAGCAACAGGCAACTACTACAATTCAGTACGCTTTCTGGGGGAACCCAGACGCGATTGGCGTTGAGGAAGAGATTATAAATATCTTCGAGGCGAAGAATCCGGGTATTAAAATCGAACCTGTAGTCTCCGGGTATGATGATTATCATACAAAACTCCTCACGTTGTTGGCGGGCGGTGTACCACCTGATGTCGTGCGAATTGATTCTTACTTTTTTCAAGATTTTATGCGGGCCAAGGCTCTTCGGGAAATTTCTGACCTGATTGATAGAGACGGTATTGACCTGTCAAAATACTACCCACTCGGAGTTCAGGAAAATACCTATGCGGACGGTATCTACGGTTTACCCTGGGGAACAGCTCCTTTGTATATGCTGCTTAATCTGAAGATGTTCCGTGATGCGGGGGTTCCGTTACCACCCATGGACTGGGATTGGAAGGACTTTGCCCGAATTACTAAGACTCTGACTAAAGGAGAAGGTGCAGAGAAACAATTTGGGTTTGCGACGTCAGTTCGGAATCTATCCTCGATCCTACCCTTTGTATGGGCGAACGGAGGCGATTTATTCGATCCCTCAATGACGTATTTTGCTTTTGATAAACCGGAAGCGTACGAAGCAATTCAGAAACTTGCTGATCTCTATCGAGAGGGATACATGCCGCAGGACGCTCTGAATGCGCCCAGCAACACAGTACTGAATCGATGGTTCGTGAATAATAAACTGGCTATGATGGGCGGAGCAGCTTCCGATATCCTTACAATACAGAATGTTGAGGGTACAGAGTTCGAAGCATGGCCACTGCCGAACGGCCGCATCAAGAAAACTACAGTCTACAAATCTAACATTGTCGGCATCAGTTCTCAATCCAAAAAAATAGATCAAGCCTGGACTTTCTTAAAGTTTCTTCGTGGTCCTGAAGGTGTGGGTGAAGAGCTCTACATGAAGGCCCATCGAATTCCGCCTACTATTGACGATCAAAAGTACTGGGAGATGTATGCAGACCCCCTTAAGTATCCAAAACAGATCGCGGAGAATACGACGGAGATCTCTAAAAAATACGGGAGACTACTCCCTCTTCGACCGGGTTGGTTGGAAGTTCAGCAGCTTCTTACTCCTGTCTTTCAGGCGATCTTTCTTGGAGAAATCACAGCAGAGAAAGGTATGAAGGATATCGCACCCAGTGTTCAGGCAATTCTAAACAAGAGTGCACATTGAGTTGAATGTATCAAGGAGATGGTGGGAATGCCGTATATTCATCCATGGACATTCCCATCTCTCCGGTTAAGACTACGGTAAAAGGCAAGATGGATTTCTCCAACTTTAGCCTGTTGTTTCGACAAACCGACAAAAAAGGTTGATATGAGAAAAATCACTGTCCGTGAAAAGAAGGACGCAACAGCGGCATTATTTTTTCTTCTTCCGAATCTTATCGGATTCCTTATGTTCATGGTTGGTCCTGCCCTTGCGTCTTTTTTTATCAGTTTCTCGAATTGGACTCTTTTAGGACCTCCAACTTATGCAGGATTCCAGAATTATATCGATATGGTGCATGATCCTGTATTCTGGAAAACCCTTGGAAACACCGCATATTATGTATTTATAAAGGTACCTATTAATATTGTTTTGTCCCTGGTTCTTGCAACTATGTTAAACCGGCGGATACGTGGACGGAATATCCTCCGCACCTTATTTTTCCTTCCGATGGTCGCCTCCTCTGTATCGGTGGCACTTATCTGGCAGCCGCTTTTTGATCCTACTGTCGGGTATGTTAACAAGATCATCAGTTACGCAGGTCTTGGACCATATCCATGGATTCTTTCGCCAATCTGGGCTATGCCGAGTGTTATGCTGGTGGCCATATGGAAAGAGTTGGGGTACTATATGGTTATCTTTCTCGCTGGCCTTCAGGGCATTCCTTCTACATACTATGAAGCAGCTCGTATAGACGGGGCGAACGGATTCCACGAATTCATCCACATTACAGTGCCCCTTGTTTCTCCTACTACATTTTTCGTGATGGTTATTTCTATAATTGGATCATTTCAGATTTTCGATCTCACAACTGTTCTGACCCAGGGAGGGCCCGCAAATGCTACGAATACTCTGGTCATGTATATTTATCAGGCAGGTTTTAAATTCTTCCGGATGGGATACGCTTCTTCAATCGCGTATGTTCTATTCGCGGTGGTTTTGATTTTTACATTATTGCAGAACCGTCTTTCAAAGAAATGGGTTCACTATTGATGGCGGAAAATATGAATAGAACTAATCATTATAAGTTGTTTCGAAGAATTTTCACGTTTTTTTTGTATTCTGGATTGATCCTTCTGGCTGCCATGACTCTTTTCCCTCTGCTCTGGGCCTTGAGTACTTCTCTTAAAAGCTACGAGGAAGTCTTGAGCCGCCCTTATCAGCTTTTTCCGGGAAAGTTTATAGTATCGAACTACATTCGGATTTTTCAGACAATGCCGTTCTTGACATATTTTCTGAATACTGTAAAAGTGGCGTCCGTTACGTGTTTAGGCACAATAGTGACCTCCGCTATGGCCGCCTATGCTTTCGCCCGATTGAAATTTCCTGGACGGGACGCCGTCTTTCTTATATATCTATCGACTCTTATGATTCCCCGGCAAGTCGTTCTGATTCCGAACTTCATTATTATGAGATCTCTTAATTTGCTGGATACCCACTGGTCCCTGATCCTCACGGGAATTTTCACGGCTTACGGAACATTCCTGCTGCGGCAGTTTTTCCTTACGATTCCGAACGAGTTGGAAGAAGCCGCGATCATCGACGGGTATGGATATTTTCGCCGCTTTACACATATCATTATTCCCCTTTCTCAACCCGCATTGGTTACCTTACTCATTATCACGCTTCTGAATATCTGGAACGAATTTCTCTACGCTCTGGTGTTTATAAATTCTGATTCAAAAAGAACCCTTACGTTGGGGTTGGCAATTCTTCGTGGAGACTTCGATATCCAGTGGAATCTTGTCATGGCGGCGACGCTTGTATCCATTCTCCCACTGGTTTTATTATTCTTGGGGGCGCAACGTTTTTTCATAGAAGGGATAGCGTTATCGGGTGTGAAGGGGTAATATTTCTCAAGGAGTCGGGACATGATCCAAGTGATGATCGTTGAAGATGAGCAATCCTGCGCCGAACGATATGCGTCCTATGTTGCTGATTTCGGGCAAGGATTTGTGGTGTGCTCAATCTGCCGCATGGCTTCGCAGGCGCTGGAAGTATTTAAGACTTTCCGTCCCGATGTCGTGCTCTCGGATATTCGTATGCCTGGAGAGGACGGCCTTTCAATGATTGAGAAAATCAGGAAAACCGGATGGTGTGGTCAGGTGGTGATCGTGAGTGGATACGACGATTTCGCTTACGCGCAGAAAGCAATTAATCTTCAGGCAATGGGATATCTGCTCAAGCCGGTGTTCGAAGAAGATATGAACCGAACTCTCCTGGAGGTAATGAGCAGGCTCGAAGATGAAGGAGGAGTAGATAGCATCGAGAAAGACTTGATTGGACCTGGTTATAACTCTCTTCCTTCATTCGTTAAACGGGCGGTGAGATATATCTCGCTCAACTATGAACACCATATTTCACTTCGGGACACAGCTTCTTTCGCGTCAATTTCATCAGCACATCTTAGTGCTGTCTTCAAGAGCGTTTGTGGATATTCATTCATTGAATATCTGCATCGATATCGGCTGAAAGTCGCGAAGAAACTGATGGAGACGAGTGACATTTCTCTTGAGGAAGTTGCTGAACGTGTAGGAATGTACGACGCCGCGTATTTCAGTAAATTGTTCAAACGAATTGAGCATATAACACCGGGACAATACCGGAAGGCTTCATACAGAAATACCAGGACCGCATGAGATGAGAGCCCGAAAGAGTGTGCTTGTAATCTTTGCTCTTGTTGGGCCTATTGTAACCGCCCTCGCTGTGACGATGATCAGCTATATCGTTTACCATCAGGTTTCGGCTGAGATGGTTGTAAAAACTCAGGAGTTACTTCATGGGCATTTAGAGTCGGTGAATCAGACAATAATTAATGTGTTTTCCAAGGCCGCGAATAACGCCAACATTCTGCTGTCTGACATAGCGATATCGGAAGAGAACCGGGATAGGTTCCGCTGGCGCCTCGCTCAGCTCACCGAGGGTATTCCCAGCTGCAGAAAAGGATGGATTCTCTTTCCCGATGGAACCGTCCTGAGTGGTTCGATGACTAGTCTAACCTTACTTGAGCGCAATCCTTGGTGGAGAGGATATGCGGCGCCTGATTATGAAAAAGCCATTACCTTATTTAATGCACAGGAAACGGTAAGTATAATCGGTGAACCGTTTCGCGACGATCTTAACCTCAATACAATAGTTCCTATTATCGTATACCGTTTCAATGGTGTCCGCTTGGTCGCGACTATTTTCATAGAAACAGACGTAACCGAACTTCTCGTACTCTATTTGAGAACTTTTACGGCTACTCTGGGGAATAAGGATTCTGATATTGAAATTTCTATCTATGATAAAAAAGGAGACCTGATCGAAACTACCAGAAACCTTCCTGTTATGAAGGTCCAGCCTTTTTCTAAAGAGTCCAGGCTGTCCCTCTCTGCGGAAGATCTCCGGACACTTCAGATAAATACTCGGCTGTCATTTGTTGTCGCGGATTATGTGGAGCTTTTCCGTTGGGATACAGATTCCGGCTTCATTTACAGCAGCCGTATTCCCCATTCCGCCATTGTATCCGGTGTAACCAGTGTTACTCTGAGGATTCTAGGTATCGGGTTGTTTTCGGTAGTTGTCATTGTTATTCTTGGGCTGCTTCTTGTTCGTGCGTTGTACCGCATGAAAACCTTCGAAGCACAACAGATCCAGGCCCGTCTTGAGACACTACAAGCGAAGATTGAACCGCATTTTCTGTTCAATACACTTGATAGTATCATTGGTGTCGTGGAAAAAGACGACCGAAAAACCTTGCTCACAATGCTTCGATCCCTGTCCTACATGCTTCACATGAGTCTGCGCAAAGAAGAAGACCTGATAACACTCGCGGAAGAGATACAGTACGTAACCAGCTATGTTGATCTTCAGAGGATCAGATTCATAGATTCCTTTCAGTTCGAGTTGAACGTAAAAAAAGAGCTTTTAAATCTGTATGTTCACAGGTTCTGCATTCAGCCGATTGTGGAAAACTGCTTCGTCCATGGAGTTGCCAAATTACCGTTAAATCCAATACGCATCGTAGTGACTATCGAAAAGAGCAATGGTTCTGTCATCGTTACTGTCTCGGATGATGGGGGCGGGTGCGAAAGCGAGATTCTGGACTGTCTGGAGTCCCGTTTTTCGAAAGATAAAAACCTGGCTACAGATCAAATCGGCCTCCTGGCGGTACACAGCAGGCTTCGAAGTGCTCATGGGAAAAAATACGGTCTGCGCTTATTGCAACAATCCAGAGGATTCGGAATTCAGGCGGTCCTGCCGATTCTTACGAAACCGATATAATGAAGAAAACCAGGGACAAGGCCTGGGTGTTTTACTCAAAACTATTCGCCGCTTCACTCGTCTGCCATTATTATACTACTCCCGGGGACGCTTTGAATTCAGTGGCACCTGTTTTTCGATGGAAACGGATGGCATTTTTAAGGATTCCCTCACGTGTATAGAAGGGCTGATCTTTAGTCATGGGGAATTGCACTGGAGAATTACTGACTCCAGACTGATAAATCGCCGAGATAAGCTCGAGAGTCTTTCGTCCTTCCGTTCCGTCTACCAACGGGGATGTCCCGTTTTGGATAGCCTTGAGGACATCATCTATCTGTCCCTCGTGCATTTCATGTTCGAGGGGAGGAAAAGCAGAATAAAGTTCGTTCAACTGCTTTTCCAGCGCTTTATTCTTAACGGGAAAGCCATTCGGCATCGAGTCTGATGCATAGACGTTCCACGGAAATGATATCCGTGCCTTCTCGCATTGAAAAATCATTTTCTGCTCTTCTCCATGATGGACGACTGAACAGGAGACTGTTCCGATACTGCCGGAAGAATAGTTGAAAATCGCCAGTGAATAATCTTCCACCTCCGCGTTGGAATGCATCAAATTAACGATTACCGAAGACACCGAAGCAGGCATTCCCATCATCCATTGGAACAGGTCGATATGATGAACTCCATGATTCAATGTACATCCGCCACCTTCTTTTTCCCACGTGCCGCGCCACCATAGATCATAATAGACAAGTCCTCGCCACCAGAAAGAATCGGCTTGAGCATGTACGACCGGACCGGCTACTTCAGAATCGAGGATCCGTTTCAGAGCCATAATCGGTGTACGGAATCGGTTGTTGGATACAATAGAGAGCAGCGCTCCTGACACTTTTTGAGCAGCAAGCATCTCATCGCACTCGGCAAGTGATGAGGCCATCGGCTTCTCGCACAGAACATGGATACCAGCTTTCAGACAGGTGATCGTTATATCCTTGTGGGTGAAGGGTGGGGTGCAGATCGAAACAAGATCAACCTTTTCGCGATCTATTAAAGTCTGCAGATCGGAAAATAATTTTGCCTGCAGGTTAAACTCATCATTATAAGCTTGTGTTTTCTTTAAATCGATGTCAACTAAGGCGACAATCTTACAGCGCTCTGGAAACTTAATATAGGCCTGGATATGCAGTCTCGAAATATTCCCCAGACCTATGATAGCCACTTTTATCATGTGTTCCTCCTTTTTTATCATAGTATGGATGCTTTTAAGGTCCGGCAATGTACGATATCACCCCCTTCTTGTAGGATTATCAGATTCTGTCTCAAGGCATAGGAGAAGTACGGGAGCATCATGCTGTAACCACAAACTTTCTGACGGCTTTTTTCTTGAATGAAAATAGAGTATTTTTACTCCGATTTATGAAGGAAAACGGCGAAGACGAACGGCTGATTGATCTCAAGGAACGGGCGGCGGAGTTTCCCCATAGTCCCGGGGTCTACATAATGCGGGATTCATTCTCCCGGGTCATCTATGTGGGCAAGGCGGTTGATCTGCGCAAACGGGTGAGCTCATATTTTATTGGGGTCAAAGACATTAAAACCCGGTTCCTGGTGCAGCGCATCAGCTCCCTCGAGTTTATTGTCACTGCCAATGAATACGAGGCCCTGGTCCTCGAAAATAACCTGATCAAGCAGTGGACCCCCCGCTACAACGTTAACCTTAAGGACGGAAAGAGCTACCCGGTTATCAGGATCACCGCCGACGAGTTTCCCCGGGTTTTCCGTACCCGGCGCATTGTGCGGGATGGTTCCGAGTACTTCGGCCCTTATCCTGATACCCGCAGTGTCGACCGTTATCTGGAGCTGATCGAACGACTCTTTCCCTTACGAAAATGCAAAGGAAAGTTGAAGAAGCGGGACACACCCTGCCTCTATTACCATATCGGCCGCTGCAAGGCTCCCTGTGTCGGGAAGATCAGCCGCGAGGACTACGCCAAAGAGGTAGACCGGGTGCGGAAACTTCTTTCCGGAGCGACAGAAGAGCTGATCGCCGAGTTGAAAGGGGAGATGGAGCAGGCTGCCGCGGAGCTCAAGTTCGAGAAAGCCGCCTCCTTACGGGATTCGATTGCCGCAGTAGTCAGTGTCGAGGAGGGACAGCAGGTTCAGGATTTTCAGGAGGAAGCCCGGGATTACCTGGCGGTCGCCACTGCAGGACGTTTCGCTTCTTTTGCAGTGCTGCAGATGCGGGGTGGCAAGCTGGTAGGCCGGGAACTCTACGGCAACGTCAGTCCTCAGGATGAGGGGGAACTCCTTCTCGATTTTCTGCTGCAGTACTATACCCTGGATCACCGGCCTCCTGAGATGCTCTATCTATCCCATCAGGTTAACACTGCCCTTCTTGGTGAGTTCTTTGCCGCTCAGGGCTGGGTAGAGACAGCGGTGGAGGTCCCCGCGGAGGGGCGCCACCGCTCTATTGTGCGCATGGCCGAAGAGAACGCTTCCATGGACGCTCTTAAACGGCAGAAAGCTACGGCCAACCTGCCGGCCCTGGAAGAGCTGCGCATTGTACTGGGGCTGACCGTACTTCCCCGTCGGATAGAGGGCTTTGATATCGCCCACCTGGCGGGCAAACACACCGTGGCATCTTTGGTTTCCTTTTACAATGGGAACCCGGACAAGCGGAACTACCGCTCCTTTAATATCCGCAGCTTGAAGGGGGAAATCGACGATTTTCAGGCCATGCGGGAGGCGCTCGCCCGCCGCTATACACGGGTACTGAATGAGGGACTTCCACGTCCGGACCTGGTGGTCATCGACGGAGGTAAAGGCCAGTTAAACGCGGCCCTGGAGATCCTCACCGGTCTGGGGCTCGATGAAATCGGGGTTATCGGACTTGCGAAAAAGAATGAAGAGATCTTTCTGCCCGACAGGAGCGATCCTGTCAGCCTGCCGGAGACTGCCGAGGCCCTGAAGGTACTGCAGGCGGTACGGGACGAGTCTCACCGGTTCGCTACATCCTTAAGCCGCCGGCAGCGGACTTCAGATATACGACTGGGCCGATTGACGGGAATCCCGGGGATCGGGGAACGCAGGGCGGCGGCGCTTATCAAGGAGTTCGGCGGTATCGACGGTCTTGCCTCGGCAAGTTATGATGAGCTGCGGGATAAGGCGCGATTGCCGGAAGCGGTGGCTGAACGGGTTATTGCTGAGTTTTCTGCAAAAAAACAGGATAAGGGAGATTAGGGGAGGACCGGTTCTTCCTCGAGGCCCTTGCGGGCAACGGCGTAGTAGAAAAACATGCTCAGAAGATGGGAATGTGCCTCTGCCGGGGTGCTGCGCAGGAGACCGTCGTAGCGGCCCTGGAGTGCCAGAATGCGGCCGAGCTCTTCGGCACTGAAGTTAGCCGCGCCCTGCAGGCTGATCTGGCCGTTCCGTTTGCCTCGAATATTAACCCGGTTCAGGGCTTCCTGCTCACTGAAATTACTGTCCAGCAGCAGACGCAGGGCGTGGAGCCGGCGGAATTGCCAGATTATTCCCCCCAGGATTTGCACTGCCTGTCCTGCACCTGATTCGAGAATTTTGACGCAGATATCCAGGCTCCCGGGCAGGTCTTCTTCGGCAAGCTTGGCAAAGAGGGTAAAGACATTCTCTTCCTTGCTGTGGAGTATCTGACTCTCCACATCCTCGACACTCAGCTGCCGGCCTTCACCGTAGTAGAGGGCAAGGCGGCCGCAGGCTTCCTTAAGGTCCAGGGTGTTGTTATCCACCAGGTCGAGAAGCAGCTCCAATGCTTCCTGATCAATCCCCACCTTTCTTTCCCGGAAATAGGAGAGAATCCAGCCCTGCTTCTGATTCTCAAAGAGTTCCCAGAATATTTTAACGTTCTCCTTGGGGACCTTCTTTTTCAGTCTTCCAGGGGTGCTTTTTGGGTCTCCGCCGATTTCATCGGAGAGGAGGAGCAGGGTTACCCCCGGTGCGGGTGAGGAAATGTAGTCTGAAAGGGAGTCGATCCCCTCTTTCTTAAGGTCTTCGATGCGGCTGATCTTGACCAGTTTGTCAGAGGCAAACAGGGAACCATTGCGCATATCCGATACGACATCCGCCATGGAGGTGTCGTAGGGATAAAAGCTGGAGCTTTCCAGGGCACCTCCGGCTTTTTTTTCCAGGTCACTGCGCAGGCGGGTGACAAAACGCTCTTTTTCCCCGTTTTCAGGACCCAGGAGAAGGAATATGGATTTACTCATAGTTACGGATCAGATGCTGAAGTTTACCAAGGATGCGGACATTCTGGGTGTAGATAGGCGGGTAGACAGGGTTTTCCGATTTTAGTTTGATACGGTTCTTTTCGCGGAAAAAACGCTTCAGGGTGACTGCCTCGTCGTTAATGCGGGCGACGATAATGTCGCCGTTAAGGGCTGTCTCTGTCTTCAGGAAAATCGCGGTATCTCCGTCGAGGATTCCGGCATTCTGCATGCTGTCACCTTTAACCTGCAGGGCAAAGTGTTCTCCCCGGGAGAGTTGGGAGGCGGGAATCTTCACGTGTCCCTCAAGATTTTCTTCAGCAAAGAGGGGAATACCCGCAGCCACGTTGCCGAGGATAGGAATATCCAGGACCTCTTCGTCCCGGGATTCTTCGTTGGAGATGATCTCCAGGGCCCTGCTCTTACTCGACCCCGATCGCAGATGTCCTTTTTTTTCCAGGGCTTTTACGTGATCATAAGCCCCTTTGACGGAGATCGAGAAAAACGAGGCGATTTCTCTGATGGTGGGGGGGTACCTGTGTTCAGAAAGATACTCTTTAATAAAACCGAGGACTTCGTTTTGTCGACTGGTCAGTTTTTTCATTTCTTGATCTCAATACTATATTTCTTAATCTTGCTGTGCAGATTGCTGGGATAAATACCGAGGGTTCCGGCAGTATGGGAGATATTATACCCGCACTCCTGCAGCTTGGTTTCAAGAAACCGCTTCTCAAAGAGCTCTTTTGCCTCGTTCAGTCTCAAATCAAGGTAGTCCCGAAGATCAGTATGCGCCGAAGAGACCTGCTGTTCTCCAAGATAATATAACGCGGTCTCTCCGGAAATACTCTCTTCGTCGCTCATTATGTTAATCCGTTCTATGAAATTTTTCAATTCCCTAATGTTCCCCGGCCACGAATAATCCCGTAAAACCTGCATTGCTCCGCCGGACAGGGTCCGGGGCCTTTCGTTTACCCCGCTGCCTGTGGCGAACTTCTTCAGAAAATAGTCCGCAAGCAGGGGAAGGTCTTCCAACCGTTCCCGCAGCGAGGGAACACGAATGGGCACAACGTTAAGCCGGAAGTAGAGGTCCTCCCGGAAGCGGCCGCTGCGGATCTCCTCCTGAATGTCCTTGTTTGTCGCCGCTATGAGGCGTACATCGACATTGAACGGGGTCTCTCCTCCCACGCGCTGAAACAGCTGTTCCTGAATGACCCGCAGTACCTTGGCCTGTGCGGTCAGTGACATATCGGCGATCTCGTCCAGAAAGAGGCTCCCCCCGTCGGCGGACTCGAATTTCCCCTTCCGTCGGGAAACCGCTCCGGTAAAGGCCCCTTTTTCGTGGCCAAAGAGTTCGCTTTCGATCAGGGTATCAGGGATGGCTGCGCAGTTTACCTCCACAAAAGGTCCTGAGGCGCGGCTGCTTTGCCGATGAATCTCCCGTGCTACCAGTTCCTTGCCGGTGCCGTTGTCCCCCAGTATCAGGACCTTGGCGTCAGAGGCGGCGCTCTGACGGATGCGTTCTTTTACCGTCCTGATTCCGGGGCTCTGGCCGATAATTTCATCCTCTACAAAGAGAGACCGTTTAAGATTTGTGTTTTCCTTACGCAGCTCTTCGAGGTGCAGAGCATTACGGCAGATGGTAAGCAGCCGGTCCAGAGAGAGGGGTTTTTCTATGAAGTCAAAGGCACCCAGTTTAACAGCTTTTACCGCCATGTCGATATTTGCGTGCCCCGATATAACAATGACTTCAAGATCAGGATAGTCTTCCTTGATCTGCTTTAAAACGTCGATGCCCCCCATGTTCGGCAGCCAGACGTCGAGGATTACCAGATCAACAGGGTTCTCCTTGAGCAGGGTCAAGCCCTCGATGCCGTCGGCTGCACATATAACCGAGTACCCCTCATCGGTGAGAATATCATGGAGAACACTGCGAATGCCGGGTTCGTCGTCGATAACCAGTACCAAACTCATGCTCAAAGCTCCAGGGGTAGATCGATAAAAAAAGTCGTGCCAACTCCGACGGCGGATTCAAACCAGATCTGGCCGTGATGGTCGAATACAATACGTTCAACAATGGGGAGGCCAAGACCTGTACCGTGGGATTTGGTGGTGAAATAGGGATTAAAAACTTCTCCCTGGTTCTCCGCCGCTATGCCGCAGCCGGAATCTTCAACCTGCACTCTACAATAGCGGGTATTTCCTTTTCGGACAAGGTCGGTACGGGCAATTATGGTTCCTTCGCTTCCCATGGCCTCTACGGCATTCTTAAAAAGATTGGTAAAAACCCTGCTGATCTGTTCCCGGTCCAGGGGCAGCTCAATATCCCTGTCTGCCCCGGAGAAATCGAAGGCTATACCTGGGTATCCCGAGCGGTACTGAGAGCTGATATCTTCAAGAAGATCAGCCAGCCGTATCGGATATCTGGAAGAACGTGGCAGCCGGGCAAAGTCGCGAAACTCCTGCAGCAGCAGGTCAAGGTTTTCAACCTCCCGGATTATGGAGCTCACTGCGCCCTCCAGAATGTCGCCGATATGGTCGGGGTCCTTTTCGTAGCGCCGCAGTATTCGCTGGGCGGAAAGTTTTATCGGTGTCAGGGGATTCCGGATTTCGTGGGCCAGGCGCTGAGCAATCTCCTGCCAGGCGGTTACCTTCTCGGTTTGCAGGGTTGTACGGCGGCTGTTTTCCAGTTCCGACATCATACGGTTAAAGGAGGCCGTCAGAATGGAGAGCTCGTCCCGGGAGCGACCAAGTATGCGATAGGAAAAGTCCCCCTCCGCAGCCCTGCGGGTTGCCTCTTCCAGGGAAACTATAGGACGGATCAACTCGTCGCTAAGCAGAAAACTGACCAGAATGGCTAAAAGAAAGACAGGCAAAGAAAAATAGGAGAAAAAAATGAGCAGGACCAGCCTGAATATGTTTTTGTATTCCTGTATCTGCCGGTAGGTCTGCCGGCTCTGGGTCAGTTTTTCCGCTGAGCTCCCGAAATCATCCGGGAATCGGCTGCTGAAAACAATGGTCACTATCCCTCCGTTTCCAAGCCGGTAATTCCTGGCTACCCGCTGCACCGTAACAGGACCGAGGTACTCCTTGGGGACGATACCGTTTTCTGCAATGGTTTCAGGCGGTTCATCGAGGATCAGCACAGGGTCTCCCGAAAAACTTACTGAGCTGTTTTCCTGAAATACCTGCAGGCTGTCAACGGCGCTGTTTGTCTCCCGCAGGGTCTCCCAGAGACCGTTGTAGTCCGTTGTATCCAGCAGGCGGTAGAAGAGGGTACTTTCGGAGAGATTGACCAGGTTTTCCACCCGCTCGCTGTTGTATGCCAGGGCTATATCGACCCCGCCATCCAGGGCCTCTCCCAGCTCAGCGGAGTACCAGGAGTGCAGTGCCGTATCTATGAAGGCCAGGGAGAGCACCGCCTGTGGAAGCGAGGCCAGGAGACTGATGGAGAAAAAGAAGATCATCAGTTTTGTCTTGAACCGTGTGCCCGGCCTGTTCTCCCTGCGGTCTTTTATCAGTTTGATCAGTTGCAGCCCTACCGACCCGAACAGAAAGACCGGGAGTACGATTCCCAGAGGCACAATGTAGATATTTCTCAGCTGCTCTCCGGCGGAGATGTCGGTAAGAATCTGTCGGGCGAGAACCAGGACCAGGATAATCAGAATGATGTAAAGAAGTGTCACGGTGAGTATATTGCTGATCGGCCCCAGGGGCTGGTGCTTTCTTCTGCTCATGTTCCCTTATCTCCAGACTCGCTTTTGGGTCGGGATATCTCGATCTGCTTCCAGGGAGTTGTTGTATGCAGTTTCTGCAGAAAAGGACTGAGGATATTAAGGGGCGGTATCAGCATTTTCCATTGGATCTCCCCCCGCAGCCGGAAGCTGTGTTCCCCGCTGTCTATGGTAACAGGCAGCTCCTCGAAGAATGCAACCGTGTCGAGGAGGGCATCCTTATGAGAATAAAATCGTCGTTCCCCGTCCTGTTCCTCGATGACATAGAGCCTTTCTACCGGGTCCCATCTCACTTCCCGCTGATATTCGAATTGTCTGGCCCGGGGATTGAAAAAAGAGATAGTCGAGGAGTCCTCCCGCA
Source organism: Marispirochaeta sp. (assembly GCF_963668165.1). Lineage (NCBI taxonomy): Bacteria > Pseudomonadati > Spirochaetota > Spirochaetia > Spirochaetales > Spirochaetaceae > Marispirochaeta > Marispirochaeta sp. The sequence goes on along the minus strand of NZ_OY764209.1, from coordinate 937,201 downwards.
GCCGAATGCCGATTCTGACCCTGTTGCCCGCATCCAGGGCAGACAGGAGCTGCTCGGAATCGGAAAGGAGTATCCGGCAGTTCAACAGGATTATCTCTCCATGTCTGTTTACCGAATCCACGTGTATTTCCTGGGGATACAGAAAAAATCCTGCTGTAATAAGGAGGAAAGGCACTATGAATTGCTTACTCTTCTTCAAAACGACTTTCAAACAGATGGACAATAGCGTCTACCGCTGCCTCTTCGTCATCTCCTTCGGCGACGACATTCAATCTGGTATTAAAGGAGGCCCCCAGGGTAATAATTCCCATTATAGATTTACTGTTGATCCTGGTGCTGTCCTTTTCCAGGTAAACCTGAGAGTCAAATTCATTAGCAGTTTTAACAATCATCGCCGCCGGACGTGCGTGAATCCCCGCCCGGTTTTTGATCACAACCTCTTTGGAAACCATGCCTACTTCCTAAAAGATATCTTTTTTCTGAAAATAGAGGGCCCGGGCGTTTTCACTTTCCAGCCATTTTAGAATGTTCTGGTTGAACTCCCTGGCGGAATAGTAGCCCATTTTCTTAAGCCGCTCGTTCATGGCGGCGGTTTCGATGATAATCGGTACATTGCGCCCCGGTTTTACCGGCAGGGTGACCGTCGGAATCCCGACCCCCAGGATCTCGGTAATATTGTCGCCGGTTCCCAGGCGGTCATAGACCTTGCTCGAGTCCCACTCTTCGAGATCGACAATCAACTGGACCTGCTTCTGGTCCCGGATTGCCCCGACACCGAAGAGGTGGGAGATATTGATTATCCCCAGGCCCCTGATTTCCATGTGATGTCCTGTTACCGTGTTGGCGGCGGACCCGATGATAATACTGCCGCTGACACACTTCATCTCTACCGAATCGTCGGTAATAAGCCGATGTCCCCGTTCGATCAGCTCCAGGGCAGTTTCGCTCTTGCCGACTCCGGAGTTGCCGGTAATCAGGACCCCGATTCCGAACACCTCTACGAGTACCCCGTGAACAATCCTGGTGGGGGCAAAGATGTTTCCCAGGGCCCTGTTAAGCCGGGTAGCGAACTCGGAAGAGTACAGGTCGGTCTGTAATACGGGACAGCCGGCCTCTTCCGCAAGCTCCATGAAGCGCTGGTTGGGCTGGAGGGAATGAGAAAAGATACAACAGGGAATCTCGTAGGTAAAGAACTCCCGAATTGTCTCGTAGTTGTTTTCGCTTTCCAGTTTCTGCAGGTATGCGTATTCCCCCCGCCCGAAGAGCTGGACCCGCTGTCCGCCGAAGTTATCGAAAAATCCGCTCAGTGCCAGACCCGGCCGGTTGATGTCGGGGACGGCAATCTGCCGTTCCAGGCCCGGTCTTCCGCCAATACAGCTGAGACGGAGGTCGTTTTGTTCCTTTAATTCCAGATCAAGCAGATCCAGTACAGTAAACTTGTCCATTCGTGTGGATATATTACCAGGCACCTAGTGGTGCGAGTTAATTTTCTCCTTCTCTTTTTTTACCTTGACGATGAGTTTGTCGAACAGCACATCGATCGCAGGCCAGAGGTCATGTCCGTCTACCCGGATATGGGAGGGCGCACCCCAGTTGAAGTGAAAATTTGCCTCTACTTTGAACATATTCTTCTCTTTGGTGATGGTAAAATGGAGCGTCTCCAGATTTTCCTTTACCGAATCCAGGCGATGCATCTTCTTTTCGATGTAATCAGTTGTGTTTTCGCTTACATGATAGTGGACGCCTTTGAGTTCAAAGTGCATGAAGTCCCCCTCAAAATATTTTTATCGATCGTAGGAAGAGAGGATATCAAGTTCCTGCCGGTACTTGGCAACCGTCCTCCTGGCGATCTTGATTCCCCGCTCTGCGAGGATATCAGCGATTTTCTGGTCCGAGAGCCGTTTGTTACCGCTCTGCTCTTCGATAATCTCCAGTATTCGGTGTTTTACCCCCTCTTTTGAAAATTGCGACCCCGTTGAACCGGCGCCGGATATGGAATTCGTGAAAAAGTACTTCAATTCGAATATACCCCATTCAGTTTGAATATACTTAGAATTTGCGATTCGGGAAACTGTTGTTTCATGAACATCTACGGCCTGGGCAATATCCTTCAAAGTCAGGGGTTTCAGGTACTTTGGTCCCCGCCGGAAGAAGTCCCGCTGAAACTCGACAACGGCCCTGGAAATGCGCAGCAGGGTCTGATTTCTCTGGGTAATGGAGCGGATGAACCATTGGGCGTCTTTGACATGGTCCCGAACGAAACTGCGCACCTCTTTCTGATCCCGCGCCATGTTTTCCCGGAGGAGCTGGGTGTAAAACTCGTTTACCCCCAGTACCGGGACCTCCTCATCGTTCAGTATCGGCTGATACTCACCGTCGATCATCACCACCATTACATCGGGAATAACGAAACGGACATCGCCGGAGGAGTAGAGCCGCCCGGGAAAAGGATTCAGAGTCCGCAGGAATTCAAGGATCTCATCCACATCTTCCAGATCGATATGCATCTTTTTTGCCACATCCTGGTAGCGGCCCCGTTCCAGAAGTTCCAGTTGCTTTTCTATGATCTCCTCGATGTGATCCGGAGCCGCAGGCGAGAGTCGTGCCTGAACAATAAGGCTTTCCTTGAAGTTGGCGGTACAGGTCCCGGCGGGTTCCAGCTGACGGACCAGCTGTGCCGCCTCTTCGAAGCGTTCCTGTTGTCGGGGACTGAGAAAAGTCTCGGGATCTTCAATATGAAACCCGTTGTGATCCAGGTTCTGGATCAGTATCTCCCCTATCTCGAAGAGTTCCCGGTCTATGGGCTGCAGCTGCCACTGCCAGAGCAGATGATCGTGAAGGGATTCGCTCCTTGAGAGAGCACCTTCCAGGAATTTCTGTTTTCGGTCTCCCGCCTCCCTATCCCGGGTCTGGTTGTATCCAGGGTCAGAAGAGTTCTCGAAGGCGTCATAATCCTCGCCGTTTGATCTGTTCTCATCAATTGAAAGGGCCTGCTTTTCCGAAACGATTTCCAGGGCGGGGTTTCGTTCAAGTTCTTCCCGTATTTTCTGACGCAGTTCCTGGATGGGTAGTGCCATCATCTGGATGGACTGGTAAAGCTGAGGACTCATTTTAAGTTTCTGCTGCTGAACAATGACAGGTCTTTGATACTGCACTACTACCCTCCGGGGGGACTTCTCTGAATTCTAGAGTTGCATTTACAATTTGTCAATTGAAGCTTTTTAGTAATCCCGCCGGCTTACATACGGAATTCCGCCCCCAGGTAGATCTCTCTGGCGGTCTCGCTCTCCAGAATGTCCATTCGGCCGCCGCTTACCAGGATTTCCCCCATATTGATTATATAGGAGCGGTCGGTGATCTCCAATGTGTCCCGGACATTGTGGTCGGTTATAAGGATTCCGATTCCCTTGGATGCCAGGGAACGGACGATGCGCTTGATTTCATGCACGGCGATAGGATCAATCCCCGCGAAGGGTTCATCCAGCAGCAGAAAACGGGGCGCCGCAGCCAGGGACCGGGCAATCTCAGTCCGCCGCCGCTCTCCCCCTGAAAGGGTGTATCCTTTCTGACGCCGTACATGGACTATGCCCAACTCCTCCAGGAGCTCCTCCTGTTTGTTCTTCCGCTCCTGGTGGTCCATATCCCGGCGGGTCTCCAGGATGGCCCGGATGTTGTCTTCCACAGTCAGCTTCCGGAATATCGAGGGTTCCTGAGGCAGGTAGGATATTCCCAGCCGGGCGCGTTTGAACATGGGAAGATGGGTTATCTCCTCCTCGTCAAGCAGGATCGTGCCTCCGCCGGATTTGATGAAACCGACGATCATATAAAAGACTGTGGTCTTGCCTGCGCCATTAGGTCCCAGGAGGCCGACGATTTCCCCGTTCTGCATGGCAAAGCTGACGTCTTTTACCGCAACTTTCTTCCCAAAAGACTTCGCAAGCCCCTCCACAATCAGTTCACTCACTGTTCGGCCTCCCCGGAGTCCTCTTCTGTTTCACTTCCCTTTGTTTCGACGGTCCCGGTGACCTGACCTTCAAGGCGGATCTCATTGGTTTCAAGGTCAACCAGGATGCGGGAAGCCTGGTAGACATCCCCTTTCCAGTCGACCCTGGGCAGACCCGACAACTCCAGGACTTTTTCTTCTCTGAAGTACCGGGCGAACTCGGAGCGGCAGATCATCACCTCTCCGTCGGCGATCTTCATGATCCTGACTCCCATCTGGATAAGTGTAACCCCCTCATTATCTCCGTGGTCCTCGAAAAAGCCGCCCCGGATCAGGAGCCCGTTGGCGCCGTCCTCCATCTCCGCGTAGCCTTCAATGCGGGAGATCTCCCGGTCCCGGTCAACAAAAAGATCGGACGAGCGGATCAGAAAGTCCTGTTTTCTGTTTTCCAGCAGAACCTCTCCGCTGCAGCTGAGGTAGCGGAAACCCTCGCCGAAAAGTTCGATACGGTCAGCTTTTATCAGCAGATCCTCGGTTTCGACTACAGCATTTCCTGAGAGCTCTGTCTGTTCCCGTCCTTCAGCAAATCGGGCTATGGTTGAATCAGCGGAGAAACTGAGACTCTCATTGGCAGCCACAGGTGCAGCGGTGATAAGCAGGAGCAGACAGCCGGTCGCGGGAGTAAATTTCACGGTGACTCCTCACTGCTCTCTTCAGAATCGAAAACGTAACGGCCGGAAACGCCCCGGCTGAAGCGAAATACACGGGAGGGAAAATCAGCACTGAAACCGAAGCCCTGTATCCGGGTACCGTTGTCACGTTCCAGGAATACCTCACCTTCGGGTTTCCCGGAAAGACGGCGATCTTTGTCGTTCCACTCCAGGTAATCTGCAGCCACTGTCGTCTTGTCGCTGACAGAGGTAAAACTGATACTGCCCTCCAGCACAGCGTTGTCGCTGCGGGTATCGAACTCAATCCGGTCGGCCCGGCCCTGGGCGCTCACTTCGCCATCACTGTTGTACTCGGTGAAATCGGCACCCTGAATGATACGTTGCAAGGTGTTATCGTAATCTTCCAGGGATTCGGCTTTAATCCGGAATTTTTCCCACCCCTCTTCTACCGTGACCACCGTAACGGAACTCATCCTTAAGGAAGGAGTCTCGTCGTCCAGGGATTCAGCCATTTCCTGATATTCCAGGCTGCAGGCGCTTCCCAGGACTGCCGCAGCGGCCGCGATATAGAGGAGCCGGCGCAGATTCACTGTTTGCTCCGAACCTCTTCGGCGGCGGCGATAAAGCTGGTAAAGAGGGGATGGGCCTTGATGGGCTTTGACTGAAATTCCGGATGAAACTGGACCCCGATACCCCAGGGATGATCGGGCCACTGGATGGATTCCACCAGGGCCTCGTCGGGGGTGACCCCGCATATAATCAGTCCGCGTTCCTCCAGTAGAGGGCGGAAGCGGTTGGACACCTCGTAGCGATGGCGGTGCCGTTCGAATATTGTCTCTTCTCCGTAGAGCTCCCGGATCATGGTGCCGGGTTTCAAATGGGTTTCGCTGCGTCCCAGGCGCATGGTCCCGCCGTAATGGGTCACATCCACCTGTTCCTCCAGGAGACTGACCACGGAGTTCTTGCCGTCGGGAGAGAACTCCGATGAATCTGCGTCCTCGATCTCCAGCACATTACGCGCATATTCGATGACCATTACCTGCAGTCCCAGGCAGATTCCGAAGCAGGGCAGGGCATTCTTACGGGCGTACTGGGCGGCCTTGACCATGCCGGTTATTCCCCTCTGACCAAAACCTCCGGGGATCAGAATGCCGTTGATTCCTTCCATCAGGGAGTCGACACTCTCATGTTTTTCCAGTTGTTCCGCGTCGATCTTGATGATCTCCACTTTGACGTTGTTGGCGATGCCTCCGTGGTAGAGGGCCTCATGGACCGACTTGTAGGTATCGTGAAGATCTATATATTTGCCCACCAGGGCGATTTTTACGGTATGCTGGGCTTCGGTTATGGTAGCAACCACTTTCTCCCATTCCGAAAGGTCAATCGGCGCAGTATCTATGCCGAGCTTTGCCACGGCAATGTCGTCGAGCCCTTCGGCGTGATAGTTCAGGGGGACCTCGTAGATGGTGGAACCTGCGTCATGGGCGGATATTACCGCCTCGTCGTCTACGTTGGTAAAGAGGGCGATTTTTGAACGCATGCTCTCTTCCAGAGGTTTGGTGGAGCGGCAGAGCAGGATGTCCGGAACAATCCCGATCTCAAGAAGCTGCTTGACCGAATGCTGTGTGGGCTTGGTCTTCATTTCGCCCCCGGTTACCTCCGGTACCAGGGTAAGATGGATAAAAATAACGTTCTTCTTACCCACGTCATGGCTGAACTGCCGGGCGGCTTCAAGAAAGGGAATACTCTCAATGTCGCCGACGGTCCCGCCTACCTCGATCAGGGTAATGTCCGCGTCCTGGGCTTCTCCGATGCGGAAGATGCGCTGTTTGATCTCGTCGGTAATGTGGGGAATAACCTGAACGGTGCGGCCGAGATAGCGGCCTTCCCGCTCCTTGGTAATAACCGACTGATAGACCTGGCCGGTCGTTATGGAGTGCTCCCTGCTCAAAGGGGAGTTGGTAAAGCGGGCATAGTTACCCAGGTCAAGGTCGGTTTCGGCACCGTCGTCGGTAACGTAGACCTCGCCGTGCTGGTAGGGGCTCATGGTCCCTGCATCGACATTGATGTAGGGATCTATCTTGATCATTCGAATGCGCAGTCCGCGGCACTCCAGGAGGCTTCCCAGGGAGGACGCGGCTATACCTTTGCCGAGGCTTGAACAGACCCCGCCGGTAACGAATATGTATTTCTTCATGTACTCCGATTATCCCGGAATCGGGGGGAGGTGGTCAACCTTAAACCGCATGGTCCGTGTAGTCAGGTTCCAGAAGCAGGATGTCATCACCATGCAAATGGCGGAATACATCCAGGGAGTGTTCCGCCTCGGCCAGGAGCAGGGGATTAATGCGGATAGGTGCTTTCATCCGCAGGGCAAGCGCTATGGCGTCGCTGGGGCGCACCTCCATACTGAAGTTCCGAAAACGCCGGCGGTAATGGATAAAGGCGGTATAGATGTCGTCTATCCGGTCTCGAATTTCACAATGCAGCAAAATCATGCCGTGACGTTGGAAAAGTTCCGTTATCAGGTCATGGGTCAATGGCCGCGGCGGGTGGACCCCTTCGACCTCTACGATTATCGCACTGGCTTCGGAGGGGCCGACGGGAATGGGGATGATTCGCCGGGGATGGCTGGTCTTAAGCAGAACAATAGGTAACTGGGATTCCCGGTCCAGTGCTATGCCCTGAACTTCCGCGACTGGCATGGTATGCTTCATTACAGCTTCCTAGTATAGCACTGTAATCCCTATTTTCCTGTTTTTTTCTTCCTTGCGTTGACACCCCTGCCGACAGTTCATACACTTGATAGTGATTACTATGGGAACAACTTTTTTAAACGACCTGGAGTTTGATCAGTACCGGGAACTGATATATAACGAGAGTGGTATCCACTTTTCCGCTTCGAATCGTTCGATTCTGGAAAGCCGGCTCAAGGAACGTCTTCGGCTGACGAAGGTTGGGACCCCGGCTCTCTACCTTAAACAGATACGGGAAAACGGGGAGGAGATGAAGGTCCTCCTCGACTCGGTAACCACCAACCTGACCCGGTTCTTCAGAAACAATGCCCATTTTCAGACTCTGGAATACTACGTTATTCCGGATTTAATCCGTCATAAACAGAATAGCGGGAACAAAACCCTGCGGATCTGGAGCGCCGGCTGTTCAACCGGGGAGGAACCCTATTCCCTTGCCATGGTCTGCAAGGATCTGCTTCCCGCCGGTTTTACCGTAGAAATTGTTGCTTCGGATTTGAGTCTCAAGTCGCTTTTAACCGCCAAAGAGGGGTTTTATCCGGAACCGCGCCTGAACGGGGTCCCGGATAAATACCTGAAACGTTTTTTCGATTCCGAAGGTGACGGTTTCCGTGTTTCTGATGAAATCAAGAAGCTTATTAAATTCGATTATCACAACCTGAAATTCGATTCCGGTTTACGGGATCTGGACCTGGTTTTCTGCCGCAATGTGATTATCTATTTTGATGAAGTCGCCCAGGAGGCGGTTATTCAGAAGTTCTGGCAGGCCATGAATGGCCATTCCTATCTTTTTATCGGCCATTCCGAATCCCTTTTCGGCATGAAAACCGGTTTTGAGTTTCTTAAAACCGACTGGGCCTGTGTTTATCGCAAATTCACCTGATCAGGGAGGTATGGGTGACGGAAAATCTTCCCCTCGGGGTTCTGATATGTGACGACTCGGCGCTGATGCGCAACCTGATTTCCCGCATAATTGACGGAGCAGAGGGGCTGACTGTAGTGGGCAAGGCCATGAACGGCAAATTCGCCCTGCAGAAGATTCCCCTTCTTAAGCCGGATCTTATTCTGCTGGATATAGAGATGCCCGAGATGAACGGCATCGAGTTCCTCAAGGAGCGCCGCAGGCAGGGCATTAAAGTCCCTGTTGTGATTCTCTCGTCCCTTGCCCGGCGGGGGGCCCAGATAACCATGGAGGCCCTGAACCTTGGGGCCTCGGATTTTATCCTGAAACCCTCGGGGTCCATCTCTGAGGATATTCATGTGGTCAGTGACCAGATTGTCACAACGGTCCGGGCGTACGGCGCGCAATACCGGAGACATACCGGCAATGTCCCTCTCCTGCCGGATACAGCTGAAAGCGTAACCCGCGCCCTGGTTCCGCCACGACATGAGGAGATAATACCGCCCTTGCGGGAAATCCGTGAAAAGCGGATTGTCGATTTTTCGCTTCCCCGGCCGCGTCATGAACGGCAGCTGCCTTCGGGAATTGACCTGCTTGCCATTGGTATCTCCACTGGCGGCCCCAATGCCCTGCGCAAGGTTTTCGCCGCCATGGAGCGGAACCTGCCGGTGCCGGTGGTTGTCGTACAGCATATGCCTGCCGGCTTTACCGGGGAGTTTGCCCGCAGTCTGGACCGGATTTCGGGGCTGGAGGTAAAGGAGGCGGAAGAGGGAGATCTTTTGAACCCCGGACGGGTCCTGATTACTCCGGGGAACAGGCATATCGAGGTGGAGAAACGCTCTCTTTCCGGAATTGTTCACCTGACTGAGAATGAACCGGTGAACGGACACCGGCCTTCAGCGGATGTTCTGTTCAAGTCGGTGGCCGCTGAGTACGGTAACCGGGCGGTGGCGGTAATTATGACAGGCATGGGGCGGGACGGCGCCAGGGAGATCGGGACCATTCAGCGTATGGGCGGGGTAACCATCGCCCAGGATGCAGAGTCCTGTATTGTTTACGGGATGCCCAAGGTCGCGATTGATCACGGCTATATTGATCATGTCGTAAAGCTGCAGGACATGGCCGATACAATCGGCCGTCTTGTACGCAGCCCGTCCTACGGCGGCTGAGCTATTCTGGTTTTTCCAGAACCCTGACCACTTTTGGTATGTTGCGGCTGTTGGTAGCCCGGGAGTAGAACCAGCTGGCCCCGAATCCCAGGAAAATGCCGATAAGGCCGCCGAGTACCCGCAGGCCTTCGCCGGAGGCGGGTAAAATACGGCCGGTCAGGTAGTACAATACCCCGAAAAGGATCAGCGGCAGGATCATTACCATAAATCCCGCGAAGATGGTTTTTCCCGGAGGCAGGTGAATCTCCACAGTATCGCCGGCCTCTACCGGGGTATGCGCCGGTTTCAGGGCTTCTATCTCCCGAACTTTAATATTACAAAAGCTGTTACCGCTGCAGGATTTGCAGGCGGAGGTTGTGCAGCTGCACAAAACCCTGTCGCCGATAACCTCTCTAACTGTCACTCTTTCGTTCATCGGGAACCTCCTTGCAGGGAATCCGTACCCGTTCGACCGCGGTTGTTCGGCCTTCGGCATTAATCTCAAAGATAACACCCTGCATTTCCAGACCGCCCCAGGCTTCCTTCGAGCGTTCCGGAATCTGACTTATAAATTGCCCAATTTCCGTTTCAATTTCCAGTCCTCCTACTGAATCGATACTTCCTGTCCTCCCGGTGTCGCAGATAATGCCGGTTCCCCGGGGAAGGATCGCTTCATCAGCGCTCAAGGCCTTGTTGTGGGTTCCGGCGACGGCAGAAACCTGCCCGTCAGCGTGGTAAAACATGGTGTACTTTTCAGCGGTTGTGGCGGCGTGGAAATCCAGCAGGATAACAGGAGTCTCCTTGCGGATTTTTTCGACTATGGAAGGCAAAAAGCTGAAGGGATTACTTAAATGGACCCGGCGGAATCCGGACTGTCCCAGAAGAGAGATTACTCCGACTTTATGTTCCCCGACCTGGTATATCCACCAACCCCGGCCAGGATTTCCCGGGGGGTAGTTGGCGGGACGCAGTATGTAGGGAGCCTGGCGTATGTGGGAGACCATATCCCGTTTGTAGTAGATGCATTCGCCGCCGGTTATGACGTTAATGCCCAGCTTGTGCAGATAAATGGAGTGGTTCTTCCCCAGGCCGAAACCCCCGGTAGTCCCTTCACCGTTGGCAACAACCAGGTCGATCTGTTTTTCTTTCCGAAAGTCCTTGAGCAGTGTTTTGACACAAAAAACGCCGGCTTTGCCGACGATCTCTCCCATGCAGAAAATTCGTACAGACAAAATATTTCCTTTCTTTTCCCGAATATTGGGTATCCCCGGACGGGAGGTAAGAATACACGATATTTCGCTTTCGGGTGAAGAGGCCTTTTGCCCCGGGAATAAATTTCTGCTATATTAGTACCAGGCCGTGTGAAACAGGCCTGCCTTCTGCCCGGATCGGGAGGAGGTGTACAAACTCCTCGCTTTGCGAGTAAGAAATGAGGTGGAGTATGAAAGACAAAATTATTATCGATCTAGGACAGATTATGGACGATCTGTTCGATGCTACCCAGAACTTTGGCGGGGCCTTCAAGGAGGGGTTCCGCTCACATCCGGGGAACCCTTTCTTTCAGTGGGACGACAGTGTGGATTACTATCCTGCTTATTCCTATCCCCCCGCAAACATTTTCTTTACCCCCGACAAGAGCCTTGTTTTCGAATTTGCTCTGGCCGGATTCAGTGAAAAACAGATTTCCCTTGAGTTTAAAGGGGACTATATGATGCTGAATGCCAGGCTTTCCGAGGATAGAACCGGGGATGATAAGATCAAATATCTGAAACACAGGTTGAAATTTAAGGAAATTGTTGATCAGAAGTACTACGCTCCGGAGGATAAATTCGACAGAAACGCCGTGCGTGCGATCTTCAGAAACGGAATCCTGACAGTCAGCATTCCCGCCAGAAAAGAGGCGGAAAGCCAGAAAGAGATAAAAATTGAAATTGTAAAAGAGGAAGAGTAGAATGCTGTTCTGGCTGATAATCGGAGTTGCCCTGGGGTATATTTTTAAGCCCCAACTTGAAATACTTGTAGGCAGAATCCTTCATGCTTTCCAGGATAGGCAGGACGGAGAGGACTCGGGACACTAAGGTCGCGTCATAAGGAGCCGGGCTTCCCGGATTTGAGACCGGGAAGCCCTTTTATCTGTCCTTTCGCTCTTTTTCTTGCGCTAAGTACCGCTAAACCGTCCGTTATATCCCTCCTTGCCTCTTGAAATTAGCCTTCTGGAAAGACTATTATCATGGCCGAACGGATGGATCTTTGTCTTGGATCCGCTATTACTTTCACAACAGGAGTATGTCGTGATTGCGCAAGGGTTAGTTTTAACAGTTGTCGGCATGACGGTGGTGTTTTTGTTTTTGGCGCTGCTTGTCATTCTCATGACCGTCCTCTCGGCGGTTGTCACCCGCTACTTCCCTGAACCGGTAATGGACGTTGCTGAGTCTTCAGGTTCGAAGAATGCGGAGATCGCTGCGGTAATCGCCGCGGTAAAAGCTTATATCTCATAAGAAAGGAATTAATCGTCATGAAAAAGCGCGTAGATTTCATGGTTACTGCCTTCCGGGACGGATTTCAGTCCGCCTTCGGGGCCCGTGTATTCACTAAGGACTTTCTGCCCGCCGTTGAAGCGGCGGTGGAAGCAGGAATCAACCACTTTGAAGCAGGCGGCGGCGCTCGTTTCCAGTCTCTCTTCTTTTACTGCAATGAGAATGCCTTCGACATGATGGACTCTTTCCGCGAGGCGGCTGGTCCGGACGTAAATCTGCAGACCCTCGCCAGGGGTGTAAACGTTGTTGGTCTCGATTCCCAGTCCAGCGATGTTATCGATCTTCATGCCAGAATGTTCAGGAAGCACGGAATTACAACAATCCGGAACTTCGATGCCCTGAATGATGTGAATAACCTGATCTATTCCGGTCAGTGTATCGTGGATGCCGGCCTGAAGCATGAGGTCGTTGTAACCATGATGGAGCTGCCTCCCGGTTGTGAAGGTTCTCACACCCCCGAATTCTATACCCGGTCTCTGAAGGACATCCTGGATGCGGGAATCCCCTTCGATTCCGTCTGTTTCAAGGATGCCTCCGGAACTTCCGTACCCAGCAAGGTCCACGAGACCATCAAGCAGGCCCGACAGCTTCTCGGGGACGATGTACAGCTGGTCTTCCACAGCCATGAGACCGCCGGTATCGGTGTTGCTCAGTACATGGCTGCTCTGGAGGCCGGCGCCAATCAGATCGATCTCTCCCTGGCTCCCTGTTCCGGCGGGACCTGCCAGACCGATGTTATGACCATGTGGCATGCCCTGCGGGGTACTGATTTTGATCTTGGGGTGGATATCGGCAAGATCGAAAAAGCCGAAGAGGTTTTTAAAGAGTGCATGAAGGACTACTTTATGCCTCCCGAGGCGACGAAGGTCGAGCCCCTGATCCCCTTCAGCCCCATGCCCGGCGGTGCCCTGACTGCCAACACCCAGATGCTGCGGGATAACAATATGATGGACAAGTATGTTGAAATCTCCGCCAACATGGGTGAAGTAGTACGCCGCGGTGGTTTCGGCACCTCCGTTACCCCGGTGAGTCAGTTCTACTTCCAGCAGGCCTTCAATAATACCCTGATCGGCCCCTGGGAAAAGATTGCAGAAGGGTACGGAAAGATGGTCCTTGGATACTTTGGCAAGACCCCGATACCTGCAGATCCGGAGATCATAAAACTCGCGGCCGAGCAGCTTGGACTCGAACCGACGGACAAAAAGGTCCTGGAAATAAACGATGCTGACCCCAAAAAGGGTGTAGCTGCAGCCAAAAAGATGCTCCATGAGGCCGGGATAGAGGAGACCGAAGAGAATATCTTTATCGCAGCCACCTGTAAGGAGAAGGGCATTACCTACCTGAAGGGTGAGGCCAAGTCCGGTGTGCGCAAGATTGACAGAAGCAAGCCCGCCGAAGGCGGAGAGGCTGCAGCCGGCGGTTACACCGTCAAACTCGAAGGAAAGACCTTCAAGGTCAAGCTGGAAGGCGACAAGGCCATTGTTAATGGTAAGAGCTATTCCGTGGATGTTACGCCCGGAATCGATGAGGGCGGCGCAGCAGCTTCTTCCGGCGACGGGGAAAGCATCAAAGTCTCCGCTCCTCTGCCTGGCATCATTCTGCGGCTCAGCAAGGAAGAGGGCGACACCGTCAGCGAGGGCGAGGTGATTATGGTTATGGAATCCATGAAGATGGAGAACGAGATCCATTCTCCCTCCTCCGGAGTAATCGCAAACATTCCTGTAAAGCAGGGAGATCAGGTAGCAGCCGGCGACACTCTGGTAGAAATCCAGTAAGGGGGGCCGGAAATGAATTTCGGAAGCGCATTTTACGATTTATGGACCACAACAGGTATTTACGGTTTTATGCAGGAGGGCGGCTGGCAGAGCGTTCTCATGATTCTTGTCGGCTTCCTGCTCCTGTACCTGGCCATTAAGAAGGGGTTTGAGCCCCTTCTGCTGGTTCCCATCGGACTGGGGGCGATTCTGTCGAACATTCCATTCGCGGAGATCGCAGCCCATACGGTAATCACCGGAAATATCAGCGAGACCGCCCTGGCGGTCAAGGAGATTTCCGGCGGATTTATCGGGCTTTTCTACGACTTTGGAATCGGCTCGGGGCTCTTCCCGCTGCTGATTTTCATGGGCGTGGGTGCAATGACAGATTTTGGGCCTCTGCTGGCTGACCCCAAGACCTTTCTGCTCGGTGCGGCAGCCCAGTTCGGTATCTTTGTCGCCGTGCTCGGCGCTCTGTTTCTGGGAAAATACGTCCCCGGAATAGACTTCGACCTCTTTGCCGCGGGTTCCATCGGAATCATCGGCGGGGCAGACGGCCCGACGGCAATCTATGTAGCATCCCGGCTCAAGCCTGAACTTCTGGGCGCCATAGCCGTGGCGGCCTACTCCTATATGGCCCTGGTGCCGATTATCCAGCCTCCCATCATGCGTGCCCTGACCTCCAAGGAGGAGCGGCAGATAAAGATGGAGCAGCTGCGCCACGTAAGCAAGAGGGAGAAGATCCTCTTTCCACTGGTCGTACTGGTTACCTGTATAATCCTGCTGCCTTCTGCTACACCCCTGATCGGTGCCCTGATGTTTGGCAACCTTGCCCGGGAATGCGGAGTGGTGGACCGGCTTTCCGACACAATGCAGAATGCCCTGATGAACATCGTTACCATCATGCTGGGCCTGGCGGTTGGCTCCAAGATGCAGGCCGAATCCTTTCTGAACATGAACACCCTCGGTATTCTGGCCCTGGGTCTGGTGGCTTTCGCCATTGGTACCGCTACCGGTCTGCTTCTGGCAAAGGGAATGAACCTTATCTCCAAGAAACCGATCAATCCGCTGATTGGTGCTGCAGGGGTCTCTGCGGTTCCCATGGCAGCCCGGGTTGTGAACAAGGTGGGGAAGGAAGCAAATCCCCAGAACTTCCTGCTGATGCACGCCATGGGGCCCAACGTGGCCGGCGTTATCGGATCGGCTGTTGCAGCCGGTGTGCTTCTGGGTGTTATTCCCAAACTTGCAGGCGGCTGATACGCCGTTTTTCACGACGCTCTATCAAAGCCCTCCGTTCAGCGGGGGGCTTTTTTTATCCTGTTTTCCAATATGTTCCTGAATCATCCTGTTCTAGAACCAAAATTTGAAAGAGATTACAAATATCATTAAGGAATAGCTTCTATACTAAGCTGGTTCTTTTTCCGGAGGTTTTAATGGATGTAAAAGACTTTCTCTCAAGCCGCAGACCTGCAGCCGCACCCCTTCTGGGGTATCCCGGTGTTCATTTGAACAAGAGCAGTATCAAAGGAAACGTCTTCGATGCCGCTGTTCAGATAGAGACCCTTCTTGCCCTGGACAGGCGTTTTGGGCAGGACATACTGTTTACCTTTATGGACCTCACCGCCGAGGCCCATGCCTTTGGAGCCCCGGTCATTTACAGGGAGATGGAATCCCCCTCCGTGGCGGAGCACATCCTGCATACCCGGGAAGGTCTGGAGCAGCTGGAGAATCGTTTTTCCCTTCAGGATGAACGCCTTCAGGTCTATATAGATACAGTCCGGGGCCTGCGGGACTCAGGTGCTCCGAAACCGATAGCAGCCTATGTTTCCGGTCCCTTTACCCTGGCGGGACTTCTGATGGGGGCGAATGATATTGCCTTGAATACGGTACTTGAACCGGAGTTTGTTTCCTCCGCGGTACAGTGTGCTGCCGGGGCTATTCGTTCCTACGCCGGGGCGCTTAAAAAGGCAGGAGCAGATATAATCGTGATTCTCGAACCCACGGCGGTCATGCTTTCTCCTGAGATGTTCTGGGATTTTTCCGGTGTATGGACGGAGAGGCTCATCGGGGACCTGGATTCTTTCTCCGTTCTGCACATCTGCGGAAACACGGAGCACCTGATTCCCGGAATGTGCAAAACCGGGGCTACGGCCTTGAGTCTGGATTCCGCGGTCGACCTGCCCTCTGTTGCTCCGGATATTCCGAAGGAGACGGCCATTATCGGCAATATCGATCCTGTGGGGGTCATGTGTCAGAAGGATCCCGGGGAAGTCCGCGAGAGAGTTCTGGATCTGCGGCGTTCCATGAGGGACTACTATAACTTCATCCTTTCCACCGGCTGTGATCTTCCGCCGGAAACACCGGCGGAGAATATCAGCGCCTTCATGGAAGCGGGCAAAGCATCGTTGTGAAGCCCCATCCACCCCTTGTCACCCACTCTTCCTTTTTTTAGGATAAGCAGTACGTTTGGACACCGGAGGAAGTAATGATAAAAATTACCCGCTACAGCTTTTCTCATACCGTTATTTACAGCGAGATTGATGCCAGGGGACAATTAGCTCTTCCCTCTTTTTCCGCGATTTTTCAGGAGGCGGCTCTGCTTCAGGCGGAGGTACTCGGGTTTGGGGAGTCCTATTGTGCCGACGAAGGGCGGATGTGGGTTTTGTCCCGGCTGCGGGTTGAGTTTGACCGGCTACCTGTTCACCGGGAAGAGATTCGGGTCGAAACCTGGCCTAAAGAACCTCAGGGGCCACTGGCCCGGCGTGATTACCGTATCTTTGGTGCCAACGGAGATCTCTGCGCGCGAGCTACCAGCGGCTGGATGCTTCTTGATACAGCAAGCATGCGGCCGATTCGTCCGCAGCAGGTTTTTCAGGATTTCGATTTCTCCGGAGTAGATGAAGCTGTTGAGGGGTCCGCGCCCAAGGTCCCGGGCTGCGAAGGAAAAGAGAGCAGTGTCGTGGTAACGGCCAGGTACTCTGATCTTGATCAGAACGATCATGTTAATAATACCCGCTATGTCCGCTGGGTTCTGGACTGCTTTACCCCGGAGGAGTTCGACGGGCATGAAATGACCGGATTTGATATCAACTATACCAGAGCCGCCGGCTGGAATGACACCGTGACTCTGAAGCGCTGCGACAAGCCATGTGTGACTACTGTCCGCGGCTATCTGGAAGACGGCAATGAAAGTTTTGCCGCTATGCTGCGTTACCGAGAGAGTTGACGCTTCCGGAAAAAAGGATTAGAAATAATAAAATTCATTGTATCTGGAGGTAGTGTTGATGAGTGTTGGAATTTGCGGGAGCCTCCGCGTCCGGGTTGCTTGATACTCGATACTGGTTTATCAGCTTTTTGACAAAAACGGCTATCTAAAAAACATCCCATCAAGAACCCGGCTTTATTATCGGCAAAAAAGCGGAAGAGTTTCCGGATCAGTTTTCTCATATCGGATCTGCAGTAGTGTACTGCAGGAACGTGGTATTACCCCACTTCTATAGTGCAGGGTATACGGAGACTTTGTATGTCCAGAAATAGAATGAACTCTTCTAATGAGAATAAGGCCTTTATTTGTCAACACTGCGGCCGGGTAGTCCCGCCTTCTCTGTCCGGTACGCAGCACAGAAACCATTGCTGTCACTGTTTGTGGAGTCTGCATGTGGATATATGTGCGGGAGACCGCCGTTCAGGCTGCCGGAGTGGGATGGAACCTGTCGGTATCTGGGTAATGCCCGACGGTGAGTGGTCATTGATTCACCGCTGCGTCAAATGCGGAATGCTGAAGAACAACAGGATTGCCGGAGACGATAACGAAGGATCGCTCCTCTCTCTGGCCCTGAAGCCGGTGGCGCTGCTTCCTTTTCCACTAACCGTACTTGCAGACAGAATAGCTGAGAAAAACCTCGCGGAGGTACTGCATGAACAGTGATACATCGCCACTGTCTGTGCGGCAAAGAACTGAACTGGAAACGAGATTCTCCGGCTGCCGCTGCGGCCGTGTAAGCGGAGAGGGTATGCATCTGTATCGGGTAATGAGCGGGGACGATGAACTGCTGTGCCGTGTCAGTGGCGCTTTTCGTCATGCCGCGGCTAAGAAGAATGAGTATCCGGTTACAGGTGACTGGGTTGCCCTGCGCGGTGATGGGGGCCTGATAGAAGGAGTCCTTACCCGGGAAGCCTGTATCGGCCGTGCCAGTGCCGGCGGAACCACAGAGCAGCAGATACTGGCGGCCAATGTGGATCTGGCTTTTATTGTCGCCGGTCTGGACGGCGGCCGTAACCTTACCCGCCGCGGAATCGAGCGTTACCTGGTTATGGTCCGGGAAAGCGGGGCTGTGCCCTTACTTGTTCTGAACAAACTGGACCTGTGTGCGGATATTGCCGGGTCACTGCAGGAAGCCGAAGAAGCAGCCCCTGATGTTCGGCAGCTTCTAACCAGCACCGTCACCGGTGATGGAATAGATGAACTGATAGATTCCATCGGACCCGAACATACAGCGGTCATGCTCGGACCCTCAGGGGTGGGCAAATCATCCCTTATTAATGCTCTATTGGGAGAACAGCGGCTTGCCGAGGGCGATACCAGGCAGAGTGACCACCGCGGCAGACACACTTCTACCAGCCGCAGCCTTGTTTTGCTCCCCGGAGGCGGCTCGCTGATTGATACCCCGGGCTTACGGGAACTCCGGCTCTGGGCCGGGGAGGGGTCTCTTGATGAGGTGTTTCACGACCTGGAGTACTATGCCCGGAATTGCCGCTTTCGCGACTGTACCCATCAGGGCGAACCGGACTGTGCCGTTCAGAAGGCTCTTGTAGATGGAGCGCTTTCCCACGAACGTTACGAGAGTTATCTTGAGCTGCGGAAAGAGCTGGATTATCTGCATCGCAGAAATGACGAACAGGCCCGGGCAGAGGAGGTGCGGCGCTGGAAACAGATATCCAAATCGGTAAAGCGGTTTTATAAAAACAAAAAAGGGTAACGCAGGTAAAGGCTGTCCGGAACCGGTAATCCGGGGAATTCCGGACAGCCTGATTACGAACAGGGTTTAATAGTGAAGCAGTTCCCGGACTTTATAAGGACGGTCGTCCCGTACGGATTTCCAGACCGCTTCTCCGGTGGCTACCGCAAGGGCGCCGTCCAGAGAGTCAGAGGCAATCTCGTAGTCTCGCGCCGGGTCCGGTCCCAGGAAGACATCCTCCAGCAGGACCGGGTCAGCTCCGTGGTGGCCGCCGGGGCGCTCAACCACGTGGATGATCTCCTTGGAACCGAAGAGGGGATAGTATTCAATTGTCTGATGCTCATCGAAGGGGAAGGGAATGCGCTGGGGCATGTGATATTCGGTAGACTCTATGCGGCCTTCGGTCCCATTGATGACTACCCGGTAGCCCTCCCAGGGGGTTGAAAAATTAACCGAGTAAGAGAGGAGAGCCCCCTTGTCGTAACGGATGGTCGCTGTATAGGTATCCTCGATCTTTATATCCGAATCGTAGATACAGGCATCGGTACGGTATCCGGTAAAATTGGCCTTTTTCGCTTCGTCCAGATCCAGATGGTCGTCTGTAACCTCGGCATCGCCGGTCCGGTGGTTCCAGCGGCGGTAGTAGATACACTGGTCTTTTTCGTCGCATGTCTGACAGTACCGGCCGTCTTTTTTGGATGGGTTTTTCGAGCCTTCCGGGCCGTAGTAGTTCAGGGCTCCGAAGGCAAAGACCTCCTCCGGCCGCTGGCCGGTCCACCAGTTCACCAGGTCAAAATGGTGTGATGCCTTGTGGATGGAGAGTCCCCCGGAAATTTCCCGGTAACGGTTCCAGCGACGGAAATAACTGGATCCGTGATAGGTGTCGATGTACCAGTTAAGGTCGATCGAGGTAATGCGTCCCACCTTGCCCTGGAGGATCATCTCCTTAATACGCCGGTGAATAGCGGTATAGCGGTAGTTAAAGGTAACCTGAACGCGGCCCTTACTCTTTTTTTCTGCATCGATAATCTTCTGGCAGTCTTCGGCGCCGGCAGCCATGGGTTTTTCCACCAGAGAATCGATATCGTGCTCAAGAGCGGCCAGCACGTAGCGGGCATGGGTGTTGTCACGACCAGCAATCAGCAGCACATCCGGCTTGCACTCGGTGATCATCTTCTCCAGATCATCCGGCGGATAGCAGGGCAGCTTTTTTAACGCCGGATATTGTTCCTTAGCTACCTCAAAACGGCGGGCATCCGGATCCAGTAAACCTACGACCTCTGTCTGCTCCTGAAAGAGTGAAAGCATGGGCTTTATAAACATCTTCAGGGCTCGGTTGCTTACACCGCATACGGCGTAGCGTTTTTTCATCAAATCCTCCATTATCCTATGAATTTAAAATTCAAAATCTATTATTCAGAATCATGGTAAAGCCGTCAAGCGGAAGCTGGATTCTCTTGACCGCCGCGCCAAAAATCTCTATTATACAAACCGAAGAACCTGTAATGTAGATCCGGTATGGGACACCGGTTTTTTCTACTATAAAATTCCTATCAAGAACGGAAGGAGCTTATCATGTTAGAAATGAAGAAAGGAACAGACATCCTTTCAGACGTCGGCGGCGTAAAAACCATCGATGAAGCCCGCAAGGTCTTTGAAGCGAACCTGGATTCCGCCAATCTCGCGAAAATTTCAAAGATCAAAAACGAAGAGGCCCTGCTCAAGATCGCCAATGCGGTTTCCATGTGCGAGCCTGACAGTGTTTTTATTATCAGTGATACCCCTGAAGACGCAGCGCACGTTAAAACGCGCAGCCTCGAAACCGGGGAAGAGAAAAAACTGGCCATTAAAGACCACACTATTCACTATGACCTGCCCGAAGATCAGGGACGTCTGGTCAGCCAGACCTTTTACATCATAAATGAGGGTGAGGACATCAGCGCACTGGCCAAGAAGCAGCTTCGCGGCGAAGCTCACGGGTATGTAAAGGAAAATATGAAGGGCATCATGAAGGGACTTACAATGTACGTCTCCTTTCTGAACCGGGGACCCGTAGGCGCAAAGGCCTCTATTCCCGCCCTCATGATTACCTCTTCTACCTATGTCCAGACCAGCGGCCACCTTTTGTACCGGAACGTATTTTCCAGTTTCGACAGCGAAGTTGAACGCTGCGGTACTTTCTTTACCAACGTTCACAGTCAGGGACCCAATCGGTCAGAAGATGTACCGAAAGCCCGTATCTACATGGACAGAAGCTGGCAGACCTGTTACTCCACCTACTGTACGTATGCCGGTAATACCCTGCTGCTGAAGAAGGGGAACCACCGCTTTGCTGTAGACCGTGCAACCTACTACAAGGTCGAGGAAGAGCTTTCCGAGCACATGTTCATTACCGGTATGACCGGCCCCGGCGGACGGAAGACCTACTTTGCCGGTGCTGCCCCCTCGGGATGTGGAAAAACCACGACCGCAATGGTTGGGACCGACTTTATCGGAGACGACCTGGCTCAGATCTGGATCGATGAATCCACGGGAACCGTCCGGGCGATTAACCCTGAAAGCGGTATCTTCGGGATTGTTGAAGACGTTAACTGGGAAGGCGACCCCTACCTGATGAAGCGTCTGCGCGAAGAGGGAACCCAGGTTATCTTCTCCAATGTCCTGATCGACGAAAACCTGAAGCCCCGCTGGGTAGGCGACGGCGAACCGATCCCCGAGAAGGGAACAAATTTTCAGGGTGAATGGTGGCCCGGAAAAACCGATGCCAACGGCAAACCGGTGCCCATGTCTCACCCCAACTCCCGCTGTACCCTGAAATGCTCCGCAATCGATAACTATAACGAGAAGGCCGCAGAAGATCCCCATGGAGTACACGTTAAGGTTCTTACCTACTCCGGACGTGACGCTGACACCATGGTTCCCGTATGGGTAGCCCGGACTCCCGACGAAGGTGTTGCTATCGGTGCGTCTGTTGTTTCCAAGGCAACCGCGACCGAAGTTGGAGCAACTGGTGTTAACCGGCAGCCCTGGGCCAACGCACCTTTTGTCCCCGGTGCGCTTGCCGACTACATGGACGCTCAGTTCAAGTTTTATAACTCCTCCAAGATCAAGGATAAACCCATCCTGGCAGGGCTTAACTACTTCCTTACCCATGAAAACCGCGGCGGATCCGGAAAGGGCCTGCTGGGTGAAAAGAAGGACGTAAAGGTCTGGCTCGGCTGGCTTGATCTCTATGCCAATGGCGATGTAGATGCCATCGAAACCCCTATTGGTTTTGTTCCGAAGTATGAGGACCTGAAGAAGCTTTTCAACGGAATCGACAAAGAGTATCCCAAGAGCCTCTACGACATGCAGTTTGCCGTCTATGTTGACAACATCATCAAGAGAATTGACCTGCAGACCGAAGCCTACAGCAAGGAAAAGAATCTTCCTTCACAGCTGTTCAAGGTTTACGAGAAGCAGAAGGAAGAACTTCTGGCCCTTAAGGAAAAATTCGGATCTGTTGTTTCTGTTGAGCAGATAGCCGGTAGATAACCAGCATTACGTTTTACTTAATCAAGCCCGATCGCCATCCATATGGCGCTCGGGCTTTTTTCATGCTATAACGAAGAGAGGGGGGCCGGAATGATACAGGAAGGAAGGTACTTCGGATTTAAGGAAAGGGAACTCTATTACCGATATGCGCTTCCCGCGGAACCAAAGGCTTCAATACTCATTATCCATGGTTATGGAGAACATTCCGGCCGTTACGTGCACGTTATTGAAGCCTTCGCAGCCCGGGGCTATGCTGTATTTGTACCGGATTATCGGGGGCACGGCAGAAGTTCCAGGACCCTGGGGGACCTGGAAGGTCGGAACAAGATACGGGAAGACCTGCATATTCTTACCCAGACCATCAGCCAGCAATGCCCGGGGCTGCCTGTTGTGCTTCTTGGCCATAGTATGGGAGGGATGTTCGCCCTCTATCAACTCCTGAAATACCAGGACCAGTACGTCGCTGCTGTCCTGAGTGCTCCTGCCATTCTGCTGCCGGAAGGAATCAGTCCTCTGATCAAGGCCATGGCGGGGGTTCTTGCCGGTATTGTGCCGAAACTGCCCGTGCAGGAGCTTGACTTAAGCGAGGCTACCAGGAATATGGAGATGCGGGCAGAGGATGAAAAAGATCCTCTGCAGTATAAGGGAAAAGCCAGAGCGCGGACCGGAAACGAGACTATTCTGGCCCAGCAGGAGATCCAGGACCGTCTTAACGAGATAAGCCTTCCTCTCCTGATCATGCACGGTGACGATGATAAGGTTATTGATCCGGCGGCGACGGAGATTGTCTATTCACGGGCTTCGAGTCAGGATAAAACAAAAAAGCTCTGGCCGGGGCTGTACCACGAGCTGATGAACGAGCCTGAACGGGAAAAGGTGTTCGAGTTTATCTTTACATGGCTGTCTTCACGGCTGCCCGATTAAATCAGGGGCACCTCTGAAAACTACTCTTTTCCCCATATCCTGCGTCGTCAATATTTCCCGCGGTCCTCTCCTGCACCAAATATTATTTGGGTGCAGGATGCGGGTGCTACAAAATCTTCCTCCTTGACTATGGCAAAATTACCACGTTTTTAGAGGTGCACACAGGTTAATAAAAAGAATCTGCAGCGGAATTATAAGTGTCAGAAGCAGGGTTGATACCAGCCATGCGGCGTTGGCCAGATCGACATCGAGTTTGTAGATTGAAGGCGGCACCATCGCTATAAAACCCACCGGCATTGAAGACATGATAAGAACTACCTTCAGCGGCAGTCCTCCGTCGATAGAGCCGTATCCCAGGAGGGCCGCGCTTCCGGTAACAACAACAGGTATGACCAGATATTTTATACCGGCGACTGCAAAGGCCTCTTTCATATAGGAACCGACCCTGCCGAAGCGCATGGCCATGCCGATGGATGTCAGCAGCAGCAGGCTGCCGACAGGTACAAGAAAGGAGTTCAGGGGGCCGTAAAATTCCGGGCGCTGAACACCGGTAAGGTTGAGTATTAGGCCGGTACCCAGACTGCCCAGGGTTACCAGAACAAAGGGATCGAGAAAAAGAGAGAGCAGTTTCCCACGGTTGCCTGCAGCAGCTTCGTTTTGCGGGGAGAAGCTTTTTGCTATGGGAAAGCAGATTACGTAGTAACTGAAGAGCTCAAAAAGACGGTAAAAGGGGACCATTGCGTAACCGGCTTCTCCCAGGGTGGTGAACACAACCAGTGACCCGACAGAACCGAGGTTCGACATGGTCCCTGTAGAGAAAAGGGCCCCACGGCGCGATGGATCGAGCTTTAGTCTCTTTCCGATACCGAGGGAGGCAGCGGCACCAGTAAAAATGGCCAGAAAGCCGAGAATGGGAAGGAACAGAAGACGAAAGGTATGGATCTGAAAAATCCAGATAGCCCCCATATTGGCAATGGGTAAAAAACAGAGCAGGCTGATCCGTTGAAGATATTTTCTTGCCCTCCTCAGCGAAGGGTCGGTCTTTATTATTTCCGCCCGTACAATACGCTGTATCCGATACTCAGGCCCGCAATGATGATTCCAAGAGAAAAAAGCATCTGTTGCATAATAGGGGACACCTTATCAGGTCGGAAACACAGCTTCAAGCTTGAATAATGAGGGGGGGAAGCTTACTCTGTGATGGATGAAAAGAATTCGTGTAACCGCAGCGGTTGTGCGCCGGAATGGATATATTCTGCTTGCACGGCGTTCCGCCTCTCAGTCCCGCGCCCTGATGTGGGAGTTTCCGGGGGGCAAGGTTGAGGAGGGTGAGAATGATCGCGGCTGTCTGGTCAGAGAGCTGCGCGAAGAGCTGGGTATAGAGACTCGAATCGGAGAACTGGTCGGTGTTTTTCCCTGTACATACCCGGATATCTCCATTGAACTTGCGGTATATAACGCGGAAGTCCTGGAAGGAGAACCTCATCCCAGGGAGCATCACGAGCTTGCATGGGTTACGATAGATAATCTGCTGGAGTATAAACTGGCGGATGCTGATGTTCCAGCGGCCGAACTGCTCTATACCGAAACCCGGAAATAATGTTGCCGCTGTCCGGCTTTTCCTGTATGCTCCCTCTATGCCCGAAAGACGAGCCAGAATCATTGCCCGAGCTTCGGTAATCGGTATAATTGCCAACGCGCTGCTCTCGGCCGCCAAGATCATCGTCGGTTTTCTTGCCGGCAGCTATGCTGTTATCAGCGATGGTATTGATTCTGCAACGGACATACTGACCTCCGCGATTACTCTGGTAACCATAAAGATCAGCGAAAAGCCGCCGGATGTTCAGCATCCTTACGGGCACACCAGGGCAGAGACTATCGCAACCAAGCTTCTGAGTTTTATCATCTTCTTTGCCGGCGCCCAGCTGGCAATCATCACTGTTCAGCACCTGATCTCCGGTCGGGTCTCATCACTCCCAAAGATGGCGGCTCTGGTGGTAACCGGGGTTTCTATTCTCGTAAAGCTTGGCCTTGCCATCTATAAATACCGGGTAGGCCGGGCAACGGGAAGTTCGATGCTGATTGCCGACGCGGCGAATATGCGTAACGATATATTTATCTCCCTCACGGTGCTGACCGGACTTTTCGCCATCCACATACTGCATATGCCGATTATCGATCCGATTATCGCCTTTTTGCTCAGTATCTGGATCATGCGGGTAGCCCTGGGGATTTTTCTTGAGACTTCAGTCGAATTGATGGACGGACAAGCTGATCCGGAGATCTACAAGAAGATCTTTTGTGCAGTCAGTGAGGTTCCTGAGGCCATGAATCCCCACCGGACCCGGGTGCGCAGAATCGGCAGGCTCCAGGTAGTTGATCTTGACGTCGAAGTCGACGGCAGCGCGACGGTCCTGGTGGGGCATCAGATTGCAGGAAAGGTCGAAGAAGCCATAAAGAGAGAGATCCCCGATGTGTACGACGTAATTGTTCACATTGAACCCCTTGGCAAGGGCGAACACCGGGAGCGTTACGGCCTTTCTCAGCATATCATGGATGAACAGCAGAACAGCTGCTGATCAGAGAATGACCCCGTCCTTGAATATGGCTATTTCCCGATACCCGTTTTCCTCGTTTCGGGTGCGTTTTCCCGAAGCATGATCAAGCACTACCCCCATAAGGTCTTTTCGCAGGGTTTCCATCAGGGTTCCGGGTTTGGAGACCAGATCTCCGGCGCTGAAATCTATCCAGTGGGCTTTTCTTGCGGCCAGGTCGTTGTTGCTTGCAATCTTGACGGTAGGGACCGGGGATCCCAGAGGGTTGCCTCGTCCGGTGGTAAAGAGGATTATCTGGGCCCCTGCCGCCGCCAGGGCGGTAACCGAAACAATATCGTTGCCGGGGCCCTGCAGCAGGTTGAGCCCCGGGGTCCTGAGTATCTCCCCATAATGAATGACATCGGTAACCGGGGCATCCCCGCTCTTCTGGGTACAGCCAAGGGATTTGTCCTCAAGGGTAGATATACCGCCCTTTTTGTTGCCCGGGCTGGGGTTCTCGTAAACCGTCTGGTTATGTTTTAAAAAGTATTCCTTGAAATTATTAATAAGGGAGACAATTTTACCGTAAACTTCTTTGTTCGCGGCACGGTTCATCAGGATAGTCTCGGCACCGAACATTTCCGGGACTTCCGTCAATATTGTGCTGCCCCCCTGGGTAATCAGGTCATCGGAGAATGCCCCCACAAGAGGATTCGCGGTAAGACCGGATAAACCGTCTGAACCACCGCATTTAAGACCCACAATCAGCTTTGCGGAGGGAATCTCCCGGCGCTGAAACTGCGCAGCGTAGTCGATACAGCGCATCAGAAGTTCCCTGCCGCTTGCCAGTTCGTCCTCCACATCCTGGGTAACCATCCACTGAATACGCCTGTCGTTCCAGGAGCCCCTCTGCTTCAGGAGCTCAATAAAAGTGTCCATCTGGTTGTTTTCGCAGCCAAGACCAACCAGCAGTACAGCTCCGGCGTTGGGGTGTTCCGTAAGGCCGGCAAGAATGTTGCGGGTGTGCTCATGGTCATCACCCAGCTGGGAGCAGCCGAAGGGGTGAGGAAAGGCGTGGATTCCTTCCACGTTTTCCGGAAAAGTGCAGCCGCTGTTTGCCAGCATTTGGGTTGTCCGGTTAACGCAGCCCGAAATGGGTATGATCCAGACTTCGTTGCGGGTGCCGGCCTTTCCGTCGGACCTCAGGAATCCCATAAAGCTGCGGGATTCCGCTGCCTGGAGCCGTGCGTCTACCGGATCGTAGTCATATTCCAGGGTCCCGGAGAGGCCGGTTTTCAGGTTGTGGACATGGATATGTTCTCCCGGGTCTATATCCTGCAGAGCAGTCCCGATAGGATACCCGTATTTCACTATCCTTCCGCCGGCATCAATTTTGCGAATGGCGAATTTATGACCCCGGGGGATTCCGGTCCTGCATATAACCCGAACACCTCCAAGGTCCAGGGGTTCTCCGGCTTTCAGGTCTTCTACTGCGACGGCAACGTTGTCTCTGTCATGAATACGATAGGTGCTCATAGATTTATGTCTGTTCCTCACAGAAGGTTTTTTATTGCGGCGAGCATGCCAGCCCGCTGAATGTTATCAAGATGAAAGCCGACGCTGTCCACCAGTCCCGGCAGACGGGAAAGGTCCTCTCCCCAGAGCTGTGTTTCCGACAGGACCGCGGCTGCCGCCTGGCGGAGGCTTTCGTTATCCGTGCCGTACTTTAACCACAGATTACGGAAGAACTCCAGGACTTCCTGGTTGTCTGTAACCCGATAGGTTCCGCCCCCCCGGGTGCCTGTAAGACTCCCGTTTTGCAGTTCGCTCCCCTTGTAAAATCGGATCAGGGCAGCAAGGGAGAAGCTTAAGTACCGGGGAACCTGGTTTTTCCGGGCTATGTAATCCTTTAAGGACGGCAGGACCCGGGCCTTGAATTTTGAAACCGAGTTCAGGGATATGTCCAGCAGGTAGTGAGTAATGAAGGGGTTGGCGAATCGCTCCAGGACCTCGTCGGCATACCCGGTTAACTCATTATTCGGCATACTCATGACCGGAATAATTTCATCA
This sequence comes from Marispirochaeta sp., assembly GCF_963668165.1. Lineage (NCBI taxonomy): Bacteria > Pseudomonadati > Spirochaetota > Spirochaetia > Spirochaetales > Spirochaetaceae > Marispirochaeta > Marispirochaeta sp. The sequence continues at coordinate 909,474 of NZ_OY764209.1, read as the reverse complement.
AAGAGCCCCCGTTTCATAAAAGAGGCCACTACGTTGTCCGCCAGGCACTCTCCAACAGTATCCATTCCTGCCAGGTAGGCGGCGGGCACGGTCATGGTGTGGGCACCGTTGAGAATCCGTACCTTCCTGGTACGGTAGGGGGTCATATCTTCTGTCCAGACCACCTGAATATCCGCTGCATGCAGAGGGAACTCCTCCTTGAGCTCCGCCGGACCCTCAATGACCCACAGATGAAAAAGTTCGCCGGTATTAAGCAGTTTGTCCTGGTACCCGAGCTCTTCTGCATATTCCCCGGCTTTCTCTTTTGGGTAGCCGGTTACAATGCGGTCCACCAGTGTGTTGCAGAAGACATTGTCTTCCGTGATCCATGACCGGAACTCCTCCGGCATTTTCCACTCTTCAGCAAGTCGAAGCACAATCTTTTTAAGGTTATCCCCGTTCCGGTCAATGAGCTCGCATGGAAGGAACACAAACCCCGTATTTGCTGCCCCTTTGAAGGCGGAAAAACGGTGATACAGGAGCTGAACAATCTTTCCCGGAAAGGAGGCTGAAGGGGTGCCTTCGGGTCGATCCTCTTTAGAATAGGCAATGCCGGCTTCCGTAGTGTTCGAGACGATGAACCTCAGGTCCGGGTTCTCTGCAGCCATGAGAAAGGCATTAAAATCGCTAAAAGGATCAATCCCCCCGGCAATAGAGGCGATTACTTCCTTCTGTTCGATTACTGATCCCTTCTTGAGTCCCCGCAGAAAGAGGGTGTAGAGTCCGTCCTGTTCATTCAGGGCTTCTACCATGCCCCGCGGAATGGGCTGCACAATCTGAATGCTGCCGTTGAACACCCCGGCCCGGTTCATGCGGTCCACCATCCAGTCGACGAATCCTCTCAAAAAGTTGCCTTCCCCGAACTGCAGTACCCTGACCGGCCGAACTGTCAGGTCCGGGACTTGCACCGAAGGGGGAAAATCGATTGCCGCTGCAGCTTCTCGGGATAACTGTTTCATCTGACTACTCCTTGTGTCTGGAAAAAGGGGAGCTGCTCTCCCTGATGGCTAATTTCGGCCTGACCAGGGTGCTTTGCGGAGGGTCTTCGCCCTCCAGAACCAGTGAGAGGATGGCAACGGCGGTCTCCCCCATCTTTTCCGGAAGACTGTTTACCGAAGTCAGTTCCGGGTCCGTGCTTATTGCAAGCAGAGAATCATTGAACCCGGTAACCGCGACATCCCTTCCCGGAACCATGTCCAGCTTTTTTAGTCCCTTGATTGCTCCGGCAGCGCTCAGGTCGTCGCCGGTCACAATGGCACTGAAGGGGATTCCCTTCTCCCTGATGCGCCGAATTGCGGTAATGCCTCCGATGATTCCTTTTTCGGTTTCCATAACGGACTCGGTTCCGGCGAAAAGACCAGCCTGCTCCATTCCCCGGTAAAACCCGGAAAGTTTCCTGGCCGCACTGTAGGTCCTGGTGTCCTTGATGTAGACAATATCACGATGCCCAAGGGAGGCAAGGTGGGCTACACAATCAATAATTCCCCGGGCTTCATCACATACAACCGACCAGATATTCTCACCTGGAAGATCCGGTTAAGCATTACAACAGGAATTCTGCCGGCCAGAGTACGGATGGCCTCCTCAAGGTCCTGATCGTCAAAGTAGGACCCCACCAAAATGATACCGTCCACCTTTTTTGTGGTCAACAGATCAAGGTAATGAAGCTGCCGTTCGGGGATTCCACCGGTGTTGCAGAGAACTGTTGTATACCCGGCCCTGGAGAATGCCTGTTCAATAGTGTATGTAACGGTCCCGAAATAGAGGTCACGTACGTCCACAGTCAGGACGCCGATGGTATGCATGCTGCCGGATACCATTCCCCTGGCAAAGGCACTGGGAGAGTAACGGTGTTTCTCAAGGATTGTTTCGATTCTTGTTCTGGTAGATTCCTTAACCTTCGGACTGCCGTTCAGCACCCGCGAGACTGTAGCGATGGATACCCCGGCTTCCCGGGCTATGTCGTAGATATTCATGGAATTATTTGCCCATCCTCTGCTATTGTAAGCGCTTTCAGCCGTTTGTCCCATCACATCACAGGGTGCCGGGGGTGTCAAGGTTCTGTTCCCGTACCTGAGGTGAAAAGCAGGAATCGCGGCGTTTCCGGCGCTCTGCTCATGGCATCATTCACGATCAGTATGCTGTTCATATACGAACTCCTGTTTGGTTTTAATCATAATAATCTTTATTCTTATTATCCAGTGGAGTATATACAGACAGCATACTTGAGACTTACCTGTTTTCCGAAGTAGTATAAAAGTTCACTGAGTATGCAGAGGAGTGAACGGTGAAGCTGCGCATAATCCATGCACCCCAGGTTCCATACGCGGAAGCCTTGAACATTCAGCAGCGATTGCGTGAGCTCCGGCAGCAGGAAGAGATCCCGGATACCCTGCTTCTACTGGAGCATCCTCCGGTGGTTACCCTGGGCAAGCGGGGGGCAGCCGGGGATATTCTGCTCCCGCGGGAACTGCTGGCGGAGAAGGGAATCGATGTCGCAGAAATCGACCGGGGAGGCCAGGTTACCTACCACGGACCGGGTCAGCTTGTCGGCTATGTAATTGTGAACCTGTATCACCACCAGCGGAAGCTGCGGCTCTTTGTTGAACGTCTTGAAAATTCGGTAATCCGTTACCTGAAGGAGCATCATGACATTGACGCGGGCCTGAGTGACGAGCATGTCGGTGTCTGGGCAGGGGAAAATCAGGATAAAAAGATTGCCGCCCTGGGTATCAGCATCAGCCGCGGGGTCACCATGCACGGTTTTGCGCTGAATATTAACTGTGACTTGACTCCTTTCAGCTACATTATTCCCTGCGGTATAACTGACAAAGGTGTAACATCGACCCGGATGCTGACCGGCAGGTCCACCGACATGCAGCGTGCCCGCCGGGAGTATGCTGACATTTTCAGCGATGTCTACGGCTACAGTGAAACAGAGGAGCTTCCATGGAACAATCTGAAGATAGGTATAAACGAAAACCAGACTGGTTGAAGATCCCCGTCCGGGGTGGTCGGGACCTGAACAGGGTCAAGGCCCTTTTAAAACGGCTGCATCTGAATACTGTCTGCGTGGAGGCGAACTGTCCCAACCGCATGGAGTGTTTTGCCTCCAGAACAGCGACTTTTATGATTCTCGGGAGCGTCTGCACCCGTAACTGCCGCTTCTGCAACGTGACTCCCGGAACCCCCGAAACTGTTGATGAAACCGAACCTGCCAGGGTGGCGGAAGCCGCCCGTGAACTTGGACTGCGTCATGTTGTTGTTACCTCAGTTACCCGGGACGACCTTGCCGACGGCGGGGCGGGACATTTTGTCGCGGTAATTCATGAACTGCGCCGGCATCTTCCGGCAGCCAGCGTGGAGGTCCTGATTCCCGATTTTCTGGGAGATCCGGATGCACTTGCAATGGTTATTGATGCCGCGCCGGATGTGATCAACCATAATGTGGAGACCGTCCCTCGTCTCTACCCCATGGTGCGGCCGCAGGCGGATTACCGCCGGTCCCTGGAGCTCCTGCGGCGGGTAGCGGAGTGCGGAAAGCCCATTGCCGTAAAAACCGGGTTAATGCTGGGACTGGGAGAAAAGCGGGAGGAGGTGCTGGTACTCTTTGATGATCTGAGGCAGGCCGGCTGCGACTTTTTGACCATTGGCCAGTATATTGCCCCATCGAGCAGTCATTATCCGGTGGCAGAGTATGTGCATCCTGATGTTTTTGATGAATACCGCAGAGAGGCTCAAAACCGGGGCTTTCGGCATGTCGCTTCGGCCCCCTTTGTGCGCTCTTCCTACAAGGCTGCGGAGGCCCTGAACGGAAAACCCGGGGCTAATCCCGAATCTCTTTAGCTCTCCCCGGTCACCAGGAATACCGCGGATTCTTCGCCGGCAGGAGTTTTTCCGTAGTCCTCCCAGATACCTACATTCCTCAGCCCGGCTTCGGAGAAGGCCCTTGTTATGGCCTGCCGGCGGATTGGCAGCAGGATGGTTTCAAAGCTGCTCTCCAGGTTCTTTGCGGGGTTTTTGGATGATTCCGCCTTCAGGGCACCGGTAAATAGTATATGTTCTTCTTCATAGCGGTAACGCCGCAGAAAGCGAAGTTTCAGGTCTTTCTCTTCTGCCGTCAGGGGGGGGAGCTCCTGTGGTTTCTGCCGAAGAATACGGTCATAGTTGAGGAGCTGGACCGCCAGTCTCCCCTTGTGCCCTGAGGACAGCAGCGAAGCGAAATCCGCAATCACAGTATTCAGCTCCTGCAGGTCGTGGACGTGGGCAATGGTGTTGCCCATGCAGAAAATGGCAGTAAAGAAGCGGCCTTGATACAGAACTGAAGCATCCGTAAGTCCGGCTTTCCGGAAATCTGCATTGCTTTCCGCCGCGACGGTTTTTTTCTTTGCCCTGCGGATCATCTCCTTGTCAGCATCGAAGCCGAAACCGGGAATGCCCTTGCCTGTCAGATGCAGGAGAAGCTCCCCGGTACCGCATCCGGCGTCCAGTACCGGTCCGGGACCGGAAAAATCCAGGGCCCAGCTTTTTTGTTCCTGCGAAGGAGGAAAGAGCAGGTCATAATAGTAGGACAGGGAAGTATAAAAATCCATGTTACTGGTTTTCCGCCAGTCTGGCATCAACGGAGGCTTTTCCAGGAACCCACAGTGCCGAAACCTGGTTCCCCAGAACATCGTAGGCAATCCGGGGGTTGCGAACGTCCGTAACCTGAGAGCCGTTAACGTAAAAAACGTAGCGGTGGTAGCCCTCGTAGAGTCTGAGCCTGAGCCGGTATTCTCCGGGATTCAGCTCCCGCAATGAGTGGCTGAAGGGACTCCAGTGGTTAAAATCCCCCGCGAGCCTGACTGTGCTGCCGGAGCTGCCAAAATAGACGAACTCCACCGTACCGTCTTCATGAAAAATCGGAGTCTCTCCCCGGCGGGGCTGCCGTTGAGGAACGGAGCTTACAGAAATTGGAATCCCCCGCTTATCGTTGATCCTGTGCGGATTTACCGGATCGCTCATCCAGAGACCGTCCACAATAATCCGGTATCTCAGCTCTTTTTCTCTCCTGGTCAAGGTAGAGAGGGCAGAGAGAGGGTAGGCAAATACAAAAACACCGTTCTGGTTTTTTCTGTAGATGTGTAATGTAGCAAAATTCTCATGCTCAAAGGCCGCTGCTACATAGCGCACAGGGTGACGGGAGGAATACGTCAGCACAAGATGTTCCGATATTACCCCGGGGGGTTCGGCTTGTGCCATTGAATGGAGGTAGGCGTCCAGCTGCGGATCGTAGCCGTTCTGGGCGGCCAGAGGGCTCAGAAGGCAGAGGACGGCGACCAATATCCATGGAAAGAGTGCTCTTTTCATCATCTTAATCTTCGGCTTGATAGCGGTTTCTCTTAATCTGCGATACAATGCGAGGAATTCTCTACTTGAACAGATTCGATATTTTGCCGAAACTCTAGGATATCGAAAGGAATATCTGTGCCCAGGCTTGAAGAGATAGAACAATTTAAAGCGGAACTCAACTCCCTTGGACATGAACCCTCAATTCTGGCCGAACGGGGGGAACGTCTCGAGGACGTGTCTGCTCCGGAAGCGGAGGTAGACGAGGACCTTGACGCTCTTCTGAATCTTTCCGGAGAAGATGAAGACCAGGCCGGCACTGCTGAAGGCGGAGAGGAAGAAGGTCCTCCGGATATTTCTGACGAGGATGAGGACATATTCGGTGTCGATACCGGAGAAGATCAGCTTCCGCCGGTGGAAGACGAGGATGATGACGATTTCTCTATTCCTGAGGATCTGCTCTCCGGGCTGGATTTTGATGAAGACACCGGGGAAGACGAGGCTCCGTCCGCTGAAGATGAGTTCTCCCTTCCCGATGAGTTTTCCTTTGAAGAAGAGGCCGAACAGGACCTGGAAGAGGGCTTTTCGCTTCCCGACGAGCTGTCCCCGGAGTCTGAAGAAGGGCAGGATTTTGACGAAGGATTCTCCCTGCCCGAGGACTTTGCCGCCGAGGATATGGAATTCGGCACGGACGAAAACGAAGCGGAGGAACCTGAAGAACTGGCTGATGAGTCTCTGGACTTTTCTGAAGAAAACCTCGAAGAAAGCCCCGACGAAGAGGCAGGTTTTCCGGAGGATTTTGGAGAAGAGCCGGTAGAAGCAGGTTCTCCAGAGAAATCTGAAGAAGAGCCGGCAGAAGAGGCAGAAGAAACAGTAGAGAAGGCGGGGGAAGAACCAGGAGAGGGCGAGGATTTTGAAATCCCCGAGGAGTTTGCCGAGGCAGCGGATATGCTCTCCATGGATACCGGGCTTCCGGAAGACGAGGAAGCTTCTGCCGAGGAGTTTGTCCCTCCCGCTGAAGAGGTTCCCGATGAGGAGGAGCTCTCTTTTACCGATGAGGACATGGAAGAGATGGATTTTTCCATGCCCGAGGGTTTTCCATTCGAGGATGCGGGAGAGCCCGAAGTCTCTGCCGCCCAGGAAGAAAGAGAAGCGAGTACCGCAGATGATTTCGAGATCCCCACGGCAGGGGACATAGAAGATATCGACGAAACCAATTTCGAGGTGGACGAGTTCAGCCTGGGTGACCTGGGCGAACAGTTCGGGGAGATCGAAGAGCCTCTGGATACTCTGACCGAGGAGGAGTTAAACCCGGCCCTGGCAGTTAGTGAGGAGCTCCCTGCAGGGGACGATGACCTCGATCTGGAAGATGATGAGTTTCAACGTCTCCAGGAGACGCTTAATCAGCAGCCCCTTAATCTGAAAATCGCCATAGAAGAGCTGATCGGCGAACAGAACTTGAGCGGGCCTCACCTTCAGCAGCTTGTGCAGGCCCTGGTTGACGGCAAATCCTCCAGAGATCTCGCTGCGATAGTCGGCTCCATTACAGGTAAAAAAATCCGGATTCCCAGCCGCTACGAAAAGCGCAGCGGCGCTGCTTTTGAAGCGGAAAAGGGAACCTTTGCCTACGCCTTCAGGCAGAACATTCTTCCGATTTTGCGGCTGGTTGCCGGGGGTGTGCTGCTCCTGGGAATGATCAGCTATCTTGGCTTTACCTTTATTTACCGGCCGATCCACGCACTTGTGCTCTACAATGCCGGATATCGTCACCTTGAACAGGATGCCTACCGGGAGGCAAACCTCTTTTTTGATGATGCTGTCGACGAATGGCGTTACAAGAACCAGTACTTCCGCTTTGCTGAGGGCTTTCAGGACAAGCGGCAGTACGGCCTGGCCGCGGAAAAGTACGAACAACTCTTGAGCGGACACGTTGGCTTCGGTGAGGGCCCACAGGGGCAGATTGTCAAGCTGCCGGATGTCAGGAAAATCCGTGGCAAGGAGCGCCAGGGACTGCTTGATTACGCCCGTATGGAAACAGGCCGGCTGGAGAATTTCGAACATGCCGAAAAACTTCTGGCGGTTCTCCTGAATCAGGATAAATATGACTACGAGGCTCTGCTTGCTTCAGGGGATAACTACCTTGCCTGGGGTGCATACCGTTATGATCGCTATGAAGATGCCCGGCGGTCCTACGCGACCCTGATTCAGCAGTACGGTGCCAAGTACGAGCTGCTCTTTCGTATGCTCCGTTATTTTATCCGTACCGATAACTACACCGAAGTCACCCGCCTCAAGGAGCAGTTCCAGGCGGATTCCCGCTTAAAGGTGGAAGCCGACGCCTACGCCGAAATGGGAGGATACCTGCTGGACAAGAACGATGTAGAAGACGTTCGGCGTATCCTGCAGCGGGCGATGGATGCTGACAGCATCCTGCCGGAGGTCCACTATCATCTTGCCCGCTATTTCCGGCGGGTCTCAGAACCAGTGGAGGAACGGAAAGCCCTGGACTTTGCGGAACACTACTTCGAAGAAGCGAGGCCCCTGGGCAAGACGCGTCTGAAGCTGATGACAGATACCTATAATCGTCAGGGAGAGGCGGATTATGAAGACGGACAGTATCTGACGGCGGAGGAGTACTTTCTGAAAGCCAAAGAGCAATATGAGGATGCCCTTGACCGCAGAATCCTGGAACCGGAAAGCATGTTCGGCAGAATATACCGTAACCTGGGGAATCTCTATTATTACATAGCCGCCGAGTTTGATTCCGCCTTCGCCATGTTCAGTGCTGCCCAGGATAACGGATATAAAAGCCCGGAGATGCATTACAAAAAGGGCTATATCCACTATAACAGAAGCGACCTTCGGGATGCCCTCGCGGAGTTTCACCTGGCGGCGGACCTGTTTTCTCTGAATGAGAATTTACTCTTTTCAACCGGGAATGCTTTTTTTCTGCGCTCCGATTTCTTTGCAGCCCAGGGTTATTACACCCACCTGCTTGACCGTCTGGAGCAGCAGCGCCGGGAAATCAGCGTTCTGCTTCCTCATGAGCGGGAGAAAGACCGGGCTCTGATTGAACGGCTGATACGGGTCCATAACAATCTGGGAGTGACCCTGCAGCGCCTCTCTCTGGCCACCGGTGACCGGGAAAAGTTCTCCCGAGCTCTTGTCCATTTTACCGATTCCATGGAGAACTTCGACCTTTTGGGGCGAGATCAGGAAACCATGGAACGGGGCAGTGCGGTTAACCTGGGCTATCTGAACCAGCGGGCAATGCTTTATCCGGTGGAGAATTACGACCTGCAGATATACAGGGATATTCCTCTTGACCTTGAAGCCCTGAAAATGCAGTGAGAAGCAGTAGTTTTAAATAGTGTCCCAAACCGTGGGGATGATTTGAAGCAAACTCCTTGTATCGCTGGTATTTACCAGTAGATCCGCGAAAAAAAGGAGTTGCAAGCATGTTTCGTCCCCCATTTTGTCCCAACAGGGACTGTCAGAATCACCCTTCCGACCAATCTGTCACCGGTTGGTATGTAAAAAACGGCAGTTACCAATCCCGCCTCTTTGGAAAAATCCAGCGTTTCCACTGCAAACACTGCGGTGCAGGCTTCTCTTCCCAAACCTTCAGCATCGATTTTTTTGCAAAGAGAAAACTTCCCTGCCGAACAATCTTCTCCCATCTCTTTACCTCCTCCGGAATCCGGGATACCGCGCGCATTCTGAAGGTCTCGCCGACAACAATCACCAACCGCATCAGCAGGCTTGCACGGCAGGCAATCGCCATCCACGCCTCCTTGTCTGCAGAACTCCATTTAACCGAAGATCTGGCAGCCGACGGATTTGAAAGCTTTGTTCTGTCCCAGTACTTTCCCAATAATATAAACCTTCTGGTTGGAAAGGAATCCCAGTTCTGGTTCTCCTTGGACTATGCCCATTTGCGGAGAAAGGGACGCATGACCGAGTATCAGAAAAAACGAAACATACAAATGCAGGCCAGGTTCAACCTGCATCGGAGAAGTATTTATCGATCATTCCAGGAGTTAGTGCGTGTATGTTTCGATTTGCAGGAGCAAAGTGCCTGTTCCAGTGTTCAGCTCTTTACTGATGAGCATCTGCAGTATGCTAAAGTGTATCGTGATCTTACTGCCGAAGACCAAAAGCGCATACACCACCGGCGAATCAGCTCAAAATTACCCCGGACACTGCGAAATGATCTATTCAGTGTCAATTATCTTGACCGGGAAATACGAAAGGACAGTGCAGATCATACCCGGGAGACAGTCCGGTTTGCCCGCAATGCGTCCGACTGCATGGAGCGACTTGCCATCTACCGCTTGTATCATAATTACTGCAAACCCTACCGGATAGCGAAGCAGGGAGACAACACCATAACCCACGCAGAACGAGCGGGGATTCTTGCACAGCGGATCAAAAGTGAGATGAAAACACTGTTCACCCGGCGGCGGTTCTTCAGCAGAATGTGTCGGATGTCTTCCAGCGACAGAATGATATGGCTGCGCAGCATTGTGACTCCCATGAAGATTACGGCAGAGTATCTTCCGGCCTATGCGTATTCGTAAAATATCCCCACGGTTTGGGACACTAACTACCGCTTATACCTGGAACATCCAGCTGTGGCGGTCTTCCCGCGCACCGTACTGAATCCCCTTCAGCTCGACCTGCAGCTCTTGGGTTGCAGCGCCGATCTTCCCGCTGTTGAACTCTCTGTTTTTTCCCTTATGGGTGATAGATTCAAGATAGCTGACTCCTGCGGCTGTTCCGGTAACAAAGGCCTCCACCGCTGAATCCATTACTTCGTGAATTGAAATTTTTCGTTCTTCAACGTTGATTCCCAGGTCTTTGGCGAGTTGTATGACACTTGCCCGGGTAATGCCGGGAAGAATTGTATCGCTGAGATCGGGAGTAACCAGGCTGCCGTTTTTCAGCACAAAGAAGATATTGCAGGACGAACCCTCCTCTATGTACTCCTTGTTCTCGGCATCCAGGAATATGGCCTCCATGTAGCCCTGGGATTCGGCCTCTTTTTTGACCAGGATCGGTACGACATAATTTGCATCGCATTTGATCCAGCCTGTGCCCCCGTGGAATGCCCGTACCCTGTCTGTGGTAACAGCCTTGCTGTTACCGGGGCGGAAGTAGGACCCTACGGGCGTGGTGATAATAACAACCCATGGTTTAATGCTCAGTCCCAGCCCGATGGCGGGTTCCGCGTAGCTGAAAGGACGAATATAGACAGCGTGTCCCTCGGCAAAATCGCCCGCTTCCCAGGCGGGATCATAGCTCGGGGCAAATCCGATCTCCTTGTTGCGCTGCACGGTCTCTTTTACCGCTTTGATAAAGGTTTCTTCCGGGAAGCTCGGCATCTTCAGCCCTTCCATGGAGTTACGGAAGCGCCTGGCGTTCTCGTCGGGGCGAAAGAGTTTAAGGCTGCCATCCTTCTGGGGAAAAGCCTTCATCCCTTCAAAACAGCCCATTCCGTACTGGGTTGTATAGTTCACAAGGGGAAGATCGGGAAAGGAGTTTCGCTTTTCAAGCAGCTCACTGAGCTCCGCCTCGTCCATGGCTGCCTCTTCTGCAGGGGTCATGTGGGGTTTCTCCTGAAACTCCTCTTTCCAGCCGGAGTTCTCTGATTGAGCGACATAGACCCATGGGTAAATAGAGAGGGTGAATCCCTTGGCAGCCATTTACGGTACCTCCCGAAATTGTGGTGATTGTACCGCACATATTAAACTCACAAAGAAAGTTGGTCAACGCAGAAATATAAAGAACTTAACAAAAACTTAAGGAACTTAAGTGGAAAACTCTGAACTTGCACGGAGAGAGGCTCTCCGCTACTATGGATCCATGAACACAGCAGAAATCACCGTCCCGAATGTCATGATTCTTGCCGGAGGTTCCGGTACCCGCCTCTGGCCGGCATCCACCAGAGAGGTCCCCAAGCAGTATATGACCGTGAGAGACGGAAAGAGTCTGCTGCGTCTGACAATTGAGCGGGCCGCGGCTCTGAACCCGAAGCGCATTATGATTGTAACCCTGGCATCACAGGCCGGACAGGCCGGTCAGGAACTGAAAACCTGGTCACGGCAGCATCAGGGGTCGCTGCCGGAACTTCTGGTGCTGCCGGAACCTGCGGGCAGAAACACCGCCCCGGCCATCGCCGCAGGGGCCGCGGCAATACAGCAGCTCGGCGGAGCCGGGGAGGCGGTGCTGGTGCTGCCGGCGGACCACCTTATTGAACCGGTAGAGCGCTTTATTCAGGATGTTGCCGCCGCGTCCTTTGCAGCCAACGACGGCAGTATCGTTACATTTGGTATATCCCCCACACGCCCGGAAACCGGTTACGGCTACATAGAAGCGGGAGATCAGGTATCAGCCGGGCTGCAAAAAGAAGGTAATGTGCGGGAGGTGCGGCGCTTTCGGGAAAAACCGGACCCGGAAACAGCCCGGCAGTTCCTTGATGCCGGAAATTATACCTGGAATTCCGGCATGTTTCTGTTCCGCCTGGATTTTCTCGCGCCGGAGCTGGAAAAACACGCCCCTGCAGTGTCCGAGCTTTACAGAGCCCTTACCAGCATTCCCGCCGGGCAGCATACAGACGTGGTTTCCATGGTGTATAACAGCCCGGACGTGGCACAGATATATACAAATGCCCCCTCCATATCGATTGACTACGCCGTAATGGAAAAAACACGCCGCGCGGCGGTGCTTCCTGCCTCATTTACCTGGAACGATATCGGCAGCTGGGATGAATACGCCCGGGTATTTCCCGAAAACGCACCCGCCCGGGGAGATGTCTCCTCTGAAGGCTGCTTTGTCCTCTCCGATCTTCCCGTCTCCCTGGTGGGCGTTCAGGACCTGATAGTGGTAATACGGAACGGCCGCGCCCTGGTCTGTCGCAAAGGAGAGAGCCAGGAAGTCAAGGAGGCGCTGAACAGTCTGCCGGAGGAGTGGAGATGAGGTGGGAACAAAGATGGGGATGATTGGATGGATTTAGGAATCCATGGAATCACGGAGCCCAGAGAAGAAAAAAAAAGATGAGATGGATAAGAAAAGATTGGAGTAGAATACAGAAGATAAACTGCACAGATTACGGACAGTTGATTATAGTCATTTGATCAAGAAACTTGACACAATTAAAAATAAAGAGATCGAGCACACCTGTCAGCGGTTCTTTACCCAAAGTACTTTTTCCACAGCTCTGCCGCGAACTGACGTACTTCGCACCCCAATACCCCTCTCTGCGATCCTCTCCTCAGCGTTCCTCTGCGACCTCTGCACGGTCCCCTCTCTGCGTCCCCTCTGCGAAATCCTACCGGAACGCTTCCTCCGCCTCCCGTGTCAGCACCCGCAGCACCTCCCGGGTAAACTCCATGGCCGCTTTACGCTCTCCCCCTTCAAAAGGTTCCAGCATGGTATAGGCCTTTATTTCCTGCTCAATCAGCTTATAGTAGTCCGCCTGCTGCCCAAGGAGGGGGATCAGTACCTCCCGGACGCCTGAACGCTGCTCATCAACAAAAGAGAACCTGCTTGCCAGGGAAGAAAATGCCTTTCCTTGAGACAAATAGAGGGGGGCAAGGGGGGTAAGGTCATAAGACGGAAGTCCCTTTGCCGGGGATGCCGGCTTTGGTTCCAGCTCTTCAAGCAGTTTGTGATGGTTTTCCGAGGCCCGCTGGGTAATCTCTTTCACCCGTTTCTTAAAGTTCGCCGCCAGTCCCGCGGCCTTATCCTTCGGCATGGAAGCAGCAAGTCGCCTGGCCTCCGCAAGCTCCTTTTTATAAATGCTGATCTGCATAAGGATCTGTTTTATATGGGGGTTCTTCTGCAGGTCAGGGCTCTTTTTCAAGCGCTCCGATACATCGGCAATAACAGTCTTAAGATCGGTTACTACCTCCTGGCGGTGTTCCCTTTCCTGATCCGGTTCCTCATGTCTGGCTCGTCGGATACGGATGCTTCCCTTGCAGATAAAGTACTGGACCATTGCAAGGTAGAGGGCGTACTTTAGCCTGTCAGCCCACTGACCGATCTTGTCAAAACCTTTTGAATCATATTTCAGGGACTCCGTTATTTCGAATCCCCGGGACAGCAGGGACCGCTTGTATTCTGCAATTCCCAGATCCACACAGTTCTCAAGTTCTTCCAGACGTTCCTTCAAGAATGACGCCGAAAAGGCAAAAAAATCCTGCATGCTGTACAGTTCCTTTGCCTCGGAAGAAAAAAGAGTCCAATCCCCGCGTATTTTTTTTTCCAGCTCCCCGTCTGTCATCAGAAATACTAATGTACCGCAGGGCGACTTTTTACGCAATTATCCGGATTAGAAAAAATATGCGTAATTTATTAATCCATTTTATTTTATATGTCTAATATGTATGACCTTGGTAATAATTAATTTTCTGTTAAATCAATTAAAGGCTAATATATCGGCATGAACAACCGCGAACTTTAAAAATAAATAGTTATTATTGAACTAATTATGTAACTTTTTTAATTAGGTCCTTCTGCCCCTATTTTCTATTTTTTCTTGACAGCCTATATACCGGTTGCTATACTGACGACAATAAATAATAAAAAGGGGACAACGCTATGCCGTGTTGCATGGTGCCCCTAAAAACGATGGAGGAAGGACAATTATGAAGAAGTTACTAGTCCTTTTTGTAGCTCTTGCTGTTGCCTCTACCGCGTTTGCGGCAGACTTCAGCTTCTCTTGGGACACCGATTTCGGTTGGGCCACCGGTGACAACGGAGATATGGATGTCTATAACGAAGCAGTGGATGAGATGGAGCTGGCTATTGATGCTGATGTAGATGAGTACAACTCATTCTCTGTTCAGATTGAACCCGGTGGAACCGAGGTGGGAAACAGCCTTGCAGCTGACACCGATGATTCTACTATGTTCGATCAGCTGTTCATGGACAGTGTTACACTCACCACTGACCTGGGTGCATACTTCGGGCTTTCCGGTGTTGGTCTTACTTGGAAGAACGGTTATTATGATGCTGGCGACCAGGAATATGCTGACGTGCTTAACGTAGGGAACCAGTTTGTCGAGGCAGCCGGCGGTACCAGCAAAGACCTGATGACCACGGTTACCCTTGATGCCGGTATGGTGGCTTTTGATGTAAGCGCCAACTGGGACCTCATGGGTAAAGAATATGACGGAGATAACACCGATCAGGAATTCTACGTATCTGCATACTCTACTTCTCTTGTAGAAGGTCTTGCTGTTGAGGTTAACTTCAACTACGCAGACAACGGCGGCGGTGGAATTCTTCCTGGGCCCGACGAAACTCTTGGTACTGGTGACGACGTGACTGTTGACGAAGCAAAGAAATCTGTCTTTGACATTCAGGCTAACTATGTTTACGACATGGCTCCAATGGTAATCACCGTAGCTGGTGAGTTCGGAATGGACAGCGAAGGCGACAGCGATGTAACTCCCGGTAGTGAGCAGATGTTCGGTGCCGGTGTTCAGCTTGATTATGCCATTGACGAAAACCTTACTGCTGACGTTTCTGTCTCCTTTGCCGGTGACGACGATGAGTCTTTCCGCGTATTCGGTGGCGGTGCAAGCCTTTATACCGACGTATACGGTCTTGATGTCGACATGAACTATGCAGTAGCAGCAGTAGCTGATGCTACCGATGAAGATGGCGCTGCTGCCGATGGCGACCTGCTTTTTACCGACATTTCCGGTTGGATAAAGATAGGCGCTCCCAAGTTCCGCCTTGGCTACGCTATCACTGATTTCGGTCAGGACAACAACAGCCGTGCAACTGTTCCCACGAACGGCGGTCTGTACATGAAGGTTGAATGCGACTTCTAAGAGATAGAGAGTCGTAACTATTGATCTTTTTGGCCGCCTTCGGGCGGCCTTTTTGTTGACCTTTCTGGTTTACCGGTGTACCCTTGGTTTGGTTTTTTCTTAGGAGCGACACATGGTTTTTTTTCGTATAAAATCTTTTAAGTATCTTTTTATTATCTCGACAGTATTTGTATTTCTGCTAAGCAGTTGTACTACCTCTGATCCTGTCCGGTTCGACCAAGTAGTGAACAGCATTCAGAATGAAGATTACAATATTCAGATTCGAATAATAGAAGCTGAAGAGCTCAAACGCCAGAGCGGTCGTACTCCCAGTCCGTTCTTAATGGTTCCTGGTGTATTTGATCCCAGAGAGTATGTGGTGTGCGAGGTTATAATCAATAACAAGACGGACAAAGGGGCAAGTTTTAAGCTGAAGGATCTTGAACTTAGAATGGGTGCTGCCAATTACTATACCAAAAATACCTTTCAAATAAAGCAATACTGGGAAAAACAGGATGACGTAAAAAGTGCCGACAGAAACCGCATGAATCAGATAATTGACCGGTATGTACTTCCCAGGAAAGTGGAAATTCCATCAGGCGGCTTGAAGCGCGGGTATGTCGTTTTCCTTGCCAACATACCAAAATATGGCGAAATGACTATCATGTTACCATTGATGAGCGAAGGTTTCAGGCCTGATATATACGAGTTCACATTTCCGTTTACGAAGATATCAAAGTAAGAATGGGAAGCACTGTGCTCATGGTCAAAATAATGCTAAAAGTCCGTGCTCACCGGCATCTCTGTGGTCAAGGTAGAGTTTTAGTATAAAATATGTTGACCTAAGGGTCGCTGGAAATTTTAGAAAACCGAGCGGAGAGGCAAGAAAGCAAGAATACAGATAGAGAGGATGTGAACCCCACTGGGACAATGGCGACGCAAGGCAAAGAATATACGCGGTTTCAGCAAGAAGATATCTGCGGTCTTCCTTACTCTGCGCAATCTTTATCTCTGCGCCCTCACCGACCTTCTCACAGCGCGGTCTTTCTCTCTCTCTGCGGCCCCTCTTACTTCTCCAGCAGCTCATTAATACTCTGTGCGGCCTTCCGGCCTTCTCCCATGGCAAGTATAACCGTAGCAGCCCCCAGCACAATATCGCCTCCTGCAAAAACCCGGTCCATGCTGGTCTTTCCGTTCTCATCGGCCACAATGTTGCCCCACTTGTTGGTCTCAAGGCCCGGGGTAGTTCTTTCGATCAGCGGATTGGAGTTGTTCCCGATAGCCACGATGACCGTGTCGAACTCCATCTCGTACTCGGAGCCTTTGATCTCCACGGGACGCTGTCTGCCGGAATCGTCGGGTTCGCCAAGTTCGTACTTAACCACCTCAAGACCCCGTACCCGGGCCTTTTCGCCTTCCAGAATACGTTTTGGGCTCCGCAGGAAGTGAAAGGTGATCCCCTCTTCCTTGGCGTGGGCGACTTCCTCAACCCTTGCGGGCATCTCCTTTTCGGTCCGGCGGTAGAGAACATGGACCTCATCGGCCCCCATGCGCATGGCGCTCCTGGCCGCGTCCATGGCAACATTCCCGCCACCCAGCACTGCGACCTTTCGTGCCTGGTAGATCGGGGTTGCCGAGCGTTCCTTGTCGTAGGCCCGCATAAGGTTAACCCGGGTCAGGTACTCGTTGGCGGAGAAGACTCCGATCAGGTTCTCGCCTTCAATGTTCATGAATTTCGGAAGGCCTGCTCCGGTGCCGATAAAGACCGCGTCAAAACCGTCTTGTTCTATTAGATCCTGTAATTTACGGGTGCGCCCCACAAGAAAGTTTGTTTCAAGTTTGACGCCCATCTCCTGCAGGGCTTCGATCTCGTCCGCGACGATGCGTTTGGGGAGCCTGAACTCGGGGATGCCGTAAACCATGACTCCGCCGGGTTTGTGGAAAGCCTCGAACATGTGGACCTCGTGGCCCTCCCGGCGTACATCGGCGGCTACGGTTATGGAGGCGGGGCCCGAGCCGATTACGGCGACCTTTTTCCCGGTTTCCGGTTTTACCTCCGGGATGGTTTTCTTGCCGTGTTCATCCGCCCAGTCGGCCACAAAGCGTTCGATCCGCCCTATGGAGACTGCAAGGTCAACGTCTTTTAAGGACTTGCCCACGGTACAGGGCAGCTGGCATTGTACCTCCTGGGGGCAGACCCTGCCGCAGATAGCCGGCAGCAGGCTGGTGCGCTTGATTATGGAGAGGGATTTCTCATAGTCACCCTCGGCGGCGGCTTTGATGAAACCGGGAATATCGATCTGTACCGGACAGCCGGAGATGCAGGGGGCGGTCTTGCACTGCAGGCAGCGCTCCGCCTCTATTTTGACCTGCTCCTCAAAGTAGCCCAGGGCCACCTCGTTCATGTTTGTTTTACGGATTTCCGGGTCCTGGGAGGGCATTTCCTGGCGGGGCAGGGCCAGCCGGTCCTTCGGCTTAAGCTCCTTGCCTTCCAGTTCCTTGACAGCTTTTACGGCCTCTTTGTGCAGGTTGTCTGCGGGTATATAGCTCATGTCTTCTCCAGTCCTCGTTCTTTGATTTCCAGCTCCAGATGACACTGTTCGTGGTCCCTGACTTCCTGGTCTTTGTAGGAACCCAGGCGCAGCATCATGTTGTCAAAGTCAACCTTGTGACCGTCGAATTCGGGACCGTCGACGCAGACAAACTTTGTTTCGCCACCGACAGTGACCCGGCAACCGCCGCACATACCAGTACCATCCACCATAATCGTGTTAAGGCTGACAACGGTGTGGACGTTGCAGGGCCGGGTAGTCTCAGCGCAGAATTTCATCATAATGGGGGGGCCGATGGCCACTGCAAGGTCGGGCTTGGGGACCCGCTCGCAGATCTCCTTTAAGGGGACTGTAACCAGGTCTTTGCGGCCGTAGCTGCCGTCGTCGGTACAGATAATAAGCTCATCGGCTATTTTCTTCATCTCTTCTTCCATGATGATGAGCTCTTTGGTCCTGGCTCCCATGATGATGATTACCGTGTTTCCCGCTTCTTTCAGAGCCTGGGCGATGGGATGCATGGGAGCAACGCCGATACCGCCGCCGACACAGACGACGGTACCGAAGGTATCAATATGAGTCGGGTGTCCCAGAGGCCCCAGTACATTTGCAATATGGTCCCCTGCTTCGAGTTCTGCCAGAAGATGAGTGGTGCGTCCGACGGTCTGGAATATGATGGTGACGCTGCCCTCCTCGGGATCGGCATCGGCAATGGTGAGAGGAATACGCTCACCGAACTCCGAGTCGAGCTGGAGAATAACGAACTGCCCCGCCTTGCGCTCCCGCGCGATATTGGAAGCTTCGAATTTCATCCGGAAGACTTCCTCGGACAGCTGCTCTTTGGCCAGGATCTTTTTCATGGGATTGTTCCTTGAAATCGTATTTGGGTAATCCATTATTGAATAGATACTGTATAATTTCAAGTGGTACTTAAGATAAGGAACGCGCCGGATTGGAGGGACGCCCTTAAAAAGGGCGGAGTCCCGGAGAGCCGGGAACCGCGCCGGAATAAAAAACAGCTCCTATTCTACTTTGAGAACATCGCTGATAACCTTCTGGAATGTTTCTTTGGGTAACGCGCCGGCAGCCATCTGGGGCTGTTCATCCAGAGGAATGAAAAGGATGCTGGGGATGCTCTGAATGCCGAAGGCCCCGGCCAGCTCCTGCTGCTCGTCGGTGTTGATTTTGTAGACGTCGATTTTTCCGTCGTACTCCTGGGCAAGCTCTTCCATGATGGGGGCAACCATTTTGCAGGGACCGCACCAGTCGGCGTAGAAGTCGATTATCGCAGGCTTGTCGCCCTCAAACTTCCATTCTTTGTTTTCTTCATAATTAAAAACCTTTTCGAGGAATGTCTCTTTGGTCAATTGTACAGGCATTGTAACTCTCCTTGGTAATGCTATCTAATATATAATAATCACTATATACAAATAAGTCAATACCTAATGTATTAAAATGTATATGTGGGATTGTAAGACGGGCCTTCAACTCTTCGTTCATTTAGAGTATAACAATATATGCTGAATATTCAAAATTTCGGAGGTACTTTTATGCATATTGATTCCTTAAAGGCCGTTGCTTTAAGCGTGCGCGCCTTGTCAATGGACGGCGTCCAGAAGGCGAACTCCGGGCATCCGGGGCTTCCCATGGGCTGCGCGGAGCTTGGGGCACTTCTATACGGCGAGGTTTTAAAGCACAATCCTGCTGATTCCGGGTGGATTGACCGGGACCGCTTTGTTTTGTCCGCGGGCCACGGCTCGATGTTTCTGTACAGTCTGCTGCATCTGTCGGGTTACAAGCTGGGCCTGGAGGAGCTGAAGAAATTCCGACAGCTGGGTTCCAAAACCCCCGGACATCCTGAATACGGCTGGACCGACGGGGTTGAGACCACCACCGGGCCTCTGGGTGCGGGATTCTCCAACGCCGTGGGCATGGCCATTGCCGAGTCCATGCTGGAGGCGAAGTTCAATACCCCGGAACACAAAGTGGTGGACCACTACACCTACGCCCTGTCCGGTGACGGTTGCATGATGGAAGGGATTACCTCCGAGGCGGCTTCTCTTGCCGGGCATCTGGGGCTGGGTAAGCTGATCGTCTTTTACGACTCTAACAAGATCAGCATCGAGGGCAACACCGACATTACCTTTACCGAGAGTGTCGCCGACCGTTACCGTGCCTACAACTGGCAGGTACTGGAAGGGGACATGTACGATTTTGAAGGCATGGCCGGGCTGATCGACAAGGCCAGGGCGGAGGGCGGAAAGCCAAGTATGATAATCCTGAAGTCGGTGATCGGTATGGGCTCTCCAAATAAAGCAGGCAGCCATGATGTTCACGGCGCGCCTCTGGGGAATGACGAGATCACGGCCACCCGCAAAAATCTGGGGATCCCCGAGGACACTGATTTTTACATTGATCCCAAGGCACTTGACTATTTCAAGGGAAAGAAAACCGATTTTCAGGCTGCTCAGGACAAGTGGCAGGCTGCTTTTGACGCCTGGGCCAAGGCGAATCCGGAGCTGAAAAAAGCGTGGGACCAGTGGATGTCCGAAACCCCGGACCTTTCAGGTATTAAATGGCCCGAGTACAAGGTGGGGGATTCCGAAGCGACCCGCAGCGCCTCCGGTTCGGCCCTGAAGGCGATTGCCGCAGCCCTGGGGAATTTTGTGGGAGGTTCTGCGGACCTTGAGCCGTCGAATAAGACCGGCCTCGGGCAGGGAGATTACAGCCGCGACAACCGTGCCGGCAGAACCCTGCGCTTCGGTGTCCGTGAACACGCAATGGGGGGCATTGCCAACGGTATTGCCCTTCACGGTGGACTGCGCACCTTCTGCGCTACCTTCCTGGTCTTTGCCGACTATATGCGGCCCCCGGTACGACTGGCAAACCTTATGAAGCTGCCGGTTACCTATGTCTATACTCACGACTCGATTTATGTCGGCGAGGACGGACCGACACACCAGCCGGTGGAGCATCTTGAATCCTTAAGGATTATCCCCGGCATGACGGTGCTGCGTCCCGGAGATGGCGAAGAGACAAATGTTGCATGGCAGATCGCTCTGGAGAAGATCGACGGTCCTGTGGCTCTGGCTCTGACCCGTCAGAACCTCAGTGTCTACGAAAAGGCGGACAAGGCCTGGCAGAAGAACATGCGTAAGGGTGCCTATATCGTCAAGGACGTGGACGGCAAGCCCGATGTGGTGCTTGTAGCCACCGGTTCCGAGGTGAACCTGGCACTGAAGGCAGCGGAGATATCCGGCAAAAAGGTGCGGATCGTCTCCATGCCCTCCCGGGAGATCTTTTTACAGCAGGACGCGGCTTTCCGTACGACCATACTGCCCGAAGGGGTAAAGACCGTCGTGGCCGAGACAGGAATCGTCAACGGCTGGGAAGGAATCGCCACCGACGCGGATCATGTGCTCTGCATGCGCTCCTTTGGCGAGTCTGGTCCTGCCGGGGATGTGGAAAAGCACTTCGGCTTTGTTCCGGAGAACCTGGCGAAGATGCTATAGGGGAAAATCGTTTCGTTGCATTTATGTATGGCCGTGGGCGGGGATGTCTGAGTTCCTGCCTGGGGTTTTTTATTTGCGATGAGAAATGAAGTGTGTTCTTCGAGTGGACGGGTGTAATAGTTAGAAAATGAACTGCGCAGAGTATGCAGAGGGCTTAGATGGGAAGCTGGGATTAAAAGCTTGAATCTACCCGCAGTGACTACTCTGCGTCCTCTTTTCTGTGTTCTTCAGCGTCCTTTGCGAGTGTTTCTGTGGGACAGGTTAGAGATGCTGAATGCTGCGAACTGTCTTGGGGCTCTTCAGGTGGACAGGTGAAATAGTCAGAGGAAGATACCGTGCAGAGTACGCAGAGGAATGGGAGGGAGAGGGCTGGGTATAAGATTTCTTGCCAGGACCGTGTAAACTCTGCGCCCTCCTCTCTGCGTCCTCGGCGGCCTCTGCGTGGTCTCTCTCCCCCTCTGCGAATTTCCCATTTGATGTAGTTGTTTTTTTCTGATACTATGGTCTAAATTCAAGCAGATAAACGAGTTTTACGGACCCACATGGCAAAACAGGCAGTACAGGCAGAGAAGAAGCAGGCAGTCTACGACGAAAGCAAGATAAAAACCCTCAGTTCCCTGGAGCACATCCGCCTCCGGACAGGTATGTATATTGGTCGGCTGGGGGACGGTTCCAATATGGACGACGGGATCTACATCCTTATTAAAGAGGTTGTAGACAATGCCATTGACGAGTACATCATGGGGCACGGCAGCCGCGTAGAAATGTCACTCAGAAAAAATTCGGTAACGATCCGCGATTACGGCCGGGGTATTCCTCTGGGAAAGGTCATTGATTGTGTGTCGGTCATCAATACCGGGGCAAAGTATAACGACGAGGTCTTCCAGTTTTCCGTGGGATTGAACGGGGTTGGAACCAAAGCTGTCAACGCCCTCTCTTCCAGCTTTATTGTAACCAGCTTTCGTGACGGTAAATACTTTCAGGCTTCATTCTCCCGGGGTTCGATGCTGAACAGCAAAGAGGGAAAAAGTAAAGAGAAGAACGGTACCCTGGTTGAGTTTGTGCCCGATGCCGAAATCTTTGGAGAGTACAGCTTTAATCCGGAGTATATTGAGCAGCGTTTCTGGAACTACGCCTGCCTGAACTCAGGGCTAACCCTTGTTCTGAATGGGCAGAAGTTCTACTCCGCCAATGGTCTTAAGGACCTGCTCAGCTCAGAGGTGGGAGAAGAACGGATCTACGACGAGGCCTATTGCAAGGGAGACCGGATCGAGTTTGCCTTTACCCATACCCAGAACTACGGTGAGACCTACTTTTCCTTTGTAAACGGGCAGTTTGCCTCCGACGGAGGGACCCATCAGAGTGCCTTTCGGGAGGGCATTTTAAAAGGGGTCAACGAGTTCTACAAGAAGAACTACTCCGGCGTGGATGTCCGGGACGGCATTGCCGGGGCCATCGCGGTCAAACTGACCAATCCTATCTTCGAAAGCCAGACCAAGAATAAGCTGGGCAATACGGAGATCCGGGGCTGGATTGTCGGAGAGGTCAAATCCGGGGTAGTGGATTTCCTGCATAAGAACAATACAGCGTCCAAGCGCCTGGAAGACAAGATTGTCTCCAACGAAAAGCTGCGCAAGGAACTGAACGCGGTTAAAAAAGAGGCTAAAGAGGCGGCAAGAAGGATCGCCCTCAAGATTCCGAACCTTAAAGACTGCAAGTACCATCTGGGAGAGAAAAAAGGCGACGA
This sequence comes from Marispirochaeta sp., assembly GCF_963668165.1. NCBI lineage: Bacteria > Pseudomonadati > Spirochaetota > Spirochaetia > Spirochaetales > Spirochaetaceae > Marispirochaeta > Marispirochaeta sp. Next base: position 886,478 of record NZ_OY764209.1, on the reverse strand, counting down.
TTCGACCATGTTTATTACCGAAGGTGCCTCTGCCTCGGGCTCCATGGTCTCCAGCCGGGACCCCTACACCCAGGCCATTTTTTCCATTCGGGGTAAGTGCCAGAACATGTACTCCCGCAAAAGGGCGGATATCTACAAGAACGAAGAGCTCTACAACCTGATGATGGCCTTAGGAATAGAAAACGGAATCGAGGGGCTGCGCTACGGCCGGGTGGTAATCGCCACCGACGCAGACCACGACGGCTTTCATATCCGTAATCTGCTCCTGACCTTTTTTCTGACCTTTTTTGAGGAGCTTGTAGTCTCCGAGCGGGTCTATATTCTGGAAACTCCTCTGTTCCGGGTGCGGAACAAGAAGGAGACCCGCTACTGCTATTCTCCCAAGGAGAAAGAAGAAGCCCTTCGGCAGATCAGCTCCCCGGAGGTCACCCGCTTCAAGGGACTGGGAGAGATCTCCCCCAAGGAGTTCGGGCAGTTTATAGGGCCTGACATACGGCTGGTGAAGGTCAACATAAAATCGCTAAAGAACATCAGTCACACTCTGGGCTTTTTTATGGGCAAGAATACCCCGGAACGCCGGGATTACATTATGGAGAACCTGATTTAATGGCCTACGTGCAGAAACTCTTCGACAGCAACTTTATGGAGTACGCCTCCTACGTTATCAAGGACCGGGCCATTCCCAATATCGAGGACGGTTTAAAACCGGTACAGCGCCGGATTCTCCATTCCCTGTTTGAAATGGACGACGGCAAGTTTCACAAAGTAGCCAATGTTGTCGGCCATTGCATGAAGTATCATCCCCACGGGGACGCTTCCATCTACTCTGCACTGGTGGTGCTGGCGAACAAGGACCTGTTTATCGAAAAGCAGGGGAACTTTGGTAATATATATACCGGCGACCCCGCCTCGGCTGCCCGCTATATCGAGTGTCGTCTTTTGCCCCTGGCTAAAAAGGTTCTCTATTTTCCGGAAATAACCGAGTACGACGACTCCTACGACGGCCGGAACCGGGAACCGCTGATATTCCCTGCCAAGATACCGGTGGTGCTGATTCAGGGTACTGAGGGAATCGCTGTCGGCATGTCCACCAAGATTCTGCCCCATAACTTTGTCGAGGTTCTGGAGGCGCTTAAGGCGGCCCTGAAAGGAGAAAAAAAGACCCTTTATCCCGATTTCCCCACCGGCGGTATTATCGATGTAACCGATTATCAGGATGGTATGGGGAAGGTGCTGGTCAGGGCAAAACTGGATACCTCTGATCCCAAGCGCATTGTTGTGCGGGAACTGCCTTTCGGGACGACCTCGGATACACTGATCGCCTCGGTGGAGAATGCTGCCCGCAAGGGTAAGCTCAAAATCGGCAGTATCAGCGATTACACCGCGGAAAACGTGGAGATCGAGATAAAGCTGGCTCGGGGAGTCCATACCGATGAGGTCCTGGATGCCCTTTATGCTTTTACCGATTGCGAAACCTCAATCTCCGTAAACTCCCTGGTTATAATCGACAACAAACCGGTTCTGATACCGATTTCCGAGATTATTAAGTTCCATGCCGGTTTCATGGTCAAGGTGCTGAAAGCGGAGCTCAAGATAGATGAGGGGAGACTCAAGGACAAAATTCACGCCCGGACCCTGGAGCGTATCTTTATTGAAGAGCGGATCTATAAGAGTATCGAGGATAAAAAGACCCAGAGCGGTGTCATGAAGGCTGTCCACACGGGACTGGAACCCTTTCAGGACGAGATCCGCCGGGAGGTCACAGACGAGGACGTTGAACGGCTTCTGAAGATTCCAATCCGCCGCATCTCTCTTTACGATATAGAAAAGGCCCGGCGGGAACTCCAGGAACTGGAAGCCCGGCTAAAAGAGGTGCGGGCCCATCTTAAAGACCTTACCGGCTATGCCCTTGGTTTTCTGGACAACCTTATCGAAGTCCATGGTGCCGCCTATCCCCGGCTTTCGACGATAAAATCCTTTGAAAAGGTAGATGTCAGGGAGGCGGCCCAGAGGGATCTGGACCTGCGGTATGATCCAGATACCGGGTACCTTGGTCATAGTATTAAAACCGGTAAGGTTATGTTTCAGGTTTCTCCCTACGACAGAATCCTGGTAATACGCAGGAACGGCGCCTATTCCGTGATAGATGTTCCGGAACGGCTTTTTGTAGACACCGGCATGCTCTGCTGTGTCCTTGCGGAAAAAGAGCGTCTTGCCAAACTCGTTTTCACTGTTCTGTATGTGGATAAGTCTACCCGCTACGCTTTTATCAAACGCTGCAAGATAGAACAGTACATTCTGAACAAGGGGTATACCCTTGTTCCCGAAGATGCCCTGGGTATAAAGCTGACCACCCAATCCGAGAAGGTGGGAGCTCAGGTTAACTACAAGAAAAAACCCCGCTTGAAGATCCTTGAGGAGACCTTTCCCCTGGAAGATTTTGCGGTTAAAGGAGTTAAAGCCGGGGGGGTGCGCTTGGCAGCTAAAGAGGTCAGGAGTGCGAAATTCGTCCGTCTGACTACTGGCGGTAACGGAAAAAGCGGGCTACAATCTAAAAAAGCCGCTTCGAAAAAGCGAACCGGCAGTAAAGCCTGATAAAAGATGAGGTAAGCGATAATTCAATGGCAGGCCGTTACGACCTTAATACCATCATCCGTGGTTATTCCCTGCGTATGGGCAAACCGCGGTTCAACTTTACGTCCTTTGCCGCCTATGCCCAGAAGTATATTGAACGGCTTGTCAGCGAAGGTGAGGAGATCGATCCCCGCTTAAGTTCTCCGGAGCAGCTTGAGGGACAGATGGAAGAACTCGCTGCCAAGGGAGTTCTCCAGCTGGAGAAAATGGATAACCGGATAAAAACCGTTTTTTATCCGAAGTTCTACTATTATGAGCTGCACAAGTTCTACAAGGATATAGAGCAGAAACCGGAAGAGCCCTTTCCTTCCAATGAGAGCACAGGCTTTGATATTCCCGACGACGCCATGACAACAGTGGATGTAAAAACCGAGTTTGTAGACCTTTTAAAGAAGAAAGACGAACAGGATATCATCAGGCTTACTTTTCCGGAGACCATCCCGTCGATCCTTACTACCTCCACCCTGGTGGAGAACAAAATGCTTGAGTTTTCTGTTCAGAAGATACGAAATTACCTGAATACCCATCGAAATGCCGAATATATGCAGAGCCGTATGCGGGGTATCTTTAGAAACCGGGAAGCAAGTCTTAAGGACATGTTTTCAAAGGTACTTGCTCAGTCACGGACATCCGTCGCTTCAATGCTGGACCCTACGGATTTCTCCTTTCAGTTCTGGACTCATCTGGCAAGCTCCATGATCCAGGAGTATAACAAGAAGAACAACCGCACCGCCCTGGAGCATGCCTACATTCAGTCTGCCTATCTGCTGGGTCTCTACAATATGTATTACAAGAGTATATCTCAGCGGGAAAAGGACAAGGAGAACGCCCTTAAGCAGGTACGTCAGGGCTTCCGGAACACGCCGTACTTTTTTACCTTTAACAGCATTCACTCCTTTAAGGATAAAAACGGTGTTCCTCTTTCAAAAAGGTTTTCCCTGGACGATCTGAACGCCTATCTGCGAAAATTAACCACCTCGGACGATAACAAACAGCTGCCGGAGATCGTGCGGGTCAGGACCACGGATAACAAAGAGTACTTTATTCACCGGGAGCTTATTATTCCTCTTACCTTGAAGAAGCTCCGGGACGCCAATGAGATTCTGAAAAGGGAGTACCAAAACCTCTTTACTCTGCTGTTGAATAATTATCAGACCAGTCCCGAGATGAAAAACGACGAGGCCTTTATCCGCGATCTGGAGAGACGTTTAAAGGAAGAAGACCCATTACTGGCGGGGCTTCTCAGGTTTGACCTTTTATTCTTTGCGTTGGAGTCGGGGAAATACGGCTTTGAGGCGACCAAAAACACCCAGGATCTTTTTGATTCCCAGCACCACGCCTTAAAGCCTCTTGATGAAGTATTAAAACTGAAGCGGGAGGACCTGGTTAAAGACGCCAAGTTCAAGATTCCCCTGTGGAAGACGATTTCCCTCTTTGTTGCTGTCGCCAGGTTCCTGCGGGGGTTCTCCTCCGGCTTTCGTAAAAGTGATCGGGCCCGGCACAGTACGGAAAAAAAGATTAAAAAGCGGCCCAGAGGAGAAGGCTTTGTCTCTACCTCTCTGGCGGATATTGATCAGCATGATGTATCCCCCGTCTCTGCACCAGCCGGGGGCGCACAGTCGAAAAAGAAGGATCTTTTAAACTATAAAGAGGCTCTGGAAGCTCTCAAGCGACGGGTGGCGGGAAACGATAAACCTATTGACCAGTCCCTGGACGAGCTGGCGGAAAAGTGGAATCCCCTGTATGATCCCCGGGCCAAGTCCAACCTTGTGGAGGACGTTAACTCCCTGATCCGTGATTTTATCCGCTCCATAAAGAGACATTTCAGGGTAAAGCCGCCGGACCTTCCCCGCATTGAAAATATGGCCCGGCAGCTGTCGGAGCACGATGCCTTTAATCAGATAAAAAACAAGGGCGCGCTGATGACCTATATTAAACTCTATATAATAAAGATCCTCGGCAACCGCCCCAAGTAGCAGCCGGCAGTACTGGCTCTATTGATCTTTTTTACGGAATTTCTTCCAGGCAGCGGATGCGCCGGCCTCAAGGTCCTTGAGGGCGCTTTTCAGTCCCTCGCTCAGGTCCCTGGCGGCCTCCCCGGCGGATTTTCCGAGCTCTGAAGAACGGGCGACAAGCTCTTTCCGTTTCGTTTCCAGTTCGGCGATTCGTGTATCGATCTGCTTGCGCAGTTCCCCGGACAGTTCCTTCTGTCTGGTTTTGAGTTCCTCAAGCTTTTCGTCCACCGCATCAATGGTGCGATTGATGTTCTGTTTCAGTTTTGCTTTGTCTTCTTCTTTCACTTCGTCTGCCTCCTGCAACTCGTTTCACTTAGCAAAAGTACCAATGAACGCACTGGAAAGCAAGCAAAGAGAGCAGGACTATCCGGTTTCGTTTGCAGCAGGATCCAGCTGTGCCCGCAACCTGGGCAGAGCTTCGGGACAGTCTTCTGGGGAGCGACTCCGAGGATCAGTACCACGAAGGCTGCGATGCGCCGGAGCATCCGGATACCGGCAATGATAAAGAGGACCCGCGGAGGTATACTGGTTATTCCTTGTCCTCCGGAATTACTGCCAGGTGCAGCTCCCGGTACTGGTCCGGCTCCGCCGCCGAGGGAGACTCATCCATGGGAGATATTCCAACGGTGTTCTTTGGAAAAGTGATTACCTCGCGGATTGAGTTCTCCCCGGCCATAATCATAACCAGCCGGTCAAGTCCGGGAGCAATGCCGCCGTGGGGCGGTGGTCCGTAACGGAAGGCGTCCAGCAGAAAGCCGAAACGATTCTGGGCCTCCTCTTCGCTGAACCCGACTATCTGAAATATGCGTTTCTGGATTTCCGGATCGTGGACCCTGATGGAGCCGGAAGCAAGTTCGAATCCGTTGCAGACCATGTCGTACATATCCGCCCGGACATCCCCGGGATTCTCTTCCATGGTATCCAGATACTGCGCCTGGGGCATGGTAAACATGTGGTGGGCGGGGTCCCATTTATTCTGGTCGCCGTTCCATTCAAAGAGGGGAAAATCAATGATCCAGGAGAAGTTGAAGGTTCCTTCAGGGATAAGGTCCAGATTGCGGCCTAAACGCAGCCGGACAGCCCCCAGAGAGGTACAGGCGGTGTGCCGCTCGTCGGCTACGCAGAGGATAAGGTCTCCTGCTTTTGCGTCGAGCGTTGAAAGGATCTCCGCAGCACGATGGGCAAAGAACTTGGCAATGCCGCCGTCCAGTTCACCAGTTTCGCTCACCTTCATCCAGGCAAGCCCCTTGGCGCCGTAAGTTTTGGCTGTTTCTTCAAGCTCGCTTATCTGCTTCCGGGAGTAATCTGCGCAGCCCGGGGCCACCAGGGCCTTTACAGCTCCGCCCGTGTCAAGGACACCTTCGAAGACCTTAAAACCGGAACCGGAGACAAAGGGAACAAAATCCTGGAGCTCCATACCGAAGCGGAGTTCCGGTTTATCGCTGCCGAAACGGTCCAGGGCCTCGAAATAGGGAAGCCGTGGAAAGGGCAGAGGCAGATCGATATTCATGGTCTTTTTGAAGATATGGGCCATCATCCCCTCGGTGACCGCGAAAACGTCGTCCTTGGAGACATAGCTCATCTCCAGGTCGATCTGGGTAAACTCCAGCTGACGGTCACCCCGGGCATCCTCGTCGCGGTAACAGCGGGCAATCTGAAAATAGCGGTCGCATCCCCCCACCATCAGGATCTGCTTGAAAAGCTGAGGTGACTGGGGCAGGGCGTAGACCTTACCGGGGTGCAGCCTGGAAGGAACAATAAAGTCCCTGGCCCCTTCGGGGGTGGATTTTATCAGAGTAGGGGTCTCGATCTCGAGAAACCCCCGGCTGTTCAGATACTCCCGAACCGCGAAGGTGACATTGTGACGCAGCCGGATTTTTCGCTGCATGGAGAAAGAACGCAGATCCAGGTAACGGTATTTAAGCCGCAGGTCCTCCTTGGCATCGCTCCGTTCATCAACCATGAAGGGGAGAACCTCGCAGCGGGAGAGAAGTTCTATCTTTTCCGCTTTCAGTTCCACCTCGCCGGTGGGGATATTGGGGTTCGGATTCAAGCGTCTGCGTACGGTACCGACTACCGCAATGCAGTATTCAAACTTCAGTTCCGCCGCAGTCTCCTGGACTTCCGCAGCAGCGTCCTCGTCTACGACAATCTGGGTCAGACCATAGCGGTCCCGAAGATCAATAAACTGGACTCCGCCGTGGTCGCGCCGGCGATGCACCCATCCGTTAAGAGTAACCGTAGCGCCTTCGTCGGCGGCGCTGAGCTGTCCGCAGGTTGCGGTTCTTTTATACTGTTCCATGGTATTCCGACTGTAGCATTAGCTCTGCCGTACTGGCAAGATCTGTCTGTTCTTTGCTATGTTCTGCGGCGCATGCAGATTCTGCAGCCGTTTACGTGTACATGGACCTTCCCTGAGCTCTCAAAAAGACGGGCAAAGACAAGTTCGTCTCCCTCCAGTTCCCGCTTGCAGGAAGGGCAGTAGCGGCGATGGGCCCGGTTCGGCGGATAGCAGTACGGACAGCCGTAGATCTCAACCAGACGGTCTCCCTTGCCGGGATACACGACAGAATGAACCCGTTCCCCCGGCAGCAGCAGGCTCCCGCAGAGGGGACAGGGGCTGTGTTTTCCGGTACCCGGAAGCTCTTCCAGCCTGATCCGGGCTTCTTCGGAGGTTTTGGATGAGGAGAGGCGAAAATAGATGCCAAGCAGCAGCACAATCAAAGCCGCCATCAGTACAAGAATTATCAGGTCCATGAGCCCCCTATGCTCATTTTTCGGCAGTTCAGTGCAGAATCAGCAGAGTCGGGCTTCTTTTTGGTAAAAAGAATTGGAATTTATTCCGAAGCTTAGTACAATAAGGTGTGGGTACCCTCTATATTGTTGCGACACCTATCGGGAATCTGGGGGATATTACCTTCAGGGCAGTGGATATACTGAAGAAAGCAGAGCTTGTAGCCTGTGAGGATACGCGGCAGACGGTCAAGCTGCTGAACGCCTATGGTATTCACAAACGGCTTGTAAGCTGCAGGGCTGGAAACGAGGCAAAAGCGGCCCAGGGTCTTCTGGATATCCTCTCCGGTGGCGCTGACGTGGCCTATACCTCCGATGCCGGGACCCCGGGGTTGAGCGATCCCGGAGCAGTGTTGAGCAATCTGGTCAGGGCTGCCGGTTATCCGGTGGTACCCCTGCCCGGAGCCTCGGCCTTTGCTTCCCTGATTAGTGTGGCAGGGTTCGGGGGGCGTACGGTGACCTTTGACGGGTTCCTGAGCCCAAAAGAGGGACGCCGCAAGCGCAGATTGTCTGAGTTGCTGAAGCGGGAAGAGAACTTTCTGCTCTATGAGTCTCCGTTTCGGATTCTGAAGCTGCTTAAAAACCTGGCTGAGCTTGCTCCTGGGCGGAGGATCTGTCTTGGCCGGGAGATGACCAAACTGCACGAGGAGTTTCTGCGGGGATACCCGGGTGAACTCTTGACAGAACTTGGCGAACGGTCCAGCATAAAGGGAGAGTTCGCAATAATGATTGAGGGAAGGAATTTTTCTCAATCTTATGGGGAAAATGACGATAATGTCAGTGAAAGGAAGGGATGAGAAATGACAATTGAGGGTCTTGGACCGATAGATTCAATCTCAAAACTCAAGAAAAACAGCAACACTTCCAAGCCGGAAAAAGTGTCGGAAAAGGATTCTGTAAACGTATCCTCTGAGGCGAAGAACCTGGCCGAGCTGTACCAGGCGAACGAAGTCGTAAAGAACAGTGCCGATGTGCGAATGGACCGTGTGGCCGAGGTTAAGCGCAAACTTGAGGATCCAAACTATATAAACGACAACGTCATCGAAATGGTGGCAGAGAACATAATGAAGAATTTCGGTCTATAGCTTACCCCTGTGTAACCTTTATTGATATACGGAAGAGACAATCCCCCGAAACCGGGGGATTTTTTTGATCTGCCCAAAAGTCCGGATACATACTATACTCATCTTCATGGACAGTCTCTCCTTTTATATGCCCGGGAGGCTCATTTTTGGCATTGACTCCCGTTTGCGGTTGGGGACCGAAGCCCGCAACTTTGGGACCAGGGCCCTGTTGATCACTGAAACTGTATTTCGATCATCCCGGTTGCTGGAGGAAATCCGTTCCGTCCTGACCGTGGCGGGAGTTGAGGCAATAAGCTGCGCCGAGATAGGTCCCGATTCTACGAGCCGGGCCGGCGAGGAGTGCATGAAGCTTGCGAAGTCGGCCCGGGTCCAGATGATTATCGGGCTTGGCGGTTTGCGGGTCCTTTCGACGGCCAAAGCGGTAGCCGCATTGGGCGCCAACATTGCTGATATTGACTCGCTCAACGATGAGCGTTCAAGCGAGGCCTCGGTCTATCCCTACATTGAGATACCGACGACCTGCCGCAACCCGTTTATGCTGAGGGATGATTTCTTTCTTGTCGATGCCCGTAATCGTCACAGTACTGTATTCCGGCGCAGTGAGGCATTCCCGAAACTGGTAGTTATAGATTCCCGGTTAGCAGAGGGGCTTTCTGATCGGAGCCGTTCTGCCATACTGCTTGATACAATGCTGCATTCACTGGAAGGATACTTCTCTCGCAGTAGTAATTTTGTTTCCAACACCATATTTCTGCGTTCTTTGGGGCTTCTGGTGGGCAGTATCGATGCCGCAGCAGGCAGGGATTCTCCAGGACCGGATACAGGCATGCACCAGGCGGGGCTTCTTTCGGCTTTCGGGTTGACTATGGGCTCCCTGGGTATCGGCAGCGCCACAGCCATAACTGCGGGGGGACTTTTTCAGGTCCCGAAATCGGGTATAGCGGCACTGATGCTGCCCATCATACTGGAGTACGGACGTCGGGCCTGTCCGGATAAACTTGTTCGTCTGGCTCCCATTGTAGACGAAGATACCCGCAGAATGGGGACCGCTGAAGCGGCGGATACCGTTATTGCTTCGCTGAGGCGCCGGATAGACCGGTTTCAGCTTCCCCTTCGGCTCAGTGATTACGGCCTGGAATCCGGGGACCTTCCGGTTTTGGCAGCAGCTGCGGCCGCAATGGGACTGGCCGACCAAATGCCCCAGCCGCTTGATCAGGAGGAGATCCTCGATCTGCTGAACGAGGTTCTATGATCGCGCTGCGAAAACTGACCGGATTGTCAACGAAGAACCGTCTGCGTAAAGCAGCGGAGCTCCTTCGCATTTTTGAGATTGATATCCGGGCTTCAAAGCCTGTGGACAGCTATTATCTGGCAGGATTATGCGGAACTATCGTGCGTACAGATACCCGGGACGCCATACGGGTGCGGGCGGATGAGCTTGAGGAGCAGCTGCGGGCATCAGGGCTCTCTCTTTCGGATACTCTTTCCCCGGGAGCCGGCCGAGAATGCGGCCGTCTTGCCAGTCTTATGTTAACCGAAATAGGAATCCCCCCTGCTGATTGGGACCTGCGTGTTCCCGGAACAGAGGATCTTGATCCCGGAGTGAGAAAAGTACTGCCCCTTTATTTATTTCTGGAAGATCTGCGTTCACCTTTTAATGTGGGGAGTATTTTTCGATCCGCCGAAGCGTTTGGGGTACGGCATATTTTCCTTAGTCCCGCCACCCCGAGTCCCGAACAGCCCAGGGCCAGCCGCAGTTCAATGGGAGCTTCTGCGGTGGTCCAGTGGTCGGTATGTACCCTTGATGAAGCCTGCGCCGGCTTTACAAACTCAGATGATGATAGCCGAATTATAGCTCTCGAAACCGGCGGGACCGGAATTAAGGACTATTCCTTTCCCACGGCAGGCCTGTTGATTGTTGGAAACGAGGAGTGGGGGCTCAGCGAAGAGGCCCTGGAGAGGGCGGACAGCAGGGTTTCAATTCCCATGGGCGGAGCCAAGGCGTCGTTGAATGTGGCTGTGGCTGTTGCTATAACGCTGCAGCACTGGTTTGAGTGTCGGCAATAAAAAACCGGCGGACATGGCCGCCGGCTTTGATCTGCTTAAGTCTTACTTAGTGATTGCGACAGCCTTGTCGAATATTCTCTTGTCGCTTAAGACGGCGAAGATATGACTCCGATCAACGGGTGGATAATGATCATTATTTGGTTTTGAATTTTAGAATCGCCGATTAAAAATGTTGTATTGTGCGGCGGTTTCAGATATGTCCCGAACCGTGGGGATAAAAAACACCTGATCGTCGGATTATTCCGATAAAATGGAAGATTCCACGAGCAAAGTGCAGTACAGCGAATAATTTCTTTGCGAAACAGCAGTTAATCGCCATTCATCCCCACGGTTATGAACAGTAAATAAGTCTTATCGGTGAAGGGCCCGTTCTATCTCTGGTTGGTTAAACCCTACAATTATCCTGCCATTGACGTCCACAACTGGTACTCCCATTTGCCCTGATTTTTTCACCATCTCTTCGGCACGCCGCATATCGTTCGCAACATTATACTCTGTAAATGAAATCTTATTTTCCCGGAAATACTGTTTTGCCTTGTTACAGTAGACACAACTCGGAGTGGTATAAATTCTTACTGCCATAATAGCCTCCCTGTTTCAATCACATGTATATATATTAAATACGATATATATAAAAGTCAAGAGGCTTTTTATGCTTGGAGTCCTATATTTTCTTGTTTCGTTCGTCGTCAAAGGCCAGGGAGAGCCGCTGCTGGACCATATTCAGTTTCTCGGGAGTAGTAATCCCGAAGTCCCGTATTACCTCGGTCTCCAGCTGCTCATATTCAAGGTCGCCTTTTTCATAGCCGCAGAGGGCGTTGGCAAGGTAGACGGTGTATACCACGTCCCGAAATTCGGGGTGAGCGGCAAGCGGGTCATGGTGGTAGCGGATGGCTTCAATCAGGGATACCGGGAAATTCCACTTTTCTGCGATTAATGCCCCAATCTCGGCATGGTTGAGACCGGCACTCAGATCCTCTATAAAGTCTCGGTGGATATTCCGATCTGCACAGAACCCCTGAATCTTTTCCATAAGATTGGGATGCACATTAGAGAAGATGATCTTACCCATATCATGGAGGATCCCGCCGACGTAGGCATCGTCAAGCAGTTCCTTGCGGCGTTTGAAGTTCTTGGCAAGATTATAGGCGTAGAACGCGGTTCTGTAGCTGTGGTCCCAGAGCCAGCGCTGGTTTGAATCGAGGATTTTCAGGGTACCGAAGGAGTAAAGCAGGTTCTTGATGCCCCGGAATCCAACAAGCTTAACCGCTTCAACAATGTTATCGACCCTCTTGGGAAGCATGAACTGCGCAGAGTTGACATGTTTAAGCAGGTCTGCTGTTAAAGACGGATCTGTGCTGATCTGTCTGGCGATATCCGCGATTTCCGAATCGGGATCGCTGATAAGTTTCTGCAGATACACAATGTTGTCGGGAAACTGGGGCAACTCGTTGATCTCGTTGACGATTTCCCTGGAGAGTTCATTGATGTTCTCCAGATGGACCGCAGAGAAGGGTACTGTAATGCGGGCGATGGTTTCCTCGCCGTCAACATCGATATCGAAGGAGTCCTCGTCCAGTCCCATCTTTTTCAGCATCAGCACCAGGATTACGATACCCAGACCTGCGCCTTCCGAGTCATCCATAACCGAGGAGAGGGCCTCTTCCATGGAATCGAAGGCCCGCGAGCGGGCTATACGGTCGTAGACCCGTATCTGCTCCTTGCGGGAGATCCGGGAGTTGTTATGGATGCTCATGGTAAAGGCATTGCCTTTGGCATGATACACGACTTTTACATAAAGACCGGCGTCCTTCTGTTTGGTCAGGTAGTAGTCTATATTGTCCAGGGTCTCCTGCTTGAAGCTCTCCATTCCCTGTTCGTATTGCCTGGGATCGTTGATATCGAGGTCTTTTTCCTTGAAGTAGACCCTTTTGGTGTTGGCCTTCTTGGCGTTAACCGCCAGCTCCTTCATACAGTAGCCGATACGGCTGGAAAGCTGGTCCTGCCCAAACTCGGAAAGAAATATTTCGAGGATTCTCTCCATATACTCTTCCGTTTCGTGGGGAAGAGTAAATGTTTTTATAGAAATTGGAACCGAATTCCGGGCAGCTCTTTTAATCTTTTCTACATCTACAGCTTTTGACATCTATACCACCTGATCACGAAGGCCTCTGGTGCATTTAGTATAGTCTCTGCAAAAATGCAGGTCAAGCAAACACACCTATTATCAATTGTTAAATTGCTTGACCAGAAGGGCCATGGAGCGCAGTTCGCGTTCTACCCGGCCGTTAACCGACTTGGGAGGAAAGCGTCCGTCACGTCCCGGCTCACCGGCAGGAATACCGGTAAGAATTTCCATTCCCTGATCGATACTGCTAACCGGAAAAATATGAAAGCTTCCGGCGGCGACGGCATCCCGGATTTCGGAATTGAGAAACAGGTTTTTCCTGTTCTGGTCGGGAATAATGACTCCCTGGCGTCCGCTTAAGCCTCGCTTTTTACAGATGTTGAAGAAGCCGCTGATCTTTTCGCTTATGCCTCCTACCGGCTGGATCTCGCCCATCTGGTTCATACTGCCTGTTACGGCAATGTCCTGCCTGAGGGGGATTCTGCCGGCGGCGGAGAGCAGGGCATACATTTCGGTGGACGAGGCGGAGTCGCCGTCAATTTCGCTGTAGGACTGCTCAAAGCAGATGGTCGCGTACATGGCCAGAGGAAAATCCACGGCGTAACGGGCACGCATATAACCATCCAGGATGAGGATGCCCTTATCATGGATCTCCCCGGAAAGGCCTACCTCCCGCTCTATGTTTACCAGGCCCTCTTCTCCCGGAGCAACCCGGGCACTGATCAGGGTGGGCATACCGAAAGCGTAATAGCCCCTGTCGTGGATGGCCAGACCGTTGACCTTCCCGATCTGCTCTCCTTCTATGCTGATGAGAATATCGCCCTGGAGGATCAGCTCTTCGAGCTTTTCTTCCGGAAGGTTGAACAGGTAGTTCCGTTCTTTCAGTGCCTGCTGAACTGTCTTTCCTTCGATTGTTTCTGCTCCGTTTTTGCCGGACCAGTAGGAAGCTTCCGCCAGAAGATCGGAAATCAGGGAGAACTGGGTTGAGAGCTTGTCCCGCTGGTCCGCCAGATAGGCACCATAGGCGATAACCTCGGCCATGCCGTCCCATGAAATCTCAAGGCTCCCCGACTTTTTAAGGGAGCGGCGAATAAAACTCATATAGCGGGCCAGACTGTCGGAGTTAAGGTCCATACTGCTGTCGAATTCGGCGCAGATCTTGAAGAATTTGGCGAAGTCTGAGTCGGCGTTGTAGAGAATATCGTATGCTCCTTCGTCGGCTACGAGGATCACCTTCAGATCGACGGAGACGGCCTCCGGTTTAAGCTGCGGGGCGGGCATGCCCAGCATGCCCTGGGGCGGCTGGATCTCCACCTTTTCGGTCTGCAGTGCCCGCTTCAGCTGCAGCCATGCCCCGTCTTCCTGGAGCAGATCGTCGAGTCGGATGACAAGGTATCCGCCGGATGAGCGGATCATGGATCCGGCCCTGATGGACATAAAGCTCATGACTCCCCGGCCGCTCAAATCCATGGAAAACTCAATGGTTCCCAGCAGGTTCTGTACTGTGGGATTGTTCTCGTAGATTACCGGAGGAGATTCACCGCTTCCGGCTTCCATGAGGATATTGACGCCGTAACGCAGGAATATCCTGTTACCGGCGCCGTCTTCCGAAGGCTCCTCCCCGGTAAAGACGAAGAGACGCTCGATAATGTCCTGTTCCAAAGATTCCAGATAGGAGTGTATCCGTTCCTGGGGGAATTCACGGTAGAGTTCTCTCATTTCGGTGTGCAGCGGGGGGCGTACGGTTTCAGCCTGCAGATGGGCGAGCTCCTCTTCCATGGCTGCTCTGGACAACTGCAGGTCGCTAAAGATGGACCGCATTTCGTCCATCAGCCGGTAGTAGGTCTCCCTCCGACGGTTCCACTCCTCCTCTGCCAGTTCTCCCGCAGCTACCATGCTCTGGAGCTGGTCAAAGTCTCCTGCTTCGCCGTCGATCAGAGGAGCGATGTCCGTGGAGAGGACACCCTCGTCCTCTACCCGTACAGCGGTAAAGCCGAGGGCTGCCAGCTGGGCCTCGAAATCAGCCAGCCGATGGTTCTCCTCCTTCTCGATGCTGGAAACAAGCCGGTCCCGGCGGTTCTTGTAAACCTCGCTGGAAAGACGGGCTTTGATAAGGACCTTAAGCTTTTCTACAAGATCATGAATCATCTGTTTAAAGCGCCGGGCTGTGCCGGGGGGAAAGCAGAGTACCATGGGAACTTCCGGACGCACGAAGTTGTAGACAAAGGCGATGTCACGATCGGGGCCGGCGGCAGGGGGTAAATCCCGTAAAATGCGCCGAATTGCGGTGTGACGCCCGGTACCGGGTATCCCGGACACTACCAGGTTAAAGCCCTTGGCCCGAATAACTGTTCCCATCTGCAGGGCTTTGACCGCCCTGGGCTGACCGATAATCTGCTCTTCGTCATTGGGGAGGGGAATGGTTTTCAGGCTTTCGGGGTCAATTGAAAAGGCGACCTCTTCAGGTCCCAGTCGGTAGGGATCACTCATCGGTCTATAATGCGAGGCTCTCCTTCTGCTGTCAAGGCGGCATGCCCTTTTCCAAATCCCGAGGAGTCCCTATAATGCAGACCATGCGTTTGAATGAATTCCATCACTATTGTAAGGATCTGCTCTTTATGGATGATTTTGCCGCCATTGATCCATCCCAAAACGGGATACAGGTTGAACGGCAGGAGCAGGAGCTGAAAAAGCTGGTTTTTGCAGTGGATGCTTCGCTGCAGACCTTCAGGCAGGCAGCGGAAATGGGGGCCGACCTGATTTTCGTACATCATGGTATTTTCTGGGGGCATGAGTCGGTTCTGACCGGTGCCCATTATCAGCGCATCCGCTTTCTTCTGGAGCATGATATGGCCCTCTATGCGGTTCATCTGCCTCTGGATGCTCATGCTGAACTTGGTAATAACAGCCGCATGGCCGCTGCGCTGGGGATCCCGGCGCCGGAACCATTCGGCTGGTACAAGGGCCGCAGCATCGGATTTAAAGGTACACTGCCGGACTCTGTCGACGTGGACGAGGTACTGCGGCGTCTTGGTATCGATAGTGAAGACTGTAACGCTGTGCTTCCCTTCGGCGCACCGGATATCCGCAGTGTCGGGATAATCTCCGGGGGCAGCAGCAGGGATATCCGGCAGGCAATCGATGAGAATCTGGACCTGTTTATTTCCGGCGAAGGGGACCACACTATTTACCATGAAGCCCAGGAGAACCGGATTAACATGCTGGCCGTTGGCCACTATGCGTCGGAAACCTGGGGCGTCTCCGCCATGGCGGAGCAGGTTGCCCGGGACACCGGCCTGGAAACCCATTTTATTGATATTCCGACGGGACTCTGACTACAGAAAGGGACGCACAGAGATGAAGGATACAATCACCGGTAATCCGGAAAAACCGGCCTTGCGGCGCCTCTGGCTGCCCCTGTTTTTAACGGGGGCAATTCTCCTGGCGGACCAGTTGACCAAGCTTCTGATTGTCGCCAATATCCCCTACCACACAGTAGGCTTTGCCTGGGGGGGAGACTTTCTCTGGATTCTGCATACCAGGAATCTTGGAGTGGCCTTCAGTATAGGCTATGGCCTGCCCTCGGGTGTGCGGGGTATACTGTTTGTCTTGCTGCCCCTGGGGGTCCTTGCCGGGGTGCTGGTCTACTATTTCAGGACGAATGAGTTAACAGTCCTGCAGCGTTGGTGCATTGCCGTTATTCTCGGCGGCGGACTGGGCAATCAGATTGACAGAATATTTCGCCCCAGGGGTGTAGTGGATTTTGTTTCTGTCAAGTTTTACGGTATTCTGGGTCTTGAGCGCTGGCCGGCTTTTAATGTGGCGGACGCCTCCATTGTTGTCGGGGGAATTCTGCTGGCTCTGTCGTTCCTGCTGCATGGAAATACAATAAAGAATCAGAAAAGAGGAGAATCGTGAATAAAAAAACCAACACCCTGCTCTTTGTCGCTGGAGCAACAGTAGTCAATATTATTTTGATGTTTGTTTTTCTGATTGCCGGTATAGTTATCCTGTCCATTGTTTTACCCCGGGATATTCATCCGGGAATAGCCCAGGGAGCGTTTGTTCTACTCTTTATACTGTCTGTTATCGGCTCTTTTCTTGTGTATCATCGGATCATGAAGATTCTGGCCGCCAAGATCGAACTGGACAAGTACTTTGAACCGATTTTTCCCGGCAGGAAAAAGGGCAGATAGTTTTAATACCCGTCGGACATGGAACGGTTGATGTCCCGTTTATATAATTCGTTGTAAACGTATCCGCGGTTTTTCAGGGACTCCCGCAATTCCTGGGGAAAGGGGCAGTAGCGCCACATGATACCCCTGACTTCCCGGTCCAGCTTCTGGGTTCCTTCGCTCTCCTTGGTCAGCCATAGGATATAGTCATTGATAAAGTACTCCCGGACATCTCCCCGCAGCCTTCTGTCGCTGAACCACTGGTAGTAGCGGCCGGTCAATCCTTCTTCCATCCAGTAGTGCTGGGCTTTCTCCTTGGCAACCTGCCAGCGGAGGTCTCCCAGGGCCGCAATTATCGCGGTCTTGTGCTCCTTCGGAAAGAGGGGCACCGCTATCCGGCCGCGGCTGGTGGCGCGGTTGTATTTTTCAAAGGGTTCCCAGCAGATCCCCCGTTCTCCGTAGCTTGGTATAATTAATACGTGGGGTACGATGCGGTTAGTCTGTTGTTTAAAGGTCCGTAAGAAGATCACGGGATCCAGATTCTCGACGGCGGCCATCTGCATGATGATGTTCTCCCGGGTGCAGATATCGCGGATGTTGTCCCGGAAGTATTGCTTCATGGCGATGGGAAAATGGTTTCCCTGCCTGCCTACGCACATCTTCGCCATCTGGCGTACCGTGGAAAGCTCAGTCTGAAGCGCGTCGTTATTGACCTGATAGGATTCCATGCCCTCCGCGTTTTCGGATAACTTTCGGAACTCAGCTTCGTTTTCTTCAAAATGTTCAAAAGTTTTTACCAGCTCATGGTCCAGGCGCTGCAGGTCTTTTACCAAAGTACCGATAGTGCTGAGATACTGGCGCTGTTGGGGAGTGTAAATGTCCCGCAAGCCTCCGGGCAGATCGGAACGGATACCGTGATCAGCGATCAGCCTGGCCAGATCTTTCAACTGGTTTTCCAGCTTCTCCTGGTCGCTGAATTTACGGGCCAGTACGCTGAGCTGGAAATCCCGCTGTCCCTTGACTCTGTCGAGTTTTGTGTTGACCTTCTGTTCCTTGCGACGGGTTATGGTCTTGGTCTCATCTGTGGCCGATGTTCCCACTGCTCCCCGGGCAACCATGTTCAGCCACTCGTCTACATAATGGACAGGTTCTCCTGTGTTGTTGTCAAACACAATCCGCGAGATCATTGATCGCTGCTCCTTGGAGAGCAGCGTGGGGAGGAGAGCGCCGTATCTGAGGGTCAGAACCTTCGGCTGGGGAAGGCCGGAGCAGATCTTTTTACCGATATTCTCCACCAGGTTCCAGTAGGCAGATATAAGTTTTCCCCGATAGACTGAACGCTCCTTGGGATCCTCGGTATTCAGGAATTTCGAAAGAAGTGAGTGGACCCGTTGTGAGACATCACCTTCACCTGAAAGAGCCTTTTTATAGTAATCCTTATCCTGAAAGTAGGGAACGGGATCCTGCTCAAAGCGGCTGACTGCGTGAAAATGCTCCCTGCTGATATCGCTTACATCGGGGGCAGATGCCGTAGTTGCGGGAGCTTCGTTGAAGAGTTCCTGAAAATCAGGCGCCGGAGCAGAGGGCTTTTCATCGATGCCCATCAGTTCGGCTATATCAGGGTCAAGTTCCCCGGAGAAAAGATCACTTTTAGAACCGTTGTTGTCGCTCATAGCGTTTTAGTATGGAGGTGGTGGGAATCGAACCCATGACCTCGTGAATGCCATTCACGCGCTCTAGCCAACTGAGCTACACCCCCGAAAACGTGCTTAGAATACTGATACTTGCCTCTCATGTCAACTACTTCGGCATTTTCATGCGCAATAAGTGCTGATCGTGATACGTGCCGCAGGGGGCAAAACAATCCGCGAGTCCTGCCGGTATATGCTCCGCGGCTCTGCTGCTGAGAATAAATTGACCGGGCTGTGTGTATTGCTGCCCCAGATGAAAGATAAAATTTACTGCGTCGGAAATCAATGTTCCGGTATTACCTTTTTTTCTATATACCGTCGTTCCCGTGTCCAGGGAAAAGTGGTAGGGGAGCAGGGTGCCGTAGGAGAAAACCTCCATACTGATAAGCACCCGGTTCAATATCATCCGCATGCATGCCGGAATAATATCGGTGCTTCCCTCGCTGTAGGGAAAAAGGTAGAGTCCTCCATAATTGCTCTTCATCCAGAGTTGTCCTCCTAAAGGCAGAGCAATTCTGTTTAAATGGTTTTCAAAGGTATTCAGCAGCCCGGTAATAAAACTGCTGCCGGACTTCTTTTTCCATTCGGGCAGGATGTCCAGTTCGGCGTAGAGCAGATAGAAGGGATACTCCTCGCCTTCCCGAATATTTTCCCAGCTCAGGTCTTCGGTTTCTTCCTCCTCATCTTCAATATACGGATAGAAACTGAGTGCCTGGTTTATCCGGCTCATGGAGAGCCGTTTGCCTGTCAGTTCGGGGCCGATATAATCCGAAGCGCCTCCATGAAAAAGATCACCTGGATCCTCTATCATGCCCTTGGGGTCAACGATACCGTAGGCAAGGGTATCCTGGGATTCGAGGATCCGTATGGCTTTTCGGGCTTCCCGCGGGCTCATGGAGCCAATGTCCAGGTAGACCATAGAGCCGTTTTCCGCTATCAGCTTTTTCCAGTCCGGGGTTTCCCGAATTTCAAGCTCGAAGCTTCTGGAACGATTGACGATGTCAAAACAACGCAGGGTTTCCTGTTGACGGGTTATAAGAACAAGTCTTTTCATGATTCCAGCTCCAGGCTGTAGGTATAGCAGGTGATGTTCTCGTTTCGGACAGGCCTGAACTGGGAACTGACAAGATGATCCAGCATTTCCCGAACCACAATACTGATACTGCAATGTCCGGGCTGGGTATGGAACTTTTCTATGTCTGCTATGCGCTGCAGGGTCTCCGACTTGACCAATGATGCGTTATCCTCGGTATACTCACACATCCCGGAGTGGACGCCGATTCGTACGGTTAAGGGGCTTGCCATGGGACAGCTGGTTTTATTGTACAGGAAAAGCTCGTGGAGTATTTCCATTGCAGCCAGAGCTGCTGCCTGGTTACGGTTACCGAAAAAAAAAGCCGCGACGCCGCCGTCACCTTCCCACATCCACACCCTGCCGTTGCGCCGTTCTACTGATGCATTGACTGTTTCCCTCAAGGCACTGTAGGCGCGGTGAACAGTGTCGGCGCTGTTATTTTTTACCAGTTTGGTATTACCGGCAATATCTATGCGTAAAAAGCACAGTGTGTATTCGTTTCCGGGGCGTAATACTCCCCAGTTGCGGGTTTTGCGGATCCTGGGGTCCTCTACAAACATTCGCTGGTCTTTATCGAAGAGGTAACCCTGGGAGTAGACCTCCTTAAGAATTTCCCGCAAATAGGCAATGGTTATACGCCGTCCCATAATCCCTTCTTCCTCGTAGCGGATCAGATAGGAGACGAAATCGAGAAAGCGGTCGTCCCTGATTATATCGTCGATAATACGGCGGGATGCATCAAGGTTTGGTATAGCAATACTCTCTCGTATCCCGGTGCGTTTGTGAAGATCGTAGCCGGGAATCAGGTCCTTCGCAATGTGGACCATTGTCGGCAGGTCCATGGACTCCACCAGAGATTTTATGCATATTCGTAAAAGACTCTTTGAAATTTGCACAGTCTATTAAAAACCGGCTCCCCCCTGGTCGTCAAGGATTATCCGCTTGATTCTTTATCTTCCTAATGGTAGTTTCCAATCAGGTGCCTGTGCAGCAGAGCGAAATCAGCCACGGGGCGATAAATGGGCGTTTTTTTGGTCAAGCGTATTGTTCTTATATATCTCAGGAGATATATTCAATATATAACTTTCGGCTTAGTTCGATCAGGCAATTAAAGCAGATGGACGTGTACGGTGGTTCAACCGAGTGTTATAATGGAGCCTTGTTCCATGGGTTTTCACAATAGAGATCATTTTGTCGCGGACGATGCCTTCCTGTCCCTGATTACTTCCAAAGCCAAGTATCTCATTACGATGCTTAAGGAGGCGGAGGAACGGAATGGCGGTTTTAACTATACCCGTCCCTTTCTCGGGCGCCTGAACCTGGAGAGCCGAATAATCGAAGAGCTCCTGGATGAGTACGGCGCGCGGCATAATATGTCATGGTACGCCTTCCGGCGTTCAATAGCGGCTGTAAAGGCATTCTCGCAGATAGTACACAACGTCTCTCACATAAGCTCCTCGTTTCCCTGTTACAGAATAATCTCCGTAAAAGAGGATTTTCTCGCGGCCACCCGGAAGACGCTCAAAGAGAGTACTCTGGCCTTGAGAAACTCCATGGAAAATCTGCTGCATGAGGCCGAGGATCACGGACTTGCTACCGGTGAAGTTGTACAGGACTTTTCCGAACATTTGCCGGCGGGGACCCTGGAGCAGGACCGTCCCCGGCGGCATCTTGAGAATCCCGGTCCGACTATTGTAAATCTGGCGACTACCTTCCTTAATCTTTCAGAGGATACGGAGCTCTTTGGCATACGGGACAGGAACAAGCATCTGAATTATCTGGATTATGTTCCCGAACCTGTATCAGAAGCCAGAATCCGCAACATGGAACATGCCCTGCATAGTCTTCAGTCGACCTACGATACCTATCTGCTTGATTCCGATGCCGAAGAACGGGACGAAGACCTGCTTATTCTTCGCGGTCATGTAAGTACCATTTTTCATCTTCTGGAGACGGGTACGGTTCTCAGCCATTATTACGAGCGGCATATGCTTAACCAGGACGCTGTAGTGATCGGCGAAGGTACCCTCCTGGCCATCCTTATCGACTATATCCTGGCTTTCTCGTCCCGGTTTTTCAATGCCGCCCGGGAGTTGTGCCGCAACATTATTCACTCCTATGCCGTGCAGGGCACCATATCTGTTCCGGTGCCCCAGTATCGCGGTTTTCATGTACGGCCCTCCACTCTGGTGGCCAAGATTGTCACCCATTACGGCAGCGATGTTATCCTGAGGCTGAACGGCCAGAGTTTCAATGCCGCAAGCCCGCTGGAGCTCTTTCGGGTTAACGAAGCCATCAACGCTGCCAAACGCAAAACCCTTGGCGGGATTGTCTGCGATATAGCGGAAACCATGGGCAGTGTCCCCCGGGAAGAGGGAGTTATGAAAAAGGCCCTGCGCAGATTGATCGTCAAGCTTCTGGAGAATCATCAGATCGTTATGTACGAGGCGGATTTCTCTCTTGAAGAGATCTCCTATATCGATGGGGAAACCCTGGCGGAGTTTGCTACCAGGGGGATTGCCCATCTGCTGGCCATGGGACGTATCGACATCCGTACCGGTATCACCGTTGAGTTTTCCGGCGATACCAGGGTCCTTTCGGATCTGAAGCTGCTTGCGGAACACGGATACGGAGAGGATAACTACGGCAACAATATAATGCTGCCTGCGGAGCTGTCCTATCTGCGCCGATAATGCTGGCATGGAGATCCTTCAGCAGCGTATCCGGGACTTGCTGCCCGATGAATCCTGGCGTTTTGTTTTTCCCTCAGAGATCAGTGCACGTTACTGGCGGGGTGCGGTGGTATCCCGCGGCCTTTGTGATGCTGTCTGGGGTGAACGTTTTCTTTCCTGGGACCGCTTTAAAGAGATCGCTTTCGGCTTGTCCGGGGAACGGCGCCCGGTAA
This sequence comes from Marispirochaeta sp., assembly GCF_963668165.1. Lineage (NCBI taxonomy): Bacteria > Pseudomonadati > Spirochaetota > Spirochaetia > Spirochaetales > Spirochaetaceae > Marispirochaeta > Marispirochaeta sp. The sequence continues at coordinate 863,910 of NZ_OY764209.1, read as the reverse complement.
ATGGCTGTATCCGCCGTCTCTTTGCAGAAAGTCTGGCGGAAGAGAACAGGTGCTCTCCCTTTTTGTCCCGGCTTTTGCCCCGGGCCGAGGGATCTTCCGGCGCGGCCGCAGAACTTACCAGGATTCTTCCCCGGCTGCACAGCCTGGTACCCCGTATAGCTGCCTGCGAATGGTCTGCCGCCGCGGACCTTCGGGAACTCCATCGTCGCTATACTATTTTTCTGGCAGACAATGGCCTCTACGAGCCGTCTCAGCTTGAACCTTCCCTGGACAGCATTAGCCACAACTATCTTCTCTGTTTCCCCGAGGTGCTGGAGGACTACTCCCAGTACCGGGAACTGCTGGAGGTCCACTCCCGGATTGAGGCTGTGCGTGTTTTGCCGGCAGGGGCGGGGCAGATCGATCTTTTTGAGAACCAGCGTATAGAAGCCTCGGTTCTGATGCGCAGAATCCGTGATCTTCTTGAGCAGGGAACGGCACCGGAGGAGATCGCCATAAGCCTGGCAAAGATAGACAAGAACCGGCGCTACCTTGAAGAGGCCGCCCGGCGCTACGGTGTTCTCCTGCAGGTACGGACCGGAAAGCCCCTGACTGAGTACGGCTCAGTCAGGTTTCTTCGCGGGCTTACCGAGGCCTTTGGAACCTCCTATGAGACAGGGGCACTCAAGAACCTGCTGTTAAATGCTTCGGTTCCCTGGAAAGAGCCGGAAGCCCTGCGCTCCATGCTGCTGGAAGGGATTGAGTCGTATGTTGTCAGGAACTGGCGGGACGGAAAAGAGACCCATGGCTGGGAGGAGCAGCTTTCAAAAGGGGGGCGTAATGAGTCTCAGCAGCTGTACCACCGCCTCTCCTCTGCGATTCGCGGGATTGTCACAGCCGACAGCTTTATTGAGGTCAGTGCCCGGCTGCAGGCCTTTATCGGAACTTTTCTGGATACTGAGCGCTGGCGTACGGAATCTCCAGCGCAGTTGAAGAGTTTCCAGCGGGCCCTGGAGGTACTGAATGATTATGCCCGTACCGAGGAGCAGTACCCGTCACTATCCGTGCCTTCACCCTGCGGGGTCTGGATTGCAGCCCTTGAGGAGGAGAGTTACGTGGAGCAGCAGTCAGCTCCGGGAATTCCTGTTTATCCTTACCGTGCTTCTGCCGGGATCGATCCTCGCTACCATTTTCTCCCTTTCCTTACCCAGGACTCCAGCCGGGTAGTCTGGGATCGGGGGTTTCCTTTGAACGAAGCCCAAAGGGATGAAGCCGGTATCAGTGACGATGACGCAGGGGATTTGTACCTGCAGCTCTACCTGGGTTCCGGCAGGAATGTCACAGCAAGCTGCGCGTCCATCGGCTATGAAGGACCTGGACTGCCCCCCGGGCTTTTTGTGGAGAGAGGAACAGTACGCGTTGTTTCCCGGGAAGAACTCGGCGGAGATCCTGACGATGCCGACGAGGCGTTTTTTGCTGCCGGTGTTTCTCCTGAAGGAAGGCTTACCCCGAGTCAGTGCAGCGGGTACGGATATTTTTACCGGATCTTCACTGCTGCACACAGCCTCGATGTACTGACCAGTCCGATTGCTCATGCCGGTTTGGCAGCACTGCTGCGGGAAAAATACTTCTCTGACTCCCGGGGGAGGAACCGTGGTGCCTCAATCTCTGCCACTGATCTGGACGCCTTTTGGGGTTGTCCCTTTGCTTTTCTTTTTAGCCGGATGGTTGATCTGCCGGAGCAGCAGTACACGCCGCTGGTGCGCGATCATCGGCTGGAGGGATCCCTGCTGCACAAGGTCCTGGAAGAATTCAGCGGCAGCCTTGCCGGGGGTCGCTTTCTCTCCGCGGAACTGGATGAGTACCGGGAGCGGATCGCAGCTCTCCTGGACCGGGAGGCGGAGAAACTGAAAGGTCCTCTGCCGATTCTCCCGGCATGGGAGGCCTCTCTGGTGAATCTGAGAAGACAGCTTGCAGGCTTTCCCGACACGGAGGCAAAGTATTTTGACGGCTATGGAGTTGCCCACACTGAGCGGCAAATTTCCGTGGATATAGCTGGTGTCCCCGTGGTGGGACGAATTGACCGTATATCCCGGGGGCCCGGGGGTGAGCTGCTGGTGGTGGACTACAAAAAAAACTTCCGTCTTGCAAAGGGAGACCTTGAAGACGGAAACGGGACTCCCGTGACCATGCAGATTCCTCTCTATGTGCTGCTGCTGGAACAGACGGGGGTGTGGTTTCCGGGGGATGACCTGATCTGTGCCTATTACTCCGCGGCTGACGGGAAATACCGGGTGGTTTACTCTACGGTTGACCTTGGCGGGATTAAGCCGATGTTCAGCGAGGATGAGTTTACCAGCCTCTTGACCACTACCCGGGAGTCTCTTTCCGCCATGTATCGGCGTATTGGGGCAGGGGATTACCGCATGGACCCCCGGGAGTGCGATGGATGTTCCATGCGGGCCCTGTGCCGGGGAAAGTATGTTATCCGGGGGAGTGAGTAATGGCGGAGCATCCGTATGATCCGGACCAGGCCCGTGCCGTGGAAGCCGGCGGAAATGTGGTTGTCGCGGCCGGCGCCGGTTCAGGGAAGACTACCGTCCTGGCAGGACGATACCTGCGGCTGGTACGGGAAGGGGCGACGGTTCCGTCAATCCTGACCCTTACCTTTACCCGCAAGGCAGCGGCGGAGATGCACGTACGAATCCACCGGCTGCTTGCCGGGCATGCCGACGAAGTGCCGGTCCGGGAACAGCTGAGTCTTTTTGATCAGGCTCATATCTCCACTCTGGACAGCTTCTGCTCCCGTCTCTCCCGGAACGATGCCCCCCATTTTGGACTGCCCCTCTCCTTTTCTGTGGATCAGGAAGGCTTAAAAAAACGGGCGGAGTCCTTTGCCTTGCAATTCCTGCTTGAGAAGCGGCAGCACCCGGCGCTGAAGATTCTGATATCCGCCAACGGTTTTGAAGCGGTTTGGAAGGAGTTTTTTGCATCCTATGCGGTACGGGAACTGCGCATCGCCGATCCCCCCGATCATATAGGTGATTTTCGCAGACAGGAGGAATTCTGCCGCCTGCAGACGGCACAGATTTTCACCCGCCTGGATGCCTTGTTCAACAGGATGAGCAGCATTGCGCGGGAGGCCGGGGGCACGTCAAAGATCCTGATCGAGGCCGCGAAAACTGCGGAGGAGTGGCCCGGTTCCGGAGATCTGGCGGAGCGTGAAGCCTGGGGGGAACTGGTCGATCTGGCAGGGCGTAAGCTTCCCCGGAAGCCGGGAAGTAACGTAAAGAATCCCGACTTGCTGCTGCTGCGGGAGCTGATAGACGAGATGCGGCCCCTTCAGGAACAGGCTGCATCCTTCGCTGCCGTGCTGAACCATAGGGAGGTCTATCGGGGTATCGCGGAGCTGATGGACGAGTTTACCGCGGGCTGGAATAACATCAAGCGTGTCCAGGGAATTGTCTCCTTTGGGGATGTCGTATCCATGGCGGTTTCCCTGCTGAAGGAAAACCGGGAGCTCAGGACCTGGTACAAAGAGCAGTTCCATCACATCATGATTGATGAGTTTCAGGACAACAATGAGCTGCAGAAGGAGCTTCTGTATCTTCTGGCAGAGCGAAGAGACCGTTTTTCTCCGGGTATACCCGCACCGGAGGACCTGGATGAGGGGAAGCTCTTCTTTGTGGGGGATGAAAAACAGTCGATTTACCGTTTTCGGGGGGCCGACGTCAGCGTGTTCAAGCGCCTTTCCCGTGAACTGGGCAGGGACGGTATTGAACTGGGAACAAACTACCGCAGTCATCCCGGGCTGATCGACTTTTTTACAGTTTTTTCCCCTCTGTTTTTAGTTCCGACGATGAACCCCGGGATTTTGAAGCAGAATTCCGGCCCCTGAAGGGCCGGGACGGGTGTAAAGCGGAGCTTGCGCCGGAAATCAGGCTCCACTACCTTGATGATTCACTCCGGACTGACGAAGGGTCCGATGAGTATCTTACGGCGGTGGAGTGCGAGGCCTATGAGGCCGCCCGCCTTATTCGGGATGCGGCAGCAGGGACGGGACTGCAGCTCCCCGGTGCTGCCGGTCCCCGGCCTCCGGGATACGAGGATTTCGCCCTGCTTTTGCGCTCCACGGGAAACCAGATTGTCTATGAACGGGTATTTCGTCGCTTCGGGATTCCCTACACTACCGAAAACATCCGTACACTCTTTCTTGAAGCCCCGGTCAATGATATGTATGCCGCCCTGCAGTGCTGTATCTATCCCCGTGACCGTGAGGCCTATGCGGTGTATCTCCGCTCATTCTTTGTGAACCTGAGTGATGAGGCCCTGCTGACGGAGCTCCTGGATGAGGGACTCCCCTTCGCCGGTGATCCCGAGCGTTTTGCCCCTGCGGAAGCGGAAAAATACTGCCTGGGAAGAGAGCTCTACAACCGACTGGGAGAGATGATAGACCGGGTCCCCCATCGGGAGGTCCTGCGCTTTCTCTGGTACGAGGCAGGCTACCGTTATAACCTTGTGCGGAATCCGGCATGGCACGGGTATCTTGAGTTTTACGAATACCTGATAGCCCTGGCGGACAAAAGCTGGGACGCCGGCGAGTCCATGGTTCTTTTTCTTGATTTCCTGCGGGAAAACCTGGGAGATTATAAAAAACTGGAGGAGATCGAAATTCTGCGTACCCGGGAAGAAGGGGTACGCATAATGACGATCCACAAGTCCAAGGGACTCGAGTTCCCCATTGTTTTGCTGGCATCCACGGGGCAGGGTTCCAATGAGAGCGGAAAGCGTTCTCCTTATTACCTGGATGATAGTTTCGGGCTGACAGTGAACATGGCGGTACCGGGAACGACCGGAAATGCCAGGCGGCAGAAACCGAATCCTTTCTACGAGGGGGGGGTGAAAGCTTCCCGGCAGATGGAGGCCGCGGAGCTGAAACGGCTGCTCTATGTGGCCTGCACCCGGGCAGAGCAACACCTTATTATGCTGGGCTACAGTCCGAAACGGAAAAGCTCAGGACTCCCATCCCTGCTGGACCTGATATTTTCCGGCCTTAACTCCTCCGCCGAGAATCCCGAGTCTCCCTTTGTGCGGTTGTATGGGCCGGTTCCGCGGAGCACGCTGTACCGTTTGGGGGCTGAGACTGGAACTGACGGGGACAGGCGGCAGCTGCTGCATGATTATGAGCGATTGACGCGGGAGCCCCCATTCACAATGCCCCGCTTTAATCCTCCCTTGAGCGTCAGCCGTCTGAATGGACTTTTCACCGGCCTTTTTGGGGGAGAAGCCGGTATGCCCCTGGCCCCTCTTCCGGTGGACCCCCTTATCATCGACCGGGAGGAGCTTTTCGGGACCCTCGTACACCATGTTCTGGAGGGCATGATTACCGGTAAGAATCCTGAAAGGTTTGATTCCCTGCTGGCCGGCTTTTCCTCAGTAGAAGCGGATCAGCTTGTCACCTGCGCGCAGGAGCTTGCCCGCGGGTTCTGGAAATCTTCTTTCCGCCGGGAGCAGATGCCCGATGGAACCGCGGTCTTTACCGAGGTCCCCTTTACTCTGGGACTCGAAATCGGCGAAAAAAGACATCTGGTGGAGGGTGTAATCGACCTCTTTGCCGACCGTGGAAATGAGATTGTCTGTGTGGATTTTAAAACCAATCGCTACCGGATTTCCCGTGAGTACGCGGTACAGATGTGGTTTTATCGACGGGCCCTGGAGAAACTCTGTAAAAAACCTGTACGGACGTACCTGTTTTATCTACGGGAGGGTGTTCCCCGGGAAGAGCTCTCCGAAATACAGCCTGAAGAACTGGAACAATTGTTTTCTGCCGCTTTAGAGAAAAAATGAGCGATAAAGATTGTGTTTATCAACGGAATGCATGATAATTTGATTGATAATCGTTATCAGGAGGTTTCCCGTGGCTGAATGTGAGTGTCTTCCAAAATGTCCTTTTTTCAATGACAAAATGCAGAATATGCCGTCCCTGACAAGTATGATGAAAAAGCGCTACTGCCTGGAAGACAGCAGCGAGTGCGCCAGGCATATCGTTTTTCTCGTCCTGGGGAGCGAAAAAGTTCCTGCAGATCTGTATCCCTCCCAGGCGGAACGGGCTCGCGAGATAGTCTCGGGACAGTAGAAAAGGACGCGTAATCCGGGAATACATGTTCAGACTGTCTCTGATTGAGTATAGTGGCGGGATGAACTACCTGGCCCACGCCTTTTTATCTCCTCCTGATCCACGCGTTCTTGCCGGGAACCTCGCCGGAGATTCGATACGACGCATAGAAATAGATGCCATGCCGCCGAAGGTGATGGAAGGCCTGGTTCTTCATGAAAAGATCGATACCGCTACCGACAACCTCACACTTTTTAAATCACTGCGTAAGGGCATAAATCAGGCAGGGCTGCCCTATGCGGGAGTGCTGGCCGACCTGTTTATCGACTATGCTCTGGCTTCCCAGTGGCAGCATTTCAGCCAGCGTTCTTTCACCGATTTTAAAGCCTGGGTGTACCGGGTAATAGGAGAGGAGGAGCGGCATATCATCGAAGGTTTCGGTTTTACCGCCATGGTCCTGGTCCGGGAGGACTGGTTTGAAAGCTATCGGACCTTAGAGGGTATGAGAACCGCGTTTTTCAGGCTGAACAGAAAAACCCGGCGGCCCCTGCCGGTGGATGAAATCATGGATTACCTGGCATCCAATCGTCTTCAGGTCCAGGAATCAGGTGCATGGATTCTGACAGCGGTTGCAAAAATTGTCGGTTGTAAGCTTCCTCAATATTAATTACAGTAATACTAATAGAGCGCTTATAAACGAAATCTGATATTCGCAGGAGTATCCATGACATCAGATACCTGGATCCTTCAGGAGAATGAGTTTGATCCCGAACTGGTCCCCCGAAACGAAACCCTTTTTGCCCTGAGCAACGGCTATATAGGCATACGCGGCGATTTTGAGGAGGGAGAGGGGAATTTTCATCCCGGGACCTATGTAAACGGATTTTACGAGATCCGGCCAATTGAATACGGTGAATCCGCCTACGGTTATGCGAAGTTTCACCAGACCATACAGAACACCGCCAATCCGAAACTGGTAAAGGTCAGGGTAAATGGTACCCTGGTGGGTCCGCGGGAGTGCCGTCTGGTGGAATACCAGCGACATCTTGATTTTAAGGCAGGGACTCTGGAGCGGAGCATGGTGCTGGAGCTTCCCTCCCGCGAGAAGCTGCGTTACCGGAGCCGCCGTTTTGTCTCCCTGGCAGATCCCTATCTCGTTGCCATGGAGATCGAGATTAGTCCACTGGACGGTGATTCATCAGTAGTCTTTGAATCCTATCTCGACGGCGGAACCACCAACCGCATCGATTTCGGCGATCCCCGTGTAGCCGCCCATACCGGGGAGAGCAAGCAGATCATCAGCTTTCAGCGGGAAGGCAATGCAGTGGGTCTGACAGAGCGCACCCGCTTGAGCAGAATTGCCGTCGCATCCGGTATAACCCACTCCGCGGACCGGGATCCTCAGGAACTTGTCGCCCTGCCGGATGACAGGCAGCCGGGTACGGCTACCATTTTCCGTGTTTCCAAAGGGCAGTCTGTTACATTTCGCAAGTTTGCTTATATTCGGCTGGTACCGGAAGGCGACGAAGCCGACCTTTCGGCCCTGATGAATGATCTGCGCTCCACCGCGGAGCGGGGCTTTGAAACCCTGTATACCGAACATAAAAACCAACTGGACCAGTTCTGGCGGATCAGTGATATCCGCATTGACGGCAACCCCGAGGTACAGCAGAAAGTCCGCTACAGTCTCTTTCAGCTCTACCAGGCGGGCCGCTTTTTAATAGACAGCAGTGTTGCTGCTAAAGGGTTGACCAGTGAGGGATACGAGGGGCACTTCTTTTGGGATACCGAGATCTTTATCATGCCCTTTTTTACCTTTACCCAGCGGCAGGGTGCCAGGGAAATCCTGCGTAACCGATATCGCATGCTCGACGCTGCCCGGGCCCGGGCACGAGAGCTGTCGGAGCGGGGAGCATTGTTTCCCTGGCGGACCATTAACGGTCAGGAGGCATCGGCCTATTTTCTTGCCGGGACCGCCCAGTATCACATCAATGCCGCTATTGCCTACGCAATACGTCAGTACGTGGCGGTAAGCGGTGACTATCAGTATCTGCAGGAAGAGGGCGCGGAGATGCTCTTTGAGACAGCCAGGGCCTGGGCCTCCCTGGGATTCTTTAACCAGGGAAAAGGCGGCAGATTCTGCATTAACGGTGTTACCGGCCCTGATGAGTATACAGCCCTGGTCAATAACAACTGCTATACTAACATGATGGCCCGCTTTCACCTGCGTTATGCCCGTGAGGTATATTACTGGATGGCGGAGGAGCATTTTGAACAGCTGCAGCGGGTCAGCGGCATTCTGGGGCTGCAGCCCGATGAGGTGGATACCTGGATGAAGGCAGCGGAGGGTATGCACATTCCCTATGATCCCGAGCTGGGTATTCATCTGCAGGATGATGATATTCTTTCGCGGGAACCCTGGGATTTTGAGAACACTCCCAAGGATCGGTATCCGCTCCTTTTGAATTCTCACCCTTTGGTGATATACCGGCATCGGGTCCTGAAACAGCCGGATATGCTTATGGCGGCCTTTTTGCTGCCCGAAGAGTTTTCCGACGGAGAGCACCTGCGGGCCTATGAGTTTTATACGCCGATTACCACCTTTGACTCCTCTCTCGGTGCTCCCGTACAGTCGATTATCTCCGCCAGGGAAGGGCGCCTGCGGGAGGCCTGGAAATTTTTCAGCCGCAATCTCGACGTCGATCTGGAGGACATTCAAGGCAATGTCCGCGACGGGCTGCACATGGCAGCTACCGGTGGGACCTGGCAGAGTCTGATCTTCGGGTTCGGCGGACTGAAGATCGATAATGGAGAGGCCTGGTTTGAACCTCACCTGCCCAGGGAGATCAACGGTCTTGAGTTCAGGCTTTGGCTTAAGGATAGTCTTGTGTCTGTTTCTTTTGATCGCAAGGAGGCCCGCTACGAGGTGGAAGTGGGGCCAGCTCTTGCCATTCGTCATGAGTATGAAAACATCACCCTGACGCCGGGTATTCCCGTATCCCGAAGTCTTGTTCCGGAATTAAAAAACATGCTGATCTATCTTGAAGAGCCGTCCCCAAAATTCAGGGAGAGGATTATTGAACTCTTTGAGAATCTTGAGAGTCTGGGTATTCGGACTGTTCTGTGCGCTGCCCCGGAAAATCATTCCTTGAAAGCTCACACATCCCTTTTTGCAGGCCTCGAAGAGCTTGCAAAAACACTACCCGACCCGGAGCCCTTTTTTACCGGAGCTACCCTGGCGGAGGAACCTCTGCGGAACTGCATGATTCTCAGTGATCACAAAGAATCTACCCTGGCGGCTGGCCGGGCTGGACTCCCGTGTTACTGCCTCAAAGAGTCCGTCGTGGAGAACATTCCCTCTGCGACGACTTTAATCGAGGAGTTCAGGAGTTTCCATCGGCTGTAGAGATCACATACTGTGTTCTTGACCCGAACAGTAAGAATGTATACCCTGAATTTATAACTAGGGGCAGACGTAAATGAGTATAAGCGGGCGAAAAGTTTTTCTGTTGTATCCCCACAGCGTTATTCAGGACGATATTATCTACACTCTGGTACAGAATGAATATGAGGTTTATCGTCTAAAGGATCACAACCGGGCATTAAAGCTGCTGGAACAGTTTCCTGACTCAATCCTTTTTATAAATATTGACGACAGGCTGACTGAAAATGAGTGGGAAGAGTATATTCGGGGAATCATGCGGAATCCCGCTCTTGATGATGTCAGGATAGGGATCCTCTCCTATAACAACGACGAAGAACTAAAGAAAAAGTACCTCATGGAGATCGGGATTACCTGCGGCTTTATCCAGCTTAAGCTCGGAATTAAAGAGAGTACCAAAATAATCCTTACCGTGCTGGAAGCGAGCGAAGCCAAGGGTCGGAGGAAGTTTGTGAGGGTAAACTGTGAGCACGATTCATCTGCCCAGTTTAACGTGTCGATTTTTGATACCCTTGTCTCTGGAAAAATTATCGATATAAGCTCTATCGGAATGGCTGTTCAGTTTGAGACCGATCCGGAACTGCAGAAGAATACCCTGCTGGAGGGCATACAGCTTCGCCTGCGCAGCAGCCTTGTAAATCTTTCCGGTGTTGTGTTGGGTTTTCGTGAAGAACGGCCCAGGCACTACGTGATCCTCTTTACGCCGAAAACCACTGGAGGAGAAAAGACCAAGATCCGCCGCTACATAATCCAGTCCCTGCAGGGTTTTATCGAGTCTGTGCAGGTGTAATCTTTGAAAAGAGCAGGCTTTCCGTTATTCCAAGGTCTTGTCCTGCTTTACGGGCAATGGTCTGGCTGAGCCAGTTCGGCTGATGAGCGTCGGAACCGAATACAAAATGGAACGCTTCGGTCCAGGGGGAAAAGTAGCTCATGTAATCGCCGCGCCAGACATAGCGGTTGTTGATTTCTATAAAGCATTCCCGGGGGACTCTGGACAGGTCCGCCCCCATCGCCATGGGGTGACTTATAATGACCGGCTTTCCCGTGGAGACCAGGAATTCGGCGCCCCGGTATTCGCTTGCTTTGTCCCGGCAGTGGTAGATAAAATAGTCGTAGGGGTATTCGGAGGCCTCCCGGGTTTCCTCACCGCTGTTGATTTCACAGCCGAGGTAGAAACCATGGGCTCTGACGTTCCGGCTGTAGGATTCAAAAGCATTGCCCTGCAGATACTCGAAGTGATCGCTTATGCCTCGGATATCGGCATGCTCAATAGAGGCGACAAAATCTATAGTCATCTGGGGTGCCACTGCCCCGTCCCCGATGGAATATACGGTATGGATGTGGAGGTCTTGGGGTATTTTCTTCATTATGCGGTAATAATACAGCAAGCCGTGTTTTTCGTTAAGGGGCTGCGGGAATAATAAGCCACGGTTTACGATACGGGATGATCGGTATTATTATAAAACAGGAGGCACCTATGTTGAAAACTCTGCTTCTTTTACGTCATGGCAAAACCCATCGGGGAGGTTACAACCGCGACTGGGACAGGGAACTTAAGCGCCGGGGAGTCCTCCAGGCCCGTCATATCGGCGCTCGTCTGAAAAAGACCGGTCTTGTTCCGCAGCGGATCATCACATCTTCCGCCATTCGAGCCCGGGCAACCGCAGAGATCTGTGCAGAAGAGACGGATTATCCGGAGCCTGTGGATGCACGTGACGATCTGTATAATATCGGCGATGCCAAACTGCTTGAGTTTATCGCCGGTATGGATAATTCCCTGGACAAGGTCCTGCTTGTAGGACACAATCCCGCTTTTGAAGAAGCAGCGTCGCTGCTGGGAGGGAAAAATATACCCCTGGGCACCGGTGATTGTGCGGTGCTGCGTTTTGCGATCAATTCCTGGGAGGATCTGCGGAAACATCCCGCGCCGGAAAGTGTTGAGCTTGTAAAGTCAGACTGAAAAGCATAATTGCGGAGAAAAGTGAAATTCCGTATAAAAGTGATCCAACATGCACGTAAAGGAGAAAACCTGGTGGAATGGAAAGCTAGCCATATTCTGGTCAAAGACCGTGCTCTGGCGCAGGAGCTGGTAAAAAGAATAAAGTCCGGAGCAAACTTTGCCGCCATTGCCAGGGACTTTTCAACCTGTCCCTCCAAATCCAAAGGTGGAGACCTGGGCTGGTTCGGTCCCGGCAAGATGGTGCCCAGGTTCGAAGAGGCCTGCAAAAAGATGTCCGTGGGAAGCATCAGTCCCGTTGTTTCCACCCAATTCGGACACCACATTATAAAGCTGAGCGGAAGGCGCTGAACCGCTTTCCGCTCTCTTGACCATGTGCCCTGATATTACGTATATTACTACTGGTTTTCGGGGCAGGGTGCGTCGATCAGATATTTCGACAATTCCCGACCGGCGGTTAAAGTCCGCGAGTTCTTCGTCTTTTCTGTAAAAGGGGGAGCTGAACCGGTGAAATTCCGGTACCGACGGTACAGTCCGGATGGGAGAAAACCAGCAGGGCAGGGGTCTTCTGCTGTGCCGCGGCAATAGAGCGGCCGTCGCAGCTGTGTATCGTTGTCCTACCTCCCGTCGTAAACAAAAAGCCCCGGGCATTATGTATGCCCGGGTTTTTTTTGTGTCATGGCGGTACTCCCGTCATATTCTTGCGCCCCGACCGGGAGCGTACTGTGAATAAGGATTCCTATTATCTCGACCGGGCACTTAAGCTCGCAGCCGGCGGACGAGGCAAAACTGCACCGAATCCCATGGTAGGAGCGGTTCTGGTAAAAAACGGACTGATTCTATCCGAGGCTTACCATCGTCTTCATGGAGGTCTTCATGCCGAAGCGGAAGCCCTCCAGGCAGCCGGACCCTTCGCCCGGGGGGCGGATCTCTACTGCAACCTGGAACCCTGCTCCTACAGATCACCCGAAAAACACCAGGGCCCCTGTACCGAGAAAATAATCGCCGCCGACATAAGGCATGTACATATCGGTCAGCTCGATCCAAATCCGAAGATCCGCGGCCGGGGTTTGCGGGCCCTAGAAGCTGCGGGCATCAGGGTAAGTGTCGCAGATTATCAGGAGCCCTTCTGGTATTTTAACGATGCATTTAATACCTGGATGGCCCTTTCCCGTCCCTTTGTTCATCTGAAATGCGCCATGAGTCTTGACGGCCGTATTGCCGCTGCCGGAGGAGACTCCCGCTGGATAAGCGATCAGGCTGCCCGCAGGGAAGCCCACCGGTTCCGGGCAGAAAGAGACGCTGTAGCTGTGGGAATCGGCACAGTACTGGCGGATAATCCTGAGCTTACGACACGCCTGGTTGATGGAAAAAGTCCCCGGCCCCTGGTTTTTGATTCATCTCTGAAGATTCCTCCGGCCTCCCGCCTGGTGTGTGAGCGGGGTGGGGAACTTCCTTGTGCTGACCGTCCCTCCAAAGAAATTCCCTGAAACCTTCGCAGAAGCAAAGAAAAGTCTTGAGGCGCAGGGTGTCACGGTGGCTGTTACGGCGGCTGATCCGTCAGGCAGGGTAGATCTTGCCGCGGCATTAAAAGTTCTCGCAGGCCTGGGAATACACTCCCTCTTTGTCGAGGGGGGCTCCGGACTGCTTACATCCTTCCTCAAAAGCGGTCTCTACGACCGTTTCAGTGCCTTCATTGCACCAATTATCCTTGGCACAGGGGTAGACGCGGCAGGGGATTTAGGGATTCCCCTGGTGAATCAGGCTCTCTCCTTTGAAGGAGTTCGCTGGGTAAGGATTGGAGACCAGCAGCTCTTTGACGCCTACCGGTACGGCTGGCTGGAAGAGCTGAAAAGTAAAATCCAGTTACAGGAGGACGAGTATGTTTACAGGACTTGTTGAGGAGATCGGGACCATACACAGCTTTAAGCGGCGGGGGGAATATCAACAGATGGAGATCACCGGCCGCAAAGTGCTGGATGGTACCCGTCCAGGGGATTCAATTGCCGTCGACGGTGTGTGCCAGACCGTAACGGAAATCAGGAAAGGATCTTTTCTGGTTGATGTACTGTCTGCGACCTTGAAAAAAACCACCTTCGGCCAGTTCCGCCTCGGACGGCGGGTTAATCTGGAGCGGGCTATGTCGTTGGGAGACCGTCTTGGGGGACATCTGGTGCAGGGACATATCGATGCCGCGGGAAGAGTCACGGAAGTGCGGAGGGAGGAGAAAAACGTCTTCTTTTCCCTGGATCTTCCGCAGAAACTTGTGCCGCTTTGCGTAGCCGAGGGTTCTATTGCCATCGATGGAGTTAGTCTGACGATTGCGGAAATCGCCGGGCCGTGCATAACGGTTAACGTGATCCCCCTTACATGGGAAAAGACAGTATTGTCAGACCGCAAAGCAGGGGATGGAGTAAATATCGAGGCGGATATTATCGGACGTTACGTTGCCCGAATGCTGGGATACTTCAGCAGCCGGGAGCAGAAGCCGGGCTTGAGCCGTGAGCGGCTTGAATCCCTGGGATATACATGATTTTCAGGAGTAAAGAGGATGAAAAAGAGCAGAAGAATTGAGGAAAGAATGGAACAGGTCCGACAGGCCCTGGAACGGATAAAACACGGAAACCTGGTCCTGGTCCGGGATGACGAGGGGCGGGAGAACGAGGGAGACCTGGTGGGGGCCGCGTCTCTGGCAGATGCCGCGATGGTTGCTTTTATGGCGGTCCACGGACGGGGCCTTGTCTGCCAGTCCGTCACTGAAGAGACCGCACGGCGTCTGGCACTGCATCCCCAGACGCATTCGAATACGGATAGCATGGGCACGGCCTTCACGGTCAGCGTGGATGCCGCCGCGGGAATCACCACCGGCATCTCCGCGGCGGACAGGGCTCTGACCGCCCGTATCCTTGCCGATCCGCAGTCGGTTCCGGAGCAGCTGACTCGCCCTGGCCACCTGTTTCCTTTGATAGCCAAAAAAGGCGGGGTTCTGGCCCGGCCGGGACACACCGAGGCTTCCGCCGATTTGGCCCGCCTGGCCGGGCTCGAGCCCAGCGGCCTGATCTGCGAGGTAATGAACGAGGACGGCACCATGGCCCGGGGGCCTGAGCTGGAAAAGCTTGCTGCTGAATGGGGAATGCCCCTGATAAGCGTCAAGGATATCATCGCCTGGCGGGAAGCCCTGGGGGATATTGTCCTGGAAGAGACGGACTCTGCAATGATGCCCACGGAGCACGGTGAGTTCAGTATCCGGGCATTCCGCTGTGAGGACCCCGCTGCCTCCGAGATGCTCCTCCTCGAAAGCAGAGCTTCCGGGGGAATCCCCCTGGTACGGCTCCATTCGGAGTGTCTGACGGGAGACGGTTTTCACAGCCTGCGCTGCGACTGCGGTCCCCAGCTCACTGCAGCCCTGAGCCGGATTGCCGACGAGGGGGGCGCCCTGGTCTATCTTAAGCAGGAAGGACGGGGGATCGGCATCTTTGAAAAAATCCGGGCCTATATCCTGCAGGACCGGGGGCTGGATACTGTAAGCGCCAACATTTCCCTGGGACATGAGGCCGATCTTCGGCGTTACGGCAGCGCCGCTGCGATCCTCAAAAAAGCGGGCTACACCAGGGTGCGCCTTCTGACTAATAATCCTGAAAAAGTGGCTGCCCTGGAACGGGCGGGCATCGAGGTGGTGGAAAGAATACCCCACTATCACGGCGGCAACAGGCATAACCTTCGGTATGTACAAACCAAGATAGAACAGATGGGGCACTATGCGCCCCGGAAACTCAAGGAGATTGCACTATGAAAACGAATATCAATTCCGACATAAAAACCCTGGAGGGTTCCCTTCATAACGGGGAAGGCAAAAGTTTTGCCCTTGTTGTGAGCCGCTTCAATTCCTTTATTACCGAACGTCTGCTGGAAGGGGCCATGGACTGTCTGTCCCGTCATGGGGTCCGGAGTGAGAACCTGACTATTGTTCGGGTTCCGGGGGCCTGGGAGATACCCCTTGCCGCGAAGCGCTGCACCGCTTCCGGCTCCTGTGACGGAGTAATCTGCCTGGGCGCGGTTATCCGGGGCAGTACGCCTCACTTTGACTATGTCGCGAACGAAGTCAGCAAGGGGGTAGCCTCCGTCAGCCTGGAGAGCGGGGTTCCCGTTGTTTTCGGTGTCCTTACCACCGAAAGTATTGAGCAGGCTGTGGAAAGGGCCGGTACCAAGGCGGGCAACAAGGGCTGGGAGGCCGCCGAGACCGCCCTGGAGATGACGGATCTGACAGTCAAACTCCAGAATCTTTAGTTTCTTCAAGGGATAATTCGGGGCAGCGGAAAACAGCCGCCCCTGAATTATCTGTCTGAGTGGAATCGTATTCTATATTGTTATAAAAATATCCATTTCCATTTTTCGCGAGATTTTTCGAACTTCACCATAACTGCCAAATTTAATCGAGTTTCCACCTGCCAGGATCGCAGTGCTTTTTGTTGCGGGATTTCCAGAACCGGGCGTAGCATGGTTTCACAAGTACACGAAAAAAGGAGTATTGTATGCAAGGTACTGCGTTAGGTGCACGGGCCCATATTCAGAGGTTCGGCAGATTCTTAAGCGGTATGGTAATGCCTAATATCGGGGCTTTCCTCGCATGGGCTCTCATTACCGCACTGTTCATTCCCACCGGCTGGCTTCCCAGTGAGAAACTGGCAGCCCTGGTAGGACCGATGATTACCTACATGTTGCCGATGCTCATCGCCTATACCGGTGGAAAACTGGTTTGGGGAGTCCGGGGCGGTGTTGTAGGTGTTATCGCAACCATGGGCGTTATTGTCGGAGCAGATGTTCCCATGTTCCTCGGTGCCATGATGATGGGACCCCTGGGCGGCTGGGCGATCAAGAAGTGGGACGAAGTGGTTGAACCCGTCATTCCCGTCGGCTTTGAGATGCTCATCAATAACTTTTCCGCCGGAATTATCGGAGGACTTCTCTCCCTGCTGGGCCTCATTGTTATCGGTCCGGTAATCAATGGTCTTTCCCACTTTCTGATGGCCGGTGTGGACAGTATTATTTCCATGGGTCTGCTGCCTCTGGCGTCCATTCTGGTGGAACCGGGTAAGATTCTTTTTCTGAACAATGCCATTAACCATGGTGTTTTTGGTCCCCTTGGTATCCAGCAGGTGCAGGAAACAGGCAAGTCGATTCTCTTCCTGATCGAAACCAATCCCGGCCCGGGTCTGGGTATTCTTTTAGCTTACCTCTTCTTTACCAAGGGTACCGTACGGGACACTACTCCCGGTGCCATCATCATCCACTTCTTCGGCGGAATTCATGAAATCTACTTCCCCTATGTACTGATGAATCCTGTTCTTATCCTTGCGGTCATAGCAGGTGGATTCTCCGGGGTTCTTACCAATGTCCTTCTGAGCACCGGTGCCTTCGCGACCCCGTCCCCCGGTTCCATCTTTGCCCTGATGGCCGTTGCGGCAAAAGGCAGTCACCTCGGAATCCTGATGGCCGTTATCGTCTCCACTGCAGTGAGCTTTATTGTTGCCATGCCCTTTGTCCGCCGCTTCGACAGGATAAACCGTGAAGCCGGTGACAAACTTGAGGCAGCAAAGAAGCAGACCCAGGATTTCAAGGGGCTCGGCAGGGTATCCAAGATCGTTTTCGCCTGTGACGCCGGAATGGGATCCAGTGCCATGGGGGCAAACCGGCTGAAGAAAAAACTCAAGGCCGCAGGGCTGAATGTTCACGTAGAGCATGCGCCGGTGGATGAAGTCCCGACGGACGCGGATCTGGTCATCTCTCATGTCAACCTGACCGAACGTGCCCGCCAGTCGGCGCCCAATGCCCGGCACTTCAGCATTACCAACTTTGTGAATGCCCCTGAGTATGATGAGATTGTCGCGGAACTATCGGGCAAGACCCCGGTGGATGTATAATAAAGTGTTTCGCTTCCGCCGCAGTTACCTGAGTTCATGGTACATGCGGCGGAATATATTGGAAAGGACCTGTTTTTTCCGGTCGGCGATAAAGATGAAGCACACCCTATAGTAAAGGAGATGCCTGTATGGCCTGTTTTGTGGACAGATTGATTGAAAGTAAGACTATCGCGGTCGGATGTTCGGCACGTGACTGGGAGGAAGCTGTCAGAATCGGCGGCCGAATGATGATCGACGCTGGTCTGATCGAGGATCGCTACGTCCAGACGATGATCAGTAACCACAGGGAAATAGGGCCCTATTTTATCGTTGCTCCGGGGATTGCTATGCCCCATGCAAAGCCGGAAACCGGGGTCCTGAAAACGGGATACGCCCTTCTGACCCTCTCTTCGCCGGTTGAATTTGGCGATGAAGAGAATGATCCGGTGGATGTGCTGATCTTCGCCGGCGCTGCAAACCGGGAGGAGCACAACCAGGAGGCGGTGCCGCAGATCGCCGAACTCTGTGACAGCGAAAAGTATGTGCAAGCCCTTCGGAGCGCCCGAAACAACGACGAGGCTGTTTCGGTATTGCAGGATTTTGCGGCTGCCTTTGAAGCCGGTGAATTCGATTGAGGGTAAGGGCAAGGAGGATACAATGCTTAAAGGGAACCTGGTGGTTACCAATGAAGAGGGACTTCATACCCGGCCTGCGAACCGTTTTGTAAAAGAGGTCAGAAAATTTGAGTCCCAGGTTGTTCTGAAACGCAATGGAAAGGAGGCCCCGGGCAAGAGTCTTGTCAAGCTCATGAAGCTGGGTATTGTCCAGGGGGATGAGGTAACCCTGATCTGTGAGGGTCCCGACGAAAAGGAGGCCTTTGAAGCCCTGACCGGCCTTCTGCAGCCCGAGGGTTCCGTCCAATGTTGAAAGGAATCCCTTCTTCTACCGGTATAGGAACCGGGAGCGTATATCTGCTTCATGAACGGGAGGTCCCCCTGGGCCGTACCGGGCCGAGTTCGAGCCGTAATACCAGCGGTGCCAGATCTCATACCCGGCGCAGCACTGAGAGTGAAATGGAGCGCTTTTCCAGAGGGCTGGAGGTTGCCTCCGCGTACTATACCCAGCTTATCGAACGTATCCGGGAAAAGATCGGGGAAGATGAAGCGGAGATCTTCGAAGGACACCTGGAGATCCTGACCGGCGAGGACATGGCAGAGGCGGTTGAAGAGGCAATCATGGAACATGACGCCATTGCCGAACGGGCGGTTATTGATTTTGTTGAAGAGACTGCCAAAGAGTTCGAGGAACTGGAGTCGGACTATTTTAAGCAGCGGGCTGGCGACCTGCGGGACATCGGACGCCGCCTGGCGGAAGCCATCTATTACGGTTCCATCAGCGACCCCGGCGAGCTGCCCGAGAACAGCGTCATTGTTGCTGAAGAGCTTACCCCGTCGGCAACGGCGCGTCTGGACACGGAGCGGGTAGCGGCGATTATTACTGAAAAAGGGGGCCGGACCAGCCATGCCGCCATTCTTGCCCGTTCACTTTCCATTCCCTGTGTTACCGGGGTCGACGGTTTGATCGCTGCGGTCAGAAGCGGTCAGCAGGTGCTGGTTGACGGAGACGCGGGAACCGTGGATACGAAGGTGAATCAGGAAAAGATCCAGGCGGCACAGTATCGTAAACAGAAAGCGGATAAACAGACGGAAAAACGCAGGCGCTGGTCCGGAGAGGCTGTTCCCCAGCTGGCCGACGGATCTCCTTACGGGCTGATGGCCAACGTCGGCGGTGTAGCCGAAGCAGAACAGGCCGCCTCCTTTGGTGCGGCGGGGATTGGCCTGTTCAGAACGGAGTTCCTTTTTATGCGGTTCTCCGATTTTCCCGGCCTGGATCAGCAGGCCGATGAATACCGGGCTGTCTGTGCAGCCATGGCACCTGCACCGGTGATTGTTCGGCTCCTTGACTGCGGAGCGGACAAACCTTTGCCGTATGCATCTCACCCGCAGGAAGACAATCCCTTTCTTGGAGAACGGGGTATCCGGTATCTTCTGGCCCGGGAAGACCGGCTGAGAACCCAGATTGAGGCTATCGCCCGGATCTTCGCCGAAGGTTATCCTGTAAAAGCGATGATACCGATGGTTATCTCCGCTTCGGAGATTGATGCCGTCCGTTCTCTGGTTCCTGCTTCCGCTGCAGGATTGCCTGTGGGAATTATGGTAGAAACCCCGGCATCGGTCATGATCGTTGAAACCCTTGCCCGCAAGGCGGATTTTATCAGTATTGGTACCAACGATCTTGTCCAGTATCTGCTTACTGTAGATCGGGGGAATCCCCGGGTATCGGCATACTATCAGGAGTTCCATCCAGCGGTATTCTCCGCGATCTCACGGATTGTTGAAGGGGCCCATGCAGCAGGCATACACGTCGGGGTGTGCGGGGACATGGCAAGCCATGCTGATTCCGCTCTTGCCCTTCTTGCCCTTGGCGTGGACGAGATCAGCGCGGGGATCAATGCTATTCCGGAACTGAAGGCCTGTCTGTCGAAAATAAGCAGCAGCAGCCTGAAAGAGCTGGCTGTACAGCTGAAGAGCGCCCCCGATGCAGATGCGGCCCGTGCCGCGGCACGTACCCTGGTGCCTGATAATCTGTCTCCCTGGATGGACGAATAAGCATGACATCCCGACTCCTGGCGGTAATTAAACTTCTCGCGGAAAGCTCAGACTATACCACGGTAGAGCAGATCGCCGAAGCAACCGGGGCGGGAGTACGGACGATTCATCGTGATCTGGAGATTCTTGAGCGCAGTCTGAGCCTGCGGGGAGTCCGTCTGGAACGGCGCAGGGGGGTTGGGGTACGCCTGATTGATCCGGTTCCAAAGCGGCTTATGGAGAGTGCCGACGCTGTCCGGTTCTCGGCTGTCTCAGAAAGCGGTCAGCGTCCCCTGCTTATTCTGCTCTATATGATTCTGGCGGCGGATTGGATAAAACTATCCGAGATTGCCCACGTACTCTTTGTCAGCGATTCTACCGTCAGCAGTGATATCTCCGCTCTGGAAGAAATTCTGCCCGGATCCATATACATCGAACGGCAGAAGGGAACCGGTGTCCGGATGATCGCCGATGAAACGGAAATACGGATGCTGTTCTTATCAGCTTTTCCGAACCTGGTGCCAGTGTATCTGCTGTATGGAGATGAGAGCGGGGTTGAAACCGAGAACGGAGAAGAGCGGCTGCTTCGTCTTATCGGGGTTCGGGCCTGCCGGGACCGCTTTTTTACCATGATCCGCGCGGCAGAGGATATCCTGAGACACCGCCTGTCGCCGACCTCCTCTGGAATGCTCTACTCCTATCTTTTTCTGCTTGCCCGGCGGATACCTGTAACAGGCAACCTTCAGCGCCTTGCCCCCTCCGGAATGAATACTCCGGAGCCCTACATCCGGGCGGCCCGGTGTATGCTGGCTGCAGACAGCGGGGAGCTGCTCTCTGTTAGTACAGAGGAGGATCAGGAAGTACTGCTTTTGGCACGGGTCCTTTCTTCTCTGGAAATCGCTG
Source organism: Marispirochaeta sp. (assembly GCF_963668165.1). NCBI lineage: Bacteria > Pseudomonadati > Spirochaetota > Spirochaetia > Spirochaetales > Spirochaetaceae > Marispirochaeta > Marispirochaeta sp. Next base: position 842,966 of record NZ_OY764209.1, on the reverse strand, counting down.
CCGTTTCCGCTGATTCGGTGGAAAACTATCTTGGTAATTTGTGGACGCCTGTTAATTCTGTAATCGAGCATACCCTTGGGCGGCTGGAGGTGTCCCGGCGTGTATGGCTCCACGATGACCGCCTCTTGCTGAACTATCTGCGTATGACCCTTGCCGCCGCGGCTCGCAGAATAGACCTGGGTATTCCCCGGTGGCGTGAGATCGGTCTGCACCCTTATCCCGGACTGGAGGATACCCCGGAAGCGGCGGCTCTGGTTTCGCAGTTCATGATTGAGATGGAAGAACGTCTGCCGGAGTTCTCGCCCTCCCAGGTACGGAGGGAGATCCATGAGGCTTCCCTCGCACTGGGGGCACATATAGAGGTTCTTCAGACCCGGCACGCGCCGGAGTTTCGTGTACGGATACTCTGTGTGGAAGGATTGGGAATGTCCGACTACATAGCCGCTCTGGTACGGGACGTATTCCCCCGGGGGGTGCTTATCGATTCTCACTGGGACCCGGGTTTTGAGGAAAACCAGACACCCGGCGAATATGATCTGGTGGTCTCTTCGTTTCCCCTTAAGGTCCGGGGATGCAGGCATGTTCTCATCAGGGCGGATTCCTCGCCTCAGGAGATCCGGGGACAGCTGAGGGAAACCGCGGCAGAACTGGAGACGCGGGAGACGAATGAAGAACCTGAAAAACCTGTGCAGAAGGAAAAACGGCGTGAAGTTGCAAAGGTCTCGGAGCAGGTCCAGGAGCTTTCATTGCCGGTAATTATGTCGGTAATCAGCGGATTCTTTGTGGAAAAGCGCGTTCCCGAATTGGGCCTCCTGGCACAGGCTGTCGCCGCCCTGGCCCGACGGGGAGACTGTGACAATGAAATCATGATAGTGGACTTTGAGCGCCGGGAATCCTACGGAAGCCTGATTTTCGAGGAATTGAATGTCCGTATTCTCCACTGCCGCACCGAAGGGATTCCCGAACCCCGGGCGGGGGTTATCCAGACTGTGCCAATGGAACCGACGGTGCTGGTTCTTGCCGCACCGCTGACGGCTTCGCCCGTTCAAACTCACGCCCTTTCGGAGATTGTCATCGCCTTGACGGACTTTGGTGATTTTGCAGAAGTCCTTTCCCGTGGTAACAGGCGGGAAATTCAGGGACGTTTGTTAACACTGTTCAGCCAAAAGTTTGGCTGAAGCGCTTGGAAGGAAACATGAAAGAAGAAAAAGATATGAAACTGGCGGTACAATTCGGTGCCGGAAATATTGGCAGGGGATTTATTGGCGCCCTCTTGTCCCGGTCCGGATACCGGGTACTGTTCGTGGATATCAGCGACATCATAATCCCTGAACTGCAAAAGAGGGGTGAATATACTGTTGAGATTGTCGGTGAAACACGTAGCGAAGAGACCGTTTCTCCTGTAGACGGCTGTTACCCGGATGATGACGCCCTGCTGGATGCCATCGCCGGGGCGGAAATTGTAACAACGGCTGTAGGTCCCAATGTTCTGGAGCATATTGCCCTCAGAATCGCGGCCGGACTGGAACGACGCAGACAGAAAGGCAGCTCCGGCACGGTCAATATTATAGCCTGCGAGAACATGGTAAATGCTTCATCTAAATTAAAAGAGCTGGTGGAAGAGTCTCTGGATGAGGAAACAAAAGCCTACGTAAAAAAATATGCAGGCTTTCCAGATTCCGCGGTCGACAGGATCGTACCCCCTATGGAGGAATCCGATGATGTGCTGCGGGTACGGGTAGAGGATTTCAGTGAGTGGATCGTTGACCGCGGCGGTTTTGCAGGAGCTGTGCCTGAAATTGCCGGGATGCAGTTAACCGACACCCTGACCGCCTTTGTGGAAAGAAAACTCTTTACCCTGAACACCGGACATGCCATTGCCGCCTACCTGGGGTCCCTTCACGGGTACGGGACAATAGACCAGAGCATTGGGGATGATCAGATCCGGCAGATAGTCCGGGGTGCCATGGAGGAGAGCGGCGAGGTTCTTGTCAGGCGCTACGGTTTTGACCGTGAAAAACACAGAGAATATATCGAAAAGATCCTGCGGCGTTTTGCCAACCCCTGGCTTAAGGATGACGTACAACGAGTCGGCCGGCAGCCCCTGCGGAAGCTTGGTTTTGATGACCGGCTGATTAAACCCCTGCGGGGAACAACAGAGTACAGCCTGCCGAACCAGAACCTGCTGGTCGGGATTGCTGCGGCCCTCTATTTTCGAAACGATGATGATGCGCAGGCCGCCCGCTTGCGTGAGCTTCTTGAAATCAGCGACATAAAGGAGGTTCTGCCCCGGATTACCTCCTTGAATGATACAGAAGTCCTCACGGCCATAGAGAACGCCTATGAGGACCGCGGAGTTGATGATCTTGTAAGAAATTACGTTCATCAGTGGATCAGAATAGTCTCCATGAAGGAAGCCCGGGACAACTTCGCTCAACTGGTCTCCGAAGCCATGGCAGGAAGGGAGATTATTGTGGCCAGTCGCGGAAAGCCGGTGGTCCGTTTAACTCCGGTAAGCCCTCCGGCAGCAAAGAGGGAGGAGGCCGCTCATTGAAGGCTGTCATCTTTGATCTGGACGGGGTTCTGGTAGATTCTGAACCCTTTCATGCGGAAACACTGCTGTCCCTTGCCGGAGAATTGGAAATACCCTTGTCTCTTGAAGATACCCGGCGCTTTATCGGAGTCTCGGACGAGGAGATGTGGAGTATTCTGATTCACGAACACCGGCTCGGCGGGGATCTGTCAGCGAAGGTTCTGGCGGAACGCCAGGCACAGCGCAGCCTGGACCGCTTGTCTGTAAAGCCGCTGTCTCCCCGGGACGGTGTTCCTGAGCTGCTGACTGAGCTGCGTTCTCTGGGAGTCGCCACAGGGGTAGCATCCTCGTCGGCCACAGCCTATGTTGACCGTGTACTGAGTACGGCGGGCTTGTCCCTGTATTTTAACGTGCGGGTTGCCGGCGATCAGGTTCAGAACTGTAAACCCGATCCGGAACCCTACAGAACAGCACTTGAACGCATGGGTATCCCTGCCGGTTGGGCAGCGGCTATCGAAGATTCACCGCCGGGAATTGAATCTGCCAAACGGGCGGGGCTGTTCTGTTTTGCTCTGAAAACCTCCGGATCTCAAGCAGAAGGGGTACTAAAACCGGATGTTGTGATCAAAGACTTTTCCCAACGGGAACGCAGCAGGATTCTGTATCTTCTTGACTCAGAGCGAGTACCTGACGGCATATTCCAGAGGCGGGTTAAGGCTCATAAATCGTAAAAGAGGAATACTGAACTCGGCGGTGTTCTCGGACAGCCGAATACCGCCGTCCACGTTTTGTATCCTTCCCGGGACCTGAATGCGCAGGAGTATGGCGGCGGAATCAATCATCTTTTCTATTGTTTCGGCAGAAGCATATTCCTCAAATGTCCAGACCAGCATTTCTTTAAGCTCTTCTTCGTCTCCTCCGCTCTGAAAAACCCCGGTTATGGTCTGGGAAACCGGATCACTGCCGAAGGGGACCATTTCCAGGATAGATGCAACGTTGCGGGCATCGACCCGGATGCTCAATGTCCCGGTATTCCCGGAGCGCTGAAAGTGGAAAACCGAATTCCCCCGGGTACTGATGTCTTCGGGAAAAATACGCTGAATATCCGGGAATTGTGCGAGAATACGCAGGGTTTCCGGGGCTTCCAGTACAATACCTGTAAGGGAGATCCCTTCGGCGGCGGAAAACCCGGCGGTCAGGGCCGCCGTATCAAAGAAACTTGCGTCGTCATCTACCCTGGGTCCCTGTATCTCCGCCAGGTCGCCCAGGTACTGACGCAGCAGTGGGTCCATCGTTACCCTTGTGTCAACCGAGCCTGAGACTGGATCGTCGAGCTGAATCGAGGTTGCCACAGAGCAGGATGAAAACCCGGCAATAAACAAACTGAGCAGCAGGACTGCTGGTGTTGTATACTTCATACTGGGGAGAGTGTATCCCCCTCTCCGGGCTTCTTCAAGCTGCATCAGTCAGAAATTCTAACCGCTGTCTCTTCTTCTGTTTCTTCGTTCTCTTCGGCGGCTTCTTTGTGGGCAGTTTCCTCGGCCTCGTCCCCGTTGGTAATGAATTGGGCAACCATGGCCGAAAGGTTTGTCATATTTTCCCTGGTGAGCTGACCTGCCTCGTTAAGTGAGCCGATGGCCTTAATTACTTCTTCGCCTCCGGCATCAATCTCACGGATGCCGTTCAGTACCTGGGACGAGAGCTGCCGTACCTCCTGTACATTAAGGGAAATCTGTTCCGCCTCTTTCTGGATGGAACCTGCACCCTGCTTGATCTCGTCGGAAGCGCTGCGTACCTCCGTGGTGCCGGATACGACTTCCGTTGTTCCGTTGGCCATTTCAACCATGGCCTGGGAGATGTCGGTGAAGGCCTTGGAGGTATTGTCGACCTCCGCGTTGACTTCTTTCAGAGTCGACAGGCTCTCCTGAGAACTTTCATCGGCTTCTGTTATACGGCTTGTAATGGCCTTGAGCGACTTGGTTACCATCTGCGAGTTTTCAGTCGTAGATTCGGCCAGCTTGCGGATCTCCTCTGCGACAACGGCAAAACCCTTTCCTGCTTCACCGGCGTGGGCGGACTCGATGGCGGCGTTCATGCTGAGCATATCGGTCTGCTCGGCAATGGAATTGATAATATCGATGATCTCCAGTAGTCCCTCAATTTCCCGGGAGATTTGCCGGATAAGGGCTGAAGTCGTTTCTACCCGTTCGGATCCCCGGGCTGTAACGTTGACCAGGCTGTTTACACCATCCGCCCGTTCCTGGGCCAGGCGGGATATGTTCTGAATTGATGCGGCCATCTCTTCAATAGCCGAGGACGACTGGACAATTGCGGTCGACTGCTGTTCAATCCCCTGGTTCTGGGCATTGATAAGACGGCCGATGGAATTCACCGATCTGTCGACATTCTGGATTACCTCATCCAGGGAGGTGAACTGCCGTTCAATATTCTTGATATTTGCCGCGATCTCTGTCATCGCAGCGGAGGATTCAGCGGTAGAGGTTGCTAGCTCCTCCTGCAGATGCATTGCTTCCGAAGAACCCTGTTTGATTTCGTCAATAATATTCTTCAGGTTGGAAATGACCGCGTTTATATGGTTAGCGAGCCGGCCGGTTTCGTCCCTGGCCTCAACTTCTGATTGTACAGTAAGGTTGCGCTTGGAGACAGCGCTCATAACCTCCTCTATACGGACTATCCGTTTGCTTATGCGGCCGGAAAACAGTACTGCAAAAAGTGCGGAAACAAGTCCTACCAGAATGATTGCAGCCAGCACCATCAGCTGCTGCCTGCCTGAGACCTGCTGTATTTCTTCATCCAGAAGGTTGGGTAAGCGTGTAAGCAGCTGGTTAAAGGCGTCGGAGGAGATCTCCAGGCTGTTAATGAGGTTTTCAAAGCGAAGTGCCTCTATATAAAGGGTTGCCTCACTTCTGTTGGTTTTTAGCTGCTCCAACAGCTGGTAAAGACTCTGACTTCGCAGCCTGCTTGTGAGGTCTGTATTATCGTTGGAGATGAAAAGATTCCCTATGGAATCAATATTCGGCTTGATCAATGTATACAGATTCGAAAGGCTTTCCAGTTCTCCGGCAACCCGGGGAATACGGTTTAAGTCTTCGGACTCAATCAGCCTTGTCAGGTTCTGGTGAAAGGACTCGTTGACCTTCGGCCAGTTCTGCTGAAAATAATCCGGAGCATTGACAGCAGACAAGAGCTTGTTGTTGACCAGATTGAGCCTGTTCCAATCCGCCAGAGCAGCGGTGGAGTAACGGCTCTGGGTTGCAAGGGCTACTACACTGCGGGAACTGACCAGGGTAACCTGAACGACCCCTGCAAGTATTACGGCAAAGCATAGAAAGGCCAGGAGGAGTTTTAGTCTGATATTCACAAGCGAAGTCTCCTTTTCTTCGTATATTTTATCTGTTAAAAAACAGTATAACAGCCATTTGTGGAAAAGAACAGTAATCTCCATTACTGCTGACAAAAAGCAATGATCAGAAATCAGTCTTGCCAGTGGTTCAGCAGGATAGTAAAATACTATCATGATTACAAAATTTGTGTTGTGGATTTTTCCTGCAATTTTCGGGGTAGTTTCTGTATATTATGCGCGACAGGGAAGGGGAAAAATCCCTGTAAAAATGATGGTAACCGGAAGTGTTGTGCTGCTGGTCGCCGCATACGCCGTTTATAACGGTCTTGGCGTATCCCTGTACCTGGCGGGGATTTGCTTTGCCCTGGCAGCCTCCATGGTAGGCGACTTCTTTTTATCCAGCGGGGATGAGACCTTTATTCACGGTCTGATCGGTTTTTTCTTCGCCCATACCGGCTATCTTGCGGCGTTTCTTGCAGTCGGAGCCTTCAATCTGATGTCTCTCGTGATTGTTTCCCTGGCTTTGCTGCTTTACCTTGTGCTGTTTCTCAAGCCGAACATAGATGACTCGATACTTTTTTGGGCGGTGTGCGGATACACCGCTATTACAGCTCTGGTTATTGCGGCGGCCTTTGGTACAGGGCAGCCTCTGCTTGTCGGCGGAGCCGTGCTGATAGCGCTTTCGGATTGTATTATTGCCTGGAATAAATTCATACGTCCTGTTAAATATGACGAATTGTTGATTCTTTCAACATACTATGTTGCCCAGATATGTATTGGAATCGGGAGCTGGATTCTGCTTTTATAGAAGAATCTCCGGCATTTCTTATACCTCTCGATGCAGATATGGCATCTATCGGGAAAGGTCTTTTGCAATAACGATGCAGTCGTCTCCAAGTATCTCAAAGCGCCTGACAATCTCCATAAATAAAAGTTCCCCCTTTAAATTCCCACCCGACTTTATTCGCTTTCTGGATGTTTTGTCCAGTTTACTTCTGAACTGGTTTATCTCCTCTTCCATCGTACGGGCCAGTTTCATCTCCTGGTCGGCGACATCCTGGTCCAGCAAGGTGGATATATACTCCAGAAAGTCCCTGACCGAAAAGGCAATTTCCAGTAACTGGTTTATTTTTTCGCTGCTTATACCGTCTTTTCGCTTAACCAGTTTTTCCGCCAGATTATGGATGGTTACCAGGCCGTCACCGATGCGTTCAAATTCTCCGATAATCCGCATACGGGCGGCCACCCACTGGGCCTGCTCTTCGGTAAGATGCTGCAGCGCGCATTCCGACAGGTGGGCGAGGATGGATTCTTCCATTCCGTCGATGGAGATCTCCTTCTCCTCGATCAGGGACGCCAGCTCCGTCTTGTCGGTCAGGCTCGGTTCAAAATAATTGATAACATAGTCGGCCATTATCCGCACCTCCCGGGACAGGCGGATAACCGCCCCCCGGGCGTTGATAAGGTTTGCATCCCCGGCATCCGGCAGGTTCCCGCGTATCCATGGTATGTTGCCCGGTTTTTGGAGATCCGTTTCCTTTTCCGGAACAAGCCAAGAGACGAGTTTCTCTATACGGGGAATAAATCCGGCAAGAAGAAGAGTGTTTATACTATTGAAGAAGGTGTGAAAGGCTGCGAGATGGAAGGTGATCGCTGAAGGTTCCAGAAGGGCCCCGGGAACACAAAGATCTACTAACAGGATCATCGGGTCAACCAGGAAAAACATCCAGAGGACACCGAAGATATTAAAAAGCATATGCGACCGGGCACAGCGTTTGGCCTCGACAGACATCTCCAAAGAGGCAACGTACGCCGTGAGGGTGGTCCCGATATTCTCGCCGAGTACAATCGCTGCGGCCAGCGAAAAAGGGAGCTGCCCAAGATAGACCATGGTGAGGGTCAGGGTAATCGCCGCACTGGATGACTGCAGGGCCAGGCTCAAGCCTGCTCCAAGGAGAATAAAGATCAAACGGGACAATAATCCGGTTTCCGGAAAATGAAGCAGTACACGGGAGATAACATCACTCTGGTCCAGAACAGACAGCCCAAGCTTCATCTCGTTTATTCCGAGAAAAAGCAGCCCGAATCCCAGCAGAATTTGGGCGAAACGCTTGTTTGCTTCCCGTTTACTGAACCGAAAGGGCAGACTGAGTGCAATAGCAGGCAACGCAAAGCTCGATATGTCCAGAGAAAACCCCAACAGGGATACCGCCCAGGCCGTAAAGGTGGTTCCTATATTGGCCCCCATGATTACCGCAATGGAGTTTCGTAATGGTATCAGTCCCGCGTTAACCATGGAAACAAGCACAACTGTGGTGGCCGATGAAGACTGGATCAGGGTGGTAACACCCATGCCTGTCAGAATACCGGACAGGGGGGTTGCGGTGAGTCCCTGCACGAATCCATGCAGCCGGTTGCCCGCCCATTGATGGATCCCTCCGCTCATGGTCTGCATGCCGTAGAGAAAAATACCCAGACCGCCAAGGATCCGTAAGAGCGTTAGAATCGGATTGTAGAGAAAGGCTGACCAGTCCATTTCTTATCCCGAAAGAAAATCAGTCTCGCCGTACCGGCGCAGGAACTCACCAAATACCGTTTCATATTTGCCGCGCTTCATATCGCTGATCCACTCCCCCTTATAGCTGAATTTTATCATACCCGAAAGATTCAGGTACTGGGTCGCTGTATCCCGTGAAATGACATAGGGGCCCAGGCCCTCTCCCAGAAGATAATAATTTATGATGATGTTTTCCGTACGGTGGTTTCCCTCAACAAAGAGCTGAGGATGACTCAGGGCTCGGGTGTAATAGCCCGCTGCCAGCCGGTATGGTGTATGCTTCTTGTATTTTTTTCTGTACCACTCAAGGATTGATTTTATGTTCTTCTGGAATTTTGTGCGGGTCTCCTGCAGGTGGGCAAAGTATTCCATCCGCCGGGTTTTATCGGTACCGCATAATACAATATGGTTCAGTTCAAGCATATGGTAAAGACCGGAGGGAGAAAAAAGATTAATACTGTTCTTCCATAAATGGTTTGCAAACTCATAGGCCTCCATAAGCTGGGATACGATCAGGGGTGTAAAATCTTCCCGGCTCATAAGCAGGAGGGCATTTATCTCTCTAAAATGGCTGCGAAATGTAGTAAGTGACTTTTCTATTTTATCCAGGTTAAAGCCGGTATGCTTGGTGCCGGTCATGACGAGATAGTAGTGTATATTTGTACCATTTCCTATGAAGTTATGTTTAATTTCTGTTAAAAATGATCAGGGCAGACCGTTTTCTCATATTGTTTTCAGTATATATGCCTGTTTTCCAATATCAGTTTTACCCCGGATTTTCTGTGAAAGTCGTTGACCCTGCATGTGCTTCCTGGGTACCCTGATTTGCAGAAGGGGTGGATTATGTTTATACGGCTGCTTCCTTTTTTTACTCTCCTGCCGATTATCGAGCTGTATCTGCTGATAAAGATCGGGTCCTGGATTGGTGCAGGAATGGCCATTCTGCTTGTCCTTGGCACCGGGATCCTGGGGGCGGCCCTCGCACGGCAGCAGGGCTTCAAGGTCTGGATGAAGATCCGGCACACTATGCAGCAGGGGATTTTCCCGGCGGACGATATGATCGATGGCCTCTTGATTTTTGGTGCCGGTCTTGTTCTGATCACTCCGGGTGTCATTACCGATGTCATCGGCTTTTTGCTGCTGATTCCCGTATCAAGAGTTTTTTTTCGTAATTTGCTTAAAACCCGTTTCAGCGGAATGATCCAGCGCGGGGATTCTGATTTCTCGGACGTCTTCCGGCACGAACAGAAGCAGGCACGGGACGTTACTGATACAGGGGAAGACTCGCAGTAAGCCCTGCCGACCCAGTCAAACAGGGCCCAGTTTTTCTGCCAGTTTCCTGCCTGCCTGCTTTGCCTGGTCAATGACAGCTGAATCTCCCTTCACGCTCCCTGCTTCAAAATGGCCCAGAGCTTTTATGGATGCAACTACTTCGATTCCCAGGTCCCGGGAAAAATCGTTCAGAAGTGTAAGGGTGCTGCCCATCATCGACTCATCATGCTGTTCACAGACCGCGACGGTTACACATACCTTGCCTGATCCGGAATACTTGCTGATCCACTCATGCCGGCTGACGGGGTACTGGATCAGGCTGTAGCTGCGGTCGATAAAGCGCTTCATATCCGAGGAGACGGTGTACCAGTAGGTGGGAGAGGCGAGAACCAGGGCGTCGGCTTTATCTATGCTGGAGACAATCGCAGGGTAATCATCCTGAATAACGCAGTCCCAGCTTGTGCGGCAGCCCTCGCAGCCTGTACACGCTTCAATAGTGTAATCCCCAAGGTAGAGGATCTCTGTTTCGGCCCCGGGAAGGGATGCTTCTGCTGTCTTGAGCAGGTTTTTAACAATTATGATTGTATTGCCGTTTTTTCTCCGGCTGCCAACAAGAGCGGTTATTCGCATGGTTGGTCCCTCCTGTTTCTTACACCACCGATGAGTGCTTGTTCTCGTCTCCTGCTGACTTTGACCGCTCTTTCAGGACAAGCTGCAGCGAGGTAATACGGTTGCGTACAATCCCCTCTATGGTCAGCTCTCCCCATTCGGTTTCCACTGTCTCGTTGCGCTGAGGAAGCCTGTCCAGCAGTTCGGCGATATAGCCGGAAATGGTCTGGACATACTTTCCATGGGGCAGTTCTATTCCCAGGCTGTCCTCGATCTGCTTGAGAGATGTGTCCCCCTTAATGCGGTAACGGTTGCCCTTTATATGGTGGATTCTCTCCCGGCCTTTCTCTTCGTTTTCGTCATAGAGCTCTCCGAAAAGTTCCTCTATTACGTCCTCCTGGGTCACTATCCCCGCCAGTCCGCCGTACTCGTCCATGACCACCGCAAGGTTCAGTTTGCCGCCTTTGAAGGCGGTGTAGATATCGGAGATTTTCTTTATGGTAGGAATAAACATCGGCTCCAGCATAAGTTCCTGGAGCGCCATGCTTCCTCTGCCGTTGGCGATTTCCCGGGCAGCGTCCTTGAACAGAACCACTCCGACAATCTTTTCAGGGTCCTTGTCGTAAACGGGAATCCGGGAAAAGCCCTCTTCGATCATTTCCGGAAAAGCCTCGGTCAATGTAAGGTTTTTTTCGAGACTGAAAACCTCGGTTCGGTGGGTCATGATTGCCTGGGCGGAGACATCGTTCAGCCGGAAGATGCTTTTAATCATCTCCTGCTCGTACTGCTTAACAACCCCCATATTTCCCGCCACATTGACGATATGGAGGATTCCTTCCATGGAGACGTTTTCCCTGCGTTCAGAGGCGAAAAACCGGGTAATAAGTGAACTGATAATACTGATGATCCAGATAAACGGAAAAAGCGCCACCGAGAGAAATCTGATCGGCAGAGCTGTGAACAGGGCGATTCCCTGATTGTGTATTATCGCGATCCGCTTTGGGGTAACCTCGGAAAAGATAAGAATAACCAGGGTAAGGATTCCCGTCATGATGCCGATTGCCTGGCTGCCGAAAAGGCGGATTGTCAGCTCTGTAGCAATGGCGGAGGCGCCGATATTGACCAGATTGTTGCCGATCAGAATGGTGGTTAAAAGAATATCGGGTTTTCCAGAAAGTTCCTTGACCCGCCGGCCCCGCCTGCCGTAACGTTCAATCAGATGCTGAATCTGAAGAGACGACAGCGAGGTATACGCGGTTTCCGTGGCAGAGAAGAAACCTGACAACAGAATGAGGCTAACCAGAATAATAATGCTGCTTAGCATACCGGCCCCGGGATTTCTGAATTGTGGGTGAGGGATATACTACGCGACGGAGGGTAAGGGTCATCGTCCATGATTGCCCACCAGTATAGCCCGCCGGGGGGCAGGGTTTCAACACACTTTTTGCGAATTATTTCATTCTCCGTGCCGATGAGATATAATAGGACCAGAAAGGCAGCATGATTAGGTACCGAAAGAAAATTCGCTTCGTATTTATCCTCCAGTTTCTCCTGTGCGCTCTTTTTTTGTCTGCTCAGGACAGGAGCTTTTTGATAGTTCCACCGGATTATCTTTCCGGGACTGACGATGAACCTTTATCCGGTGAAACGGCAGAATTGGCAAAGGAATTTGCCCAATTGCTGGCCGGGGAACTGGGGAGCGCCTCTAAAACGGCGGATACCGAAGCTTACGGCGTTGCTGAAATCAGGGGATACGCCCTGCTGCAGGAAGCGGATGCTGTTGTCCGCGGTTTCTTTCTCGTGGGACAGTCCACGGAGAATGTGTTTTTCGGCAGAATGGTGCTTACGGTGATTGATCTTATTGCGGAGAAGCCGTCGTTTTCCCTGGTATACCAGGGAAGCTTCTCTCAGGATGATCCCTCTTCTCTTCCATCTCTGCTCGCGGATCTTGCGGCACAGGCGGCCGGAGATATACTGGTAAAGATTTCTCCCTTAAGCAATGCAGACCTGGAACGATTACGAAGTTCAATCCGGGAAGCAAAATCCGAAAAACGTGCCCGGCAGACGCTGCGCTTTACCTTGCGGTCAGAGCCGGATGCCGAAGCGGTGGTTGTCTTTCATGACGGATCGAGTCCGGGGACCCTGGCAACGGGGGAGCTCAGCTTTGAGATTCCCGCTGAAAGCCGGTACCGTCTGACGGTGGAGAAACCGGGGCACTATACCCGAATTGTGGAGGGACTGGCGGGTACGGAGGACATATCCATATCGATTCCGGAACTCTATCCGGAAAAGGGAAAAGACTTTGGCGTTATCTTTTCTTACCTGCGTCCCTTTGGTCTTTTGTTTGAGGGTCGGTACAGACTGTTTCGGGAATCCGCCACCCTTGGTGCCTCAGTCGGGCTTTTTCCTCTTCCGGATTACTGGGAAGACTATGTCTTTGCCCCCGATTTTGGTGATCTGCTGATCGAAAGCGAACTGGGCTTTCATTTGGGCTGGTATCCTTTTACCCGGGCGGACTCCAGGGCCCGTCTTCAGCTGGAGCTCAATATGCGGATTAACACCTACACCAACCCGTATCAGGAATGGCGTACCTTTCGCACGTTAATGACCGGCGCAGGTCTGCGGCTGGAACTGAACCGGCCGCAATGGCTTGCTCACATCGGTGTGCGCGGATATTACCCCAATTACACCCCGGCAAAGGTGCGGGAAAGCGGTATTGTCCTGATTAACATGGGGGCGGCATGGAAAGAATGATAAAAATCCCGGCCGTGTTTTTAGTGCTGCTGCTTGCCTCCTGTGAATACCTCGGTTTCGACGGCTACATAAATCAGCTGGAAGAGCTCGGTATCAATCATGAGCTCGCAGATGCCGTCAGCCTGGGGCAGCACCTGATATCCCGCCCCAGAGAGTTTAACGGCAGGGTCTACGTGCTTGGCACCCGGGGGGTCTATGTAATGCGGGCCAGCAAACTGACAGATTACGACTACTACCCCTACAGCCAGGACCTGGGCTACGAAGACGATTTCTGGGACGACCGCATACCGCCGATCAACTGCTATCGGGACCCGGTAAGCGGAAGGGTTGTTATAAATGTTGTTACTTTTTACAGTGACCGGGGCCTGAACCCGGGGGATATGATCATCATCGATGAGGATACCGGGACAGCTCAGTACGTTCCGCCCTCAACTACAAACAACCTTTTTATTGCCCCAATCACCAGCGGGGGTATAATGAATTATGTTATGACCTACTGGAACGGGGAAATTACCGGCGATGTTTTCTGGAACAGTGTAGAGGATACAGATCCCGGTGCGGGAACTCGGGCGAGGTCATATACCGATCCGGAACTGATCCTTACGAAGTCGATCTGCCTTACCTCCTCCGGAACCGGAATTCGCTTTGTTACCCAGATCGGGACATCCTTTGGCGGCTCATCCCCGGCACAGTTGCAGGTCTACGAGTTTGATGTGGCGGACGACTGGTCGACCGGAGTATCAACGGGCGGAGCTTATGTAAACGAAGCAGTACGGCATGACTACCTCTGGAGTTCCTACTTCTCCGGGAACCTGAATCTGTCCACCAACAACCGTTTCATGCTTATCTGGGGCGATGATCTGGAAGACGAAGGTGCCATGCTCATCTACGATTACCTGACCGGGGAGCGTAAACTAAAAATTGATATTCCCGGCAACGAAACATACCCGGAACTGGCGGAAACGGGAATGGACGTCTTTGTTACGAGTATCCGGGGAGGGGTTGCCAGGTATGCCTATGATGATTAAGCGTCTTCTCCTTGTGTGTTTATCTCTTGTGACGGTATTCGCGGCTGCCCAGGAATCGGCTTTGGTTAAGCGCAGTATTGCTGTTGTTACTGAACAGGATCATCCGCAGCTGCAGATACTGGCACAGAACATGGAAGCCGAGCTTTTCAATATTGAATCGATAAATGCTGCTGTAAATCCCGGTGAGAGCGACGCCGTCATCTATCTGGGGCGTCTGGAATTCGGGTCCCGTGCCAGCCTCTGGGTACGGGGTGTGGACAGGTATACCGACGCGGAGGTCTTTACCGAGACCCATATATTTCAGAATTTTGATCTTGAAGCGCTTCTGACCGATTTTCTGCCCCGGGTAATTACTGCCGTGAAAACAGGATTCCCGCCCCTTGACCCCGAAACTGCCCGCATAGCTGCGGAAGGCGGTAGAGCGGATATCGTATTCAGCGAACCGGAAATCGATCCGCGACCCGAACCGGTCACTCTGACCCTGCATGTTCCTCCGGGAACCGTGCTTATCCTGAAAAACGGTATCCGGAAAAACGAGAAAGAGGGGCGCATCGAACTCCGTGCCCTTCCCGGCGCGATACTTCCCTACCGGGCCGAAGCCCCGGGGCATGTGTCAGGGGAAGGTGAGCTTGTTATCGGCAGCATGGACCAACATACGACCCTCGACATGGTCCCCTTTGCCCTGTGGGCGGTGGATCTGAAGGCGCGCCTGTGGGAATTCGGGGCATCCGCAGGTATTATCCGCTTTCTGCTGGATGAGGAGATCTACCTCTATGCCTCCCTGGAACAGAACATTCTCAGCCTGAAAAACGTCTTTACTCTCTGGGATGATGCTTCCCGGGGTTTTGTCCAGCCCCTCGCGGGAATCGGAGGCTATGGTCTGCCCCCGGATTATCCGGTCCGGCCCTACATGGGCTTCGGTGTTCTTACCCGCTTTGTTTTTGGGGATGAGGGCATGTACCTTTCCAAAACCCTTACCGCGGGAATAGATATCAGCATGGGGCTTGATGTCAAGCTTTTTAAACGGGAGGATATCAGTATTATTCTGGATTACACCCCCCGCTTCTTTTACAGCTCCTTTTACGATAATCCTTTCGAGAAATACCATGCCGGAGAAGGGCTGCCTGTTCATTTGGAAGGACACTGGCACCTGCAGTGGTCCGGACCGGTAAACCTCGGTGTACGGTGGAAGCTGTGAGACGCCTTGCCGTTCTTTCGGCGCTGCTCCTGATAGTAACCGGCTGTGAAGCCTATCTGGAGGAGAAGCTTGAATTCCTGGAGCTTCCCTTTGAGTATGAAGGACGGCTGCGGACCAATAACTTTGACCCGGAGTGGGACCTTGCCTGGGGGGTGCCGGATAACGGAGATGATTCGGCGGTCTATTTTGTGATGGAATGGGGAGAAGTATACTACTGGGAGTCCGGAGAAAACTGGTATTACAGGAATATAACTGACACCCATCGAACTTCCCTGGCCTCAATGAGTGTAAAGAGAGCGCATGTAGAGATATTTTTTGATGGAACTACTGATGAAGTATTAATTATACGACCTGCAGGAGCAGCCGGACCAGTGAATACAGGAATAAATAACGAAAGAACCCTCATGTTTGCCAGCGGGGATCTCTGCTACGCGGCAAATCTTGAGCAGATAAATATGACCACCTCGCTGATTATTCAGGTGTATAATACTGATCCACTGGTACCGACTATTACCGGTCCCGTTGATATTCTTTCTGCCGATAACGTTTTGTATGATGATGTAACAGTTGCAGCCTTCCCCGAAGCCGATGATACCTGGGGACCTGTAACGATGGATTTTTTGGCCTTCGCGCCGGACTCCCTTGCTTCCTGGGACGGAAAGCACAAGTTTATCGTAAGCCGGACCGACGGTGTAAGCGGGGAGCGCAAAGTCATGCTGGTCTCCGTCGACGAATCTGACTACAGCCTCAGTGTCCGCAGGCTGAGCGCTAATCGGGATTTCCATTTTGTCTCCCGGGACCGCTTTGTGGGCATGAAGGGGAATACCTTGAAAATCTTCAATTCCGCCGGGGATGAGCTTGCCGAATATACGCTTGAGGGCATGCGCCTTTTGGGGTACCGCTCCTCCACGGATCCGGAGCTCATATTTCTGTACCGTTCTGAAGAAGACGGTGACCGGGTCTGGGGTATCTACAGTCTGCCGGCGGCATTTGTGCGGGAGGCTCGGTAATGCGGCATTTTCTAAGATTAATCCCCCTTTTTATCCTGACGGTTGTTTTAAGCGGCTGCGGAGAAGAGTCCCGTATAAAGGTAATAGTCCGGGACTTTGACAATTCTGTCGGAACCGGGGAAGTGTTTCTGACTCTTTCCTCGCAGTTTTTTGTGCCAACGCAGGGAACGCCTGTTGATCTGTCAACCTCCGTTGTGCCTGCCGGTTCTGTGCGGGATGTGGTTCTGTCGGATGTTGCCGAGTCGGACAGCCTTGATCGATACTATTTGTATATGCTCGAGGATACCGTGGATGATGGTGAGGCCAGCGCCGGAGACCAGTTTTGGCCGGTACTGGAGTTGACTCCCAAAAAGGGAAATACTACCGAGCTCTACGGTTTTATCAACGATACCTCCCAGTCTGTTCCTCTCCCTGCGAATCCCGACAGCAGGAGTTACTTCAGGTTTGACTATCAGATTTCCGAACTGCCGGGGTCTGGGCGTCCGCTCTATGTGCAATTAATCCTTGGATCGGGTTCTCAGGATTTCACGGCTGGTTCTGATATCTCAATCCCGATAACTAACCCCGCCGCTCTGAATACCTTCTGTTTTTTCCTGACTTCGGGGCAAAGTTATACATACTTTGCTTTTCTTGATATGGATGCTTCCGGCACACCGACCGCCGGAGATTTTGCTTCAGCCTCCGATGAGACTGCAGTGAATGATTCTTTTACTGCAGTAAGCGGCGATATCGATATATCTATTTCACTTTCCGGTATCAGGCTCTAATCTCAACACTCCCGTTGGTCACGTCACTCAGTGCCTGTCTGAGCTCCCCGGTGCGCTCGGTTTCTACGCTGAGCTTTAAGTTTATCGCAGTTCCGAAATCCTCGGAGTCGATGCAGGCTTTATTTTCCGCCAGGACCTTTTTTACTCCCTCATAATAGTGGTAGCCGAACTTCAGCTCCAGGACAGTCTCATCCACCAGCCGTTTACGGGGCATGTCGTCGATAACTGCCTTGACGGCATCGGTATAGGCCTTGACCAGGCCGCCGGTGCCCAGCTTGGTACCGCCGAAGTAGCGTACAATGGTCACCAGGATATTCGTCAGTTCGCTGTACTGCAAGGTCGAGAGGGCGGGTTTGCCGGCGGTTCCTTTGGGTTCTCCATCGTCGGACATTCCCAGGTGCCGGGTGTTTTCGTCTCCCAGCACGAAGGCCCACACCACGTGGGTGCTCTTGGGGTGTTCCTCCCTTGTGTGCCGGATAATCTCCTTTGCCTCATCTTCGGAGCTGACCGGATGAGCGGCGGAGAGGAATGTGGATTTTTTTACCTCCAGTTCGGCTGTGCGGGATCGGGTCGGAACGAACATGTCTATCTTTTTACTACATCCTTTGCGCTTTCTCAATGAGCCTGCCGAGTTTCCGGATGCCTTTGCGGGTGGCCTCGCTTACCGGGGATCCATAGCTGATGCGGATGCAGTTTTTATAGCGGTCCCCGCAGCTGAAAGCCTGACCGGGTACGATGCTGATTCCCTCCTGCAGGGCTGTTTCAAAAAGCTGCAAAGAATCGATTTTTCCGGGCAGTTCTACCCAGAAATAGTACCCCCCTTTCGGATCGCTGATGGCGGTCCCCGCAGGAAGAACGCTTAATAATAGCTGCTTGGTCTCCCGCGCCTGTCCGGCAATAGCTGTCTGCAGCCTTTTTATATGGTTGTGATACCCTCCGCCTGCAAGATAATCCGCCAGCCCCTCCTGCAGCAGGGGACTCCCCCCAAGGCTGAGGGCTGTCTTCAGGGTTTTGCACCGGCTGTGGTATTTTCCGCCGATAAGCCAGCCTATTCTCATCCCCGGCCCCAGGGTCTTGGAGAAGGAGGCGCAATAGATAACGTTTCCGGCGGTATCGAAGCTTTTAAAGGGAGAAAAGACCTCATGATCGAAAGACGAGTCACTGTAGACATCGTCCTCGATTATTTGTATTCCGTATTTCAGCGCCAGTTCCACGGTTCTTTTTCTCTTTTCCAGGGGCTGAACAAAGCCCAGGGGATTCTGAAAAACTGCTGTGCTAATTACCGCTTTCGCATCGCCTCTCTGCAGCACCTTTTCGAGGCTTTCCAGGTCCATTCCTTCGGCTGCAGAGGTTGGTATGGGAACCACTGTGCGTCCAAGTTCGTTCAGAAGCTGAATGGTCCCCAGAAAGACAGGACTTTCGATTGCCACGGGATCACCGGGTCCGGTACAGACCTGAAGAGCCAGGCTGAGGGCTTCTATACAGCCGTTGGTTATAAGAATATCCTCCCCCGTTACTCCAACACCCTTGTCCAGCATTCTGCGGGCTATCTGGACGCGGAGACCAGCGCTGCCTGCCTCGTTACTGTATTCCCGTAGTATCCCGGGCCGCTCCCGCATGACCCGGTTTATAGATTGTCTGAGGTTCCCTGCAGGCAGCAGGCTTGCGTCAGGAATCCCTGCGCCCAGGGGCAGGATCGCGCTGTCGTTACTCGCTTCCACAATCTTCCCGATGATGCTAACCGGTTTCGCCTCTTCCCGCTTTAAAGAGTATCTTTCGTTTTCCGGTTCCGGCACCTGACCCGTAAGGGGAAAGGTCGCAAAAAATCCCGATCTCTCAACGGAACTGGCTTTTCCCAGTCGTTCCAGTTCCTGGTAGGCCTGCATGACCACTGATACAGAACAATTATAGCGGGTACTCATTCGGCGCAGGGAGGGGAGTTTTTCACCGTAAGGTATCATGCCTGTATCAATAGCGCCGGATATTCGGTCGGCTATCTGCTCGTAGAGAAAGGATCGGGTGGAGTGGTTCCTGACCATACTGAAGTATAATCTGTTATGGTTAAGAAATCAAATATCTGTATCTGTTATGTTTTTATACGGTCCTTTACCCTCGTAAAAAAGAGTATGGAGGACATCGTGTACACAATCATTCTCCCGGTATTTCTTTTTGCTCTTTCCATGACCATTACACCCGGACCCAACAACATGCTGCTGACAGCTTCGGGGGCGCGCTTCGGATACCGACGCACACTGCCCCTGATTGGGGGGATTGTTCTGGGAATTGTCAGCCAGCTGGTTCTGAGCGCTTTAGGACTTGGTATCCTGTTTGAGCGGCTGCCGCTCGTGAAAAACCTTTTAAAGCTCTTCGGCGTACTCTATTTGTTGTATCTTGCGTACCGCATTGCCTTTACCTCCGGTAAGGAGGGGCGGACCGAGAAAGCCCAACGGCCATTGAACCTGATAGAAGGAGCCGGGTTCCAATATCTGAACCCAAAAGCCTATATGATGTCGATCACTGCTATGTCGGTGTATCCCTTAGAGGGGCAGCTGTACATTCCCTCCGCGCTCCTTATAATAGGCTTTTTTATTGTAATTACTCCCCTGTCAATATCCCTTTGGGCCGGGTTCGGGACCCTGCTGGGACGGGTGATGAGCTCGACCCGCTATGCCAGGGGAGTGCGTATGCTGCTCGGAGGAATGACGGCCGCTTCGGTTGTCTTTATAGTTATTTAGTTTCGCCGGAAGCGTGTACCTTTATGTAGATTCCCCGAACTATTTCATGAGCGGTGGTGATCCCGGATAGGTCACTGCAGAGCTTTCCGGTGGAGCCGTCAGGACTGGAATGACCCACTGTCTCCAGTTCGATTTGTTCTGTGCCTGGATTCGACATGTCTACCTCGGCGGCGTAAACAAGGGCCGGCTGTCCGCTTCCCCAGGGCCCGCCGGAGTAACCCACTGATCCTTTCGCGGCATCCTTGGGGTAGGATTCGTTAAAATCGAGGGAGGCGTTGACCTCCGCCAGGACCCGGAATCGCGTGGTCTCTTCCGGGAGCGAGGCGGGTATCGAGAACCCGCTTTTCGGGGTTGCGGAGCTGACAGCGTCGGCATCGGGGAGGGGGCCCTTCCAGTGTTGTGCTTCTGTGCCGGTACTGCGGTGGATCCAGCGGGGGAGGCTTTCAGGGCGCCGCAGTTTTTCTTTTTGGGTATCATCCCCCGGAGCTTTGCGCCAGTTATCCTGAGCGGTCCGTTGGGTAACAAAGAGAGTCTCCATAAAGTTGCCCTCCATGTCCTCGATCCAGATGGCGATCTGCGGCGGCGCCTTAACGGAGAAGAAGAGGAAAACAGGTATGCGGTGCCGGTAGTGTTCTCCCTCTTCTATGGTCAGCCGTATTCCGGGATCCGCGGATGAACCATCGGCTTCAGCCTGTGCTCGGGATATTACAGGCAGCGTTATAAGAATAAACAGCAGCATGAGAAATGTTCGTATCATGACAGACCTCGTGTTTTGTATAGATTTGTATCTGTAAGGGCCTTCAGGCCACTTGGCGTAAGGTATTCACGAATAAAAGCCATATAGCCGCGTATACCGTTCGTGATCATTGTTTCGGCGTCGCTCAGGCCCAGGGCTTTCTGGAAGCTGAGCCAGTAGTCATTAATAAGCCACTGATTCTGCAGGAACAGGTCCCTGTCATCCTCCGATTCAAAAGGTTTCATCAATCCCTGTTTTTCCAGGCCGATAAAGAGTTCCCGCAGTTTGTTTTTCTTGTTCCGGTAGTTCTCCCGGTATGCATCCGCGAGCTCAGGGTCCCGGTCCAGAAGCATTGAAAGGTCCAGATAGAAAAACCGGTACGTAAAGTACAGCCGGTATATTCTTCCAACCACCTGGAAAAGCTCTCTGATTTCCCCCGAAGCCGGGTTTTGGACAAACAGGGCGTCAAAGTCTTCGGTTATTGATCTGAAGACTGCCCGGATAATCTCTTCCCTGTTTTTAAAATGGTAATACAAGGTTCCCGGGCTGATTCCGAGGGTGTCTATTATGTGGTTTGTGGTAATCTTCTGGGTTCCGAGTTCATTCATCAGCTTAATGGTGGCAGCAACAATCCTGTCTTTCATTCTTTTCATTTCTCCGTACTTCGAACAATTATTCGAATTCTTCATTGTACGATATCGAATATATATTCGATTGTCAAGAAAGATTTCCTCGTTTGTCAGATTTTGTGGTGTTTACACAGCCTGCAGATATTGAGGGAAAGGAAAAGACTTTCCGCCTAGCGCATGCCTTCAGGTTCAATGAGCATGACTGTCCCCTGTCTGGTTCCAACGGCAATCAGACTGTCTCCCGGAATTAATACGGGCCGCGCAGACAACTGTTCTCCTATAGTAAGGCTTTTGATGGTTGCACCAGAATCTGCTTCGGCTATGACAAGTTTTCTGTCCCGGGTCCCGTAGACAAATTGTCCGCCCCCAATGACGGATGGAGGCGTCGCTGCTCCCCGGATGGGAGTAAAGAGTGCTTCGCCGTTGTCCCAGTCAAGTCCGTAGATTGTTCCGTCCCGGCCATAGACAAAGAGGCCGGAATCGCTGACGGTAATATCAGATGTGACGTTTACGCCGGTATTTCCCAGCTTTTGTTCCCACAGCACGGAATCGTTCTCCAGATTTACACAGACAACAACTCCACGGCGGCCGGAAAAGACCGCACGGTCCTTATGCACGGAAACCGCGAGGGCCAGCGGCTGAACGGCATTCGTGGGGATTTCCTGCACAACAGTTCCCCGGCTGTCAAAGCCCAGGAGAGTACCGTACTGGTCCGCAATAAGTACCGTATCCAGGTAAACTGCGGGGGTTGTCCGGGATACGGTATTACCAAGGTCTGCGAAGGGGCTGAAGCTGCCGCTGTCCGGATCCAGGTATTCCAGGGCACTATTGGAGGGGTAGAGTATCCGTCCGCCGTATGCAGCAGCCCTGCGTCCAAAAAGGTGAGAACGGCTGCTGTCGAGGCGGATGCGCTGCAGCTCCTCTCCTCGCCGGATATCGGCAATTACAAGTTCTCTGCTGCCGGAAAAAAGCAGCCTTGTATCTATAATTACCGGGATACTGTTTTCGTTTGGACTGTTGCTGCTTTCCAGCCGCCACAGGACGTTCCCGTCCAGGTTCAGGGCGGTCAGCCTTCCTTTGGAGTCCGAGACGATAAGGCGCTTGTCTGATGCTGCCAGGCCAACTGCAGCCTCTGTTGAGGCGGAACTGCTGAAGAGGACCGGCTGCTCCGACAGGACAACGTGCCTGCTTATGGGACGGTCTTCCATTTTAAGAGTAATCTTCTCCCCGGCAAACCCCCGGCGCGAGACTGTAACAGACAGCATGGTCCCCGGTATGGCTTCGATGCTGGCCCGGCCCCTGCTGATCGGGCCGTTATCTATTTGTATAGCAGCATCCCCGGGAAAGACGCTTATCGTAAGGTGTACATCCCGGGGTTCCTCGGGCGCAGGCGGAGCTTCCGTATTCCCGGTAGTTTCCATCTGCGGTTCAGGCGCGGACTCCGGCTGAGTCTCAGGTTCAACGCGGGCTGCAGACTGCGGACGGGCTGCGGGTGCCGGAGGAACAACAGCAGCTTCCGCTGCCGCGGGAGCGGGAGTTTCAGCGGCAGGCGCAGGTGGTTTTTTCTGTGCTTCCGTCAAGGACGCCCTTTGTTGCACGGCTGAGGGGTCATCGGGAGCCTCTGAGGGTCCTGATTTGGGCTCAGGCGCCGTGACAGGCTCTGGTGACGAAACCGGTTCGGCTGGCACATCGGGGGGAAGGGCTGCCATTTCTATGGTATATAGTTTTGCCGCCCCGGAGCTGACAGAGACAGAAAGCTGATGATCCTTATATCCGTCCCGCCGGAGGATAAAGCTAAGGCTGCTCCCCTCCTTAAAGAGTCCCGCATAGCTTCCTCTTCCGGCTGTCTCTCCGTTCAGCAGAATGTGTGTATCCTGCGGACTGACCTTCAAAGCAACTTTATGGAGACTGATCTGCGGAGGTTCTGCACCGGTCCCTTTTGCTGCGGCGACCGGGATCTCCCGGATCGTCATTTTCTCTGTCTGTTTTAAAACTTCCGTCTTTTCCGGAGAGATTGCTACAGGAGCGGAACTCTGTTGCCGGATGGTTTGTGCCGACTGCTCCGTGGCCGCTGCCAGTGTCCGGGTTTTCGCATTCAGTTCCTCCCGGCTTCCGGCCGCCGCGATCTCTTCCACATTGCGGGTAATGGATTCGGCAGCCTCCCTGGTCTCCCCGGCAAAAGCGGGGCTTACGGCCATTTCCTGGTTTGCTTCGATTCTCGGGGCGGTTTCCAGTAACTGGTCAATATACTTTTCCGCTTCGACATCTTTTCCGGCCATTTTTTCTTTCAGGTCCTCGGGATCGAGACTTGGAGGCAGAATGGCAACACTGCCCTCTTTTACGGCAAAGACCGAGTGCCCAGCAGCATCGGTGGTAACGCTGAACTCGGTTCCCCGGACACCGCACACAGCGGATTGGGTCCGCACACTGAAGCTGTCGGTGCCGGAGAGCTTCTGCACTTTGGAAAGGACCGTTCCGGCTGCCAGGGCTATGCCGACCTTTGATGACTCCGGGGCAAGACTTATACGGCTTATGTCGACTTCGGTGTTTTCCTGCAGTTTGATTACCGCAATCGAAGCGAATTGAATTTCGCAGCTTGAGTCGGCGGCAGTTCGAATTTTGTCGGAAGGGCTGACAAAGTCCCCGATTTCCGCCGGAAACCAGCCGCTTTCGTCGGCAATATCGACCTCTCCGGTAATAAAGGCAATGATGCCCTCATCCAGGGCCGGGGGCTCCACCGGAGACAGCTCTTCGGCGGAAACTGCAGCCTCGGTGGCGTACTGGAGAGAGGCCCGAGGCACCGGTTCCTTATTGCTGCAGCCTGCAGCAATAAGGAACAAAATAAAAGTAAGGAGAAAAAATAGTCTTTTCATGCAGCGCCTCGTAATGGTAAACCGTTTTCGGCGGAAAACTTCCCAGTATAGCCACTAAAAAGTATACCACACGGCACCGGCCCATTTCAATTTTCTTGAAATTTTACTACCTGACTAGTATATTTCTGCTACACAAACAAATTATATCTTAATCTGCATCAAAGAGGAGAACGCGGCAATGTCGAAACACCAGTTCCAGACAGAAGTATCCCAGCTTCTGCACCTGATTATCCATTCACTCTACTCACACAAGGAAATATTCTTACGGGAGCTGATCTCCAACGCCTCGGACGCGCTGGACAAACTGAAATATCTTACCCTGACTCAGGATGAGTTCAAGCAGCTCGCCTTTGAACCCCGGGTGGACATCAGCTTCACCGAGGGGGACAAACCGACCCTGACGGTTTCGGATAACGGAATCGGCATGAACGAAGAGGACCTGGTGGAAAACCTGGGTACCATCGCCCGCTCGGGAACCAAAAACTTCCTGGGCAAACTGACGGGGGACGCGAAAAAGGACTCCAACCTGATCGGCCAGTTCGGCGTGGGATTCTATTCGAGTTTTATGGTAGCCGATTCTGTTGAGGTTATCACCCGCAAGGCGGGTGATGAGAAAGCCTGTAAATGGGTATCCGACGGCAAGGGTGCTTATGAGATTACCCCCGCAGAACGGGACAGTTATGGAACCACCGTAACCCTGCATCTTAACGATGAGGGCAAGGAATATACCGGCCGCTGGCAGATCGAGCAGGTTATCAAGAAGTACTCCAACCACGTGGCTTTCCCCATCTTCCTGCACTATACCTCAACCGAATACGAAGGAGAGGGAGACAAGCGGAAGGAGAAAAAGGAACAGAAGGTCGAGCAGATCAACTCCGCCTCCGCAATGTGGAAGCGCCCTAAATCCGAGCTCAGCGACGAGGACTACAAAGAGTTCTACAAGACCCTGAGCCACGACTACGACGACCCTCTTTTCTGGCTCCATACCCAGGCCGAGGGAACCCAGGAGTACAGCACCCTGTTCTATATTCCTCAAAAGGCCCCCTTTGATCTTTATCAGGCGGACTACAAGCCCGGGGTAAAGCTCTATGTAAAACGGGTTTTTATTACCGACGACGAAAAGGAGCTCCTGCCGGTTTACCTTCGTTTTGTTCGGGGAATTATCGATTCAGAAGACCTTCCGCTGAACGTAAGCCGGGAAATTCTGCAGCAGAACAGGATACTCTCCTCCATAACCGGTTCGTCCACCAAAAAACTCCTCGCCGAGTTTCAGAGGATCTCCGAGAACAACCCGGAGATGTATAAGGAGTTTATTGAACAGTTCAATCGGCCCTTGAAAGAGGGGCTTTACTCCGATTTCGCCAACCGGGAGACCCTGCTGGAGCTTGTACGCTTCAAATCCACCGAGGTGGAGGGCTACACCAGTCTGAAGGCCTACAAGGAGCGCATGAAGGAGGACCAGAAGGGGATCTACTACATTACCGGCGAAAAAGAGGAGACCCTGCGGAACTCTCCGTTGCTGGAAGCCTACAAGGCCAAGGGAATCGAAGTCCTGATCATGGATGACGAGATCGATGAGATCGTTGTGCCCTCAATCGGCAAGTACGAGGAAATCGACCTCAAGGCGATAAACAAGAGCGGCTCTTCCGACGACCTCAAGACCGAGGACGACAAGAAGAAGGAGAAGGAGATAAAACCTCTGATCAAAAAGATCAAGGATGCCCTGGGAGACAGGGTCAAGGACGTTGTAGCCTCGAGCCGCCTCTCGGACTCTCCCTCCTGTATAGTTGCCGACGAATCGGATCCCTCCATGCAGATGCAGCAGATGCTCAAGGCCATGGGGCAGAAGGAGCTGCCGGAGATCAAACCGATCCTGGAGATCAACCCGGACCACGAGATTGTTAAAAAGCTGGAGGCTAAAAAGGACGACAAAGCCCTGGTCGAGGATATTGCCACCCTGCTTCTGGAGCAGGCCATGATGATAGAAGGAGCGGAAATAAAAAAACCGGCGGAGTTCGTAAAACGCCTCAACCGGATAATGAACATGGCTCTGTAATACAGTTAGTTAAAAAAAATAGAAACAGGATGGGGAGGATATTAAAGATCAGGATATATATTATCCTGGATATTCATCATTCCCATCCTGTCTATCATTGTTTCAAATCAGAAATTATATTTTTAATGCCGCGATTATATCGCAGGCTTCCCGGATATCCTGGGAACTTACTTCCATGCTGGTTACAAAACGCAGCCGGTGGTTCCCGTCGCCTGAGCAGAGGATCCCCTTCTTTTTCAGGGCTGCCGAGACTGCCGGGGCGTTTCCGTCGGGAATTGTCGCAAACAAAATGTTCGTCTCCACGCTCTCCGAATCAACCTTTGCCCAGGAGACGCTGCCCAGGACCGTCGCGAGTTTTTTGGCATTCAGGTGGTCCTCCCGCAGCCGGTCAATATTATGTTCCAGAGCGTAGAGTCCCGCTGCCGCGAGGATCCCTGCCTGGCGCATGCCGCCTCCCAGCATTTTCCGGACCCGCCGGGATTCATCAATGAACTCCGAATCTCCGCACAGAAGACTTCCTACCGGAGCCCCCAGTCCCTTGGACAGACAGAAGGTAACAGTATCAACATAGGAACAGATCTTTTTTACCGGAATCCCTGTATGCACTGCTGCATTGAAGACCCGGGCTCCGTCCAGGTGGACGGGAATGTCGCGCTTTTTGGCAAAACGGTGAATTGCCGCGAGTTCCTCCTCCTTCCAGCAGGAGCCCCCCTCCTTGTTGTGGGTGTTCTCGATCTCGATCAGGCCTGTCCGGGCCATATAATAGATATCCGGCCGTAGATGAGGGCGGATCGCCTCGGGCGTCAGGATTCCCCTTTCTCCCGATACCGGGCGGGGCATGACTCCCGCGATTGTCGCCGCCGAGGCAAGCTCATAATGCATTATGTGGCTGTTTTCGTGAAGGATTACCTCGTTGCCCCGCCCGCACTGCACATACAGGGGAATCAGGTTACCCATGGAGCCGGAAGGTACAAAAAGGGCTGCCTTTTTGCCAGTCATTTTTGCGGCGGTCTCCTCCAGCAGGTTGATCGTGGGGTCCTCGCCGTAGACATCGTCTCCCACCTCGGCCTTGTGCATTGCCTTGCGCATTTCGCCGGAGGGCCGCGTAATTGTGTCGCTGCGCAGATCATACATCTTCATGCTATTGTCTCCTTTTTTATCAGGTGTAGAGTGAACGCAAAAGCGGAAAAAACTGCGGCACGGTAACTGCCACAGATTCGGCATCACGAATGGCGATTGGGCGTTTGGCACCCAGGGCACCGATGGCCAGGGCCATGGCGATGCGGTGGTCCCGGTGGCTCCAGATGCTTCCTCCTTTTAAAGGAGAATTCCGGATAACAAGCCCGTCGGGGCGTTCTTCGATATCGGCCCCGCAGCGTGAAAGCTCCTCCCGCATGACCGAAATGCGGTCGGTTTCCTTGAGCCGCGCCTGGGGAACGTTGATCAGCTCCGTAGTCCCTTGAGCGTAGCAGGCGGTCACCGCCATTGCCGGCAGGGCGTCGGGGATGGCGTTCATGTCGATTACCCTGCCTTCCATCGGTTTTCCGGAGATGGTAATTGCCTTTTCCTGGATGGTAACGGCGCAGCCCATGCGGGCCAGGATCTCCGCCACCTCTTTGTCGCCCTGGGGATCATTCATGTCCAGGTTCTCAAGGCTGATGGTGGACCCGGTTATGGCTGCGGCGCAGAGAAAGAAGGTCGCGGTCGAGAAATCCCCGGGTATCAGACTGTCGAAAGCGGTGTAGCTCTGGCCGCCGAAAACGCGGAACCTGGAAAAATCATCGTTTTCGTAGCGGATCCCCTGCCGGTCCAGCCAGTCCAGGGTCATCTCCACATAGGGCTTTTCGTGCAGGAGCGGAACCTGAATCTCCGAATCCCCTTCCGCCAGGGGCAGGGCCAGAAGCAGGCTGGAGAGGTACTGGCTGGTAGGACACTCGATGCTGGTTTTCCCTCCTGTTAAGGGGCCCTTGATGCGGACCGGCGCCGAACCGTTTTTTTTAACCGATGCTGCTTCGGCCCCCAGGTCTCTCAAAGCGTCAATGAGGGGCTGGATGGGCCGGGAACGGATCTGCTCGTCTCCGGTAAAGATGATCTTTCGCCTTCCCAGAGCGGCGGCTCCGGCACCCAGATAGAGGGAGGTCCCGGAGTTTCCCACATCGATCTCATCCTCCGCAGGTTTTACGGACCCGCCGGTCCCCTTTATCCGCCAGGCGGAATCCTCCTCCGTTATCTCCGCTCCCAGGGCCCGGCAGAGGGCAACGCAGGATCGGGTATCCGAGGAGTCCAGGGGGGCCGACAGGAGGCTCTCCCCTTTCGCCAGGGATGCAATCAGCAGCGCCCGTATGGTATGGGATTTGGAACCCGGTATGGTAATCGACCCCTCCAGGGACTCAACGGGAAAAACGGTCTGAATCATTCGCCACCTCGTGTATAGCTACATCCGGGATTCTACCAGAGGGGAGGTATGAGGGTCAAAGAGGTCTGCTGCCGGCCCCAAGAGTAATGCAAAGTTTAGCTGAATATATCTGGATTGTTATTCACTATGTTCTGTAGTTGTGCCCTGAATTCCGGGATCACATTATTTGCAACATCCCAGACCAGCTTGTAGTTCACGGAAAAATAGCTATGAATCAGCTTATCTCGCATTCCCGCAATGTTTCTCCATGGAATTTGCGGGTTGCCTATAACCAGATTATTTGAAAGCCCTTTGACGGCTTCTCCGATTATTTCGATGCTCCGGGCAAATGCCCGTTTTAATTTATTGTCAGATAAGAAACGTGCTTCATCTATGTTTTTGGTCTCATTCTCCAGAAATATAATCTCTTCAAAGATGTGTTGGAATAATTCCTTGTCAGAACGTAACATATTCAACTTCTTCGAGGATATTGGGGCCGATATAGGGACTCAGGCTATCGAGAGTAACTAAATCAATCTCTGTTCCAAGGTTATCTTCGAGAAACCAGGCCAAATTAATGAAATTATCATAATTAAGCTTTTCAGATTCAAATTCAACTAAGACATCGATATCACTTTTCGGTGTCTGCGTGTTTCGGACAAAAGACCCAAATAATCCAATTTTCTTAACGCCATACGACGTTATTGGATCTTTATTTTCTTTGAGAAAATTAATTATATCCGATTTTGTATTCGGTCTCATTATTAACGAATATACCATGCATTGCAGATGCTGTAAAATATGAACCGGAGTCTGTATTTGTTTCTGATCCTTGAGGAGGCCTCTTTTTCGTGGCATACTATACAGCATAACCGCATTCAGTTTCAGGAGGAGTCTGTGGCTGTTCCGAAGGCAAAAGATAATCCCTGTACCTACGCCGACTATGCCGCCTGGCCGGAGGGTGAGCGCTGGGAGCTTATTGAAGGTGTCCCCTATGACATGAGTCCCGCTCCGAAACGGAGGCATCAGGATGTCCTTTTAAACCTGGCAAGAGTAGTTTCCAATATAACCGACAAGGAGCCCTGTGAAACCTATATTGCGCCCTTTGATGTCCGTCTGTCGGAGAAGGCGGATGCGTCGGACGAGGAGGTTATAACCGTGGTGCAGCCGGACCTTTCGGTATTCTGCAAGCCGGACCGTCTGGATGACCGGGGAGCACACGCCGCGCCCGATCTTGCCGTTGAGGTGCTCTCCGAATCCACGGGCTACAAGGACCAGACCGCAAAACTGAGTCTCTATGAAAAATACGGGGTTCGGGAGTACTGGCTTGTAAACGGCGAGGTCCCCTGGATCATGGTCTATCGTCTGGGGCCGGAAGGGAAATACGGTAAGCCTGACTATTACCAGCCCGGTGAGAAAATCCGCTCCGAGGTGCTGGAGAGTGCAATAGAGACGGACAGGGTGTTTACATAGACATAGCGGGAACCGTGCAATCTTAGAAATAAAAAACAGTATTGGAGGAAGAAATGTGTGTTTGTATTAATGTAAACTGTTCTTATCCTGTTTTTGGCGGGATGCCTTTCGCCGGATGATCCAATACCAGATGACCCTGTCGCGGGTTCTCCGGAAATCCGCTCCGGCAAGGTGGTCAGTTTTACCATGCGTTTTGTGCCCGCAGGCGGCCCATTTCCCATGGGCGAACATGTTGAAACTCCTACCCAGAGCGTAACCCTGACCAGGGACTTCTGGATGGGCGAGACCGAGGTGACCCAGGGGCTGTGGGAGGATGTATGGGGCACAACCTGGCCGGGAACGGACCCGGACGGTTCGGGATACGGTGCAGGAGCTGAATACCCTGCCTACTTTGTGAACTGGTATGACGCAGTTGCCTTCTGTAACCTGTTGACTAAAGCTGATGACAGCATTGCCGATACCGAGCAGGTCTACTATTCCGACGCGGGACTGACCACTGCCTATACCAACGCCAATGCTGTAAGCGAAGCTGATGTGCATGTAGACTGGAGCAAAACCGGCTACCGTCTGCCCACCGAAGCGGAGTGGGAGTACGCGGCGCGGTATATCGACGGGTCCATCTGGAATGAAGGGGACCATGTTTCCGGCGATACGGAGTATTCCTGTTGGGGTACAGAAAGCGGTTCTCCCCTGGCAGATGATGCGCGGATCAGCGAATATGCCTGGTGGAGTGGCAACAATGGTAGTTCGGGTGATCCGGATTACGGGTGCAAAGAGGCAGGCCGGAAAACCTCCAATGTCCTGGGAATATGTGATATGAGCGGGAATGTATGGGAATGGTGTTATGACTGGTATGCTGCCTACAGCGGCGGGTCAGAAACCGTTCCTGCGGGACCAGGGAGCGGCAGTGGCCGTGTGAGCCGTGGCGGTCACTGGGCCATTTCGGGGAACGCCCTGCGTTGTGCATATCGGTTCTATCGCCTTCCGTCGAACCGTCTCTTCAGCTTCGGCTTCCGCCTGTGCAGGACCGCGGATTGATGTATTAGCCCGAGTAAACGGCAGGAAGCGAGTGTCCCTGCCGTTTTATGCTGGGCAAGATGGTTTTTTAGAAAATCCTTTCGCCTGCTCATAAACTTCACACTCTTTATCCGGGAATTTGAATATTTCCTCATCCCGCGTTATACTTTACTGTATTGGTAAATATTTTACCGGCAGTATATAGAGAATGTGATTGTGCCCGCAGAGCTGAGCATCCGTTTACCGCTTCTTTTTGGTGTTAATTAATGGTATTATAGACGATAATACCTATATAGAGGTCGTATATGATTATGAAAAAAAATTATGGAATACTTGTTACTGCAATCCTGATTGTACTTTCCTTTGCTGCGTGCCAGTTTCCCCTTGATAATTCGACATCCGTTGGAACAACAGACTCTGCAGAATACCTGCTGCCGCCGGATACGGTGGAGGACTCTCCCCGGGTTTTCAGCGGAAACTTTACCTACGAAACCCTTGTAGCAGTTGAGCTTGATTTACGTTTTGAACTGTATGATTCCGACGAGACTGAAGGACTCGTGAAGCTCTCTTTCGACGGCTCAGAAGAAAACCAGGCACCGAAGGTCTACGTTACTGTAAAGGATTCAGCGGGGAACCGCCTCTATGCGGCAGGAGTCTCCGCCGATGCAGCCCTGAAGCAGACATTGCATTTGCCCTCCGCATCGAAGGATATCGAGCTGGTCCTTGAGGCTGAGGGCTTTGAGACCAGGCGTGTGACTGTCGCCAACATGGCCAAATTTTCCGTAATAAGCAGGACCATGTCGATGCTGCGGGAGAAGGACTCGGGCTCAAAGAGTCTGAATATGCAGAGCAAGGGTACTGGCCCGATGAAGGATACCGACGGCGACGGAGTTCCGGATAAGTATGATCTTTACCCCGATGATCCCACAGCAGCCTTCGAGATGAACGTTCCCGCAGCCGAAAGCATAACCATTGCCTTTGAGGACCTTTTCGGCCGGAAAAATGCGGGGGATGCGGATTATAACGATTTTATTGCTACCTACACGATTAATGAGATTTTGAATGCCGACGGCATGATTACCCGGGTAGAGGTGCAGGCCGAAGCGGTGCAGAAGCTTGCAGGCTACAACCACTCCTTTGGCATACGGATAGACTCCTACACCGGCCAGGCGAACCTTACGGGGAGCTTTACAAACCGGGGCGGCCAGAGCGCCCGCCTGGGCGGCAGACCCAAGGCCCCTGCGGAGATTGTTCTGTTTGAGCGCACCGCCGGTGCCGTAGGAAAAAACGCCTGGTTTGTCCTGGAGTTCGACACCCCTCAGGACCCCTCGGCAATCTCCAGCCCGCCCTACAATCCGTACCTTTATGTTCAAGATACCCGGCATGATATTCACCTGATTGACGCCGAGCCTTTGAAAAACTCGATCAATCCCCATGACCGCTTCATCGATGCCGACGGCTTCCCCTGGGCCCTGCTGATTCCTGCTGACTGGGAACATCCGGCGGAAGGGCAGAGAATTGAGGAGGTCTACCCGTATTTTACCGACTGGCGGGAAAGCGGGGGAATGGAGTATGAGGACTGGTACGAGAAGGATGGGGAGGAGCCGCCGACCGGGATTCCCGATGTAGTTGGAGCAGACATTGCCGATGAAGATCCGGCGACGGAGGGTATTCAGGTAAGCTTCTGGTATGGCGCCGGCTCCTTTGATGTACAGCTTGTACTTGATGGTTCAGTGAGCCCATCAGAGTCGATCCTGTTCCGCTCGTCGCCGCTGCCGTCGTATCTGTCCCTGAATGAAACAACAGGGGTAATTACCGTTACGCCTGACTGGTCGGAGCACTCCGATACTGTGGAGTTCTGGAGCGAAGGCGTAACGTCCGGCGATGATACATCGGATACACCTTTGCGTATCGATTTTTCGGCTGTTTCCGGTTAACCAAGGTTGGTAGACCGATGCATTGCAATATATGAACTGAGAGGAGGCCGACGGCGACGGAAAAATAGAAGAAAAGCGAGGTGTGGAATATGAAGAAACGTAGATTTTACTCTGATCTGGTTCTTGATGGAATACTAATATTAATTTATGCCGGGGTGATTTTCTCCTGTAATGGAGGAGGAAGCGGGAGTGAAGAGACAGGTATTCCCGCGGTTATTCCCGCGGTGGTGGGTGCACAAAGAGATGGAACCGACCTTGTTGATCAGGAACCTGCAATAGAGGGAATTCAGTATGAATTCAATTATCTAATAACCCACACTATCATACTTCAACTTGATGGTACCGTTACACCTTCGGAAACAGTGATATTTAAGTCGTCGACACTTCCGTCGTACTTGGCCTTGGATTCGAACACAGGCATAATTACTTTTACCCAAGATGGGTCGGTGCATTCTGATACCGTGTATTTCTGGAGCGAAGGTACAACATCCGGTGAGAATACTTCTGCGACATCCCTGAAAATCGATTTTACCGCTTTGAATAGTTGATCCGAGCTATCCGGGTGGTTGATTTTGTAAATAGCTTCATAACACGATTCCAGGGCGAACGCACATAGATATACACAAGAAGGCGGCTGTTGATAGGCTTACATGAATTAATATACAATCGATCTAAATTTTTATACAACTAGACTTTTTCAACACCTTATCTCATAATGGATTGGAGCATACGGAGAGTATATGAGGAAGCCTACAGCATCCATAGTTGATCATTTTCAGGAATTAGTTGATCCCAGAATTGAGCGGAACAAGAAGCACACCCTGATAGATATCATTGTTCTTACGATTTGTGCAGTTATTACTGGAAGTGAAACCTGGGAAGAGATTGAGGACTACGGACATAAGGAAGATTGGCTCAAGTCGTTTATTGCCCTTGAAAATGGCATTCCCTCACACGATACGATTCGGCGGTTGTTCATACGCCTCAATCCTGATGAGCTCCAACGGTGTTTTATGAGCTGGATAGAATCCGTACGAGATGTTATCGCCGGTGATGTTATTGCGGTGGATGGGAAAACACTCAGGCGCAGCGGTGAACAGGTGAGCGGGAAATCTCCAATCCACATGGTCAGTGCCTGGGCTGCTGGAACAGGAATGATCCTGGGACAAAAGAAGACAGACGAGAAGTCAAACGAGATAACAGCAATTCCTGCCTTACTGGAACTTTTGAAAATCAAAGGATGCATCGTTACGATAGATGCCATGGGGTATCAAACTGAGATTGGGAAAACTATTCGAAAGAAGAAAGCCGATTATGTCTTTGCCCTGAAAGGAAATCAGAAGAATCTCCATGAGGATGTCAAATACTTCTTTCATGAATTGGATGAAAAGGATTTGGGGGAAGAATGGCTGGATAATCATAAGACTGTGGACAAAGACCATGGTCGTCGCATCGAAATTCGGGAGTACTATCAGAGCAATGAAATTGACCGGCTGCCGGAGCAAAGACCATCGGTATGGTAAAAGCAACCCGGATTATTGGTACGAAGAAGTCCACAGAATGCCGATATTATATTTCAAGCTTGGCGATGAATGCTAAACGCTTTGCCCATGCGGTGCGCTCTCATTGGAGTGTCGAAAATACTCTTCACTGGACCCTGGATATGACGTTCAGAGAGGATGACTCCCGTATGAGAGAAGGGTACTCAGCAGAAAACTTTGCTATGATGAGGCGTTTAGCACTGAGTTTAATGAAAAGGGATAAGAACTCTAAGCGATCACTAAAGCGACGGAGAAGAATTTGTCATCTGGATGATGCATATTTAGCACAGTTGCTTTTTAGTTCTGATGACGCTATCGACAGCCGCCTCCCTGGATGAGTTTATATGCGTTCGCCCTGAACACGATACAATCCTGCAGGGATTCCAAGCTTGTGTTATATTCTTTACTGTCGATACTTTAATGCAGGAGGATCCTTGACCGGATGAGACGCAGTTTTCTGATACCTGGAATTATTTGCATCCTACTCTTGTTCGTTGTCTCTTCCTCTCTTCTTTTTTCCCAGAGCCAGATTCCCGCCGGGGCTACCCAATACCTGCAGGTTACCAACCGCACCGTAAACGGCGACCGGGACGGTTACCAGGTGGTCTTTTTTGAGGTCCCGGACACCATGACAGATACCCTATATTTCGCCGTTGAAGACCCGGGCACCTTGGGACCTACGAGATATCCTGATGAGAATACCGCAACCGACGCCAGTGAGGATACCACCTATACCCTGATCGGCGGCAGCGGCGCCTTGAGTGATTCCACTTCCCGGGAGGCGGATTACAGTATCTCCGGGAATGATCCCACGTCGGCGGGAACCCCCCTTGATTCCATGACCTTCAGAGACCAGACTGGATGGTTTTTTTTTGATGGTGTTTCCCCCTCCCAGGGCGAGCATATCGGAAACAAGTACTACTTCAAGATTGTGGCTCAGGTTTCTCTTGCGGGTACGGACCCGCTTAAGAACGGCTTCAAGTTAGATGTTTCCCTGACTGATGCTGTCGGCACTCCGACAGGGAGCGCGGACATAAATGCCTTTGCCTATGCCTGGACAATATCCCTTGATGATCGTATCCCCGAAGAGAACGGCGGAGCCCTTGTGTGGAGCATGTTTCCTTTTGTTCCCGACAATGCCTCGGGAAACCTGGTCTCCCATAACTGGGACGCCGACAACTCATGCATACACCAGATGTACGATACCGCCGGCAGTCTTCATGGAACTGCAGTCAACCGGTCGGCTTCCGATGTGGAAGCTACAACAAATTTCGCCCTGGGAGGTGCGAATACTCTGGGTGCCACCTGGGAACTGCGAGTAACCGAGGAGACGGACGATGCACCTAACTATGTTAACACTACCACTTACTGGCATAGCAATTCCGTTACCGGAGAGGTCTACCGGACTTATGCATCCTATTATTCGCCTCCGGCAGCGGATCATGTAACTTTAACGACAGCCGACGGGGTTGCCCTTGCGGACAATACGGAAACCGAACGGGTGGTTCTTCAGATAGTCGATTCAAGCGGCGACCCTGTACCTTACAGCAGGAACATCTATGTTACCGTCGATGGAGCAGCAGTAATCGACGCGGACAGTACTGGCGGTGTCAATGGAACACAGGACGCGCTTATAAGCACCGACAGCACCGGTCTGGGCTGGCTGGATGTGCGGGATGGAACCGGGGAGACTGTTATTGTTACCGCTTACTGGGATGCCACCGGAGGGTCCAGTTCCTTTGGAACGGCAACCAGC
Source organism: Marispirochaeta sp. (assembly GCF_963668165.1). Lineage (NCBI taxonomy): Bacteria > Pseudomonadati > Spirochaetota > Spirochaetia > Spirochaetales > Spirochaetaceae > Marispirochaeta > Marispirochaeta sp. The sequence continues at coordinate 806,726 of NZ_OY764209.1, read as the reverse complement.
GGAACTGCAACTATAGAGTTTCTTGATTTTTATGCCAGCATCTCCTCGGCCTCGAATGCATCTTTCACAGTCGGCGACGGCGACACTGTTCTTCCCGTAATTACCGTGACCGCGGAAACTGCAAAACCCGATTCCGCCTTTGGCTTGCGGGTACGTATTCCCTCCGGTTTTGCAGGGGAGTTTGATACCGGCGTTTCTCCTGGGCTTGGAGGGGCGATTTTCGGGATAACAACCGGAACTACATATCCTGATACAAAGACCCTGCGGATAGGAATTGACGGGCCGATTGCGAACGGAGAGATCCTGACCCTGACGAATCTGGAAATGCGGAACTTTACCGCGGCGTCCAACGGAAAGCTTGAGTTGTCCTGGGACGACGGATCAAGCTATACTGCATCGGACGATAAGCTCTACATTATTAATCCGGCGCCGGTAATCGTGGCGCGGGAAACGGTCGACCTGGATGCCAACGGGCAGATAGACGGGATTCTGATTACCACCGGCGATAATCTGGATGATGACTTCTCGGCAATAACCGTAGCTGTTACCGGATATACGGTTTCCGGGTACAACACCGGAGCCGCCGCGGGTTCCGCCGCAAACGATGATACCTTTCTTGTTGTTCTGAACGAGTCGGGAACCTCGGACACCGGGGCCACTCCCGATGTTGAAATAACGGCAAATACAAGTCTTGCATCCTCTCTGACCAGTACCCTTGTTCCGGACGACGGAGGAACCCCGGTAAGCTCCACAGATTCCGCGCCGCCTGTTCTTGTGGCAGCGGACTCGAACTTTCCGGTAACCGGCGGCGACCTTGTTTCCGGGACTTTCGGTTCGGTCACCTATACCCTGCTCACCCTTACTTTCAGTGAGGATGTAAGCGTAAATTCGACACCGGGAGCCATGAACGCGGCCGACTTCAAGGTAGAACCTGACGGAGCGGTGCCGACAGGCGACCTGGACGGCGCAACAGCAACTGTAGCGCTCGGAGCCGCGCTAACGGACCTTGTAGTGACCCTCACCTCTGATACTACCGGCGGAAGCTGGACTGCGGCCGGCGAAATCGATCTGGATTCCTTTACCAGTGTCATTGACAACGCCGGCAACAATGCTGTCGAAAACGCCCTGACCGAGGTCCCTGTCAGCGGACTTGCTCCCATAGCCATCAGCTGGGACGGTGGCGGCGGGTCGACCGACTGGAACACCGCCGCCAACTGGAACCCAAACCAGGTCCCCGGGGAGGAATCCGCGGTCACTATACCCAATACCGGAGCGCCCTGGCCGGTAGTTCCTGCAGGGGGAGTCAATATCTACTCCCTGCAGATAAATACGAACGCGGAACTTTCCACCGGAGGAAATGACCTCGCAGTTTTCAACAGCTTCAATATAGATGGGATCCTTCGCCGTCGGGGTGGAGATACGATTAATCAGACCGACACCGATTCCGGGACCGTTGTCTACGAAGTTTCATCCGGCGGGAATATTCAGGATTACGGTGTTACGGACTATTTTAACCTGACCTTTGAGGATACCGTTACATTCAGCACCGGGGCCAACCTTTCTGTCGTGGGGTCTTTGACCATTGGCGACGGGGCCAACGTCAGTACCCTGAATGCAGGTGGAACGGTTACGGCAGACGCGCTGGTACTACGCGCCGGCTCAATATTCGATGCCGGAAACAATGATGTTAGCATGACCACCTCCTATAACAACAACGGAGGCCAGCTGCGCAGGTACCCGGGTACAAATGTCAGCCGTACCGATACCGACTCTGGAGAGACGGTCTACTACGGAGCATCCGGGACGGTGCAGGAGTACGGTGCTAATGACTATTTTGATCTGAGTATCGACGGCGCCACGTTTACATTCAGCCAGGCGGATAATCTCTCCGTTGCCGGGACCCTGACTGTTTCTAACGGAACCCTGGAGACTGATGCCAACTCTCTTAGCGCCGCCGCGGTTACGGTTACCGATGTTCTAAACGCGAGCGGCCAGACAGGGACTGAAGCCTTTTCCATCGTCGGCACAACACCGGACCTGGACGGGATAGGAAGCCTGAGCCTGGGTGCAGGGGCGGCAAATATCGATGGCGATGTTACCATAGATGACTTGACCGGAGGTTCGGCGGCAATCAACGTGGGCGGCTATTTTGTACCCGGGGCCTTCACTGCCAACACGTCAACGCTGATTCTGGATGGAACGGAGACACCTGTCGACCTTGGAAGTTATATATTTAATAATCTCACTATAAACAAGTCCGCGGAGGCGGACACAGTAAATACCCTGGGGAATCTGACAGTTACCGGTACTCTTGCTCTTACCCGGGGAACTTGGGTTGCAGGCGCCAATACCCACAGCATCGCCGGGAATTGGGACTCCTCTTCTGCGAATTTCTCCTTTACCGAAGCAGGTTCTACAATACTGCTCACCGGTACTGCGCCTGCAATTACCACAGAAGGCACCGCGGATGCTTTTCTTAATCTGCAGATAGCCGGGGATGCCGTACAAAGCTCGGACCTTTCCGTTGGAGGAACCCTGGCTGTAGACACCGGCGGAAGCCTTGATACCAGCTCATCAGACCTTTCCGTTACTGGCAATACAACCCTTAGCGGCACCGCTGAGCTGATCGGCAGTGCCGGAGCCATTAACCTGACCGGTAATCTCGGCGGAACCGGGGTTTTCTCCGGCGGGTCAGGTGCTGTTTCAATCGACGGAACGGTAAGCGGAATAAGCAGCTTTACCGAATCGTCATCAACTACAACCCTCTCGGGCACAGCTGTAACCTTTGCTGCGACTACAGGTTTTACCGCCAACGGCGGTACCCTCATCTTTGACGGTACAACAAGTCTCACGAGCAATGGGGAAACCCTTGGGAATGTTCAGATCGGTACAGGAGCCGCCGGGGGATCGTTAACTGCTCTGGATGATCTGCGTGTGGGCGGCAGTTTCTCCGCGGGGACCGCAGCGACAACCGTCCTGGACATAACGAATGTAAATTTCTACGTTGCTGCAGACCTGACTCTGACCAATCTTGATACCTTTACAGTGACCGGCTCTACGGTCTATCTGAATGGCGCGGGAGACCTTACCAGTTCCGGACACTCCTTCAATAATCTGAGTATCTCCGGCCCCGGCACCGTGACCCTGCAGGATCCCCTGGTGGTGTTGGGAACCCTGGCGATTACCGGAGGGGCCCTTGATATAAATGCTTTGGGGCCCTATCAGGTGACCGTGGGAGGTAACTGGAACAACAGTGTCGGTACGGCTGCTTTTGTGGAACGTACCGGGACCGTTGTCCTGAATAATACCGGAGCCATCCAGAATGCCGAGACCTTTTATGACCTGCAGGTTACAGCCGGTACCCGGTCCAACGGCACTGGATTTACCGTATCAAATAACCTGACGGTAAGCGGTACGGGAGCTCTGACCCTGACGGGTGGGATGAGCGTTACCGGGCTTGCGACAATCTCTGCCGGTTCAGTGACAGCTGATACCGGAGGAACGGTGAATATCGGTACCTTAACTCTTTCCGGGGGGGATTTGACGGTAACGGGTCCTGCGGCCTTGAATGTAACGACGGGAGATTTTTCCATTACCGATAACAACAGTACCTACTCGGGAAGCGGAAACGTGACGATCAGCAATGGAGATTTATCCATCAGTGACGGTGCCTATAGTGCAGCCGGTACAACGGGGATTACCCTTGGCGACCTGCTTGTCAGCGGCGGGACTTCGGTGCCGACCGGTACGATAAACGCGGCAGACGCCAGTTTTACCGGTGCCGGGACCGTTACAGCAGACAATACCCTGACTCTAAGCGGTTCTTTAAGCATGAGTAACGGAACCCTTGACGGTACGGGTCTGATCGATATTGCCGGGAATGTCAGTTTGACAAACGCTGCGGCCACCCTCAGTGGCGATGCCCGCACGATACAGGTGGCGGGAGACTGGGATGAAAGTGCCGCTGTCTTTGTCGGAGACGCGGGCTCCGGTACCGGTGTTGTTGTTCTTGACGGTACGGCTCCTGGAATCACCACGACAAACAGCTTCTATAATCTGACGGTAAATGGATCGGCTACCCTTGCAAGTGCAATAACGGTTGTGAACAATCTGAATATTACCGGAGGCGCCCTTGATGTAAATGCTTTGGGGCCCTATCAGGTGACTGTGGGAGGTAACTGGAACAACAGTGTCGGTACGGCTGCTTTTGTGGAACGTACCGGGACCGTTGTCCTGAATAATACCGGAGCCATCCAGAATGCCGAGACCTTTTATGACCTGCAGGTTACAGCCGGTACCCGGTCCAACGGCACTGGATTTACCGTATCAAATAACCTGACGGTAAGCGGTACGGGAGCTCTGACCCTGACGGGTGGGATGAGCGTTACCGGGCTTGCGACAATCTCTGCCGGTTCAGTGACAGCTGATACCGGAGGAACGGTGAATATCGGTACCTTAACTCTTTCCGGGGGGGATTTGACGGTAACGGGTCCTGCGGCCTTGAATGTAACGACGGGAGATTTTTCCATTACCGATAACAACAGTACCCACTCGGGAAGCGGAAACGTGACGATCAGCAATGGAGATTTATCCATCAGTGACGGTGCCTATAGTGCAGCCGGTACAACGGGGATTACCCTTGGCGACCTGCTTGTCAGCGGCGGGACTTCGGTGCCGACCGGTACGATAAACGCGGCAGACGCCAGTTTTACCGGTGCCGGGACCGTTACAGCAGACAATACCCTGATTCTAAGCGGTTCTTTAAGCATGAGTAACGGAACCCTTGACGGTACGGGTCTGATCGATATTGCCGGGAATGTCAGTTTGACAAACGCGCTGGCAACGTTGAGCGGCGATGCTCGCACGATACAGGTGGCGGGAGACTGGGATGAAAGTGCCGCTGTCTTTGTCGGAGACGCGGGCTCCGGTACCGGTGTTGTTGTTCTTGACGGTACGGCTCCTGGAATCACCACGATAAACAGCTTTTATAATCTGACGGTCAGCGGTACGGCTACCCTGGGAGGCGGAGTTACAGTCGATAATGATGTTGTCATCGGGGCAGCGGGAGTTCTTGATGATTCCGGCAACTACACTATTACTGTAGCAGGTGACTGGAATAACGGCAGCGGCGGAACTTTTACCGCAGGAACTGGTACTGTTGTCCTGAACGGTACCACTCAACAGATAAACACCGGCGGGACCAATGGAAGGTTCTATAACCTGACCGCAAGTGCCGGAACAACAGCCGCGCTGATTACATCCGACCTGTATGTAGATAATATCCTCACAATAACGGGCGGGTCTACTTTTGATGCGGCCGCGCGGAATTTTACTATCGTAACAATCGACTTCAATGCAGACACTGATGAGTTCCATCTTGCGGGTACCCAGGCAACCCAGAGCATCACTACAGCCGATACTGCAGCCGGAAGGACGGTCTACACTGGTACTAACGGTACAGTTCGTCTGATTGATTTCTACGATCTTGCAATCAACGGCACGGGAACCTTTCCGGTAGATCCGGCCACAATCAATATCAACGGCGATCTTATCCTGCAGTCCGGTACTCTGAACGGAAACGGGAATCTTATCCGCATCCAGGGGGATTTTAACGGCGCCGCCGGCGGCACTTTTGCTCACGGAAACGGAACTGTCCGATACTTCGGTCCTGTGAACGCATTAATCTCCGGGGACAATACTTTTTATAATTTTGTCGCCGACGATACGATTGAGACAGATCTTTCCGACGGAGTGCTGGGAAAAGTAATTCAGATTGCCTCCAACAGTACGCAGAGTATTGCGGCGGGAGGGAGGTTCCAGGTCCGGGGGGACAACACCGATCCGCCGAATGGCGGGGATCCTGAATCGGAAATTGACTGGTCCGCAAGGACGTATACAACCAGCTGGATTACCCTGCGTTCAACGGATAATACCGCCCCTCCCTACTGGACCATCGATATGGACGGCACTGCGACCCTGGATATGCAGTATGTTGATATCTGGTTCAGCTACGCGATACCCGCAATCAATGTTCCCGCGGATACATACGTTCATAACTGTGAGGACTGGCTGCGCTTTGTTTACATATCCGAGAGCTTTACCCGGGATACCGACGGCAACGGCAGGATCGACATTATTGAAGTCGTGGTCCCCGTCGCCCTGAATGATGATTTTACCGATTTCCAGATAGTGGTTAACGGGTATGACCAGTCAGGGCCGGTAAGCACTGGATTGTCCTCCAACGACAGGCTGTTCTGGATCCATCTTGAAGAAAAACCATATCTGGACACCGGTGTCACTCCCTCATGGTACATCGCAGACCCGGGAGAATTGAGGGATTCGAATATCGGGATTTACCAGGTTTCGCATGAACCGCCCAAAAGCCCGACTAATCCTGAAGTTCCCTGGGACGACGCCGATCCGATTGTGGGCTACACACTGGCGGTTCCGGGACGGAACGAGGTATTTGTTCATTTCTCCGAACCCGTATACGGAAGCGGTGCCGGAGACGCGCTTGTCCCGGAGCTAGACCTCTCAGGACCAGCAGGTAATGCTGTCTCTTCAATCTCCGTTGTTTCCGGTTCCGGCGGCGGGCAGGAGGTTCTCCTGACCATGACTTCTGCGGTGAGCGCAAGCGATATTGCCGACTGGGAACTGTTGAGCTTTGCGAATATCGACGATAACGCGCCGGACTCTCCCGCTGTTTCTCCGCTGTGGGTTGGTCAGCCGAGCGGATATAACGGACTGGTTGACATCACAAACAGGATCTCCGATCTGGGCCTGGGGATATCCAGCGGCGGCCTGATAAATCCAGTCTGGGCCAGCGACGGTACCTCAATCAGCCCGGAACGGGGCGGCCTGGGGCTTATACGGAGTTTCGATGGGTCCGCTTTCCTGCAGGATGATGATATCCTGCTGGAAGCCTCCATACATTCCGATCTGGCTCCTCTTGGATCGACACCGGAAATTCTCTTTGACGGTAATGTCCCGGCAAACTACACCCGGGATTCGTTATGGCTTCCGGAGAGCGCCGACTCAAACGGACTGGTATCTTTCCCCTATCCCGATGCCAGTACGCGAAGTATAACCGGCGCTCCCCATCCTTCGGGAAGCACCAACCTGTGGCAGTTTACCTTTTCTGCCGGGGATGTTGATATACGGACCGGTGTCAAGCTGGATTTCTTCTTTAAACTGACAGGGGCTAATCCCCTGTATATTGCCAGACTCGACCGGCCCGATGCCTCCGACTGGTACCGCTCCGTACGGCCCTGGAGTTTCCGGGTCCAGGACCTGGTAAAGCAGACCGCAGAAGTGAGTATTTTCAACAATGTTATCAATCCTGAACAGGGAGAAAAGGCCACTCTTCATTATGTTATGGAAGACTCCGGTCTGGTTACCATTACTGTTTTCGATCTGGCTGGTGACCTGGTCAATGTTATTGAACGGGGCCGCAAGACCGAAGGTGAATACTCTACCACCTGGGACGGAAGAAACCGGAGCGGCCGGGTTGTTGCCCGGGGTATCTACTTTATCCGTGTAGTTGGTCCCGGATTCGACGAGTACAGGAAGGTGATGGTGGTTAAATGAGCAGGATACTTCAGTCTGTAATAAAACGAATGCTCTGTACTGCTGTAGCAGTCCTGATACTTGCAGCGTTCTTTTCCTGCTCCGAAGACCTTACCACCGCAGTTCCGACGGAATGTATTGTGACCATAGAAGTTACTGGTGTCACAGCTACCGTAGATGTTGTGTATTATGATCAGGCTGATAACCCGATGATAACCCTTTTTACTGATTTGGGAGCAGTAGTCCCGTATTCCCGTCAAATAACGGAAACAATTGATTACGCCGATATCCAGAATCGCCAAGTTAGTGTTACAGCAGATGTAGATGTTGTAGAAACACTGAGTCTTAACGTCTACTATGAAGAAATCTATGACCATCCACCGGACAATAATCGCAGAATAATCGCTCATGATAATTATGAGAACCCTAGTGCAACACCTGTGAATGCACATACTCTAAATGTCAATTTCATACTCCCCGTCCAATAGGACATCCGGATCTGGTTTGCCGGCATGAATCCTCCGAAGGTCTCCATCATCATTCCCACTCATAACCGATATCATCTACTCACCGAAGCAATAGAATCAGTCAGAGCGCAGATATTCTGTGACTACGAATTGATTATTGTTGACGACGGCTCCGACGACAATACACCCTCGCTGCGCGATGAGCCGGATATCCGTTATTTGCAGACCTCCCGCTGCGGTATGCCGGGAGCTGCCCGCAACCGGGGTGCAGAAATCTCCCGGGGTGAATACCTCGCCTTTCTCGATTCCGATGACCTCTGGCTGCCGGAAAAACTCTCCCGCCAGGTACCCCTGCTGGATGCACAGCCGGATGTACCGCTGATTCACACCCGTGAGCTCTGGCGGCGGGGAACAAAAACGGTGAGCCAGAAAGGGCAGAAGCATGCCAGAAAAGGGAATATTTTTACCGACGCCCTCTGGAAGTGTACCATCGGCCCCTCCACGGTACTGATGCGGAAGTCCGCCTTCGAAGAGCTCGGGGGCTTCGATGAATCCCTGGAGGTGGCGGAGGATTACGAATTCTGGCTGCGCGTTACCAGCCGCTATCCCGTTGCCTACATAGATGAAGCCCTCACGATTAAGAGAGCAGGAGATTGGGAGCAGCTTTCCGAAAAACACGGCCAGATCGAAGAGTTCCGCATCGAGGCCCTTTTCCGGCTGCTGGAGCAGGAGCGCCTGCCGCAGGAACACCGGTCTGAGACCCTGGTCATGCTGAATAACAAGCTGGATATCTGGTCCGCCGGAGCGCGAAAACGGGGACGGGATGAAGAAGCCCAGGGATTCTATGACCGTCTGGAGCGTTTGGGATCATGCTGAGGATCAAGGGAAGAAGAGAAACAAGGATGTACAGGATGGGAAGAAAAAATCCTCCTCAATCTTCCTGAATCAAGTGTCAGCGGGTGGCTTGAATGCTTCTGTGAGAAAGGCCGCCCGCCGTGCTGACGCACGGCTTGATTTTGAGGATTAGCCCGGATTAGGAAAAGAAGAAACACAGATGTACAGGATGGGAAGGATAGAAGAGATTTGCCGCAGGGCCTCGGAGAACACGGAGATTTTTTCGATATAAAAATAGTTAAGATGGGACGGATGAAAAAATCCTCTTCAATCCTCTTAATCAAGCGTCAGCGGGCGGCCTGAATTTTTCCTTGAGAAAAGACGCTCGGGATCTACACTTTGTTTAGTCTCAGGATTGCCGTTGATTAGTGGACGAGAGGGAAAAAGTCATTCTTCTCCAAGAGATTCCAAGTCGGCAAGGTCTTTTTTACGACCGGAGGCCCGTTTGTTAATAATCAGTTCCTTGCGCCCAATGAAGTTAACAGGGACATCTCCATAGTAATCAAGGGTTTTTCCTGAATCCACCTGCTCCCAGGTAAGACCGGAAATGGATGTTATTAAATCAATCCGAACAGGAGGGTAGCCGAGTTGAATTACCTTGTCCGGGTCCGCAAAATCGGCTGAGGAAAGATCAGAAAAACTGAATCCAAACTCTTCCAGTGCCTTAATGATACATTCTCCGTTTTCCTGAGTCGGCCGAATCATAATATCAATATCGCCGGTAAAACGCGGTACACCGTACAAGGCCAAGGCATGGGCGCCGACGATTACGTATTCAACCCTTCTTTTGTTGAATAACTCTAACAACTCTTTGTAATCGGGGTGTGTATCCATAGTATTGGTGCCTCAGGTTTTCTATCGCGGCGATGCGCTCAGGTGCCGGACGGCTGAGCCAGTACTCCAAGTCATCCCGGTGCGATGAGTCTTTTATATTTTTTTTAACAACGACGTTGGCTATCACAGCTTTAATTATACTACAAACACAAAAGTGGCGAAAGTTATGCTTGATCTTATTGTAAGCGCCCGGTTCAGGGAACAGAGAGGAACAAAGATACACAGGATGGGGAGGATTGGGGAGATTTACCACAGAGTCTCGGAGAACACAGAGAATTTTTGGATATAAAAATAGTTAAGATGGGACGGATGAAAAAATCCTCTTAAATCAAGCGTAGCGGGTGGCCAGGATTTCTTCTTGGAAAAGGCCGCCCGCCGTGCTGACGCACGGCTTGATTATTTGGATTAGCACGGATCAGGGGAAAAGAGAAACAAAGATGTACAGGATGGGAAGGATAAACGGATATATAGTTGTCTTTCCTTCTTTGCGGGCTTTGTGAGAGGGAATTTCTCACGGAGCTCTCGGAGGGCACGGAGATTTTCGGAATAAAAATATATAGGTAGGGAAAATATAGAAAATCCTCTTCAATCCTCCTGAATCAAGCGCCAGCGGGCGGCTTAAAATTTCTTCCTGATAAAGGCCGCCCGCTCGCCTTACTTTAGCCTGGCCGCCGCTGCCTTTATCTCCGCCGCCAGTTCCGGATCTTTGGATGCGTAGCGCAGCAGGGCGCGCAGGTAGCCCGCCGGGGCCCCGGTATCCAGGCGCTCACCTTCTATAGGGTGGTAGACAACCTTTCCCCCGGTCATCAACTGTTTAAGAGCGTAAATGTGGAAGTACTCGCTCTCCGGGTTGGGGCCCGCCAGGTGCTGTTTCCAGCCTGCTTCCAGGTGTTTAAAAATCTCCGGCGTAAAAAGGTAGCGGCCGATTGAGGCCTCTTTGCTTGGTTCTGTTCCCGGAGCGGGCTTTTCCACGATGTCCGTAACGTGCAGACGGTCGTCGGCCAGGGCAAGAACGCCGTAGCGTTCCAGGTTCGGAGGATCGTGAAGGGCGGACATTATCGAGCAGCCGGTCTTTTCATAGAGAGACACGAGCTGCCGCGCCAGGGGGACCTCGCCAAAGTGCAGATCATCGGGGTACGCTACCACAAAAGGCTCGCTGCCGCAAAATGGACGGGCGCAGAGCAGGGCGTCTCCGGTACCGCGCATCTCTTGTTGCCGGGTAAAGAATATCTTCATCTCTGGCGGCCGTATCCTGGCGAGCTTAGCTTTAGCCCCCTCTTTTTGAAAGACCGATTCCAGCTCCACCTCCCGGTCAAAGTAGTCCTCCAGGGCCTTTTTTCTCCGGGAACTGATGACCAGCACCTCGTTTATACCCGCCGCGGCAAACTCATCCATAATAAAGTCGATGGCCGGCCTGTCGATCAGGGGCAGCATCTCCTTGGGTACAGTTTTTGTTACCGGTAAAAAGCGGGTCCCGTAGCCCGCAGCGACAATTACACCTTTCATAGCTCTCAAGCATAACCTGCCGGGGCGTGCGGCGGCAAGCGGAATGTGATAGAATCAAACCGGCAGCTAATTTCATACAAAAAGGAGTCTGCAGCAATGGCTGATTATCCAACAAGAGAAGAGGCTTACGCCCTCGTAACCGAGTTCAATCAGAGTGACAGCTTGATTAAACACGCCCTGAGTGTAGAGGCGGTGATGCGCCATTTTGCTTCCCGTTTTGGAGAAGACCCGGAGGTCTGGGGAGTTGTTGGCCTGGTACATGATCTGGACTATGAAAAATGGCCGGATGAACACTGCAAAAAGACAGAAGAGATACTCACAGAGCGGGGCTGGCCGGAAGAGCTTATCCGTGCTGTAGTGAGCCACGGATGGGGTATCGTCACCGATGTGGAACCGAAAAGCGAGATGGAAAAAGTTCTTTTTGCCACCGATGAACTTACCGGCCTGGTCACCGCCACCGCCCTGGTGAGGCCCTCGAAGAGTATCCTGGATATGAGCGCGAAATCGGTAAAGAAAAAATGGAATCAGAAGGCTTTTGCCGCCGGGGCAAACCGGAAAATTATCGCCAAAGGGGCAGAGATGCTGGAGATGGAGCTTTCTGAACTTATTGCGGAAACTATTGCCGGGATGCGCCCAGTGGCAGAGAAGATCGGTCTTGCAGGCAGCCTCGCGGAGGGTTAATTCTCCGCGTTTGCCAGTTTTAAGGGGATTGCTACCCGCTCCAGGATTTTTTCCAGTAATTCCGCCGCCGGGGCGTAGAACTCCTGGTCTATCTGGTCCGAGAGACGTTCCAATTCCGCCTCGTTAAGCTCGGTTTCGTCTACCAGGTGCAGGCTCTCCCGCAGGGTCCGCATAAGGGCTTTGAGGGACTCCTTTTCCGCGGTGAAATCGAGTTCCTCCATCTTCTCTATACGCCCAATGTAGCGGTCAATCAGTTTATCCACATCTTTCAGAGACTCTTCCAGATCAACGGCACCGGGATCTTCTACGAGACAATCAAAGAGTACAGCCGCCACGTTTGCAGGGCTATATTCATTCTTCGCAACTATAAGGTACTCCTGGTTCCGGTTGTCCCAGGCAGCGGTTACTCCGGTCTTCGCGGAAATAACGTTCTCACCGCTCTTTTTTGCCTGGCTCAGGGCTGCGTTAAGCTGATTTCGGGCCCCTGGTATCTGTTCGTGGCTTTCAAAGTAGTAATCTATGGTTTCGTTTATGGAGGCGCCCTTGTAGACGCAGTCTCTTTCATCGTATAAGCGGTGCATTATTCCTCCAGTTCAGCCTCAGTATACCGGGAAGTATCACTTTGGTGAAGAGACGAAAACTGACCTGCCTTGAGCTTTACCCCCGGGCGCTCTGTCGCTACTATGGTCCTATGAAAGAAACTCTCTTTGACCAGATTATCGATCGTAAGGGAAGCGGATCAATTAAGTGGGAGCGTACGGAAAAGCTCTACGGCAGCCCGGATGTACTTCCCATGTGGGTAGCGGACATGGATTTTCCCGCCCCGGGACCGGTTATCCGGGCCTTGACGGAGCGGGTCGAGCATCCGATTTATGGCTACACTGAAGCCGGTGATGCCGCTGTCAATGCAGTGACAGGGCGGATGCGACGCCTGTACGGCTGGGCCCTTGCTGAAGCGGACCTTATCTTTACACCCGGGGTTGTTCCGGCCATGGCTGTGGCGGTGCGGGCCTGCACGGAACCTGGAGACGGGGTTCTTGTAATGCCTCCGGTCTATCCGCCTTTTTTCTCCCTGATTCCGGAAGAGGGGCGCAGGATTATTGAGAGCCCCCTACGTTGTACTGAAGAGGGCAGCTGGGAAATCGACTTTGATGATCTGGATCGAAAGGCTGCCGGAGCAAAAATGCTCCTTTTATGCAGCCCTCATAATCCGGTTGGTCGGACGTGGACCCGGGACGAGCTTGAAACCCTGGCGCAGACAGCTGCACGGCATAACCTGACGGTTATCTCTGATGAGATCCATGGGGAGATTATCTACCCGGAAAATGAACATATTCCTTTTGCCGGCTTGAATGAAGATGCCGGCGGTAGAACTATAACCTGTATCGCCGCTTCAAAGACCTTTAATGTCGCCGGATTAGCCACATCGGTGTGCATTATCGAGGATCCTGCCCTGCGGAGAGCTGTTAAGGCCTCCCTTGGCTCTATTACAGGACATGCCAATCTCTTCGGGCTTACTGCCCTTACCGCTGCCTTCAACAGCGGCGATGACTGGCTTGCAGAACTTATTGAGTATCTTGATGCAAACCGGCGCCTGACGGCGGATTTCTTTGCCGCCGAGTGCCCGGGTATCAGTGCCAACCTGCCGGAGGCCACCTTCCTCTCCTGGCTTGATTGCCGGGAAACGGGAATGAAGGATTCCGAATTGGCGCGCTTTTTTGCCCGTAAAGCCAGAGTAGGTCTCAATCCCGGGGTGAGTTTCGGTACCGGCGGGGCCGGTTTCATGCGTTTGAATTTTGGGACCCCCCGGGCCCTCCTGGAAGAGGGCTTGGGGAGGATACAAAAGGCTTTTAGTCGAGGATAATCACGGCAATCATCTTCAAGGTTGCCGATCCGGTGTTCTCTATGCTGTGGGTAGATCCGTTGGGGGTCATTACCACTTCGCCGGCTTTGACGGTATAATCAGTGCCGTTGTCCCGGACTGTTCCTTCCCCTTCGGTGATGATGTAGTACTCTGTCTCGTTAAGGTGTTCGTGTTCTCCGATACTTGCGCCGGCGGGAATAGTGATCTGCGCAATCATGCGGCCGTGGGGCATCTTTTCCGGGGCCACAAGAAACTTGAGCTCGATACTGCCTTTACCTCCCCGCATGTTTTCCTGGGTGTCTTTTTTCATGTCCTGCTCTTTGATTATCATGCTTTTTCTCCTTGGTTGATGGATTTCTTCTATTATGCAGGCTATATTGTAGCTTTTGCAAATGCAAGAGGCCGCAACAGTCTCTAAAGTCCAGTCTTTCTGGAGCAATTGGATGTATTCGTCCTGGTGCCGGCCTGAACTCTTGAAACTCTTTCCCTAATTTTTTACTATTTACTATATTCCAGAGCAGTCCACAGTATGTAAGCAGAATACACAGAAATAACAACCGGAGCTCTGTATATAATGAAGGAATGCCCAACGGGATGGGGAATACAGTATGAAGAAGGATAAACAGGTAACCAGGGATGCTTTGGTCCAACGGGTTATTGATTTCTCGATGCGGCGTTTGGGCTATGGCTCCTCATATACATCACCTTCGGTTCCATGCCGCCTGGGAAAAAGCGGCAGGGGAAGTTACTTTGTGGTGGTCTCGCTGCTGGACCGGGAATCCCTGCTTTTTCAGGAGATGGTAAAGAGCCTGGATGGGGTTGGCCGGCTTTTCAGGAGCTGGACTTTTCACAGGCACACTGTCTGGGAGGCGGTCAATGTGGAACGAAACGGGAAGCAGATCTTTCTGCAGGACCTGCTTCCCGAACTGCAGGATCTGGATGTCAAGCTTGATGCCCTCTATAAAGCCATAACTCCCTCCGGATTCTATTATGCCGAGGAGATTCCCGCATCCGGTACGGATCTTTTTGTTGATCTTGAAGGGAATGAGTCGATTCTGCGGACTCTGAGCCGTTCTCACCGTACCAGAATACTCAGTCACGCGGCCTTCGCTGCCGGGATTATTCTGCTCCTGGGGGTAACCTTCTTCTCTTCCGTCCGGCTGACCTCCCTTTCAAAAGTCAAACAGGAGATCGACGACACCATTACCCGCTACCAGATGGAATCGGAAGAACAGTTCGATGACATTCAGACCTTTATTTCCAATGCCGATCTTGATCTTCAGGTGCTGAAGGATACCCTGGCAAATACGGAGCGGGATTTCGAATTCAGCCGCCGTCAGGCCTACATAAATGTTCTGCGCCTGGCTGAGGAGCTTACCTATCGTCTGCCGGCTCGCAAAGAGGCGTACCGCCTGATAGCGGCCAATATTCTGGAAGCTGCCAGCTACGGAGAGATTATTTACGAAATGTCCAAACTGCCCAGCGAGGAGTACCAGGCCAGGATTCTGCTCGCTACCAGCGAGGAAAAAATTACCCCCTTCTCTCTGTATGAGCCGGTGTTCACCGATATGGTTTACCCGGTTCGGATTCCGGGGAAGGCTAACGACGGCAAGGGTTTTCGTATTACTTCGGGATTTATGGATAAGCGGATAGATCCTCTGGGGTCCGGAGGCTACCAGCCTCATTATGCCGTAGATATCATGAATGTGGCCAACATCAGTCTGATTAACTATGCCGGGGAAATTATACGTGATGGTAATCCTGCCGGAGATGTTGTTGCTGTTGCCGATGGAACCGTAACGCAGACAGGCTTCGATGAACGTTACGGCTGGTTTGTGGAAATTGAACATGAAATCAACGACAGCGTACGCAAGGCCTATCCACGGGCGACTTTCTGGCGCACCTTCTACTCTCATCTGGTAGAAAAACCCTCGTTTGCTTTCGGGGACAAGGTCGCTGTTAATCAGAAGCTGGGAGATATCGGCTCCACCGGGGCCTCAACTGGACCCCACCTGCATTTTGAAGTCCGGGTAATGCGGCCCGGAGGGAAATACTACAGCAGTACGGGGCATTTTGACAAAATTAATCCCTTTCCCCGTAAACGGCCGTCGGTCCCCCGGAACATGACTCCTTGATTAAGGGCTTTATGGCAGGAATTCCGTCGGCGTATCTTACCCTTGACATAGTGAGAAAATTCCTACGATCATAGGAACCGTTATTTTCCCAGCATCCAGAAAGGAAAACGGTTATCCATATATGGCAAAATCATTGGTGATTGTCGAATCTCCTGCCAAGGCAAAGACAATTAATAAATATCTTGGAAAAGACTTTGTTGTTAAGTCCAGCGTGGGTCACATCCGGGATCTCCCGGTATCCGGGAAAAACGGCGGCAAGACCATGGACCCCAGGGAACGTGCTAAACTTGCAGCCAAGACTCGAAAGTTGTCTCCCGAAGAGAAGGAAGAGTACCGCAGGCAGCGAGCAAAAGAGCAGTCCATATCACGTATGGGAATCGATCCGGAAAACGGTTGGACTGCCAGGTACGAAATTCTTCCTGGTAAAGAGAAGGTCCTGAAGGAGCTGAAAACTCAGGCGGAAAAGTCCGATACCATCTACCTTGCCACCGACCTCGACCGCGAGGGGGAAGCCATCGCCTGGCACCTGATGAAGGCTCTGGATATCGATGAGGACCGTTTTAAGCGGGTAGTATTTAACGAAATTACCAAAACTGCCATAACCGGTGCTTTCAAGAATCCTGGGGTCGTGGATATCTCCAGAGTGGAAGCCCAGCAGACCCGCCGTTTTCTGGACCGGGTAGTCGGTTTTATGATTTCTCCCCTTTTGTGGGCCAAGGTCGCAAGGGGACTCTCCGCCGGACGGGTACAGTCGGTGGCGGTTCGGCTGGTAGTGGAGCGTGAACGGGAGATCCGCTCTTTTATTCCAGAAGAGTACTGGGAGGTTTTCGCTGATCTTCTGCGGAATACCTCCGCGGAAGAGGCACGTTTTCAGGTAGTCAGGCGGGAGGGCAGGAATTTCCGGCCCGGCAGCAAGACAGAGACTGATAAGGCCCTTGCGCTTCTTAAACAGGCTGATTATGTAGTTGAGTCCCGCCAGGATAAGCCTACCAAAAGCAGGCCGAAACCGCCCTTTATTACATCCACTTTGCAGCAGGCAGCCAGCACCCGTCTCGGTTTTTCCGTAAAAAAGACGATGATGCTCGCCCAGCGGCTGTACGAGGCCGGGTATATTACATACATGCGTACCGACTCTACCGCCTTGAGCGCCGAAGCACTGAACATGTGCCGGGCTTATGTTGAAGAGAAATACGGCAGCAGCTATCTGCCGGAAAAGCCGAATATCTATGCCTCGGGAGAACAGGCCCAGGAGGCTCACGAGGCGATTCGTCCTTCGGATGTTAAAATCCGGACAGGTCATCTGACCGGAATCGATGCCGACGGCGTGCGTCTTTATGATTTGATCTGGCAGCGTTTTGTCGCCAGCCAGATGCCCCCCGCGGAGTATCTCAGCTCCACAATCACCGTTAAAGCAGGAGATTTTGAGCTCAGGACCAAGGGGCGGGTCATCCTCTTTGACGGGTATCTGAAGGTGCTTCCTCCCCAGGGAAAGAGCGACGAGGATATTGTGCTGCCGGACCTCAAGGAGGGAGAACACCTGAATTTGAAAAAGCTGGATCCCTCACAGCATTTTACAAAACCGTCGCCCCGTTATACCGAGGCCAGCCTGGTAAAGGAGCTGGAAAAACGGGGTATCGGCCGTCCTTCTACCTACGCAGCGATTATTTCTACAATTCAGGACCGTGGGTATGTAACACTCGAGAACCGCAGGTTCTATGCCCAGAAGATCGGAGATATTGTTACCGATCGTCTGGTTGAGAACTTTGAGGATCTTCTGGATTATAATTTTACCGCAGCCATGGAAGAGACCCTCGACGAGATCGCCGCAGGACACAAGAACTGGCGCAATGTTCTGGATAAATTCTATGCCGGTTTCAGGGACAAACTCTCTGAGGCCTATTCGGAAAAATCCGGTATGCGTCCCAATACTCCTACAGACACGGATATTCCCTGCCTCGCCTGCGGCCGGAATATGCAGATTCGCACAGGAGGCACCGGGGTGTTCCTCGGTTGCTCAGGCTATAATCTGCCGCCCAAGGAACGCTGCAAGCAGACCATGAACCTGATTCCCGGCGAAGAAGTTGTTCATGCGGATACCGACGACGAAGAGGAGGCCCGGCTCCTGTCGCAGCGGCACCGATGTCCCCTGTGCGGTACAGCCATGGATTCGTATCTGATTGACGAGGGGCGCAAGCTCCATATCTGCGGCAATAATCCGGATTGCCCGGGTTTCGAGGTTGAACTCGGGAAGTTTAAGATCAAGGGCTACGATGGTCCGACCCTGGAGTGCGATAAATGCGGCGCGGAGATGCAGCTGAAAACCGGTCGCTTCGGCAAGTTCTTTGCCTGTACCAACGAGGAGTGTACCAATACCCGCAAACTCCTGCGTAATGGCGAGCCGGCACCGCCCAAGATGGACCCGGTACCCATGCCGGAGCTCAAATGTGAAAAGGTGGATGACCATTACCTGCTGCGGGACGGGGCGGCAGGCTTGTTTCTGGCGGCGAGCAAATTTCCAAAAAACCGTGAAACCCGGGCCCCTCTGGTAGAGGAGATCCTGCCCCATATTGATGAAATCGATAGTAAATACAGCTGTTTTGTCAATGCTCCTACGGAAGATCCTGATGGAAACAAGGCAATTATCCGCTTCAGCCGCAAGGAAAAAATCCACTATCTGATGAGTGAAAAGGATAGCAAGGCCACGGGCTGGCGGGCTTACTACCGGGACGGTCGTTGGCAGAGGGAGGAGAAAAAGGCTCCGGCCAGGACGGCAAAAAAAACATCGAAAAAGAAGAGCACAACGAAACGGAGCAGTACCTGAAGCCATGTTACAATTTTCATTTGTCAGAAATTTTTTATTCGGTTTATCTGTTTTGCTTATTTCTTCCTGCGGTTTGGAGCAGTCAACCCGGACGGAGATCGATCTTTTAGGGACAACCTGTACTGTTACAGTATATGCCCGAAATCCCGGACCAATCCTGGAAAAAGGCTTTACCCGGGTTCGCGAAATAGACCGCAGAATGTCGTATGCCGGATCGGAAAGCGAGGTTGCTGCGGTTAACCGAAACGCCGGTGCAGAAGGGGTAAAGGTCAGTTCCTCCACCCTGGATGTTGTGCAGAGGGGGCTGTATTTTTCCGAACTGGGAAAGGGAAGCTTCGATATCTCAATTGGTCCGCTTGTGGAGCTCTGGGGAATCGGTAAAGAGAGCACCGGCAGAATCCCAACGGGTGAAGAAATAGAAAAAGCAGTATTACGTATTGGTTATAAACGGGTACAGGTAAAAGACAACAGCGTCAGGCTGGAGGATCCCGGTATGGCCATAGATCTTGGAGGAATAGCCAAGGGCTACGCTGCAGATGAGATAGTAAGGATTCTTGAAGAAGAGGGTGTGCAGCATGCGCTTATTAACCTTGGCGGC
Organism: Marispirochaeta sp.; assembly: GCF_963668165.1. Lineage (NCBI taxonomy): Bacteria > Pseudomonadati > Spirochaetota > Spirochaetia > Spirochaetales > Spirochaetaceae > Marispirochaeta > Marispirochaeta sp. The sequence continues at coordinate 787,360 of NZ_OY764209.1, read as the reverse complement.
AATGTGTATGCCCATGGAAAGAAGCCTGATGGTACCCTGTGGCGTATAGGCGTACAGAATCCTGAATCAAACCGGGGCAGCTATCTGGGGGTTCTTACTGTGGCCGACCGCGCGGTGGTTACTTCCGGGCCCTATGAACGCTACTTCATCGAGAACGGTAAACGCTATCATCATATCCTTGATCCGGAAACGGGTTTTCCGGTGGAAAACGGGGTAAGCTCGGTTACCATTGTGGCTGAAAACTCGATGGATGCCGATGCCCTGTCCACCCTGGTGTTCGTTCGCGGTGTAGAGAAAGGGCTTGCTCTTGTGGAATCCCTGGATGGGGTGGAAGCCCTGCTGGTAACAGAAGAGAAAGAACTTTTTACCTCCTCCGGGATAGAAGCTATTTTCAGCATCACCGATGACCAGTTCAGCCTGTAGTTCTTTTTTTCTGGAATTTGACAAGTTCCGGAACCGGGGCTATGGTTGAATGGAATGAGCCCCACACCTATGAAAAAAAATGACTGTCTTCCCGGTTTAGGTCCTTTGTTATCAGTCCTTGCACACGATCTGAATAATGTCCTGGGAGGTGTAGCCGGGGCCCTGTCGTTGATTGAGTTTGAAAAAGAGGATTCCCCTCACTTACATAATCAGGCCTACGATTCGTACCTGAATATAATCAGTGATTCCTCCAGCCGGGCTTCCGGAATAGTACAGCAGCTGCTGATTTTTACCAGGCAGTCGGCTGATAAACTGGAGGACATCCCTCTGGCCGCGTCTATTGAGAGGATCGTGGCTGTCTGTGGTGCTTCCTTTGGACCGGGATTGACTATTCATGCTGCTCCTGTTCCATCTGAGGCCCGTATACTGGGCAACTGCATACAGTTTGAAAAACTCCTCCTGTCCCTGCTGGTAAGAGGTTGCCAGAGCAGACAGACCGATGAGGAAATTTCCGTTGCGGTTGAACCGGGGAGGGCTCCCTCCGGACTGCATTACTGGCGGCTGAGAATACAGGGACCTGCGTTTGATTCCACCGAAGTGGGTGAACTGACATCCTGGTATGATCCAGAACTCTCTCTCAGTGTTTCAGCTCCTGGAAAAGTGGAAATCCGGTTTCCTGCTGCGGAGGATACATGAAAGGCAAGGAGCAGAAGGTGATCCTCGTCTGTGATGACGAAGAGCTGATGCGCCAGGTGGCCGGCAGTATCCTGGAGAGGGCGGGCTATGAGGTTCTCTATGCCGCGGGCGGGGTCGAAGCAGACCGTATATACCACCTGCATTCCTCTGATATCGACCTTGTTTTAATGGATCTTTCGATGCCGGGAGATTCCGGCCTTGATGCATTTCGTCGCCTGAAGTCCTTTGATGCAGAGGTAAGAGTCCTTTTTTCTTCCGGGTTTCAGGATGATGAACGCCTGCAGATTGCCCTGCAGGAAGGTGCCCTGGGTTTCCTGCAGAAGCCGTATACCATGGAAAGGATGCTTCGGATGGTACGTAAATATGTTCGTGTTTGATGATACCTCGGATTCCCCGTGGAAGGTGATTGTTGCCGACGATGATGCAGATGTTCATACGATAACCAGGCTTGCACTGAACGGCTTTGAATTCCTGGAACGTAAACTTGAGCTTTTCAGTGCCTATACCTGCGGAGAGGCCAAAGACCTGATCCGGCAGCACCCTGATGCTGCGGTTCTACTGCTTGATGTTGTCATGGATGACAAGGACAGCGGTCTTAAGGTTGTGAAGTTTGTGCGCGATACCCTCCAGAACCGCCTTGTACGTATTGTGCTCCGAACGGGACAACCAGCTTATGCTCCGCAAATGCAGATTGTCCGTAATTATGATATAAACGATTACAAAGAGAAAATCGAACTAACGGAACAGAAGCTGATTGCCACCATGATCTCTTCCATACGTTCATTCCGGGATTTGTGTCTTATTGAACAGCAGCGTAGTGCTCTACAGAACTCTTTAATGGAAAAAGAGGCCCTTCTCAAGGAGGTTCATCACCGGGTAAAGAATAATCTGCAGGTTATTTCCAGTCTCCTGAGCATACAGTCAATGAATACCAAAGACGAGGAATCCAGAAAAATGTGCCAGGTTTCCCGTGACAGGGTGCGGACCATGGCCCTTATACATGAAGAACTGTATTCTTCGGAAAACTTTGGCCGGATAAATTTTTCAGATTATATTCATACCCTGGCGCAGGAGCTCATGGCCCTCTATGAGCCGCCGGTCCCTGTCTCCTTTAACTTCTCTGTCCAGCAGGTAACCCTGTGCATAGATCACGCGGTTCCCTGCGGTCTGATAGTCAACGAGCTTATTACCAATGCACTTAAATTTGCTTTTGCCAATTCATCTCGGGGCAGTATTTATATAGACCTCAAGCGCCGGGGAGATCTGGTAGAACTGTTTATTGGGGATGACGGCAGTGGTCTTCCCGATGGTTTTTCCCTTCAAGATGCAAGCACCCTGGGACTACAGCTGATTTCTGTTCTCACATCCCAGATTGAAGCACGGGTAGAGGTAACTACTGCCGGAGGCACGGGCTTTAGAATCATCTTTAGCGATACGCAGGAGGAATAGCCCCTCAGCTTTTCAGTTTCCATCCCTTTCCCAGTTCCCTGTATAGATGGCTGGATAGCCACAGGGGGTACACCTTCCCGTCCCGCATACGCATGGCAGAGTTCAAACGCTTGTCTCCCAGGCTTACGGTATCAGGATTTAAAAGATTCATATGGGCTATAACGATTCCCTTGCGGTAGTTGTGATGTATGTAATGAATGGTTCCGTCGCTATCAACGGCGACAACCATGCCGACGTGGGTCAGGGTATCGTTCCACGCCCCGTCGTTGTTCCGGTCGTAGGTGTTGTCCCAGAATATCAGGTCTCCGGGCAGGGGTAAATCGCTGGAATAGAGCAGGTCGCGGCTTTCAATATAGCGATAGAGGCGGGTTACCCCGTTGCCGCTGAATTGTGTTATGGGGGTCTGCAGGTCGATTCCGGCATAAGCATAAATGGCCATTATTGTTCCGGTGCAGTCCAGGGGATACTGCCTTCCCCGTATTTTCAGACGGCGGGCGCCCAGGACTTTTCCGGCCCCTTCTACAAGCCGGATCTGGGTTTCCGTCAGGTCCCCGCCCGTAACAGCCGAAGCGGGAAGCACTTCATCCCCCGGTAACAGGCTTACGCAGCCGGATAAGACAATGAGCATGAGCACAGGCATAACACGCATGGAACTGAAAATTATTAATCGTACCATTATAGTAAAGAATACCCCGATTTATCAGCTTTTTCCACTGTAGTTGAGTCCGACAAGAAAGGTCTCAAAGGATTCGTTTCTACAGGCCTTGGGTTTTATCATTCTGGCGCTGCCGAACTCCTGCTGCATCCTGTTTAAAAGCCGGCGTTCCTGTCCGCCCTGGAATAGCTTCATGACCAGTGAGCCGCCGGGGACAAGCAGTTCCGGCGCAAGATCGAGTATTCCCTCCACAAGGGAGCTGGATCTCCCGCAGTCAACTGTGCGGTTTCCTGTTGTAGCCGGGGCAGCGTCGCTCATTATCAGGTTAAAGGGCGCATGACCGCTGATCCGGCTTCGGACCTCTCCGCTGAAGATGTCGCCTTGAATAATCAGGGTGGTTTCGGGATCAGGGGCTATCAGTATCTGCTGCAGGTCTACGGCGATGATCCTGAGCCGGCCTTTACCTTTACGCCGGGCATATAGGCTCCAGCTTCCCGGGGCTGCGCCGATATCCAGGATGGTTCCGGACCTGGGCAGCAGATGGAGTTTTTCATCCAGTTCCTTGAGCTTGTATACCGAGCGGGCAGGATAACCTTCCTTTTTTGCTCTGATTGTGTAATGGTCTGCTTTGCCGCGCATCTTGACTTTCCGCTCCTCCTGCAGTAACTCTTAGTCAAGCATATCCGAGGGTGGTAAAAAAGTACACGGGAGGTATATTTCGGTGAACTTCCTCCATTATACTGTCAGGTCCGGGGCGGACACGATTATTCAGGTGAATATTGATCATCGTGCCAATATACGTCTTATGGACGAGCTGAATTTTCACAAATACAAGCTGAAAAAGCGCTACTCCTTTGTTGGCGGGCTTTATGATCCGCCCCGGGTAGAGCTTCGTCCTTCACGACAGGGGGAGTGGCATATCGTTGTCGATCTTGAGGGGCTGGATGGCGATGTTCATGCCTTTGTGGATCTTCTGCGAATGTAGCCCTGTTGACCATCCTCCGCTTTACCCGTATTTTTATCAGATATGAGTGTCCCCTTTTACCGAAAACGGCTTCCTTTTGTGTACAGTAACGCGGCGCTTACGCTGATTATCATCAATGTGGGTGTCTTTTTTTTGAACTATGCCATTCCGAATACCAGGGTGCTCCTGGCAATGGTACCTCCCTGGATTGTGTCCAGGGGATATATATGGCAGTTTGTTACTTATATGTTTACCCATGCCGATATGTCGCATATTCTGTTTAATATGCTGGGGCTCTTCTTTTTCGGCGTACAGGTGGAACACCGCATGGGAAGTTATGAGTTTGTACTTTTCTACATGGCAACGGGGATTCTCGCCGGGATATTCTCGTTCCTCATTTTTTACATAACCGGAACACTTACTGTTCTGCTGGGTGCCTCCGGCGCGGTGTTCGCTGTGCTGCTGGCCTTTGCTGTCTACTATCCTGACGCCAGAATTTTTATTATGGGTATCATTCCGGTAAAATCGACACATCTTGTTATTGGATATACAGCGATCGAATTATTCTCTCAGGTTGTCAGTGTCAATACAGGAATCGCACATATGACCCATCTTGCCGGGTTCGGCTTCGCCTTTCTCTACTTTATTCTGCGCCTGGGTATTAACCCCATCGATGTATTTCGCGGCGGCAGCGGACGGGGCGGATACTGGCGCTGATGTCTGCGTACCGGAATCCAGGCGGTTTTTCTGTTTTAAGGCTGAAGTACTTTTTTCTCCTGCTTCTGCTGGTATATGGTCTCGCTGCCCAGGAGTATCCACCGGTAGAGGCTGATATCTGGATTGAGCTGGACAGTCCCGCCGATGACCTTGATCCGGTGGGCTTAGGCCGGGCACGTCAACTGGCGGACAAAGAGGCCCTGTTTCTGCTCTCAGGAATGGTATACGGCTATACCTTTTCGTACCGTCCTTCCGACAGAGAACGGGGAATTGGCGAAGAGTTTATCCTTGAGCTTGCCGCCTCAATCTCCGAAGATGCCCTTGTTCCTGTAGATGTGCGCGGCCGGGACAGCAGGGCCATGCTGCTCTATCGCTATTATCCGGGCCGGGAGGAACACCTGCGGATAAGCGGCTGGCTGAGCGCTGCCATACCCAGCGTTATGGGCTATGGAGAAGAAAGAGCCGTCCTGGGACATGAGGGAAAAATGGAGGCCTACCGCCGGGCTTTAAAAGAGGCTGTCAGGGAATACGCACGGCCGCGGATGCGCAACAAGCCAATGCGGCTGGAAGGCGAACTGCTGCTTATCGATACTCCCAGTGTCAGTATTGTTGCCGGCCGTTATGCCGTAAAGATGCGCCTTAAAATCAATTTAAACAAAACCAGTTCTTACGGAAGTTACTGAGCTACATAGTCTGTGTCAGTACAGCCAGAGGCAGGGCAAGAAGGATCCCCAGGAAGATGCCTGCAGCGATCTCTGCAGCATCATGGCCGATAGTGTCAGGCAGTCCTGCTGCGGGATTCCCCTGCCCGGGGTGGTTGGTCTTAAGAATCAGAATAACCTGCTGCAGGGCCCCGCGAACCCGTACTGCGTCGTGAATAACGATAAAGGCAAGCACCAGGGTAGCAGAGAATACCTCAGACCCGAAACCGCCGCGAACGCCGACTGAGACGCAGAGGGCTGTTACAAAAGCGGAATGGGCGGAGGGCATGCCGCCTGATGAGACGAAGTACCGGGGATTTATGCGCCGATCCCGGACGGAATAGGCAACAAATTTTATCAGCTGACATAACTGCTGCACCCCAAGGGCTATGAGCAGGGAAACGGGTATTTGCATATATGTTTCGTATCATGTTCTATGGCTTTTCGTCGATACATAGGCTATTCTCTATCTGATGCTTATCCCGCAGCCGGAGTCAAAAGGCGCATGATTTCTCGACATGCATGTTTATTGGTTTTACTCATCTGTGTCTCGCCTTTGTTCGCCGATTCGGTTATTCAGGTAGAGAATCATGGGTTAACGGAATTGAACGGCCCCTGGCAAATCCGGCATGAACCCCCGGCAGGGCTGCCGGAACTTTCCGAGTGGATAAATTGGTCGGAGTGGAGGAGCATAGATCTTCCAGCCGAGCCGGATCCCGGTGAACGGGAGTACCCGGTTTTTCGTCTTGTGCGGGAGTTTTTTGTCCCTTCGGAGCTTAAGGAAGAACGGCTCTTCCTGCTGATGGGGAAACGCTGGGGTGCTGTCCGGGTCTATATAAACGGTATCGAGATCCTGACCCACGGCAGTTTTGCTCCGGGCTATCATTACCATGAAGCCCGCAGGGTGAACGCGCCCATTCCGAAGGGGGTTCTCCGTTATAACGCGGTCAACTGGCTGGATATCCACTATAGCCCCGAGGCTGACCGGACCATCATTACTCCTCCGGCTTTCGGATTCGAACAGGACTATTGGTTCCATGAAGGTCTGGTAAATTTCATCAATGTTGATCTGTACCGTTATCTCTCTTTTCTTTCTCTTTTTGTGGCCTTTTTCTACTTCATGCAGTTTTTTGTACGCCCCAAAGAACGAAACAATCTTATCTTCGCACTGGTAAATGTCGGATTTGCGGTGTATTTGATACGTCTGGGGTACTCTTTTCCTCAGCTCCCCTTTATTCCTTTCTTTGCTTTTTCCAAAGCAATCTTTTTTCCGGCGGTCACCCTGATGACCTCTTTTGTTGCCCGCTATCTGGAATCAACGAGACTGAAGCGGCAAATGCCCTATTTCTGGACCGTCAGTGTGCTCTCCTTTTTGGCGATACTCTTCTTCGGAAGATCCACCCTGATGGTAGACACAATTTTTGCCGTTTCCCTCATTGTAGTCGGTATCCAGATTATCCTGATGGCTGTTATTACCGCCGGTGCCTACCGCAGGGGAGTCCCTGACACCCTGCCCATGCTGATTGGCGTGTATATTGGTGCGGTCATTGGTGCCCACGATATTATCTACATGATGCTCAGGATCTATCCTGTCTGGTGGATACAGGGGATAGCCATTTTTGCCTTTGACATGGGGGTCTTTGCATCTCTGGCAATGCGCTCAATGCGTCTTCACAGTGAGCTGGAGCGTTATTCAGAGATGATTGAGCAGAAGGTTATGGACCGTACCAGGGAGCTGCAACGGGCCAATACCGATTTGCAGGGGGCCATGGAGGCCGCGCGGCATGCCAGCCAGGCAAAGAGCCGCTTTCTGGCCAATATCAGCCACGAAATGCGGACACCCCTGAACTGCATCATCGGTTTCAGCGAGATGATCAGCCGCAGTGTCGACCGGGACCAGAAGAAGAACCTTGATGTTGTGCTTGAGGAGTCTGAGCGGCTCCTGACTCTGATAAATCAATTATTGGATATAGAAAAAATCGAGGCTGGAAAAATCTCCCTGGACGCTGCGCCTTTTAATCTGAAGGAATTCCTTAAAGGCATTGAGAACAGCTTTGCAGTTCATTGCGCTGAGAAAGGACTCTATCTGAAGGTGGAAGAGGGAGAAGGAGTCCCCGAACTTATTGAAGCAGACTCCTTTCGCCTGCGGCAGGTTTTGGACAATCTTGTCAGCAATGCCGTCAAGTTTACCTCCCGGGGGGGAGTTACGGTTTCGGTTAAAGTCGAAGTGCGTCAGAGTGAACAGGAGCTTATTCTGAAATTTTCTGTTGCTGATACGGGTATCGGTATTCCCCGCGAACAGTCGGAAACCATCTTTGAGAGCTTCGAGCAGGGAGACAGCAGCAGAACCCGTCTGTACGGCGGTACAGGTCTGGGTACGACCATAACCAAGCAGCTTGTTGCCCTTATGAAGGGTGAGATCGGGCTTGAAAGCGAAATGGGGATCGGGTCCCTGTTCTGGTTTACCATGCCCTGCCGTATTCCCGTGGATGATGAGTTTCCGAAGGCGATGAATCCTGTACCCGGAAGAGTGGAGTTGATTCAGGAGAATCCGAGAATTCTGGTAGTTGAGGATTATCGTCCCAATCGGGTCATTGCACAGGCCCATCTTGAATCTCTGGGCTGCCGTGTAATTGAGGCTGTTAACGGGCGGGAAGCGGTTGATTTGGCGGCAGAGACGAGCTTTGATCTTATTCTGATGGATATTCAAATGCCCGAAATGGATGGTTTGGAGGCTACCGCTCAGATCAGGCAGGGCCGCAATCGGGAAACTCCAATTATCGGGCTTACGGCAAACGCTTTTCCTGAGGACCTTCGCTTGTACCGCGAAGCCGGTATGAACGGTGTTCTAACGAAGCCCTTGCGCAGAGAGGCTTTTTTATCGGATGTTGCCTCCTGGCTTACCAAGGGTACTGTTTTGAAAAAACAGTTTTATGAATCTGCCGACCCGACGACGGTCTGCGATTTTGAATCCCTGATTCAGGAACTGGGAGAAGACCGGGATTCCGCACTGCATATGGTCCGGGAGTTCAGCAAGGGCCTGAGTGAACAGTTGGAGCGGATTGAGGACGCCCTGGAAACAAAGAACTGGGATCTTCTGCACCGCGAGCTTCATTCCCTTAAAGGTGGGGGCTTGAATCTCTTCGCCTTCCAAATCGCCGATGCTGCCGGGAAGGCTGAACTTGCGGCAAAGGATAGTGAAGAGAAGAGGGTACAGACCGAACTGCCGGGCCTTAAGACTGCCGTGGAATCCTTCAGGAGATATGTTCAGGACCTTGCCTGATTCTACATGTTGGGATTGGTGGTCTCCCGTAACTTTGCGAATCCCGGCTTGAGTACGTCGTAGATAAGCCTGATTCTCTGGTCATAGCCGATAAAGGCTGATTTCATGGCATTGATGGTCAGTTTTTCCAGGTCCCGGATATCCAGACCGTAGTACTCCACAGCCAGCTCCATCTCCCTGGCAAGACTCGTATTGCTCATCAGGCGGTTGTCCGTACACAGCATTACCCGGAAGTTGTTCCGGTAATAAATATGGAAAGGATGGGTATCAAGGCTCTTTGCCGCTCCTGTTTGAACATTGGAAGAGAGGCAGATCTCCATGGGAATACGTTTATCCAGAATGTAGGACGAGAGAGTTCCCATCTTTTCGATCCGTGTGCCGCGGACAACCATGTCTTCCACCAGGCGGGTTGCATGCCCGATGCGGTGGGCGCCGCAAATCTGCACAGCCTGCCATATCGATTCCACACCGAAGGCTTCTCCGGCATGAATGGTAATGTTGAAATTCCGGTTCTTGATGTATTGAAAGGCATCCAGGTGTTTTTTTGGCGGGTGTCCGAATTCGTCACCGGCTATATCGAAGCCGACGACACCCCGGGAACGGTAAGCGACTGCCAGCTCGGCAATTTCCAGGGAAACCTTCTGGTGCCGCATGGCGCAAAGAATCAGGCCGTAACTGGTCCCGGTATCCCGGCTCCCCTCGTCAAGGCCTTCGATAACCGATTCAACCACCTCTTCAAGATTCAGCCCCTGATTCTGGTGAAGGCAGGGGGCAAAGCGGATCTCCGCATAGACAACATTGTCTTCTGCCAGAGTGTGCATGTGTTCCCGGGCCACGCGCCGAAGGGTTTCCCGGGACTGCATTACCGCGGTCGTATAGGCAAAGCCTTCAAGATAAAGGGAAAGGTTCTTACGGTCTGCCCCGCGATGAAACCAGTTTGCCAATTCTTCCGGAGTGGAGGCCGGCAGCTGGACGCCCTCTTTTTCTGCAAGTTCTATTATCGTCTGTGGCTGCAGGCTTCCATCGAGATGGTCGTGAAGTTCCACTTTGGGAAGCTGTTTAATCATTTCTGTTGTTACCATGGTTTAAAGGTAACCTATTTTAAGTTCTGCAGCAATCTATCGGCCGGTATAGATACAATATCCGCGGCTGGAGCCCCAAAGTAGTAGCCCTGGAGATAGTCAATTTTCATTATTTGCAGCTGTTCGAGAATAAACTCGTCTTCCACATACTCGGCGACGGTTTTAATTCCAAGTCCGGCAGCAAAGGTATGAATGTTTTCCACGATGAACCGGTTTTGGCGATTCCTGGTTATATTACGGACAAGGGCGCCGTTTATCTTGAGAAAATCCACCCGAAGCCGGGAAAGGTTCTCAAAGTTGGAGTATCCGGAACCGAAATCATCAATAGCTATTTTGCAGCCGTAGGTTTTGACTAGCTGAATGAACATCATCACCTGCGGATAATTGTTGATACTTTCCGACTCGAGAATCTCGAAGATAACCCGGTTCTGGAGTTTTGGATGGGACTCCAGTATTTCCAGGATGGTCGAAACCGTTTCAGGATCATCCATATCGTCCATGGAGATATTTATTGTGAACTGATATGGCAGGTCGTTAAAGTATTCTGCTGCTTTTCTGAAAATCATGCGCGTAATCTGGGAATAGAGACGTGCCTTTTTGGCGATCTCCAGGAAAAAGAGGGGAGGATAAACTGTTCCTTCTGGATCAATAAGCCGGGCAAGACACTCGTAGGAATCAGGTTTACCGGTTGCGCTGTTTATAATTGCCATGTAGAAGGGAACAATTCTGTTATGCTCCAGGGCTTCTGTAAGGACTTTAAGGGAGTGTATGTTTTTATGATAGTTTTCCCGGGTATCGATAGTCTGGGTAAAGAACAGATAAGGTTTGTGGATCGATTTTGCTGTTTTCAGCGCCATATCTGCCTGGGACAGAACGTTGTCGTTGGCGTTAATGCGGCTGTCCCCGATTCCAATGGTAACCCGCAGGCGGATTTCACATTCATCGATGGAGAACTCCTGTGCCGCAACCCGGCTGCTCAGGGATTCTGCCAGTATACTCAACTGCTGACGGGTGATAGTGTCTTTTGCGTTGTTGAATAGCAGGGCAAACTCATCCGCTGTGAGTTTGTAATACCTGCAGGGTTCTTCCGTTATAATTGTGTGTATCAGTTCCCCCAACTCTCGGAGGATCATGTCCCCGGCCTTGGGGCTGAAGACATCGTTGATCTCCTTGAAGTCATCGATGTTAATGAGAAACAGAACGGGGGTCGGTATCTTCTGAATATCCCTGATTAATTGGTTCCGGTTCGGCAGCCCCGTAAGCTGATCAAAGTAGAGGAGCCGGGACAGCCGATGACTGCCCTGTTCCCGGCAACGCTGCTGCAGGTAGGCGGCGGGAATATTCACGAGAATCATCGCACCGATTAACTGAAGCTTCATTCTGTAAATCCCCGATAAAGAGAAGGGCAGGAAAAACGAGATTTCCAGATAAAAAACGATCAGAAGCAGAATACTGAGGGTCGTCCCGCGAATAAAGCCGTTCAATAGAAAAAAGAGCATTGGAAGTGCGAGCAATGGATAGCTGACCCCGGAGATATGGGGAAATCCAATCGGTGCCATAATCCCGGCCGTCAAAAGCAGGAGACTTGCGCCGAAACGCATATTCCCGGACGGTACTGAAGGAGATTTCGCATTTGCGGAAGCGCGTAGTTTTTCCATAGGTATCTTTTGGGAATAATAAACCAAATGCTGCGCATAGTAAAGTATTTAGAACAATTTGTTTAATTGGAGTCAATGGTGTTTCTAATCAAAAGAACGAGTTTCCGGTACCCCTCCCTGGAGTGTACAGCTATGTCTCTCTCCCAGAGTCGGTTCTGAGATGTTGTCTGGGCCGCATTGGATGATTCCGGACTGCTGGCTTGGCGGTCTTTATGGTAGGCCTCAGCAGCGGAAGGAGTAACAATGATTACCGGAAAACCCTTGAATTGATGTATCTCCTTGGGGCTGTCCAATCCACAGGCAATCAGCGGGGTCACGCCCATTTGACTGCTGAGGTCAAGGAAGGAATTCAGGTCCTTCACAGACGGGCCCGCGCCCGTATCATGAAAGAGACCGACTGCTACATAGGAGGGTGCTGATTGCTGGATCGAATCCTGTACCTGCAGCAGACTGACCCCGGTGTGTATTACCACCGGAATTCCCGCCTGTTCCAGTTCTGCTGCTGCTTTAAGGCCGGCGGGGCTGTAGGGAAGTGAAGGCATGATGTGCTCCGGGCAGATCTGGTATAACCTCCGGGCATACTGACCAATCTCGGTGTGGGCGACGGAGAAGAGGGGGATTTCTACGCACACCTTGGCAGCGAAGCGCTTGGAGGTACGCACTGCATTGCGGGCACTGATTATAAAAGCAATCTCATTTACTCTTTCATCCCGGGGAAGTCCTTTCAGCACCTTATTGGCTTCAGTAATAAGATCTGTAAAATGGTCTTTTCTCAGGGCATCAGTTAAAAGAGGCGTATCCAGGTATATGGCCTCCATGTCCCGGGTCCAGACCGTGTCGGCTGGTGCAGCATTGCCGTAAAGCCATATTTTGCTTCCGGTTTCCCGGTATTCCCGCCACACAGGGTCGGATGGATAATCCCTGTTGTCGATTTCCATGGCGGTTTCGTCGAGGATGAAGGCCTTGATATGCTCCGCCACGGGGTCTCTGAATTCAATCATGCCCTGCCTCACTTACCAAGGTACTATTCACAGGCCGGAAGGCAAAGAAAAACGAAAAAAACTACAGCTTTTCGCTGAATTGTGTATACTACTAAACAGAGAGAAAAGGTTATGATAAACAGGCGTACCACGGAGCTCGCAGATAAGCGCACAGCCCGGGATGATAAAATCCGTCGCTATCGCAGGGAGCTGGAGGATCTTAAAAGCCGCTATCAGGCCCTGGCAGAAACAGCCTCCGATGTTATTATCCAGGTTTCCCAGGATCTGCGTATTGTGTATGCCAATTCCGTGGTGCAGGACATCTTCAAAACCTCCCCCCGCAAGATTGTCGGCCGTTCATTTTCGGTTTTGTTTCCGACCGGAGAGTTCAAACGGGTTGAAGAGAAAATCCGGAACTATTTTTTGTTGTGCCTGACGGACCGGCAAAAAAAGGGAATAAGTAATCATCTGGAACTTCTCGGGGAAACAGCCGGCAATGAAATAATTCCTCTTGAGATTTCCTTCGGAATATCCGTTTCTACAAACAACGGCCTGATTATGCCGTGCATTATTCGGGATATATCTGAACGGAAGAAAACTGAACGTAAGCTCCGTTACCTGGCCTATCATGATAAACTCACGGATCTTGGAAACCGGGACCTCTTCCATATCTATTTAACGGAATATCTGAATGAGACTCTGCGCTATGGAGAGCGAAAGGGTGCTCTCCTTTTTCTGGACCTTGACGGTTTTAAGAAGGTTAATGACTCTCTCGGACATCATGTGGGGGACGCAATCCTTGTGGAGTGTACCCATCGGCTTCATAACTGCCTGCGCGAGAGTGACCAGATTTTTCGGGTCGAAAACCTGGAGATGGAGCGGCGCGAGGAGGGGGTGTTCCGTTTTGGGGGCGACGAGTTTGTCGTTCTACTGCCTCATTTGCGGGATCCCCGGGAGGCCGCGGTTGTCGCGCTCAAGATTATCAGCGATATCCGCAGGCCCTACTCCATCCGGGAAAATCCCGACTTGCCCTATATCAGTCTTGGCGTCAGCATAGGTATTTCTGTTATTCCCGATGACGGCAGTGATATTTCTCTCCTTATTTCCAATGCAGATATAGCGATGTATCGGGCGAAGGAGCGGGGTAACACCTACCGCTTCTTTACCCCGGAGATGAACAGAGAGGTTACCCGCCGACTCCATCTTGAGGAGGGCCTGCGGGCGGCTATCTGTGCCTCCCAGCTTACCCTCTATTTTCAGCCGATTCACCGGAATGGAAAGGGTATTGTCGGCTTTGAAGCCCTTGTCAGATGGCTTCATCCCGGGGAGGGCATTGTACTTCCCAATGATTTTATCTCCCTGGCCGAAGAGACCGGAATTATAGTCCCCCTGGGAGCTATGGTTCTGCTGAAAGCCTGCCGTATGCTGAGTCATCTTCAGCACCACGGCTGCGCCCATCTTTATGTAAGTGTCAACATAAGCCCCCGCCAGTTTGATGATCCCTTCTTTGAGCGTAAGATTGCGGAAGCAGTTGAAAAATACCAGGTTGACCCGCGTGGGCTTAAACTTGAGATGACCGAGGGAGTTTTTATTCGTAATCCCCGGGAGGCATCGCTGCGTATCCAGGAGCTGAAAGACCGTTTTCCGGGACTCAGCTTTATGATCGATGATTTTGGTACCGGGTTTTCCTCCTTCAGTTATCTGTCAAAACTTCCGGTGGACGTAATTAAGATCGATCAAACCTTTGTTGCCGGGCTTGATCAGGAACACAACCGCAAGATTGTCAAAGGTATTATTAATCTTGTAAAGAGTCTTGATCTGGATGTTGTTGCAGAGGGTGTTCAGAGCCAGGAGCATGTGAAGTATCTGGAAAAACACGGCTGTTACCAGCATCAGGGGTTTTACTATTACAAACCCATGAAGACGGATGAGTTGCTGCATCTGCTCTGGGAACAGAACCGTCATAACGGAAAGGAGGTGTGCAGTGGCTGGCAAGGAAAGCAGGAAAAAAGCACAGGAAGACCCGCGGCAGCTTCTTCTTAAGGAACTGAGGGGCCTGATAAAAGAGATAGACCGGGAAGGGCTGCTGTTTCTGATCAAGCAGGCCAATACCCTGATCTATAATCAGCGTGTTGAAAGGCTGAACCAGGAGGCGGAGACCACAAAAAAGCCCGCATCTTCAAAAAGCAAAGAAAAGGAAAACCCCGCCGTACAGTCAGGCGGGGTCAGCATTGAGCGGGGAGCCTTTGGCCGCAGCTTTATTGTTGATCTTGTACAGGTGCGCAAGACTTTTGACGAAGCAGAAATGCTCAGCCTGGTGAGTGCCGCCCAGGCGGGGACTTCGGCACCGGACGGCGCAGCAAGGGTATACCGATGGTTAAGCCGTAATCGCGACGATGTTCTGCTTGATGCCGGTGCAGCGGGGCCGCGGGATGCAGTTATGGCCGATCTCTGGAAGGTCCTGCGTAGTTCCTTCTCCATCAGAAACCAATAATTATTCCTGGAAATAATCAAGATTTCTTTACCCTGTCTCCTTGTCTGAGTATGTTTATCTAAATAATCAGAATTTGTCTGAATAAGGAGAAACACATGATTTCTGAAAAAATGCGGCAGGCCCTGAATGAGCAGATAAACAAGGAGATGTATTCCGGATATTTGTATATGGCAATGTCCGCCCACTGTAATGATCAGGGCCTTGAGGGCTTTGCTCACTGGTATATGGTCCAGTATCACGAAGAGATGTTCCACGCCATGAAGATCTATGAATATCTTCTTGACCAGGGCAGCAAACCGGTACTGCTGGCCATCGAGAAGCCTCAGGAGAGCTGGGATTCACCGATGGATGTGCTGAAGGCTACTCTTGAGCATGAAAAAGTGGTCACCGCTTCTATACATTCCCTTATGCGTCAGGCAGAAGAGGAAAATGACTACGCGAGCCGTATCTTTCTCCAGTGGTATGTAACCGAACAGGTGGAGGAAGAAAAGAACGCTGCAGACATTATTACCCGTATGGAGATTTCCATGGGCAGTAATGGCCCTGGCCTGTACATGCTGGACAGGGAATTGAAATCGCGGCCTGTTACCATTCCTACCAGTTTTGTCGGCCCCTTGGGCGCGGAAGATTAGAGCCGCAGAGCTGCCGGAGCCGGCGTTCTCCTTCTCCGGCAGCCCATGGGTAATTATGACCCATGTTTTGCTTTAAAAATTCGCTTCTGTGTCATATTGTCCTGATCTCTGTTTTTTCTTTAAAATCAGATGACAAACGAAGGGAATAATTGTATATTATACTTGCAATTAAAAGAAATCGCCATCTTGGCACATAAATTGCTCTATCACAGATAGAAAATCTGAGCCCTCTTCGGTGAAGAGGTATAATCTTCTTACAAACATGGAGAAACACAATGAAGCTCAAACCACTAGGTGACCGCGTACTGGTTAAGCGGGCCGAATCGGAGACAAAAACGAAAAGCGGAATTTTTATTCCGGATACCGCGCAGGAAAAAACTACTCAAGGGTTTGTTGTAGCAGTAGGCGACGACGAGGCGATCAAGGTAAAACCCAAGGACAAAATCCTGTTCGACAAGTATGCTGGAACGGAAATCACGGTTGACGGCGAAGACCACGTAATCATGCGCAATGACGATATCCAGGCGATTATTGAGGAGTAGAGGGTAGTAATATGGCAGCAAAACAGCTTCTTTTTGACGAGACAGCTCGACAGAAACTCCTGAAGGGTGTGGAGAAACTTTCCAATGCCGTTAAAGTAACTCTCGGGCCGAAGGGCCGGAATGTTGTACTGGACAAGAGCTATGGTGCTCCTACTGTAACCAAGGACGGTGTTACTGTAGCCAAGGAGATTGAGCTTGAGGATGCGTTTGAGAACATGGGGGCCAAACTCCTCAAAGAGGTTGCCACCAAGACCAACGATGTGGCCGGTGACGGAACCACCACCGCAACAGTACTTGCTCACTCCATTGTACGGGAGGGACTCAAGAATGTAGCCGCAGGTATGAATCCCATGGGGCTCAAACGGGGTATTGATATGGCGGTGGAAAAATCTATTGCATCCATAAAGAAGATCGCCACCCCCATCAAGGACAAAAGCGACATTGAACATGTAGCTTCCGTCTCTGCCAATAATGATGCAGAAATCGGCAAGCTTATTGCTGATGCAATGGATAAGGTCGGCAAGGACGGTGTTATCACCGTCGAAGAATCCAAATCCATGGATACCTCCCTTGAAGTGGTAGAGGGCATGCAGTTTGACCGGGGATACCTTTCTCCCTATTTCGCTACCAACCGGGAAACCATGACCGTAGAAATGGAAGATCCCTATATTCTGATTCATGACAAAAAGGTCTCCGCCATGAAAGACCTTCTTCCCATACTGGAGAAGGTGGCCCAGAACGGTCATCCCCTGCTGATTATTTCCGAGGATGTTGAAGGCGAAGCCCTTGCGACCCTCGTGGTCAATAATATCCGGGGAACCTTAAAGGCCTGTGCGGTCAAAGCTCCCGGTTTCGGAGATCGCCGCAAAGCGATGCTGGAGGATCTGGCTATTCTGACCGGTGGTACGGTTATCTCCGAGGAGATGGGCTACAAGCTGGAAAGTACCACCCTCGAGCAGCTGGGACGCGCCAAGAGCATCAAGGTTGACAAGGAAAACACCACCGTTATTGAAGGGGCCGGCAGCGATAAGGACATAAAAGGCAGGGTGGCCCAGATCAAAGCCCAGATTGAGGAGACCACCTCCGACTATGACCGTGAAAAGCTGCAGGAGCGTCTGGCGAAACTTGCCGGCGGTGTTGCGGTAATCAATATTGGTGCCGCCACCGAAGTGGAGATGAAAGAAAAGAAACACCGGGTAGAAGACGCACTTTCCGCAACCCGGGCAGCTGTAGAAGAAGGCATTGTGGTCGGGGGAGGTGTCGCTCTGATCAAGGCTGTTGCGGCCCTGGAAAAAGAGGATGTTTCCTCTTTCGGCGATGACGAGAAAGCCGGCTTTGCAATTGTCAAACGGGCCCTTGAAGCTCCTTTGCGCCAGATTGCGGAGAACGCCGGTCTGGACGGTTCCATTATTGCCGACAAGGCCAAGGGACAGAAAGACAATATGGGCTTCAATGCCAGTACCATGGAATGGGAAGACCTGGTTAAGGCAGGCATTATCGATCCCGCCAAGGTTACCCGTTCGGCTCTGCAGAACGCGGCCTCCATTGCATCTCTGCTGCTGACTACCGAGTGCATTATTACCGACCTGCCGGAGAAGGACAAACCTGCACCCAGTATGGGCGGAGATATGTACTAAACCGCTCTATGTACGAGTAAAAATCAGCCGCTTCCAGAATTACCGGGAAGCGGCTTTTTTGTGATCGGATTGTGTCCGGTAACTCGCAAGCTGAGCAAGCGCGGCCGCCGCTACTGCCAGGGCGGTTATTATCAGAACAATCTGAAAGGAAAATCGCTGATACAGAAGCCCGCCGCCGGCAGATCCCAGGACGACGCCGAAGGTAAGGGAACCTTCGTGAATTGCCATACGCCGCTCGCGGTTCAGGGCACCGGAGACTCCGTGAAAGATGCTGGTGGCATACTGCAGGGCAAAGATGAGCCCAAACAGAGTAAAAAGTATCAGATATGTACCTGGATGAGCGGCAAAGGCCAGCAGAAGAGCGGTAGCGGCAAGCAGCAGCTGACTGATACCGATCTGTACCGGATTGTGGTGCCAGAAGATTGTCTTTCCCGCTACGTAAAAACCGGCAACCGTAACGGCACCCCGCAGGAACAGAAGAAGCCCGGTAAAGCTTTCGCTGTATCCAAGGACATCTTCAGCGTACATGGGAAAGATAAACATCAGGGCACCCAAAAGGGTGTAGGAGGACGCTACCCCTGTCCATCCGGCAAAGCGGAGGGGCGAGCTCTGGTCCTTGACTTTTGGAATATCCAGCTCCGGGACCTCTGCAATCCGGCTTTTTCTGCGCTGTGACAGGGTAAACGTAGTAAGGTACAGAGCTGCCATAAATCCGTAGAGCAGGGCGATCACGATAAGGGGCAGGGTTAAACTCCGCTCTATAAGCATTCCCGCAATAAAGGGTCCTGACCCTGCACCGGTACTCCAGGAGAGGTTGAATCCTCCCACGGCGCGGCTCAAATTCCGTCCTTCCAGGCCTTCGGAAAGCCAGCCCATTAAGGGCGGCCAGTGCAGGGCGGTAATCAGGCCAAAGAGCATATACCAGAAAAGCGCAGAGAGTTCCCATGGAATAGTAAGGATTGCCAGTGTGGAGATTCCCATAACAAAGGTAGCCAGGGGCAAGGCGCGGCGGTAGGAGAGCCGTCTGCTTATTCCTCCCAGGCCGATGCAGCCTGTCAGGTAGGCAAAGGCCCAGAAGGCGGACATCCAGCCGATCAGGGCAGGAGAGGTGCCGTAGGTCCGCCGCATAAAGAAGATGACGCTGAAGTTCAGCATGGTTATACCGGCGTTTACCAAGAATGCCGCGGGGTAGATGAGATATCGTTTATCCAGGGTGTTCATACTCCGCTTTGTACAGGAAAAAATAAGGGCTGCCAATAGGCAGGGCCGGCAGGTGGGTGAGGAAAAGAGGGCATAAAGAAAAACCGGCAGCTTGCACTGCCGGTTAAATGTTGCACGCGAATACCGACGTCTATTCCGTATATTTGATGACGGTTCCTTTAATGACGATCGTGCCGGGATTGTAAATACTGAATGTAATGACATTCAGCAGAAGATTCAGCACTCCCGCTCCGTATTCGATTGTGACGTCGATGGCGGCATCCCCGCCTTTCTTCTGAATCTCGTCGCTGATAATGGAAAAGATACGTTCATCGTTGTCTGACAGCTTGACAAGGCTGCCCCCGGACCATCCGCCGATAATTCCATGCTGTGATAATGTCTGTTCGAATTCACCAACCACGTTAAACGCGGGAGTTTCACGGGTCATCTGCATGCCCTGAAAACTTGCGGTTGTACACGAAACTGCGAACACGAGAGTAATAAGTAAAAGACCGACTTTCTTCATCAAGACCTCCATTAGTATGATTATCATAAATAATACGTGCTATTCCCTGTTTGATCAACAGCTCTCCCACTGAAAAATTATACGTCCCGGCGCATGGCTGTGCGGTTTAGTGTCGTCAATTAAGTCTATGGCACCTTTAATTGAAAGAGTCGAAATCACCCCTTATACTTATATTCTCATCCTGTATACTGAAATCGTCGGCAATGTATCCGCAGGATTCAGGACAGTCGGCAAAAGGATCATCAATGGTAAAAACTGCAGAACTTTTTTCCCTTCTTATTCCCGCTCTCCTTGACGGAGTAGAAACAGGAGATGACGAAGCAGCAAGCGCGGCGGGAAGTTTTTTTGCTGCCCTCGGCGGGTTTGCAAAGCGGGAGGCTTTATCCGAACCTTTCTTGACTCTTATTGATCGTATCGAAGATGAACTTACCCGATTACAAAAGGCGGGCGCTTCCCGGGATCTTGAGATACTGATCCGATTTTTAGGTGCCGGCGGCTCGCTTAAAGAACAGCCTCAGCTGTTGTGGAAGGTTTTCTTTCCGGAAGCACTCCATCTGGACGATGATCCACAGGTACAGATCGAGAAACTACGTGACCGACGCCGAATTGATACCCTGCGCACAGCTGAAAATCCGCTCACCAAGCCTGGAAAGGAGATCCTGTTTACCTCGAATGTACTTCTTACAGTACCACCGCCCGGAGAGGAAATGACAATAGCAGACGATTCTCTTCGCGGCAAAGTCCTGGAAGCCGCGAAGGGTCCTCAGCGTTATTGGTACGACCATCCGGTCCCCCTGGGGGTGCCACCGGAATCCAACGAAGTTTTATACGGGTTAAAGGGGCTTGCCCGGGCCTATGCTGTAGAGAAACAGCGGCATCCTGAAACAGATGCCAACCATTTGAAAGTAGCACTTTCAATATCCGTCACCCATCAGGGATTGCGTCCGCTTGCAGGGGAGTGGCTTAGTTCCGTGCTCTCCGGAGACGAGAAAAAGAATCTTGAAGGTCTTGAGGTTTACGGTTTTACCGAAGACGATACGGCGGAGATTCTTGATATCCTTGATACCTGTATTGCCGGAAGTGAAGAACGGGTCCTGCTGGATGAAGTCTTCGGTGTCGACGGTGAGTACGGCAGACACTACAGTTTTCTAAAAGCACTGTCCGCCCTCTGGTCGGTTTTAATGGACCGGAGTATTCGCGGGACCTTCAAAATTGATCTTGATCAGGTGTTTCCCCAACAGGAACTGATGGCTGAGACCGGAAAAACCGCTTTTGAGCTTCTGGCTTCTCCCTTGTGGGGGGGCTATGGGAGAGATTTCCGGGGGAAAGAGTGCGAGCTCGGTATGATTGCCGGCGCGCTGGTCAACGAGGGAGACATCAAGCGGGGGATCTTTACTCCGGATATTCCCTGGCCGGAGTCGATTCCGGCAGGGGAAGATCTGTTCTTTTTTAAACAGCGCCCAATGGCGGTTTCGACCCGGGCAGAGATGATGACCCGCTACGGAGCAGAGGGAATGCCCGATGGAATGGAGACCGCCCTTGAGCGAATTCACGTTACGGGCGGTACCAACGGGATCCTTGTAGAGAGTCTCCGGCGGCATCGTCCTTTTACCCCGAGTTTTGTCGGCCGCGCGGAGGACCAGGCGTATATTCTTTCCACGTTTACCGCAGAGGGTTCATTGCGTCTGGGATATCTGCATCAACCGGGGCTGATTATGCGGCACGATAAAGAGGCTTTTGCTTCCCAGGCAGTACAGGCCGGAAAGGCCGGTTCCTACGTTGGAGACCTGGTTCGAACCCTGGTTTTCTCCGATTACGCTTCTTTTCTGAATGGAGGACAAGAAGGGACCAAAGCCCTGGTCGATCCCTTTACCGGCTGCTTTATAAGCGCGACTCCGGCGGTCTCCGTGGGACTGCGCCTGGCCCTGCACCTTGTGGACACCTCCAGGGGGAGTCCCGGGGCTCGGAAGGATGTTCTTGAACTTGCGGCCCGGCGGCTTCCGGAGGTTCTGAAGCGAAGGCGGGGTCCCGCCGGAGAGCTTGCGCGCCAATGGCAGCGTGAACGGCGGGCCTGGAATCTGTTTTACGATATTCTTGACCGCCTTGAGGCGGACAAGCCCCCGCGAGTCAGGACTGCTTTTTGCGAACTGGTAAATCGCTGCCGGCTGGTGTAACGCACGGTGGTGCCGGAATGCTTATATTCCGAGTCCCTCTAAAAATTCCAGCTGCTTCAGAAATTGATAGCTCTCGCCTCCCTCGTGCCCGTTAAAGGTGTAGGTCTCAATTCGCTTTTTCCCCTTCCAGGCATTGTAGGCGGCGAAAACCGTGGAGGGGGGGCATATCTGATCCATTAAAGCGGTAGAAAAAAAGGCCGGTGCGGAGGCCCGCTTAGCGAAATGGACCCCGTCGAAATAGTTCAGTACCTGGAAAACCTGATCTTCTCTGTCCCGGTGGGTATGACAAAATTCGGCGATCTCCTTGTAGGGGGGCATATCGGTAATAGTCACGGCGCGCTGGAAATGGCAGAGGAAGGGTACGTCGGGCATAGCAGCGGCAACCCGGCCATCCAGGGATGCTGCGGCTATGGCAAGTCCTCCCCCCTGGCTGATTCCCGTGACTACGATCTTATCGCTATCAATTCGTTCGTGGGCCCTGGCGGTCTCAATCGCGCGTACCCCGTCGGTGATAAGGCGCCTGTAGTAATAGGTCTCCCGGGACAGAATTCCCCGGGTCATGAAGCCCGGATATTGGGGATTCCCTCCCTGCAGCTCAAGGTCCGGAGTGTCTCCTTTGCGCCATTTTGATCCCTGTCCCCGGGTGTCCATAACAAGCAGGGCATAACCCGCGGCTGCCCAGCCGAGCCAGTCGGTGGGAAAGCCCCTCCCACCTCCGTATCCTATAAACTGTACCACGCAGGCCAGATCATCTTTTTTGTTAACAGGAAGCAGAAGCCATCCCTTGATCTCCTGGCCCTGAGAGCCGGCAAAACTCACATCGTAACTTTCAAGCTCGGTTAAATGGTAAGCAGCCCGAGAAAAACGGGGATTCAAAGGATATGAACGGGTCTCCTTTAGTGTTTCGAACCAGAACTGGTCAAAATCGTCAGGCTCGGGAATCTCTGGAATATAATGATGCAGTTCTTCCCGGGAAAGATCATAAAAAGCCATTGTCTCCTCCTTTGATTCCTGTTGATTGTACCGAGTCTGCCCCGGGTGACCAAGATGGAGAGGTGTTTTTTTTGCACTTGACTGCAGTGCATATCTCTGCTAGTATAGTGCAGTAACCAAAGCGATTGGTAGCCAATACCGGTCGTTGTTCTTTGTACTGTGCTGGTTTTCTAAAAGGTTTCAGACTGCTTTTCGGCCTTCGTTCTTGCTTTGACGATCTCTCGATTGCGTTCCCCCTTTACGATACTGGTCTAATTTCCACAAGGAACGATAAGTTACAGATTTTTGAAGTCATCCGCTGTAAGGAATACCGGATGAGAGGAGCAGAACATTGGCAAAGAAAATTTATGTGGGTAATCTTAATTACTCCACCACCGAGGACCAGCTGAATCAGGCCTTCGCACAGTATGGTAACGTTATCAGTGCTAAGGTCATCACCGACCGCTATACCGACCGATCCAAAGGTTTCGGCTTTATAGAGATGGAAGAGGATGATGCCGCCGAGGCTGCAATCTCCGCGCTGAACGGTCAGCAGCTTGACGGCCGTGAACTGCGGGTCAGCGAAGCCAACGACCGGAAACCCCGGGAACGCAGATTTCAGTACTAGATTTTAGTACTAACAAAAGTTGAAAAGCTGAAATACTCGAGCCAGGCCCCATTGGCCTGGCTTTTCTGTTTAAGGAGAGCAAGTGGGAAGAAATCATTTTTCGTATGAAAAGCGCAGACGTGAACTTGAAAAAAAGAAAAAGAAAGAAGAGAAAAAACTAAAGAAGCAGGAAGGCGACAGCGACGGCGGCCAGATTGCTGATGAAGATACACTGAAGGACCTGTTTTTCGTTCCTGAAGAAGAAGATGCCGAGGCGCAGGACGAAGAAGAATGAGCCTTGGGATACCCGATAACCGGAGATCTTCTCCGTTTGTCGGGTATCCGGGATTCTTTTATCCGGCAATTGTAAGTATCCGTTTGCGGTCCGGGAAAACAGCTGATACTATATAAGTATGAGATGGAGTCCTTCCGAACGTTTACCATCCGCTCTGCTTCGCTTCCGGGATGATGAACTGGAGCTGGTTGCCCCTTCTGATATCGAGCATGAGCTGCAGGAATCCGGAACCCAGTTTCGCTCCTTCGCGTTTATACCGGATCTGAATCTTTCTGCAGAACTGCCCGGAGGGCCCGGTGTAGAGGGCCAATGGGACCTTTTTATTCCCCTTCGAAACCGCATGATCGACGAAGCTTCGGTAACCGAGCCCTCGGTACGGCGCAGATTTTACAGTCAGGGCCGCATTTCCTCCCGCCTTTTACAGGCCCTGGTTATTATTCACAGGGCCGTTCAGGAGCTGAAGAATCCTTTGCTGCCGGCCAGACGTTTTGTTCTAATAAAGGAGCGTCCGGGAAGCCCAACCATCTACCATATTTCTGCGGAAACCTCGATCTTAAGCTATGTTAATCCAGGGCCGCTGGGAAAGGAACAGCCGAGTATCTACCTCGGTCTCAATCTGCTTGATGTGGTTGCCACTGGTCTGGCTGAGGGAGATGAGAGTTATTACCGCAGCTTGCTGGAATTACTAAAAATTGAAGAGCGCGCCATCGAGACGGGGTATACCCATACCGAGGAGTTAAAGGGGGAGCAGGAAAAATCCCTGAACACGCTGCTGGATAAGATTATCTCTCTTTCCGAGGTTTTTCAGTCCAGACCCCAGACCCTGCCGGGCAGAACAAAACCCTTTACTTCCCAACAACGTGATGAGATTCTTGTTCTGCTGGACGGCCGGCTGCCAGGGGATTCAGGACTCTTCAATTATGATGATTGCCGCGGGGGAATCGAGATCCTGGAAAAGCTCGCGAGGGAGTATAAATCCCGCAACAAGGAAGATTCTCTGCGCGAGGTGGTTCGGTTGTTGACAGCCGCTTCGGGGCACGATATACACGAGATACGCAACCGGGCCAATATTGCCCTTGAGCGTATTTTCTCTCCCAAGGAGTACGATGCCCCACTGGCTACCAGCTTTGAGACCTTGAAGAGCGGCAGCCGGCATAATTTCAGCTTTGATCTGACTAAAACACGAAACGGTTATTTTGTACGGGTCTATGGAGACAGAAGCTCTGGAGAACTGGTGGTAGAAGGGGAGCTGGACTATACCGACCTGTCTCTGAAGCAGAACCCTGTAAACGGACGCTATGAAGCCAGCCGCCTCTTTCGCACCCTGGGAAATTACGATTGGGTAGTTTTTCGCCGCACGAAAACAGGCGGACGCTGGCTTGAAGGATACAGCGGGCGTATAAACATCCTTCCCGATCTTGACGGGGAGCTTGTTCTGGAGATTTTCCCCGACATTCACGGTCACACCCGTCTCTACTGGCGGACGGAAAACCCCGGCATGGTGTATAACGAACGAGGCCAGATTATTCGCACCGGAACTTTCACCGATGTTACCGCCCATCTTAAGGATATCAAGAAGCGTTATAATATAAGCGCGGTGTATATCCTCGGGGCACAGAAGCGGGGCAGTAACCGGGAAGACTGGGCCCCGGAAGCGCAGTCACCTTCTCCTTTCGCCCCCATGAGTATGACTGAGCTGGAACCCGCTCTTGGAGGGGAAGAGGCCTTTACAGCATTGGTTGTCGAGGCTCACCGTCTTGATATCAAGGTGATTGTGGATGTCATACCCCATCTGAACCGTCGCTCCCGGGAACTGCCGGAAGAGTATTCAGTCCGCTGCTACGACGAGGGCGGTAATCTGATTATTCGTGCGTCCACTGATGGACGATACGGCAGCTGGAATGACGGAAAGCTGCTGAACTACCGCAAGTTTGCCGTTTGGGAATGGCTGGCGGATTCTGTCTGCACGCTGATTGAGAAGTACGATATAGACGGCATACGTTTTGATTCTGCCCATGCGGTGCCGGTAATGATGAAACGCAACAATTATCCCTTTTATCATGGGGAGTACCGCAGCCGCGAGTCCCTGGTAGAAGGGGAAATTATCGATAACACCCGGGAATATGATCATCTGGTAACCACAAGCTACTATGATTCTGCCTGTGCGGAACTGATTGCCGTTCCTTTTCACTACTATCTCTCCCTGCGGGTCCATCGTCTGCTCAGGCGGCTGGGAAAGAAATACTTCGTGAACCTTGCAGAGTGTTACTGGGGCCGGGAGCAGTATCTTTCCCGGACCGGTACTGTGCCGTACAACTCGGCGCTCTTTAAGATTTGTGAGAATATCATCCACGGTAAAACAGATGTGCGGGAGATCTACCACATCTACCAGAACTATTTTCCTTCCATTCTGCCTCCCGGGGCCCATCTGCTGGGTATCCTTGGCAACCACGATGAACGCAGGGCACTGAATACCTTCGGTCACCGGGGATACAAGGCTGCTGTTATGCTTACCAGTTTTTTGAGCAGCATTATTCTGGACTTTGAAGGCAGCGCAGAAGGGGAGTCCTGGAAGGTTTTTCTGGATAACATCTATGTTAACTGGAATGACTTTGAACGTGAGGCCTATCGTGGAACAGTGGATTTCTATGCCGAACTGTATAATGAACACCGCAATAACCGGGGGCAGGCCTATCTTATTTGGGCCGGGAACCCCATGGTCGTTGCGGCACTGAGGGTTAATGCCGATATAGCCTTTATCGGGGCTTTTAATTTTGCCGATCGGGACGAGAATGCATCCATCCGTTTTGATGATCCGCGGCTGCCTCTGGTAGATGATGCCTGCTACCATGTCTCGGATCCTATCTATTCTGCGGTAACAGGCCTGTCCGGCTGGTATACTGGAGCAGAGCTGCGCCATTCCCGGGTAGAGATGGTTATTCCACACACAGATCGCTACAAGATCCTTGTGCTGCGTCGAATAGAAACCATCGAAGAACGTAAAAAAGTGTATCCCGAACTTCTGCGCCAGTCCATTTTCCGGCTCTGTTCCGCAAGTGATCGCGATGCGGTCGCCGCAGCGCTTGTCTATAATGAGTTAAAGGCCCATGCCGAAAGCTACGAGGAGTTTACCGGATACATCGCAGGTGTGCTGGCCCCCCTTATGCAGGATACGCCCAATGCGCTGCGTCTTGGTCTCAAGAGATTTCTCTATTATTTGTGGCGTGAGGAATCTGACCATGAGGCGAATCCTATCTGGGCCTACCTTATTAAAATGCGGCAGGATCCGGATGCCTTTATGCGCGAAACAGGTGAATACCTGCAGTATTCCTACCGCGGTGGCAGTCTGGTCTATTTATCCGCCGAGGCTGATCCCTTTTCCAAATCCGGGGGCTTGTCCAACGTTGTGTATGAGCTTCCACGGGAGTTGGCAAACATGGGGGAGTCTACGGCGGTTATTACCCCCCTCTACAGGCAGGGGGACGCCAAATCTGTGCAGAAGATGGAGCAGGCTTGCAAACGCTACAATGTTGTATATACCGGCAGGAATGTTCGCTTCTGGATCCTGGATCGGGAGTACGAGGCGGGAGTCCATACTGCCATGGTAGACGGTATTCGGTACTATTTTCTTGAGCACCATGAATTTTTTGATGGACTCTATTTCGGCATTACCGGAACTGAGCGGCTTCGCCGAAGGATCGCCCTCTCCAGGGCCGCGGCGGAGGTAATACGTGAGTTCTCCCTGGATCCGCTGGTTATTTTTACCAACGATGCCTTCGCCGGTATTTTTGCCGCTATTACCCGCAGCGATCCCCGCTATGCCGGGCATCCGCCCTTTGACCGGGCAAGCCTGGTGCATATTATCCACAACGGAGGCTGGCAGTATTTCGACTCCTATCACCGCTGGGAGGCCGGCAGGGATCTTTTCCAGCTGTTCAATCTGGCGGGTCACGAATATTGGCGTTTTGAAGATCCCCGGGAAACGGGAAAGATTAACTGCATGGCCGCCGGTATCCGCAGTGCCGATAAGGTTGTTACCGTATCTCCCAGCTACGCGAAGCAAATTCAAATAGCATCCGACGGGATGGAGAAGATCCTGCATGATGTGTTTGGCATCAATAACGGAGTCGGAGGCGATTTTCGAAAGAGGGCCCTGCAGCGCCTGAAGGAAGAACGTTTTGTAGAAAAAAACATCGATGCATTATACGCCTTTGTCGCAAAGGATTCCGTTTTAAAAGATCAGCTGCAGGACAGGTATCCGGAGCTGCTTGTCCCGGGACAGGTAGAGGGTCTTAAGCCAGGCCGTCGGCGCCGACTGCTGGAACGACTGCGGATTAAGCTGCTGCTGCAGCTGACGCGCGGGCTGCAGGTCGATCCCGACACGCCCCTGTTTGTCATGATCCATCGCCTGACGGAGCAGAAAGGTTTTCAGCTGCTGCTCGAGGCTTCTGAAGGCATTTTCACTACCCTGGGTTTCCAGGGGATTATCGGCGGGGCTGTGGCCGGTGGAGATGATCGGGGAGAGGATATCGCCCGGGGGCTCACAAGGTTGACAGAATTGTTTCCCGGACAGGTATCGGTGGGTATCGGCTTCCAGGATGTTCGTATTCCTTTGCTTGGTGCTGACCTCTTTCTGATGCCTTCCTTGCATGAACCCGGCGGGATCAGTCAGCTCGAAGCCTTTGCCTGCGGTTGTTTTGTATGCGCCCGGGCGACGGGAGGATTACGGGACACTGTTCACGGCATGGTCAAGCAGCATCGCAGTATACGGGGTAACGGCGTTCTTTTTTCCGATTATTCTGCCGCCGCCTTTTACGATGCCATGCAGCGTTTTCATCAGTTTTACAGTGAGGAAATTCCTGAAACCCTGGAATCTGCCCGTGAACGGATGGAAAAGGACGTTTTCTCCTGGCGGGTCCCGGCGGAACGCTACCGGGACCTTATCTATTCAATGAAGGAGATTATCCCCATAAAAGAAAATACCGCCCTTGCCTCCGGCGGTACTAAGGGTGTATAACCGATATAGTCATATAATCATTACCAACAGGAGTTTTAGATGAAACGTATACTGTGGTCGGCATTACTGCTGATCGCCTGCGGAGCAATAGTGTTCGCCGGCGGTTCCAAAGAGAAGTCCACGGATCTTGATGCCATTCAGGAACGGGGTGTTCTGATTGTCGGTCTGGACGACAGCTTTCCCCCTATGGGATTTCGGGACGAATCTAACGAGATAGTCGGGTTTGATATAGATCTCGCCAAAGAGGCTGCTTCCCGGCTGGGAGTGGACGTGGAGTTCAAGCCTGTGGATTGGGACGGGGTTATTCTCAGCCTGAACAAGGGCGACATTGATCTGGTCTGGAATGGTATGACCATTACCGAAAGCCGGCAGGAGAAGATCAACTTTTCCAAACCATACCTGGACAACCGGCAGATTGTAATCCTTCAGGCCGACTCCGGTATCTCTACCAAGGCCGATCTGGCCGGTAAGGTTGTGGGGCTGCAGATGGGTTCCTCCGCTGAGGTCGCCCTGAACAATGATGCTGCAACAGCAGCAAGCCTGAAAGAGGTCAAGAAATACTCTAATAACGTGGAAGCCCTGCTGGATCTTGCCGCGGGCCGCAGTGATGCTGTTGTTGTGGACGAGATAGTCGGCCGCTACTATATCGCAAAAAAAACCGGAATCTACGAAGTTATGGCGGACGATTTTGGCGCTGAAACCTACGGTGTCGGTATCCGCAAGAGCGATACCAGGCTCAAGGCTGAGCTGGACCGGGTTCTTGATGAGATGAAGGCCGATGGAACCGCGGATAAAATCTCCCGTGACTGGTTCGGCGAAGCGATTGTCAAAAAATAGGGAGCTTTAAGCTTTGGATTATACTCTTCAGGTTACGGCGCATCTGCTGCAGGGCTGTGTGCTGACGCTCCAGATATACGCCGTGACCCTGATCTTTTCCATTCCCCTGGCTGTGCTGTGCGCCCTGGGACGAGTCTCAGGGCCGAAAGCCCTTGACCGCTTTCTGGGCTTTTACGGCTGGATCTTCCGGGGAACCCCCCTCTTGCTGCAGCTCTTTTTCTTCTATTACGGACTGACTATTTTTAACATTTCCTTAAGCCCCTTTCTGGCGGCCAGTCTGACCTTTGTGCTCAACTACGGTGCCTATTTTATGGAGATATTTCGGGGCGGAATATCGAGTATCGGTGCCGGTCAATATGAGGCTGCCAAGGCCTTGAACATGAATTACTGGCAGACCATGAGGCGGATTGTGCTTCCCCAGGCAACCCGGGTTGTGCTGCCGCCCACCACCAACGAAGCCATTACCCTGGTAAAGGACACCGCCCTGGTGGTTGTTATCGGTATGGGGGAACTCCTGCGCTCTGCCAAGGAGATCTTTACCCGGGATTTTTCCCTGGTGCCTTTTGCCGTGGCGGCAGTTGTATACCTGTTGTTGACCTCGGTGGTTATACGCTTTTTCCGCTACCTGGAGCGACGGATGGCTTACTATGACTGATCTGTATCTGGATATACGCTCTGTTTCCAAACATTTTGGGGAACTCGCTGCGGTTAAGGACGTTTCGCTTCAGGTACGAAAGGGCGAGGTGGTTTCCATAATCGGTCCTTCGGGATCGGGAAAGAGTACCCTGCTGCGCTGCATAAATCAGCTTGAACTTATCGACGGCGGCGAGATCTCCATTGAGGGGGAGAGGATTATCGCTGTCGAAGATGGCAACAAGGTCAAACTTTCGGAAAAGCAGGTCAGAGGCGGGCTCAAGAAGCTCGGTATGGTGTTTCAGCACTTCAACCTCTTTCCTCACAAATCTGTAATTGAGAACCTGATTGAGGCCCCCATGGTGGTGGATAAACTCCGGCGCTCCGAGATTGAACCCTATGCCCGGGAGCTGCTCTCCAAGGTAGGGTTGGATGACAAAGCCGACGCCTATCCGAACCGTCTCTCCGGCGGTCAGAAACAGCGGGTCGCCGTTGCCAGGGCCCTGGCAATGAAGCCTGATATTCTGCTTTGCGACGAACCGACCAGTGCTCTTGATCCCGAGCTTGTAGGGGAGGTTTTGGCGGTCCTGAAGCAGCTGGCGGGCGAGCACATGACTATGCTGGTTGTGACCCATGAAATGGGCTTTGCCAGGGACGTCTGCGACCGGGTTGTATTTATGGACCAGGGGGGCATTATCGAGGACGCCCCCCCTCAGAAACTCTTTGCTGATCCTGATCACCCGCGGATCAAGCTTTTCCTTCGAAAAATGTTGTTGGAAGAGGGCAAGGAATAGAGAACGGGGACACCGGTCATATTCAGCAGGAAGGTCGTCATGACAGGTTCGGAGTCCATACTCAGGCACATGTATTAAGAAAAGCTTAAAATTGGTCAGGCTAATCTGTTGACAGGTCCGGTCGGATGTCATACCGTACTCTGCGATGAACATTATTATTCTGGGAGGCGGCCGGGTCGGGTATAATCTGGCCCGTCAGCTGGTCAGTGAGGACAAGCAGGTAACGGTGATCGAAAAATCACTGTCTGCGGCCAAGCAGCTGGCTAACACCGTTGATTGTCATGTAATCAACGACGAGGGTAACAGTCCCACAGTGCTGCGGGAGGCCGGCATTGAGGATGCAGATTTTTTTGTCGCGGTTACCGACAGTGACGAGATCAATATGATCTCCTGCGGACTGGTGGCGGCGGAGTTTACCAAACCTGTAACCATTGCCCGGGTTCGTAATATTGATTATTCGGCATCAAGAATGCTTGAGAACCCTCTTTTTGGTATTAATCATGTTGTCAATCCGGAGATCGAAACTGCCAGGGTCATTCTGCGGGCCATTGAACGGGGAGCAAAAAGCAATATCCTGCTCTTTGATCAGGGAGATCTGCAGCTGTGTGATGTCTTTGTTCCCGAGGATTCCCCCTTTGTAGGGAAACCGGTGCAGTTAATGCGGGCGGAAACGGAGAGCAATTTTCTGATAGCCCTTCTGAACCGTAATGATGAGTACATGATTCCCTCCGGAGAGACAGTTATCTTTGCAGGAGACAAGCTGCATCTGCTGGGTAGTGAAGCGGAATTAGACAGTGTTCTTGAGATAAACGGCCGCCATACAACCCCTATCCATCGTATAGCCATTGTGGGGGGCGGCAAGATCAGCCGCTATATCGCTGATCAGCTGTATCAGCCTGGGGATTCCGGGAACAATATTTTTAAAAAGTTACTCAGCCGAATGGTTCCCAAGCGGAGAAACCGGGTGCTCCATTTTATCGAGCAGGATTATGATAAATCAAAGGAACTGATCGAACGCTACCCGGATGCTCATGTGACCAATGCCGATATTTCCAGCGAAGGCATTCTTGAAGAAGGAGATATCGAAGGCTACGATCTTCTGCTAACGGCGACTGGGAATCAGGAGCTTAATATTATTACTGCCATGTATGCCAAAAAGCTGGGGATTTCCCGTACCATAGCCCTGGTGCAGCGACGAGGCTACGTGAATATGGCCCATGAACTTGGCATAGATGTGGTAGTAAGTCTGAACAATGCCCTGGTCAACAGTATCCTCAAGATAATACGCCGGGGTAATGTCCGCAGTATTCACAGTATTTCCGACAGCCTTTTCGAGATAATCGAGTTCTCCATCGAAAAGGGATCACCCATCGCCGGCAAGTCCATTCGTGAAATCCGTTTACCGAAGCAGAGTCTAATTATGCTGGTAGTCAGGGAGAATGAACAGATTCTGCCTCATGGCGATTTTACTCTGCAGCTGAATGACCGTGTATTTGTAATTGCCCGGACTGATGATATGAAGAAAGTAGAGGGAGCGATCACGGGAAAATGATTCAGTACAGTCTGATACTTAATATTCTGTCCGCGTTGATCGCGATTGTTTCGTTTTTCATGTTCATTCCTCTGGGAATCGCGATTCACGCTCATAATACCGGGATTGTCTACGCTTTTCTGTTCACCATAATCCCGACGGTTCTTGTTTGCATACTGGTCTATTTTACGACTCGGCCGTTTCGCAGGCGCTATCTGCGGGCCAAAGAAGGATTTCTCCTGGTAACCTTGAGCTGGCTTACAGCCTCGGCCATTGGAGCTTTGCCTTTTTTTCTCTCCGGCGAGATCCCCAGTTATACGGACGCTTTTTTTGAGACTATCTCGGGGTTTACCACCACCGGGGCATCTATCCTTACGGATATAGAAGCCATGTCGCCGGCCCTGCTGTTCTGGCGCTCCCTGACCCACTGGCTTGGGGGGATGGGAATTGTTGTTCTGACTGTGGCTATTCTTCCGATACTCGGGGTTGGCGGTGCCCAGCTGATGCGGGCCGAATCTCCCGGTCCGACCCTTGAGAAGATCAGTCCCAAGGTCGCGGAAACTGCCAAGATCCTTTGGCTTATCTACCTGGGGCTTACCGTTTTGGAGACTGTCCTTTTAATGCTCGGCGGAATGACTCTTTTTGATGCATTGACTCATACCTTCGGCACATTGGCCACGGGAGGGTTTTCACCTAAAGCCGCCAGCGTCGGTCACTATAACTCTGCGTACATCGATATAGTTATAACCGTCTTTATGGTTGCCGCCGGATTGAATTTTGGACTCTATTTCAGGGCCCTGCAGGGAAGGTTTCGTGACCTGATAAAGAATACCGAGTTTCTTGCATATCTTGCGATCTTTGGTTTAACAACCCTGGCCCTGGCAGCTTCTTTAAACAAGGTTGTGTATCAGGGCTTCGCTGAAAGTCTGCGCTATGCAGGATTCCAGTCCGCAACCATTCTTACAACCACCGGCTATGCAACAGCTGATTTTGATCTGTGGCCTGCTTTTGCCAAGTACATCCTGTTTTTTCTGATGTTTGTCGGAGGATGTTCAGGATCTACCGGTGGAGGAATAAAGGTTATCAGAATTGTTACCCTGTTTAAGCAGGCAGTCAACGAGATGAAATATCTCTTTCGCCATAAGGGAGTACATGTCGTTCGAATTAATGGTGAACCGGTGCGCAAGGATTTTATTTATACCGTTATGGGTTTTTTCTCCCTATATTTTCTGTGTCTGCTGGTTACTGCTGCAGTCGTATCCACCGGAAGCTATGATCTGGTAACATCTTTCTCCAGCGCTCTTGTAACCGTTGGCAATATAGGCCCGGGGTTTGCAAAAGTGGGGCCGACCATGAACTACGCGTTTTACGAACCCTATATTAAATGGGTGCTCAGTATTGCCATGCTTGTAGGACGTCTGGAGGTCTATACGGTTCTGGTGCTTCTTGTTCCCTCCTTCTGGCGCCGGTAGCAGACTGATAGGATTCGGCAGCGAAAATGTCCGTACTTACCCTTATACTGCTGAAAATTGCACCGATTTTTCTGGTTCTTCTGCTGGGATATATGTCCTTTGCCCTGCGATGGGTGGATACTTCCTTTATTGGCAGTGCCAACAGGCTTGTGTTCTACGTTGCCATGCCGGCACTGGTCTTTTTAAATATTGCTGGTGCCGACTTCAGCGGCGGCTTGCCCTGCCGCGAGATCCTGGCTTTTACCGCGGCCATGATCCTGACCACAGCGGCGGGGTATGCAGCCGGCGGGGTTCTGCGTTTGGCGAACCCGCAAAAGGCCGCTTTTGTGCAGGGAGCCTTGCGTGGTAACTTTGCCATTATAGGCCTGGCTGTAGTAGACCAGGTTCTCGGACCGGAATGGGTCCCCAGCGGTGCGCTGCTTATTGCCTTCTTTCTGCCTCTTCATAATTTTGCCAGTGTGGTTGTTCTTTCCCTGTTGGGAAGCGATGTCGAGGTCCATGTTCATCCTCTAAAAAAGACCATCGCGGTCCTGGTAAAGAGCCTTCGGAACCCTCTGATTAGCGCTATAATCCTGGGTGTAATCGTCTCTATCGCGGATATACCTCTCCCGGGGGTTCTGACCGATACTCTGACATACCTGCAGCGGCTGGCTCTGCCCCTGGCGCTGGTGGGAATCGGGGGTTCTGTGGGCGAGTATCGTTCCGGCGGGCACTATCCTGTGGCCGCTGCAAGCTCATTCCTCAAGCTGTTTCTTCTGCCCCTGTTTGCGGTTATTATCGGCATTGTTCTTGGCCTGAGCGGTGAATCCCTGGTCATACTTGCTGTTTTTTCCGGTGCTCCGACTGCTGTGGCAAGCTATGCCATGGCTGATGCCATGGGGGCGGACAGGGATACTGCCGGCAGTGTTATTCTCGTTACCACAGCCTCCTGCTTTCTCAGTCTTACAGTGATCCTGACCGTCCTGAAAGTGGCCGGCTTTACATAGTTGCTCCGGGACTGCAGTTTCTGTATCTTTAAAGATATGAAGAAATATCCCGACAGCAGGAAGCGAAGCCTGAGTTTAACGCTGTTTCTGCTTATTGCAATGATTATTGGCTCCTGCAGCGGGGTTCCGGCAGGACAGGATGAACCCGGACTCACGATGGTACTTTCAGAAGATCTGCCTCCCGGTACTCCGGTCTTTGTTTCTCCGCAGGACAGTCATGAATTTACCCGGCGCATAGCCGCGGCATCAGAAAATGAGTTGCGCGGTACAGGTCGCACTGAAAGCGGGATCGAGGTTCTGCTGAGTTCCCGGCTGAAGCAGCGGGAGGATCGCGGCCCTGCTTTCCTGTCAAAGCGGTATGAAATCTATCTCGACGGGATGCTGGTGAATCAGGTTTCCGAGCAGGTCGGCAGCTTCACAGGACGCCTTGTATATAAACGGACCCGAATCCGTCTGGCTGTTACCGATGAAGCGGAGCAGTTCGATATGTGGGACCGGGATTTTGTTGAATGGAGCGCCCAAAAGATACGAGAAGCATTGACATTTTAGATAAACATTACGATATTTATATATATAAATAAGAGCTGATTCCCGCGGATCACACAGGAGGAACACATTATTATGGCAGCAGAAAAGGTTGAAAAGGTAATCATCATAGGATCGGGCCCGGCCGGACATACAGCAGCGATTTACGCAGCCCGGGCTGACCTGAACCCTTTAATGTTTGAGGGATTTATGGCCGCTGGAGTTGCTGCCGGCGGACAGCTTACAACAACAACTGAAGTCGAGAACTACCCCGGCTTTCCGGAAGGAGTCAGCGGTCCGGTGCTGATGGATAAAATGCGGGAGCAATCGCAGAAGCTTGGGACCCGTATTGAAACCAGGACCGTTGATTCCGTAGATTTGAAATTCGATCCCAGGAAGGTAATAGTTGGAAGCGGCGACGGTGCCGAAGTGTATCTGGCTGAGACGGTGATTATTGCCACCGGTGCTACCGCAAAGCGGTTGAATATCGATGGTGAACAGGAATTGTGGCAGAAGGGAATCTCCGCCTGTGCCGTCTGCGACGGAGCGCTGCCGATGTACCGGGACCAGCCTCTTGTTGTCATCGGCGGCGGCGATACCGCATGTGAAGAAGCGACATACCTGTCAAAATTCGGTTCATCGGTGCACATGCTGGTACGCCGGGATGTGTTTCGAGCCAGCAAGGCCATGCAGGACCGGGTATTTAACAATCCGAAGATCGAAATCCACTGGAATGCCAACGCGGTTGAAGCTTTGCAGGGAGAACCAAACAAGTTCGGCATGCGTTTTCTCGGCGGCGTACGGGTAAAAAATAACAAGACAGATGAGGAGTATGATATCCCGGCAAAAGGGCTCTTTTATGCTATCGGGCATACCCCCAACACCGTTTTTCTGCAGGGGCAGTTGGAGACCGACGAAACAGGCTATCTTGTGGCTAAACCTGACTCCACCGCGACTGAGATACCCGGGGTCTTTGCCTGCGGCGATGTAAAGGACAAGATCTACCGTCAGGCGGTAACTGCGGCCGGCTCGGGCTGCATGGCGGCACTGGAAGCTGAACGCTATCTGTCAGAAAAGGGAAGTGTCTAGTCAGCTCTACTGAGAATAGGTAAGCACTGGATTATCGGAGTCGCTTTAAGCGTTTTAACGCTTCTTCAGCGGCTTCTTCTCCTTTGCGGACCATATCATCAGCTTTGGATAAGTCATGATAGTTAAAGTCATGGAGTTCCGGCTGGATGATTATGTCCGCGTTACTCCGGCCCTCCATGCTGCTGTTATTCAGCATGATGGCAAAGCTGCGGTAGGTAATGTCCAGAAGGTTCTCCGGCGGCTGATCGTTCGCGGGATTAGCGTTCAGGTCAACGGCGATTACCTTATGGGCTCCCAAATCCCGGACCAGGGAGCATGGCAGATTATTTATAACTCCCCCGTCAACAAGGACCCGGCCGTCGTCAATAACAGGTTCGAAGATTCCCGGAACCGATGAGCTGGCTCGCACCGCCCGTGCCACGGGGCCGGAATCAAAGACAACCTCTGTGGCTTGATTGAGATCCACTGCTACCACTTTAAGAGGAATCTCAAGTTCTTCAAAGTCGACCGAGCCCAGTAATTCGTTTACAAAGCTTTCCATTCTATCGGATTTGACAAGTCCCATGCCGGACAGGGTCGGTCGAACCAGCTCAGACCATTTCAGGTCACGGGCTATTTTCAGGATCTCATCCCATCCGTACCCTCTGCACAGAAAAGCCCCGATTATTGAGCCGACGCTGGTTCCTGTGACATAGTGAATGGGAATCGAGTTCTCCTGTAATATCTTTAACACTCCAATATGGGCAAAACCGCGTGCCGCTCCGCCGCTTAAAACAAGCCCCACCTTTTTGGAAAACATCGTGCCATCCCCCCTGGTTTTTGTTATATACCCGAAACTTTGCAGAAGGCAATGACGTTTTTTTGATTTTTCTGTATTCTGCTTTTCTATGCGGGAACGTATGAAATCCTTTCCCCCCATCATGCCGCGGGACCCTAGGGTGTTGATTCTCGGTTCCATGCCCGGAGAGGAATCCCTGCGCAGAGGACAGTACTACGCCCATCCACGAAATGCCTTCTGGCCGATCATGGCAGCCCTGCTCGAGGAGCCTCTCCCTGCAGTTTATAAAGCACGCACGGAGTTACTTGTGCGTCATTCCATAGCTGTGTGGGATGTAGTAGGCAGCTGCTTTCGTGAAGGAAGCCTGGATCAGAATATTCGAAGCGAAACGCTGAATGATTTCGCGGCTCTGTTTGCAGATTTTCCTGAGATCCGCCACGTGTTCTGTAACGGTACGGCGGCGTACACCCTGTTCACGCGGAATATTCACTTGCCTTCGGACATAGGATTGACCAGGCTGCCGTCGACAAGTCCTGCCCACGCGGTCCCATTCGAAAAGAAGCTTGAAGCCTGGAGGCAGGTTACAGCGTTCCTGAGGTGACTACCTCACTGGCGCGGATGCCTTGCGGAGGCGGTCGTTTACCGCGGCTCCGATCCCTGTTTCCGGGCACCATTCGCAGGCAATCAGTCTCAGTCCCTGCCCGTCGAGACTGCGGAGGGCGGCATAGATATTTACGGCGATTTCATTGACATTACGGTTTCTGCTGACCTGCACGGAGGGACCGGCGAATTGGGTATCCAGATTCTCAAATAGAATGCAGCCGACATCCCGGTTTCCTGCATAGTCCCTGATATCCGGTACCATCAGAAGCGGAGTAAGAGGAGCGTAATGGTTCGGCAGCATTCCCGGACTTTCCGCATCCCGGCTCACAGACCGGAGTGGAAGCTCTATTGGACCTATTACTTCTTCAATCTGTTCCCGGCTTACACCGCCGCTCCGCAGCAAAAGCGGTTTTTCTCCTGCCAGAGAAAGCACGGTGGATTCGACCCCCACGCGGCATGCTCCGGCATCAATAAGTACTTCGTAGCGACCTGCAAGCTGTTCTGCCACATGAGCCGCGGTTGTCGGGCTGGTCCGGCCGAAAAGGTTAGCGCTGGGAGCCGCTACCGGTGTACGGGCAGCGTGAATCAGTTTCTGTGCCCAGGGGTTTGACGGCATTCGTACGGCTACCGTTTCATGCTTGGCAGTGACGATGTCCGGGACCCGGGGGTCTTTTTTCAGCACCAGCGTCAGGGGACCGGGCCAGAAGGCTTTCGCGAGCTTCCGGGCGGCAGCGGGAAATTCCAGTACCAGGCTGCCCAGCTGTTGTAAGTCGTTTATATGAACGATGAGTGGATCGTATAATGGACGCTGCTTGGCTTTAAAGATCGATTCGACCGCGTCCCTGTTCAGCGCATCGGCACCCAGTCCATATACTGTCTCGGTTGGGAACGCGGTTAATTTTCCCTGCCTGAGGGCTTGGGCTCCCTTCTTGATTGCTCTTTCCAGGTCTTTCTGGGCCTGGGGATGGACCAGTATCCACTCCGCCGCGGCTTTCAGGCTGTGGAAGACCAGCCGTGCCGGGGGAATCACATCGATATGTTTGAGGTTTTCCGTGTTTAAAATCTGCAGTGCGAATATTCCCCTGGCTTCGCCCTCGCTAAGGAGCCGGTTTTTATCGCTGACAAGAAACACCGTTCCCGGATCTGCACGTAAGTTATCCAGGTTTTCGCTGAAGCACTCCGTAATCTGATATCTGTCCTTGAGGCTGTGGAGAGCACGGCTTTCATTCAAACCGTCTGTTCCGCGTTCCTGGAGAAAAAGATCGCGGTCAATGAGGACTGTCTCGCGTGGATGATGTATCATATTTAGTATGTAAAAATAT
Organism: Marispirochaeta sp.; assembly: GCF_963668165.1. Classification (NCBI taxonomy): domain Bacteria; kingdom Pseudomonadati; phylum Spirochaetota; class Spirochaetia; order Spirochaetales; family Spirochaetaceae; genus Marispirochaeta; species Marispirochaeta sp. The sequence continues at coordinate 748,086 of NZ_OY764209.1, read as the reverse complement.
CATAAAGGCGTGTCAGCGGGAAGCCGGGTTGTCTTTAATAGAGCTGTATTTTATCCTTCCCTGTTCGTTTTGCCTGGTAAAGGGCACTGTCCGCTTTCTTTATCAGGGCCTCAATATTGTCGGTATCCCCAAGTTCGGCGATACCCATGCTGAGGGATATCTGCGGTCCTTCGGGATTCTGTGCAGTCCAGTTTTTAAAAAAGAAATATCGCAGACGTTCGGCGACAGTTCTGGCAGCCTCCAGGTTGTCCTCAATGACGATTACAAATTCGTCACCCCCCCATCGTGCCAGAGTATCATCGGGTCGTATGCTTTCCTGAATTGTCTGTGTAAGGATCCGCAGCACCTGATCTCCGGTTTGATGCCCTTTTGTATCGTTCAGATGTTTAAAATTGTCTACATCTATGAGAATAAACGCGACATCTGAACTGTAACGGGCCTTACGGTAAAGGAGTCTTTCAAGACGTTTTTCCAGTTCCCTCCGGTTCGCGCATCCGGTCAGACTGTCGGTGGTGGCGAGTTCTTCCAACCGGGCATGAAAGCGGTTTATTGTAAGGGTGCTGAAAAAAATTACAAGAAGAGATGCGGCGATTCCTATCAGAATTGTGTGGAATAAAGCAGTCCGGGTGGTCTTCAGAGCAGCATTTTCATCCTGTTCAACAATCAGAAACCAGTCGATGGCCGGAATATAGCGTGAGGTTACGAGGACCCTGCCACTATCCCCTGTATAAGTAGCATTCAGCGGCCTTTCCTCAGCTAGAAGAATGTCCTGGGCAATTGAAGAGATTCCGGGCTTAATGCTGATGTACTCGCGTTCGACCTTGGCTATATCAGAGTGGGCCTGTATAAGACCCTGGTGGTCAGTCAGGTATATACGCCGCTTATATTTTTGCTGACGGTCCCGAAGGTATCCTGCAAAGTCGTTCATAACAATACCCACACCAGCTACACCAAGAAGACTGCCATCATAATCCTCAACCCGATAATTGAAGAAGATGGTCAAGCGGTTCCTGGCCGCCTCATCGGTATCCACGTCCAGTTCATACTCCTTGTTTGACTTGACAAAATCGTGAAACCAGACATCATGGGAATCCCCAGGACTGATGGTCTTGAGAATACCGTCATAGTGGTAATATCTTCCTGTTAGGGCGGATACGAAAAAGGTCGATTTATAACCGTATTCATCCCTGATTTCCTGTAAATACTGTATTACATGGTTCGATTCATTTTCTCCTTCCAAGGCCCAGTTCTTCAGGAATGAGTCTGTTGCCATCATGGATGCGATGTTCATGGAGGGAAGAAAGTCTTCCCGGATTTCCGAATAAATATTCTCTCTGAGCAGGGGAAGGGATGAGTTGGTAATCTCGTGAGTGATGGTCCTTCGTGCAGTGGAATAATTAAGAACACTGATCAAGACAAAAGCGGAGAGCAGTGTCAGGCTGAGAGTTATCAGCAGCCGGTTTTTAAGGGACAGTCGCATATCTTTCTATTCCTTGCAGGTTTCATTCTGGGACCCGCTATAGTATACTGAAAGTAATGTTTTCGCGCTATAATTTTTTACATTCGGCCAGGAAGAGCTCTGATGCCCAATGAAAAAAATTCCAGGAATACGGCAGCAGTACTCGCACGGCTGGCGGATGTACTGAAGGGCAAAGAAGAACTACTTATTCTGCTTCATACCCATCCGGATCCCGATGCCATTGCCTCCGGTGCTGCTCTTCAACTGCTTGCAAAGGAAGAATTCGATCTTCGTTCCAGTTTAGCCTACTCCGGAATAATTGCCCGGGCAGAGAACCGCGCCATGGTAAAAAAGCTTGGCATACATTTAAAGCAGTATAACCGTATTAAACGGTCGCGCTATGACTGCATCGCCCTGATTGATTCCCAGCCGGGAGCGGGAAACAATGTCCTGACCGCCCGTGACAGATGCGATATTGTTATTGATCATCATCCGCGGCGAAAGGATACCCTTGGCGATCTGGTTCTTATAAATCCGGAAATAGGGGCAACAGCAACAATTCTGGTCGAACTGCTGCGGGAAGCCCGAGTGGATATTCCGGCGGATATTGCTACAGCTCTGGCTTATGCCATTGATTCTGAAACCCAGACCATGCACCGCGAAGCCGCTGCCGAAGATATTCAGGCGTATCTGAACGTTTATACTCAGGCCAGCATCCGAAAATATGGTGAGATAATTAATCCCAACCTGCCGCACTACTATTTTTTACAGCTTGGCAGGGCCTTGAATAACGCCCTTATTTATCGAAATGCTATTGTCACACATCTGACGAATATTTATCATCCAGAAATTATTGCGGAAATGGCAGACTTTTTTCTAAAGCACGAACGGATCAGTTCGGTTCTCTGTACCGGGATTTTCAAGGAGACACTGATAATTTCTATCCGTACATCCAGTGATAAAATGAATGCGGGAGTCCTGATTAAGAAGCTACCCCTTGTAAAAGATAATGCCGGGGGACATGACAGAACTGCCGGAGGCGTGCTGTCTCTGGCGGGGATGTCAAAGAGTGATATTAATCGTGCCATTTCGTCTTTGGTAGATTCCTTTGCCAGGAATCTTGGTCATGTGGATGTGCGCTGGAAACCTCTTTTGGACTATTCGGATTTTCCTGCCTGATCAGAGAAATCAACCTCGATCCGGTTTCTGCCTCCGGTCTTTGCTCGATACAAAGCCGTATCTGCCCGCTGGATCAGGGTTGACAGAGAATCGCCACAGGAGTATTCGGCAATATCGAAGCTTCCCGGGGACGAACGTTTTCTGGAGATGGGGCGGAACAGGACAGCAAGATAGATCTTATGATCCGGCTTCTCCAGCATGCCGAAACCACGGCCCGTACCTTACGCTTTATGTTATTAATCGGGGAGGCTGCCTGTAGTAAGGGGGCCTCCCCGCAGTAGTTTACTCCTGCATGGTCAGCTCTTTCAGCAAGCTATGCAGCCGTTGGAGTTCAGCCCCGGCGGCTTCAAAATCACTGCTTCCGGTCTTCTTCATATACGCCTCGAAGGTTTCTGCAGCCTGCTGAATCAGTTCTTTATCAACCCTCGACGCCCCTGCTGACATAGTCAGTGCCTGCTTTGAATCTGCGCGTGTACCCTCTCCTGAGCTATAGAGTTTTTCAAGGGCCCCGTCCAGAGTTTCTGCATATACCAGGGTATCGTTATGCATGAGTACTACAAGGCGGAGTTCCGGATAAGCTGCCGTTTCGGACTGCAGGTAGATCGGTTCTACATACAGCAGCGTCCCGTTTAAAGGCAGGACAAGCACGTTACCGCGAATGACATTTGAACCCCGCTGGTCCCAGAGGGAGAGCTGCCCGGAGAGAAAGCTGTCCTGGTCTATCTTCGTTTCCATCTGCTGGGGCCCGAGGATGCGCTCCTCCTTGGGAAACTGGTAGGCGATGAACTCGCCGTAGTTTTCCGGGGCGCTGACCCCGGCGATCCAGCCGATCAGTACCTGCTTGGTTTTGGGTGTATAAGGCAGCATCAATATAAACTCCGGTTCATCCGAACCTGGGCGCTCCCACATTATGTAGTACGGTTCAACCGGCTGGACGGAACCATAATACTTTTCCGTGGCCCTGACCCACAGATCCTCCTGGTTGTAGAACACTTCCGGATCCTGCATGTGGTACCTGGCATACACTTCCCCCTGCACCTGCAGAAAATCCGCGGGATAGCGGACATGGCGTTTGAGCTCCACCGGCATCTCACTCTTCTCCTTAAAGAGTTCCGGATATATTTTCTGCCATACCCGGATAATGGGGTCGTCGCTGTCGTAGATGTAGAAATCAACCTCCCCGGTATAGGGATTGACGACTGTTTTGACGGAGTTGCGGATATAGTTTGTTCCCCGCGGAAGCCCCGACAGGGTTTTCGTCAAATTCTGCCGCGGTCGTTCAGTTTCCGGATTGAAGGGGTTGTCGACGAAATGGTCGCTGTAGGGGTAGGAGTCTGCGGTTGTGTAGGCGTCGATAATCCAGCGCAGCTGGCCGTTTGCCAGCACAATATAGGGGTCACCGTCGAACTCCAGGAAGGGGGCGAGGTTCATGACCCGGTCGCGAATATTGCGATGAAACATAATGCGGCTTTCGGCGGTGGGATAGCTGGAAAGCAGGAAGCTGGTGCCGTCGAAAAGATAGCCGAAAATAAATTTCCGGAAGAAGCTGCTGATTTGCACGCCGCCGTCTCCCTCGTAGTGAACGTACCTGTTATTGTCCCCTTCGGGGTAGTCAAACTCCTTTTCGCTGCTGTTTACAACCACATGTGAATTGCTGCGTTCGCCGTAATAGATTTCCGGTCGTTCCACCTGCAGCGAGGCTATATCGCTCTGGGGCGGTATGTCCCTGATCAGCAGTTCAGGCAGTCCGGAGGAGGTAAACTCGTTGACGTTGTTCATCGTGATCCCGTAACCGTGGGTGTATTTGAATCGGGTGTTGACAAAGTTCTGACTGTCCGCGGGCAGATTTGAGGTCTCCATTTCCCGGGCCGCCACCATCACTGCCTGTTTCCGGCCGTTTATCATGTATCGATCCACATCGATGTCGCCGAACTCGTAGTAGAGACGTATTTCCTGAAACTGCTGATAGACCATACCGAGGGCCCTCCAGTCCCAGAGACGGGTATTGTCAATGACCCCGCGGTTCTCCTCCGCGGTACGGCGGGTAAAGTCGCTCCCGACGGGATACTCCTCTTCGCGGATGTTGTCGATCTTGAAGGCTTTCCTGGTGTACGCGATGTTATACTCGATGTAGGGTCTCTCGTAGGTCAACTCATTGGGGGCGACCAGCAGTGACTGGGCCAGCCACGGAGTTACTATAAGGGTGACGAACCAGAGAACGGCGACGCCTCCGTACAATCCCAGTATCCCGTGCAGTTCCTGGGGGAGACGTTTTGCGAGAAGCCTGCTCGACAGTTTTCCCGCGAAATTCCTGAAGGAGGGAATAAGCAGCAGCACGGCTCCTGCAGCCCCGATGAGGGCGGCGATCAGCAGTGCCGGCAGCCGTATCCGGTCGTCGGTCCAACCGGGGCCGCTTACTGTACCGCCATAGGCGTACATCAGATGGAAACGGCTCAGCAGTTTTCCCGCCGATAGAAACAGCAGAAAAAGCGCTGCTGCGATGATAAGGGCACCGCCGCCCCTCTGCCCCGTATCGTCCTCTATCTGGCGATACTCTCCCCGCAGAAAATGCGCTCCCCGGGGAAGACTGGCGAGAATCCCGATAATAAGGGTGATAATCGCGAGGATTATCAGAAATCCGTAAATCGCATCGATTAAGGGCAGAGAAAAAAGGTAGAACCCGGCGTCCATTTTGAGCAGCGGATCAGTAAGCCCGGAGTCGATTCTGTTGAAAAACCGCAACACCGACTCCCATTGAGCGGTACCGATAAAGGCCCCCAGCAGGGCGGCAAAGCCGGTCAGGCCGAGCCGAATCGAACGCGCCATACCCTGTACGGAGAGAGTAAAGAGAAAGATGAACATCGCAGCGAAAAGCAGAAAGGAACCTCCGCTTGCCAGGCGTGCGAAGAACTCGGTCCAGAAGCGCCCGGCATATCCGATGGAATCAAACCAGAGTTTTTCTCCCCAGAATCCCATAAACCAGATAAATCCCGCCAGCAGGACAATAACCAGGACTCCGCCACGTGCTATAGCCCGACTGTGCCTTGTTATGCCAATGTAGATAAGTCCCCCGGCAAGAGCCAGAACTAAAGAGAACAGAAGTAAATACATATATAATACCCCTACCTGTTCTCTCCTGCTTCATTCCCTTCCACAGGGTAGCCGGCTTCGACCCAGTCTTTTTTGCCTTCCTCGTAGTCAGACACGTTTGTAAAACCCATGGTGTCCAATTTCTCTGCGGCCGTGGGGCTGGCTTTACACGCTTTGTCAGCACAATAGACGATGATCTCATCGTCCGGCTTGAAACGCTGTTTTGCTATTTTCCCGATTTCGCCGAATTGTATATGTTCGGCTCCTTTGATATGGAGACGCTGAAATTCCTTTTCCGCAAGAACTTCTACAAGATGAATATCCTCATGGTTGTCGAGTTTCTTTTTGAGGGATTCTCGATCAACAGTAGCGTACATAGCAACCTCCCGATTATTTTGTGTACTACATACAAGCTACTAATGATCATGACAGGTATCAAATTCTCTTCAGGCCGATCGAGTGCGCTGCTGTATCGGTGAGGAGGTAAAAACAGGATGATTTAGTATTTGACATGGAGATGCATAAACTGATACAGCAATGCTATTGCTGTCGCTTAATGGGAAAGTCCTGTGAGAATCAGGTGCAGTCGCGCTACGGTATTGAATCGTCGGGTAACCGGTGGAACTAAGCCCGAATGCCATGACAGCAAGCATCCAATTTTGTCGCGTCAACAAAAGGAGAATAACATGACCGCAAAAACCCTGGTAACTGGTTTTCCCCGCATTGGGGAGAATCGGGAGCTGAAAAAAGCTCTCGAACAGTATTGGACCGGTAAAATTCCGGCAAAAGAATTGCATGAAAAAGCACGTGCGATCCGGGAAAAGAACTGGCTTCTGCAGCAACGGCTGGGCATAGATCTTATCAGCTGCAACGACTTCAGTTATTACGATTCGATGCTCGATACGGTTGTAATGCTGAACGCCATACCTGAGCGCTTTCGTGGCAATGGTGACAGGCTTCAGCGTTATTTTGCCATGGCCAGAGGGCGCGACGACGCACCGGCTATGGAAATGACCAAGTGGTTTAACACCAACTATCACTACATAGTTCCCGAACTGGAAAAGGATCTTGAATTCGCTCTGGATGCAGGCAAGATTCTGGATGAATACCAGGAGGCAAAAAAGCTGGGAATTCAACCCAAGATCAACCTTATCGGGCCTGTCAGTTTTCTGGGCCTGTCCAAGACGCCGGAGGACGGTGGCTCATTCTTCTTCTTCGACAGGGTCCTCGATATCTACCGGCAGCTGTTTAAGCTTCTTGCGGATCTGGATAGAGAGGTAACTGTTCAGCTTGAAGAGCCGCTTTTTGTTAAGGATGTTGACGAATCGTTGCTTGCCTTCTTGAAACAGAGTTTAATGGTCCTGGGCGGCATTTCCGATAATATCCGAATCCTGGTAAGCAGCTACTTTGAACATTCTCTTGAAGCTTTGGAAATCCTGGGCAAAGCTCCCATTTGGGGTGTTGCTCTGGATTTTGTCCACGGACCGAAGAATATCGATGGGCTGCATCTGCTGAAGGATAAGGTGCTCGCGGCGGGGGTTGTGGACGGACGTAATATCTGGGTCAACGATTATCGTTCGAGTCTGAAGATTCTTGAAGAGATATCCCAAAGCATTCCACGGCAGAGGATATTGGTTGCAACCAGCTGTTCCTTGCTGCATGTGCCGCATGCCGCAGTTCTGGAACCGGAGAGCGAGGTTAAACCCCGGCTGGCTTTTGCGTGTGAGAAAACGGCTGAAGTGGCCTTTCTCGGCCGGATATTTCATGAAGGCAGGGCAGCGGCGGATGAGGAGCTTATACGGGAACGGTCCGATCTTCTCAGCAGTGGATTCAAGTCTGCCGCCGGACGGATCCATCCCGAATATACTGTCCGTGATGGCAGTTTTGACCAGAGAATCCGGGTACAGAAGGAAATTCTGGGACTGCCTGAGCTGCCGACAACGACGATTGGAAGCTTTCCGCAGACAAATGAGCTTCGTCGTTTACGCCGGGATTTCAGAAAAGGGATTTTCTCTGAAAAAGAGTATGAAACAGAGATCCGCCGCTATATAGACGACTGCGTACTTTTTCAGGAAGAGGCCGGTCTTGATGTTCTGGTTCATGGCGAACCCGAGCGTAACGACATGGTGGAGTATTTTGGTGAACTCCTGGAGGGTTTCCATTTTACCTGCAACGGCTGGGTTCAGAGTTATGGCAGCCGCTGCGTTAAGCCGCCTGTTATTTACACCGACATAATCGACACTATTGAAGCTATGGACGCGGATGTAATCACTATCGAAACCGCCCGCAGCGGTAACAGATTGCTTGGGGTCTTCCGTGAGAACCAGTATACCAATGAGATTGGTCCGGGAGTCTATGATATCCATTCCCCACGAGTTCCGTCGGTGGAAGAATTTGAAGACCAGATTCGAAAAAGACTGGAGGTTCTTGACAGAAGTCGTATGTGGGTAAATCCTGATTGCGGCCTTAAGACCAGGCGTTGGGAGCAGGTTCGTCCCGCTCTGATAAACATGGTAAAAGCAGTGGAAAAGATACGTTCAGAATCCTGAAGGATCAACAAGCGTGGGGCGGCCCCAGCCCCACGAGATTTTGCTTGAAGAATAACCTGTTGTCAGCCTTTCTCCGCGGCAAAGGTTTGCATAAAATTCGCCAGTGCCTGGGCGCCTTCCAGAGGCATGGCGTTATAGAGTGAAGCCCTGCAGCCGCCCACATCACGGTGACCTTTCAGGCCCAGCATTCCGTTCTCTTGTGCATGTGAGAGGAACTGCTTTTCCAGGTCTTCAGAAGGGAGTCGGAATACGACGTTCATATTGGACCTGACCTTTTTGTCCACCGGGGAGGAGTAGAACTCGGGGTTTTTGTCGATAACCGAATAAATGGCTCCTGCCTTTCGGGCGTTGAGCTTTTCGATCCCCTGAACACCTCCCCGGGCTTTGAGCCACTTCAGCACCTTGTGCATTGCGTATACGGCGAAAACCGGCGGGGTGTTGTAGAGGGAGTTCTTTTCGGCGTGGATTTTGTAGCGCAGATATGCAGGCAGGTTTTCCGGCGATGCGACGGCCAGGTCTTCCCTGATGATTACTACCGTTACTCCGGCGGGACCGATGTTCTTCTGGGCGCCTGCGTAGATCAGGCCAAAGTCCCGAATAGCAAAAACCCTGCTGAGAATGTCGGAGGACATATCCGCTACCAGTGGCACTTCCCCGGTTTTCGGAAACTCCTTCCACTGAATTCCGCCGATAGTCTCGTTGGATGTTACATGCAGATAAGCGGCATCGTTTCCGGGGCGAATGGAGGCAGCGTCCGGCAATGTGGTATAGCTGGACTCCTTGCCGTCCCAGAGTATCCTTACCGGGCCTATGGTGCGGGCATCATTCACCGCTTTTCCTGCCCAGCTGCCGCTCTTTATGTATTCCGCTGTGGTCCCGCTTTTCAGCAGGTTCATGGGAACCATACCGAACTGCAAAGTGGCTCCGCCTCCGATAAAAAGAACCTTGTAGTTTTTGGGGATACTCATTAGTTCGTGGAAAAGCTCTATGGTTTCGCTATGGACGCTGTCGTACATGGGACTTCGATGACTGGTTTCTATCATCGAGAGGCCCTGGCCGTAATAGTCGGCTATCTCTTCCTTCAGTTCCTCAAGTACTTCGACGGGAAGGGTCGATGGACCGGCGTAAAAATTATATTTTCTCATCTTTTTCTCCTTCTGTTTTTTCAGAACTCATGAATAAGAAGCCCGGAACGCAGCTTCGGAGCGAACCATGTTGATTTGGGGGGCATGACCATTCCTGCGTCGGAAACCTGCATGAGTTCCTCGACGCTGACGGGATAAAAGGTAAAGGCAGCACCCCCTTCGCGATCCACCCGTTCGGCAAGCTTCTCCGGGCTCCCGATTCCCCCTTCAAAATCGATTCGCTGGGAACTCCGCTGGTCCTCGATGCCCAGGATGGGCTCAAGGAGGCGCTTTTCGAAGTGGGAGAGATCCAGGGCGGAGACCGGGTCCGCTGGGTCGAACCGCGGATCTTTGATGTTCAGCCGGTACCAGCTGCCCTCCAGGTACATGTGAATAATCCCCTTGGCTTCGGGGTTTCCCCCGTCAGCACGGGACACATAAAAATCGGGTTCCAATGCCTCAATAAGTTCCCGGGGAGTTTTACCTCCCAGATCCCGTACATACTTGTTATAGGCAAAGATGCTCAGCTGGTCGGAAGGGAAGATAACTGTGAGGAAGCTGTTGAACTCCTCCGCTCCTGAGGAAGCTGCTCCCTGTTTGATTATCTCTGCCTTAACCCGGCTCGCCCCGGCTGCGCGGTGATGCCCGTCGGCAATGTAGAGGGCGGGAACATCCAGGAAAGCGTCCTGAATGCGTTCCGGGTGTTCGCAGCGCCAGAGCGTATGTCGGACGCCGTCGGCAGCGGTAAAATCAAAGAGGGGCGTTCCTGAACTCTCTTTCCGCAGCTGCAGAGCGAGGGACTCTGTTCGCCGGTAGGTAAGAAGTACAGGTCCTGCGTGAGCCCGGAGGGTCAGCATGTGACGGACCCGGTCGTCCTCTTTTGCTTTGCGGGTAAACTCGTGCTTTTTTATTGTGTTGTCGTCATATTCATCCACAAGACAGCAGCCGGCAATACCAAGCTGTTCCCGGCCGTCCATTTCGAGGCGGTAAATGTAAAGGGAGGGGTCTTCTTCCTCGACCAGACTTCCGGACTCTTTCAGCCGCTTGAAGTTCTCGGCGGCTTTTTCATAGACAGCATCACTGTAGGTGTCTAAAGTATAAGGAAGGTCTATATCGGGGCGGACTATATGGAGAAAACTCAGATCGTTTCCTTCAGCCAGTTCCCTAGCCTCTTCAGTATTGACTACATCATAAGGGACGCTGGCGATTTTTTCCGCCAGTTCCGGCAGGGGCCGCAGGGCCTTAAAGCTTCGAATTGTTGCCATGAACAGGATCCTTGTGGGTGATTCTGGCCTGAGATTAGCAGGCATCAACTATAAGAGTAAATAGGGCAGTATGTTCATTAAGTTTAACTTTTCCTGTTAAGGAGAGATAATAACTCGTAACGATCGTGCACATTCAGTTTTGTGTATATTGTGTGCACATAATTGCGGACTGTCTGCTCGCCTATGTGTAGCTCATCAGCAATGTTCCTGTTTTTCGTTCCTTTTAGCATCATTTCAAGGATTGTCTTCTCCCGCTCGGTGAAGTCTCGAATTTCCGAGTCCAGCAGATTAAAGCTGTGCCTGTTTTCGATATCCCCATGTTTTGATTCAATATTTTTTCTGGCTATATTGGCTGCTATATTTGGAGAAAATGAAACCAGGCCCTCATAAACCGCTTTTATGGAGGCGACCAGGGTATGGGCTGATACATCCTTCAGCAGATACCCCAATGCTCCATAACTCAAGGCAGTGTATACCGCTTCATCGTTTTCAAATGTTGCCAGCATAAGAATTCTGGTTGAAGGGAATTCTTGCAATATTTTCCTTGTAGCTTCAACGCCGTTCATTCTCGGCATATTCAGATCCATGAGAATAACGTCCGGTTTCAGTTCTCTTACCTTTTCGATCGCTTCAATCCCGTCCATTGCTTTGGCTATTATATTTATTTCGTCAGAGATGGAACTTATGATTGAGGAAAGACTCTCTGAAAACAATTTCTGATCGTCAACAATAAGGACGGATATTTTATCTTTCATGCAAAACCTTATGATGCCAGTCCCGGGTTAAGCGGCAGACTGATGAATATTTTAAACCCGAAATCGTTTGAACTTACTTCTATTTTACCGGAAAGTTTGCTTGTCCGTTCAGTGATTCCACTCAAGCCGACTCCCTGCTGAATTTTCTTTTCTCCCCTGCCGTTGTCAATAATATACAAATTCAGATTATAGTCCACTTCCTGCATCAGAATTTCCACTTCTGTAGCCTGTCCATGGGTAAGGGAGTTTGTAAGCCCTTCCTGTATGGCCCGGTAGATTGTGTGCTCGATAACTCTCTCATACTTTAATCGGGTATTGTTGAGAATCAACCGGACATTAATCCCGGTAATCAGTTCAAAGTTTTCGACCAGTTTGGTGGTTTTATCAAAAAGGTTCTGTTCGGCGGTCCTTGTGCTTCTGATATCCCTCACGGCGGCCCTGGTATCATTCAATCCTTCCTGGGCCAGTTCCAGCACGTCCTGATGCAGTTTGGTAAAAGAGCCGATACTCTGTTCATTGAGCAGGGCCATCTTCATCATTGCTATTATACTGGTGAAGATATGCCCCGATATATCATGCAATTCTCTGGTAATACGGTTTCGTTCATCCGTTGTTGAAATTGATTTTATCTCGAAAGCGTATTCCTGATATTCGTGGTTTACTTTACTCAGGGAACGGATCACCGATGAGTTATGCTCATCTGTTACTCTATGGGCCGCTGCGGACTGGTAATGAAAACCGGTAAAGCATGCAAACCCGGACACAAAGAAAAGTTCCACAAACATCATGACCTGTCTTCCCTCTGGAATTTCCGGCATTGTGTGGTTGAAAAATGTTGATTCCGGAAGAAAAACAAGATTTGAGAAAAAGGTCCCGAATATCAGGACAAGAACAGTAAGCCAGGAACTTGTTCTTAAGGGCAGAAAAAAACCGATTTGTATAATTATGAATGAATGCAGAATCAGTGAAAGCTCCTGATTATAGCCAAAAGGTCTGCATAGCAGAAGGATAAAAAAATATTCAACCAGGAACAGCAGGAACGTAAAGAATCTTTCGCGTGTTGTCGGCCAGTTGGCTCCTATCATAATTAATACCAGGTCTGCCAGGAAGAAAGAGGTAAAACCGGGAGAGTGTATTGAAAATGTAGAATCGGTCAGAAAGGCAAGAACAGATAAGCAGGTAACAACTGTAATAAATGTTCTGTTCAAAGCTGCCGTGCTCATACTAGTACAGTGTACCGCATAAAGAGTACAAAAGAAAGTACAAGCATAACTGGCTGTATCGCAGGGGAGGGTATATTATGAAACAAAATTCGAAGGAGGACTGCATGAAAAGAATAAAACTGATTTTGCTGTGTATTTTTATAGCAATGCCACTCACATTGCTGGTTGCTTCCGGAGCATCCGATAAGCCTGCAATTGAGGGGCCGGTCGAGATTACCCTGTGGCGGCATCTTGATAATCCTGAGAATGGAAAATTCCAGGCATTGATCGAGAAATTCAATCAGGAACATGAGGGAAAGATCCGCTGTAATTTCGAACTTGTTCCCTGGGCCGGAGCTCATGACAAGTATGTTACATCTCTGGTTGCCGGCACCGGCGCTGATGTTATCTTCTATTCGACCCCGAACTGGGGATCCGAGTTCTGGCGTATGGGCGTTCTTGAACCCCTGGACTCATATGTCGACAAATGGACCGGAAAGGATTCCATATCCAAAGAGGTGTGGGACCTCTCCAGAACGAACGACACCGGTCAAATTTTCGGAATGCCTGTAGTAACGATTCTGACCTATATGTATTACCGTGCCGACTGGCTGAAACAGGTCGGGCTGCCGGTACCTCAGACCAGGGAAGATCTGCTGAAAGTATCCCAGGCATTTACCGATAAAATCGACGGTGCCTACGGATTTGATATGCGGGGCGCCCGGGGCGGTACCTCCATGTGGTATACCTTTATTTTGCCTGCCGTCGACGGTGTATGGTTTGACAAGGACGGAAAGAGTACATTCCGCACAAAAGCCGCCAAGGATGCAAACCGCTGGTATATCGATCTGTATAAAAAATACCACGTAACGCCGCCCACTGCGCCTACCGACGGATTTGCCGAGGTAATGAGTAATTTCAAAGCCGGTATAGCAGGGATACTCTACCATCACCTGATGAGCGCCAGCACCCTTGCCGAGGCTGTCGGTGAAGAGAACCTGGGAGTTGCCCCGGTTGTATCGGTAAACGGTAAACGAATAACCGACACAGGGCTGCATCATTACGTGATAAACAAGAATTCTAAACATAAAGATGCTGCCTTTGAATTTATTACCTGGATGCTGAAACCGGAGAATCAGGCCTACGAGGCAAAAAGTCTCGGAATGGTTCCCATTGTAAAAGGCGTCGAGGAGATGGATCCTTTCTTTAAAGAGAATAAATTCTTCAAGGCCAGTATCGATTCCATACCTTTTGGTAAAATGCCGTCCGATGTTGAAACCATGGGTGCCTTCGCTGAACAGGCCTGGCCTAACAACATTCAGCGAGCTCTGCTTGGTGAAATTACACCGGACGAAATGATGGACAATCTTGCCGACGTTCTTGAGGGAAAATAACAGTTAATCAGAGGTTAAGATTGATATGAGAGCATTCATCACGCATAAACGTACACCGTATCTGCTTCTCCTTCCTTCATTCCTGGCGATCCTGCTTGTGATCATTTATCCGGCAATGAGGGCATTATCGATGTCGTTCCTCAGCTACAAACTGACCCGGCCCAACGACATAAACTTTATCGGTTTCGGAAACTACCTTCGGGCGTTGACCGACCCTGTATTCTGGATTTCACTCAGAAATACGGTTATCTATGTTTCCGTCTCGGTAGGGATGCAGTTTATTCTGGGGCTGTTCCTGGCAATCATATTGAGAAAAGGAAAGCGAATACACAAGATTATCCAGACCCTCATGCTTCTTCCATGGGTAATTCCTGGTATTCTTGGTGCGTTTATGTGGCGGTGGATGCTCAATGGTAACTATGGAATCATTAATTTTACCCTAAAAAATATGGGTTTAATTCGTGAATATGTTCCATGGCTGGTCAATACCCATCTGGCTCTTCCCAGTGTGATCCTTGTTACGGTATGGAGGGGGATGCCCTTTTTTGCCGTAACATTGACTGCGGGTCTGCATGCCGTTCCTGATGAACTGATTGAAGCCGCCAGAATAGACGGTGCTTCACGTATTCAGGAATTTACGAAAATCATTATCCCGATAATAATGCCGGTAATTATAACCACCACCCTGCTGCGGGTAATCTGGACAGCCAATTATGTCGATCTGATTTTTCTTCTTACTGAAGGAGGTCCGGGATACAGTACCCTGGTTCTCCCGCTCTATACCTACTCGGTTGCCAGAAATACCCTGGATTACGGCTACGCATCGACCCTGGCGATATTGTTGTCGGCCCTTCTTATCGGTGTGGTCATTCTCTATTTCAGGCAGGTAAAAAAGCAGGAGCTCGTTTAATGTACCGGAAACTTACTAATACAGTGTGGAAATGGGCGTCCGCCCTGTACCTGGCAGGCATTGTTGTGTTTCTGCTGGCGCCTTTTGTCTGGACGATACTTACTTCGTTGAAGCCGGAAACGGAAATTGTAACAAAAAATATGAGGATCCTCCCGGTCCACTGGACCCTGGATAATTATAAATCTCTCTTTGGTGTACTTTCATTCGGAAAGTATTTCAGAAACAGCATAATTGTTTCGCTCAGTACGGCAATGGTCTCTTTGATATTATCCAATACTGCCGCATATGCAATTTCGCGCTTCAGATTCAAGGGCCGTCGGTCGGTCATGCTGATGCTGCTCACATTAAATATGTTCCCCGTTGTGCTGCTTCTGATTCCTCTTTTTATTATTTTCAGACAGCTTCACCTGCTGGACAGCTATCTTTCTCTTATTATAGCGTACTCGACGTATGCGATACCTTTTTCGGTCTGGATGCTCACGGGTTATCTCAATTCCATTCCCCAGGAACTGGAGGAAGCGGCCATGGTGGACGGATGTTCACGGTTCCGGGCCTATATTTCAGTCATTCTTCCGGCGGCAAGGCCCGGACTGATTGCAACTTTTATCTATATCTTTATTTACTCATGGAATGAATTCCTGTTTGCCCTGACCTTCATTCAGAGCGCGGATACCAGGACGCTCCCGGTAGGCATACAGACCCTTATAGGGCAGTACACCTTAAGCTGGGGCCTGCTTACGGCAGGAGGAATCTTCAGCTCAATTCCCGTAATTATTATGTTCAGCTTTATTCAGAAGCATATGGTTAAAGGGCTCACTGCAGGGGCAGTGAAAGGATAATTCGAGACAAGGCGGACCCGGTGAAAATAACGGATATCAAAACCAGAACTTTTTATTACACAACAACAAGAGCTCTCTCGGACTGTAATTTCCCGGCCGGAAACAGTGCCTGGGCCCTGACCGCGGTCTTTGTGGAGACTGATTCAGAGCTTACTGGCATAACGATCGGCAACCCTAACTCGGAAGCATACATCCAGGCCATAAAACCGATAGTCATCGGCGAAGACCCTGCGGGAGTGAAGGGTATATGGCAGAAGATGAATGACTATCTCTTCAAGCGCGGAACCAGGGGTGTTGCCGGAGAAGCCATGGCCACCATAGATACCGCCCTGTGGGACCTGAAGGCAAAGATGAACAGCGAGCCTCTGTGGAAGACCCTGGGAGCGCGGGAGCGGAAAGTCAAGCTGTACGGCAGCGACATCGGCTACGGCCTGAGCGATGATGAACTCCGTGAGTACTACCGCGGTATAGCAGGTTTGAAAATTTCGGGAGGAAAACTGAAGGTCGGTCTCGACCGTGAACGGGATTTGCGGCGAATAGGCATTATGAAGGATGAGCTGGCAAGGGTCAGTAGAAATCCGATTATCGGGATTGACGCGAACGAGTACTGGGCCCCCAATGAGGCAATCAGCCGTGTCCGGGAAATCGAAAGCACCGTAAACCTTTCCTGGTTAGAGGAGCCTGCCAGGCGCTGGGATTACCGCGGTCTGCGGAAGGTTTCCTCGGCGGTCAACTGTGCCGTTGCAACCGGAGAAAACCTGTATGATGTCAGCGAGTTCACTCCGCTGTTTCTCAACGAAGCTGTCGATATCGTTGAGATAGGCTGGTGGAGCGGCGGGATTACCGGAGCATTGATCGTTGCCGACACGGCATACGCTCTGGATACACCGGTCTGCATGATGAACTCACCCGGAAGTTTTCTGGGACATCTGGCCGCGGCGATTCCGAACCACATGGCAATGGAATATGTCGGCGCCGGGCGCACCGCCTGTTTTTCCACGGGCACGGAAATCGAAGATGGGATGCTTGTTTTGAGCGACCGGCCCGGTCTTGGAATAGAGGTGGATATGGAGAAACTTGACGAATTGAGCAGGAACGCCCCCCGTAACCGGTTCATGATGCCCGGGAGACGTATCGGCGCGGGCCTGTATGTTGTCGCCGAAGGAGAAGCGGAAGGGGACCGGTAGGGGGAAACTATGAATGGAAACACCCGCGTACGTACAGCTCTCGAATATAAAGATGGTCCCGTCCCTGTTGATTTCGGCGGAATGCCTACAACGGGAATTCATGTCACTATTATCGAGGCTGTCCGTGACTACTATGGATTGGAGAAAAGGCCCGTCAAGGTCCATGAGCCGTATCAGATGCTCGGGCTTCTGGATGATGATTTAAAGGAGGTCCTCGGTGTCGATTCGGAGATACTCTGGAACCCCTATACATTTTATGGATTTAAAATGGGCGACTGGAAGGAATGGCGCGCCCCTTGGGGGCAGGAGCTGCTTGTTCCCGGAGAGTTCAACGTAACCGGCGATGCTTCCGGTGCGATCTTCATGTATCCGGAGGGGGACACTGCTGTTCCTCCCAGTGCCGTTATGCCGGCGGGGGGCTTCTTTTTCGATTCGATCACCCGACAGCCCCCGATAGATGACGACGCCCTGGACCCCGAAGATAATCTGGAAGAGTTCGGCCCGGTGGGTGAAGATGTACTTGAATACCTGAGGTTGGAATCGGAGCGGATACGGAATTCCGGACGCTACGTGGTCGCCAATTTCGGCGGGACCGCCATAGGTGACATTGCCTGTGTCCCGGCCCCTGCGCTTAAGGCGCCCAGAGGAATCCGGGATGTTACCGAGTGGTATGTCTCGACGGCCATGCGTCAGGATTATCTGCACCAGGTTTTTGAGAAGCAGACCGAAATTGCGCTGGTAAACCTGAAAAAGATTCATGAAATTGTCGGCGATGTCGTTGGTGCGGCCTATATCTGCGGAACTGATTTTGGAACCCAGAATGGCCCCTTCTGCGCGCCGCAGCTGTTCACTGACCTGTATATGCTCTATTACAAAAAAATCAATGACTGGGTTCATGCCAATACAAAGTGGAAGAGCTTTAAGCACTCATGCGGCAGCGTCGAGCCTTTTATGGCTCTTTTCATAGATGCCGGATTCGATATTCTGAATCCCCTGCAGTTTTCGGCTGCGGGAATGGACCCGCAGTTTATCAAACAGACATATGGTCGTCGGATTGTATTCTGGGGGGGAGGGGTGGATACCCAGCATGTCCTGCCCTTCGGCACGCCGGATGACGTGGAGCGGCAGGTCTATGAGAGATGCAGTATTCTGTCGAAAGGCGGCGGATTCGTCTTCAACACCATCCACAACGTTCAGGCACGAACCCCGGTTGAGAATTTTGTACGAATGATCGATACCGTACACCGGTTCAACAGGGAGCGGGGATTCGTATAATCATGCCGGAATGAAACTTTTCCCGGTATCTCTTCTATAGTACATTACATGGAGTGACACTCTTGTCGAATGCCGCAGAAAGAGGCAGAAGGAGATAATATGCATTCCAGTTATTACAGGCAGACCGCACCGTTCATTGTCCCGACGAACGACGGTAAACTGATCGAAGAACATTTCGGCAGGACCTCCTTCGGGGAAGAGGCCCTGAGCATTGCCCGCATGGTGGCTCCCGCCGGCTGGAGCGAAGCTCCTCAGAAGCCCGATTTTGATGAGTACACCCTGGTCCTGCGGGGAAAAAAGGAGGTCACCGTCAACGGAGAACGGATGGTACTCTCCGCCGGAGAGTCCATCAAGGTTAATGCCGGGGCCCTGGTGCGTTACGCCAATCCCTTCAGCGAAGAGACGGAGTATGTTTCGGTCTGTTTTCCAGCCTTCTCGCCGGAGGCAGCCCATCGTCAGGATGAGTAAGAGGCGGACCGCTCTTTCCTGAGCCGGGAGTCACTTACTGAATCGTCGGCCTGAATCCCCGGGATCACCGCAGGCAGGTGCATGTCCCCTGACCGGGTTCCGGGTGTGAGAATCCAGGCCCGGAGGAGCCCATGTGATTTATTGGACTATCCGGGTTGTTTTATGTAAACTGCAGCCTGGAGGAACTGAATGGAACCCCTCACGATTATCAGCGAAGGCCATCTGATAGACAATGGCCTCCTTTCGGAAATCCTGAACCTGATTATAACGGAAGGATTTGATTACACCATAGACAATTTTCAGTTTGGAAAACGTCCGGAAAATACTTCCCGAATAGAGATCTCAATTTCCGGAGCGGAGCTGAAAGAGGTGCTTCTGTCAAAACTGACTCCTCTCGGTGTATTTGAGAAGGGCGCCAGTGAAGGGGAATTCCATGTTGTCGACCGGGACAGGCACGCCCCGGAAGGCTTTTACTCCACCACCAATCACCGGAGCGAAGTGTTTACGGGAGGACGGTGGGTACCTGTGGAGGAACAGCGTATGGACGCGGCTGTCGTCAGATCCGGAGACCGGCTGATATGTACCAAGCTGCGGGACCTGAAGAAGGGAGATGAAATCCTCTGCGGCAGCGATTCTGTTCGTGTTTATCCCCCCAGGATCGAAGGAAAGACGGAGAGTTTTTCCTTCATGTCCAACGATGTCTCCTCGGAACGGAGCTACGCCGTTGCGGCGGCCCGGATAGCGGAAGATCTGAGGCGCTTGAAGGAGAGAGGCGGACGTACCGTTGTTGTCTGCGGACCTGTAGTGGTCCATACCGGCGGCAAAGAGGCTCTGGCCGCGATGATCCGGGAAGGCTACATACAGGGATTTCTTGGAGGCAATGCCGTAGCGGTTCATGATCTGGAGGATTTTTTCTACGGGACTTCCCTGGGGGTGGATACGAAAAGCGGGGAACCCACCCACGGAGGACATAACCATCACATGCGGGCCATTAACCGTATTTACGGTTACGGTTCAATCCGGGGAGCCATAGAAGCGGGGGATCTGACGGGAGGTCTCATGTATCAGGTGATTAAGTCCGGAATTCCCTACTGTCTGGCCGGCTCCATCAGGGATGACGGCCCGCTGCCGGAAACCGTGAACGATATGATAGAAGCTCAGCGTCAGTACGCCGAAATCATAAAAGAGACGGACATGCTGCTGATGCTTTCCAGCATGCTTCACTCTATCGGAACGGGAAATATGACTCCTTCCTGGGTAAAAACAGTCTGTGTGGATATCAATCCGGCGGTGGTTACAAAACTTTCCGACCGGGGATCGGCCCAGGCAATCGGCGTCGTCAGCGATGTGGGATTTTTCCTGCGGGAGCTCTGCAGTCAGCTGGGGATTGAATACAGCGTTCCTGACGTATCCTGATCGGTTCTTACTGCTGCCTGCGAGCCTGCTCCAGAAAGGCTTCCACATAATCGATATCGGCGTCAGTCTCTCGTATGCCGATAAAAAGCTGCTTATCGACTCCGGACTTTCCAAGACGTACCGGAAAAACGGGGAATTTCCCGGCATTCTCTTCCACCAGCCAGCGGGGCAGGGCTGCCACACCCCGGCCGCTTGCGACCATCTGCAGCATTATCTCCGTCGTTTCAATCAGTTTGTGCCGCCTGGGACTGATTCCGGCAGGGGTCAGAAAGCGTGTAAAGATATCCAGACGCTCCACATCAACCGGGTAGGTTATCAGTGTTTCCAGGGAGAGCTGTACCGGCTCAACATGAGCAGCAGTGACCAATGGATGGTCTGGTCCCACCACCAGAACCTGCTCGTAATCGAAGACCGGTTCAAAGAGCAGTCCCTTTTTGTACAGCGGGTCGGGGGTGACCAGCAGATCGATATCGTAACTGAACAGGGCGCCGATACCGCCGAAGAGAAACTTCTGTTTGACATCCAGATCCACCGAAGGCCATGTCGCGAGATAGGGAGCGGCGATTTTTAAAAGCCACTGGTAGCAGGGATGACATTCTATGCCGATGCGCAGGGTGCCCCGTTCCCCCCGGGCATACTGTGCAAAGCGTTCCTCGGCATGTTCAAACTGGGGCAGAAGGCGGTTGGCAAGTCTCAGCAGGTACTCCCCAGCCTGGGTCGGATACAGGCGGCGTCCTTCCCGGCGCCATACCTGAAGACCCAGCTGATCTTCAAGTTTGAGGATGCTGTGGCTGAGGGCCGACTGGGTAAGATTCATTTTCCCGGCGGCAGCCGTGAGGGAGCCGTGGATGTGGACGGCCCGCAAAATCTCGAGGTGAATCCGTTCGAGTATGGCGGCCATAGTGTTCTCCTTAATATGAATAGAATGCATGTATAACTGAATATATATCATTTTACTTCATGGATGATAAGCCAGTATACTCCCTGCATGAATAATCGGGCACAGGAGTTGTTATGGTAAAAAAACATAATCTCGGGTATCCCCGTATCGGTGCAGGGCGGGAACTCAAAATTGGTCTGGAAGCGTACTGGAAGGGGAAATCCTCCCTGAAGGAGCTGAAAACACTGGGTGCGGAACTGCGGCGACGGCACTGGCGGGATCAGTCGGGTCTTGACCTGATTCCCCTGGGTGATTTTTCCTTTTATGATCAGATCCTTGATATGAGTTTTACCCTGGGAAATATTCCCGAGAGGGTAAAGACCTACAGCGGCGATATGCTGGATACCTGTTTTCGCGTGGCCCGGGGACGTTCAGCTCCGGCTGCGGATGAGAAAGCCGGATGCTCCGGGATCGATGCCGGTGAAATGACCAAGTGGTTCGATACCAACTACCACTACATAGTCCCGGAGTTTAGCGCTGATACCGGCTTTACACTGGATGCTTCCCGGCTGTTACAGGAACTGGCGGAGGTGAAGTCCCTGGGGATTACTGCCAAACCGGTAATTACTGGGCCCCTTAGCTATCTTTCTCTGGGAAAAACAAAGGACGGGTCTGATAAACTCGACCTTCTCTCCGGTATTGTCCCGGTTTATGCGGAGCTGCTGGAGCTGCTTGCAGGAGAGGGGATCGAATGGGTGCAGGTCGATGAACCGGTGCTCGTTACCGAGCTCGATGCTGAATGGCAGGATGCCTTCCGCAGAGCCTATGACGGACTGAAGGATTCTCCGGTAAAACTGCTGCTGACAAGCTATTTCGGCAGGCTGGGGGAAAACCGTGAGCTGGCTGCGGAACTTCCGGTTGCGGGACTGCATCTGGATACGGTCAACGGACGTGACGACATAGAGCCCCTGCTTCATATACTTCCTTCTGACCGGGTACTCTCCCTGGGTGTGATCAACGGCCGCAATATCTGGAAGACCGACCTGAATACTGTGCTGGACTGGCTTGAACCTCTTGCCGAACATCTCGGCGATCGCCTGTGGATAGCACCGTCCTGTTCGCTGCTGCATGTGCCGGCAGACCTCGAAAGGGAAGAGACGCTTGACGGGGAGATCAGATCCTGGCTTGCCTTCGCCCGGCAGAAGCTGGAAGAACTCTCCCTCCTGGCTGCGGCCCTCAACCTGGGGCGGGATGCGGTCAGGGATGAACTGGATTCAAACCGGGAAGCTGTGAACGTCCGGCAGAACTCTCCCCGGGTCAGGAATCCTGCGGTACGCGAGGCCCTGGCGGGTATAAGTTCGGAGATGGGCTGCCGTAAAAGTTCCTACCCTGTAAGGGCGGCGGTCCAGGCCCCGTTGATGAAGCTGCCGAAATTTCCAACCACCACCATCGGATCCTATCCCCAGACAGCTGAAATTCGCCGGGTTCGCCGGCAGTTCAGAACCGGGAAGATAAACCGGACCGAATACACCGATGCGATTCGACGCGAGATCGCCCGCTGTGTCCATGAACAGGAGGCCCTGGGTCTGGATGTTCTCGTTCACGGTGAGGCGGAGCGTAACGACATGGTGGAGTATTTCGGCGAACAGCTTGAAGGCTACGCCTTCAGCGATTTCGGCTGGGTACAGTCCTATGGGTCACGCTGCGTTAAACCGCCGATTCTGTTCGGAGATATCAGTCGCCCGATAGCCATGACGGTGGACTGGATCACCTACGCCCAGTCACTTACTGATAAGCCCATGAAAGGCATGCTGACAGGTCCGGTGACTATTCTTAACTGGTCTTTTGTGCGGGACGACCAGCCACGCTCGGAAACCTGCCGGCAGCTTGCCCTTGCTATCCGTAAAGAAGTGCTGGACCTGGAGAAAGCCGGTATACGGATAATTCAGATCGACGAAGCGGCTCTGCGGGAAGGGCTCCCCCTGCGCAGATCAGAGTGGCAGGAGTATCTGGACTGGGCGGTTGAATGCTTCCGGATTACCGCAAACGGGGTCGCTGATGAAACCCAGGTCCATACCCATATGTGTTACTCGGAATTCAACGATATTATTGCCGCCATTGCCGATATGGATGCCGACGTAATCACCATCGAGACATCCCGTTCAGACATGGAGCTCCTCGACGTCTTCGACCGTTTCAACTATCCAAACGGGATAGGCCCCGGGGTCTATGATATTCATTCTCCCAACATCCCCGGGGAGGATCACATGGTGGCATTGATGAAGCAGGCCGCCCGGCGGATCCCGGAGGAACGGCTGTGGGTCAATCCGGACTGCGGCCTGAAAACCCGCCGGTGGGAGGAGGTTATTCCCTCTCTGACCAACATGGTTGCGGCTGCACGGAGGCTGCGAAGCGGGAAGGCATAATATGGGAATCTCTATTTTTTCCGGGGCGAATTGTCTCAGGACTCACATGCTTTGCAGATATGCTTTTGATTCAGCTTCTGTGCAGCGTTTGTACTGTGCTGATAATACAACGATTTTATTCCCAGCTTCCACGCGGCTATATAAAACTGGTTTATCAGCTTAACGGAAGTATCGGGATGGATCATGATATTGAGGGACTGCGCCTGATCGATATATTCCTGACGGGCGGCTGCCTGGTAGATAATGGACATCTGGTCAATCTCGGGATAGGTTTTGAAAACCTCCTTCTCTTCATCGGACAGGAAATCCAGATGCTGCATCGAACCATCATGATCGCGGATGGAAGACCAGACCGCAGGAGTATTCTGTCCCTTCTTTTCCAGAAGCTCCATCAGGAAGGGATTTTTAACCGTTGTCTTGATCTTTTGAATATCTTTAACGTAGCAGTTCGACCAGACCGGTTCTATTCCCTGAGATACCTGTCCAAGAATGAAGGCGGAAGAAGTTGTCGGTGCTATCGCATTAAGGGTTGTATTTCTGCGTCCGTATCCTTTCAGCAGTTCCGGTTCTCCATAGAGTCCGGCAAGTTCTTCAGATGCTTTGTATGAGTGCTCTTTGATATATTTAAAGATTTCCAGATTGAGCTTTGCGGCGTCCCGGCTTTCAAAGCTGATCATCCTGGATTGCAGCAGCGAGTGCCATCCCAGGACTCCAAGCCCGATGGCCCGGTGGTCCCTTGCGAAGTCGTACGTCCTTTTCATGAAGAGGAAGGTCTGGCGGTCTTCCTCGTGGTCTGAATCCCTGTACGCCTCCAGTTTCTGACAGAATTCAGTTACGACCGCATCCAGAAAATACACGAGGGTTTCAACGGCGTCCGTGTTCTTCCATTTCTCGTAGTGCAGGAGGTTGATTGAAGAGAGAACGCATGTAAAGGAATATGAATCGTCGCTGGGAAGCATTATCTCCGTGCACATGTTACTCGCGTGAATTTTCATTCCCCTATCTCTGTAGACATCGACGGTATTTTTATTTGCATTATCAGTAAAGAAGATATAGGGATATCCTTTCTCCATGCGCATTTGAATGACTTTTGCCCAGAGTTCGCGCTTTTCCCGGCTGCCGTCGATCATCTCCTGCATCCATTGATCATCGACGCATACGCCGTGGGTGAGTTTCTGAATGGGGTTTCCTTCCGATCCGATGGCAAGGAACTCCGCGGCATCCGGGTGATTGATGGGGAGATAGGGGGAGAAATGGCCCCTGCGGGTGGATCCCTGGCTGACAATATCGACAAGGGTTTCAAAAAGACGCATGAAATGGACCGAGCCGGAGGATTCTCCATTGTCGGTAATCAGCGATCCCCTGGGCCGAACTTTTCCGAAATATCCCGATGTACCACCCCCGAGTTTCGACATCATTCCAGCTTCTGCATGGGAAAAAAGGATACTGCCCATGTTGTCGTTGATGCAGGAGCCGAAACAGCTTACGGGCAGACCCCGTTTATTGCCGAAGTTTGTCCAGACAGGGGATGCCAGGGAATAGTATCCTTCGGACATATAGCGGAAAAACTTCTCGGAATAGTTTTCAATGCCCAGTATCCTTTCGGCGGTATCCGCAATTTCGCGAATTCTTTCTTCTGCTGTTTGTCCTTTTGCAAGATAACCCCGTTCAAGGAATGTTCGGCTTAAGTCAGTCAACCATTTCATAATTTTACCCCATCAGAACAGATCGTCGGCGGTTACGCTTTGAGCTTTTTTTGTGTAATTGATTGACCTCTTGGCGAAGAAATCCACGTGCTTTGTTGCGATTACTTCATCGTCAAACCACTCGGTCTCTTTTACGAGATTGGTATCGAGTGTGAATATTCCAGGGATCTCGATACTTTCAAGGGAGTTATTTAATCTGTTCTTGACGAATTCTCTGATAACCTTTTTAGGCAGAAAATCAAATTCACCTTTTTCGAAAATCCAGTCGATAATATCTTTCTCTGATTCATAGGCCTGGAGGCACAGGCTTTTGATAGTTCTTTCGTATGTTTCGTCGAACCATTCGGGATGTTCTTTTCGGATAATCTTTATGAGTTCGATCCCGAAATTTCCGTGAATCTGCTCTTCTTTCGATGTCGCCTCCACTACATTGGAAATACCCTTGAACTGGTTTCTGTATTTATTGAATGACATGATAATCAGGAACTGAGAGAACAATGATACATGCTCAATGAATAGAGAAAAAAGCAGAAGAGCCTTCGCGTAGTCTTTTCCATCATCGGCCTTTGCATGTTTCAGTGCGCTTTCAAGATACTCTATCCGCTGCATTATCACCGGTTCGTTGCGGAGATTCTCGAACTCATGGTTAAGTCCCAGAATCTCCAGCAAATGAGAGTATGCATCGTGGTGGCGTACTTCGCTTTCTGCGAAGGTGGCTCCCACCGCTCCGATTTCCGGTTTGGGAAGTTTCTTGTACACGTCTCCCCAGAAGGTCTTTACCGCAACCTCAATCTGCGAGATTGCAAGCATTGTCTTTCTAATGGCATCCCGTTCGGAGTCGGAAAGGTGAACCTTGAAATCCTGGACATCCCCGTCGAATTTGAATTCCGTATGAATCCAGTATGAATGACGGATTGCATCCACATATTCATAGAGATGAGGATACTCATAGGGCTTCAGATTGAGCCGGGCTGAAAAAACATCCGGTTCGCGCTGTTTCGTCTTTTCATTGCTGCTCGTCATCGCTTTATTCACAGCCATGGTTATCTTTTCTGCGTTGAATTGACGCATTGAAGAATCCCTTTTTCTTACTTGCAGTATTTTTGTCATGACACCACCTGTAGAGTGTATATTACTAAAATAGTAATATACACTCTACATATCGTATCGTCCACAATGCACTGCAGATATACATGTTTCTGTCGATATGGGGATGTGTAGAGAAGTGGTCAAAGAGCGTTGATCATCCCGGCCAGAAACCCGGCGCCGAATCCGTTGTCGATGTTGACCACCGAGATTCCTGCGGAACAGCTGTTGATCATCGAGAGCAGGGCCGTTAAACCCTGGAAATTTGCTCCGTAGCCGACGCTGGTGGGAACGGCGATTATCGGAGCCTGAACAAGTCCCGCCACTACACTTGCCAGAGCTCCTTCCATTCCGGCGACTACAACGATTACCCGGGCCCGGCGGATATCGTCGATGGAAGCCAGAAGCCGGTGAATTCCCGCAACTCCGACATCACTGTAGCGGGCGACGGCGTGGCCGTAAAACTCGGCGGTAAGGGCCGCTTCCTCGGCTACCCGGAAATCGGAAGTCCCGGCGCTGACCACGGCTATTTCGCCTTTCGTATTTTTTTCCGTCGGCTTACAGACTATGGTAAAAATTCCGGGCCCGGCGGTGTAATGTCCTTCGGAAAACTCATCCTTAAGCTCCTCATATACCGCTTCGCTCATCCTGGTGGCGAGGACATTGATGCCTCGGTTTCGCATATGTCCCATAATCTCCCGGATCTGGTCGGCCGTTTTGCCGGCACAGTAGATTACTTCGGGGTAGCCTGTCCGTTCCCGGCGGTGAGTATCCAGCCTGGTATGCCCCAGGTCGGTAAAAAACAGGTCCTGCACTGCTTTTTGCGTACAGTCCAGATCCGTTTCTCCCTGGCTGAACCTGGTCAGCAGTTCTTCCAGTCTGTCGTTCGTATTCATTCTGTTTCTGTCCTGTCCATTTTCCCGCAGCGGTAACCTTCCAGGTCCAGGGAAACATAGCGGTAACCGAGGGATTTTAACGCCCGGCTGACCCTGTCCATCCGTTCCGTGGTACAGAACCGTTCCCGTTCTTCCGGCGGTATTTCTATTCGCGCAAGATCATCATGAGTTCTGAGACGCACCGACGGAAAACCCTGGGCGATCAGAAACTCCTCGCCCTTTTCCACCATGGAAAGCATTTCTTCGCTTACCCGCCGGTCATGGGGGAAGCGGGTGAGCAGGCAGGAATACGCCGGCTTGTTCCAGACCGGGAGCCCGTACTCCTTCGCAAGGGCCCGTACGTCGGATTTGCTGAAACCGCACTCCGCCAGGGGGCTGATTACACCGAACTCCTCCAGGGCCCTCTTTCCGGGCCGATGGGCGTAGCTGTCGTCGGCATTCGAGCCGTCCACCAGGACCGTTGCGCCTGATTTGACCGCGATGTCCCTGATGGCACGCAGGATGCGCGTTTTGCAGAGGTAGCAGCGGTCTTCGGGATTGCAGCGGAGCTCTTCGGGAAAAGCTATAGGTATGCAGTGCCAGTCAAGATCCAGGAATTCGGCCATGGAGGCAGCGTCCCGGTATTCCCGCTCCGGAACCCAGGGGGGACGGAGGGTAACAGCAAGAACTCTCTCGTGTCCGGCCCTGACGGCTGCTGCTGCCAGCAGTCCTGAATCAACGCCGCCGGAAAAGGCGATGACAAAGGAGGGCAGACTCTTCAGAAGCTTCTTCAGGGCTTCAGCTTTTTCCCGCAGTATCACCAGCGTATCTCCCGGTAGATCTGTTTCATCGGTACTCCGTGGCGAGCAGCCAGTTCCCTGACCTGATCAAACTCAGGTTTGCAGGAGACACATTCTCCCTGATGATAGAACTTCTTTAGCTGCAGCTTGCCGTAGCTGGTCTCAATGTTTTCAAAACGACGTTCCAGCATGGTCTGCCGTACAGGGTATTCCCGCACACCCCCGGTAGTCGTTTCCCGAAAGATCAGGCTGAGGATCTCATCCCGCAGGTCTGAAGTGGTCATTACCGTCAGAGCCGTGCCGGGGCGGTTCTTTTTCATCTGCACCGGCGTCAGATAGGCCTCTTTGGCCCCGGTTGCCAGCAGTTTCGTGATGACCGGATCGTAGAGTTCGGGATTCATGTCGTCGATGTTACACTCAATCATCAGAGCCTCCGTGACGGTCGTCTGCTCATCAGTCTCCGCCAGATAGACCCGCAGGGCATTGGGGATCGGGAGTTCGCGTCTGCCGAGACCATAGCCGGTGTTCATGATTGTGTAACTGCCAGTAGTGATAAATTCATCCACATTGGCTGCAAGGATCGCCGCTCCTGTGGGGGTTGTCGTTTCCTTGTCCACGGCGCCTCGACGGCATGCAATTCCCTTGAGAATTTCTACCGTCGCCGGCGCCGGAACCGGAATCCGTCCGTGGGCACAGTTCACGAATCCGCCGCCCAGTTCCGGCGGAAATGAAATAATCCGGTCCGGAGCCAGGTATTCAATGGCCGCCGCCGCGGCGACGATATCCACGATGGAGTCCACGGCACCGACCTCGTGAAAATGAATCTCGTCGACACTGGTTCCGTGTACCTTGGCTTCCGCTTCGGCGATAAGCATGAACATGCGCAGGCTGCGTTCTTTGACGGCGCCGGAGAGGGAGCTGGCCTCGATTATCTCTTTGATTTCCTTGAATCCCCGGTGTTCATGGGAATGTTCGTGTTCATGGGAATGTTTGTGTTCATGGGAATGTTTGTGTTCATGGGAATGTTCGTGTTCATGGGAATGTTCGTGTTCATGGGAATGTTCGTGTTCATGGGAATGTTCGTGTTCATGAGGGTGTTCGCCCTCGGCCTGTACCAGCGCACGAATGCCGGAAATCCCCGAACGTTTTTCCCGGCGGAACGTTACATCCCACCCGGGAAGGTTCAAGGCCTGAAGACAGCCGATAATATGCTCCTCGGGGACACCGAGGTCGATCATGGCTCCCATATGCATGTCTCCGCTTATACCTGAGAAAGGATCATATATTAGGGTTTTCATTGTGATTCTCCTTTGTTTTTCATTCAGTCTCGATAGTCCACATTTTGTTTTGTGTTACCTTGTTGATGTCATAGTATTTCTTTGTAGGTACTATGGTGATATATGTATGAAATCATTATAAAAAGGCAATGTCAACCAAGTTTGAGAATGAAAACCGCCCGGGGTTGCCTGAGCGGTTCTCATTGAGTGCGTTCAAAATGCTCCTGCAGTCAGTTGGATTTTTCCTTCGTAGTCCAGAGCCCTGCTGAGGGTGTACTGATAAAATAGATCTCTTCCCCCGACGGTAATGTGTTGAAGCCGTTTCTGAGATTTTCAGGATTATAGATATTCAAAGCTTCTGCATAGTCAAGATAATTAAAATTAATCATTTCAATCTCATCTTTTGATAGATGACCGGGTGCATAGGTAATAGTAAATCGGCCTTCGGATGATCCATGTATGAGATGAGCTGTTGCATGAGTCAGTTCCTGGAGATCTTTCTTCTTTTTCCATAACTCCATTATATTTTTTGTACCCGAGTAACCATACTTACGAATGATGGCATCTACTGAATCCTGCTCACCGAATCTTTTCAGGCCTGGTGCTATAATAATCAGTTCTCCACCGTCGGCCATTGCCTTTCGTGTTCGGTAAATTGCCTTATTGGCGACCCATGTACTGAAAAACTCGTCTCCCTGCATGACGGCGACAACTTTCTTTAAAGGGGGAACAATAGAGATATTTTCTTGCTTGGATTGTCCAGCCGCAAGAAGATAAGTATCCAAATCATCTCCACAGTAAAAACCTGTGTGAACGAATTCGTTGTTTTCGTTATATGACATTACTAACTGAACATACATATCGGACAGGGTATGAAGATATTCACTTTCGGCCTTGTTGTAGCAGTGGCGTAATGGAGTAACCAGGGTTCCAAGATTATTCTCAATACCGTAGCATGCTGCCGCCATGTGTGATGCACATATCATCTCCTTGCCTCCCAGGCCTATGAAGTAGTTTTTGTTATGATTTGCAAAGCCAAGAACTTCATGCGGCACAACATGACCGACATTGATAATCAGATCCCAGTGTTCATCCACAAGAAGGCGGTTAATTGCAACAGGGATTTCCCAGTCTGCCTTTCCTTCGGTGATTTCCCGCACATAATCAGCCGGAATCTCACCAAGGCGTTTGGAATCCTTTATCCAGTCATGTTTCAGAATTCTTTCTTCGGGAATACTTCCGAACATCTGTCTGTTTTGGACTTCCGTATGGGGGATATGTTGTCTGTCCAAGTGTCGGCATTACATAGACCTCGGCACTTTTAGAGAAAATCTTGTAAAATTCTTCGGTTATCCAACCTGAACCGCTATGCATACGCGTGATGTCAGGAGGCAGCAGCAATACTTTCTTTGGATTATCGCAAATCCTTTTCATGCCTTCCTGTGCACTTTGGGCGACAAGCTGCATGATCTGTTCCCGACTGATTTCTTTTCTTTTTTCAAAAAACCAAGCCATTATTCTCCTCCGTATTTTACAATGTTAGTATGCTTTCTAAGCCAATATGATTTCTCTTAAACAGATCTATTGGTCTTCTATAAGGTCCTTCCGATATTTTTTATCCAATACAGGCTTTCTTCGGTTTTGCTGCTTGGTTTGTACTCAAGTCCCAGGTATCCCTTGTAGCCTGCGATTTCGAGTTTTTTCATGAGATCTTTCACAGGGATTTTCCCTGTTCCCGGCTCATTTCTGCCAGGATTATCTGCTATCTGTACATGACCGATTTTCGCGATATGTTTTGTAATCACTCCGTCCAGATCTTCATTTTCCCTCGCTGCATGGTAGATATCATACTGCAGAAAAGCATTGGATTTTTTGATTGCATCAAGTATTTCAATGACTTGATTTGTCGTATTAAGGACGAAACCAGGGATATCATATCTGTTAATGGGTTCTATCAAGAGACGGATACCGGCTTCCGCAAATACATCTGCGGTGAAAGTAAGATTTGCGGCAAGGTTTTCCTTGATTTTTACTGGACTGTGGGATCCCGCTACCTTTCCTACAAGGCAGTTAACCTGATCTACGCCAAGTTTTTTCGCAGCTTCAACGGCTTTTGGAACAGCCGCGCGGTACTCATTCACACGGTCGGGATCTGCTGCGATACCCCTGTCTCCGGCGGCCCAGTCGCCTGCAGGCAGGTTAATCAGAACAAGTTTAAGCTTGTTCTGGGTGATTTTTTCCCTGATCTGATCGATATCATAATCATAGGGAAACATGAATTCCACAAACCTGAAACCGAACTTGGCAGCCGCCTCAAAACGGTCCATGAAATCGTGCTCATTAAAAAGAAAGTTAAGATTTGCACTGAATAACGACATAGGTTCCTCCAAATGATGTAAAGGATTATTCAGACGTATCCTCATCCAAGTGAAGACTATGCTTTATCGCGGTGATATTGCGACTTATCATCTCCTTGGCAAGGTCAACATCCTGCTTCTCAATTGCGGTAAGAATCGCCTCATGCTCTGATAGTGTTTGTGCGTGTTTTTTTCGGGGATCGATTTTCTTTTCCATGGCCCGGGCTATAAGCATGAATTCTTCAATTTCCTTTATGAACTTATACAGCTTAGGGTTGTCAGCTATGAGGGCGATTTTTTGATGAAATACTCCGTCAAGCTCAATGCACTCCGTAAATTGATCATTCTCGAGTGCCTTTTTATAACGTTGATGAATTTTTGTTAGCATTTCAAAATCGCCAGCTGTGAGGTTTTTGATGCATTTTTCAACAGCAAGGCGCTCCAGAGTCATACGTATTTCCAGGAGATTCAAAATCTCTTTTGGTGTCAGGCTGACAACAAATATACCCTTCCGCGGGACATTGATAATGTAACCCTCTGCTGTTAACTGCTGAATAGCTTCACGTACCGGAGTCCTGCTCATGGATATTTCCTCTGCAAGAAGATCTTCGCGTAGACGACTCCCGCATTCATACTCCATGCTGAGCAGTTTGTCCTTGATAATATGATATGCGTTTTCTTTGAGACTTAAATGATGCACAAAAATATACCACCTATATTTGATTATAAATTATAATTTATAATCAAAGGTGTCAAGCGATTGAATAATGTGAATTGTTGTGACATAATGCATAAAACACCAAAAAGGGTTATGGAAAAAGCGAGTGCTTATTCTGTATTTGAGTAACTCTGATTCAGGATTGGCGACTGGGTTTATAACTTAAATATACAGGAGAGTCTTTACATGGGAAAAATCGAACAACAGACTGAAAGGAGCTTGGAATCCATTCAATTAAGACCAATCGGCATTGTCAGAAACCAGTCGAGAGCGACGGTTCTTGCGCCGGAAATGCAGGCCCTTCCCTGGCAGGATAGAGCCGCCAGGATGAAAGCCCAGCGGCAGTCCGTTTCCGAGATTGTCATTAATCCCGAGTTTGAAGAAATGCTTGATGGTGTCGACGAGTTCTCACATATACTAGTGCTTTTCTGGTCTCATCTGGCTCCGGAAGGAAAATGCCTGGAGGCGAAAGTCTATCCCATGGGGAATAGGGAATTTCCCAAGGTGGGAATTTTTGCAACCCACAGCCCGGCGCGGCCCAATGGCATCCTGGTCACGGAGGTGTGTCTCCTTGAACGGAGGGACAATGTTCTTATGGTCACCGGCCTGGATGCCTTGGACGGCAGTCCGGTTCTGGATATTAAATCCCATGTGCCTGTGTTGTCGGCAGAAGAGATAAAAACCCCTGACTGGCATAAGACAATGCGGGGCGTTTTCGCGAAAAGCTGAGTTCCGAATACGGGTATCAGGAATACCGGTTTCTCTAATAGGCACATCTTAAGAAGGGGCAAAGAAATGAACAGGGAATTATGGGAAAAAGCGGTTGCATTTCATGGACATGAATGCCCGGGTCTTGCCATCGGCTTCAAGGCCTGTGAAGCGGCCAGAGAGAAAATGGGAATCGGCGTATCCGATGATGAGCAGATCGTCTGTGTAACCGAGAACGATGCCTGCGGTGTTGATGCGGTGCAGGCGCTGCTGAGCTGCACCTTTGGAAAGGGCAATCTGATCTACCGCGGGACGGGGAAACAGGTCTTTTCGTTCTTCGACCGCACAAGCGGGAAAAAGATGCGGGTTTGTCTTATTCCGGGAAAGAAGGATAGGGAGCGGACAGAGTGGAAGGAGTATCTCCTGAATGCCCCAGTAGACGAAATCTTCACTTTTTCTGAGCCTGCATTTGAGCTGCCGGAACGGGCACGGCTTTTCACTACCGTGGTTTGCCAGATTTGCGGCGAAGGTGCCCCTGAACACAAAATGCATCTGCAGGACGGCAAAACAGTATGCGCTGACTGCTTTACGAGCTACAACAGAGGATGGTGAGCACCTGAGACTGGTTTTTATCCACACGTGAAATACAGAGTTACAGACTTAAACGAACGGGAGTAGAGTAATGAAGAAAATTATAGCATCAATCCTGATTGTTGCTCTTGTCGTCTGCGTATTCAGCGGCTGCGGAAACAGCAAGACATCCGGGGTTCCGGCTGGAGCCGCCTCTGAAAACATGGATTTCGAAACAAGAATGGTAACGGACAGTCTTGGGCGTGAAGTAGAGATCCCTGCAATTGTAGAAAAGATTGTTCCCCTGGGGAATACTCCGCGCATGATCACATATCTTGGCCTGGCAAATAAAGTGGCGGGAATAGGCGGTATGGCTCCGGACAGGATAAGTCCCGTTACGGCTTATGCATATGCCACCAAAGATCTGTGGGCGAACGTGCCCATCGTCGGGACGGATTCAGGCGGTGCGACCAACTATTATCCTGAACAAATCATCAGTGTTAATCCTGATGTGATATTTTGCTCATACAATAAGGAACTGGCGGATGAAATACAAAACAAAACAGGTGTCCCGGTGCTTACTGTGCCCATGGGAACCTTATTCGGAAAGGACTATGAGCAAGCCCTCCGTCTCTTAGGTGATGTCTGCGGTACAAAAGAGAGGGCGGAAGATGTTATTGCCTATATTAACGATTGCCTGAAAGATCTCAAAGAACGATCAGCATCCATTCCCGATGCCGATAAACCCTCTGTTTTGGGAGCCGCCGCGACCTTCAAGGGTGCACACGGTATAGAAGGGGTCTATTCCAAATATGCCGTATTTGAAGCGATCTCAGCAAATGATGTTACCGAAGGTATTGCCGATAAAGCCGGTGGAGTGCTGGTTGACAAGGAACAAGTCATTGGGTGGAATCCCCAATTTATTTTTCTTGATAGCGGCGGAGTAAACCTTGTTAAGACGGACTATGATAAAAATCCGGATTATTATGCGCAGCTTAGGGCTGTAGAGAATGAAAAGGTTTATCAGTATCCCAGTTCAACCTCTTATTATTCAAATGTCGAGATTCCTATCGTCAATAGTTATTATGTCGCGGGCATTCTTTATCCGGAGCAGTTTAGCGATATTGTATTTGAAAAGAAAGCCAACGATATTTTCAGGTTTTTCCTGGGCTCTGACGATTATCTCAGTAAGCTCAAAGCCGCCGGCGTAAGTTACGGCAAGGTGCCCCTTGGTGATGACTAACTGATGGCAGACGAACGCATACTTCAACTTCAGTTGTACAACCGTTTTTTACGGAGAAAAAGTCTTGTATTTGCAATAGCAGTTTTTGCTACGATAGTAATAGCACTTTTTGCGGTCAGCGCCGGTTCGCTGAAAATTCCCACGTATGAAGTGATCCAAACATTTTTCGGTAAGGGGGATGCACGGGCCCGGACGGTCATTATGAATATACGACTGCCGCGGGTCATTGCGGCTGTCGTCGTAGGTGCTGCTTTGGCCGTCTCCGGTGCGGTCATGCAGTGTGTGTTGCAAAACCCTCTGGCGTCGGCATCGACTCTTGGCGTATCTCATGGCGCCGCATTCGGCGCGGCGTTGGGTATAATAGTTTTTGGGGGAGGAGTCGTGAATTCCGATTCCGCCGCGACGGCTGTTTCAATTAATAATCCTTACATAGTGACTATTTGTGCGTTTATATTCGGATCAATGTCTACCTTCGTAATTGTTGCCTTGTCCGGTATTAAAAAAGATGTAGGCCCCGGAGGACTCATTCTGGCTGGAGTTGCCTTAAGTTCTTTGTTTACCGGGGGCAGCACATTGCTCCAGTATTTTGCAGATGAAACAAAAATCAGTACGGTTGTTTTCTGGACTTTTGGAAATCTGGGATCAGCAGGCTGGCCTGAGCTTTCAATCTTAGCGGCAATGCTTTTTATTGCATTGGTCTATTTCTTGTTGAACCGCTGGAACTACAATGCAATGGAAAGCGGCGCGGATACGGCTCAAAGTCTTGGCGTTAATACACGGTCTGTCATGCTGATCAGTATGAGTATTTGTTCTTTAACCGCGGCGGTTGCTGTTTCCTTTGTGGGTATCATCAGTTTTGTAGGACTTGTGGCCCCGCATATCATGCGCAGATTTATCGGCAATGACTACCGGTATCTTATCCCGTGCTCTGCAGTTGCCGGGGCCCTGCTTCTTATC
This sequence comes from Marispirochaeta sp., assembly GCF_963668165.1. Taxonomy (NCBI): domain Bacteria; kingdom Pseudomonadati; phylum Spirochaetota; class Spirochaetia; order Spirochaetales; family Spirochaetaceae; genus Marispirochaeta; species Marispirochaeta sp. The sequence goes on along the minus strand of NZ_OY764209.1, from coordinate 712,371 downwards.
CTGGCGGATACATTCGGTAGAATGATTATCGCACCCGTTATCCTTCCTATTGGAGCAATTACATCATTTTTAGGCGCTCCATTATTCCTCTATATTATTTTCCGGGGGATTAATACCAATGGTTGAAATCAATGATCTCAGCTTCGCATATAGCCGGAACTCAAGAAAGATCCTCGAAGATATCAGTTTTGATATTCAGAAGAATCGGTGCATAGCCGTTTTGGGGAATAACGGAGCCGGAAAAAGCACCCTGCTTAAAAGTATTAACCGCATTTGTACTGTGCAGGAAGGTTCGGTATTTGTCGACAGCGAAAACGTGTTTGAAATGTCTAAGAATACGGTAGCGCAGAATATTGCGTATGTACCGCAAAACAACAGATCAATAAACATGACAGTGTTCGATGCAATCCTCCTGGGGCGAAAGCCGTACATAAAGTGGGATTCGACAGCAGAAGACAGGCGCATTGTGTGCGACATTATGCAGAAGATGAAACTGAACGACTTTGCACTGCGAAATGTCTCTGAACTTTCGGGCGGGGAAGTACAAAAGGTGATGCTGGCAAGAGCGCTGGCGCAGGAACCGAAGCTGCTTTTACTCGATGAACCTACAAGCAACCTCGATCCGCGTAATCAGCATGAAGTGCTTCAGATAGTAAAAAAAATCGCTTTGGAGCATAACACCTGCGTGGCCATCATTATTCATGACCTCAACCTTGCCGTTCGTTATTGCGATCGTTTCGTGTTTCTCAAGGACTCGCGAGTCTACTCCTATGGCGGATTAGAGACTATAACCCCTGAAAACCTGGAAGAAGTATATAATATACATGTGCATATTATAGAATACATGGGAATTCCGGTTATTATTCCTTATGCGGATGAGTGGATTGAGCCGGATTCCTCTCTGGAATATGTAGCGGAAAAAAAAGAGGTTGGGGTAGGAATCAAGTAAGAAAGATGTGTGAAACTTTGCACAGAGCTCGGCTCACTGTCTACCGATCTCCCCTCCCCCTTTATAATCAATAACTTCTGGTCCCCGCACCAGCTTCGATTTCTGTGGGTGTGTTTTCTTCCATGTCTTTAGGTACCATGTAAGGATGTTCCCCTTCCCAATAAATTTCCACCGGAACACGGTATGTTTCCAGAATGATATCCGGTGCGATCTCCTCTTTCCTGATGGTACGATAAATCCTGCCTCCCTTGAGAAAAATGAAACTGTCGGCGTAGCGAAAGGCCGTGTTCAGATCGTGAATGGTCATCAGTACACCGGTACCGAATTCCCGTGCGATACGCCGCAGGATGGTCAGAATCTCAATCTGATTATAGAGATCCAAAGAACTTGTCGGTTCATCCAGCAGAATAAGCTTCGGATCCTGGGCCAGTGCCCGGGCAATGCACACTTTCTGGTATTCTCCTCCGCTCAGTTCGTCAGCATAACGCAGGACAAGATCGTTAAGATCGAGCATATCTATGGCCTGATGTGTTTTTTGTATGTCCCGGGAGGTAATGCGGAATGTTATGTGCGGTTTGCGTCCCAGCAAAACCGCATCGAACACGGTAATCCTGCCCGGCTCGCTGCGCTGTGCAACATAGGCGGCCTTGCGGGCGATTTCACGCGGACCGACGGTGGCGAGATCGGTATCTTCAAGAAATACCGTCCCCTGTTTCGGATTGAGAATACCGTTGACGGTTCTGAGCAGGGTGGTTTTTCCTGCGCCGTTGGGACCGAGGACCGCACATATTTCACCCGCCTTGAGTTCGAAGGAGACGTCCTCGAGAATGGGGGTGCTCCGATAATTAAAGGAAACGCTGTCGACTTTCAGAATCATTATTTATACCCCCTGATCAACAGATAAAGAAAAAGAGGTGCTCCGGCGAACGAGGTGAGGACAGCAACGGGCAGAACATGGGGTGCCAGGATCAACCGCGCTGTCGTGTCGGCTACCAACAGCAGGATTGCTCCCGTCAATGCCGAGGCCGGCATCAGGTAGCGGTGGTCGTCTCCCACCAGGCGTCTGACGATATGCGGACAGATCAGGCCGACGAAACCGATAATCCCGACAAAGGAGATAATCACCGCTGTCATGAGGGAGGCAACGGTCATGCCGGCCAGCCGTATGCGCCCCACAGGAACCCCCAGGGATCTGGCGGTTTCATCCCCGGCACTCAGGGCATTGTAGTTCCAGCGATTCATGAAGAAATAGATCAGCCCGAGGAAGGTAACGATTCCGATAAGAAAAAGTTCCCTCCATGATGCCCTGGCCAGGTCGCCGAAGGTCCAGAAGACTATGGCAGCCAGCTGAGTGTCGTCAGCGAAATACTGCAAAAACATGGTCCCGGCGCTGAAAAGAGAACCCAAGGCTACTCCCGTCAGAACCATAACCTCCGGCGACGAGTATTTGATGTGAGCCACCGCCAGAATAATACCGGCGGCGATCATGCAGCTGGCAAAGGCGGCAAAGGTCGTTCCCCAGGGATTGGTTACGGAGACCGCGTCGGCGGCGCTGCTCTGCATAACGCCGGTACCGAGAATCATCACAGAGAATGCCGCCCCGAAGGCTGCGGCGTTGGATATTCCCAGCGTAAAAGGCGATCCCAGAGGGTTCCGCAGGATGGACTGCATGGCGACCCCCGCGACGGCCAGTCCCGCCCCGGCAGCTACGGCGGCCAGGGTCTGGGGCAGGCGAATCTGCAGGATAATCGTTTCCCAACGGTTTTTGGTTCCCGTACGGAGCAGGCACGCGGCGACGTCCCGCAGAGGAATCGATACCGAACCGAGGGAGAGGGAAACAAGGAAAACGACTACCAGCAGTCCGGCTCCCGATAACGTCAAGGTCCGCTTTTTTCTGATGTAACCGCCGTATTCCGGGACGACTATTTCTGTTATCGTCATTTCGTCAATCGAAGATCCGCGAGAAACCGACGTCGGCAAAGCTGTTGTTCAACTGGGAGAACACCGGCTTGCCCACTAAAAAGGTATAAATCTCATCGGCTTTTTGTGCGGGATCGATATCGGAGAACTCCTCGGGGTAGAGGATTGTGCCGATAAAATAGGCATTTGCCAAGGTGGATCCATGGTTGCTGGTGTACCAGTTATAGGGCAAGACTCCGTAGACCTGTTTTTGCTGAACGGCCTTCAGAGTACGGTATACCGGATCGTCGGTCAGTTCTCTGATGGCGTTTCCATCTCCGTCGGTCTGCATGGTCGATATATCAACGAAGATGATCTCCGGATCCCAGTCCAGCAACTGCTCCTTGGCAATGTCCGAATGCTGAAGGTCCGCATAGCCTTTATTCGGGTCATGGGCGGGATTGCGGGCCTGGAGGAACATGAATGGCGGGTACGCCGGCTCGGTGGATCGAATGCCGTGGGGGCCCCTGTGAGCGATTCCGCCTACAAAACAACTTTTTTTATTCTCTTCCGGGATTGTTTCGCTCCGGACATTGAGGTCCTTGATGGTTGTATCCACAAAACTGATGATCTCTTCCGCGCGTTCGCTTTTGTCCAGCACTTTGCCCATAATACGCAGAGACGCGTAAAAATCTTCCCGGTATCCCCCCAGATCGCCGTAATTCAGGACGACCACGGGAATCCCGGTTCTTGACTGCAGTTCTTCGGGATCGGTGCCCATTCCGGCATAGGTTTTGAGTATGACCTGAGGCTGGGGATCAAGGGCAACGATCAGCTCAGGATTATCGTGTCCGCGAAATTCCCCGAAGGTGGGCAGGTCCTTGAACTGTGGATTTGCCAGGGCATAGGGACGGGCGTCGAATTTCGGTCGCCGGGTTTCCATGTCGTCCACGGCAATCACCTTCTCCTCTCCCTGAAGATAGGTACACAGCCGTAAAGCTCCGGAACCGGAACAAATTACATAGTCAGGATTCGCCGGCACCGAAAGCTCGCGGCCCAATCCGTCGGTGATTGTGATCAGTGAAGCTTCATTTTCGGCGGGGGCGGTTTCCGTGTTGCCCGCTGCGATGAGGGAAACGGAAATAAGAAGGCACAGAAAAATGAAAAGAGTTGTTTTTTTCACGATTACCTCGATATAAAGTGATAAGTGTATCAAATCACCATATAAGTTCATTGTCAATCATAAAATATCATAAACGATTGATTAATGTGAAATATGGTGGAATAATACATGAAACATCAAACATTAACGAAGCGCGATTAGACCGGAATGAGGGAAAAATGAGAAAAACTGTTTTTATACTGACCACAGTAGCACTGTTCATCTGTTGTTTTACAATTCACTGCATGGCAGAGGGAGTTCCGGAAAAACCCGAATTCGGCGACGCCTCGATTGTGTTTCAGGATTTACGGGGGAAGACTGTAACATTAAGCGCTCCTGCCACGCGGGTTGTCGTGACGTTTAACTTTGAGGAGGTCCTGGCGGTGGCAGGAGGAGATAATCCTTTTGAGAAGATCATCGGCTGGAGCCGGGGATACTGGAAAGGGCGCAGACAGTCGAAATGGACTGCTTATACTGACCGGTTTCCCTGTGTTGCTGAAATCCCTGATGTCGGCTATGTATCGAAAGGCACTCTTGATATCGAAAAGATTATCGCATTGAATCCCGATATTGTCATTTCCTATGTAAATGAACCGAAGACCGATAGTGAAAACTATACCCGCCTGGAGGCTGCCGGCATTCCCGTAGCTTGCGTTGATTTTCACAGTCAGACCCTGGAAAATCACCTGAAGAGTATAGAGATGCTGGGGAAAATCTTCGACAAACAGGACCGGGCACAGGAGATCGGTGATTTTTATGCCGCAGAGGTAGATAAGGTTTTTTCCCGACTTTCTTCCATTTCCGGGGATAAGCCTCGGGTGTATGTAGAGTTCGGCGGTAAAAATCCCTATCAGAACAGCTACGGGTCGGGATTCATGTGGGGAGGTATTGTCGAAGCCTGCAGGGGAGATAACATTTCCGCCGAAGCATTGGGACACACCAACGGCCCTATAGATCCCGAATATTTCTTTGCACGTAATCCCGAAATTATAATCATTACAGGCAGAGTCTCCGGCCCGGAACCCAACGGTGAACTGCGCCTCGGCTTCAATATATCGGAAACGGAGGCCAGGACGATTCTCGGCGATATAGCGGAACGAACGGGGTGGGAGTCCATCAGCGCCCGGAACAGCGGCAGGATCTATGGGATCTACCATGCCAATTCACGGCATATCTACGATTTTTATGCATTCCAGTGTTTCGCGAAATGGTTTTATCCGGATACTTTTTCCGACCTTGATCCGGAAAAAAACCTGAAGGTTTTTTACGACCGTTATATGCCTCTGAAGCTGGATGGAGATAATACTTTCGCTGTTTCCTTAAACGACCAATAATAATGGGTAACAATGTTTCCGATGCGGTTCGTCTTTATCGTTCCATTACAGCGAGAAAGTTGGGAAGTATTGCGGGAGTAGGCGTTCTTCTTTTCGTGCTGCTGATCATCAATATCCTCAGCGGCTCATCGGGGATGTCGATTAAAGAAGTCCTGCGGACGATATTTTATCCTGCCGGCGGCGAACGGACCTCCGTTGTAATTATCTGGCATCTGCGTCTTCCGGTATGCCTGATGGCTCTTACCGTGGGCGCTGCGCTTTCCGTTGCGGGCGCGGAGATGCAGACAATTCTCGGCAATCCCCTGGCCAGTCCCTATACCCTCGGCATTGCTGCGGCTGCCGGTTTCGGAGCGGCGCTTATGCTCGCGGGTTTTGTCGGTGCAGGGATTCTTGGTCATCTCCTTGTCCCCACCGGGGCATTCTTGTTCTCTTTTCTCGCCTGCCTGATTCTCTACGGTATAAGCCGCATTAAGGGTGCACGAGCGGAAACGATGGTTCTGTCTGGTATTGCCGTTATGTTTCTCTTCAACGCTCTCCTTTCGCTGTTGCAGTTCCTAGCGTCGGAGGAACAGCTCCAGGCTATTGTTTTCTGGCTCTTCGGCAGTCTGTACAAGGCCAACTGGACGTCGTTGGGGATTACCGCGGCTGTTCTTTGTGCAGTCCTCCCTCTGCTGATGGCGGATGCCTGGAAACTGACGGCTCTTCGTCTTGGAGAGGAAAAAGCCCGCAGTATGGGAATCAAGGTAGAAGCGTTGCGGATAAAGGTGTTCGTTCTGGTATCGCTGATAACGGGTATTGCCGTCTGCTTTGTCGGGACCATTGGATTCATTGGACTCGTCGGACCCCACATTGCCCGCATGATAGTCGGTGAGGATCAGCGTTTTTTCCTTCCGCTCTCGGCGCTTACCGGAGCGCTTCTTCTTTCCGCCGCTTCCGTAGCCGGCAAGTTTATCCTGCCCGGAGCAATTTTCCCCATCGGTATTATCACCTCATTGATAGGGGTTCCGTTTTTTATTTCGCTGATACTTTCGAGAAAAAGGGGAAAGGTATGAATCTGGTTCTTGAGAAATTGCGGTTTTCCTATATCCGCGGCGAACCGGTTCTTCGCGATGTTTCGTTATCGGTTCGGCCCGGCGGAGTCACAGGGATTGTCGGCCCCAATGCTTCGGGAAAATCGACGCTTTTAAAATGTATAGCCGGAATTATCAGCCCGGAAGGGCGGATTCTTTTTGACGGAAAAGAACATGCGCCTGCCGATACTTTTTGGTCCGAACGAATCGGGTTTCTTCCCCAGGAGAACAGTACCTATGCGGCATTAACGGTTTTTGAAACGGTTCTTCTCGGCAGGCTGCATACCCTTGCCTGGAGGGCCGGATCGGAAGATATTCAGGCGGCGATGGCTATCCTGATGAAACTGGGACTTGAAAATCTTGCTTTACGTTCTCTGAATGAACTCAGCGGCGGGCAGCGGCAGATGGTCTTTCTCGCTCAGACTTTTGCCGGGGACCCAAGGCTTCTTTTGCTTGATGAGCCGACCAACTGGCTTGATATTCCTCATCAGATGGGAATTCTCTCCCGGGTTAAGTCCTATGTACAGGAGAAACAGGCTACCGCCCTTGTTGTGCTTCACGATTTGAATCTGGCGACGCGGTACTGCGATGAACTCGTAGTACTGGACAGGGGTACCATCTACAGCAGCGGGGCGCTCGATGATGTAGTTAATCCCCGCATGCTGGAAGATGTCTATCGTGTCCACGGAGATGTTTATGAGGATTGCAGCGGCTGCCGGCAGATCAGTTTTATCGGTCCGATGGAAAATAAAATAGCTGAAGGGGCTTATCTGTAAGGAGGTAGTATGACCAGTATAGAAAAACATCCCGTTGATTGGGCGGGCGTCTGGAGATCTATGACTGAAGAAGTAGCACGGAAAAGCACCGTAGAATACTGGAACAGCAGAGCGGCAGATTATAACGACTACATTCTTTCAAGCGGGTTTGATCATGGTCGTTCGGCCTTGCGCATAATTCAGGAGGAGGGCATTCTTATCAAGAACGACAAAGCCCTGGATATTGCCGCCGGACCGGGATCGCTTTCCATTCCCCTCGCTGAAACGGGATTTAACGTAACCGCCCTGGAGCCTTCCGACACTATGGGTGAATACCTTGTGGAAAATGCATTTCGGAAAGGTCTTGATTCTATCGAACTTGTATTAAGTACCTGGCAGGATGTCGACATTTCTCCCTGGAGGGATTCCTTCGATCTTGTGATATGTTCCCAGGCTCTCTGGCATTTCCCCGATCTCATGGATCAGGTTGTGCGGATGGAAGAGGTTTCCCGAGGATGGTGCGGGGTTCTGTTGGGCGTCGATGACGAACCGGAGTTCGCGGACCTGTACCGGGCGCTCGGTTTGCGCGACGAGGAGCCGGACCGGTTTCTCATCTTTTTCAATCTGCTCTATTCCCATGGACGATTCGCGGATGTTCGCACGTTTCAGACGGTTATGAAAAGGAGTAAAGGCTCGGCTTTTTCGATGTGGGAGAAATGCGCGGAAAAGTTTGGTACACTCTCGGCGGCAGATAAAAAAAATATCAGTAATCATATCGAGAGGTGTACCGTCGACGGGCTCTATACTACGACAAACACAATGGCCCTTATCTGGTGGCCGGTCAACGCATGACTAAGGAGAGAGGATGACACAATTTGACGATTCGGTCTGGCTTGCAGAATGGGAAACCCTTCATGACCGGCGATATTCGGGGCTCAGGACAGATAGCAGCGAACGGGAGTACTGGAGCATGCGGGCCCGGGACTTTTCCGAATCGAGGCGGACCGACGGATTCGGCTACGGGAAAAAGGTTTGTGAGAAACTCATGGGAAAAGCGCTCTCCCCCGATTCCGTTGTGCTCGATGTAGGAGCAGGGCCCGGAACCTTTGTCGTGCCTTTTGCTCCCCGGGTCCGTCGGATCGATGGGCTGGAACCTGCCCCGGGTATGGTTTCGGAAATGAAAAAGAATGCCGAAAAGGAAGGGCTAAAGGATTACGGAATTATAGAAAAATCCTGGGAAGAGGTGGATTTCTGCGAGGAATACGATCTGGTTATAAGTTCCCTGGTCCTTTTCGTATTTCGTGATATTTGGCGGCAGATCCTGCGCCTGGAACGGGCCTCCCGCGGATATTGCGCCATTGTAACAGGGACCGGAACCAGCCGGTGTCCCGACGACTTATGGTCGAATGTCATGGGCGGAACTCCCTTCCCCTGGAGTTCCGATACGGAATATCCTCTTATTTTCAATCTGCTGCGAAGCAGGAAAAGGATTCCCAACGTCGGCATAATAGAATACACCTCCCGGCGCCTGCTGGAGAACAAAGTCAGGCACAGGTCTCTCTGTTTTCAGCGCTATGCGGAGCTATCTGAAGAAATGGAGGATATGATCAGGAATTATTATACAAAAAGAAGCCGCGACGGGTATGTCGAGGAGACGAGTAAGGCTGCAATCATCTGGTGGAAAAAGCCGCAGTGACCGGTATGAGCTTTTCAGAATTTAAAACAGAGTTTATACTGAAATACTATGAACGATAACTCCAGGCCGCTTCAGCCTGAACGCTTTCTCAAAATCCAGGAGTTTCTGTCAACCCGGCATACGGTAAAGGTCTCCGAACTCAGTCGGGAGCTCAATGTATCGGAGAACACGATCCGGCGGGATCTTATTGCCCTGGAGGATGCCGGAATCTGTTTTCGCACCAAGGGCGGTGCCGGACTTCTGCAGTCCAGTGTTTCCGGGGCTACTTTTTCCCGTCGTCTGAGTCAGAACCGGGGAGTCAAGAGCGCTCTGGCAAGAGCCTCTGCCGCACTGGTACAGAGCGGAGATACCGTGATTATCGGGTCTGGTACTACCGCCTATGAAATTGCCGTGAAACTCTGCGAAATGGAACATATCACCGTTATTACCTCGTCCCTGGAAGCCGCGCAGATTCTCACGGGGCTTCCGGAACTTACCCTGATCCTTTCCGGCGGCATAGTTCACGGTCCTTCCCGTTCGATGGTCGGATCTCCCGCGGAGAATTTTTTCGATACCGTCAACGCGGATATTTTGTTCCTTTCGGTCAAAGGTGTCTCCATCGAGAAAGGACTCACCGACCATACCATGGTGGAGGCATCGGTAAAGCAGCGGATGATCAACTGTGCCAAGCGGGTGATTCTGATTGCAGACAGCAGCAAACTGGAGCAGACAGCATTAAGTTATGTCTGCGATTTATCTGTTGTTGACAACCTGATTACCGATGAGCACGCGAACCCGGCTTTTCTTGAAGCTCTGCGAAAGCGGGGAATCGGGATTATTCAGGTCTCAGCAAAGGGCTAGGAGGCAAGGTTCCCCAGCACCATGTTGCATAATCCCATTACATCGATGTCATGAAAAAACTTATTCCATCCCTCGTCTCCTTCAAGCGAGCGTTCCGGCTGACCGTAGTTGGTAAGGTAGATAATGATCAGCTCGTAAGCCGGGTCAATGAGAAGAAAGGTTCCGGCGCCTCCCATTTTTCCTATTGCCCGATCCGATACAAGGTCACCAAAGAAGGAGAATCGAGAATCAGCATATTCCCAGAACCAGGTTTTTGGTCCGCCGACAATATAGTGCAGATACGAAGACGGCGATTGGAACAGGTCAGAATTGGTCACCCCTTTTGTCATTTTAGCAACGCTGGGTTCTGCAAAGATCCTCTGTTCGTTGTAGATGCCTCCGCTCAACAGCATCCGGGAGAAGACAAGCATATCATGAGCGGTAGAAAACAGTCCGTCCGAGCCGAGTACTTCGCCAAGATCATGTTCCAGATCCTGACAGATTTTTCCCCGTAAAATACGGCCCCTGTCCGAGACCCCTGTGGCCGCGCAGGAGGATTTATCCGCCGGATTGAATGCTGTATTTTTCATTCCCAGGGGAGAAAAAAACCACTCTGATGCGGCGTCGGCCAGGGATGTTCCCATGATTCTTTCCAGGGCTTTTCCGAGGATTCTGCAGGCGACATCGCTGTATAGGATTTTCGTTCCCGGGGGATGGGCAAGGTCCTGGCTGTAGTGAAGGTCCCAGGATTTCTGCACATCCCCCGCCGCGGCAGCTGCTTCGCTGCCTGCAGGATCATCCATCGGGATTCCTCCGGCAAAATTCAGGAGGTCCCGGATACTCACTCTTTTCTTTTGTGCCGTTGTTCCGAATTCGGGAAGATAGCGTTCTATCCTGTCATCCAGTCGCAGTCTGCCCTGTTCTATCAGCTTGAAGACGATCGGCAGGGTGACCATAACCTTCGTTATCGATTCGATATTAAAGAGTGTTTCCGCCTTTACTGTGTCTTTCGGATTACTGGAGTCTTTCAGCATTGATCCCATATTCAGATCAACAAGGACTTCTCCCTGATGACTGACAAGAATCTGGGATCCCGGAAACAGGCCCTGTTCAATCTTTTTGCGAAGAAACTCCTGCACTGATTCCTTCATACTGTCTTTCCGGATCATGCATCCTTCCCGGAACTGGTAAGGGCTGCGCGAAGTCTCAGGCTAAGCCAGGTTAAAAGCATTACAAGCAGAACAGGCAGAACCCATCCCAGTCCGTGTTTTCCAAGGGGCATGGCACTGGAAAGCTGACTGATGGGATTAGTGGTCATACCGTAGAAAGAAAGCATATCTCCCAGACCAAAGAGTAAGGCCAGAGCGACCCCGGCAGTTACGGCATGTTTTATTCTGTCAAAGTGATAGTAGAGACTGCTGAGTATAATGACTACGATTGAAGGATACAGCAGAACCAGCCAGGGGACGGTATAGTTGACAATTCTGCTTAATCCTACCAGTCCCAGTACGAATCCGGCGATAGTCGCAGCAATAACAACAGGCCGATATTTCAGTTTGCCTCCGGTCATCTCGGAAAACATGTCTCCTGCCATGGAAATAATTGCCGCCGCTGTTGTTAAACAACTCAGGGTCATAATTATCGCGAAACTGAACAGCCCTGTTGTTCCCAGCAGTCCGTTGGCAATTTCGGTTGACAGAACCCCGATAGAAGCCTCGGGGAATGCTGCTCCGGAGGATGCTCCCAGGTAGACCAGCACCGTTGATGTTATTCCCAGGAGGACCGCGGTCAATATCCCGATCACGTTGAGGTTTATGTCCTTGTCTTCTTTTGTCGTAATGTTACGAATGTTCAACTCGTGCAGTACCCAGCCGCCGAAGAGCAGTGCCGCGATCGCATTCATGGTGTTATACGCGTTCAGCATGCCCTCTTTCAATGGCGCAGGCGCGGAAGCCTGAGGAGACTGGAGAGGCGTGAAGATTCCTTTTACCGCGAGAATAACAACAAATATGATAAGGGCCGGAGCGAGGACTTTACCTATCTTATCTATTACCTTTGCCCTGGTCGCGGCAATATAGAGGCTGAGCAGAAAAAACAGCGCCAGGGTGACCCACAAAGGGACCTGCGGCAGCAGAGGGGCGATCGCCATCTCGTGTGTCGCACTGGAAACCCGGGGAAGGATAAAGAAAACGGTTATAAGTATGGGAATGGCGGTGTAAATTTTCCCGCCGATTTTTCCCAGGATCCCGCTTGCAATCCCGGTCAATGATTTGTTTTGATGGGCACAGGCCAGGTAGGCAAGCCATACCCCGACGCTGTTGATCAGCATGTAGCCCAGGGCGGCTACATGCCAGTTAGTTCCCATGTCTCTTCCAAGTATCGGGGGAAAAATCAAATCACCGACACCGAAGTGGGATGAGAACATAGCCGCCGAGATGACAGCGATTACACCGAGAGGCAGTAAGGATCTTTTCTGCATGTATCTGCTCCTTTATTGTAATTGAGAATCATTATAGTATCTATTTGCAGAAACTATCAATCACTTTTACATCAGGTGCCCATTAGAAAACAATTCAAGGCGACAAGAGATGCTTCATCAGAAGCTGAAGGTTCCCCTGATCCAGACGGAGGAGAGCTCTTTATAAGCCCCGTACTCTCCCTCTTTGTCGGGCCCTTCCATATAGAAATTGCCGCCTGTAGTCAGATGGAATTCATCGCTGAAGGCGTACTCAGCCTGACATGAGCTGTAAGAATCGAGGTCCTGCAGTCCTAAAACTGCGAAAGCAGAGAGCTCAAGGGTCTCCCGCAGCAGGGTTTTCGAGATGTTTACGGTTGCAGAGCTCTTGCGTTTCTCCCGGGAGATATAATTGATGTAATCGGGAATGATGTCCTCGATATATTGCCCTGTCAGATTCCAGCCGCCGCCGGGGTTCCAGTCGATACCGGCCAGGGCCTTTATTTGATCTGTCCGTACAGGGGATTCAAGGGGATTTGTCCGGCTGAAGCTGCGGCCGCTGATCCAGGCTGACTCCGTCCGAAGTATTACCGGACCCATGGGTATAGCAGCGTCTATCCCGGTCATCCAGATGCGGGAGTAGTCGGGGGTAAGAGTAATGGTTGAACCGTTTATCTCCATGGTATATGCCGGTGAGTTGTCCCAGCCGCTGAAAAGGGAGAACGAAATGTCTGCTGCCGGGAGATAGAGGGACCCCCTCAGGCCGATCTCACTGTCGGAGATGGAGTCGGGCAGGGAGCCTTCTGCTGTCAGACAGGATACCTCCTGAGGGCCTGAACCGAAGTCGACTTCTTCCGGAAATATGAGTCCTGTCAACGGATTGTCGCTGTTTTCAGGATAAGCATCAGCGGTATAGAAAGGGATCCAGATTGCTTCAATGGTGTAGGTTGTGCCGAAGAAGCGGGCTTTGAGAGCATTGACAGGCAGCCGGGTGTCCTCGTAATCAAGGGTGACTGCCTGGGAACGATCTTTGGGAGACACAATGTCGGTGATCTGAACCCCGTCGGCTTTACCCCAGACGATGATCTGCCGACCTGCCCGCAGATCGAAGCGGGTTCCCGTGTACTCACCATATGCCTCTTTGATTGAGACTTCAGTCTCGGAAGGAGTGCGGTCGTTATACTCGGCGTTGATGGTCGTTCGAAAATAGAACTCCCCGGCAAAGGCCTCAAGTTCCGGCTGCAGTCGGTTTTTCGCTGCCAGGAACTCTCCCGAGTCATTGGTGCGGACAGCCAGAAGGGTATCCCAGGAACCGGAGAGTTTCGCCTCCACCTCGCCGAAGAGAGGAGTGATGAGCAAGGAGATGAGGAGAATCAGGATTCTCACCGAATCCTCCCCCGTTCCAGGGTTGCTACGCTGAAAAAGGAGTCTTCAACGGGGAGGTTGTACTGTATCTGTCTGAATTCCAGAATTGTGCGGTGTTCTTGCTGGATATTATTCATCTCCATGCGCTGTACTGTCCAGACTCCATCGATCTTTACGATATCTGAAGCATTAAGGACCTTCTGGAGTTCTCCCTGACGGTCGTAATACTCCACTTTGACCGGGATTAATACATCCTGGCGTATCCATGTTACCCGGCGTGAATAGATATACCCGGATTCTCTGGGCACAGATTCAACGATCCAGCAGGGGCTGCCGTCAATCTGGTCTTCTCCTTCGTAACTATGAGTATCTTCTTCCACTTTTCGGTCTCCCATATCGTCGTAAGTGAAGTCGGTTCCCATAAAGTAGTCGTTTCGGGATGAACCGGAGATGCGTCGGGAGCGTTTCATGGCCGGCAGAAAGAGCCATGTATCATCGTCTTTGCCGATCTCATCGTAGGAGTAGGCCAGGTAGCCGACTCCTGCTACGTCCCGCGGTTGCTGAAAGACCATTACATTCTTCTCGGTGTCGCCGTAGTCTTTTGTGTACGAGACTATTTCCCGTACCCTGCTGTTCCCGCGCTTATTGATGAGTGTTATGGTGGTGAGGTTTTTACCGGTTTCTCCTGTGTAGCGGTTGTCCACACGGCGCATGATTTCCTCTCCGCTGATTATCTCGGAATAGAGGGTTGTTGCTGCAGAGAGCAGCAGAACGGTAAGAAATATCCGGCGATTGAATACCGGGGTAATCCTTTTCATATGTTCAGGTCTCCTTTGTTAAAACTGGTTCTCTGTTTTCTGTTTCTTCGGGCCCTGGAAGGTTTATAAATTCCTGACCAAAAGGTTTTGTTATTATGATAAGTGCCGGAGTCATCAGATAATCGGCCACCAAAGCTGTAATCAGCCCCAGGGGTGCAAGCAGTCCGACATGGTGCAGGGTCTGCACCGTAGAGAAGGCGTAGGCACCGAATGAGAAGGAGAGGATCACGGTAGTCATGGCAAGCGTTTTTCCAATACCTGCAAATGCATTGATTATCGCGGTGTGATAGTCTCCTGTAATCTCAAACTCATATTTTATCTGGTTGATGAAGTGAATGGTATCGTCTACAGCGATACCAAGAAGCATGGGCATGATAACCATGGTCATCATATCCAGCTGGAAGTCGAAATAGCCCATGACTCCGCCGATTGCAATGACCGGGGTTATGTTCGGAATCAGACCGATCAGGCCGGTAGTAATGCTTGTGAAAACCAGAGCCAGCAGTATGGCGATAATGAACAGAGCTGCAAGGAAGGATTTCAGCTCTCCAATGACGATTTTATCGTTCATTGCTGCGAAGCGGACGGCGCTTCCTACGACGGCCAGATCGGCCTCCGGTATAAGCTCTTCCGCCATTGCTTCGATCTGCTCCAGTTCGTAGCTGATTTCGCTGGAATCGAAGCGGGAAACATTCACCTGTCCTCTGAGCAGGGAGTACTCTTCGTCTACCCATTTGTAGGTTTTTGTTCCGCCGGAAATTTCATACAGAAAAAGCAGTTGGGCGATCATATCGCGGCCATCCGGAACATCATAACAGGCAGGGTCATCCTCATTGAGAGTCTGGTTCATCTCTTTGACGATATCGAGAATGGAGAAGATCTTGGGTACTCCGGCACTTTTTTTCGTGAGTTCGAACTCGCCGACACGGTCAAGAATCATCTCGAAGCGTCTGAGGACCTCCGGGTCTTTAATTGCATCGGGTTCGTCGAACTTGAAAGTTATGTTATAGGTAAGGTAGGAGCCCAGTTTTGATGTGGCGATGGAATAGACCCTCTGAATGTAAGGAACCTTCAGTCCCATGAACTCGAATCCATCAACATTGACGTTGATGCGGGAAAACCCCGGCAGGGCGATCAGGGCGGCGACAATGAAGAAGACAGAAACTCCCCGCCGCCTTCGTAAAACCCATTCTCCCAGGGTAGAGAAGAAGGCTTCGGTCCCTGTTGTGTGATCGGTTTTTCTCAGTTTCTTTCGGGGACGGTCCTTCCCGAAACTCATAAGAATCGGGATGAGCGTGAATACATAGACGAATACCGTCAGGACTACAGCGGCACAGGAGAGCCCAAGCCAGCGGATGGGTTTGATACCGATTATTGCAAAGGAGGCCATGGAGCCCATGGTGGTAAAGACAGTAAAAAGAATTGGCCAGCCGGTTTTCTCCACGGCGCTGACAGCCGCAGCCTTCCGGTCGCCGGTTCTGGAAAAGACCTGTTTAAAGGCGTTTACCAGATGGATCGAGTAGCCTACCGAAAGGGCCATTCCCAACAGCAGCGGCAAGGTCATCAGCATGGAATCCACCCCGATTTTCAGCCATCCCATGCAGCCGAATACTACCATAATGCCTGCAGCGGTAGTGAATACCGGCACCAGAACTCCACGCAGGGAACGCAGAAACACTGCCAGGAGGAGTATCATTACAACAAAGCCGCTTAGTACCCGTAAGGATGCTTCCCGGGCCATAAAATCCTTCTCTTCTGTCTCGGTATATGGCATTCCGGCGGCCTTTATGGTATAGGCATCGCTCTGCCAGCGGGGATCGGTTATTACACTGATCGCTACCTCTCCGGTTTCATAGAGGGGGTCAAGTCCGGTTTCTGCCCACTCCTCTTCTTCGGGGAATTCTCGTAACGAAAGACTGATCCAGGTTTCAGTAGCGTCATCTGAAACCAGTTTGTTTACCACTGCCTGCCGGGAAAGAACAAGTTTTTTGATGGCTTCCAGTTCCTCAGGATCTGAAGGAATCCCGTCTTCCAGGGGATTTATGACTTCTATTCCTTCTTCCGTACCCAGAGAAATCTCAAGTTCCGTAAGAGAGGTAATCTCATCGGCATAGGGAACTCTGGCAAGAAGTTCATCTCCCAGATTGCGGATCATTGTGAGGACTTCCGGGGCAAATACATCTTCTGCTTCTACCAGAATCCCGATGTTTTCATTGTTGCCGAAGCGTTCTTCGAATTCTTGTGTAGCTACCTCGATGGCATCGGCCTTCTCAAACCAGCCGCTGTTTGAACTCTCCATTGTTACACGGCTGAGGCCTGTTGCAGCGATGACCGTCATCAGCGTGAGAAACAGCAGGAGCAGCCGGCGATAGCGTAACTGGAGAATCCCGATAGTCCGGAACCATCGGTTTATCCTGCTGAGTTTCATTCTCCGTGCTCCCCTGTTTCCGGTTTCCTGAAGGCGAATCTATTCTCTTGCATATCCTGTCTCCTTACAGTAGGATGCTAATAAAGTTAACTTGACTTAACTTTTATTGTTGTATCGAAAAGATGACACACCCGGGGCTGAGAAAACTACCGAAATCGGGATTAATTACGTTCAGGAGGTCTTGTTGTGCATATCAGACTTGATAACGATCACGACCTGGCAGAAACCCTGGCCGGGTACATTGCCCGCACGTCTTCATTCCGGAACGGCAACTGCACCTACAGTTTTGAGACCCCCAGCGCGGCAGGTATAATCAAGGAAATATATCTTGCCCCTGATGCAGCGGTTACCCTGATTGATGTCAGAACCGTGGAACGCTTCACTTTCCAAACCAGTATGGCCGTCCCTCATATGGTAGAAGCGGGATTCGCACTGGAAGGGAATGTGGAATTCTCCATGAAGGGATCGCGCCATGATTTCAACACATACGCGGGTCAGGGGTATCTCTCTGTTGCCGGCGGAGAGATGGAATCAATCCTGTCCGTGCAACCCGGTCAGCACGTACGTATCGCTGAAATCCGCTTTAGTACCGAGAGCTTTGATTCCTACAGTGCGTATGCCGACTGGGTACTCCCTGCCCCACTGAAACCGGCGGTTTGGTCTGAGCGGGAAACAACACTAAAATGCGCCTGCTTGTTATCTGCGGAAATGCGGACCGGAGTGGACGCGCTGCTTAAGAATGGTTTTGCCGGGAGTCTGTCCGCAATGGAGATGGAGGCTCTCTGTATTGACTGTACTTCCTGCCTGGTTGCTTTTTTCCGGGATGGAATGGGACGTACCCGGACCTTGATTTCTTCCGCTGAACTGGAAAAAATACGTGAGGCACGGGATATTCTCAGAAGACGGATGGAAAATCCTCCGGGGATTCGTGAACTTGCCTGCATGGTAAATCTGAACGACTACAAACTTAAAACCGGTTTTCGTCAAGCCTTTGGATCTACCGTGCATCGTACTCTTACAGGTATGCGTCTTCAGCGGGCGTTTGAGCTTATTTCTGAGAAGGGTTTCACTGTGACCAATGCCGCAATCAGGGTGGGGTTTAATAACATTGGTGATTTTTGTATGGCTTTTAAACGTCGATATGGTGTAACGCCGGGAAAGCTGCGGTCAAGGAATGCGTTTATGTCGTCTCCCGGGGAAGCTTCTTGAACTGTTCTATTATTGAATCGAGCTTTTTCCGGGTAAGGACCTGTTCAAGGTATTTTATGAACCGGTAGAAGGTTTCGTATGTTTCATCCGAGAGAATATGCTCCATGCGGCAGGCATCATTCTCGGCGGTTTCTCCATTGATCCCGAGGGTATCCCGTAGAAAGCGGGTTAGCTTCTCATGCTTTTGGTATATCTCCTTTGCCAGTTTTCGGCCTGCCGGAGTAAGGTCGATGTATCCATACTTTTCGTGATCCACAAGCCCTTTCTTTTTAAGCTGGACAATAGCCGTGTTAACACTGGAAGACTTGTAGTTGAAGTGCTTCATTAAGTCCTTTACCCGGACAACTTTCTGTTCCTGTAGATAGATGTAAATGGCTTCCAGGTAATCTTCCAGGCTTTCCGTCAGGTCCATGTTTCCCCGCTTGTTCTGTTTGATCTTTCTGTCATTGTAAGATGCTCTGCTCTCTTTTTCAAGGGAAACTCTATAACCGGTAGACGCATTTGTAAAAAGTAGAGTAGACTAAGTTAATACGCATTAACTATCAGTGAGGTTGGCATGAAGATTCTTTGTCATCATATCTATGAATATAAAAAGGGATTGAGGAGTCTGGTACTGCATACTCTCGCGACAGAGTATCTCCGTGAAGCCGAATTAAGGCTGAAGCGCAACAATATTCCATATATCATACGTCAGGTAAACGAGACAAAGGTAAACATATTCTTTGGGGACCGCAGCTGTGTCGCGGTTGTGGCCAGTTTCGGGGATAAGCCTTTAAATGCTCTTACGTCTGAGGAGGATTTTATCCTTGGCATAATGCTGGGATACTCCCGTATTGAGCAGTGCCGCCGTTACCTGAAGCGCAGCCGTCTGAATCCATATGCAGCAAACAGGGCGACCGTACATGATACAGTCGCCCTCAGATCGGTTAGCGCCTAGCTTTTTACATAAACTTGTGGTTTCAACTATTTCTAATCAACTCAACCCATCCGAAAATCCGTTCTTCCGTTAGATCCGCCTGATTATCTTCATCCAGAGCAAGGCCGACAAATTTCCCATTCCGCACAGCCCGGGATTCCGTGTGTTCATATCCGTCTACAGGCCATGCACCGATAAGGGATGCGTTTGTCTCCGCCGCTGCGTCATAGAGGATACCCATGGCATCGACAAATGTATCAGGATACGAGGCCTGATCACCGGTACCGAAAAATGCGACCTTTTTTCCCGAGAGATCAAGTTTCTTCAGATTATTGATCTGAACATCCCAATCGTCCTGCAGATCGCCGAGTCCCCAGGTAGATGATCCGAGGATAATAAGATCATACTTTTTCAGGTCATCCACACTGGAAAGGCCGGAGATGTTCATTACCTCAGCGCCTTCCATGCGTGATTGGATAATACTCGCCGCGGCTTCAGTATTTCCTGTTGAAGATCCGTAAATAATACCTATGGCAGCCATATCTGCCTCCTTGCACTATATTCTTTTCCGGAGTACTCCGGAAGGATTTCTACATTATGCTGTTTTCTGGTTGCTCAGTATTTCCGTCAGTGCCTGTTCAAGTTTACACATGCTGCTGGAAGAAAGCCGCTTTATGCAGATGGAGTATTTTTTACAGGTCTTGCTGCAATTGGACGCCATTTTATGACTTACCTCATTTGTAAAGACAATTACTGCATTTGCATTTCGTATGCGTTTTGCGAGATCCGGAACATTCTTGTTGAACAGGGTACATTTGGCTCCATGCTGCTTACTGAGCTCCTTGTACTGTCGTTCCATGCTTTTTATTCCGCCGGCAATGACTATTCTCATTCTCGAATACTCCAGTATGTAAGCAGGACTAAATAATGTAGCCAAGACTATAAAAAGCTTGTGTGGATGTCAAGTAGCATATCACCAGTCGGGACCCCGGATAAAATGCTGCTGGTGATTGAGGTTTCCTGGATGCAATATGAAGGGATTCGAAACCCGACGGTCTCAGGATAAACACAGGGTTTCTCCCGGGAACTACCGGTACTCGCTTTTGTAGCCGTTGCTGTACTCTGCAAGCTGTTGTATTGATTCCTGGAGTTTTGCGTATGCCCGCGCCAGTTCGGCCACAAGGGGGTCCGCGGCACGATGGAGCTCGGTCTCCGAAACACTGAAAACGCTTCCTTGTTCCCGTTCTTCATGTTTCTTCTTCCAGCAGCCCTGCATGGCCAGATTGACGGCATTGCAGAAGATGTTTTCAGCATATTCATCCAGATCTTCAATGGTCTTGTCCAGCCATTCCTGATATTCCCGGCTGCGGAAAGGGATAAAGGAGAGAATCCTGTTCCTGCGGATTGCAGTACAGGTGCCGGTATTTTTCATAGATTACTGCCTTGAATAGAATTCGACGACCATCTGAATCTTTCCTGGAGGTTGCGTATCTGCAGAGCTGGGAACTGCCAGGAACAGCCCTTCCAGAGCGTCGGAATTGGAACTCGTCCATGGTGCGGCAGAAATATTTGCATTGGCTATATTCCCCCGTATCAGCTCTTTGATGGCTTTGCGGTCTTTTACCTGTATCGTGTCTCCCGGGCGAAGCAGGGCAGAGGGGATGTTGAGGGGCCTGCCATTAAGCAGGAAGTGTTTATGTCCTATAAGCTGGCGGGCCTGGGTGCGGGTGGCTGTCCAGCCCATGCGGTAAAGAACATTGTCGAAGCGGCGTTCCAGCAGTTCGATCATGTTGTTTCCGGTTATACCTCCCATGCCTTTGGCTTTGCTGTAGATATTCCGGAACTGACGCTCCGATACCCCGTAGCAGAAACGAATTTTCTGCTTTTCCATAAGCTGCTGCCCGTAATCACTGAGCTTGACTCTCCTGTGTTCCCGCGGACTTTTCCCGGGTCCGTGGGGTTTCTTTTTTAAGAGCTTATCGAATTTCGGCTGACCGAATATATTGATTCCAAAGCGGCGTACCATTTTACCTTTCGCGGTTGAAGTCCTGGCCATAAACCCTCCATATAGTATTGTAGAAAAAATATAGCCATGACTATATTGAAATGGTAAAAGAATGTCTATAGAATGTCCTCGTCTGCAGGAGGAAGCATTCTGTGAAGATAGTGTTTGCTGCAGTTGGGACTCTCTTTCTGATTATCGGAATGGTTGGTGTTGTTCTTCCGTTACTCCCCACGACTCCATTCCTTCTGATTGCCTCGTTCTGTTATCTCCGGGGTTCACGGAGCCTGTACAGCTGGCTTGTTTCGCATCCCTTTTGGGGCCACAGGATTGAGCGTATACGGCGTGGAGAAGGCCTGACAAAAAAGGAAAAGATAGTCTCTTTTTCGCTGGCCTTTGCGATGATTACACCTGTCATAATCATGAGCTCTTCCCTTCATTTGAGGATATTCCTGATTCTGCTTCTCTTGATAAAGGCGTTTGCTTTCCTGCGGATAAAGACCGCGGAACCGAAATGAACATAGGGGTTGTTTCACTCTTTCCCACATTGTCTATCCTCTCGGAGGGATTCCTTATTCGTGACCAGCGAGTTCCGCTATGTCGGAAATCCTTCTATCCAGCTCAGGCCCCAGGCCGCTGATATCGGCATCGAGAAAACCTCTGACGATCATGGAAATGGCTTCCCGCTCTTCCAGGCCATGAGCCATAAGGTATTGAACCTGCCGGGGGGCAATCTTTCCAATACTGGCTTCATGGCTCATGCGGGCGTCTTCATGATGAGATCTCAGGCCGGGGATGGATTCGATAAAACCTTCCTTTCCCGGTGTTATCAGCATTCCTGAACAGTCTACATGGGCGTGGCATTCTGCTTTGCCTATCAACAGCCCCTTTTGTATGATTTTCCCGCCTGTACATACCGCACGGTGAGCAAGTTCCGCACTGGTTCCCTCTGCATTGAGGTATACGTCTCCCCCGAGGCTTATCATTGAGTCTTCCGAACCGAGGATTACACTGAAGTATTTCGCAGAGGCTCCCGCGCCGTTCAGAAAGGTCACCGGATTTGAGTCCATTATTCCCGCCGGGCGTAGCGAAATGTAATTATTCACGTAGGTTCCGCCTGCATCAACAGCAGTAACGGAATAAGGAACTACCCTGACACTGCTGCTCCAGCTGTGAACCATTGTGTTAGTCAGTTGTGCGTTTTTTCCGATATAGATTTCGCTTATGGCCAGGTGTTCTCCCGGAAAATCCCGCTGGGTTGAAATACACCCTGTAATAAACTCAAGCTCAGATCCTTCTTCGAGTATTATTACGTTATGAAGAACCTGCCTGCCGAGGGCGCCGGTCATGTACAGGGCCGCCTGGCAGGGAAGCCTGCCTTTTTGACCTTTTTTTACCCTCAGGAAAAAACCGAGCGGTTCTTTTGTCAATGCTTCCTCCCGGCTCAGAGGGCTTTCTTCTGCGGAGATAAGGCTCCAGTAATACTTCTCCCTGAGCCATTGATATTGTCTGAGGGCATTGGCAATAGGCAGAATTTCTATTCCGTTCTGGTTGGAACGGGAACAGAGCAGTGAGGAATTCTTCAGAACAAATGTCCCTGACCGTGTTTCCTCTTCGCTGCTTACTGCAACTTCGGATAATACAGCCTTGTCGTCCGGGTCAAGACCTGAAAGGCTGCCAATTCGTATTATTCCTGTATTTGTTTCATGTTTCATTTTCTTCTGCATCTCCTGCAGGACTCAAATCCTGACTCAGCTATCCTGCTCATTATTATCTCAGGGTTGCCTGAACAGATAATCTCGCCGTCAAGCATTATGTGGATCTTGTCCGCATGGATTTTCTCCAGTAGCCGGTCTGAATGGGTGATCATCAACCCTGTCCGGCGCTTTGCCGGGAAGTCACATTCCGGTGAAAACAATGTAGTGACCATTGATGCAAGAAGCTCCAGGGAATCTACATCGACCCCGGAGTCAGGTTCGTCGAGCATTGCGAAAAGAGGTCGCATGCTGATCAGGAGGAGAATCTCCGATCTTTTTATTTCTCCGCCGGATAATCCTTCATTTATATTGCGTTTCAGAAATGACTTCATACCGGTTTTTTTCATCAGGCCGGCGATTTCGTCTCTTCTTTCAGGATATTCGTTCAACAGATAATCAAGCAGCATTTTGAGCGTAACCCCGTTTATGGAGGGAGGCCTTTGTTCCGCCATGCCGATTCCTAAACGTGCTCTTTGCGTCATATCAAGCTGTAAAAGATCATGTTCCTGCATAGAGATTGTGCCGCGGACAATTTTATATTGGGGATACCCGACTATCGTCATCAGTAGAGATGTCTTTCCACTTCCGTTGGGTCCCATAAGAACATGTAATTCTCCCTCCGGGATGTGGAGATCAAGGTTT
The DNA here is from genome assembly GCF_963668165.1 of Marispirochaeta sp. NCBI lineage: Bacteria > Pseudomonadati > Spirochaetota > Spirochaetia > Spirochaetales > Spirochaetaceae > Marispirochaeta > Marispirochaeta sp. The sequence continues at coordinate 689,095 of NZ_OY764209.1, read as the reverse complement.
TTAAGAATTGCTTTACCCCCGACCTCAACGTTCAGATTATTGATTCTGATCATTTCTGCCAATCCTGTACATTAATTTAGTCTTTTTTTGGGATTACCCCTTAAATAACCCGGCGGCAATGCCGGTTATAACAGGAGCAATCTTTACCCCGATAATTACAAATACAGCGATAATAAAAGTCTCGAGTCCGGCTGTTATACTGATTTCTTTCATTAAAAATGCTGCTCCAAGATCCGTAAGGACACATATTCCCAGAGCCCCCCATACTCCGAATTTCGAGAAAACGAAAATCATCAGTAACAACAAGGGAACTGAAAAAGCAATTCCCAGGAGTACGGTTATGACCAACGGTGCTGATGTATGATTTTTCAGGATATGAGTCATTCCGGCCATTCTGGGGCAAACTACGAACAATCCAAACACAATCGCGGAGATTAATAACTCCTTTGTCATTCTTTTCCCTCACTTCATTTCGCTAATGTTGATTCAACTGGCAGAAGCCGTTTCAGACTTTGCAGTTCTCCGGCTACCAGGAATATTCCCAGTATTACAATCATCAGGTCGCCCAGGGGATATGCCAGCCATACCCCGAATTCTCCTAAAATCCCGGGTAGAATAAAAGCCATGGGAATGAAAAATAGAATCTGTCGTCCCAGAGTTATAAAGGCTCCTTTTCCTGCCTTCCCCAGGGCCATGAAAAGCATTATGCAGACAGCAATGAATCCGTACAGGATAAAACTTGACAGGAATATACGGAACCAGTGAACTCCTTCATCAACAATTACCTGGTCCGTTATAAACCAAGAAAGGATAAAGGACGCAAAAACCTGAAAAAACAGCCAGAGGCAGGCGGTAATGATGATGGCTATTCGTCCAAAATACCAGAAAGATTCTCTGACGCGCTTATACATTCCTGCTCCGTAATTTGCTCCCAGAACCGGCTGAAGTCCGTAGGAAATGCCGAAAACAGGTATATAAAAGAAGCTCATTACGCGAAAGGAGACACTCATAACTATGTTACTCGCCGAGCTATAGGTTGAGCTTAGTGACAACAGGATGGAAAGCTGAACTGCTACCGCTATCGCCATAACCATTCCTGAGAATCCAATTTTGAGGATCTCCGGAAAAAGATTCCAGGTAATTCGAAAACTTTTTTTGTTCAGTGTTATTACACTTTTTCGGGATCTGAAGTGCACAAAATTTCCAATCACGATAAGGGCCTGTCCGAGAATGGTTGCAATTGCAGCACCTTCTACTCCCATCCCCAGGACTTTGATGAATATGGGATCAAAAACAACGTTTGCTATGGTTCCCAGGGCCACAATCTTCATTGCGGTTTGCATTTGTCCTTCACCCCTGATGAGGAAGTTCAGCGCAGGGCCCAGTCCTCCAAAAACAAAACCAAGAGAAAGCGTTTCCAGATACTTTATTCCCAAGGTCAGAATTTCTCCTTCTGCACCTAATCCGGTAAGTATCTGTCTGGAGCAGATACGGACTCCCACGGTAAGCAAAAGGGAAAGTACTGCAACGGGCCAGAATACATTACCCAGGAGCGCATCCATGGTTTTTTGATCATTCGCTCCCATAGATCGTGAAAATATCGACATGGCCCCGGTGGCGAACAAACTTAAGATGGCCTGATTAACAAGTACGACGGCATATCCCATTGTCACAGCCGATACTGCTGCAGGACTGACGAACTGTCCCACAAAAATACTGTCCACGAGATTGTAGAGCCCTATAACAAGCATTCCGATCATTCCGGGAACAGCCATCTTCAGGAATAGTTTTCCCATATCCTGGTGTAAAAGTTCTTCTCTCTCTTTGTTCATTTCCAGTTTCTCCTTAAGCACACAAAGGTAAAGGCTTTCTCTTCTGGAGGCCGCGTTGTAGTCATTGCAGGGTTTCTATGACTGTTTCTTGTGTTGTGTGCTCTATTATTTTCCAGTTGCGTGTCTGCTGCTGCTCCTCCCACATCTGCCGATAGAGACCGTCGGCGTTCATCAGCTCATTGTGCGTCCCCTGCTGGACAATACGTCCTTCGTTGAAAACAACTACATTGTCTGCATGGACGATGGTATTCAGCCTGTGGGCAATGATTACTACTGTTTTTTCCCTGATTAACCCGTCGATGGCCTCCTGAATGTAGAGCTCGTTCTCCGGGTCCAGTGAGGCGGTGGCCTCATCTAAAAGGACGATCGGTGCGTCTTTCAGGATTGCCCTTGCAATGGAAATACGCTGCTTTTCTCCGCCGGAAAGGGTGCAGCCTCCTTCGCCGACCATGGTCTCGTAGCCTTCCGGCAGGGCGGAGATGAATTCATGACAACGGGCTGTTCTTGCTGCTTTCTCGACCATCTCCATGGAGGCTTCCGGTTTGCCGATGCAGATGTTATTCAGCACGGTATCATTGAAAAGATAGACATCCTGAAAGACCATGGAGACGGCGGCAAGGAGTTTCTCGGGATCATACTCCCGAATGTCCCGACCCCCCAGAGTTATTGATCCCTCGTTAACATCCCAGAAGCGGGCGATAAGGCGGGTCATGGTAGTCTTTCCGGAACCAGAGGGGCCCACAAAGGCGGTCATGCTTCGTTCAGGAATCTGAATAGAGATATCTTTAAGTACATCCGTCTTGTGATAACGGAACCCTACATTGTCGAATCCTATACCATAATCAGTGGGTGTTATCTTCGGATTGCTGCCGGTCAGAATCGGTGTTTTTCGCAGGTCTTCCAGACGGTCGACGCCTATCTGATAATAATTCAGCTCGCCCATAAAGATCAGCGCCTGAATCAGGGGTTCATAAACCCTGGTTCCGAGAATCAGAAACATGATGTAGACCGGGAGCGGCAGGCTGCCAGCGAAGAGGAAGGTCAATCCGAAAAGGATAATCAGGGTAAGCCCGCTGTGGAGGACAAAGCTTGAAAGCAGGATGGTCGGACCGCCGGCGGCTTCCAGCCGGATGCAGTCGCGTTTTAGTTGGCGGAAAGCCTTTTCCAGACGGTCGAATTTTTCGCCGGACAAATTAAAGGCTTTGATAAGCCTCATGCCCTGCAGGTACTCAAGCATGCGGGAGGAGGCCTTCATTTTGGTGTTCTGCTGTTTTTTCCCAAGGATGCTGATACAGAAGCTGGATAACCAGGTAAAGGGCACTGCCGCGGGTATTACCAGAGCGGCTGTCAGAGCCAGCTGCCAGTGCTGGGTTGCAAGAACAGCCAGTAGAAAGAGGGGCATCGCCAGGGCTCCGAAGATCTGGGGTACCAGATGACTGAAGGCGAACTCCACATTTGCATAGTCGTTTATTAAATAGGAGCCGATGTTCCCGGGATCCCTGGCATTGAAGAAGCCCATGGAAAGCTTCCTGAGGTGGTCTCCTATGGTCAGACGTCCTTCTTCGCAGAGATCGTAGGTTTCATAATAGACTGCCATATAGCTTTTCCTGCTGACTATATACAGTATGATCAGTGAAACCAGTAATCCTCCTGATAGAAGCGCAAGGTGTCCGGCGGGGAGTCCATTCTCCGGGTGCTGCAGGAAAGAAAAAAGTTCCCAGACTACCGCCAGGAGAATCCCGTAGGGGGCTCCACGGAAGAAATATTCCAGCATTGTCCAGAGGATCATGGGACGCAGACGGCGAGTGTTACCGAAGGTTACGGCTTTCATTATTGATCGTATGTTCATGCTTCAACTCCTGATTTCGGGGCAATCTTCCACTCCCTGGCCCGGGAGTAGGTTTCCCACATGTGTTTATAAAGACCGGGTTCTGCGGCAAGTTCATAATGGTTTCCAGCCTGAACTACGCAGCCGTTATCGATAACCAGTATCTGGTCGGCTGTGGTTATGGTTGAGAGCCGGTGGGCGATGACAAGAACGGTTTTGTTGCGGATCAGCCGGGAGATCCCCTGAATGATCTTCCCTTCGTTTTCCGGGTCCGCATAGGCCGTGGCCTCATCCAGGATGACTACCGGTGAATCTTTCAGGATTGCCCTGGCGATGGAGACGCGCTGCTGTTCTCCGCCTGAAAGGTAGGTGCCCCCCTCACCAACCAGGGTTTTGTAGCCTTTGGGCAGAGATTCTATGAACTCATGGCAGCATGCAGCTTTGGCGGCTTCTATTACCGATTCCATGGGGGCCGTGCTGTTACCCATGCGGATATTCTCTTCGATGGTATCGAAAAAGAGAAAGTTGTCCTGAAAAACAAAAGAAACCTTGTCCATGAGACTCGATGTATTCATGTTGCGTATGTCTACTCCCCCCAGCCGGATTGCCCCTGAGTCAATATCCCAGAAGCGTGCGGCAAGGAGTCCTGCAGTGGTTTTCCCTGCTCCCGAAGGTCCGACCAGCGCAGTAACCGTCCCCGGTTCCGCACGGAATGATACGCCGCTCAAAACCGGAGTTCTGTTGTAGGCAAAGCAGACTGAATCGAATTCCAGGGAAGTGTCTTGCGGGGATGCTTCTTTTTTCGGTTCCTGAAGCTCTTCCCGGTAGAGGATGCCGTCAATGCGTTCCAGGCCGATGGTAATCTGATTCAGGAACCCCGTCATGAACATCAGTTTCAGCAGAGGGAAAAAGAATCCGCCGCCGATGATCAGAAAAAAGAGTATCCGGGGAACCAGAATGACGCTGTTCTCGGCCAGCTGCAGCAGCACAGTCGCTGCGGGGATGATAAAAATCAGGGATGAGGAGGCAATGGTCAGAAAGGCCGGATAGGCTTTCGAGTAGTCTTTTGTCATGGCTTTGGACCATCTGCTGTAGCCCGTGACGGACTCCTTCAGCCGCCGGAAGGAGTTCAGGCTGGTGCCGAAAATCTTGACTACCGGCATTCCCCGGACATACTCCACTACAGCCGCGTTGAGTTTCTCCAGGGCGCTGTGATATTCGCGATAGGACTGTTTTGATTTATCGCTTCCCATCATGGCTGCCATCATTCCCACGGAGAGGGGCAGGGGAATCAGAGCCGCCAGAGCCAGGCGCCAATCCATGCTGAGAAGATAGACAATAATTCCCAGGGGAAAGACAATGGCACTGGTTATATCCGGGATATGGTGGGCAACAAACAGCTCGATGCGTTCCACATCCTCGGACATGACCTTCTTGATTTCTCCGCTGGCGGTACCGGAAAAGAAGCCCATGGAGAGACGGGTCAGCTTGCGGGCGATCTGCACCCGTATCTCGTAGAGGATATTAAATGCAGCAATATGGGAAAGCATCAGCGAGGAATAGAGCAGTGCGCCGTAGACCCCCACCGACGCCAGGCTGATGAAGCCGAGGCGGTAGAGGAGATCTTTATCGATGTTGCCTGTGTCATTGATTCTGGCGGCCAGTTCCCTGATGATCAGGTAGACGGCCGTCATGGGGACAAACTGGGCTGCAGTTGCCAGTACCGCGAGGGTCATGGAGGCGAAGAGCCACCATTTTTTTGTACCGGCTATCTGGACCAGCCTGGAGAATCCCTGTTTTCGGGTGCTCGCTGCTTCCTGCTTTGTTTTGGAATCTGTTGACATTATGAACTCCTTTAAAAAATTAACAGGCCGACATGATAGGCCAGAACTCCTGCAATGAAGGAGGTCAGGGTATAGTAGAGGGAGCAGCCGGCCGTCCATTTCAGGGATTTGGTTTCAGAGTAGATGGTGGCTACCGTCCCTATACAGGGAATAGAAAAGAAGAAGGCAAAGATAAAAGCCAGGGCAGAGGCCGGCGAGATAGCCCCGGCTATACTTCCCGCAATTGCCGCATGTCCGGCCCCGCCACCTGCCAGAAGCAGGCCGGTGATGGAGACTATGCCCTCACCGGCGCCGTAGAGGACCGCAAGCACGGAGAGGGATGCCTCTTTGGCGGCGACTGCCGCTACCAGGGCGATAAAGAGCTTCCAGTCCATGCCCATCAACCCGGAGACCGGATCGAAGAATTTTCCGATGGCGGCCAGGAGACTGTTTTCCATATTGCCGTCCGGCTGATAGGAGAGGGCCCATACTGCCAGGGAGATAAGGGCAATCAGGGTTATCGCGCGTTTGCTGAATCCCTTTACCTGTCCCCATACATAGCTCCAGATTGTCTTCCAGTTGGGCCTGTGGTAGGGTGGCAGCTCCATTATAAGACCCGTCTGTTCGCCCTTCACCACGATATTCCGCAGCAGGGCGGAAGTCAGGGCAAGCTGTAGCAGCATGGCGCCCAGCAGGGAGAGAACGAGGATCGGCATGGCGCTGCCGAAGAAGATGGCACCCATAAAACCAACCACACCCCACAAGGCCATGCAGGGAACAATGGATACCATGACCAGGGTGGTCATGCGTTGCTGCCAGGAATCCACCGTTCGGGAGCCGGTGACCCCGGCGATATTGCAGCCGAAGCTCATTAACAGGGGCATAAAGGATTTTCCGTGCAGACCGATTCTGTGCATCCAGCTGTCGAACAGATAGGCAAGACGTGCCAGATAGCCTACATCTTCGAGAATTCCGAAAACCAGGTAGACTCCGAAGATGTAGGCCAGCATCATGACCCCGATGCTCAGACCGGGTATGATTCCATCGGCTATCATGGAGGTGATCCAGGGGGGCGCGGGAGCGAGGATGGCGGAGATTCCCGACAGAATGGCGGGTACTATCTTCTGGACTCCCGCCATTATCGGCATGGCCAGCATGAGGGCCCCGGCGAAGGCGAGAGTCATGATTCCCAGAGCGATAACTTTTCCCCATACCGGGTGGATTGCCGCCCAGTCGAAACCTGAGCGTTTTCGTGTTCCTGCAAGGATCTCTTCCGAGCCGAGGGCGGCGGATACCGCCTTCTGAATCCAGGAGTAGCGGGCGCCGGCAATCTGCAGCGGGCCGTCGACCAGGCTGTTTATCAGGTTGTTGATATGTTCCATATCTTCAGCCTTAACTCTCGCTTCTACCTTCCGAATAGCTTCGGGATCGCCTTCAATGAGCTTGACTGCCGCCCATTCCGGGGTGTAGGGACGGCTTATTCGGTCTTTTATCAGGGAATGAATTTGTCGGTAGAGATCGAGGCACCCGGGTTCCTCCATGTACACCTGGGGCCGTGGCTCCTTCTTCGCGGCGCAGGCTGCAATGCTCTCCAGCAGGGACTCCATACCGATTCCCCTGGCCGCGGTCATGGGAATTACCGGTATTCCTAACTCCTTTTCCAGTGCCTTCGGATCGATGTTCTTTCCCTGCTTTTCCGCTACGTCCATCATGTTCAGGGCAAGTACGGTTTGAACGGCCAGAAGACGTATCTCTCCCAGGAGGTAGAGGGTCCTTTCCAGCTGGGATGCGTCGGCCAGTACAACCACGGCATCAGGCTGTTCATGCATAAGGAAGTCCCTGGCGATGGTCTCTTCCAGGGAGTTCGCGGTAAGGCTGTAGGTACCGGGGAGATCAACGACAGTGTAGCTCGAGTTCCGGTAGTTCAGGCTTCCTGCTTTCTTTTCCACTGTTTTTCCGGGCCAGTTTCCCACGTGCTGATGGGATCCGGTAAGACGGTTGAAGATAGTGGACTTGCCGGTATTGGGTTGACCCGCCAGGGCGACGGTGAAAGTCCTGGTAAGTATATCCGTGCTCATGCGTCCTCCCTGCGAACGGTTATCCGTCCTGCTTCCCTGCGGCCCAGGGCAACCTCAGTATCCCGCAGGTAGACCAGGACCGGTCCCCATGAGCGGCGGGAGACCATGGTTACCGTGGTCTCCGGGGTAAATCCCATGGCGCTGATACGGCTGATGAATCCACTACCGCCGTTCAGGCTGTGGATTATTCCTGTTTGCCCTGTTTCCAGGGAGTCCAGTGATACCATTTTTATTTCCTCCAATGCGTTTGTGTATAATAGTTAGCCATCTCTATATTTATGATCAAAAAAAATAGCTGTACCAATAATATTCTTGATACAGGTCTTCCCCTTGCCTGAGAGTTCCCAGATCCGTTGTGTCCCCGGTATGGAAGAGGGGCGCTTGCTGCATTTTCGGCAGTGGGTGCAGGGCGCGGCAGGATTCTCCAGGTATCCCATTCGCTGCAGCCCGGCTATCATCTGTTCAGCTGTTTCGACGGAAACTTCAACCCTTTCGGCTATCTCGTGGATGGTAAAAATCCGGGGGTCGGCAGTCAGCAGGAGTATCCTTGCCAGCGGATTTATGCTCATTGTTTCAGCCCCAGCAGCCGGTCCCAACCGGCACGATAGAATTCCTGAAGGCTGTCGATATATTTCATGGCCTTGGTCTGCTCCGTGTCATGGGTGATGATTTCAAAGAGACCGTAGAACAGGGAACTTGCCAGAATGTGAATAAGCTGATTGTCCACCGGGAGTACTCTCTTGCCCCGATCCTTGAGAATGGCGATAAAATCCCTGGTGGCCTCTTCCTCGATTGCAACCAGCGTGTCGATATAGGTCTCCCAGGCGGTTCCTGCGGAGCAGCAGACGATGAGCTTGAAGGCGGTGTAATGCTCGAAGATGTAAACCAGCATGCCGGACAGTCCCTCTTCCGAGTACTCATGCATGATCTGAATCTGGGTATCCGGCTGGTGGGAGGAAAAACGTCTATGAATATCCCGGAATTCGGAAAGCAGGGGTTCTGCCGGTTCCCGGACCAGGGCATCGAAGAGGGCTTCCTTGTTCCTGTAATAGAGGTATATTGCCCCGGTGGTTACCCCGGCGTTTTCTGCAATTCTTCGCATGGAAGCCCCTTTGAAGCCCCAACGAAGAAATTCTTTTTTCCCGGAATCGAGTATTTTCTGCCGGGTATCTATCTGGATGCTGATCATAGTTAACCCCTATTAACAAATAATAACAGTGTTATGCAGGATTATTTGCACAGATAGAAGATAGAGTCAACTATAATGAGAATAATTATCCAAAAAAAAACGGGGGCTGCCACGACAGCCCCCGTACTTTCCCGGGTTGTAAAGGAAAAATCCTGGAAGAGTTCCGGATTATCTCTGCATTGAAGAGACAAACCAGATCTGTTTAATTCCCCGATATACCCTTCGGCACGTGCGAGGGTTACGAAATCGCCCTCAGCGTCGGCCAGGGATCGGAGCTCGGTAGACTCTTCTTTCAGGAATTTGTATGCTTCCAGTACATTTTTTAGAACTTCAGCAGCGGAATACTCCTTGTCGGCCAGTTCCTGCACCTTTGTCAGCTCCAGATATTTCTTTACCGAGGCCGGAGGCAGTTCTCCGAGCATTTTCATCCGTTCGGCGAGTTCATCATATTTTTCAAAAAGGTCATTGTATGATGCTTCGGTAAGCAGGTGGAGTTGCTGGAAATTGGGACCTGGCGGGAAACCAAATTCGGGAGATCCCCTATTTGAAAGAGGCTGAAAAATACTATGGCCTGACCGGAGAGCTGATAACCTACAGTACCGCGGCTGTGGACGATCTGAACACTGAAGAAGACATTCACCTTGGATTTCTTGATATGAAAAGCAGAGAACTGGTACGGCTAAGTAAGGCGTGAACGAGGTACTATTTTCATCTGACTCCCTTTATCCGGGCAGAAATAGATTCCTTTCCGATTTATAATAGGAACAATGAGATGGAAGATCTGAATCCCTGGGTTATAATGTTAGACGGGAAAACCGGGACTAGTGCAAAAATCCCGGGCCATGGACAAAGGATATTATCTGATGTCTTCGTGGAATTTCTGCGATAATTTTCTGTGGCTTCATAAAGCCGACGGATACGGCTATTTTGTTCTTGATATCGCAAATGAGGAAATCCTGCGGCGGAGGCCTGAAAATCAAATTATAAGAGAGAACACGAAGGAAGCTCGGGCATGGTTCTATGAATAGATTATAGAAAACCTACTTCCGAGTCGATGATAGGTAAAAATTATATCTGCGAACAGAGAAATTTCCGGTAAGATACGAATCTTGCTATAACTTTATTCCTTGTACGGCAAAAAATGCTATTTGTAAACCAAGAGATATCATTGAGCTGAAAGTTTTGTCTCATTTCGTGGAGTGTGAGCAGTGTAACGGATATGACCGGCATGTTCGCCGGTGCCGAGGCCTTCAATCAGGATTGCATAATCAGGCCTATTCCGTTCACAAAGCGGACACTCATTCCGGGAGTAAACGGACAGTTTTTCGAATAGTCTCGGAAAACAGGTATTATCCTGTCTGAGAAGTTTTCACTACAAGCAGGAGTACCATGGAACGAACGAGTATTAGCATGAGGCAACTACGAAAGAAGAGACGAGTGAAGACTATAGGACCCTGGTGGCATTATTCCCAGACTATGAAATCCGGCTCAAGCGGAAGGGTATGTCCCGCCAGCTTTTATGGGAAGAATATCGATCGCTGTATCCAACAGGGTATCTGTATACACAGTTCTGTCATCACTTTCGGTCATGGTGCGAATCGCTGGATGTCAGCATGCGCCAAGACCTCGCCCCGGGAGACAAAGCATTTCTTGATTATACAGGCACACCTTTCCTTATCTGGACCGTCTAACCGGCTAAGAGAAATAGGCTCAGTTCTTTGTCGCCATCCTGGGTGCCAGCAGCCTGACCTACGTCGAGGCCACCGAGAGCCAGAGGAAGGAAGATATTGTTCGGTCAACCGAACGGGCTCTCCGTTTCTTCGGTGGGGTCCACCATGCTATTGTGCCGGACAATCTGAAAAGCGCAGTCATTAGAGCAGGTAAATATGAACTGGAGCTGAATCCACTGTTCGACGATTTTGCCGAATACTATAGGACCGCCATAATTCCGGCCAGAGCCTATTGTCCCAAGGACAAATCCCTGGTTGAGAACGTCGTCAAACTGGTTTATCAGCGGATTTTCGCCCCATTATATACACGAAGCTTCTCGTCCCTTGATGAACTCAACCAGGCTGTTCAAAAGCAACTTGAAATGTACAATGGCCGCCCTCAAACAACGTTAAACATCTCCGACGTGATTTATTCGAGAAGATAGAACGCTCTATGCTCAAGACTCTGCCGTCGGCCAGCTACCCGCTTAAATATTTCGAGAACCGGAAGGTTACACCGGATTATCACGTACTGCTTTCCCGAGATAAGCTTTAGTACAGTGTACCCTGGCAGCTCAAGGGGAAGCGGGTACGGGTTATCTATGATGAGGGCATTGTTGCCATCTATGCCGATAATATCCGGATCGCACCGCACCGTCGGGAGTCTCGTATGGGCGGATGATATACAACGCTTGAGGTCCATATGCCCCGGCACCACCAATTTTATGCCTCTTGGTCGGCTGAGAAGTTTATCTCGTGGGCGGAGGGGGTTGGCGAAGAAACCATGCTGGCGATTACCTACTTTCTTGATTCTAAACAGCATAAGGAGCAGGCATATCAGTCCTGTGTCGGTATCTTTTCCCTGGCAAAGAAATCCTCATCCTCCGACTTGAATATTGCTTGTCGTAAGGCATGGAACTATAACCGCATCAGCTACACAGAAGTAAAGAAGTACCCGGAGGATTTGGTGCTGAATTGTAAACTCAACTTCCAGTTACCGGTCTTCATGTGGCATTACATCATCGGAGCCCCCACCCACTATTGCCGACGCGATTATGGATCGGCTGGGTTCAATTCGCATAGAATCGAGCTGAAAGGAGGTCAGTGAGAAAGAAAATCTATGAAGTAGATTGACTTCAAAACGGGTACCCGAGATACTATACCTGAGGATTTTTGACCTAAGCATCTGTCCGGTTTCGCCGGAATATGCAGGATTTCGAATAGCGGTGTTCATGAACTAATAATTCAATAGGATAAGAGATATTATATATGAGGAAAAAATCATTTCTTTTTTCAATTGTCGAGTATGCTTATCTATCTTTGTTGATCCTTTCGCATATAATATTTTTAATAATTAGCTCCGGAGGTATTTGGCATCAATACCTGTTTATTGAAATAATTACAGCGGTATTCAGCATATTGATTTTAATAATCGGTTTTTTTGAAACGGTACATAAATGGTTGATGCTTTTGGTTAAGGCTCTTTTTTCTCTTCTTACCGGAGTTCTCACTATTCAGTCAACTTTTGTATTGTTTTATATTGTGATAATAACATTCTGGCCTAACTATACAATAGTAGCTGGTAAACGGTATCAAGTAATGCCGACCGGACAGATTTTCCTTGCCGTCATCCTATCTCTTTCTATTTCCATCGTGATTCTGTCGAAGTATTTTAAATCGAACAATATACTGAAAAGAGCTTGCGAGAAAAATGCATGAATTCGGAGCAAGAGGATGAGTATGAATTGTCCATACTTTATTGGGGTATTATTCAAGGTTTTCGGTAATGTCTATTTTTAATTAATTGTTGAGGGAAAAGAAGTTGGCGCCATTGGCCAACTCGAAAGCGATATCAGTTTGATTGAAATAAGAAACTGCAGAGAACGTAGCCCGCTTTCGATGGTCGGTTGTTATTATCGATTTTATATTGATTTCCCGTTACTCAATCGTCTGGTATCTCAAGGATAGCAGCACGGCCGATATCATTTTCCGAACGGAGTTCCTGTTTTTCACTACTTCCCACCGGTTTTGTAGCAAGCCGTCTTTATCAATGCTCTTCAAAGAAGTCAGGATCGGCGCCATGGTTAATCAACCAGTCCTCCGTTATTTCTTCCGGATCGGCGCCATGCTCGGTGAGCCAGTTTGTGATATCTATTTGATCTGCGAAGTAGAGTATCGGAGGATAAAGAAAATAGCCAATGTCACTGTCCATATACGCGAAATTAATATCTTCCCCGAATTGTAGTAATATCTCTGCAAAATTGAATTTTCTTTTATCCAGTGCATAATGAAGAGGTGGTAAAATCTTGTCGCTTCCAGTTTCAGCGTATTGAATGTTTGCATGGGGATCCGCTCCTGCTTCCAATAACATTTTGAATATCTCAGTGTTGTCGTAATTCATGGCCAGATGGAGCGCCGAAATCCATAAATAGGGCTGTACTTCATTGGGATTGTATCCTGCATTAATAAAATACCGGATTGTTTCGGTATCGTAGCTGCGAAACAGGAGACCATATAAAGTATCAGGGAACATGGGACTGATTGTATAGAAATCGTTTCTAGAGTTCTTGACGGGATTAAAACGCATCAGTTTCTTTGCCAGATCCATTTTCCCTAGGCGCAACGCAAGGGAGAGAAGGTGATCGCAGGAAGGTGAATGCTGTAGCAGGAAAAGTGTCAGATCATCTTCGTTAAAGAGGATGCTGTATAAAAGTGTACGGGGAGTTGCTGTTATAATTCCAAAGAATAAATCCTGATCGTAAAACTCATCTGTGTATTCAAGTGTTAGTTGATTTGTATTTTTGTTATCAAGGATTTCGGGGGATTCTGTTACAATCGTACGAACAAGCTCGCAGTTATGGTTACAGACCGCGAACTCAAGAGGAGTAAACTCCGTATTCCAGTCTGCAAGCACAACCTTTTCTCTAATAAAAATCTCTTTTTCCGGGATATAGAGTAACGTGGGATTGGCTCCGGCCCGGAGTAGCTTAAGAAACATGGAAGTTTTATTCTTTTCAGCGCAGTAATGCAAAAGCGTGTATCCGTTATGTGGTGAATAATCAGGATCTGCTCCGTGATCCAACAGGTAATCAATGAGCTTATCACAATGAGCATAGCAGGCGAGCCAGAGAGGGGAACGCATATTACTGTCTTTCGATTCAATCAGGGACGGATCGGTTTTAAGTAACGTAATGGCCTGGTTTTCCTGGCCAGTCATAATTAATGAAAACAGTTCATGCGAATCGGAAAAAAGGAGAGAATTAACAGAAATAAGAATAATGATTATGACTGTCGATCTCTTTTTTACTAAAAATCCTGTAAATATCATATTGTATCCCTTTGTTTGTTAATAAATATTACTCAGAAGATGTTTGTTTGGGTATATTAGAAATTGCTGCCATATTAATATTCTCCCAAATGCTCAGGTCTTGATCGAAGGAATCGGCCCCATTGAGTATATAGGTCATATCAGAAACATTTCTCACATCCCACACACCGATGTCCTGATTGAATGATTTTGCCCACCAGAACATATGGTTCATATTCGTTATGTTACTTACATCCCAGTTGCTAATACCATTGTTGAACTGTTCGGCGAAATAAAACATATATTGCAGGTTTGTATTCTGGCTGAGGTCGGGGGTATCAGTAGCACTGAAGCCAGTCAAGCTGATACCTTGAAATTGAAATCCATCATCATGAAGTATTACAGGTCCCCATCTTATTACGTCCACAAGTTTTCCATTATCACCGGGTAACGCTGGATGAAATCCGAAACCTCGAATCTTACCGGTTACTGTTATGGTATATTTCCCTGGAGATTTATATGTATGTAAGGTTTTTGGATGGTCATATTTGGTTATGCGGTTTCTTTTCCCGTCACCCCAATCCACCTGGAAATCGTATTCGCCGTCCGGAGCAAGGGGGAGTTGTATCTGATTGGAGGAGGTAATACCCGGCAATTCCGTATTCCAGACCGTTACAAACGCATCCTCATCACTGAATCTTTTACCTTGGCAACTACTAACCGAAATACAGATAGTTAGTGCAGCCATTATTAACACTAAAAACTGTGTGGCCGGTGCTCTATGATGTGCTACTTTATATAACATCAAAATTTCCTTTTATTGATTGTTCCCATAATTCCGATTGTAAGCGGTGGCTTCCTTGAACATATCAGACGTATCGGCAATGAAGCTAATATCCCAGGCGCTGATGTCCTGATTAAAAGACTGGGCCTCTTCGAACATCCGACTCATATTAGTTACCTTACTCACATCCCACGCTCCAATATCCTGATTAAAGTCCTGTGCAAGCCAAAACATCCCGCTCATATCAGTAACATTACTCACATTCCAGGAACCGATATCTTGATTAAAATCTGAAGCCGCGAACATCCCGCTCATATCAGTAACATTACTTACATCCCACGCTCCAATATCCTGATTAAAGTCCTGTGCAAGACAAAACATTTCACTCATATTAGTAACCTTACTCACATCCCACGCACTAATATCCTGATTGAATCCAATAAATTGATTGAGAGAAAAGGCCTCGTGGAACATATGACTCATATCTGTTACATTTCTTACATCCCAGGCCCCAATATTTTGATTAAATGAATGAGCCTCCTTAAACATTCCGCACATATCAGTTACCTTACTAATATCCCACGCTCCAATATCCTGATTGAAAGCATATGCCCCCCAAAACATCCCGTACATATCAGTTACCTTACTGACATCCCATGCACCGATATCCTGATTGAATGATTTTGCATTCAAGAACATTTCGCTCATATCGGTTACATTACTGACATCCCACTCACCAATATCCTGATTAAAAGAACAGGCATCTTCGAACATTTCGCTCATATCGGTTACATTGCTGACATCCCACTCACCAATATCCTGATTAAATGATTCAGCAAAACTGAACATTGACACCATATCAGTAACATTACCAACATCCCACGAACTAATATCCTGATTAAAGTTATCAGTAGAATCGAACATATAGCTCATATCAGTAACCTTACTCACATCCCACGCTCCAATATCCTGATTGAAAGCTTGTGCATGCCAAAACATCCCGCTCATATCAGTAACATTACTTACGTCCAGCATGTCATTTGCACTGAACTCGCTTAAACGAATGCCGAAAAACTGAAACCCGTCATTATGTAGTTTTACGGATCCCCAATTAACTATATCAACCAACTTTCCACTATCCTCACCGGAACTAGCAAATCCAAACCCTTCAATTATTCCGGTTATTGTTATTGTATATTTTCCGGGACGTTCATAGGTATGTATTGTTTCTTGTTGATCGTATCGGGTTATGTGGTTTATCTTTCCGTCACCCCATTCCACGTCGAAATCGTATGTCCCGTTTTGGGATAGAGGAAGATTTATCTGATTGGGATTAGAAGTAGAGAAAACCGATATTTCCGTATTCCAGATTGTCACAAATGCGTTCTTATTCGCTATATATTTTCCCTGGCAATTGCTAATGAAAATACACATGGTAAAAATAGCTGTCAGATGAATGAAAATAAGCAAGACAGTTTTTAGATGAGATCCGAGATAGGACATGATAAATCTCCTTTTAATAATTGTTTCCGTATTCTCGGTTGTAAGCAACGGCTCCTTTGAACATATCGTACGTATCAGTATTTGGACTAATATTCCAAGCACCAATGTCTTGTTTAAAAGAATGAGCTCCTTCAAACATTTCACTCATATCCAACACATTACTCACATCCCAGGAACTGATGTCCTGATTGAAGGATTGTGCATCGAGAAACATACCATTCATATCTTCAACAGCGCTGACATCCCAGGAGCCGATGTCCTGATTAAAGGTATAAGCCTCGCGGAACATGACGCTCATATCGCTTACCTTACTTACATCCCACGATCCAATATTCTGATTGAACGCATCTGCATAACAGAACATGCCGCTCATATCAGTAACATTACTCACATCCCAGGAACCGATATCCTGATTAAAGGATTTAGCATCAACAAACATTCCGCTCATATTCGTTACATTTCTCACATTCCATGGGCCGATATCGTGATTAAATTTAGAGGCATTAGCAAACATGCCCTGCATATTGGTGATATTACTTATGTCCGGCACGTCGTTTGCACTAAATCCGATTAATCCAACACCGCAAAACTGAAACCCGTTATTATGCAGTTTTACGGGACCCCAATTGGCTACATCAACTAATTTACCATTGTCCTCATGTAACGATGTAAAAGAAAGATCAAATCCGAAACCTTCAATTATTCCGGTTATCGTTACTGTATATTCTCCGGGGATTTTGTAGGTATGTATTGTTTCTTGTTGATCGTATCGGGTTATGTGGTTTGTTTTTCCTTCACCCCATTCCACGTCGAAATCGTATGTCCCGTTTTGGGATAGAGGAAGTTTTATCTGATTGGGATTTGAGAAACCCTGTATTTTCGTATTCCAGATAGATATGAATTGAGGAATTGGCGAAACATTCTGATCGATAGTGCCGGAACTGTCGGCAAAGACAATAGGTACGCAAAAAAAGGTCCATAATAAGATGTTTAACAGTCGATTTTTCAAGAAATTATTCTCCATACGAATTAATCTTGGCTGCTCTATGTGTAATCAGTGAATCAGCTCGACTTAATCGGAAGCACTATTATAATTGACTATAGTTAAATCTTCCCGATCCTCCAACTAATTACGATATAGTTATTCACACACTAATGGTGGATTTTCCAATCATGATCTGTAATATCAAATAACGATTCTCTCTAAATAGTCTTCAATATCTATACTGGGCATTACTCGGTATGATAGCGAATCCTTGATGGACCGGTTTTCATAATCCCAAGCTATAAGCTATCATGCTTTTTGAGACAGCTTCATTATAAGAACTCCTCCTCCGATATATACCATTATGGTGAAATTCCAAGCCTTGCTGAAAGTGCCATGTCAATATCTTCGGTATTCCAGATGATATCTCCGCCCCCCAGGATTAGCTCCGATAGTGAATTAAACCGCGTATACTCCTGATTGGTTTTCCACGCCGGATCAAGATAGGCGTAACTGATGAAATCCCCCGTCTTCTCCTCCATTACAAAGACAAAAGGCTCAAAGACAAGATAAGGTTTATTTCCATAACTGAGGATTTTCCCGGTAATAAAATACTTTCCCTCCTTGTACAAAATGTCGATGTTCATGGTTATGGATAAATCAACTGGTATAGGATTGCCTCTATACACAACCTGTCCGTTCCGGCTGTCAAGAACAACAAGTCGTTCGTATGGTTCTTTTTTTTCCTGGCTTTGCAGAACCAGGGGAAAATACCCTTCCGGCATGTCGTAGAAGCCACAGTGTACAGGGGACTTCTCCAAGATGTCGTCTCCAAAAAAAGTAAACAGATATTCCCTTCCCTGGTTGTCCGGTTTCCACCGAGTTTCCCATATCCTTCGACCGTCGGCCAAAGAAAGGGCTTTAAAACTTTGGTCCCGCCCCTGAAACAGCAGCATATCGCCGGACAATGCAAAGAATAAATCCTTGAAAGGCTGATTCTCGTAGGGCTGATCCTGCAGCACAAAAAGTTCCTCATCTTCTCCCGACATCATATTCGTACGGTGAACACAGTATTGTTCCCGGTCTTTTCCTATGTACAGAAAATCTCCGCCCCGAACAAATCCGGGATAACACACAGGTATCTCCAGGCTCAGTCCCTCTTCTTTGCTGTAAATGAAGGCCCTGGAGAACCCGCCGAAGGAATAATGCAGGATAAAATAATCATCCGTCATAAGCGGAGCCCCAGGATATGCCGGAGCGGGAGCAGTCCAGAATTCTTCGCCGGTTTGTATGTCCAGTCGAGTCAGAAGAGGGCCGCGCATACGGTCCAGATTAAAAACAAAAAGCGAAGAGCCATCCGACATACTGGAAAAACCATCATGATCAATCCCCGCAGGAACGGGAGTGCTCCACGCAACGACGCCCATACGGTGATCGATAGCGGTAATTTCCCTGAAGCAATACCCGTTTTCATCGACTCGCGTCAGGGGAAAGATAAGCAGCTTGTCTGTCACTATGTACTGGTTATCCGCCAGATCCCTATTGCCGTCAAAATACCGATCCCATGTCAGTTGCCACACCGTGGATTCTGTTTCGCTGAGCTTGCGAACAATCAGCTCAGGCCAGCGTTCATCCATAAAGCTGCGTCGACAAATTTCTATTCTGTTCTCTGATTCCGTGTATGCCACGTGCATCAAACGGTCGTAATGCTTCGTTCGCGTATACACGGTAACTACTATAATTAACAGAACAGCGAGAACCACTGTGGTTGAAATAAGACTCTTTTTTTTCATGATATTCTCCTAAAACCCGTACACCGCTGCCATCTCGGCGGTACAATCCCTGTATTTCACCTTGGAATTTCCGTAAACCCGTTTGCCCGTATTCAGGTCTATAGCGGCGGCTCGATTTCGCGCTTTAGGCCATAGCAGATTATTGGCGGTATCGGTCCAGAGTATCCGATCCCTGATAAGAGAAGGATTGAGGCCGTAATCCAACGAAACAAGTTGCTGTTCTCTGTCGTCGATTACACGAAATATCTGAAAGCAACTCGTTTCTCCAGTGCGGCTGTCCACGCACATAATGGCGTTCTGATTCTCAGCTTTCCGGGGGATCGGAACTTCCATATAGAAATAGTCTTCATGGTAAAACATTCTGTAATTGTTGTTGAGGTATCCCGTATAAACCGGATTCATCTCCGTCATGATCCGGCCTTTATCCAGATCCAGGATGATGATCCGGGTTGGCCCGTTATCGTCCACGTCCGTTACGAGAGGCAGTGCAAGGTAGGGGTTTTCCAGGAGGCAGAAAGGAGAAGCCGTTGCGGAAGCCCCCCCTGCCACGGCGCCCGGACTGCGGTGGTGTAAAAGAGAGAACTTCTCCGGCCACCTGATTTCCCAGACCGGCTTTCCGGTGGTCATATCAACCGCCTTCAGACCTGTAGGAGACTCTCCCTCCCCCGTCTGAAAAAGGATACAATTCTTGTACATTGCGAAGTATATATTTTTGTATTTGGCATTGGAAGGATAAAAAACCGATTCATCGGTAAAACAACACGACGTATCGCCGCAGGAAAGATCACGACGGTAAAACCCGGGAAGCTCATCCACCAGGAAATAGTAATAGTCTCCATTGAGTAAAATCCCCGGCCCGTCGCCTCTGACTGTTGTCAGTTTACCGCTGCTTTTTGAAAAAAGATAGGCAGCGCTGTTGTTTCTTGCATCTATCAGACAAAGCCACTCCTCGTTCATAATGGGTCTGGAGGGTTCTCTTCTGAATGTGGTTTCCTCCATGTCTATAAATTCCGTTTTCCAGACAACGGTACCATTTTGCCGATCATACGCTGTCAGTATCGATGGACCATTAAAAACTTTTCGACTTAGGTGGTATATAGTAGTCTCGTCAGCGATGCTTAAGAAATATTGGTTATAATCATTAAACTCTGCAGGAAAAGTGTTCAGGATATCACCTGTCGCGTAATCCAGTAGAAGATATTGTGAAACCCTATAGTCAGGGACATAATAGGCAAAAAGATTGCCAATAAGGGAAACCTGATAGTCGACCATTCCGACGTTAGTACCCAAACGCCAGTCGTCACAATCCCCCGGGATTCTCGTCTTCCATATACTCCCCCTTTCCATATCGATTCTCTCCAGGTAATCGAAATGCTTGTCGTAGTCATCGGAGGTCGTGTCAGTTTTCAGAAGGATCGCGCCGTTCTCAGTAGGGTAAAAAGTACGAATTGTTACCTCTTTTTTTAGAACCTGGTATAATAAAAGGCCTGAACCAACTATACATAAAAATACAAAAAGTAGCCCTTTCAGTCGTTTTAGAATGTCTGGTTTACTTTCATTTTGTAAATTCATTTTGTATTCTCTCCTGATCGTCAAAGACAATGATGCTATCTTTATGCGTTAGACTATACGCCAAGAATTTTCTCGTTAAACTGATCCACTATATAGAATGCAATTTGGCGACTGGAGAAACATATTGATTCTGACGCGTTTTGTCTTTATCGCTTGCATTGTTTTGTGAAAACCATATTATCTTGGGAAATTATATCATACTTCCTTCCCATTCCAACTTTCATCAATAAAAATTTAAAGAGAATTTCTAACTTCTTTTCTGTATTCACTAGGATTAATACCTATTTTCTTCCTGAATAGTTGACTGAAATAGTGCGGATAATCAAATCCTAGTTCATAAGCTATCTCATTAACCGTCATATCAGAACCAAGGAGAAGTTTTTTGCTTTTTCGATGACATGATATAAAATATACTCATGTGTAGTTCTTCCTGTTTCTTTCTTTAAAAGATCACTTAGATAATAATCTGAATAATTCATCTGTTCTGAACAATAGGAAACAGATGGTATTCCGTCTGTTTTTAATCTTTCGGATTGTATGTACTGTAACAAAAAAGATTCAAACCGAGCAACAATATAAGAATTCTCGTTCTTTCTTGTAATAAACTGTCTGCTGTAAAAGCGTTTTAAATAAGTCAGTAATACTTCCAGATTAGACACCAAAAGGTCTTCTGTGAAATCGTCAATATTTGCATTAAGCTCCTGATTCATCTTGTTTATTATGGAAACCAGAATTTCTCTTTCGTTAGGAGACAAAAACAGAGCTTCATTTACTTCATAATTAAAAAAAGTATAGTTATAAAGTGTCTGGCCCAAAGGATGACGTTTTATCAGTTCAGGATGGAAGAATATTATATACCCTTCGGGTTGCATTTGCATGGATTCACTGTAAAAGGTGATAACCTGCTGCGGACGCATACAAAGAACAGTACTTTCTTTAAAGTCTAGTTTCTCATTCCCGTAAAAGGATTCACCGATACGATGTTTTTTATACATAATTGAATAAAATCCGGTCTTAATTCGTATTTTTTCGTGTGGTATAGGGATGAGAATTCGAGAGAAATTGATGATTTCTATTAAAGGATGCCTGAGTGTCAATTGCGAAATCCATATAGAAAGATCATTGATATTCTTTATATAAATAATATCATTCATACTCATGTTTATTTAAAGAATGTATTAATCGCAACCCTGTCAAACTGTCGATCCGTTAGTAAAGCCTTTAATATTAATATCGTTCTTGACATCTTCCCTGCAACATATCTGGGCTTAGGTCTTCGTGCCGTAACAGCTTTCTTGATAACTTTTGCTATTACTTCCGGTTTAGAGACACCCTCATAGCTTTTTGATAGTCCTTTTGCAAAACTTTCAGCCTTCTCCTTGTAGATCTCACTCGTTGAGTCCTTAAGCTTATTAATAGCTACTGATTCAAAACCTGATTCAATATTCGACGGTTCAACAACAACAACATCAATTCCAAACCCGAGTGTGTCCATGCGCAATGCATCGCTTAATGATTCCACGGCATGCTTACTTGATTGATACCAGCCTCCAAAAGGGGTTGTTATAATACCTCCAACAGAACTTATATTAATGATTCGTCCGTATTTCTGTGAACGCATATAGGGTAATACCAACTGAGTGATCCTTGCAAGTCCGAAAACATTAACATTATACTGATTCCGGGCTTCAGATAAAGGAGCATCTTCCAGGGAACCGAAAGATCCGTATGAACTGCGCCCAATTGTCAAGACAGTTTTATAGGAAGTTTAAGGTGTACTCCTCCCTCCTGTTTTATTCTACGCTGCCAACGGCAGCGGGTTCTCCGTAGCGAATGATTGATGCATCTCTTCCGGTGTCCTGTACTCCAGCGACTGGTGTAGCCGTTCGGTGTTGTAGAACGTGAAGTAGTGTTCAATCCCATGATGTAATTCCACCATGCTCTCATATGACCGCAGGTAGATATCCTCATATTTCAATGAGCGCCACAGTCGTTCGACATACACATTGTCCAGTGCGCGGCCAACCCCGTCCATGCTGATCTCCACCTGGTGTTCTTCCAACACCGACAGGTAGGCCCTGCTTGTGAACTGGCTACCCTGATCCGTGTTAAAGATCGCCGGGACCCCATAGGTCTCGATCGCCTCCTGCAGCGCGGCAACACAGAATGACGGATCCATGCTATTCGAAAGCCGCCAGCTCAAGACCTTACGAGAGTACAGATCCACTATAGCCACCAGATAGACGTGCCCCTGCGGAAGACCAATATAGGTGATATCACTGGCCCAAACCTGATTGGGATGCCGTATTTGCTTACCGCGCAACAAATACGGATATTTCTTGTGATCGTTGCGTGCCTTGCTCAGATTTGGCCCAGGATATAATGCCCGCAGTCCAAAACGCTTCATCAGCCGCCTGACTCGTTTTCTGGTCAGGTGAGGATGCTCAGGTAACAGCACTCGTGATACTTTGCGATAGCCGTAAAAGGGGACCTTCTTGTGATACTCCAGGATGACTGTGAGATCCTCCAGATCCGTCTCTGTTCGCATATCTCGGCCTTTGCGGTAGTAGGAGCTCCGAGTGACCTCAAGAGTACGACACTGCTGCGCTATGCTCAGCTCGGGATGGTTCGGATCAATCATTCCGGATCTTTCCCGTAATACTCGCGGTGTTTTTTTTTGAGAAATTCGTTCACAACTGTCAGTTCTCCAACAGTTCGCAGCAGTTGGTCACGCTCCTGCTCAAGCCTGCGCTCCTCTTCTCGCTTCTTATTAGGACGCTCGAAAGTCGCAGGAAGATTGTCCGGCAGCTGCTTTTTCCACTGCGATACCTGGTTCGGATGCACATCGTATTTAAGTGCAATCTGCTGTATGGTCTCCTGCTCCTTGATAGCCTCAAGTGCCACTTTCGATTTGAATGCGGTGTTGTAGCTCTTCCTCATGGTACTACTATACCTCTCTGCTCCCTGGAAGGCGAGAGTTACACCTTAAAGGCACCCCCAGAAGCTGTCTCGTTTCCTGGGCTCATTATAGTACCCTGCGTTATTTATTAAAATATCAATCCGACCCTCATTCGCAATAATCGTTTTAACACATTCTTGAATTGACTCTTCAACTGTTACATCCAATGACAGAATGGTAATCCCTTCCTGTTCGAGAATCTTAAGTTTTTCTATATTTCGGGAAGCACCATACACCGTGAACCCTGACTTTTTAAGAAGAATCGCCGTTTCTCTACCTATCCCTGAAGACGCTCCGGTAATTAATATAACTGTGCCGTTTCAAAGGTTACCTTCTTCAACATGGGCATCTTAAGGTTTACTTCATCTGCCTTGGTCAAAAGCTTCCGGTCATAATGGCCGGCGCGATACCCCTTCCGATCTGTGTTTCTCTCATGCTTCTGTGCATTGAGCAATTGCTCGGCTTCAGCTTCCAGCATGGCATTCAATGTTTCCTCGACAGTTTTCCGTACAAATTCCCCCAAATGAGCTTTAACTTCTTCCTCATTAATTTCGATAATCTTACCAGACATTTGGTCCTCACTCTGACGTGGTTTTGGTGGTACTATTCTTGATCGGATGGTCTCAAGCGCAATTAAGATCATCGTCGACAAAGCAGAATCGTATCGAAAGCTCAGCTCGTATGAGCTACCGGTGAATTAAAGTTCTTGATTTGGTCCGAATTTGGTTCTACAATGAACCCACCGGAAGGGGGGTGGGATTTCTGATTACCCTGGGGGGATATGATTACCCTCGACAGAAAAGCTGACATTGATTAGTTCATTCTTTTATCTTTTTCTAGTTTCGTAATTCTTTTTTCTAAATTTACGATCTGTTTGTCTTTCGTTTCTTCTAATCTTTTACATAGTAGATAAGTAGAAAAACTAGTTACACTTCCAAAAAATGAAAGCATAGTAAGCGACATAAGAACAAAATATGCCCTGTCATATTCGTAAAACCAGTCTAACTGGCCATCAAGAGCTTTGAATAATATTTTAAAATACTTACCTAAGGGTATTTCAGAAAATGATCCTTCATACCAGAACACTTTCCATGTTAGGAAAAAATATACGATATTGAAAGATAAAATTACTATTTGCACTAATTTTGTTTTTTTCATTTACTGCTCCTTACTAATATAAAATGTTAGATATCATTATGTGTTTGAATTCCCTATACCGTTCTGCCTTGAAAGACATCTGTGGCCAGTTTCCTGTTTAATATCGGCTGATTATCGGATATTAACGGCATCTTTTTCACAGACAACGTATTCATTCAAAACATCGGATTCTGACACGTCAGCAATGTGCAGAATATAAGCTTCATTTTCAAACGAGTCTACTCGACCTGTTTCATTTTGTTGTAACCGACCAATACCTTTCCTTTAATTTTGATCTTAATTTGAGTACATCGGAACAGTTTCTGACTTATACATTTTGCCACTAATATCCTTGTAAGATTCTGGTTTTAAGCTACATATTGCGTATTAATCATGTAGAGAATCCCCGCCAAGTATTTCTAAACATTTCACCGATGTAGTAATCGAGATTTGACAGCTGTGAAGAGTTGAAACCGACCATGAGAAGCGTCAAACCTTCCAGGGTAGATAGAATCTGGATAACCGCCGCTTCGGAATCAATATCTTTGCGGATTTCTCCGATGGTGCGGGCGGAATCGATGCGGAAGACTATCTCCTGCATCAGTTCAGTATAGACATTGACGATTTTCATTCGAAGATCTTCAAACATCCCAATCCCGTCGAAGAATACAACAAACAAACCTCTCAGGTCCTCGCTGATCCTGAGAGAATGCCACCACTCAAGATAACGTTTCGGATAATCAAAAAGTGTTCGCAGGTATTCCTGAAAAGACATCTCTGCATTATGAGCCGTCGCGGCCTGTTCAATAATCCACTCAAAAAGATACGAAAACACTATTTTCGTGAAAAGTTCCTGTTTGCTTGCAAAGTGGTGATAGAATCCACCCTTGGTCGATTCCGCCGCGGATATAATTTCGTCTATTCTGACTCCATTATATCCCTTGCGACAGAACAGTTTTAACGCTTCATACTCGATTCTCTCTTTCGTACTCATCTCCAACCTTCCCCCCACAGCTTGTTATTGTTGAGAATAACTTCCGGCCTCGTTAACGTCTCTTGCCAAAAGGAGAAACCCAGCGACTCAAGGCTGGAACCATCATTAAGCCACTTGCACAGGCGGTTCCGAGTCCGATTCCCATAAAAATACCAAGGTTTCTGAACATATTGAATATAGAAACCCCGAAGATTCCGAAACTGGCGACGACAACCACGGATGTCATAATCATAGCATGTCCAACGACTCGTAGCGAGTCTTCCATCGAATAAATATAGGAGTTTCCAGCCGTATATATGCGTTTAATGTGGGTCATGAGATGTATCGTGTCGTCTACGGCTATTCCCAGGATCATCGGCACAATTGTCATCGTAATAAAATCGAGAGGAATACCAAAAAATCCCATAAGACCGGCTATGGCTACGGCTGGAGCAACATTCGGAATAAGGCCGATAATTCCTGCACGAACGCTCCTAAGAATAATGATCATTAGTAATCCGATTACTCCAAGAGCAATCAAAAAAGAGACGATCTGTCCCTTAGCGACATACTGATTCATTATCGCCGTTTCCAGCATAGAACCGGTTATGCTCATTTCGGCCTCCGGCATATAACGGTCAGCAAGCGCCTTGATCTCCTCAAGTCCCTTGACCATCTTCCTGGCATCCATAGTACTAGTTTCAACTTGAAGACGGAGAATCGAGTAGTCGTCATTTATCCAATTGCTCAGTTCATCGCCTCCCGACATCTCATAAAGAAAAAGAACCTGAGCAACAAGCTGGCGAGAGTCTGGAACCCTATAATATTGCTGTTGACCGTGGTGCAGAACACGGTTCATCTGCTTGAGAAAAGGAAGCATCGTCGTGCTTCTTTTCGTATTGGACAACTCGTCGATTTTTTCAACAAATCGGTCGAAGCGACGAAGAAGCTCCGGAGCCTTCGTTGCGTCCTGTTTGTGCAGATCGAAGGTAATATCATAAGACGAGAAAGAACCTACCTCGCTATGCGCAACCTCGCGCAGCCTGTTTATATAATCAACTCTGAAACCATAGGTCTGATCAAGGTTGAGATTGACTTCAAAACGAGTAATACCAATGAAAAAGAGCCCAATGAGACATGCAAATCCCGCGACAACCCACGGTGCCCGTGAATATGCCCACCGACCAAGACGGGATAACCGGCCATCGGAACTATGCACCTCAGTCTCTTTTCGCTGCATCTGGTTTTTTCCGAAGGAGAGGAATACCGCAGTAAGCAGCAGGGATAGTACATACACCACGAGAACGACCAGTGCACCGGTCAGTCCCAACCACCGGAGAGGTACCAACCCTACCGAAACGAACGAAGCCAGGGCCGCAGCAGTCGTCAGAACGGAAAAAAGAAGCGGCGATGCGCCGAGACGAACTGCACCGATGACCGCCTTTTTTCTATCCCCGTGAATAGAGAGTTCCTCGTTAAAATAGTTGAATAAATGAATCGAATAGCTGATGGTAACTGCAACAGCCAGGAATACAGGCACATTGAACAGGAAGGCGTTGATTTCGACTCCCAAGTGACCATAAATCCCATAGACCACCGCAATGGAAAGAGCGGTCACCAGAAGCGGGACAACTACTCCTCTCCATGTGCGGAGAAATATGATCAGAAGAATCACCGCGACTATTGATGCATAAAGCACCAGACGTGTCGTTTCATGGCTTGTCGCTACCAGCTCATCATGGTTCAGAATCGGCGTACCGGCCGCTTTGATATCGTAGTTTAAAAAATCATCGCCCTGCAACAGCTTTTCGATGGCTTCGCCTACTAAAAAATAGGGCGGATTATCATATTCTCCCTGCCACTTTTTAGGAAACGGTAAAAGCTCTATAACCACCCAGGTCTCCGTCGAATCCATTGAGACCAGGCGTCCTGCGATTAACTTATCCGAAAGTGCAATATCCCGAAAAACTTCCAACTCTTGGGCAGCGCGAGGTATTGTATCCGGAATCAGCTCTTCGGTTATTACCTCGTCCCCCTCCGCTCGGCTATATTCCACAGTGGTAATCGATTCTACTCTATCTGCAAAAGGCACGTTCTTTACTAATCGCTCACCAAGCCGATCAATCATGTTCAGCATATCATGCGAAAAGACATCTTCCCCTGTAACCAGAAGAGCGACCCGTTCCCCCTTCTTGAACTCATTTTCAAACCGGTCCCGATCGGTACTCACCGACGATCCCTCGGAGAACCATTCGGTAATTGAAGAGGTCATTGTGATCTTTTGAATTCCCAACCCGGCCAACAAAGACAACCCAATAAATAGAACTGCCAATGCGATTCGGTACCTGACAATGAAGCTTCCAAGCCATTCACCCCATTCGCGTCGTTCTTTCTGTTCTTGACGATTATCCATTCATACTCTCCTGTGTCTATTTTGTTTAGTAATGTGCAGTTTTCAGTAAAGACCGCGTTTCAGAACCGTTTTTTCCAGCGATATCGTAAAGTCAGCGAGATCGAATTATCATGGCTGAGTATGCCCGCCTCAGATTCATCGTTATTTTCCAAATCTCCATCCCGCTCGATAAGCCCGAATGCGATTGGGGCTCTTACTTCGAGATCGAAGTTCTCCGCAAGATCGAAGACAATTGAAGGATCAAGGTACGCCGACAATAGAGGTGATCCAGCGATATCGTCATACCGATCAGGAATCTCTACGGCAAGGTCGAGTGTCGGCTTGATTTTATCGCGGTGGAAACTCCCTTCGAGGGAGAGAGCGAGACCATGGACAATTCCCGCTTCACGACCGCCAAGGCTCTCCGTAATACTTCGATAGTAGTAGTCGCGCATATAGTCAAACTCGTTCATTCGTCCTGGATCCGGTATTCCGCCGGGATAATCATTGGAGAAGTTGTCGTAGAAATCTGGTATCCACAAACCGTAATACTGAAAATTGCAATAATGTTGATCCAGACCGCCGAACTGAAAGTCTCCCCCTACAACCCACGCGAGATCATGATTTCGTTGGTTCACATCGTCGTTAAGAAAATCTTTGGAAATCGAATATGCCGCTTCAGTCCAGATCGAGTACCGTCCGACAACCTTTTTCGCGTCGACCCCGATTCTGTGAATACGATCTCGCCGCAGCCCGAGGGTCTCAACGGTCCAGATCCCACCGTTGTCTTTGAGCTCCAGCCGTGGAGTATAATATGAATCGAAGTCATAAACATAACTCGCCGACCAATCCAGCCCGGCTCCATAATGGTTAATCTTGAAGCCCCATACGGTGGATTCAGGCGAGAATACCGGTTCTTCCCGTTCGATGCTCTTGTTTCCCGCAAATATTTCGCCAGGGATCTCCTCTTCTACCGAGAAATACTCCCGGTTTGTGCCGTCCACCGGAACAACGACCAGCG
This sequence comes from Marispirochaeta sp., assembly GCF_963668165.1. Classification (NCBI taxonomy): domain Bacteria; kingdom Pseudomonadati; phylum Spirochaetota; class Spirochaetia; order Spirochaetales; family Spirochaetaceae; genus Marispirochaeta; species Marispirochaeta sp. The sequence goes on along the minus strand of NZ_OY764209.1, from coordinate 660,210 downwards.
CCAGTTCCCATTCATCAGTGGGGTAAAATTGAATATGCCCTGAAAATACCGGCAGATCGTCGGGCGAGAAAGGATCGTCCCGGTAGTTCTTGTAATCAATATTATCCGTGGGGTTAATATCATCACCTACTCCCCAGGCATACCGTTGGTATCCAAGAGTAAGCGTCGTCCGGTCGAGGGCCCAGGAAATATAGTTCTCTCCCGGCAGCACACGGCTCCGGGTCTCAAGATCCCGACCCTGTTCAGCCTCAAGAAGAAGATCCCATTCCGATAAAACCGTTACAGATTCTTTTAAATAGCGAAACTTTATCACGTTACCCGCCGTCGGGACTTTTCTCTCATAGTCGAAATGATCGGGATGTAGAGGAAACGAATACCGTACACGGTGTTCGCCGTCCAGGCTGAGCTTGCTGTCAGCAGAAAGAGGAACTGCAGCAGGTTCGCCACCCGCAGCATCCCCTTCGGTTTCAATATCGGAGAATAGATCGTCGAATGCAGCTGCAGCATCGCCGTTCTTCCCCTGCTCGTCCAACGATGCCTGCGCCGAAAGAGAACATATCGCTATCGATAAAAAGACGAATACCAGAAGCATTTTTTTCATGCGAAGATACATATTCACCGTTCCAGATACCGGACGGAAAACATATCGTCGGACACTCCGGTGTTTATCTCGATCTCCTGATACATAAGCGCCGTTTTATGGTTGTCGCGGTGATTCTCAATTAACTGCCGGACCGGATATAAAATACCTTTCTGTTCTCCTACTTCAATCGATATGATCGTCTTAAACAGACGATTACTGTCGTTTTCGGCGTAACATTCCATCTTGTAAATATAATGGTCTCGCCGACTTACCCACTGTATCATTCGCGAGTACGGCGCGTTATCGTCGGTAGGAACAGCCTCTACGACATCACACTCATGTCCCCTGAATAATTCGGAACGTAGATACCTGTATCCTGAGAAATCTTCGAACTTATGATCTTCCATGTCATAGAAAAAGAGATCCGAACCGAGGAATCGTCCTTTTTTGGCGGAGCCGGAAATGCGCCTCGCACTGTCGAGAGCAGGCAGATACATCCGTTGAACGTCTTCACCCGGTTCGGCGAGAGTTAAGAACCGCATGCCCGCGACATCCGCAGGTTCCTGTACCTCGATATAGCTATCCTGTCCGTCCGGTGTATCCTGGGTGTACTGTACGATACGACGCGTACGTCGATTTCCGGCTGTGTCCTCTATAACCATCATGCCGACTGCGCGACTATCTTGCGGATCAGGAAGATCAAACGCCGCTCGCATTACACTCTCCCCTTTAGGATCAGCGAAGAGAATCCAAACTTGTAATGAGAAATACACGACCAGAATAACAACACTAAATTTTGCTCGCATCCTTCTTCTCCTGTTTATGTCTGTACATACATGCCAGTTTCATGTTACCATACAGACAGACTAGTCTGTCTGTATGGTATTCTATAGGAGCCAGAATGTCAACTTTTTTATGTAATAGATAAAGACGTACAGTAATGTGTATAATCTATTTCCGCGATATGCAATATGAGGAAATTTATGAAACGTTTTACATTGAAGAGGGATTTTTTGGAGGATATCCAGTCGAATGAAAATGCTTCGAACCGTTTGGGGTATAACCATGGTAGCCAAGCTAAGGTGTTCGGTACTAATGGAAAGGCTTCCTTTAATCCATACTGGTATGGCAGAGTTCCGATCAGTAAGGTCGAAGAGGTTTTATCCGGGAAATTCTCCCGATGAATACAGAAATTGATCACCAAGGAATATGACAATCTTTGGAGTAATGATGATGAAGGTATCCTTATCTTGAGAGTTCTGAAGATCAGTCTTTAAGATTTTTACCTAAACTGAGCGATTCCGTTGCAAATGTGGGCACCGCCCACAATTTTAGCAGTCTGAGATGACAAATCCTTGGCGCACGAGTTCATCTGTCGGATGCCACAGAGATTATTTTACTAACTGCTTGATTTTTATTACAAAAACCACAGTCCGGAACAATCTGAGAACAAACCTGTGCCATTAGTTGATTATTAGAGACACCTGATATTATGTGTGACTGAGGTAATTTTTTTAGACCGGTGCCGGTGGTATCTTAGAAATACTTCCGCTTTGGTTCCATAACTGTTCGAAACAGAGGACAGCGCTTGTTACCTCCGGCAGCTTCAAATAAATCCGGCGGCCGGTTCGTATAATTTGTCCCGCAATATCAAGCACCTTTCTCCTGAAGCTTTCAGCATACCAGGTGATCTTGATTGCCGGAGAGTCGATATCATATTTGAAGGTTTCGAACAGGAAGAATGAAATACACATCAGATAATAGAAAGCCGCATTTGAGGCGAAACGTTTGAAGGGCAAGTGCTCTGTTCCAAAATCTTTCAGCGCCCGGTTCACCAGCTCGTCCCGAGCTCGGAAATGATAGGCGTTGATGATGGCCTGTGGACTGATTTCAGTTTCATCACTTTTATGTGCTTTCAAAATCCCACGGGTGATCTCATTGTTCATTCCGATATTGGTGTAGATAATGAGCTCCGGGCGGGCATATTCAAGAAGCACCTGACCATCATCTTCGGTAATAGGTTTTGCGTAGATGGTTCTCCAGAATGTCTTCCATGACTTCCGTCTGCCTCCGAACTCCGTGTAGAACCATGCTTTTGTGCCCTTTTGGTATTCAAGGAATGATTCATCAGGCATCCGATCGATGGTGTCCTTGATATCCTGATACATTTTACCGCCTACAATCAGGCCAACCTTCAGCCTTTCACAGTGGTCAAGTAGCGCCTGATCAAAGAATCCTGTGTCGGCGATAAAGATGATAGGTACATCATCGCGATAGCCTCTGCGAATGAGGCGAGCCATATGGCTTACTACCCGCTGAACGTGATTCCCGTGATTGCTGTGGGCCTTTCCATTTCGAAATATCGCATCAACAAGGTATCGACCCCAGAACACCTGCAGCGGCTGAAATCCTTTTACTTTTTTGTAGGTCGGTTCGACTCCTTCGCGTACATCGGCGTCGTTGTTATCCAGAACCATGGTGTCGATTCCAATTTTGATGATCTCAGGTTTTTCTATCGACAGCCTCCAGAGGAACAGCTGCTTGAGTATTTTTCTAAAAAGCCATACCCGTACAATCGATATGGAGCGAAAGAATCTTTTAGCGGTATGAGATGAAATCATTTCCTCTGCTTCAGTCTCGATTACCCCGGCATAGCCGGTATCCCGTTTCAGATGATCGAACCGGCTCATGTGCAGATCAGTGCCGTCAAAAAAATAACAGATGATCTGATGAAAGATAGAGTTCAGGGCAGTACCTTTTGCATTCTTTTTTAGAAAGGTGAACCGCTTCGCTAATATCTCGGTGATGCCCACTGCGTCAAGGTAACGACTGACCGGGGCAAGCCCGGCACGGCCGGAAAATTGTTCGTTTGTTGTCTGAAAGTTGGTAATTTTGCTCTTGACGGATCGGCTTTTTTGGCGCACCATTTATTCACCTCCTGGGTGTTTTTTGTTATTGGTCTAACTCATTACACCACATGGAGGTATTTTTTTCTACTAGCTGGAATCGCTCAGGTTAGGTTTTAATAAATAACCTTCTTCTCATCTGTACAATCTAATATACAACAAATTATTGTCCAACATAAGGATCTAAATTATGGCGAAAGGTGTATTTATTACAGGAACAGATACCGATGCTGGAAAAACCCTCATTACTGCGGCATTAGTACGTCAAATACGCATGCAGGGTATCGATGCTGTTCCGATGAAAATTGTTCAAACCGGTGGCGGATATTCCAGTGAGGGCTTTCCCATTTCAAATGATTTTGATGTATACTGCGCCGCATCCTCTTTTATCAAAAAAACAGAAGATATAAGGGATATGGTTCCCTATTCGTTTGTTGCGCCGGCTTCGCCCCATTTAGCGGCACAAATGGAAAACCGAATCTGTGAAATTGATCCGATTTGTAGTGCCTTGACGAGATTACTGGAAAAATACGAGCTTGTTATTGCAGAAGGGGTCGGAGGTGTAAATGTTCCCCTTTCGGAAAATATCACCACTTTGGCGCTCATTCAGAAAATTGCCTTACCTACTCTTCTTGTTATTCGAAATTCTTTGGGCTGTATTAATCATGCGCTCAATACCATAGATGTGCTGCGTTCCCAAAACATTACGATTAAAGGCGCGATAATGACCGAAACAACGCGGTCTTCTCCGGAGGACCGTTATATTTTGCAGGACAATCCTCATATCATTGAAAAGCTTGGGAAAATCAAAATATTGGGCTCCATCCCTTTTATTCCAAATTCCTCCAGGTCGCATTTGTTTTGGGAAGAACTTGATACTTATATGAAAGAGATTGCAAAATATATTTTACAAGGTGTAAACGATGAATGAATCTTTCTCATGCGAACAGCTTTTGGGAATCGACAAAAGACACATCTGGCATCCATATACCTCCATATCCACTCCTCTTGACGTGTATATGGTGGAGAAAGCAGAGGGGGTGCACCTCTTTCTGGCAGATGGCACTGTTTTAACCGATGGGATGTCTTCATGGTGGGCTGCTATTCACGGATATAACCACCCTACAATAAACCAGGCTATTCATAAACAGGTTCAAAGGATGAGCCATGTAATGTTCGGAGGATTGACCCATCAAGGAGCATGCACTCTTGCAGCGAGGTTAATTGCACTCACACCGGATGGCTTGGAGTACATCTTTTTTTCGGATTCAGGATCGGTCGCGGTTGAAGTGGCGATCAAAATGGCTATTCAATATTGGTATGCTGTTGGTACTCCTGAAAAGAAAAAAATGGTTACCATTAAAAAGGGGTATCATGGTGATACCTTTGCTGCAATGAGTGTGTGTGACCCGGTTCAGGGAATGCACACACTCTTTAAAAGCATTTTGCCTGAAGCGTTCTTTGCGCGCGCCCCGCTCTGTTCTTTTAGTGATGCCTGGCAGGAGGGGGACATCGCTGAAATGGAAGCGCTCATTTCAAAACATCACAGTGAGATAGCCGCGGTGATCCTCGAACCCATAGTGCAAGGGGCTGGCGGCATGCGCTTTTACCATCCCAACTATCTGAAACAATTGAAGGCTCTTTGCAGTTCCTATGATATCCTGCTCATTTTTGATGAAATCGCGACCGGGTTTGGTCGTACAGGTAAGCTTTTTGCTGCTCAGTGGGCTGGGGTCGCTCCGGATATTATGTGTATCGGTAAAGCCTTAACCGGCGGTTACATGAGTTTTGCGGCCACACTCGCAAACGCAAAGGTTGCCCGGGGGATTTCGTCGGACGGAGGGGTTTTTATGCATGGCCCAACTTATATGGCAAATCCTCTTGCTTGTGCCGTCGCTGAGGCCAGTCTCGATCTCTTATCAGAGAATAACTGGCAGGAAAAAGTCTTAACTATCGAAAATCTCTTGAAAGAGTACCTCGCTCCTGCTCGCTGGTTTAAAGGAGTACGGGATGTCAGAGTTCTCGGTGCCATAGGTGTCATTGAGCTCGAAAAAGCAGTGGACATGAAGGTCATTCAAAAAATGTTTGTTGAAAAAGGGGTGTGGATTCGTCCCTTTGGAAAGCTGGTATATACGATGCCGCCCTATGTGTGCACAAAAGAGGATGTGATTAAAATTGCACAGACCATGTGCCGGGTCGTACGGGAATATCTCAACATAAGCAGGTGATGAACAGTGATTGCTGCAGTTGTTGTGTATGCTGTCGTACTACTCGGCTTCGGCCTTTCCGAATTCAAGAAGATCGGAAATTTCGACGACTTTGTCGTTTCCGGGAGGAAACAGGGAGCCGGATCCATTACGTACTCCATCCTTGCGACGTGTATTGGGGCTTCGGCTACCCTGGGGGTGGTTTCAACAGCGTGCACTATCGGGTTTCCGGCATTTTGGTGGCTGGGGGCCGGAGCTCTTGGCCTTCTATGCCAATCCTTTTTTTTGTCCCAAAAGGTACGAGAAGTTGGCGCCTATACCCTGCCTGATTTGTCGGAGCGACTCATAGGGAAAGAAGCACGATTCTTGACTTCAGTAGTGGTGGTTATCGCGTGGATTGGTATTATTGCCGCGCAATTTGTGGCCGGAGCAAAGCTTTTATCGCTCTTCGGCGGCATAACCCCATTTTATTCTATCCTCATAACAGCTGCCGTCATCATTTTTTATTCAATACTAGGTGGGCAGCCATCAATAATCAAAACCGATAAGATACAGTTCGCTGTTTTGGGGGGAGCTCTACTCTATACGTTCATATTTCTTTTTACCAGTGAAGCGATTCCTTTGGAGAGTGTTCGATTTGATATTGTAAATAGCAGTTTTACGGCAAAAGATTTGTTGTATTATCTATTTATCATTGGCGGGAGTTATTTTGTGTGTCCTCTGCTTTTCAGTCGGCTATTAAGTTCGACAAGTCCTCAGAAGGCTCAAAAGGCCTCACTTTTTTCAGCACTGGGGCTTTTGATCATAAGCCTTGTGATTACTTTCATAGGCATATGGGCTTCGTTTTATATCGAGCAATCCTATACTGGCGATGTCCTAGGTTACCTTATCAAGGAAAAACTTCCAACTCCAGGCGGCCTGGTGCTGCTACTGGGTCTGTTTTCGGCAATTATATCATCAGCAGATACCTGCCTGTTTGCAGTTGCAAGTATCGTAGAATATGATCTCTTAAAGAAGAAACGCATCGCAAATACCAGATTAGTTATCGGAATCGTCGGAATGGTTTCCGCACTATTAGCAACGAAGAATCCGGATATCATCTCTTTGCTTATTCAGGCGTATGGTGTATTTACCGCTGGCATTGTTCCTCCTATCGCAATTTCCTTAATCATGTGGAAAAAGCGAAAAATTCATCCATACTGGGGAGTCGGGGCAATTGTGTGCGGTGGAGTTTTAGGCGTTGCGGCGAACCTTACGGCTGTTGATATGGTGGCCTTGGTGGGAATGGCTCTTTCGACTGGTTTTTCGCTTATCGGACTTTATATACCTCAAAAAAAGCTGCCCCATGTCTTAGGAGAGAACCTTGGCTAATGCTGCGAAAGAAGTTACGGAGATACGCAGCCCGCTAATCGCGGATACAGAACGCTGACTGCGGGCTTGAATGAAAGCCGATCACAGTTTTTAGGAGAATCGATGATTAATATGAAACAGTTACCCATCGAACTCTGCTCTATCGTAAATGTCCATTCCGGTAATTGCAGTGAAGATTGTGCGTTTTGTGCTCAATCAAAACATCATACCTGTGATATAGAGAAATACGATACGCTGCCTCAGCCCTCTCTGCTTAAACAGGCAAGGTTGCTTGCGGAAAAAGGTGTCTCGTATTTTTCCCTTGTTGCCAGCGGGAGAGAGCCGTCACAGTTTCTGTTCGAATATATAATCGATACTGTAAAAAAAATAAAACAAGCGGCACCTCGGCTTAAAGTCTGTGTGTCACTGGGTTTCTTAACTAAAGAGAGGGCCAGGGCACTTGCACTGGCAGGGGTATCCCGCTATCACCACAATCTTGAGACTGGGCCGTCTTTTTTTAACAAAATATGTACAAGCCATACATATGCCGAACGGATCAATACTCTGGAAATTGCCAGACAAGCCGGCTTGGAGCTTTGCTGTGGCGGTATAATTGGTCTTGGTGAATCTGAGAAAGATCGCATAGAGATGTTTAATCAGATACAAGAACTCAATATTCGTTCGATTCCGATAAATATTTTACATGCAGTCGAGGAAACTCCACTGGCACAAATGCCGCTTCTCTCCAAAGAAGAGATCGTAAAAACGATCGGTTTTGCAAGAGAGATAAACCCTGCGGCGAAAATACGGATTGCAGGGGGGCGCGATCAGTTTGAACATGCGTTTGTGCTCGATTGTGTCAAAGCCGGAGCAGACGCATTAATGACCGGAAACTACCTTACGACGAAGGGATTCTCACTCGATCAAGATCTTAAGCTTCTTAATATGCACTAGCGAAAGAGCATATTATACAATGATCCTAAATACTTGAAATAAAGTACGTAAGATTCTATATCTTAACTTTTTTGATCAACAGGGGTCTCGCACCTCGAGGATTGTACATTGCATTACAACTATCCTGCTCCAGCATCGTATAGCCCTATGAGCTGTACTCAGCGATCATGCCATAGAATTAGGGTCTCCTGAAAAATAGGTAAATTCCCATAGAGCAGGAAAATATGTTAGGATTTCTCCTGTTGAAGTGCACGGAAAACGCGAAAAATGGCCAAAAAAGCATGCACCTGATTGGAGGGGTGATGTGTATAAAAAGCGAGTAGCGTACCCTGAGTTTGTGGATTTCTATCTGCCTTCTTTTGGTGGCCGCCTGCGAGCAGATAACCGATGGGTACAAATGTTCAGGATTATCCCTCTGGAAAGAGATAGAACCGGGGTATGCGTATAAGTTTTCCAAGGAAAAAGGACGCCGAGCGAAGAGCGTTCGGGTTGTCTTGGGAGCCTTTATCATCAAGGAAAAGAAGAACCTTACAGATGAAGAAACGATACTGGAAATCCAGGAAAATCCGTATCTTCAATATTTTCTTGGCTTTGAATCTTATCAGGAAGACCCCATCTTTGAAGCGAGTCTGATGGTGTATTTTCGAAAACGCCTGGGCAGTGAGATTATCGTGGAAGTGAATGAACTTATCGCAAAATAATTTGTTGAAAAGAAAAAGAGCAAAAAGAACGATAAGAATGACGATAGCGACGATGATCAGGATACTGAAGGTCAGTTGATACTGGATGCCACCTGTATTCCGCAGGACATCCGTTTTCCGAATGATGTTGGCTTGCTTAATGATGCGCGGGAAAAGCTATAAGGTATTATAGATACTTTGTACGCCGAAAGTGACCTTAAGAAGAAACCGAGGACCTACCGGATACGAGCGCGGAAACAGTATCTGACCTTTGCACGGGGGAAGCGAAGAACCATGCAGCAGATCCGGAAGGCGACGCGACAACAATTACAGTATGTCAGACGTAATTTGAGAATAGTAAACGAATTAATAGAAACAGTTCCGCTGAGTCGTTTGAGTAAGAAAGAATACCATGATTTGCTGGTAATCAACAAAGCGTATGATCAGCAGATGTATCTATACCAGAAACATAAACACTCGATCCGCGGAAAGATCGTCAGTTTGTCGCATCCCCATGTGAGGCCCATCGCCCGCGGGAAGGCCAGAGGAGCTTATGAGTTCAGAGCCAAGATATCTGCAGCAATTGCTGAACATGGACTGATGTATATCGACCGGCTGGAGTGGGAACCGTACAATGAAAGCGGTGACTTGCAGATGCAGGTGGAGCGCTATAGAGATCGATTTGGTCATTATCCTGAATCGGTCCATGTGGATAAGATCTATCGGACGCGGGAGAACAGGGCCTGGTGTGAAGAACGTAAGATCAGATTATCTGGGCCTCCCCTGGGCCGTCCGGTGAGCACTGCAGGTATTGATAAAAAGATTCTGAGGGCGAAAAGAAAACAGGAACGCCGGGATGAAAGTATCCGCCAGGCAATCGAAGGTGCATTTGGTGTTGGGAAGAGGTGATACGGATTGGACTGTGTATATGAGAAACTGAGAATAACCAGTGAAGCAACCATCATGGTAAATATGCTGGTGATGAATATGGAGAAGATCCTCAAGGATCTTTATGCGCTTTTTCTTGCCGCTTTCCCGTCAGTAATATATGGCAGAAAATCGGCCATAATTGCCGGATAAACGGGCAAACTGAATTTTTCAGGAGACCCTAAATAGCAGGCCATCTGAACACTTTATAATGACCTGTGTAAATGAGAAATGTCATAAAGCAATCGTGAGAAACAGGAATGGTCTTGAAAGAACCGTATTCATCTGTGTTTGTCCCTGTTTTCCTGAGACCACCCCGTATAAACACGTAAGATATAAAAGAACTGAATTCAATTCTTCCCATAAGAAGTTCTTTAGCGGGGTGCTGTCCCGATTTCTTCGAAGAATTGTAGACGTTGACACGCAGACCGATTTTTTTTATATATTTAATACTTCAACAACAATATAAAAATATGGAATTTTTGACCAATCCTTTCTATCCCGAACCAATGTTTCACGTGAATACATTGAAATTGAAATATGGTTGTAATTATAAATGTTGTTATATTTATGATTAAATCTATCTGTTATCTTTAAGGCTCCATCTGGATGAGCTTCCCAACCGCTGCAAACATATCTCAGTCTATTCATTCCTGTTTCTTCAGTCAGTAAATTTTCTATCAAATGAGCATTCTCACCAGAAACTTTATACGTAGCTTCAAGAATAATTTGTTCTGAACCAGTTTTACATTCAACAAATTCTAATTGTTTCGGATTCTCTATGAGTAAGGCTAAGATGTCACCATCTTGGTTTTCTTTAAAAGATATGCAATTACTTAAGAATAGTAAACAGTAAAAGGCCAATGCGGCTATTTGATTTGTTTTCATTAAAAAATTCCTTTTAAACCATGATAATGAAATCAAGAACTATGCCAAACAACGGCCTTTTGCCATACGGCAGTTGACGATGGCATACGACTCGTCGCTGATCTTTCGATCCGTTGACGCTACTCATCGTTGCATGAGGCCGTAGAAAAAGAGCCGGATAAGCTCCTCTGGTATCTGTTCTGTTCGCATAACGAGCGGAGACCGTTCCATTCCATTTTGGAAGATTTGTACATACAGCTCGATTGTCTCGATTGGGATATCTTGTGCTATATGGCCGGTTTGTTTTCCTTCTTGAAAAAAACGATGCATGATTAGGCGGGATTTTGGTTTGAACTCACGTTCATAGTACTCCTGAGCCGCCTGATCGTGACTGAGAAGCTGCTGAAGGAATTCGCCTTTGAATATGCCGCTCCCTCGGCTCTTGTAGGTAATAACCTTTTTCAGCTTGTCCTGAAAGGAGAGGCTACTTTCCACAATTTCTTTCACATTCTCAAGGATTTGGTCGCATACAGTTTTCATGATATCCAGAATAAGCTCATCTTTGCTTCGGAAATAGTTGTATATGGATACCTTTGAAACGTTCGCTCTATCCGCGATTTCGTTCATTGTTACTTTTCTGATACCCATAGTAGTAAATAATTCAATGCTTGCCTGCCGAATACTCTCTTTTTTCTTTTCGGCGCGCCTCTCGTGTCCGGTCATTTGCAGTCCTATTTCTTACTGTTTGGATATAATAGCATTTGTCATTTGACAAGGTCAAGGTTTATGTGTATTATTTGAACCAAGTCAGTATAAAAAGTACAGGATATAGGAGGTCATCGTGACAGCAAAGAACGCGGAATCACTCGGAAAAGTCGATGTACATGCCCACATGATACCTGATTTTTACGTACGTGAAATGAAAAGAAAAGGAATCCAGGGGGCTCTCTGGTCCCCTTTTCCCAAATGGAATCCTGAAATTGATCGACGAATCATGAAGAAAAACGGAATCGCCAAACGGATACTCTCTCTGTCCATCCCGGGGGTCTCAGTTGACGATAAATATTTTATCAAGAAAATGGCCCGTACATGCAACCAATACGCTGCTACAATAATCTCCCGGTATCCTGATTTATACGGAGCATTTGCAACCTTACCGTTCCCGGAAGTCGACAGCAGTCTATCGGAAATTGAGTATGCCATGGATGTGCTCAAACTGGACGGAGTGACTTTTTTCTCCAATGTCGATGGTAATTACTATGGAGAGGATCAGTTCGAAGAGATTTTCAGTGCGCTGGACAAAAGGAAAGCGATTGTATTTCTCCATCCTAACGATCTACACATGAATTACGGGAAATATGACATCCTGGAACCAATAATTGAACGAATGATGGATACAGGGAGATCCCTGGCCTACCTGTTTATTAACGGCCGTCTCTCCCGGTACACGAACATACGTTACATTGTCTCCCACGGCGGAGGCTCCTTTCCTCTGATAATCAAATCTCTCGAGAATAATCACAAGCTGGATCAGGAGATGTACACTGCTGTACGAAGCAGAATCTATTACGATACCGCTCAGCAAGGCTCCGTGCTTTTTACCTATTTAAAAAATTTCTGCGGTTCTGAACAGCTTCTCATCGGCAGCGACGGTGGATGGCAAAATCCCATTCAAGTATCCCAGACGATTCGCGCTTTTGATGAATACCCTGGTTTCACTGATCAAGAGAAGCAGAATATTGAATACGCAAATGCGCGTAAACTTTTTCCACGACTCAAGTGTTCACAGCAATAAAGCTAAGGAAATAGTATATGAACAATACCTATAAAACCTATAAAATCGACATTCACCACCATTTTGTCCCGACCGGCTCGGATAATTCGAATCTCGCCGCTGAAAGGTCTCTCCGCTTTATGGATAGCCACGCCATAAAGAAGGCTTATCTTTCACTTTCCTCACCGGCTATCATAACGGGCAACACACGCCAATCCGGAGAATCGGCGCGAATGTGTAATGAAAATGCCGCCATGTTGAAGAGGTCGTTTCCTGACAGGTTCGGGGCTTTCGCAACACTGCCCTTCCCTCATATCGATGCCAGCCTAAAAGAGCTCGCCTATGCCATGGAACACTTAAAGCTCGACGGCGTGCAGCTATTCTCTCATTACAACGGAGAAATTCCCGATACTGATTGTTACGGGCCGGTCTTGGATGAGCTGAACGCCCGCGGAAGCATTGTCTTCATTCATCCCAACGAACCGTACCAAGAAACCTTACAGGACAATCCGGCCTATCTCAGGCGTGCTGAATACTCCTTCGAAGTTTCTCGTTTTGTAACTGCGTCGCTGTTCAACGGACTCTTCGAAACGTACCCAAAGATTCGCTACATCCTGGCCCACGGGGGCGGAATCGTCCCCTTCCTGTCTCAGAGAATCAGCCGGATCCACTATCTGAAGGGGAAACGGATCCGATGGGGCAAAGTCATCAGTGATATGCTACATAAACGAAACAAGGGCTTGGAGTTTCTGCAGAACTGTTATTACGAGTGCTCCGAGATGATGGACGATTGCTTTATTCCTTCTCTTCTGGAATTGACCTCCTCTTCGCATCTTCTTTACGGTAGTAATTGTAACGAATCGAACAGCGACGATGCGAATATGAAATCATCACAGTTGCCGACCGAGTTGTTCTATCTGAACGCGGAGGAATTGTTCCAATGACAAAGGGTTTTCGAATACGGGGAATCTTCCGTGAGTGCATCGTCGTTCTTGATAAGTAGAGGTTACCTTGTAGTTTTGATTGTTTGCTTACAACCAACAAGGCAGTGCTGCCTGTTTTTCAAGCCGGAAGTTTGCAATTTAACAACAATGCCGACAAACACCTAATGAGATGCATCTTTCTATGTAGCGTTTAAATTCTTTCGCACATTTTCTGGAGGTCCCTCAAGATGGCCTGTGCCCTTACCTCCCTTGCTTCTTGGTCTTTATATTCCTTGAGTAGGTTCACGTTCAAGTACTTTTTCGTTCCCCAGTATGTTCATATCTGCCTGCGTTGCAGAGATGATCGGCCTCAGCGTCCAACATGTTATTGGGGCCGCATTCCTAAATACATTCTTGAGCTGAGATTGGACTAAATACTCATCAATCTGTATAATTTTATTTAATATTTCTGATGCATAAAGGTTCTCCTTGGTTCAAATCCTTTTATGGGAAACATGGTAAAACATCTGGAGGACCTTTTCGATTTAGAAAATATACGCAAAATTCTGGACATTATCTAACCTCGTGGCTCTCAATGTTGAGAGATTACTTCTTTTTAATAAAAATATCCGGATTACTGATGAGTATTTCTTCCAGTGCAATTGCCGCAGCTCCTATAACACTTGAGTTGTCACCTAATTCTGAGATTAAGATTTGCGGCAGTTTAATTCTTTTTGAAATGGAATGACTATTGACAGTTTGTTTGATTCCGTCCAAAAGAAGATCGCCTGATTTTGTTACTCCTCCGCCCAAAACCACCATCTCAGGATTAATAAAACTTATCATGCTGAGTATACCCATGCCCAAATAATGTCCGGCTTCCTGAATGATCTGTTTTGCCAGTGGATCGCCTTTATGAGCTGCTATTGCCACAACCTCTGCTGTTACCTTTTCAAGTCTACCGTCTACTAATTTTCTGATAAGTGCCCCTTCGTTCATGCTGAATGAGCGAGTAGCCGCAGCTGCAATAGCATATCCTGCTGCCAAAGATTCCAAACATCCTCTCCCTCCGCAGTAGCATGTAGGTCCGGACGGGAGAACCATAAGATGCCCCAAGCCTCCGGATGGTAATGCATAACCTCGGTATAGCTCTCCGTCGATTGACACTCCGCTCCCGATTCCGTGCCCTATGTTTATGGCGCATGTATTAGGGACATTTTGGGCTGTACCGTAACGTATTTCTGCCAATGCCATACTGCGTGCGTTGTTTTCAATATATGTCTTGATGCCAAATTCATTTTCGAAAATTTTGGCAATTTCTACATCTTTTTCCTGTGAAAGGCTTTGTGTTCCGGGTGAATGGATTGAAAGACCTTTTTCGGTATCTACAATGCCCGGAAGGCTTAAGCCGATTCCAATTATTTTTTTCTGAATTGCCGGATCAATTTCGGATATGATTTTCCGCATTTGGCTGAGCATCTGGTGAATTGTATGTTCTTCACCGTTGGTTAAATCTGATTCAATTCTAATGGATCTGATGATGTTGCCGCACCAGTCGATAATCGCAGCAATTATCTTTGTTATTCCGACATCGAGGGCTGCCATATAATATGCAGAGGGGACTAAGTCCACTAAGATCGGCCTTCTTCCTCCTTTCGAATCTCCTTCGCCGGTTATTTTGATAATATTTTCTTCGAGAAGCTGCGTAACAATTGAAGAGATAGTAACTGACGTCAACCCGATCTTCTTCCCGATATCAGCTCTCGAAATGGGGTGGTCTCTATGTATAACATTCAAAACAGATAAATAGGATTTCTGTTTTGATGATAAGTTTTGATTCATGTTTAAGTTGGAAATATATTTCATTCAATTCCTTCAACTTCCGGGTATTTTTGCCATAATGACTATATTATGAAAATAAAAAATTGTAAAGTAATAAAAATATCTTTAAAAGTTATTGGTAACTAAATAAAAATTTTACAGAAGTAATTGAAATATTGGAAATTATGCTTGACGCATACGTCTGTATATGTGACAATTAACAAGTTATTTTAATAACTTAAGGAGGAATGCTATGGAAAAGAGAGGTTTTCTTGTATGTATCCTTGTGTCTTTTATTGCTGTTATGGCTTTTGCGGAAGGCAATAAAGAGCAAGCGGCCGACAAGGAGGTTATTGGCAGGGACCATACCCTTATATGGACTGTCCCTTCTCTCCCGCCGGGACTGGATATCTATTTTTATTCGACTCTGCAAACAATGGAGTGCATCCGGAATATTTATGATTCCGCGCTCACATATTCATGGAAAAAGGATCCTGAATCGGGATTTGTTGTTCCGGATTTTAATAAGCCTTTAGAAGGTATGCTTGCGGAAAGTTATTCTTTATCCGACGACGGAAGAACCCTGACGATTAAGCTTCGGGAAGGTGTCATGAGCCATGCCGGAAATGAGCTGGTCGCGGACGATTTTATTTGGGAACGGAATCGGCAAACAAGAATTATCGGAGTGGAGAACTGGCAGAACAATGGAATGGCTATTACGGATCCCGATAGTCAGATAAAGAAGATTGACAAATATACATTTTCTATTACCACTGATAAGCCTAATCCGATTCTCCCCGCCATGATGACTCATATGGCTAACCATATGATAGATTCCGTTGAATATCAGCAGCATGAAGGACAAGCGGGTGATCCGGACGGAACAAACTGGTCGAACACGTTAGGATCCGGTCACGGCCCCTATAAAGTCGAAAGTTTTACAGCCGGAGATAATATTACATTTACTGCGCATGACCAGTATTGGGATAGTCGGTACCCAATGTATTTTCAGAAGGTTATAGTAAAGGAAGTTCCTAAATCAGCAAACAGGATGGCCCTGGTTCTTTCGGGGGATGCGGACGCCGCGACATACTTGACTCCAAAGGAACTGCAATCACTCGATGGAAAATCAGGCGTCAAGGTGATGCATTGGAAGAGTAATCTTATCTCTCGCATTGAGTTTAACTGTACCAAGCCCCCCTTCGACAATCCGTTGGTTCGGAAAGCGTTAAATTTTGCCGTTCCGTATGACCAGATATTATCAACGGTCTATTTAAGCGCTGCAACACAGGCGAAAAGCGTAATCCCGTCTACATACCCGAGTTGTAATGGTTCTTATTGGCGGTACCGATTGGATTACGATAAGGCTCGGGAACTGCTGGCAGAAGCTGGCTATTCAGAAGGATTTGAAACAACACTGGAGATAATGACTGATTATCCTCAGGACGAACAGATTGCCATTATAATAAAGGACAGTTTTAAAAATATCGGCGTCGATGTGTCGATCGAAAAGCTTCAGTCGGCAGACTATTGGAGCAAGGGACCTAAGAAATCGTTTAAAGGTATGTACATATTCTCGGATATGCCCGGTGTCGTCGACGGTGGATTTTCGATAAAACTCTGGCTGCAAAGCGGCGTGGACTCCAACTTTAGCGGCTACTCGAATGCTGAACTCGATAAGCTTTATAAAGAAACAACGGAAACAGCTGATCCGGCATTGAGAGACCGTAATTTTCAGAGGATACAGGAAATTGTAGTTTGGGAGGACCCTGCATGGATACTCCTTTCCGAGCCCGGTTATCATATTGCGGTACGTGACGATATCTACGATTTATTCTGGCAATCGCTTCAGGAGATTCGGTGGGGTATGGCGTACAGAAAGTAGCAGTTGTATAACCAACTATTTGTATGGGGCCGTTTATAGCCCCATACAAAAAAGGAGAATTGTACAAAATGGATATGTTGAAATACCTCCTTCGCAGAATACTTACGTTTTTACCGCTTATGTTTGGAGTCATCTTTATTGTTTTTGTTCTGGTACGATTACTTCCCGGGAGTCCTGTTCACCGGTTGGCCGGAACAAATGCAAATGCTGCTATGGTGGAAGCTATAACAAAGAAGATGGGTTTGGATAAACCGATGGGGGAGCAATTTCTTATCTATATCAAAGGTTTGCTAAGAGGCGATCTGGGGCTTTCGTGGAATACGAGCAATCCCGTGAGCCAGGATCTTCTTGTCAGATTCCCAGCGACGTTGGAGCTGATTACTCTTTCTTTGGTAAATTGTTTTGTTTTCGGAATATTTCTTGGAACGGCCGCTGCCGTTCAACCGAAAGGTTTTTTTTGCAAGATTGCCAATGTGTACGGACTTGTTGCCGGTGCAATTGCAGATTTCTGGGTCGGCTTGATGTTCATTTTTATTTTCTTTTTCACATTTCGGCTGTTGCCGGCGCCTATAGGGCGACTTGATCTAATGACGACTCCTCCGGAGACTGTAACCGGATTTTTATTATTGGACAGTTTATTAACTGGGAATATGGCTACTTTTAAAGATGCTTTCCTGCATCTTATTTTGCCTGTAGCCTCTCTTACTGTATGCTTCACCGCCCCGATTATGAAAATGACAAGATCCAGTATGAGTGAAGTTTTGCAATCGGATTTTGTTGCATATTCGCGCATGCTCGGACTACCGAACAGAACTGTAACCAGATACGCCATCAGGAATGCTATGCCTCCGGTTGTAACAATGATCGGTTATACATACGGATTCCTCCTCGGAGGTGCGGTTCTGGTTGAAACCGTCTTCGGGTGGGGCGGTCTGGGGCAGTATGTCACCCTCGCCATTGCGAATAAGGATTATGCGGCAATTCAGGGGTTCATGCTTGTGGCTACCATTTTTTCAATGGCGGTGTATTTAGTGGTCGATGTCGTATATATGCTCATAGATCCCAGAATTAAATTTTGAAAGGTCAAGCAAATGAAACGGAACATTGTTTTCTTTAGTATGCTGTTTAAGAATATTCCGGGACTTATTGGATGCATTATTATTCTATGTGTTGTTTTCTGCGCGATCTTCGCACCAGTTATTGCTCCGTATGACCCGCAACAACCGATCATGGAAGACAACAGGATGCCGCCGAGTGCGGAGCATATTTTCGGTACCGATGAAGTCGGGATGGATATCTTTAGTAGAATAATTTATGCAACAAGGATCGATTTAACGATTGGTGTATTGGCCACATTGGTGTCGTTGTTTATAGGAATACCTGTTGGAATTTTAGTCGGATATTATGAAGGCCTATTCGGCGAGGTTATAATGCGTCTCACCGATCTATTACAGGCTTTTCCGGTTTTTATTTTCGCGATGGTTTTAGTAGCGGTATTAGGTAATAAAATGCAGAATATTATCGCCGCGATTACGTTTCTCAATGCTCCGATCTACCTGCGGCTGGTCCGGACTGAGGTGCTTTCGGTAAAGCGTCATCCTTTTGTTGAGGCCGCGCGATGTGCAGGAAAGAGCGATTTCCATATCATGTTTAAAGAATTGCTGCCTAACTCAATAAAACCCGCGCTTATTCAAGCGTCGGTAAATGTCGGATGGGCCATTCTCCTTACTGCTGGTTTAAGTTTTATCGGTGCAGGAATACGTGTCCCGACTCCTGAGTGGGGTTCAATGATATCGCTTGGAGCTGATTCCATAATGACAGGACAATGGTGGTCGTCATTTTTTCCGGGGATGGCAATTATGGTTACCGTTTTAGGTTTTGCATTGTTTGGTGATTTTCTCCGCACTTATTTAGATCCTGAGAGGCGTTAGAATGGCGAACACGATATTATGCATTCAGGATTTACATGTTGAGTTCCAGCTTCATAACGGAACGGCAAGAATTTTAAATGGTGTAAATCTCGACACTGATGAAGGATCTCTCCTGGGTCTTGTCGGCGAATCAGGATCGGGGAAATCGGTTCTGGCGATGGCAATGCTTAACTATGTACGTGAGCCCGGGAAAATAAGGAAAGGAAAAATTATTTTTAACGAAAAGGACGTTTTTTCACTTTCTGAAAAAGAATTGCGGGAGGTATACCGTGGAAAGGAGATCGGCCTGATCGCCGCCAATGCCCGATCTCATCTAAATCCCTTGTTACCAGTCGGAAAGCAAATAGCGAATGTTTACATGGCTCATACCGGAAGGCCCAAAAGCGAAGCTCGGGAAAAGGCTGTGGAAATATTAAAATTAGTTGGCATAAACGATGCCGAGCGCAGAATGAACTCCTACCCTCATGAATTATCAGGAGGGATGGCGCAGCGAGTCATGATTGCCATCACACTCGTGAATGCTCCTAAATTCATTATAGCAGACGATTGTACGAATGGATTGGATGTTACAGTCGCTGCCCAGGTTATGGATCTTTTTCTGGAGATAATAAAAAAACAAAAATCATCGGGAATGTTGATTACTCATGATCTTGGGATAGTGGCACAGTGTTGTGACGATGTTGCAATTATGTATTCCGGTAGGATCTTTGAAAAAGCTCCGGTTGAAGAATTTTTTCAAAGTCCGGCTCATCCGTACAGTCTTGTTCTGTTGGAATCCCTTCCGGAAAAGAGAAAGTTGAAATCCGATGCAGAGTTTATCGGTACTCTGCCTAACCCTCTTCGTTTGTCGCAGGGATGCCTTTTTCATCCTCATTGTTCCCGTTGTAAAGAAATATGTACAAAGCAGGTGCCGGAACTCAAGTATATCGGGAATTCTCGTACGGTTTATTGTCATTTTCCTTTAATAGGATGATCGGACAAGGGGTAAAAATGATTTGGGAAAATAAGAATTGTTATCTGATGCGGAGTTAATATATGAAGAATGAAGTCATAAAAATTTCAAAGATGGAAAAGATCTTTCCCCTGAAAGGATCAAAGGAACGTCTGGTGGCCGTTGATAATGTGTCATTTGAGATTAACGAATCGGAAACATTCGGACTTATCGGAGAAAGCGGATCGGGAAAGACTACTGTCGGGCGTTGTCTATTAAGACTCTTGCCTATAACTTCTGGTGAGCTTTATTTCAGAAATGAAGAATATTCACACATCTCGAAAAGAAAATATCTTTCTGTTTTGAAGAATATGCAGATGGTCTTTCAGGATCCGTATTACTCACTCAATCCCAGAAGAACCGTTTGGGAAACGGTTGATAGTGCGCTTAATGCGATCGGGCGGAGTAAAAAAAATGAAAGGACGGAAAAGATAAAAAATACCTTGGCTAAAGTATATATCAATGAAGAAACTTATCATAAGTATCCACATCAATTAAGCATGGGGGAACAGCAGAGACTAGGTATTGCGCGGGCAATAGTATCTGATCCAAAGTTCATAGTCTTGGACGAGCCGACATCATCGCTGGATATTTCCGTCCGAAGCGAGATTATCGATTTACTTGTCAGATTACAAAAAGAACTTGGAATAACGTATCTTTTCATCTCGCATGATCTTAGTACTGTTCAGTATTTGTGTCACAGGGTAGCCATAATGTATCTGGGACAGATAGTCGAGTTAGGCTCGGTTACTCAAGTTTTCCGGGGAGCTCGGCATCCGTACAGTGTTGCTTTACTTTCATCAGTTATGCACCCCGATCCTAAAATAAAAAGATCCGATTATAAATTAAAAGGAGAAATTCCCAGTCCAATCAATCTACCGAAGGCATGTTACTTAGCGTCACGATGCCCTGAAGCAGAGGATATTTGCAGAATAAAGCCTCCGGAAATGCATGAAGTTAGCGCAGGGCATAAAGTCAAATGTCATTTTGCAGAAAGAATACGGAAACAGGAATTGACTCATATAAGTGAGAATTAATAACAATCAAGAGGAGAAAACCATGAAAAGTCCAATTGTTTACCCGATCAAATTAGCAACAGTAAAGGATGTAGATTATTCACATAACGTATTAAACACGCGCTTCGGTGAAAAGATAGATGCTGCTTTCTTAAGTTATCTGATTGTTGTCGATAAATTTCTAATGATAGTCGACACAGGGCATACGCTTCTTTCTTTTACAAAAGGCGACAACATGAATATTATCGGTGATGCAAAGGAGGCCTATGAATCTAAATTCCAAGAGTTGAGGCTGGAATTTAACGATGTCACGCATATTATTCTGACGCATATGCATTGGGATCATATGCAGAACAATCATCTATTTCCAAACGCGCGTATCTATGTCCAGCGGAAAGAAGTCGAGTATGCAGCGGCGCCGCTGTACCCTTTATATTATGAGAAAGCTGATGTTGCAAAGTTAATCGGTGAAGACGGCGATAGAGTGGTGTTTTTGGACGGTGATACTGAATTGGCCCCTGGAGTCAAAACGGTTTTAGTCGGCGGACATACGCCGGGTAGTCAGATTGTTTATGTTAATACAAGCGATGGTATGGCAATTATTACAGGCGATATTTGTAATGTCTATGAAAATCTTGAGGTACGATCTGTCAAGGAAATGGATGTGCTTGGATGGGTGCGGGCAATTAATAAAATTAAAAAGGATGGGGATATAATTCTACCAATGCATGAAGAACGTGTCATAAAGGATTATCCACAGGTTGGAAAATAGATGAAAAGCAGTACGATAATTGATTCTCACCTCCATTTACTTAAAAAAGAAAATTATAATATTGGTTTATTTAAAAATAACGGTATGTATCTTCCAGAAAACACTCCGTTGGATTTTCTGGTGACTGCAATGAAGGAATTGAATATTTCAAAAGCAGTAGTTATGGGGCAGAAAATGGAGCGAATCTGGGATTCGGAATGCGGTGAAGAATATATTTTTGAAGCATATGAAAAGAATAAAGATTTTTTTCTACCTTTTATTAGCATTGAACCTCTGGATAGAACTGGAAGACTTAATAAGAAAGAATTAATTCGGTTAGAGAAAAGTAATGATAATATTAAAGGCGTTCTTATAACTCCACCGTATGGCCAGTTTATGTCCAACGACCGTAGAGTATATCCTTTTTACGAAATCATACAGGAACAGGGATTAATCGTACAATTTCACCATTCGGCCAATACCGGAGAAAAATTGATTTTTGCGCATCATAAGTATGCGGCGATGGAAAACTTGAATGATGTTATAAACGATTTCCCGGATTTGAAGATTGTGGTGGAACACCTTGGATACCCATGGACGGAAGAGTTATTTACTCTGATGGCTTGCACTAAGAACCTGTATTCTGATC
The DNA here is from genome assembly GCF_963668165.1 of Marispirochaeta sp. Taxonomy (NCBI): domain Bacteria; kingdom Pseudomonadati; phylum Spirochaetota; class Spirochaetia; order Spirochaetales; family Spirochaetaceae; genus Marispirochaeta; species Marispirochaeta sp. The sequence goes on along the minus strand of NZ_OY764209.1, from coordinate 637,995 downwards.
TTACGCTTTTGTATGATCAGCACACTCTGACCGCATGGAAAATTGTAATGGCAAAGGAGTATAAGGTGATTGATAAAATCATGTACGGTTCGGATTATTATTCATACAATTCGAATATAGTTAACACAATGGCTTCATATATAAGTTATATAAAGACTGATATAAATAACATTTGCGAGAAATCAGGCTGGCCAAAACTGAAAAAAGATGAAATAGAGGGGATTCTTTACCGTAATGCTGCTTTGCTTTACGGGATTTGATATTCAGGCTAAATAGTGTTAGAGTAGGTCAGGATTACAGAATACATCTGTCAATTACAATTTTTTCGAAGGCGGTATTCATAAGAATACCGGGCAAGTGAATGCCGCTGAAAGGAAATCGTTTTATTTTCTTTGACCTTTCGGGGAATAGACTGGGAATTTATCAATCGGCTCTAAACTTATGAATTGAATGTGGCAAAGAACATTGAGACAGAGAAATTACGTAGTTTTGTTAAGGGATGATAAATACCGACATTTCAATTTCGATGAAATTTGTGTTCGATCTTGATTTAATATAGATAAATCTATATTATCATTACTGAATAATGTATCTATTATGCTTTTCAAACTGATTGAGCAACTTCAACAATTTATTAATAGAAAATTTATATTGCAGTCAAGAATTTGGGTCAAGAGAAACAAATTTGAAACTAAAAGAATCTATTGACTGACCTTTTATATTTGGATATATACTGTAAATTGCATCAATCCGCCAGAAAGAATTTACAGCAATCTTCGCAGACGATCGACTGAGTAAAATCATACACCTCGATACTCTATAAAGTAGTAGGTATGATTTCATGTTGACGGCAATATACTTGACTACTCAGGAAGCTTGAGGTGATACTTTCATCCGCTGATAGTGCAGGTTAATTACTGAATTTTGAAAATAACTCAGCTGATGTTCTATTCTCTCGTGTGATCGTATCAGCGATGTCTCAAATGTTACGGTGAACTGCAGGGTCTCGTTGCTATATCCTGATCTCAATCAAGATCATGGAACATCTGTCTTGGTATAACGCTGCTCTCTCTTATGGTCTCATGAAGTAAAGAAACAACGTCCCCCGGAGAATTAATCGACAGTTACATTACAGCTTAAATAAATCATAGTACCAAAGTACTATGAAAAGGGAAATTGAAGTACTTTGGTTACTTGATTTCACGATAATTAATGTAAAAATATAAAGCATGAAAAAGAACTTTCAAGCTTTTCTGGAAAATCGGAAAAACGGATAATTATATGAAAGAAAAAGACAGCCAAAGTTCGGCAATCAGTTGCATAAAGACTCAATCGAAACCATATCGCAATTCTTTTCGAAGAACAAAAGAGTCTCGACGAGAAGTCTTCGATGCATATCTATTTATTTCGCCTCTTGTTATTGGAGTTACAATTTTTTGGATAGGTCCGATAGTAGCATCTTTTGTTATGTCCCTAACCAAATGGAGTATAATCGAACTACCACAATTTGTTGGACTGAAGAATTACATCCGTATGTTTTCTGATGTGCAGTTACGAAAAGAACTCTTGAATACGCTTGTTTTTACTTCAGTTACCGTTCCTGTCACGATAATATTATCACTATTCCTTTCAGTTTTATTGAATAGCAAGATTAAAGGACAGACCATTTTCAGGACAATTTATTTTATCCCGGTTATTACGATGCCTGTAGCAATTGCGCTTGTATGGCAGTTGTTGTTGAACTCGCAATATGGCTTCGTTGATCAGATATTGTTTACTTTATTCAAGATACGTCCTATATGGTTAGGTGATCCAAAGCTGATTATGTTGTCGGTGATTATCGTTACCATTTGGAAGAATATTGGATATTATATGATATTTCTTTTAGCCGGTCTACAAGGAATTCCGAAGACGCTATATGAAGCAGCTGAGATTGACGGCGCTAGTCCAATAACAAAGCTTTTTAAAATCACAATTCCATTGCTGACCCAGACTATATTTTTCGTTCTTACGGTATCTGTTATGAACGCCCTGAAGGAATTTGACCTGATTTATATGTTTGCTGGAGCCGCTAACTCGGTACAAGGTCCAACAGTCGATGCTGTTCGGACCCTTGTTTACGGTATCTATGAAACCGGTTTTACCTACTATTGGATGGGGTATGCATCAGCCAAAGCATTTCTACTGTTCTTGATCATTATGACTATTACACTGATCCAATTAAAACTTCAGAAAAAATGGGTATACTATGAGAATTAATATTTTTTGGAAAACACGCTTCAATCTAAATATAGTATATCGAATGCTGGTATATTTCATCATTCTTACAGGTGCCATCCTCATGGTTATACCATTTATATGGATGTTGCTTACATCGTTCAAGTCGTTTTCCGAGACATTAACTGTTCCAATTAAATGGTTTCCTTCTCAATGGAAACTGAATAATTATAACGAAGTGTTACAGAAATTCCTGTTTGGAAGGTACTATATAAATACGATAATAGTGACCGCTACTATTACTCTTGGGCAGGCTTTCATCTGTTCCTTGGCTGCTTACGCCTTCGCTAGGTTAAGATTCCCTTTAAAGAACATTTTTTTCTTTATGGTGTTATCAGTGTTAATGGTGCCTCCGCAAATGACATTGGTCCCTCAATTTCTGATAATCTCATCGTTCGGCTTTGTTAACACTCTATGGGGAATTATCATTCCTGGACTTCCTAGTTCCTTCGCTACGTTTCTTTTCCGTCAAGCCTTTATGATGTTACCAGGCGAGTTGGAAGAATCGGCAAAAATAGATGGTTGTAGTCATTTCCTTATTTATTGGAAAATCATGCTTCCATTGTGCACAAGCACAATCGCGGCATTTTCCATAATCACCGTACTATGGGCATGGAACGACCTGCTTTGGCCTCTAATCGTCACAAGTACGGATAATATGCGGGTACTTTCGGTTGGTATTGCTGCACTTCAGGGTCAGAATTATACAGAACATCAACTCCTGATGGCCGCGAGTGTTATGGCTACTTTACCTGTCATTATAGTTTTTATTATCGGGCAAAAATATTTTGTTCGCGGAATTGCCTTTACTGGAACTAAAGCATAAAAGGAGAAATAATTATGAATAAGTATGAAGAAATGCTTCCGGCTGAGTTTGCTGAAGAAATAAAACGGATCCCGGTAGTCTTTGTTCCGACAGGTTTGCTTGAATGGCATGGCGATCATCTGCCCTTGGGAGTAGATGGACTGAAAGCATACGGAATATGTGAACAAATATCAAAGAGAATAGGTGGAGGGATTTTGATGCCGCCGAATTATTTTGGAAGGCCCGGATTTTCAAGTTATATCGGGACCCTCACATTTTCCGAAGCATGTATTGATCTGCTTATTATGGAATTATTTGCTGAACTAAAGAAAATCGGAGCGAAAATTATTGTTCTTATTACAGGGCACTATGGTCCTTGCCAGGTAAATCTAATAAAAAGAGTCTCAGACTATTTCATGAAGGCTAACCGTGATATTACGATTATTGCACAGCCTGAGTATGAAGGTGTTGAGGTTAATAAGGAATCTCCTCAGGATCATGCTGATAAGTGGGAAACATCAATGATGATGCGGCTACGTCCAGACCTTGTTCATATGGAAAGATTTGATCCGGTAAAGACTAAACAAAAGAAGTTCTACAATTACCCTCCGAACCGTTTTTATGATGAACAGGAAGAATGGTATTGGATCAGCAATCTCCATGAAAGTGCTTCGAGTGAGTTGGGTGAAAAAGTGATTGAACTGATTTCTATTTATGTAGCTACAAAGATACAGGTCGCCCTTACAAGAAACAGTAGATAAAAAAATAAGAAAGGAGGATTTAGGGAAAAGATAAATAGAGTTTGTTTTATGTTCTTTTTATGATTCTTGGAATCAGCAAGACTGAATCAATTCGAATGTGTTTAAGAAAGGAGAAAGGAATGAGAAGATACGTTATTCTTATGGTGTTGTTGGGCTTTTTTTACAATATGGCGTGGTCATCTGGAGAAAATGAATCAAGCGCTTCCGATGTGGAGACTATTGATTTGTACTACTGGGATGAAAATCAGAAATCCGCCATTGATAAAATCATCAGTGGTTTTGAAGAAGAAAATCCCCAAATTAAAGTTATCGGTACTATCGTCCCCTGGTCGCAGTACTGGACGAAACTTCAAACGACTCTTACAGCAGGAGCAGGTCCGGATGTTTTCTGGTTGAATGCCGCCAATGCCGTTCAGTTTATTCCAGCAGGTTTGATATATAACATTCAGGAATTAATAAACGAAGACAGAATTGACATGAGCGTTATGCCTGATGTATCAAAAGAGCTTTATACATACAATGGTGATTTATACGGTATTCCCAAGGATTATGACAATGTAGGTCTCTTCTACAATAAGGCCTTATTTGACAAAGCAGGATTGAGCTATCCTGACTCAACTTGGACATGGCAGGATTACCGGAATACCGCCATTGAGTTGACTATCCCCGGAGAACAGTGGGGTATGTGGGTAAGCGATTTTGCTTATAACGCGATAACCACCTGTTTCATCTATCAGAATGGGGGTCAAATCTATAATGAAGCTGGAACAGCTTCCGCGGTTAACTCGCCGGAAGCGTATGAGGCCGTTCAATTTCTATATGATTGTATCTATAAATATGAAGCGGCACCGGGTGGAATACAGAGAAACGAGTTAAAAGAAGAAACAGTTTTTTCTTCAGGAAAGTTGGCAATGTCTATAGGTGGAAACTGGTTTGTCCCGCCATATTTTGAAGCACTAGGTGAAGACCTTGGTGTTGCACCGCTTCCAAAAGAAAAAAGGCGGGCTACAATAGTACACTCGCTGGCTTGGGTAATGCCTTCGAAATCTGATAGTGTTGAGAGTTCGTGGAAATTCTTGAAATATCTTGCCAGCAAGGAAGCTGGGGTGGCTCAGACGGATGTAGTTATTCCGGCATATAGAGGCTCTGAGAAAAAATGGTTGGAGAAATACCCGACTTTGGATTTACAGGTATTTATCGATGCGATGGAATATGGTACGCCTTATCCGATATCTGTAAAGAACGGACAATCTGCTGAGCAGGCGTTTCTCAGAGAACTTGAAAACATCTGGTTTGACGTGAAGGATATTCAATCCGCTCTTATTGATGCAGAAACAGCAATGAATGAAGCTATAAATAATTGAGAGAGAAAAAAACACAGGGTGTTTTTGTCCTGAACGAAGTAACATCCTGTGTTCTTTCTAAAAGGTATTTTTATGCATCGATTGCCAGTCAATATAAACTCGCATTAACTGTGTCCTTTTAGAGATACCAAGTTTCATGAATATTTTACTGATGTAGTTTTTAACTGTTTGTTCGGTTATTCCTAATTCCTCTCCGATTTTCTTGTTGTCGTATGCTAAAGAAATTAAATTAACAATCTGCATTTCGCGGGCGGTTAATTCATCAATAATATTTATTTTATCCTCATAAGGTGACAAAAAGGTATCTCCATATCTCATCGTACATGAACTGTGTTCAGGGGATGCATGAATAATGTTTTCTAGAATCTTAGGAGACAGGAGAACGGATCCCTCAAAAACGGCTCGTATCGAGGAGATAATCTCAGTCGGAGAAGAAATTTTGAGCAGATATCCGACAGCGCCATGCGCAAGCGCTGAATTTACATACTTGTCATCGTCAAAAGTAGTCAGCATAAGTGTTTTCGTATTAATGTTCTTCTTTTTTATTCTGGATAATGCTTCAACCCCATCCATAACCGGCATTCGCACATCCATGAGAATAATGTGTGGAGATGTTTTTTCTGCTATCTCCACTGCTTCCTTTCCGTTATAAGCAATTCCGACTACCTTAATGTCTTCTGTTCTCGATTCCAGTACAATGTGAAGATTATCAGCAAATAATTTTTGATCGTCCGCTATTACTATTCTGATCATATCTTTCATGATTGTTCCTTGGGTATAGTGGCTTTGATCTCGAAACCATTAATTGTATTATAATAATTGAGAGTCCCACCTATCCTGCCTATTCGTTCCTGCATTCCTAGTAGGCCAAGGCCTTCTTTTATTACTGCAGATCCTTTTCCATTATCTGATATAATTACCTGGAAATCATTAAAATCAGACCAAAAGGAAATGGAAACTGCTGTTGAATTACCATGAAGTAAGGCATTTACCAGGCTTTCTCTGATTACATGATAGAATGCTACCCCAATTTCATTATTGCATGTATATGGCATATTTGTATAATGTACAGCAATATTAATACCTGTTGTTTTTTGGAATACATTAATGAGCTGGTTTATACTGTTCAGATAGGTAGTAGGTGTTTCTAGTTTTCGTATTTGATAAAGCGTGTTGCGTACCTCGATCAGGCCACTTGAGACCTGGTCAAGTCCTATCTCAAGTAATTGTTTTGTTTTTTCTCTATCCTTTACAAGAAGGTCTTTACATGCTTCCAGTATCATTTTTAGATTTGTATAGGAATAGCCTATCGAATCATGTAATTCTGAAGCTAGTCTATTTCGTTCATTCTTGGTAGATATTTCTTTAACGGATTTCGCATAATCTAGTGATTTTTGTTGTGTTTTCAACATTCTATTAATAATGTTGTTCAAGGTCTTTGTCTTTTCATAATTCTCCAGCATTTTTTCATGATAGTACGTAGAAAGACATATTATTATGATGATCACTTCCAAAACCGATAGATATACGTATTCATTATACTGGTTTAGTTCCATGGGCGGTCCATATATGCGTGTTATATAGTAATAAAACGATACAACCGATATAAGTACTAAATGACTAAGAATAATATTGATAGGAAAATTTTCATATACTCCAACTTCTATAAAAAAGCTGATTATTATGATTAATCTTATGTGAACATAACTTCCGAACTGATAAGTAAAAAGGATAAAGAGAACCGTCCAGAAAAAAATAAATATTCTATATGTTCTGGCTAACCTGATGACGGGTAATATCATTGTATATAAAAAGCAGAATGTAGAAAATATATAGAAAACTATATTCTTCTCGAAGTATAATTCCGAAGGACGTGCATTATATATAAACACATACATAGCAATAATTTTTAGAACCAGAGACATGCATGTAAAGATTATTGTTTTTCTATTCAAAGCCCGTATTCTAACCATTATTTATTCAAAACCAACGTCTGATAATATAATACCAGATATGATTATATCATATTGCAAGAAACTGTTTGTATATATCTGTGCAGATTCAGTATTCACCTGACCGAACTGCTTCCATTTGTCAGTTTACACCAGCTACGACAGGAGTACGCATTCTGTTGCTTTTTCGGTAGTTTCTGTTTCTGGCGCAAGGCTTGATATGGATGGTGTTTTCCGGGTTCAGACAGAGGCTTGACTAATCAGAATGAAAAAGTTAATGTCAATTAACATTATAGAAATAACTATAAAGTAGAGATGTTGATGGAGAGTGCCATGAAGTTTCTTGGTTTTTCACGTACCGGTTTTTTCGCGATCATTTTTCTTAGTGCAACAATCTTGCTTTGCTTTAGTATACCCCTATTTGCTGCCGGCGGGCAGGAAGGTGCTTCTGCCGAAGAGTCCGGTCTGGTTATAACCGACCAGACCGGACGCCAGGTAGCTGTTCCTGCCTCGGTAAAGCGGGTCGTTACCATACCGATACCCGCAGCAAGCATGATGATAGCCATTGATGGCGGTACCGATCGTCTGGTAGGGATGCATCCCAAATCGAAATCGGCCCTGGAGGAGGGAATTCTCAAGGAGTTTTTTCCCGAGGCCCTGGATATCCGCAGCGATGTAGTAGGCGACGGGTTCATGCCCAATGTGGAGACCCTTTTGCAGGTAGATCCCCAGCTGGTGTTTCAGTGGGGACATCTCGGGGCGGACGTTACCGATCCTCTTGAGAATGCCGGCATCAATACAGCCCTGCTGCTCTACGGCAACCAGGAATATCTGGAAGGCTGGATTCAGGCCTTCGGCACTGTTCTGGGACGGGAAGAGAAGGCGCGGCGCATCCTGGACTGGCACCATGAGACGCTGGAGGAGATACAGGGCGCGATGGAGGCGGTGCCTCAGGTGAAAAAGCCACGGGTCCTCTATTTTCTCCGTTACCTGTCCAGCAAAAGCGTTGCAGGCGAGGGAACCTATAACGATTTTTACCTGAATCTGGCAGGGGCTGTTAACCCGGCAGGAGAGATGAAAAGTTTCCCTCAGGTCAGCGAGGAGCAGATCATAGCATGGGATCCGGAGATAATCCTTCTCAACGGGTTCGAATCGGAACTGACCCCCGCGGATGTGTATGCCAACGAGAAGCTTGCCGACGTCAGCGCTGTGCGACACCGTAAGGTATACAAGGTTCCCCTCGGAGGCTACCGCTGGGATCCGCCAAACCAGGAGTCTCCTCTGATGTGGAAGTGGCTTGCCATGGTGTTTCACCCGGATATGTTCAGCTATGATTTACGGGCGGAGATTGCCGCTAACTACGAATGGATCTACGGCAAGGTCCCCACGGAGGAGCAGATTGACGGTATCCTGCGGATTGGCATGAACGCCGATGCCGCAGGATATTCGGTGTTTACACGATAGCAGGCGGTCCGTATGTCGCAGTACGCGGCGGTGAAGACCGGTGTCGCCCGCCGCATGACCATGCTGGGTATTCTCCTCGCCGTTTCCGTTGTTGGCTCCTTTACCGTGGGTCGCTATGGTGTCGCCCTGCATAAGGTTGCGGGTATTCTGCTGTCCCCGATTTTTCCTCTGGAGCCTTTCTGGACCTCCACCGACTTCCGGGTGGTTACACTTATCCGGGGGCCGCGGGTGGCCATGGCGGTGATTTCCGGAGCGGGCCTTGCGATAAGCGGGGCTGTGCTTCAGGGAATATTCCGTAATCCCCTGCTGGAGCCTCAAGTTATCGGTGTCTCCACCGGGAGCGGCTTCGGCGGAGCCCTGGCCATCCTGTTCTTCTCCAGTCAGGTACTGACCATGGGCAGCGCCTTTGCCTTCGGTCTGATTTCCGTTGCAGGGGTCTATCTTATGAGCCGCAGCCAGGGGCGTTCCCCGGTACTTATGCTGGTTCTTTCCGGGGTCATCGCCGGAGCATTCTTTACCGCCCTTACGTCCCTTATAAAGTATGTCGCCGATCCCTACGACAAGCTTCCGGCGATTGTCGTCTGGCTTATGGGGAGTTTTGCGACCATGACCTATAAAAAGCTCTTCATTGCCGCCGGGCCGATTATCCTCTGCTGTCTGTTTCTCTATCTTATCCGTTTCCGGATAAACATCGTAAGTATAGGCGACGAGGAGGCCGAGTCGCTGGGTATAAAAACCGACAGGCTCCGCTGGGCCATCCTGACCGCGGTTACGGTCATAACCGCGGCAGTCGTCAGTGCGGCAGGGATTATCGGCTGGGTCGGACTGGTGGTTCCTCATATTGCCCGCATGCTGGTGGGACCGGACCACCGGCGTCTGCTTCCGGCCTCTGCCCTGGCTGGAGGGATCTATCTGCTCTGGATCGACAATCTTGCCAGGGCTGCCACCGCGGCGGAGATTCCCCTGGGGGTCATTACCGCGATAATCGGCGCACCGGTATTCGGTTATCTCCTGAAAAGAACCCAGGGAAGGGGGTGGAAGCATGATTGAGGCACGGGATATCTCCTTCGGGTACTCCGGAGGAGGGAAGATATTCCGTAACCACAGTTTCAGGCTGGAGAAAGGAAAATCCATGGCCATCCTCGGCCCCAACGGACGGGGCAAAACTACCCTGCTGAAATGTCTGCTGGGGCTGTTTCCTGTCGGCGGAGGAGAGATAATCCGAAACGGGGAGTGCGGTTACGTTCCCCAGAAGGCTTCGGTGGTCTTTTCATATTCTGTTCTGGATATGGTGGTAATGGGCCGGGCCAGGCATATACCGTTATTCTCTTCGCCAGGAGCGGCGGATTATCATATCGCCGAATCCCTGCTGGATACCCTGGGGATCACCCGTTTCCGGGACCGGGATTTCTCTTCCCTTTCCGGCGGCGAACAGCAGCTTGTACTGATCGCCCGTGCCCTGGCCTCGGAATGCAGCCTCCTTGTTCTGGACGAACCGACGTCGGCCCTTGATTTCAAAAACCAGGGCAGGATTCTTAATACCATCCGGGATTTGTCCGGTAATGAGGGGCTGAGTATTATATTCACGACCCACTCTCCCGACCACGCCGCCTTTGCTGCCGATGACGTGCTGCTTATGTACTCCCCTGACGAGTACTTGTTCGGACCTGCTGACGATACCATGAACGATGATAACCTGCGCAGACTCTATGGTCTGGAGATTCGCGGGGTTGAATATACCCATTCGCGGGGACGAGGAAGAGCCCTGATCCCCGTATACTAAATACTACCAGGAGATAGAAATGAATAGAATCGGTGTTCTCTATTCCGGAATCAGTTTTCAGCATCAGACCCTGAATGACCCGAAGTACCGCGGTCTGTTTTACCCTGTCGATGTGTATAAACTTCCGGAGATTGACCTCAGTTTTTACGATGCCATCATCGTCCCCCGTTCAGTTGATCAGCAGGCGCTTAAAGACTATAAACGGGTGATCCGGGAATTTCTGGAGCAGCCGGGTATCCTGATCGTCCTGGGCGACTACAACGGGGGGTGGCTTCCGGGATGTCTTCCCGGCGGCTTCACCCCGGAGGATGACGATCCCCTGGTGAAGGTCAAGGTCCATCCCGTTCTCGAGGGTATCGAGTCGAAAGACCTGCACTGGCACAAAGGTATAAACGGTCTGTGCAGTCACGGCCACCTGGTACCCCCGGAAAATGTCGAGGTGCTGATTCGCAACAGCAGGGGAGATGTAATCCTCTATGAGGACAGGGTGAGTACCGAGGGAATAATCCTTGCAGGAAGCCAGTTCGATATCTTCTGTCATTGCTTCTCCAGCGACCAGGGAGCCGCCAGGGCTCTGGCGAATATTATCGGCTGGGTTGCAATCGAGGCTCCGCGTCTGCGGGAGCGGCGCCGCAGCCTGGAGATCGGTGTTATCTACAGCGGCCTGCATTTCCATTACAATCTATTTACCCGTCCGGGGTATGAGGATATGGAGCTGATCTATATCCGCCGGCTTGGAAGCGTTGATCTTGATCGGTATCGGGCACTGATCATTCCCCGGGAATCCAATCAGGAGGTACTCCTGAAAGAGCGGGAGAAGCTTGTCCGCTATCTGGATCATGGGGGGACCATTCTCTCTTTTGGCGAAGTAATTCTACCCTGGATGCCGGGCCTGGTGTGGAGTAAAGACCCCCTGCGGGTGTGTTATCCGAAAGACGCAGACCGGAACTACGATCCGGGCGAGGTGTATACAAGGAATCTGGTTATAGAAGAGCGGACTCACAGTCTTTTCGACGGAATAGGGCTGGAAGATCTTCGCTGGCATTATCACGGAGTTTTTTCTCCCCAGTCCGGGCAGCGGACCCTGCTTTCCAACAGCGAAGGAAAAGCTGTAATCCTGCTGGATGAGACGAGTTTTAACGGAACCCTGCTTGCAACCACGCTTGATCCCGAGGAACATGCAGGGTTCGGTGAAGTAAAAATTACTGAACGGTTTCTTGCCCGCTGTATAGCCTGGGTCCGGGAGGCTGCCGGAACCGGTGTACCTGTATGAACAATATCCGCATAGAAAAGAGTGCACTCAAGACGGTGCTCTACGGGATTCTCAGCTGCCAGTGCCCGGTAACGGCAGAAACCGAGACAGCCCTCTTTCAGGAGTTTAACTCAGACGAGGGAGAGCTGCTTTCCCTCGGACCCTATCTTGATATTGCCTCCCGGAATCCGGCAAAGACGCCCTTGCAGCTTTTTGTGGAGTTTTGCGCCTTTTCCCAGGGGAATCCCTTCAGTTTTGTCATACGCCAGGATGATGCACTGCGCTACTTCTCAGCCCGGTATCACTTTGACCGAATGGCAGGCAGTCTTGATCCGCTTACGATCACCGATCCGTCGGCGCATCTGACGGGACATATGCTGCTCCCGGTCAGCCCGGGAGAGGGGGAGAATGAATTTGTATTTTCCTGGAAGGGGAAAAGGATCCTCCTGAAAGGTGTTTATATTCCCGGGGAATACAGGAGCGACGCGACCGGATGCTTCGGCCTGCATTTCGGTACCATCCTGTCTCCCCTGGATGCCAGGCAGCAACGGATGGTGGAACTGCATCTTGAGAGTATCCCGGAGTTTTCCATAATGGCGGAACGGGTCGAGTTTATCGATTACGCCCGGTATCAGGGGCTGGGTGATTACTCGTCCCGCATCGCGTCGCGGTTCCAACGGTCAGTCTGCCTCTCCGTCAGTTGAGGCAGGACCGATCTCCTTAAGTTTCTCATGCAGCATGCTCAGGGCGTCAATGATCCGCGGTGAGGGGCGCAGAATAAGCTGACTGGGAATAATGAAAATGTTTTTCTCCTGCCCTGCCCGGGTCTTTGTTATGGCTGAATTGGCGTTCAGAAGGTCCTTCTCATTATTAATGGACATTGCTCCAAAAAGAAAGTCCGGGTTCTGTTGCAGGATATACTCGGTAGTCAGGATTGGTCTTTGGCCGCTTGTGCTGGCTGCAATATTGCTTACCCCCAGAATCTTCAGGATCTCCCCGGGAAGAGATTCGGCGGAAAACGCCTGCAGAGGTTCAAGGGCATAGACAAAGGCCCCCTTCAGATTCAGGGGTTCTTCGTTAAGCTCGTTTTGTATTTTCTGCAGGGCACCCCATCGCTCCGATACCAGTTCCACCGCTTTCTCCTTGGTGCCGCTCAGGATACCAAGGACCAGTATAGAGTTGATGATTTCCTCTATGGATCCGGGATTATGTACAAGTACGGGAATCCCCACCGCTGTAAGCTGCTGTGCAAGATCACTGTTCATCCCATTGATAATTGCCAGGTCCGGTTCGGCGGCGATAATCTTTTCAAAACTTGGCCGGGCCAGGTTCCCAACGCTGGGAAGATCAGCAGTCTTATCCTCCGGCCAGATACCTGCGCGGGAAGTACCTATAGCGGAAATCCTGTCCTCCGCCCCGATCATGTAGAAAGTCTCTATAGCACCGGCAGATGTAATAACGAAGCTGTTCAGTTCCTTAAGCTCCAGTGATAAGAACTCTAAGCAATCACTAAAGCGACGGAGAAGAATTTGCCATCTGGATGATGCATATTTAGCATAGTTGCTCTTTAGTTCTGATGACGCTATTGACTGCCGTCTCCCTGGATGAGTTTATATGCGTTCGCCCTGCATACGTTTTCGTAACTCCGCTACATGGTTATTATATCCCTGCCGATAAACCTATCTTTGCATGCATTTCAGGATCAGTGTCAATCGACATTTCTTTATCATGTCCGTTATACAGCTTGAACTTTCCGCCAAAGGCATATCCGCATTCAAAATTCAGTTTGATACTTTCAGACACAGTAACACGCAGAACCGAACCTGCAATCAGATTGGTGTATACCAGTCTGGGGTTGTCAACACGGTATTTATCCGGATTTCCATGATAGTTGAATGACTCTTTTTTTAAAAATAATTCAAATCCAGTCGACTCCTGAAATATGAAGCTAATCCTGATACTATCGGGAACAATTCCCGCTATCTTCATCCCCTTTACGGGAATCCACTCGAACACCAGGAAAGGAAGAGGATAGACTTCCTGGGCCCGAAGAGAATATAAAGCGCCTCCGCCGAGGGAAAAACCTGAGCTGAACCGGTGCATGAGAATCAGCATCTCTGAAAATGAAATGTCGTCACCGGATATATTCTTTTCGAAGTCAGATGCAAGGCCGGCCGACGACCGGGCCATAAATGACCAGAATGCAGAAAACTGCTGCATATAGACGAGGGTATAGGTGAGAGAATAAAATTCCGCGGTATCCCCTGCACTTTCCCAGTCAACTCCCCAGTCATCAAGATCGTAAACTGTGTATCCGCAGCGGACAGTATTGACGAATACTGTTTTCCCCCTGCTGAAAACCTGCGGAAATGATGCACTTGCATCGAAGTCCGCACGTGGAAGGAGTCTGTAATTCACTTTAATTTCTGGTGCCTGCTGAGCGAATATCAGTCCCTGAATTCCGACCAGGAAAAGAAACAGAATACCCCATTTTCTCATTAACTTCTCCATTTTGATTTTTATCTAAAACTTGAACGGTAAACAAACAATGACCGGTCGCTATTTTTTCATGTCCTTTAAGCCTGTATACAATATGTGCAGGAGAAACAGGAAAAAGACCGAACAGCATATCCAGGCGAACAGATCACCTGTAATTCCATACAGGGTTGATGTGCCCGGGACGGGAACTTCCGCGTACATAGTGTTTCCCGGAGATGTAAATGAGTTACTTGAGGCCAGAATATTTCCATGATAATCCACCGCCACTGAAAGACCGTAACTGCAGGGACGAATAAATGAGAACCCGTATTCTACCGCTCTCAGCATCTGACTGTAGGTAATTGCCAGTGCACGGGTTGCTTCCGAGGAGGGAGCAATAATGAGATCGGCGTGCTTCTGAGCAGCCTGCCGCATGAAGCGGGAATATTCCATATCCTTGCAGACTACGACGCCTATCCTGCCGAAAGCAGTATCGGCTACGGGGATCTGCTCCGAAGAAGACTCAAGAATATAGTTGCCCTCAAGCAGGTTAACATGACGCTTTGTGTATTCAATCTTTATCTCTCCATTACTGTCTATAAGAAGCGCTTTGTTTTTTCCTTCTTCGCCATCATCAAGTTCTATCAATCCGAAGGAATAGTCATGACGTCCGGAATGCCGGGGAGGCAGAGAGACATAGTTCACGCATAGATATATGCTGTTATCCGTGGCAATTCTTCGCATTCGTCCGATAAAAGCATCTTCTTCCTCCTGAGGAATAATTGCAGCAAACTCCTGCAGCGCCGCGATCTCGGCCCCGGCCCCGGCAGCCTGACGGACTCGTTTTTCTATTTCGGGAACCACCAAGTTCAGATCGGAGAATTTTCTGCCGTCCAGTTTCTCGAAGACTTCCATGGGACTGATCTCGGCCAGAATAATTGACGCGGTGGTAACTGTTTTCCCGGAATAAGCATAGAACATCGGCGATGTTCGTATTCCGCCGTAGGCAAACACAAGCAGTATAATCCCAACGTAGACTGAAACCCCCTTTCTGATAATCTTCCACTCAAAACCATTCTCAAGGATCCAGCAGACGACAGAGGAACTCCATAGAAGAATAAATCCGGTTCCCCATATACCGGCTATTGAAAGGAACTGGACAAGGGAAGAGCTCCCATACTGCATGAAGGCATAGTAAAAGGCCGTTCCCTTGAAAAGTCCTAAAGTGGAATCAAGAAAATATACTGTTACCGCGGCAACCGGAAAAACAAGAGTTCTGAGGAAACCATCCGGTTTTTTATATACAATCCTGTCGATCAGGTACGGAAGAGAGAAAAAGATTCCCTTTACAGTCAGCTTGAGGATATGAAAAATAATGAATGCTGCTTCGGAAGCAGGGAGAGGAAACAGCTCACTTGCCAGTATGGATATAATAAATCCTGAAACAGTCAAGAGGACTCCCTTGAACGTTTTCCGGGATCTGCTGAACCTGAGAATCAGCAGAGCGCCGACAGGCAGAGCTATGGGTATATAATTCATTACCCGTGTGAAAATAAAAGCACCGAATCCGCCGATAAACCATAGCAGCGGTTTGTAATTGACTTGCACTGAAATGTTTGACATTATTATTTCCCTCGTGATATTAATTGTGTGCAAGAGTATTACAATATTTTCATACGGTCTGGAAAAAAAATGTCCGGACAGAGATTTTCCATGAATACCATTAAAAAATGTTTTGCGAGGCTTCTCCTTTTCCCTTTTATACTTCTGCTGCCGGTGCTCGCATCCGCCGCGGACCCCGCTGCGATAACCATCTCCGGAAATTTCCAGGAAGGTTTTTATATTGGGAAAGACCTGGAGATAGTGAGTGAGGAGGTCGTTTTCTCAAATCTCAGCCGGTTCAGGACCCTGCCTCCAGAGGTTCGTAATATCCTTCTGTCGGGGAAAATGAGTTCGGATCCTGAAATAAATGTAATCCTCACACACACGGAAAACGGCTATCGGGTCGAAATGGAAAAAATAGAAACTGGTCGGAAAATAATTATTGAATGGGGTGTTGAAGATGCCTCCGCTCCCGAAATTTCTGCCTCCTACAGAAAATCCGAAGAAAAGTTGCCGGTACTGGACTTTTCGGGAAACGCCTACTGGATAAAATTTGCCCTGAATAACCCCGGTCTGAAGCCAGTGAATCTGATGATTCAACTGGAAAAGAGCATATACTCCTGGTACGATCTGTTTTATCCCCATGGCGGCGGATACAGAATGATCGCAGGGGCGTATGAATTCCCGATGAACAGAAGAGCCGTTCAGGACAGCAGAATAGTATTCCCTTTGCGGCTGGAGCCGGGGCTCCACAGTTTTTATATAAGGACCGACAGCCAACTTGTCGACACTGTGCCGATCCGGCTGTGGACGGAAAGAGGATATTACCGGCACAGCATGAGGAACAAATTCATCTATGGCGGCATCTTCGGAGCGACCTTCATTCTGCTGATGTATGCCCTTTTCCTGGCGGTTTCAGTACGGGAAAAAGGGTATTTTTATTTGGCCATGCTCATTGCTGCCGGATATATGGTTCATATAGCCAGTTCCGGTCTGGGATTTGAACTTATATGGCAGCAGCATCCGATGTTCAGCATCGCCCTTTTCAGTCTGGCATATCCTCTGACCGTAATAGTAAACCTTCTGTTCTGCAGATATTATCTGGACACGAAGACTCATACGCCTGGTATAGACCGTATTCTGTCTGCAATGATCTATATTGCGGTACTGCTGGCAGCAGTCCAGTTCTTTATTCCGATTTCGGGGCGCTGCGTCTTCACAACTTTTTCGATGGTCCTGGATTACTTGACGGTGCTTCCCATGATCTATGCCACAATCGTTTCTCTTATCCGGAAAAAATCGCCTGAAAACAGGAAAGCGATTTTCATGCTGACAGCAGTCAGCTTTCAGCTGTTATCCTATATCGAATTCTGGATGAGCTACTCCAATCTCCTGCCTCTGGGACTGATTGATTTTATCCACGTGAGAAGCCTTGGCTTCGTTCTGGTAATGCTCCTCGGGTTGAGGTACAAACTCAGGGAACTTGAGCAGAGTATTACGGGAATACGGAGTGAATTGAATGCTCTTATCAGTAAAAGGGAATCAGAACGCAGGGAAAAGGCAGTTACCGATAATACCCAGATCAAGGTGGAGGCGGTACGCGATCTGATCGAAGCCAGGTACAGGGATCCCCTGTCAAGATACGATCTTGCTGCTTCGGTAAATATGAGCCAGGATCATCTGGGAAGAATGTTTAAACTCCTTACTGGAGAGAAGATCTCGGATTATATCAACAGACTGAGGGTAGATGAAGCCTGCAGGATGCTGACCGAAACTGATCGTAAGATTATTGATATCGCCTTTGATGTCGGATTCGAAAACCTGAGGACATTCAATCTCTGTTTTGTCAGGGTGGCTGGTGCTTCCCCAAGCGTGTACAGAGGGTCTCCTGAAAAATAGGTAAATTCCCATAGAGTAGGAAAATATGTTAGGATTTCTCCTGTTAAAGTGCACGGAAAACGCGAAAAATGGCCAAAAAGGCGTGCACTTGATGGGAGGGGTGATTTGTATAAAAAGCGAGTAGCTTACCCTGAGTTTGTGGATTTCTATCTGCCTTTTGGTGGCCGCCTGCGAGCCGATAACCGTTGGGTACAAATGGCCAGGATTATCCCCCTGGAAAGAGATAGAACCGCGGTATGCGTATAAGTTTTCCAAAGAAAAAGGACGCCGAGCGAAGAGCGTTCGGGTTGTCTTGGGAGCCCTTATCATCAAGGAAAAGAAGAACCTTACGGATGAAGAAACGATACTGGAAATCCAGGAAAATCCGTATCTTCAATATTTTCTTGGCTTTGAATCTTATCAGGAAGACCCCATCTTTGAAGCGAGTCTGATGGTGTATTTTCGAAAACGCCTGGGCAGTGAGATTATCGTGGAAGTGAATGAACTTATCGCAAAATAATTTGTTGAAAAGAAAAAGAGCAAAAAGAACGATAAGAATGACTATAGCGATGATGATCAGGATAATGAGGGTCAGCTGATACTGGATGCGACCTGTATTCCGCAGGACATCCGTTTCCCGAATGATGTTGGCTTACTTGATGATGAGCGGAAGAAACTTGAAGGTATTATTGATACCCTGTACGCCGAAAGTGACCTTTAGAAGAAACCGAGGACCTACCGGATACGAGCACGGAAACAGTATCTGACCTTTGCGCGGGGCCGGCGAAGGACACGACAGCAGATACGTAAGACAACCAGGCAGCAACTGCAGTGTGTACGGCGTAACTTGAAGACAGTTAAGGAATTAATAAAATCAGTTCCAATGAGTCACTTGAGTAGGAAAGAATATAGGGATTTGCTGGTAATCAACAAAGCGTATGATCAGCAGATGTATCTATACCAGAAACATAAACACTCGATCCGCGGAAAGATCGTCAGTTTGTCGCATCCTCATGTTCGTCCGATCGCCCGCGGAAAAGCACGAGGGGCCTATGAGTTCAGAGCCAAGATATCTGCAGCAATTGCTGAACATGGACTGATGTATATCGACCGGCTGGAGTGGGAACCGTACAATGAAAGCGGTGACTTGCAGATGCAGGTGGAGCGCTATAGAGATCGATTTGGTCATTATCCTGAATCGGTCCATGTGGATAAGATCTATCGGACGCGGGAGAACAGGGCCTGGTGTGAAGAACGTAAGATCAGATTATCTGGGCCTCCCCTGGGCCGTCCGGTGAGCACTGCAGGTATTGATAAAAAGATTCTGAGGGCGAAAAGAAAACAGGAACGCCGGGATGAAAGTATCCGCCAGGCAATCGAAGGTGCATTTGGTGTTGGGAAGAGGTGATACGGATTGGACTGTGTATATGAAGAAACTAAGAATAACCAGTGACAACCATCATGGTAAATATGCTGGTGATGAATATGGAGAAGATCCTCAAGGATCTTTAAGCGCTTTATCTTACCGTCTTCCAGTCGGAAATATTTAGTAGCAAACCGGTCGTAAATGCCGGATAAAAGGTGAAAATGAGTTTTTCAGGAGACCCTATGTACCGCATGAGTAGAGGAGAAATACAACCGGATGCTTCGGCCTGCATTTCGGTACCATCCTGACCCGGCTGGATACCCGGCGGAAACGAATGGTGGAACTGCATCTTGAGAGCATTCCGGAGTTTTCCATACTGGCGGAACGGGTCGAGTGTATCGATTACGCCCGGTATCAGGGGCTGGGTGATTACTCGTCCCGCATCGCGTCGCGGTTCCAACGGTCAGTCTGCCTCTCCGTCAGTTGAGGCAGGACCGATCTCCTTAAGTTTCTCATGCAGCATGCTCAGGGCGTCAATGATCCGCGGTGAGGGGCGCAGAATAAGCTGACTGGGAATAATGAAAATGTTTTTCTCCTGCCCTGCCCGGGTCTTTGTTATGGCTGAATTGGCGTTCAGAAGGTCCTTCTCATTATTAATGGACATTGCTCCAAAAAGAAAGTCCGGGTTCTGTTGCAGGATATACTCGGTAGTCAGGATTGGTCTTTGGCCGCTTGTGCTGGCTGCAATATTGCTTACCCCCAGAATCTTCAGGATCTCCCCGGGAAGAGATTCGATGGAAAACGCCTGCAGAGGTTCAAGGGCATAGACAAAGGCCCCCTTCAGATTCAGGGGTTCTTCGTTAAGCTCGTTTTGTATTTTCTGCAGGGCACCCCATCGCTCCGATACCAGTTCCACCGCTTTCTCCTTGGTGCCGCTCAGGATACCAAGGACCAGTATAGAGTTGATGATTTCCTCTATGGATCCGGGATTATGTACAAGTACGGGAATCCCCACCGCTGTAAGCTGCTGTGCAAGATCACTGTTCATCCCATTGATAATTGTCAGGTCCGGTTCGGCGGCGATAATCTTTTCAAAACTTGGCCGGGCCAGGTTCCCAACGCTGGGAAGATCAGCAGTCTTATCCTCCGGCCAGATACCTGCGCGGGAAGTACCTATAGCGGAAATCCTGTCCTCCGCCCCGATCATGTAGAAAGTCTCTATAGCACCGGCAGATGTAATAACGAAGCTGTTCAGTTCCTTAAGCTCCAGTCTGTTTCCAAGACTATCGATCAGAAAGATTCTGTTTCCACTTCCAATCTCAAAATACCAATCACCGATTGAATCGTTTGCCCTCCAGTGTACAAGAGGGTGACCTTCGGGAAGAACCGCCCTGGTGCCGGTATCTGAACGGGAATGGTCTCCGCTTCCGCTGGCGAAAAGAGCTTCGGAGGTGAGAAATGTCAGTAGAATGAGCGCTGTTTTAACAGTTGGATGTTTCATAGATGACTCCTGATTTACGAATTACTTTCTGCATAAAATCGACTGCAAGATTGTTGCCCCAGAACACACCCTCCGGAGTAAGCCTCCACGAATCAGGTGCTTTCTTCTCCAGCAGACCTTCGGCTGAATACTGTTTCAAGAGGGACAGAACATACTCGGGAGGACAGTCAGGACAGCGGAGGGAAAGCTCTTCCCCATCATACAGTCCGTACTGGAGGTAACCGAGAAGCAGGTTGTATCCGTCAAATGCTGTATTAACCGGTGCGATCATGTCCCGTCCCGGGGCCATACGGTAAACCTGGTGGTTCCCGATTCGGCCGCCGGCGCCTGTTCCCAGGGGAAGAATATCTCCGTTGCTGTACCTGACCTTGATATAACGGTACTCGTCTCTGCCCGGCTTGACCATCTTGGTCAGTTCCAGGAGTTCGAACCCGTGGTCCAACATCCCTCTGTAAAGGCGGTTGTGCAGCTCAAGGTCCCCCCCTATATTTCGCTCAAACATGAGACTCCCTTCCTGTATTCGCCTGCTCAGGGTTGAGTCCTCCTGAATCATCAGGGAATAAAAGCTGACCCCGTCTATTCCCAGACGCTCTGTCCATAGAAGATCTTCATCCAGTTCCTGGAGGGTCTGGCCAGGGTAACTGTATATGATGTCTATTCCTAAAGTACCGTCAAAGAGTCTCCGTACCTGTTCCATGCGGGTGACAATACTCTCCTGGTTTCCGGTGCGTCCCAGAAGCTTACGTCCCCTGTCGGAGAATGTCTGTATTCCCACACTAAGGCGATTGACACCTGCCCGGGCAAGCATCTTTATTTTTTCATCACTCAGGTTGTGCAGGGTGGTTTCCACTGTCCACTCAGCGGAACTGCTGAGTGGAATGTTCCGGGTGACAGTATCGAGGAGGTTCTCGAGTTCTGCCGGAGGAAAGACCGTAGGGGTGCCTCCTCCGAAATACATCACGTCGAACTCTTTTTCCTGTACATAGGGGGTTTGTCCTGCATCCAGAAACTCCTTTTCCAGCTTCGCGGAGTACTTTTGCAGTCCATCCATGGCCGCCAGTTTGCGATTCATGTTGCAGAAGGTGCAGATTCTGTCGCAGAACGGAACATGAAGGTATACCCCCCTGGGGGAGTTTCCAGGTTTGCTGTGCAGCAGTTTTTCCAGGGATGAAGCGCTTCCGTCTTCTCCCATAGGCGGACCGGCGGGTCGTCGGGAGCTTATATTCAATGCGCTTCGTAAGGCATGTTCAGCATCATGGTGGGAACGGAATCGTCTTTCTCTGTTCATACCACCTCCTTCGTCATCTGTTGCTCCCCGCAGAAAGCTTTGCATTTCGGCAGCACAAAAGGGATTCCTTCGTCGTCCGCGGAGATATAGGCATCAATCTCATAGATTTCCCGGATAATGGCCCGCTGGTAAACTTCAGCGGGAGAACCTGAATAACGGACCCGGCCATTTTTCAACAGAATTACCCGGTCGCAGTAACGGGCTGCGAGATTGAGGTCATGCATGACGGCAATGACGGTTTTTCCGGAGCCGGTCTGTCTTCGCACCATGTCCATGATTTCTGTGGCATGGCGCAGATCGAGACTGGCTGTGGCCTCGTCGAGAAGTAATATGCTGCTTTGTTGAACCAGCGCTCTGGCGAGAAGAACCTTTTGGAACTCACCCCCGGAGAGAGTATGGCAGCGGCGGTCACGGAATTCATTCAGGTCCAGTACGTCGATTACGTGGTCAACAATACTGTGATCCAGGGCAGAAAATCCCTCCCAACGGTTCTCCAGATGTACCAGCCGCCCCAAAAGGATCATTTCGTGAACAGAAAGTGAAGCCCCGCCTCCGGACTTCTGGGGAACCAGGCTCATTTTCTCTGCCAACTCCCTGGCGGAGTAGTCTCTCTGGGAACGTTCGTACACAGATATTGTTCCCCTGTCTGATTCCAGATAACGAAGGATGTTCCTAAGCAGCGTTGTTTTTCCTGAACCGTTGGGTCCCAGAATTCCGGTAAACTCACCGGACTGTATTTCCATAGTCAGGTTGTCGAGAATCGCCTTCTCTGCCTGTTGTCTGCGCGTCCGGTGGCTATAGCAGAAGGTCAGATTTTTGGCGGCAATGGCTGTCCGCGGAATGGTCATGGCGTTATTCCTCCCTTGCTTCGTATTGCCAGGTAGATAAAAAAAGGAGCTCCGAAGAATGCGGTTACTGTTCCGATTGGGATCTCCACAGGTGCCAGAAGATTTCGTGCGATAGTATCCGCAAAGAGCAGGAATACACCTCCGGCCAGACTGGTCATCCCCAGCAACTTTGTGTTGCTATGCCCGATGAGAAGCCGCATTGTGTGGGGGATTATCAGGCCGACAAACCCTATCATTCCGCTGAAGGCCACCGAGAATGAGACGATAAGGCAGCTGACAACAAGCAACTGCTTTTTCAGTTTTCCCACGTCAATACCCAGGGCATGGGCCTCCTGGTCTCCCAGCATAAGGGCATCCAGGTCGTGACGGTGAAAGCAGAAGAAAAGAAGGGCCGCAAACAGCGGAGGAACAAGCATGGCTGCTTTAAGCCAGCTGGCAGAGCCAAGATATCCCATGGTCCAGATAATGATTTTATATGAATCTTCTCCCACAGCGTACATCGCAAAGGAGGTAAAGGCCCCGAGAAAGGAGGAGGCCGCTACTCCGATGATAAGCAGGGTTGTGATTTTTACTGCACCGCGGCCCATGGCCAGACGGAAGATCATGAACGTGGTTGCGACGGAGATGCAGAAGGCGAATATTCCGTAGAAAACAACCGGCAGGTCAAGCAGAAAGGCAAGAACCGCCCCTGCTACCGCACTCGCGCTTATTCCGATAATGTAGGGGTCGGCAAGGGGGTTATGGAATACCGCCTGCACGACCGTACCGGAGGAGGCCAGCATGCAGCCGATCAGAACAGCCATGAATATCCTTGGCATCCGGACATTCCATACTATGGTCGTCAGGTATTCTGGTAATGAACCGTCGTTTCCCGAGAGGATCTGCAGCAGGATGGTTAAGGGGATTTTCACGCTGCCCATGCTCAGTCCGATCCAACTGAGGAATACCAGGGTTACAATAAGGACTCGTGCCGCAAGCTGCTGCTTTGTTATGGGCCGGGTCATTCTGCTGCTCAGCATACTCCTGCCTTGATGAGCATCTCTCTGCAGGCATCTGCAGCCGCTGTTATGTCTTCATTATCCGGGTGTGACTCAGCGTCCTGGTGCCGTTTGATCCTTTCCGGCGTCATTGCGTGGGGATGACCCGGAGGGAATCCCCTGAACATTTCCCTCAGTTTGGGGTCGATTTTTCCCTGGCAGAGAAAACTGCCCAGGAGTGTATTGTTTTTACTGATACGGGCGCCGACCCGCTCCTTTACGTCTTCGGCATGTTGTGAACCAGGGTAGGCTCCAAGGGTTCCGAAAACCCCGACCTTTTTATCCATGATTTTACCGATGTACTCCAGGGCTCGGGGGTCGGCGTCTCCTTTGTCGACCCAGAAACCTACCAGCAGCCAGTCTGCGCTTGCAGGGTCCGGAGCGGACTCTACGGGGTGCAATTCTGATATGTTCTCAAGGTTGAGCCGTTCGTAAATTTCCTGGGCGACCTTTGCGGTGTTCCCGGTTTTACTTGAATATACAATCATGCCTTTTTTCATGGTTTTGTCCTTGCCTCCTGCACACAAATGATGGTGGTTATCATGGCTAAAAAAGGTAGCCTTAACTATAAAACTATACATGATTCTGTTGTTTGTCAATTGGTTGGGAAAGGATCACCGGATGCGGACTGCCTTGCGGATAATAAAAGAAACCACATCCCCGGGCTTGTAGATGCTGTCGGAGTGGGTTTGTACACGGAACTGCACTCTGCCGAATTCCAGGACATAAAAGATGTGGGCTCCCCGGAATGTGCGGGTACGCACCGTTCCCCCGGGAATTCCGGAACCGCCGGTTGCCGGGTTCAGTACAACGTCCTCCGGACGCACAGCATACAGGGCCGGGCCCTCATCGTCCTGCATTTCCGGCAGAGGAAGGGAGAGCCTCTCATTCACACGGAGCAGGCTGCAGTCCCCGCTGCGGACAATTATCCCTTCCACAAGGTTGTTGGTGCCGACGAAATCAGCCACGAAGCCGCAGGACGGGGCGAAATAAATCTCCCGGGGCGATCCCGTCTGGAGTGCCCGGCCCCCGTTCATGACGGTTATCCGGTCCGACATCGCCATGGCTTCGCCCTGGTCGTGGGTTACATGAATAATGGTGAGGCTGAGGTTTTGCTGGATGCAGCGGATCTCTTCCTGCATGGTTTCCCGTAGCCTTGCGTCCAGATTCGACAGCGGTTCATCCAGAAGCAGCAGGTCCGGCTGCATTATCAGGGCGCGTCCAAGGGCGACCCTCTGCTGTTCTCCACCGGACAATTCTCCGGGATAACGCAGTTCCTTGCCTTCCAGTTTCAGCAGCGCCAGGATGCGGGAGATTTCCCTTCGGATTACCGGGGCGGGACGGCGGCGAATTTTCAGAGGATAGGCAAGATTTGCCGCCACCCGCATATGGGGCCAGAGGGCGTAGCTCTGGAAGACGACTCCCATGTTACGCTTCTCCGGAGGTATGGAAATCCTCTTTTTTCCGGAGAACAGAATCCGATCATCCAGCAGGATCTCGCCTCTATCGGGCTGCAGGATACCCGCGATGCAGGAGAGCAGGGTACTTTTGCCGCAGCCTGAGGGCCCGAGAATAGCCGTAAGTTCTCCCTCCCTGATGTCCAGGTCGAGGTCTCTGACGGCAGGGGTAAGATCATAGGATTTACTGAGACCGCGTATCAGGAGTCTTGGCATTGATTCTTCTCCTTTTGATGCCGGTAATAAACATGTTGCCCGTAAAGATCAGTACGATAATGGTAACGGCCAGGGCGGAAGTTATTTCGAGTCCGTAGGATTGGGACTGCATCCCGAAAAGAAGCACACCCGTAGTTTCCTGTCCCGCCGAGTAGAGCATCAGGGCTATGGGAATCTCCCTCAGTGCGATTAGCATGCAAACGAGGAGTCCCGATTCTATTCCCGGCAGGATGGCCGGAAGGGTAACCGTCAGAAAACTGCGGGCGGGACCGGCGCCGGAAGTGCGGGCGGCCTGCACGAGACGTGGGTCCTGGTTTTCGAGGAGAGCGCTTATCTGTTTCAATACCAGGGGGGTGAAGAGGGCAGCGTAGGCTGCAATGATGCACCAGGGGGTACCGTAAAGATAAAAAGGGGACCGGTTCCAGGCCAGAATCGCCCCGACCGCCAGTACAATATTGGGGAACGCCATTGGCCATGACGCGACTGCTTCCAGGACCCGGCCGGCTCCTGCTCGCCGGGTGTGGGAAAGAAAGGCCGTTGAGCCGCCGACCAGAAGGGCAAGAATGCCCGCCCCGGTTCCGTAGCTCAGGCTGTTGAGAAATGCCCGCCGCGTTTTCTCTCCCGTCAGCAGATGCAGGTAATTATGCAATGTAAGATACTGCCGCTCCAGGGGCAGTCCCCAGCGTTTCATGAAAGAGGATGTCAGCATCGCCCCCAGGGGCAGAACCACGGTGAGCATAAGAAACAGGCCCGCGGCTGCGGTTGCAGGCCCGCGGAATCGTCCCAGGGGCTGCAACCGCCAGGGCTGCTGCTCCCCCGGCCTTTTTGAAACTCCCCGGGAAAACCGGGCAGATATATAGACCTGCAGGCCGTAGAGAAGGGTGGATACCAGGACCAGACAGAACGAGAGCAGCGCTGCGGTCCGGGTATTGAGGCTTCCAAGAGAGGCGTATATGCGGGTTGTAAGCAGTTCCCGTCGTACCGGCAGGCAGAGCAGCGCCGGTACGCTGAAGTTGGCCAGGGCCCGGGAGAATACCAAAAGACCCGAGGAAAGGAGGGCCGGCAGGATTCCCGGCAGGGTAATGGCGAAGAAGGTCCGTCTCCGGGAAGCTCCGCACTGAATCGAGACGGTTTCCAGCCCCGAGTCCAGCTGGAGAAGGGTATTCTTGACGGCGAAGTAGCTCAAGGGATAGAGGTGCAGCCCCAGAACCAGGACTGCCGCTCCCAGTGAGTAACAGGGAAAGCGGTAATCCCCTCCGGGAACTATGACGTTGATCACTCTGTTCAGGTATCCGCCGGAACCGAATATCTGCAACCAGCTGATTCCCAAGATGTAGGGCGGAATGATGAATGCCAGCAGTACGCAGGCATCCAGCAGCTTTTTCCCCGGGATGTCCGTCCGCACCCGCAGCCAGGCGAACAGGGTTCCAGTAAAGGAACTGAAGAGGAATACCCCGGAAGCGGTAATCAGCGAGTTCGTCAGGGCTTTCAGGGTTCCCCGGGAAAGCAGCTGGGAAAAATCCCCCCCGGGAAACAGGGCCTGCCGTGCAAGAACCAGGGGCGGATAGAGTACTATGAGCCCGAGGATGAGGCCCGTCCACGAAAGGGCCAGGATGGTGAGGATCTTATTCAAAGAGGTCCGAAAAACCGCTTCTGACCGCATACTGCTTTTCCGACAGGGAGTCCCAGTCTACCCGGTAGACAGGAATATCATCGGGGATCCCGGGCGTTGCGGGAAGATCCCTCCGTACGCTGACAAACCCGAACTGAACGGTAATCTGCTGAGCCTTCTTCGAGAGCATGAAGTCCGCGAAGCTTTGGGCAATACGGCTGTTTTCTTCCGGTCTCATGGGGTTTTTACTTATGGCAAGCGGACGCTGGATTGCGATTGCCCCTTCTTCGGGCCAGCAGATTGCCAGGGTGATCGGGTAACCTTCCTTTTTCGCTTTTTTCTGCAGTCTCAGCACCGCGTCGTGGGGAGCTATGCCGGCGTCGAATTCCCCTTCCTGGATTTTGGAAGGAACATCACTGTTTTTCCGGGCCAGGAAGAGACCGTTATCGACGAGATTCCGGTGATAATTCCAGTCGTTGCCCATAAGCTCCCGGAGTCCCCCAATCAGGGCCAGGGCCGTGGATGACTGGGTCGGATCGGCGTGGACCATCCGGTCACGGTAGCCCGGGTCAAGCAGGGCAGCATAGCCTGAAGGTTTGCTGCCGGAAAGCTTTTCCCTGTTATAAATGACTACACCGTAACGTTCGTTGATCAGGGTATAGTCGTGTCCGGTAACGAACTCGGGCTTCAGCATATCGGCTTCTCGGGGGGTATATGGCTCGAGGGCCCCTGCGGCGTCCAGCGCATTGTAGATCAGTGGGTCGGAGCCCCAGAATACGTCCGCCTGGATTCCCCCGGACTCATACTCGGTCCAGATCCGCTGCCGCAAGGGGCCGCAGCCCATCTGGACCAGATCAAGAACGTCTCCTTCGGTGGATTCAAAAACTTCTTCCAGTTTGTTAAGCATGTTTTCCGGTCCTGAGACGTAGACCGTTATACGTCCTTCGGTACCGCTGTATGTTGTTACTTGTTTTTCTCCGCTACCGCTTGAAAACAAGCTGGCCGATGAAAGCAAACTGAGAGCAATGATGATTGTGAGAATATTTTTCATGTATAACTCCAGAGGGATTGTGTTAATAAGCGTTAACATATATCCTGAATATAGATTTTGGTCAATGATACTAACAATTATTGTCAATACTAAAATATTGAAGTTTGAACTATAATACATCGGGTACGGAAAGCTAAATAAAGCTGCATGAACTTTCTATTGTGCCAAGCGGGGTGGGGGAGTAATGATGCGGAAGAACAGGACTGTTGCTTACTGGAATAAGGTCGCACCGAATTACGATCGCATTGTCAGGAGGGATTTGCCGATATACGCTGCCATGCTTGATATGATCGGGCCCTGTGTCAACAATGAAAGCAGGGTTCTGGACGTCCCCTCAGGTACCGGCATATTGGCCTTGAGGCTTGCAGAAAAGGTAAAAGAAGTGCAAGGCTGTGATATCTCACCGGTTATGGTTGAACTTGCAAACCGGAAGGCCCGTGAAGCAGGCGCGGATAATTGCAGATTTGATTGTATGGATATTCATGACCTGCCCTTTGAGAAGAACATCTTTGATGCCGTCGTTGCCGCAAATGTGCTGCATCTTCTGGATAATCCAGGGGACGCACTCATTCATCTTGCCGGATTTCTCAAACCGGGAGGGATACTGCTGCTGCCTACCTATTGTCATGGTGAAACTCTGGTAAGTCGCGGTGTTTCCCGCATCGCCTCCCTGGCGGGATTCCAGGTAAGGAACCGCTGGTCGCTTCAGGGATACCTCGATTTTCTTGCGGCTCTGGGTTTTATTCCCGAAAAGGTCAGGTATCTGAAAGGGCTGTTCCCTCTTTCTCTGGTCATGATTGTTCAGTCCAGCGAAAAATGGATCGGTACTGAGAAGAAAGCAGATTCCGGACCCGCTCCGGCGGGGTGCTCTGGATAAGGGGCGCCTTCGCGGACCGCTTGCAGGGCCGCCCGGTTTAAACGCGGGGACCTGCAGGGTTTTTCTATCGCGGGTCCTGAAACAATACTTCCTTTTCTGTCCAGGGAGAAACTGACAACGACGATTCCTTCTTCCTCCCTGCGCCGTGCGGCCAGAGGGTATTTTCTGTTGGCGTGTATTTGTTGTCGAACAAGAACGGCCCAGGCTTCCCGGGTTGCGGGATCCGGAGCCGTGTCGGAGGTTTCAGGCGCAGAGACTGTCGTTTCCTTCGACAAAGATGTCGGGGTGGCGGGGGAGGCGGCCGGGGGATCAGGTTCAGGGGCAGGTTCCGGTTCTGTCGGTGTTTGTGATGGTAGCGGCGAGGATGGAACGGCCGGGGTATCCTGTTTCTCCTCTGCGGGAGGAGCAGGGGATCTGACGTCAGCCAGTTGAATGCTCACTGTTTTCTCTTCCGGTGCCGGACGGACCTTCAGATCAGGATAATAGCCGAAGACCAGCAGGCTATGAATCAGTATGGAGAGAACGAACGCTGCAGGAATGGGTCCGTTTTTCATTGTCCGGACTTAATTATCCGATGGTCCCGGACTGTAGGCCAGTTGCAGTTCGCTGATAGCCCGTGACTTCAGCAGATCAATAATCGTGAAAACATGCCGGTAGGGTACGTTCTGGTCAGCCTGAAGCGTCACGGCCGGTGTCTCCCCTGAAACATTGATATGAATCAGGATCATGTTGTCGATGTCCTCCAGAGACCCGGGACTTCCGTTGGTCCGTATCGCTCCGTCCGCAGTCAGGGCTATATTGATATCCGAAACTTTCGGATGTGAGTCCGTGTCTGATTCCGGGAGGTCCGTCCGCAGTGCGGGGTCCGCGAAACTCGAGGTGAGCACAAAGAAGAGCAGCAGGATAAAGACAACGTCAATCAGGGGGGTAATTTCAATTCCGTGCCTCGGCGGATCAGGCGGAATAAACGTCTTCATGGAGTTCCTTATCGTGTCGTGACTCTTCTTCGGTGTTGCCGCCTGCTTCAATGGCTACACTGCGATTGAAGATTCGGTTTAATTCCGGCAGCAGTGCTTCCATTGTTTCGGTCCGGCGCCTGATTATGGCTTCGAAAATGTGGTGCGCCGCGAAGGCAGGTATGGCCACCGCGAGACCGAACGCGGTAGTAAGAAGGGCTACCCAGATTCCCCCCGCCAGAGCGCTGATCTCCGCACGCCCCTGACCGTCCTGCAATCCCTGAAAGACGCCGATCATTCCCAGCACCGTACCGAACAGGCCCATCAGCGGGGTAAGGTGCGCTATAACCGCGAGCATAGCGATTCTGGAAGAGAAGGACCGTATTACCTGTTTTCCCGCCTGGTATACGGATTCTTCAAAGACCCGGGCTTCTTCTTCCCGGGGGGCTGCGGCGTATGCTGCAGCCACTGCGGAACAGAGGCCTCTTCTTCGCAGTGGATCTCCCTGTTCAGACTCCTTCAGTACCCGGCGGGGATTTTCCATTGTTAATAGAAACACGACGGTCCGTTCAATAATGGCCGCCAGAGCGGCAACCGAGCAAATGAGAATGGGATACATCGGCCAACCGCCCTGAACAAACCAGTTCATACTCAATCCTCCAGCGTACTAATCCAGGGTGTGGTACTTGATCTGATACACTCTGTCGCTGTCGTTGTCGCTGGTCTCCATGGCGGTGACCTGTACTGCAGTGTGTTTACTCCCGTCTCCATGGCGTATGATGTAGACATTGTTGGTCATAATGTATTCTCCCATGGCTGCGCTGGTGTAGAACCCGTCG
This sequence comes from Marispirochaeta sp., assembly GCF_963668165.1. Taxonomy (NCBI): domain Bacteria; kingdom Pseudomonadati; phylum Spirochaetota; class Spirochaetia; order Spirochaetales; family Spirochaetaceae; genus Marispirochaeta; species Marispirochaeta sp. The sequence goes on along the minus strand of NZ_OY764209.1, from coordinate 607,331 downwards.
GCGTTGTACTCGTATGTAACCCAGGGGTCGGTATCGGTTCCACTGCCAGTCGCATACCCATGATAGGTCATTATATTCAACGCCCCTTCCCAGGTTCCCATCTGGGCAGTCGGAGTAAAGTAGTGGTACTCCTCGAAATGTTTATTGGTCGGCCAATCGCTTTCGCCTCCGTCAAAGACGGTTTTTGCTGCTTCAAGGGTAGCGGAACTTACCCCGTCTGCCGATGACGCGCTTCCTGCATAATAGACGCCGCCGCATCCGCTGCTGTTATCACCGGATGCCGAGGCGGTGTATCCGCTGTTGGTGTGGATGGTCCTGTCGTAGGTAAACTTCAGGTCCCAGTCTGTCGTGTCTGCGACTGCGTCGGCAAGTACCGTTCCGCTGGAGAGACTGACATACGCAGGATCGCCATCAGCGGCGCTGATGACCAGAGTGGATGCCCCGCTACCGGAACTATCCGAGCCGGCGCTGCTGCCTTCGCAGCTGAAGGTGAGAAGAAGAATCAGAGAGACCGCAGCAAGTACGGCACCTCTTCGCAGAATAACATCAACCATAACTATCCTCCTATGGTTATTGTGTAATACTTTCTAAACGTCAGAACGACGTTTCCAAACCCAGAGTTAATTTCTGCCCGTAAAAAGGTCCCAGGGACTCGTTTATATATCCTGTAATATTCTCAACGGAGAGGAATGCCATATAGTTTTCCCGAAAATCCCAGGATCCATAGAGGTCTATCTGGTAGCGGGCTTCTTGATAGTCATCATTTGTTTCATCCGGGTCCAGCTCGGACATGTAGTTTCCGGAAAGACTTAGATGAATGCCCTTCTCTTCGACGTCGATGCCTGTTTTCATTCTGGCGGTATGGGCCGGCTCCTCACGCAGTTCCTCCGACGCCGTACGGTTAAAGGCGAACAGGTAGCCGTAACCTGCTGAAATAAAGGTGCCGCCGGGGAGCTTGATTTTTCCTTCCATGTCGATTCCGGCCCGCATGCTGCGGTCCAGGTTTTCGGTCCGGTAAATCTCTTTTCCACTGCCGGTGTCGATCTCTCCGGTCTGGTCGTACACGATTTCCTGAAAAAGCTCGGTGTAATATACATTTCCCTGAATAAGGAACTTATCTCCTGTGTACTCCACACCTGCGTTTCCCCCCAGACTGTACTCGGGTTTCAGGTCTGGATTTCCGCTTATAAGCACCGGCATGGCCCCGACATTGCGGTATACATACAGCTCGTTGAAGTCCGGTGCCCGGTAGCCGAGCCCCGCACCGGTAAGAAGCCGCAGTTCCGGGGTCAGATAGTACATTCCTGCCAGTCTGGGGGCTGCCATAAGGCCGTACTCTGAATCTCCTTCGCCTCTCAGCCCCGCGACCAGGGAGTACAGGTCCTCACGGAACCATTCAGCCTGAACCGTCAGCGCCCCTCGTACCCGGGAAATGTCCTTGTCGGCATCTTCCAGGGTGAGCCATTCACGGTACATGGTGTTCATGGAGAGTTCCGCGCCGGTTACCAGAAGCAGGTTTTCTCCAAGGTCAATGGTCGCGTAGCCGTCGGCGGAGAGAAGGTTCTCGTTCTCGTATTCCGGATCATCCCAGATATCGGTGAGTCCGGAGTATGCCCGACGTTCCCGCTCATAGAAATGGTCATATATCCTCGTTTTCATGGATACTCTGTCCGAGAGAAGCCAGTCGTATTCCGCATATGCTTCGTAGCGTTCGGTATACTCCTTCAGCAGGCTGCCCTGCGAACTGGTCTGATCTTCGTCTTCCATCCGCATAACACTTCCGCCGACAGCCATTTCTCCACGGTCTCCGATCAAGAACGAGGACTCGCCGCTGACTTTTCCCCTCCACAGTTCCGGCAGTATCGATGCGCTGCCGGTATCATTCATGTATCGCTCCCCCCGGGAACCTTCTATGCTGAGTTTATTGGAGGTCTTTCCCAGCCCGAAGGTCATGTGTGTCCGGATATCCTGTTCAAGGAAGGGCTGGGAGTCCTTCAGGCTGTCCTGGCTTTCGGTGCTTTCGTCCGAGTTGTACGCGGGAATCATGGAATTGGTGACTCTGGCTGTGAAAGAAAAATTATCCGATGAGGGTTTTGTTATAATGTTGATTACTCCGCCCATACCGTCGGAACCGTAGAGGGCGGACTGGGCCCCCCGAACTATCTCTATCCGTTCAATATCCCCCAGGGGGATGGTCCCGCCCTTCAGGCGGTTTGATACACGACCAGGAACACGGCGGCCGTCGATAAGAAAGAGTACCCGCCCTTCTCCAAGTCCCTGGAGACTGATGTAGTCGCCCATATCGTTTTGGGTGTACATAATGCCGTAATCAGCCAGGACTCCTGCCAGATCAGAGGATCCCGATTCGGCTATTTCCTTGGCGTCTATTACTTCAGTTATTACAGGAGTGTCTTTGAGGCGTTTTTCCACCCGCAGACCGGTAACGGATATTTCCTCAAGTTCGAGGACTTCCTTGGCATCCGGAATATGACTATCTTTAAAATTCTCCTGTTCCTGTGCCATGCAAATGTACGCAAGACAGAGAAGCAGGCAGCAGTAAACAGTTTTAAAAACTGGATGAATACTATAGATGTGCAACATTGTGTTTACGAAGCTCATTCTGAGACTCCTTGTTACAGGATCAAAAGTTAATACATATTAACAAGCGTATTGCATGCAGATACTCGCACGTCTATCTATTATAGTCAAGGCTATATTTGTGAATCAGGGTAGAGTATTACTCGTGATGGTCGAATCTTGTGCAGATGAGGTTATTCAAAAGAAGTGTGTCTCAATAAAGAGGTGATTGGTGTATGGAGACCTCTTTGATTCTATAGATGTCCAGTGTGGGAAGATTTTTCCTTTAACAATGCATCCACCCTGCCGTCGGGAAGCACGTAATCCGGTGAGACATAGCCTTCCGTCTCAAAGCGGCGCTTGCGAACGCAGTCTTTTCCTCCGTTGAGGCAGTAATTATCTATCCACGATTTATCCAGAAGCCCTGTATCGTAGGCCCGTTTCATACCTGAAGTTTGATCATACCAGCGGCATACATTTCCCATGATAATCCTCCCTTTCTGTTACCCTATTGTATTGATAATGAGAATCTTGATCAATAGTAAAAACTCTTGACATAACCCAGATAACATATTATCAATTAAGTAAGCGCTTAATTGATAATATGTTTTGTGAAGGCAGTATATGAAACAGAAAAACGACGATCTATGTTCGGAATACGGCATCTCTGTCGAAGAAGAAGCTGCGACCTTACGGGAATCCCTGCTGGATGTAGCCGGTCTTTCGGAGCTTTTTAAAGCCCTTGCGGATGAGACCCGTACCCGGATACTTTACCTGCTCTCCCAAAAAGAACTCTGTGTCTGCGACCTGGCCTTGATTATGGAGATGAGCCTGCCTGCGGTGAGCCATCACCTGCGCCTTTTAAAGGTTATGCGCCTGGTTTCTTACCGCAGAGAGGGTAAACAGGTGTATTACCGGCTGAATGATGATCACGTAACGGACCTGATACAGACTGCCAGGGAACATTATCTGGAGGAGACATGAGCAAACAGTATCGTGTAGACGGCGTGGATTGCGCCATGTGCGCGACCACTATAGAAAAAGCACTGCGAAGGAATGAAGGGCTGGAAACAGCTGTCTTCAACTTTGCCAGCGGGACCATATCAATAGACCCGTCCCATGTTGACAAGGCCCGGGAGGTCTTGAACCAGGTAGAACCCGGTGCTGCTTTACGTGACGAAAGCACCGGAGACAAAGAAGCCGGTTCCGGAGGGTTTAATCTTGCTGCAATACGGATTGGATTATCGGCCCTTCTGTTTACCGGGGGACTGGTATTTTCCAGCAGCCTGGAGGGCATGCTCGGAGGATGGGGGCTGTTTATCCTGCTTGTTCCGGCATATCTGCTTGCAGGCAGCCATGTTCTCTTTGGCGCCCTGCGGAACATTCTTCACGGGCGAGTTTTTGACGAACTCTTTCTAATGTCAATTGCCAGCCTGGGAGCTATCGCCATTGGCGAGATTCATGAAGCGGTGGGGGTCATGCTGTTCTATTCAGTCGGTGAGGCTTTGCAGGACAGGGCGGTTGCAAAATCCCGCGGGTCAATCCGGGATATGATGAAGCTTCGGCCCGACGCTGCCAGGCTGGTGAAAGGTGATACAACAGAAATTATCGATCCTGTAAAGGTAAAAGTCGGGTCTGTCATTGAAGTCCGCCCGGGAGAAACCATACCCCTGGACGGGATTGTTCTGGAGGGAGCTTCCTTTGTGGATACAGCAGCCCTGACCGGAGAGTCCGTACAGCGGAGGGTGGAACCGGACAGTGAGGTTTCCGCCGGTTTTGTGAATGACGACGGGCGCCTGCGCATAAAGACCAGCCGGCCCTTTGGCGAAAGCTCTGCCGCCCGGGTCCTCGCGCTGGTGGAGGAGGCCTCGGGGCGGAAATCTCCCACGGAAAAATTCATAACCCGCTTTGCCCGGGTCTACACACCACTGGTGGTAGTTATTGCCGCCGCAGCAGCTTTAATCCCGCCCCTGATAACGGGGGGGCCTTTCAGCCCCTGGATTTACCGGGCCCTGGTGGTGCTTGTTATCTCCTGCCCCTGCGCCCTGGTTGTCTCCATTCCTCTGGGCTACTTTGCCGGGATCGGCGCGGCCTCCAGACACCGGATACTGGTAAAAGGTGCCGAGGTCCTGGACGGACTCAAGGACCTCTCCACTCTGGTCTTTGACAAGACCGGTACCCTTACACGGGGGGAGTTCCGGCTGTGGCAGGTTCATCCCGCAGCAGGTTTCAGCCGTGAGGAGGTCTTGAACTATGCGGCCGCCGCGGAGTCCCATTCCAACCATCCGATTGCGCGATCGATTCGAGATGCCCGGGGCGGTTCCGACAAATCCCTGCGAATAGGAGCGTACCGGGAGGAGAAGGGGTTTGGTGTCAGCGCACTGGTCGGCGGGCAGGAAGTCCTGGTAGGTTCCGGGCGGCTGCTTGCAAGAGAGGGTGTTCCTGTTCCTTCCGGATTTGGGCGTGCAGCGGTCCATGTGGCAGTCGGCGGCGCGTACGCCGGTTCCCTCGACCTTGGGGACAGCATAAAAGATGAGGCGGTGGAGGCCGTCAGGGGCCTGCGCAGTCAGGGAATCGGGCATATAATGATGCTTACCGGAGACGACGAGAGCCGGGCTGCCGGGATCGCCGCCGAGACCGGTCTGGATGCCTTTGAAGCAGGGCTGTTACCGGAGGAAAAAGTCGAGCGTCTGGAAAGAATAATGCTGCACAATGCCAGCGGTACCACTGCCTTTGTGGGTGACGGTATTAATGATGCACCGGTTATTATGCGGGCTGATGTGGGTATCGCAATGGGAGGCCTTGGTTCCGACGCATCGGTTGAGGCAGCGGACATGGTAATTATGGATGATAAACTGACCCGTATTCCCGAGGCTTTGGGAATAGCCCGGCGTACCCGCCGCATTGTATGGCAGAACATACTCTTTGCCGCGGGGTTCAAGGGAATCTTCCTGCTCCTCGGGGTGTTCGGCAGCCTTTCCATGGGTCTGGCTGTGGTCGCTGACGTGGGAGTTGCCCTGCTTGCGGTACTGAACTCCACCAGGGTGCTGCGGTATTCGGCGTCCTGAGGAAGAATCGTTTGTGTATTTAATTAATTCCCGGTTTACGATTGACTAATCAGTCAATGCGGTGATATTCTCAGAGTATGAATGGCAAGCGGGAACGAATTCTACACTTTGCTTTTCACCTCTTTACCACCCGGGGCTTTCATGATACCCCTACCAGCCTTATAGCCAGGGAGGCAGGGGTTGCCAATGGCACACTCTTTAATCACTTCGCGACCAAGGAAGATCTGATCAACCAACTCTATCTTGCCAGCAAGGAGTCTCTTGTAACGGCCATGCAGGAGAAGGTGGATCCGAAAGAGGATATCCGTTCCCAGATTCTGACTATCTGGCGCAACAGTATGAACTGGGCTCTTAAGAATCCGGAACAATTCCATTTCTTCCAGCAGTACAGCAACTCACCTTTTATTCTGACTGAGACCAGGGAGGAAGGGCGGCAGCAGTTTGCTCCATTCATCCGCATACTGGAAAAAGGAATAGAAACGCAGGTATTGAAACCGGTATCAATAGATCTGATGCTGACGATTATTTCGGGAATTATCAGCTCCACTGTAGAGGTTTTATTGCGCGGGGCTCCTGGTAAGCCATCAGGGGAGATTATGGAGAAGGCATTTTTGATGCTTTGGGATAGTATAAGAAAATAATTTTGAACCAACTAATGACTGCCTAGTCAGTCATTAAGAAAAAAGGAGGAAAAATGCAGTATAGAAAAATGGAGAGCACCGGGGATGATCTCTCTACCCTGGGTTATGGCTTAATGCGCCTTCCGCAGCGGGGCGGAGCTATTGACGAGGAAAAAGCCGAAAAACTGATCCTTCAGACTGTGGAAAAGGGGATTAACTATTTTGATACTGCCTGGCCGTATCACGGTGGTAAAAGCGAAGCTTTTCTGGGGAATGTGCTGGCAAAACATGGGCTGCGGGAGAAGGTAAAGATCGCCACCAAGCTTCCCCCCTGGCTCTGCAAAACGCGAAAAGATATGGACGATATTCTGAACCGGCAGTTGGAATTTCTTAAGACCGATCATATCGACTATTATCTGCTTCACGCTCTGGACGGTGGCTCCTGGGAGAAGATGCGTGACATGGGAGCCGCGGATTTTCTGGATACGGCGATAACTGACGGCAGGATAACTAATCCCGGGTTCTCGTTTCATGGAGCACGGAACGAGTTCAAGACCATATGTGATCAGTACGACTGGAAGTTCTGTCAGATTCAGTACAATCTTCTTGATGAGTATAATCAAGCTGGTCGTGAGGGGCTTGAATACGCAGCTTCGAAAGGCTTTGGTATCATTATTATGGAACCCTTGCGGGGAGGTGTTCTGGCGGGGAAACTACCGGGCAATATACGCAGGCTCTACGAGAAGTATGATTCCTCCCGCAGCAATGCTGACTGGGCCCTGCGCTGGATTTGGAATCATCCTGCGGTGACTGTAATTCTTTCGGGCATGAATCACGAAGATCAAATTGAATCAAATTGCAGAACAGCGGATGTGGCCTATGCAGGATCTCTGACGCAGCGAGAGAAGGAGATTCTGAAGCAGGCGGGAGAGGTTTTTCAGGCCTCGTTACGGGTGGGCTGTACCGGCTGCCAGTACTGTCTTCCCTGTCCTGCGGGGGTGGATATTCCCCGGGCTTTCGCCTTCTATAATGCTCACCACATGTTCAGGGACAAGCTGACGCCCTGGGGGATGTATCTTGTGCAGCTTGGCAGCCGGGATGGAGAAAGATCTTCCCTGGCCAGTAACTGCATCAACTGCGGAAAGTGCACTCAGCATTGTCCCCAGCATATTAATATCCCGAAAGAACTAAAGAGGGTGCAAAAACGTTTTGAAGGCCTTGCGGGCAGGTTCGTCGCTTCTATTGTCCGGAGGATGATGACTGTGACGAAATAAGGGAACCCTCCATACTTCTTCTTTATCCTGCCCGTTTTTCCGCGATCTTCCTGTCCGAAGCGTTGAGGATGCGCTTTCTGAGGCGGATTGTCTTGGGGGTTACCTCTACCATTTCGTCTTCACGGATAAACTGAATGGCCCGCTCCAGGGTCATGGGCAGGACGGGTGAGAGGATAACATTGTCGTCTTTGCCGGAGGCCCGCATATTGGAAAGTTTTTTCTCCTTGCAGGGGTTCACATTCAGGTCGTTCTCCCGGTTGTGCTCCCCTACGATCATCCCCTCGTAAACCTTGTCGTTGGGAACACAGAAGAGGCTGCCCCGGGGTTCCAGGTTAAAGAGGGCGTAGGCTACGGCCTCGCCTCTGCGGTCGCAAACCAGGGACCCGGTAAAGCGCTGGGGAAAGTCTCCCCGGTACTCTTCGTAGCCGGTAAGGTAGGAGTTCATGATGCCCGTACCCTTGGTGTCGGTGAGGAACTCGTCCCGATAGCCGATAAGGGCCCGGGAAGGGACGCTGAACTCCAGCCGCACCCGGCCGCTTTCGTGGTTAACGTAGCTTACCATGCGGCCTTTTCGCTTGGAGAGTTTCTCGGTGACAATGCCCGAGAACAGCTCTTCGCAGTCCACCGCCAGATGCTCGATGGGTTCGGTCCGTTTGCCCTTCTCTTCACGGTAGATCACTTCCGGGCGGCCGACGCAGAGCTCGAAGCCCTCCCGGCGCATGGTTTCGATCAGGATGGCCAGCTGAAACTCACCCCGACCTTTGACGATGAAGCCGTCCCCGTCGGCGGCGTTTTCCACCTGCAGAGAGACGTTCTTGAGAGTCTCCTTCTCAAGCCGCTCTTTAAGCTTGCTGGACTGAACGAATTTTCCCTCCAGTCCGGAGAAGGGGGAGGTGTTGGCGGCAAAGCGCATGGCAACCGTCGGTTCGTCTACTGCAATCCGCGGCAGGGCTTTGGGGTTATCCCTGGTACAGATGGTATCTCCGATATGGACATCGTCGATTCCCGCAAGAACCACGATATCTCCGGTCCGGGCTTCCAGGGTTTCAATCAGGGCGGGACCTGCATAGACCTGGAGCTTGCTTACATTCACCGGCATCCTGCGGTCCTTTTCTCCAAGGCAGACAAGACTCTCCCGGGCCCGGGCGCTGCCGTTGACAACCTTGCCGATAATCAGGCGGCCCAGAAAGTCGGAGTAGGAGAGGTCGGAAACCAGCATCTGAAAGGGAGCGGCGGACTCGTAGGCCGGAGCGGGAATCTCGTTGAGAATGGCCTCAAAGAGCACTGATAAATCTGAAGACTCCTCTTCCAGGTCTCTTTTTGCTATACCGGAGCGTCCGTCGGCAAACAGCAAAGGATAGTCGAGCTGTTCCTCTGTGGCATCCAGATCTATTAAAAGGTCCGAAACCTGGTCCGCTACCTGCAGCGGACGGGCATCGGAGCGGTCAATCTTGTTTATAATTACAATGATCTTGAGTCCTGCCTGCAGCGCTTTGGAGAGAACAAAACGGGTCTGGGGAAGGGGACCCTCGGAGGCGTCTACCAGCAGGATGGCGCCGTCAACCATGGAAAGGGCCCGTTCGACCTCACCGCCGAAATCGGCGTGTCCCGGGGTGTCCAGAATATTAATTTTAATGCCTTTCCAGGTAACCGAACAGTTTTTTGCCGCGATGGTTATGCCTCGCTCCCGTTCCAGCTCCATGGAGTCCATAAGACGTTCGGCGGTCTCTTTCCCTTCCCGAAAGGTTCCGCTCTGCTTGAACAGGGCATCTACCAGGGTGGTCTTTCCGTGGTCTACGTGGGCTATTATGGCTATGTTTCGTAAGTTCTCGTTCCGCGCGTCGCGATGGGGCATATATAGTGGTTTCCTTAGATTTATGGTAGGTCAGGCCGAAAAAAAGTGGGCCGCTGCGGAATACAATATCCGAAACGGCCCCCGCTGTCTATAGCAGTTCTGCCCCTTCGCCGACAGCTGACTGCCAGTCGAAGAAGGCGTCCAGGTAATCAAAGATTGCCGAGTAGTATTGAAGCTGGGCCCCTTCGAGGCTCAAACGGGAGTCTTTAAGTTCCAGCTGAGTCGCGAGGCCGCTCTCCAGTGAGGTGCTTGTTATCTCATAGGCCTGCTCGGCTGTGCTCAGTGTCTGTCTGGCAGACTCGATCCGGTCCGAGGCCTCCTGCAGGCTCAGGCGGATGGTCTCAATCTGGGTGCGGACATCGTCCTGCTTTTTCGCGATACTGGTCTGAGTCTGCTCAAGTTCGAGCCTGGCCTGGTCCAGCTGGGCAAAGCGGCTGCCGCCGTAGAAAATGGGAACATTTACCGTCAGTCCGGCGCTTAATGATTCCGTGGGATCGGAAAGGTTGAACTCGTTGTTTGCGGCCTGCCATCCGTAGCTGAGATTGGCCGACAGACTGGGATAAAACTCCGCCCGTTTCGCAGCAACATTGATCTCCTGCAGCTGTCGCTTGTTCAGCAGGGTGGTATAATCGGGACGGGAGTTCAGGACTTCCTGCAGCGAGAGACTATCCGGAAGGTCGGGATATTCCATCAGGGAGCCGGAAATGTGGATCTCACTTCCTGCTTCGATGCCTGCCATGTTCTTCAGATTTGTGCGGGCAATGTCAAGATTTTTTGCCGCCTGGGTGGTCTCCGGGATCGTTACCTTCCAGTTGACCTCCGCCCGCAGCATATCCATCCTGGATGCTACCCCGCTGTCGAACTTGGCCCGGGTTTCCTGAAAGTTCTCGTAGGCAATGGCCTGCGATGACTTCCGTACCTCCAGGACCTTCTGCAGCAGAAGGGTCTGGTAAAAGAGCTTTTTTGCCGCAGTCAGAATTGCCTGTCGGGTCGCTTCGTAGGCCGATCCCGTCAGGGTGAGGTATTCCCTGCTTGCCTCAAGTCCCCGAAAGGCTTTCATGTCGAAGATCGCCTGCTCAACAGAAACGCCGAAGCTGAACTCATTGTCCGTGTTCATGGGAATCTCTCCCAGGATGGGCCCCATGTCCTGGGTAATCTCAATAAAGTTGCGGGTGTAGCCGGCCTGGCCGCCGATCATGGGATAAATAGCGGATTTGGCAAGGCGTTCCTGAGCTCCGGCAAGCAGCCGATCGGTTTCGGCTGCGGTAAGGTCCAGGCTGTTCTCTTCCACCAGGGAGAGAAAACCGGCTAAATCGATGGCCTGCTCCTGGGCCGGCAGGGCCAGGGAGACGCAGCTGATGGCGGTAAGGACCAGTATAATACGTTTCATCTTTTTTCTCCTTTATTCGCTTTTAGCGCGCCGCACCTTACGGGACTCAATGGTATTTTCCAGCGCCGGGATGACAAAAAGGGAAAGGAAGGTCGCCGCGAAGAGTCCGCCGATACTGACGATACCCATGGGTTGACGCATCTCGGCACCCGAGGCACCTATCCCCAGGGCCATTGGCAGCATCCCCAGCATGGTAGCCAGGTTAGCCATGATGATCGGTTTCAGCTTGGTCGGGGCGGCCTCAAGTATGGCATCATGAACGTTCATTCCCTTGGCTCTGAGCTGATTCGCGTAGTCAAGGATCAGGATTGCGTTGTTTACTACCATACCCACCAGCATGACGATGGCCAGCATGGAGACCATGTTCATGGTCTTTCCGGTAAGCAGAAAGGCCACTACTACTCCCATCAGAGAGAGGGGAATTGTCGAAAGAATCAGCACCGGTTGCCTGAACTTCTCAAGGATCGCTGCCAGCAGCATATAGGTAAGCACAATCGCCAGGATAAAGACAAAGAGCATGTCCATTATTGTCTCCTGCAGCATTTCGGCGTCTCCCGCCCAGCGCATACTTACATCATTTCCCATGTCCATTTCAGCGATTGTCCGGTCAATGGCACCGGTTATCTCTCCCAGCACGTATCCGGGGGCCAGGTCTCCGGAAAACTCAACAGAAGTAGTTTTATCGACCCGCAGGATCTTGTTAATACCCTTGCCGACGACTACTTCGGCAAAATGGGAGATCGGATAGGTCCCTTCCGGTGTGGGAAGCAGGATGTTTTCTATCTCCTCGATACCGGATACATCCTCATCGTTTAAGGTGACCCGTATGTCGTACTCTTTGCCCCCTTCCTTGAAGGTCGTCATAACCATCCCTTCTACTGAAGCCCGCATGGTCATTGCCAGCTGCTGCACAGAGATCCCCGCTTCGTTCAGTTTCATGCGGTCCGGCCGCAGGACGATTTCCGGAGTACCGGGTTTGGTGGAGGTGGATAGATTAATGAGACCGGGGATCTGCTTAAGCCGGGATACAAGCTCCTGGCGGTAGATTTCGATCAGGCCGAGGTCTTCCCCCTGCAGGTAGAACCTGACCGGCGACTCTCCTTCGCTCATTCCGTTAACCGGGCTTACCCGTATTTTCACGTTGGGAATATCCGCCATGCTGCTGCTGAATTGTGCGGCGAGCTCCACTGTTGATGCATCCCGGTCTTCCTTGTCAATAAGAGCGATACTCATAATTGCCAGGTTTGTTCCAATGTCAAGCTGGGAGAGCGATCCGATGGTAGTGGTTGCTGTTTCGACCTCGGAGAATTGAGATATCCGCGATTCTATGGTCGCCAGGGATCCGGCAGTGCGTTCCAGGTCGCTGCCTTCGGGCAGTTCAACCTTGATTTCGATCTGGCCCTGGTCCATGAAGGGCGCAAACTCAAAGGGAACCCGTGTAAAAAGAAGCATGGTGGCGACAAAGGCGACGAGGGTCCCGCCTATCAGAAGGGTTGAGCGGGTCTTGCTCTTCAGGATGATTGACAGAAGCCGTTTGTAGCCCGATTCCAATCCGCTGAACCAGGCTTCAAGACGCTGTCCAACAGGGTGTTTTTTTGTGTCGTGTTCGGGGAGCAGAATCGAGGCCAGCATCGGTGTCAGGGTAAAGGAGATCAGCATGGAAAAGAGTGTGGCAATAACAACGGTTATGGCAAACTCCTTGAGAAAGAGCCCAGCCATACCGCTCATGTTCGCCATGGGAAGGAAAACCGCGACGTTGGTCATGGTGGAAGCCACAACCGCCACCACGACTTCCGAGGTGCCCCGGGCGGCGGCGGTCTTTTTATCATGCCCCTGTTCTTTATGGCGGAAGATGTTCTCAAGAACAACCACCGAGTTCATTACCAGCACACCGACGGCGGTTGACAGCCCCATCAGAGACATCAGGTTCAGGGACATTCCCATAACGCTCATAATGAGAAAGGTTGGTATTATCGACATGGGCATCGCCAGGGCGACAATAATGGTAGAGCGCAGGTCGTGCAGGAAAAAGAGGATCACCAGGGCCGTAAGGCCTATACCCATCAGGATGTTGGAGAGGGTATCGTCAACGGTTCCCTGGATAAAATCAGACTCGTCCTGGATTACCTCCAGGCTGACCCCGGAAGGAAGCTGGTTAAGCAGGCCGGGAATCGCCTCCCGAACGCCCTCAGCGACTTCAACTGCATTACCGTCGGGACTCTTGATTATACTGAGAAGAACGGTATTCTCATCACGCTCTTTTAAACGGTTATCGAAAAAGACTGTGCGTTCCCGGACCGAGGCCCCGGTGTCGCGGACCTGTGCCAGGTTGCGGAGCTTGGCGTTTCCGGCGGAGGTGGGAATGTCCAGGTTGGAGAGTTCTTGTACAGTTTCGAACTCACCCTCCATGCGGACGGAAAAGTCCCGGCCTTCGGTCTGAAAGTTGCCTCCGGGCAGATTATAATTAGCGGCTGCCAGGATTTGTCCCACCTGTGTCAGGGATATGTTCTTTTCGTACACAACCCGGTTGTCAAACTCTATGCGGATTTCCCTCTCCTGACCGCCGCTTAACGACACGGACCCGACTCCCTGTATACGGGAGAGCCGTTCCTTGATAACATCGTCGGCCAGACGGTTGAGTTCCGTGGCTTCGATGTTTCCGCCCATGATCAGCTCAACAATGGGAAAGGCGGTTATGTCGACCTTTTCAACAACCGGTTTATCTGCCTCGTCAGGCAGATCGTTGATGATCGAATCAACCTTGTCTTTTACCTCCCGGGTTGCCGTGTCGGGATCTTTTCCAAGTTCGAACTCGATTATCATAATGGATGCCGAATCCAGACTGTAAGAGGTGATATTCTTGATTCGGCTGATCGTTCCAACCTCGTCCTCTATCTTCCGGGTTATCTGTGCTTCAATCTGCTCGGGACTCGCCCCTGTGTAGATTGTCTGGACTGTTACGTAGGGAATGTCCATTTCCGGCATCAGGTTAAGGGCTAGTCCCAGGAAGCTTATGACACCGAAGAGGAGTAGTGCAGCCAGAAACATGGTTGTCATGACCGGCCGTTTGATCGATAAATCAGAGAGGATCATACTTAAAGAGTCTCCTTTCGCGCTATCGCTGCGCCACGTTGTCGTCGGTGGCGATTATGCGGATCTTGCTGCCGTCGGATACAAGATTCACCCCTTCGGTAATCAGGGTGTCCCCCGGGGTCAGTCCGCTGAGGACCTCGAACTTGAGCCCCTCCTGCTGGCCGGTTTCTATTCCCCGCCGTTTGCTGACTCCGTTTTCCGCCAGAAAGACATAGGGGCCTTCGGCGCTTTCAATGAACTCGCCCATATCCACTATCAGGCTGCTGCTGTTGGAATAGACCTCTATACCGATATCGGCGGTTATTCCGCTGGGCACATTGAGATCGGAATTGTCAAATTCCAGTTTTACTGCAAAGGCTTTACGCTCCTGGTCCATTGCCATGTCAACCTGTATGACTCTGCCGGGCAGGCTGTGTCCCCGCCACTCAGCCGAGGCTTTCTGGCCCACTGATACTCTTCCGATCTCGCGGTCTGTAACCCATACGGTACTTTTGAGTCTGGTATGGTTGGAAACGGTAAAGAGGGTATCGCCGGGATTGACATTGTCCGATTCCTGCACGTTAAGCCGGGTAAGATACCCGGAAACAGGGGCGCGTACATCCTTCATTTTGCGTACCGTGTCCCAGTTTGCCCTGGCTATCTCGTACTGGGTGCGGGCGTTGTCATAGTCCTGCCGTGAGATACCCTGTTCAGCAGTGTAGAGCCTGCTGATCCGTTCGAAGGAGGTTTTTGCATTTTCATAATTGATCCTGGCCTGCTCATAGTTGAGGGATGCGTTGTCCGCAGGAAATGTCAGTACAACCTGGTCTTTTTTTACGTAATCCCCGACAGATACCAGAACCTTTTCGATTACATCCCCGATCAGGGCCGAGGCAGTCGACTCCACGGCCCCGGTTAGAGATGATGTGTACCCCAGGCTGGCGCTGAAGGTTTCCGGTTTTAGTTCCCGTACCCGTACTGGGATGCCTTCCTGCGACTGGATTTCTTCTATGCTCCGGGTGGTCTCCCCGTCTCCACGGGAACACCCGGCAAGTATCGCTGAAAAAAGAAGTGCACTGATCAGCAGTTGGCTTCGTTTTGTGTTCATCTATTGCTCCTGATGTATAGTTTTTGTTTTTTCTTCGATGCCGGAAAATCCTTTGACCATAAAGGCCACAGCGGCATCTATATCCTCATCGCTTAATAATTCCTGGCGTATATACTGGCGGATCAGAAGCCCTCCGACTAAAGATTCCATAATCATGAACATCTGCAAAGGTGAGCAGCTGTTCGTGGCAGGACTTCCTTCAACGGCCTCGCAGAAAAGCTGGATGTCGGCCTCTTCAGTCTTAATTATATCGTCTGCAAAGGAATCCTTCCCGGCATACAGCACACTTATTTTGATATTCAGGTCCTGCAGACGCCTGAAGGCGGCGTCGTTCCGGTACTTTTTAAAAAGTTTCCTGACTGCTCTGCTTATGCTCTCCGCCAGCGGTGCCGAATCGATGTGTGCAGCATCCACCAGGCTTTTGTAGAAACTCTGGAGTCTTCCGCGGATCTCCCGCAGCAGGGCCTCCTTGTTCTCAAAATGCCAGTAGATTGCCCCCCGGCTGACCCCCGCAGCCCTGGCGATATCGCTCATTGAGGTTTCATGGATGCCCTTTGTGGCAAGCAGTTCTATCCCCGCCTGAAAGATCGATTCCTTTGTCTGTTCCGCTTCTTCTCTGGTCCGTCTCATCTTACATACAACCTGAATGTATGTATAATCATGTTCATGCGAATGGTCAAGGGATTTTATGTTAAACTTTTGTTTAAGTGGATGTCAGAATTCCCTTACCTTGTAAATAAAGGGCAACATACTGACAAAGCCAACATAAGATGCCATCCTGTACCGATATTTCAAAAGGAGAGCATAATGTCGAAACCACTGCTTGCCGGAATCGAAGCCGGGGGTACAAAATTTGTGTGTGCTGTTGCATATTCACCAGTAGATATCATCAGGGAAACCCGGTTCCCCACCGCATCCCCAAAAGAGACCATGACCAGAGCGTATGAGTTCTTTAGGGACTGCGAAAGAGAGTTGGGGCCGATCACTTCCCTGGGGATCGGCTCCTTCGGCCCGGTTGATCTGGATCCTGCGTCCCCTGCCTGCGGACATATTACCTCAACCCCCAAGCTTCAGTGGGCCGATACCGATATTGTCGGGTTTTTTAAAAAAAGGATGAATGTGCCAGTCGGATTTGACACGGATACAAATGCCGCAGCTCTGGGGGAAGGGCGCTATGGTGCAGGCCGGGACTGCGATACCTTTTTGTACCTGACGATTGGGACCGGCATCGGCGGCGGGGTCGTAGTTGATAACAGGGCCCTGCACGGACTGGTTCATCCGGAAGTAGGACACATTCGGGTTGTTCCCCGCCGGGATGATACATTTGCCGGTACGTGTCCGTTTCATGGGACCTGTCTGGAGGGCATGGCGGCGGGGCCGGCTATTCAGCAGCGATGGGGAAAGCCGGGTATTGAACTTCCTGAGGACCATCCTGCCTGGGACCTGGAAGCCTGGTATCTGGCCCAGGGACTGGCGGCGATGGTTCTAACGCTGAGTCCGCAGCGTATTATCATGGGGGGCGGGGTAATGCACCAGTCCCAGATTTTTCCGGCTATGCGGGGGTACCTTAAGGAGTTTCTTGGCGGTTATGTCGACCGGCCCGAGATTACGGAAGAGCAGGAAGATTATATTGTTTTTCCCGAACGGGAAAATCAGGCAGGAATAACAGGAGCTTTGCTGCTGGCCGAGGATGTGGCGGGGAAAGGGAAATAGTCAGTATTAATTTGGACAGAAGACTATATTCCCTGTATTATGCAAACATTTACCGGCACGGGAGGATTATGGGTGAAGGTTGTTGTTCTCGACGATGAAGAAAAAGTTTGTTGTCTGATTCTTCAACTGGTTGATTGGCATTCCATGGGAATGGAGGTTGTCGGTACGGCTTACAATGGTATAGACGGCCTGGCCCTTGTGGAACGCGAAAAGCCTGACCTTGTAATAACCGACATTCGTATGCCGGGACTGGACGGACTTGAATTAATACGGCAATTCAGGGAATGCAGGGACGGTATCGATTTTATTATTGTCAGCGGTTATCATCAGTTTGAATACGCTCATAACGCCATTCGCTATGGCGTTGAGGATTATCTGCTCAAACCTATCAAGAAGGATGAGCTGATTGCAGTCCTGCATAAGATTGCGGAGCAGAATCATCAGCGTGTTTCTGCCGAACGGACAAATCGGGAGCTTACAGCCCGCCTGGAAAGTACCCTGGAAAAGCTGCGCAGGGATTTTTTCCATGATTGTGTCTTCTCTTCGACGGCTGAACCTGTCGCAGATCTGAAGATGATCAACGAAACCTATGGGTACCATTTTCGTGAGGGCCTCTTTCAGATCATCATAATAAAAATTGACTGTCCGCCTGCTGATTATTCCGAGGGTATGGTTCGGATGATTGCGGAGAAGGCAAGATCTGCTTCTCATGCGTTCCTGGAGCGGTTTTCCAGTGATCTGGAGCTCCATGTTGGAAAGTGCCGGATACATATCCTTATCGGATATTCCGAATCGGAGCGTCATGAGGTACGTAAAGCGGTTAAACGGATCAACGATGAGCTGCAGGTCCAGGGAAGCATTTTTGAAGTTGCCCAGGTAACCGTTGCCCTGGGGCGGGCTGTTGAGGACATCGGGCGGATAGCAGAGTCAGGACGCGACGCCGAAACAGCTTTGGGGCAGCGTCTTTTTTCGCAAACCGGCCATCTGTATGAAGAGCTCCCCCCGCTTTTCCCCAATCCCTGTAATGATATTCTTGCCGTATGGAATCGCGAAATAGAGCGTGCCTGCGAGCTTCTCGATGCCGATGAAGCTGTCGCCGCAGCCAATAGACTTGTTCGTTCGGTGCTGTCCCGGAAGGAATGTTCAGGTGTTTTGTTTCTTGATACGGTTCAGGAGGCTGGTCACCGTCTTTTTATTCTTCTGAGAAACCGGGGAGAGGAAGCTGGTGAAGATCTGTCGGCGCTTGAGAGGCGCTTTGAACATGAACTGGATCTTTTACCAGGTGTGGACGCTGTAAGTGATCGACTTTGTGCACTTGTAAAAAATCTCTTAAAGTCCATGGCCGAATCACGGAGCCAAACTGAAAGCCGCCCGATCAGAGAAGCCCGGCGGTATATTGTCGACCACTTCCATGAAAACGGGATTTCTCTTGAGCAGGTAGCAGAACAAGTCGGACTTAATCCGTCATATTTCAGTCTCATGTTTAAACGGGAAACCGGGTCCGGTTTTCTTGAGTCTCTTACCACCGTTCGTATTGACTACGCAAAAGAGCTTCTGCGTTCTTCCAAACATACAATCGCTCAAGTTGCCTCTGCCGTTGGATACAGCGATACCAGGTATTTTACCCGTCTTTTCAGACGGATGGTCGGTATAAAACCCAGCGAATTCCGTAAGCTGTACGGCTGAGGTGTGCTGTTTTTCGCAAATCCGGTCTGCTGGTACAGCTTCTTCTCAATGCAGTATTTATCTTAATTTTACTCAGCTCCGTGGTGCTGCTTTGGTCGCTTGCAGCTGAAGAAGTCTTCTCATTCCGGGTCCCCCTGCTGTTCTCCGTTTTGCTGACCCTGCTGACCCTGCTGATCGGCATAACCTGGAAGAACATCGTTGTGCCCTTCAAGGAAACAGAGAAGCTGCTTGCCCTTTTTGCCGCGGGTTATACCCTCGAAGGCGTGTACGGTATCCGGTATCCCTACAGTACCGGGATGCGTGATACCCTTGCACGGCTCAATGAGCTCCTGCAGACCCGTGATCTTCTTCAGGCAAGTAAGCGTCAGGAGCAGTATCTTGCCCTGCAGAATCAGATAAACCCCCACTTTCTCTACAATACCCTGGAGGGTATTCGCAGCGAGGCTTTGAGTGCAGGGGTAAACTCCATCGCTGAAATGACCGAGGCCCTTTCCTCATTTTTCCGTTATACCATCAGTACAATGGATAATCTTGTTACTGTTGAAGATGAACTGGGTAATATCGAAACCTATTTTCTGATCCAGCAATACCGCTTTGGTAAGCGTCTGCAGCTGTGTATCGATATGGACGAGGCTGAGCGCGCCGAAATCTATGCCTGTTGTCTGCCCAAGCTGATTCTTCAGCCCATTGTGGAGAACTCGATTCTCCATGGTCTGGAACGGAAGGTCGGAGAAGGGCTGTTGCGGGTTCAGCTGGAAACAACATCGACCCGGTTGATTATCACCGCCAGCGACGACGGTATGGGGATGGAGAACGAAGAGCTTGATGAGCTGAATCGCAATCTCGCCATACGCTCCCTGAGTCATGTGCGCGGAGGGCGTAACCGAGGCGGTATCGCGATTGTTAATGTGAACAACCGTATTAAACTGCTTTTTGGTGAGCAGTTTGGGGTGACCATTACCAGTACACCATCGGTAGGTACGGACGTTGAGGTCGTTTTGCCGCGGATCGTTGGTGATAAATCGGGGGCCTGATGAAGAAGGAACTCTTGTGGCTGGATAGAATCACTGTTTATCAGGAAAATATCAGATTACTTGACTCCCTGAGCCCTCATCTCTTTATCGGTGAAATTCCCGGGCTGATTCCCATCAATG
Source organism: Marispirochaeta sp. (assembly GCF_963668165.1). Classification (NCBI taxonomy): domain Bacteria; kingdom Pseudomonadati; phylum Spirochaetota; class Spirochaetia; order Spirochaetales; family Spirochaetaceae; genus Marispirochaeta; species Marispirochaeta sp. The sequence goes on along the minus strand of NZ_OY764209.1, from coordinate 587,814 downwards.
CGCAGGGGCTGGAGGAGCTCCTCGACCTTATCAAGTCGAATGGCCCTATCAGTTACGGCTACGTGTGGTTTTTCGAAAAGATTGTGAATGATTATCGCTGGAAACGTTCGACTGCGAACCCTGTCGCTGTTATTGAGAAGCGGAGCCGGCTTATCGGTTCAATGAGTGTTACCGACAACATTTTCGTTGTCCGTGGGGGCATGAAGAAATACCTCATCAACGACAGGGTTCTTTCTGATCAGCTGAAACGGCTTTGTTACGAACTTGATATAACAATTCCCTCGCATGAACCGGTTGAGCAGCTGCCGTTTTTTACCCGCTGGCTTGTGGAATTGCTGAAAGCCGTGGTTGCGGGGGCCCGTCTAGTCATTATACGGATATCAGTAATGTGGCGAGTCCCGTTGATCTGTCACGTATCCATCGTGTAATCCGCCATTATGCCGCCCGGGGACTCTCCTTTTTCTATGTCTGCAATCATCACGAGGAGGTTTTTACCCTCTGTAACCGGGCAGTGTTGATGGAGGACGGGAAGATTCTCAAGTCATTGCGTTCTGATCAGATGAATAACGATCTTATGCGGCGATTTCCCCAGGGTTTTGTTCATTCCATGAACAAGGGTGCAGCGGGGGAAGCGGTGTATAAGCGGGCAGATGGAAAACCTGTTCTTGAGGTTCACAGGCTCGTTCAGGAGAGTATACAAAACCTTAAGTAGTGTCCTGAATCGTGGGGATATTTCACGAATACGCGTAAGCCGGAAGATATTCCGCTTTCAGCTTCATGGGGGTCACAATACTGCGCAGCCATATCATGCTGTCGCTTACGCTCATTCCGCGGACCCTGCGGAAAAACCTCCGTTGGGTAAAGAAGGTTTTTATCTCGGCGCGGATTCTCCCTGCCGGGATCCCCGCCTGTTCGGCATGGGTCATGCAGCTCAGCTGCTGCTTTGCAATGCGGTAGGGCTTACAGTAGTTGTGGTAGAACCGATAGACGGCAAGCCGCTCCATGCAGTTGGACGCGTTCCTGGCAAACTGTACTGTCTCCCGGGTATGATCGGAGTTGTCCTTTCTGATTTCCCGGTCAAGATAATTAACACTGAACAAATCATTCCGCACGGTCCGGGGAAGCTTGGAACTGATCCGTCGGTGTTGGATGCGCCGTTTCTCCTCAGGGGAAAGGTCCCGATACACACGGACATACTGCCTGTGCTCATCGGTAAACAAACGGACCGAAGGTCGTCCGCTCCGGTCCTGCAGATCGAGGGTGGTTCGTACTAACTCTTGATATGATCGATAGATACTCCGTCGATACAGGTTGAACCGTGTCTGCATTTCGGTATTTTTCCGTTTCTGATACTCGGTCATACGCCCCTTTCTGCGCAGATGGGCGTAATCCAGGGCAAACCAGAACTGGGACTCTTTACCGACCAGGAGGTGAATATTGTTGGGAAAATACTGGGAGTAGACAAAACTTTCAAAGCCGTCTGCGGTAAGGTCCTCCTGTAAACGGACCTCTGTTGAAAGGGAAGAGTGGACAGCGACGGCCTGCCGGGCAAGGCGGGTGATCCGGTTGGTGATTGTCGTCGGCGAGACTTTCAAGAGACGAGCGGTATCCCGGATGCCTGAAGAGGTAACGAGGTGAGAAAAGATGGTGCGGTAGGAGAGCTTCCGTTTGACAGAAAAGTCGAGGCTGAAGGTCTGGGCTGAGAAACCTGTGCCGCAGCGGCGGCAGCGGAAGCGCTGGATTCTACCGAAGAGACGGGACTGATAGCTGCCGTTTTTTACATACCAGCCGGTAGACGGGAGGTGAGAATAATGGTTACCGCACTCGCTATTGGGACAGAAGAGGGGACGAAACATGACTGCAACTCCTTTTTTTGACGGTTCAACTGGTAAATACCAGCGGAACAAGGAGTTTGCTTCAGATCATCCCCACGATTGTGGACACTACCAAAACCTTACATTTTCCCTCTCCGGGGGTGAATGTCTTATACTTCTTGACCTGGACAATTCCATTATTTCTCCATTCCTTGCTCTTTGCCGCAATAAAAAAACACCGGAGAATGGAAGTCTCTTCGTATCCGGCCGCCCTTTGCACAAAGCAGGCCGGCTTTTTGCCTTCATTGATGAAAAACCTACCCGCAGTAATCTTTTTACCGATATGAGTTATCTGGATAACCTCTGTTTTCTTGCAGATGATCGCATCCTGCTTTTTTGGAGCAAACGGCGTTATCGGCGGAGCATTCGGCGGGAGTATCTGCCTCTGTTGGGCCCTGTTATTGATGCGCCTTCCTTGACGGGGCTTTATCCCCGGGATCTCTATGAACTGGTCTATCATCGTGTTTTGCTGCAGAATCCCCGGCTGGTCATCTGCGTTCAGCCCTTTGCCGGTATTGATGTGTATCAGCGGCTTCGTATCATTCAGCTCATTAATATTCTCCGGGAGCGCGGTATCGCGGTCCTTATTCTTGCCGTCAGTCTTTCCGATTCTCTGCAGGTGGCAGACCGGCTGCTGGCGGGCAAAAACGGCCGGATCCTGCGCGAAATTGACAGAGCCGATTTCTCTTCCCTTGATTCAGTGCATATATCCAAAGAATGACCCCCCTTTTACCAATTCCGTCACCCTTTACAGATTGCTGAAATGGCCTTGTACTGGATGTATGAGCGAAGTAATCGTAAGCATGGAACACATCGATAAATCTTTCCCCGGTGTTAAAGCCCTGGACGATGTCTCCTTTGAATTGCGTTCGGGAGAGGTAATGGCTCTTATAGGTGAGAACGGCGCCGGAAAATCGACTCTTATGAAAATCCTGAGCGGCGCTTATACCCGGGATGGAGGAGATCTTAGCGTTTTCGGGAAAACGGTGGGAGATTTGAATCCGAAACTGGCGAAAAAACATGGTGTGGCGATCATTCATCAGGAACTCAACATGTGTCCGCATTTTACAGTTGCAGAGAATATTTTTCTTGGAAGGGAGCAGGTGTTTGCTGAAGAGATTCTCAACGATCGGGACATGCGGAACAAGGCCGCAGATATACTTGGGCAGCTTCAGATCGATATCGATCCTGATATGCTTGTGGGGGACCTGTCTGTCTCAAAACAGCAAATGGTGGAGATTGCCAGGGCTCTTTCCATTAACGCACGGATTCTCATTATGGATGAGCCGACCAGTGCTCTTACAAGCAAGGAGATAGACGATCTTTTTGTCCTTATCAGACAGCTGCGGGCAAAGGGACATGGCATTGTCTACATAAGCCATCGTCTTGAAGAGTTAAAGCATATCATTGACCGGGTGACCATTATGCGGGATGGAAAATACATTCTGTGTCGAGATTTTGCTGATCTGACGATGGACCAGATCATCAGCCATATGGTGGGCCGGGAGATTAATGAACAGTTTCCGCGCATTGAGAGTCACGGAGGAAAAATCATTTTCGAGGTTCGGTCCCTTAATGCCGGCCGAATGGTTCGGGATGTCTCCTTTCAGGGTAATGAAGGTGAAATAGTCGGAATCGCCGGTCTTATGGGAGCGGGAAGAACCGAAACTACCCGGGCGATTTTCGGTATCGATCCAAAAGAGACGGGTGAGTTTTTTCTTGACGGTAAACCAGTTTTCCTCGATTCTCCGGCAAGCGCGATTCGCCAGGGGGTGGTGCTTGTGCCCGAGGACCGAAAGAAGGACGGCCTTTGTGTGAAGCTGTCCATTCGCGAGAATATCGCGCTCCCCAATCTCGATATTGTCTGCAACCGCATGGGAGTAATAAACCGTCACCGTGAGTCAGCGATGGTAGATCAGACGAAGAAGAGTCTTTCTGTGCGCATGCCGAATGCCGATCTCCCGGTGGCCAGTCTTTCCGGCGGTAATCAACAGAAAATCGTAGTTGGCAAGTGGCTTGCAAGAAGAAGCCGTGTAGTCATGTTCGATGAACCGACTCGAGGTATCGATGTGGCTGCAAAGGTTGAGATCTACAACCTTATGAATGAGTTAAAACGTGAAGGAATCGGAGTTTTGTTTGTTTCATCGGAAATGACGGAGATCATGGGTATCGCTGACAGAATAATCGTCATGTGTGACGGAAGGATAACCGGAGAGCTCAATGCTGCAGAGGTAAGCCAGGAAAAACTCCTTGGACTTGCAACCAGATTTGAAGACAAGCTTGGCTCGGAACTGGAAACGGCATAAAACTCGCCAGGAACCGGAAGAATATAATTGAAGACAAGAGGTAGAAAAACAGCATGTTTAGTGAAGATAAGAGTACGAATGTCTTGAAACGAATACTGGCAGTCCGGGGGATGGGACAGGTCCTTACTGTGACTGCAGGACTGATCCTGCTCTGTGTGGTGTTCGCCGTCCTTAATCCTGTGTTCTTTTCGTCGAAAAACATAAGTAATCTGCTTCGACAGATAGCTCCGATTCTGCTTATCGGTATCGGACAATCCTATGTACTGATCACAGGCAACATCGACCTTTCAATTGGTTCTGTGGTGGGAATGTCTACGATGATCAGCGCGACTTTAATGACCAAAGGAGTAGATCCCTGGGTCGCGGTACTGTTGACCCTTGTTTGCTGTCTTGCTGTCGGTCTTGGGAATGGCCTGCTTGTTTCCTTGTGTAAAGTTCCCCCTTTTATCGCGACCCTTGGAACGATGACCATAGCCCGGGGAATCGCGCAGATTGCCAACAACAACTACAATACCGATTCAATCGGAGAGACTGCCCAGGGCTTCCGTGATTTCTTCTACTATGGAAAAACACTTTCCCTCTACAACACTATCTGGATCGCTTTTGTTTTATGGGCCATCTTTAACTTCGTACTGAGCAGGACCCGAACAGGTCGTCACATCTACGCGATCGGCTCAAATATAGATGCCGCCCGTCTTTCCGGAGTGAATATTATTACTGTCACGACAAAGGCCTACCTGGTAAGTGCTTTTTGCTCCACCGTGGTTGGTTTGATCTTCTGCGCTACCAGCGGGATGGGAGCCATGGATGCCGGAACCACCTATGAACTCTATGCCGTCGCGGCTTCGGTTATCGGCGGTGTTTCCACCCTTGGCGGTCAGGGTTTACTGCTGGGGACCGTAGTCGGTGCTTCGATCTGGGGTGTGCTGCAGAACGGTTTGCAGTTCGCCGGTGCTCCGGTGGCCATCAGGAACATCATCATTGGCATCATCGTAGTCGTCAGTGTGCTGCTGGACGTGATTGTTCGCTCAGGTTCTTTCAAGTTTCGGAAGGATAAAAAACCGATACAGGCCGCAGGGGCCTGATAATAACAGGGGTTGCCGCACGAAGAACGTGCATAAGAAACCAATATAGGAGGATGTTATGAAAAAAAGCATTCAGGTTCTTGTTGTAATGATGGTGCTTCTGAGCATAGGTGCCACACTTTTCGCGAAAGGAGCGCAGGAGGCTTCGGGTAAGCATAAGATTTATCTGATCACCATGGATCAGATGGACCAGCACTGGGTAAATGTCGACACAGGCTGCCGGAAAGCCGCTGAAGAATTGGGGAACGTAAGCTACAAGTGGATGGCCCCCGATGTAAAGGATGACGCCAAACAGATCGAAATGATCAACAACGCTGTGGCTGGCGGCGCCCAGGCTATTCTCCTTGCCGCCAACGGACCCAACGCCGTTACCAGCGCCCTTAAAGAGGCTACTGACGCAGGGGTCAAGATACTCTATGTCGATTCAGCTGCCGATTTCCCCGCTTACCAGACCCTGGCGACGGACAACAAGGCAGCCGGAAAGACCGCGGGCGAAGAGATGATCAAAGCCCTTGCTGCTTCAGGTAAAAAAAGCGGCAAGATCGGTATTGTTAACGTCAATGCAGCTACAGCCAGTGTTGTTGCCCGGGAAAACGGCTTTCGTGAAGCCTTTGCCGGTACAGGTTTTACTATTCTTGAAACCCAGTACTCAGATGGTGATGCAGCCCGTTCCAAAGATATTGCCGCTAACTACAGTACCCTTGGCTGTGTGGGTATCTTTGGCGCAAACGAAGGATGCACGGTCGGAACCGGTAATGCCATTCAGGAAGCAGGAAAAGGTATTGTCGGTGTCGGCTTTGACAAATCCGATATGATCCTCAGCCTCATAAAGAACGGACATCTGCTGGCTACAATGGCGCAGAATCCCGATGTAATGGGTTATGAAGGCCTCAAAAGTGCCGTAAAGGTACTCCAGGGCGAAAATGTGGGTGCGAAGTATGTCGACACCGGTGTCTCTGTCATTACTAAAGACAAACTGTAGGATAGATTAGTTCTTCAGTTTATACAGCTTCGGGTCTCAGGACCCGAGGCTTTTTAGTTTGTGCACCCGGCAGGGCGCATATGCCCGGGGATAGACAGGAATTCTCATTCTGCACTATTGTTCAGAAAAACCTGATAGTTGAGCAGGAGACAAAACATGAAAAACCTTGATGAGAGTATCGCCGGTGCAATGGATTGTGACGACATCGCTTTAGTTCCCTGGTTGCCCTATATTTTGCAGGATTTCTACGAGATCGGATCTTCGGCATCCCGTATCCTTTTCATCGTCAAGGAAAACACCACCGATCATGCTTCGCTGCGTGTTTTAGACCTGGGCTGCGGCAAAGGGGCGGTATCCATCCGTCTGGCGGCGGATCTCGGCTGCTCCTGCAGGGGAATCGACGCAATTCCGGAGTTCATTGAAGAAGCCCGGAGGAGGGCAGGGGAAGAGGATGTCGCGGAACGCTGCGAGTTCAGCGCGGGGGACGCTCGCGTGCTTGTGAAAAACCTCGGCCTTTACGAGGTGATCATTCTGGGATCCATAGGTCCAGTCTTCGGGGATTACCTGGGAACCCTGACGCTTCTTCAGAAGAACCTGGCTCCCCGGGGAATCATAATTCTGGATGACGGCTATCTGGATGAAGAAACCGACGTACAACATGACACCGCAATGAAGAAGAGGGAGCTCCTGGCGCAGGTACGGCAGTCGGGTATGGAGATGATACAGGAATATATAGACACCGATACGGAGACCTTTGAAGAGTATGATAAGGAGTTTTCCTTTCTGCAGAAAAGATGCAATGAGCTTGCCGAAAAATATCCGGAAAAAAGGAATCTGTTTCTGGGTTATGTACAAAAACAACGGGAGGAGTACGCTTTTCTGGAAAACTCATGTATTTGCTCCACCATGGTATTAAGCCGCGTAAAAGTGTAAAGTCCTCACCATGTCCGTTTTCTTCAGTCTCTGGATCAAGCTGTTCTTTGTTTTAACACCCTTCTTCGGTCTTACCATGTTCCTGAGCATGACCGAGGACTACGATGTACACCGCCGCCGCAGGCTGGCCCTGTCGGTGGCCGGGGCCACCGCCGTCGTGAGCCTGCTCCTTTTTTTCGCCGGGAGGCAGATGTTCACTGTTTTCGGCATTACCCTGGATGCCTTTCGTGTCGGCGCCGGGGTACTGCTGATGCTCTCGGCCATCAGTCTGGTCCACGGTCAGGCGGGGAGCGCCGCCGCCCCCCACGACGGGGACGTGGCGGTGGTTCCGCTGGCGATTCCCATTATTGTGGGGCCAGCCACCATCGGTACGTTGCTGGTCATGGGGGCGGAGCTGGACTCCTTTACCGCTAAACTGATGGGATCCCTGGCCCTGCTTTCGGCGGTATCCTGTATAGCTGTCGTACTCCTGTCAGGCTCTCTGATCAAGCGCGCCCTGGGAAGCCGGGGGATCGTAATCCTCAGCAAGATTACCGGGATGATTCTCTCCGCCCTTTCGGCGGAGATGATCCTGACGGGAATACGGAACTTTCTGGAGCTGTAAATTCAGTTCTTGAACTCCGCCACCAGCCCCTGTACCGTCGCCTTGGCGTCGCCGAAGAGCATACGGGTGTTCTCGTTAAAGAATAGGGGATTGTCTATGCCGGCAAAACCCGGGTTCAGGGACCGCTTGAGTACAATCACTGTCCGGGCCTTGTCCACGTTGATGACCGGCATGCCATAGATGGGGGATGACTCCACGGTCCGTGCTGCCGGATTAACCACATCGTTGGCGCCGATAACCACAGCTACATCCACGTTCTCGATCCGGGGGTTAACGTCGTCCATCTCCTTGAGTTTTTCGTAGGGTACATTGGCCTCCGCCAGCAGGACGTTCATGTGCCCCGGCATGCGGCCGGCCACGGGATGGATGGCAAAGTTCACCTCTGCGTCGTTCTTTTCCAGCAGGGTGGCAAGCTCCTGCACAGCGTGCTGGGCCTGGGCGACGGCCATGCCGTATCCGGGGACGATCAGCACATTCTTTGCCGCCTCCAGCACGTAGTAGGCGTCGTCCACGCTGATGGCTTTAGCTTCTCCCTGAAAACTATCGGTTCCGGTGGAAGTCGAGACGCTTCCGAAGCCGGAAAAGAGGACGTTCGTCAGGGAGCGGTTCATGGCCTTGCACATTATGGTGGTCAGAATAATCCCGGAGGAGCCGACCAGGGCACCGGAGACGATAAGTACGTTGTTGTTGATGACAAAGCCCGCGGCACAGGCGGCCATGCCGCTGTAGGAGTTCAGCAGGGATATCACCACCGGCATGTCGCCGCCGCCGATGGGTATAACGAAGAGTACGCCGAAAATCAGGGCCAGGGCGGCTATATCGAGAAAGAGCTTGTAATTCTCAAATCCTGTAAAGGTCAGTCGCCCGGTCAGCACCGTAAAAAGTCCGATAATCAACAGGACTATCAGTCCGTTTACGATCCGCTGACCCCGGTACTGAATGGGTCTTGAGGGAACGGTCCCGGACAGCTTGCCCCAGGCAATCAGGGACCCGGAAAAGGTGACCCCGCCGATAAGGACAGTCAGCAGGATTATAAAGATCTGGAAGTTGGAGGCGGCTAACAGTGCTTCTGCCGTATGAAGCTTATGAAACTCCGCCCAGCCGACCAGAAGGCTTGCGATACCGCCGAAGCCGTTAAAGAGGGCAACCATCTCCGGCATGGCGGTCATGGCCACCAGCCGCGCCGCCAGGGCGCCGATTATGCTTCCCGCAGCCAGACCCACAACGATCCACTGCCAGTGGATGATCTGTCCGCTCAAAAGGGCCGTGATAATGGCGACCAGCATGCCGAAGGCGGAGAGGGCGTTGCCGCGACGGGCACTTTGCGGATTACCGAGCATCTTGATGCCGATGACGAAAAAGACCGAGGCGATAATGTACAGCAGGTTCTGCAGGTCCAGGGGCAGGGTGAACATCACTTTTTCTCCTTTTTTACAAACATGCGCAGCATGCGGTCGGTAACCAGATAGCCTCCCACGACATTGATGGTAGCGAAGGTAACTGCCAGTGTTCCCAGTATAATGCGCATGATGTTATCCTCAACGCTGAAACTCCCCACCATGCTTAAAAGCGCCCCGACAATGGTAATGCCCGAAATGGCGTTGGAGCCGGACATCAGGGGAGTATGCAGCTGGGAGGGTACTTTCGAGATCAGCTCGAAACCCAGAAAGGTCGCCAGTACCAGAATAAAAACAAGTCGTATATCCATGATTTAATCCTCCAGTCCGTATATCTTGCGGATTCCCGGGTGAACAACAGCACCGTCCCGGGTAATCAGGGCTCCCTGAATAATTTCGTCCGCCGGATCGAATACCGGTTTCGGGTCGCCGTCCTTCCAGAACTCCAACAGCAGATTGACCAGGTTGTTGGAATACATCTGGCTGGCGTGCTTTGCAACTTGCCCGGGAAAATTCTGAAGGCCGATGATTTGTACGCCTTTGTGATTCACGGTCTCCCCGGGACGGGAGAGCTCCGCGTTGCCGCCGGTATCAACCGCCATGTCGACAATGACCGAGCCGGGGCGCATGGCCTCTATGCTTGCCTGAGGTATCAGGAGAGGGGCCTTGCGGCCGAAGAGTTTGGCCGTGGTGATTACCACGTCGGCGGCGATGCAGCATTGCTGCATCAGTTCCCGCTGCTTTTCCAGCTGTTCCGGGCTCAGCTCCCTGGCATAACCGTCCTTTGTCTGTCCCGTCTCACCCAGGTCGATCTTGACGAATTTGGCTCCCAGGCTGACGACCTGCTCTTCTACCACAGGTCTGGTGTCGTAAGCCTCTACCCGTGCTCCAAGCCGTTTGGCCGTGGCGATGGCCTGAAGTCCTGCAACCCCGGCGCCGATTACGAAGACCCGGACGGGAGAGATTGTCCCGGCGGGGGTCATCATCATGGGAAAGGCCATCTTGATTTCCCTGGCTGCCTCGATTACCGCCGCGTAGCCGGCGAGGCTTGCCTGGGAGCTCAGGGCGTCCATCTTCTGGGCCCGGGTACTGCGGGGAATCATTTCCATGCTGAAGGCGCTGATGTTCCGGGCTGCAAGAGACTGTACCAGCTCCTGTTCGTTGTAGGGATCGAGGAAACTGATGTGGAAGGCATCCCGCTTCATTTGCGGAATCTCGCCGGCGGGAGGCTTCCCCAGCCTGAGCAGGATGTCCGCTTTCTGTAAAAGTTCCTGCCTGTTCTCCATGATCTCCGCCCCGGCTGCGGAATAATCCTGGTCGGAGAAGCCCGCGGTGTCCCCTGCAGATTTCTCAATCAGTACCCGGGCGGACGTGGAATCAACCAGCTTTTTGGCTCCCTCCGGCGTCAGGGCGACCCGGTTCTCCCAGCTCTCATGCTCCTTTGGTACGGCAATGACCATCGGCCTCCTCCTGTAGTGACTGCTATTTACTACTAATATAATAGTAAAGCTGAGTAGAGCAGTAAAGAAAACCTTTTCAGATTGCAGAAATTCTGCACTGGGTTTATCTTTATACCGATGTTGATCGAGTTTTATCACATAGATGCCTTTACCTCGAGACTTTTCGGTGGAAATCCTGCAGCTGTCTGCATTCTCGATGAATGGCTGCCCGATGAAACAATGCAGCGTATCGCCGGGGAGAATTTTCTGCCGGAGACGGCCTTCTGTGTAAAGAAGCCTGATACCTGGTATCTCCGCTGGTTTACCCCGGAGATAGAGATGGACCTCTGCGGGCATGCTACCCTGGGGGCAGCCTTTGTAATCAGGGATTTTATTGATCCCTCTATGGAATCACTGGTCTTCTCTTCCTGCAGTGGAGCCCTCCCCGTCAGTTTCCGGGACGGACGGATAGTGCTGGAATTTCCTTCCCGGCCTCCGTTTCCCTGTGAATTGCCTGCGGTAATCGCCCGCTCCGTGAGCATACAGCCCCGGGAAGTCCTGAAGGCCAGGGATTATATCCTGGTCTATCCTTCCGAAGAGGATGTCCTGAAGCTGGATTTTGACCGGAGGATCCTCGGTACAATTAATCTTGATCCCGGAGGTATTGTCGTTACTGCCAGAGGAAGAAACGCGGACTTTGTCTCCCGCTTTTTTACCCCCCAGGCATCCATTTTTGAAGACCCGGTAACAGGTTCCGCTCACTGTTCCCTTGTTCCCTACTGGAGTAGAGTTCTGGGAAAAGAGAGCCTGCATGCCTGTCAGCTTTCCAAAAGGGGGGGAGAGCTCTTTTGCCGGAATACGGAAAAAAGCGTATTCATTACCGGAAAGGCTGTACTCTTCTGCCGGGGTTCTATAGTCATTTGATACTCCAGGGTATAGAATACCAGGGAATAAGCAACGGAACAGGAGAGGTAGAAATGAAGAGCAACACGGTACCCTGGCATTTTCTTGATGAATTTCGCGGCACTCTGTTCTCGGGCGAATGGCCGACAATTCCGCAGCTTTTTACCGTTTCAACTCAACGCTATCCGGAAAGTCCCTGCTTTACGGTGTATGAGTCCGATCGTGTCAGTCTCAGTTACAGCGAGGCCCTTGAGCGTGTCCGCAGGGTCGCGGGGTATCTTCGGCAGCATGGGATCGCCCCCGGGGACCGGGTCGGGGTGAGCGGCGCGAACAGTCCGGAGTGGGCAGTTGCCTACCTGGCGGTACTCTTTGCCGGTGCGGTTGTCGTCCCCATCGATTATGCCCTTTCCGCCAAAGAGATCCGGGGACTCCTTGAATCTGCCGGCGCGAAGGCCCTGTTTATTGACGGGGAAAAGTACGGTGACTTTCTCAATGAAGGTATCCAAAGCCTGGTATCCTTGAGTTCCGCCAGCGATCCCTATATTTATAATCTTGAAGCCGATCCCCTGGAAAAGCCTCTTGCTATTGACGAGGAAGAACTGGCTGCCATTCTGTACACTTCCGGAACCACCGGCAGACCCAAAGGGGTAATGCTGACTCACAGGAACCTGGTGGCCGACTGTTATCTGGCCCAGGCAAACCTGAATGTCTACCATTCCGATGTTTTTTACGCACTGCTGCCCATACATCACTCCTACAGCATGCTGGCGGTCTTTATTGAAAGCCTTTCCCAGGGGGCCGAAACGGTTTTCGGCAAACGCATGGTGGTTAAGCAGATTCTTCACGACTTAAAGGCCGCCAGGGTGACCATGTTCCTTGGGGTTCCCATGCTGTTTAATCGCCTGCTTCAGGGAATCATGAAAGGGATTCGCGCCAAGGGGCCTGTTGTATACGGTCTTATTCGGGGATTGATGTTTGTCAGCGGGAGTATTAAGGCACTTTTACGGGTGAACCCGGGGAAGGTGCTGTTCAGGTCGGTTCTGGATAAGGCCTCCCTGGCATCGATCCGGATCTGTATATCCGGCGGCGGTCCTCTGGCCCCATCGGTATTCCGGCAATACAACCAGCTGGGAATCGACTTTGTCCAGGGCTACGGACTGACGGAGACTTCTCCCATTGTCGCGCTGAACCCCAAGGAGCACTACAAGGTTTCCAGTGTCGGCCGGATTATTCCCCGGACAGAAGTAAAAATCCTGGATCCCGATTCCGAGGGCAGGGGAGAAATTGCCATTAAAGGACCGATGGTAATGCGGGGATACTATAATCTGCCGGAAGAGACCGCCGAGGTTTTTACCGATAATGGATTTTTCAAGACCGGAGACGTGGGCTATCTTGACCGGAAAAACTATTTATATCTGACGGGCCGCGCCAAGAATTTGATAGTGACCGAGGGCGGTAAAAACGTTTATCCCGAAGAACTTGAAGACGCCTTCCAGTTGTACAACGAGATAGAGCAGATCATGATTCGGGGATTTACCCTGGACAAGCACACCCCGGGAGAGCGCATTGAAGCCCTGATTTATCCGAACAAGGAGCTTTTTGAGGAAGATCTGCGGGATGAGGATGAGGGCGCCCATCAGGTGCGGGCCCGTATCGAGGCAATTGTCGCGGAGGTAAACACGAGGCTCCGCAGTTACCAGAAGATTGAACGGGTGAACATCCTTGACGAACCCCTTGAGATGACGACGACCAAGAAAATCCGGCGGCATGTTGTAGAGCAAACGCTGGAAGATTAAACCCTTCAGAATTTAGGGGGCCCTGGTGCAGCACTTTGTGATGGTGTTCTATATCCTCTTTTTTGCCTCCGGCTTTATGGGCGGTGCTGCACTGGTATTAATGCAGATCCGGATACGGAACCGGATCCTGCGATACCTTCTATACATTCAGGCCCTCTTTCTTTTCGGTATGGCTCTTGTCATGTTCATCTACTACTTTCAGAGTCTGCCGGGAGACAGGGCTGCAGGAGGGACCGGGGTTCTGTTGTTCCTGGCTACGGGAACGAATACTGCTCTCTGGATCCTGGTTTTTCTCCTGATGCGGCGCATGCTTTCTCCTGCCGCGCTCCGTAAGACTTTTACCATAGCCGCGGAACTCTTTGTCGGTTTGGTTGTACTTAAAAGCGCAGCAAATATGGTTCTGGTAGCCCTTGCCGGCAACAGCGGCAGGGGCATAATTGCCCTCACAGGTCTTAAAGCCTGGAACCTGACGGGGCATGTCCTGACCGGACTGGCTATGGCCGCCTTCGGCATTCTGGCGGTACAATCGGGCAACCGGAAAGAACCTGCTGCTTTACGCTCATTGTTACGGGCCTACGGCCTCTGCACAGCAATATTTGCTCCCGCCGGATTCCTTGAGGCCATGATACAGTCTGCGGGAATCGACTGGCTGGCAGCTTTATCCCTGGACCATCTGTATTACCTGGCCTGGAACCTGGTTTCCATGAGCGCTGCGATCCGTTTGTTCAGATCAGCCGGAGATGGAACAGCGATTATGGACTCCGTGCCCCATGAACGGGTCGAAGTCCTTGGTCTTTCCCCCAGGGAGGCGGAGATTGCCGTCATGATCGCCCATGGCCTGGCAAACAAGGAGATTGCCCACCGGCTCTGTATTTCTCCAGCCACTGTGCGCACACACATCTATAATCTCTATCAGAAGGCCGGCGCCAGAAGCCGTATCGAACTGCTGAACAAGCTCAGAACATAGCCGTGTTCATCTGTCTAGTATTAATTACGTAGGCCTTTTCTCCTCCATTTACGATTAATGTTCGATATAAAGTCCCCTCTGCACCGATTATTCTCACTTTGGAGTACGCGTTTTCCGGAGGGACCAATGAAATTATTTTCTGGTGTGCTGTGTTTGTTTATTTTAACTGCTTTGGCGTTGCAGATACCACTTACTGCAGATACCAGTGGCGACTTTGTGTATGTGCCGATGGCCGGATATGATTTGCTCCGCCTCAGTTCCGCAAAGACCCATTCGATTACTGCCGGCGGGGCTAAGGCGGGAAAAGAGATCACCTTCGTCGGGCTCTATACACGGACCATCTTTGACAGTGCTCCGGCTCAGGACTATCCCGGAGCCTGTCACGGCATCGAACTTCTTCTTGATATTAATAAGAACAGGCATCAGGTGGTCAGCCTGCTTAAAAGTGAATCGGATCAGCCGGTCTGTGGAGGGCTCGAAACCTTTCAGACCGCAGTTGTCTACGGGTATGAATTTATAGCAGGTACCAGATTGCACCTTGCGCTGGGCGGCGGGCTGGCAGTTTCTGATTTTGGGCTGGAATCGCCTGTTATCCCGGTTCCCTTTGTGCGCCTGCGTTACGAATCGCCGCTGCTGGAAGCGGGTTTTGACTTTATTACAGGTCCCAACCTGGACCTAACGTTCTTTCCGCAGCAGCGCTTCAGGCTGAATGGTGAATTCAGGATTGATCAGTTCAGGGATGCCCGGGACCTGATCTTTGAAGCAAGCCTGGAATACCGGGTTTTTAATGACCAAAGTTCTGTGGGGGATCTGGCCGGGGTTGCTCTGGGAATAAAGAGTGACAATCTCTCCTTTACATCCGCCGAACACAGCGAAGTGTACGAGCTCCACTACTATGCGGTATTTGCCGAGCTCGATCTGAGCTTTCTGTCCCTTTCGGGCGGATACGCCTTCGACGGCAGGGAACGCTATGAGGATGACTATACCGTCGGTGCCGGAGACGGCTACTTTATCTCCCTTTCCGGGCTCTGGCAGTTTTAGGGGCTGGTTCGATGAAAAGGAAATCAATGTCCGTCTTTCTTGTCCTGTGGGCGGGACAGCTTGTCTCTTCTCTGGGTACCGGCATGACCGGCTTTGCCCTTGGGGTATATGTTTTTGAGGAAACCTCCAGGGTAAGCAGTTTTGCATTGCTGGTTTCGGCCCTGTTTATACCGGCGATTCTGCTGCGCCCTGCGGGCGGTGTCCTGGCGGACCGTATGGACCGAAGAATACTCATAATCCTTGGCGACCTTGGCTCCGCTGCGGGAGTTGTCATCATCCTGCTGCACCTTAAAACCGGAACGCTGACCCCCGGCATAGCCTCTTTATGCGTGGCCTTCAGTTCCGCCTTTACTGCCCTGCAGAATCCGGCATACAAGGCTTCACTTACGGATCTTCTGGATGCACAGCAGTATGCCCGGGCCGGCGGCCTGGTCCAGCTGGCATCCTCGGCACAGCACCTGCTGGCTCCCCTGGGTGCCGGTTTTCTTCTTGCAGCAGCGGGTCTGGATATCATTCTGCTGCTGGATATTGCAAGCTTTCTGGTTGCGGTGACTTCGGCTTTCCTGATTCCCGGGATTCGCCCCGACAGAATACATACAAGAGGCCAGGGTTTTATTGCCGATATGGGGACCGGATCGGCCTGCCTGCGGAGAAAGAGGCAGGTAATGGAGACTGTCATTCTGCTCTCCCTCGTGACCTTTTTTGTGGGAATGCTGCAGGTCCTCTTTGGACCAATGATGCTCAGTCTTTTTGATCCCGCTACCCTTGGAATGGTACAGGCCGTAAGCGCTTCTGGAATGCTTGCCGGAAGCGTACTGATCGGTTTTCTCGGCCTGCCCCAGAGACTCGATATTCTGATCGCTGTCAGCCTGGGAACGGCAGGGATTTTTCTTGGAATGATGGGATGCAGTACCGGACTGGTCTGGATCAGCGTCAATTTCTTTCTCTTTTTTTTCTGCCTGCCCTTTATTAACACCGGTGCCGAGGTTCTTATTCGAACAGCGGTCCCGAATGCGTTTCAGGGGCGGGTCTGGGGGCTCATCGGCTTTATAACCCAGACAGGCTACATTATTGCTTATGTCTGTGCGGGGAGCCTGGCGGACCATGTCTTCAATCCCCTTTTGCTGGACCGGGGATTTCTGGCCCCATCCGTCGGTCGACTGACCGGTACAGGGCCGGGCAGGGGGATCGCTCTCATGCTGATTCTCGCAGGTTCAGGCCTCGCCGTTACAGCCTGGCTTGTTGTTTTACGGTGGCTGTGTTCGATCTGGCCTGCAAGGCTGGAGGAGGACTGCAGGATATGATACTTCTCAGGTTTCTTGCGAATGACTTGTCCCGCCGAAAGGCTTCCATGCTGGTTGTCTTTGTTTTTATTTTTTTCTCGGCGCTTCTGGCTGCAGGCGGAGCAGGAATGCTTAGTGGGCTGGCCGGATCGCTGCGTTTTTTCTTCAGCCGGGCGCAGGTTCCCCACTTTGTTCAGATGCACGGAGGCGAGATCTCTGCCGGTACAGCTGAGGATATTGCTTCCTGGGTCAGGGAGAACAGCCTGCTTGAGAATTACCAGATCTCCGAAATGATCAGCATCGACGGTTCATCCCTCCGTTTTTCGCGGGCTGACGGATCGGAGGCAGGCAGTATTATGGACATCAGTCTGGTGGTTCAGAACCGCGTGTTTGATTATCTGCTGGATATGGAAAACCGTATTCCCGAACCCGGCCCCGGTGAGATCGGCGTTCCCGTTTTGTATGCCCGGGAGAAAGGAGTCTGCATCGGCGATACAGTTACGCTTTCATACTCAGGTTTTAAACGGGTTTTTCGGGTAGCAGCCCTTGTCCGGGATGCCCAGATGAATCCTGCTGTGGTCCATTCCAAACGCTTTCTGATGAACCGGAAGGATTACCGGGAGCTGAAGCAGGTTTTCCCTGCCAGGGAGCACCTTATAAGTTTCCGTCTTGGGGATCCCTCCCGGGTTGACGAGTTCAGTGAAGCCTGGCAGGCAACAGAGCTTCCCCAGGGGGGACCGGCCGTGGATTATCGAATATTCTTCCTTCTCAACAGCATCAGTGACGGTATCGCCGCAATCGTCCTCATGATTCTGAGTCTTCTTCTGCTTGTTATCGCTGTCCTCTGTCTTCGCTTTACGATTCTCGGTTCCATAGAGGAGGATTACCGGGAGATCGGGATAATGAAAGCGCTTGGAATGCCCCGGGGGATGATCAGGAGGATCTTTCTTTTCAAGTATCTGTTTATCACTGGACTTGCTTCGGCTAGTGGAAGCCTTGCCTCTCTGCCTTTCAAGGCTTTACTCATGCAGAATATACAGCTCAGTATCGGGCATAACCCTTCAGCTGTTTCCCGGTACATGGTACCCGTAATTGCAGCAGCGGTCATTTTTCTTCTTACCCTGCTTCTTCTGCTGCCGGTTTTCAGGCGTTTCAACCGCATCAGCGCTGTTGATGCCCTGCGTTCAGGTTCTTCTGCTGAGGCCGGAATTACAGGCCGTCTTCCGTTGATTAGCTGCGGCGGAATAGATATAAACATCATTCTCGGCCTGCGGGATATTGTACAGCGGCCCAGGCTGTTTGCTCTGCCTTTTTTTGTCTATTTTTTCTCCGCCCTGATTATCCTGATTCCCGTTCATTTTTTGACGACCCTGAAGGGCCCGGAATTTATCTCTTATATGGGCATCGGCAGGAGCGATATCCGTATTGACCTGCGGTATTCCCGGGATACGGAAGCGCGTTTTAAAGCGATGAAACAGATGCTGAATGAGGACCCTGATGTCACGCGTCACGTGGTACTGCAGCGCTCCCTGTTTACTCTTCTGCAGGGAAATAAGCATGGAGACGCTGAGAATAGTTCAATTGTCGTTGAAACGGGAGATCATTCTCTCTTCCCCCTGAATTATCTTGAGGGCGGAGCACCGGAAACCGGAGAAGAGATAGCAATCTCATACCTGTACAGCCGGGACCTGGAAAAACAGATCGGTGACAGCCTGGTTCTGGAGGATGACGGCATTACACGGCGAATGAGAATCTGCGGCATATACCAGGACATTACCAACGGCGGACGGACCGCGAAGGCTTTGACCGACGGCTCTCGAAACCGTCTGTTGGGCTATACCGCTGCCCTTGATCTCGCCGATGGCATTGATCCGGAGGCTAAGGTCGGGGAGTACGGCAGGATGTATCCTTCCGCCCGGGTCACTCATCTGCAGAGCTATCTGGACCAGACCCTGGGCGGAACTATCGCGCAGCTTTCACGTATAACGCGATTGTCAATCGGGATGGGGCTGATCATCGCAGTCCTGATTACAGCGCTGTTTCTGCGCATGCTTGCGGCCCGGGACGCGGGGCGTATCGCCGTCATGAGAAGTATCGGATTTTCCTGTGCTGCTGTTCGGCTGCAGTATTTGAGCTCTGCTCTCTTTCTGCTGGTGACCGGTATCGCCGCAGGGAGCCTTTTTGCCAATACCCCGGGGCAGGCGTTTGTAGGATTTCTCTGGAGTTTTATGGGTGCTCCGGGGATCAGCTTCGTGATTGACCCGCTGAAGGCATATCTTATTCTGCCTTTGGCACTCTTGGCTGCTGTGACAGCTGCCGTCGTTTTCAGCATAGCCGGCTCGCTGAAACAGACTATATCAGTAATAAACGTAGAATAAATGGAACCTGGAGGAACAAAATGAATACAGTACTGGAAACAAAAGACTTGAACAAATGGTATCCCCTTGGCAGGGACAAGCGCGTAAATGTCCTGAAGAACATAGACCTGGTTATTAACAGAGGAGAATTTGTCTCTGTCATGGGGCCGTCCGGCTCGGGTAAATCTACTCTGCTCTATACTATTAGCGGAATGGACCGCGTAAGCTCCGGCAGCGTGCGCTTTAACGGACGTGAGATTAATAAACTGCCGGAAAAGGAACTTTCCCGCCTTCGGCTGAAAGAAATGGGTTTTATCTTTCAGCAGATCCACCTGCTGAAAAACCTGAGTCTCCTGGATAATATCATGCTGTCAGCATATCTGAATCGGGGCCGCAGCCGATCCGAAATCAACCGTCGGGCGCGCCGCCTGATGGAACTGACAGGAATCGCCCCTCTTGCACGCAATTCAACTGATCAGGCTTCCGGCGGACAGCTGCAACGGGTCGGCATCTGCCGGGGTCTGATTAATGAGCCTGCTGTTCTCTTCGGGGACGAACCTACCGGAGCCCTGGATTCACAATCAGCCCTGGAAATACTCGATATTATTAAAGAAGTCCACAGCAGCGGAACAAGCGTTGTGCTGGTTACCCATGACACAGGAGTAGCGGCCAGGAGTGAACGGGTGCTGTACATGCTGGATGGCCGCATAACTGCGGAGAAAACCCTGGGTACCTTCTCCGGCGGGAAAGGTGAGGCCCGGACCAGACAGGAGTCTTTGAACGACTGGCTGGCGAACCTCAGCCGGTCCCGAAACGAAGGTCCCGTCTGTGTATGAATCAGTATCTGCTGCAAGAGCATTAGAACTCTTCGAACTCCTCCTCATCTTCTATTGAATCAATGGGAGCTGTCTCCCTGGGCAGCAGCCTGGGCGCCTGCTCCGGGCTGCTGCCATCCTGGCCGAGGTTAAAAAAATTGATCATCGCGACCAGTCCGTCCGCCTGGGAGGAGAGTTCCTCGGATGTGGAGGAGAGTTCCTCCGCTGATGAGGCGTTCTGCTGGGTAATAGAGTCCAGCTGAATCATCGCGCTGTTGGTCTGTTCAACGCCGCTTTTCTGTTCGTTGCTGGAATAGCTGATCTCCTGGATCAGTTCCGCGGTTTTGCGGATGTCAGGCACAAGTTTGGTCAGCAGTTCACCTGCGGTCTCTGCGATTTCTACCGAACTGGATGAGAGTTCACTGATTTCTGCAGCTGCGTTCTGGCTGCGCTCAGCAAGCCTGCGGACCTCCGCGGCCACTACGGCAAAGCCCTTTCCCTGTTCGCCTGCTCTGGCGGCTTCGATGGCCGCGTTCAGAGCCAGCATGTTCGTCTGCCGGGCAATCTCCTCGATGATGCCGATCTTTTCGGCTATTTCCTTCATGGCCTCAACGGTCTTGCTGACCGCTTCGCCGCTCTTATTCGCGTCTTCGGTTACGCGCTGCGCAATCTTTTCTGTCTGGGCGGCGTTGTCGGCGTTCTGCTGAATATTTGCGCCCATCTCTTCCATGGAGGCGGAGATTTCTTCCGAGTTGGAAGCCTGTTCGGTGGCACCCTGGGAGAGCTGCTGGGAGCTTTTGGCTACTTCGTCGCTGCCCAGGGAGATGTTCTGGGCGGACTGGCGGATTTCTCCGACAATTCGTTTGAGCCGTGAGATCATCGACCTGAGGCCGGTTGCCAGGGTTCCGATTTCATCTCTGCGATGAATATCGATACTCGCGGTAAGATCTCCCCGGGTTATGCGGTCGGCAGCCTCTACGGAAACGCTGATGGCTTTGAGAAGGGTTGAGGTCAGAATAATAACGATTACCAGCGAGGCTGCAACTGCAATAAGAACAACGATGATATATACCCCCAGGGTTCGGGCTATAAGTTTGCTCATATTGTCGATTGCCATAAGGGCACGCTTTTCCTGCATATTCTCCAGGCTGTCTATGGAGGTCCTCATGGCATTGAAGGTCTCAGCACTTTCCGCGGCAAGGCGGGCCTGTTCGGTTTTTGCATCGAAAACCTCCAGCAGCATGGAAATCACCATGCTGCTCGCCCTGCTCCAGATCTCAAAGGCCGAAGAAAAGGACAGGGCAATCTGGTTTACCCCGGAACCGACAATTTCGGCGGCGCCGTTAAAGCGTTCCAGGGCCTGCTGGATATTCTCCTCATTGTCCGCGGCAAGGGCGTCGAGTTCCTCCTTTGTTGTTGCACCTAACGCAAGGAGCCGGGCTACGTAGGCCTGGTAAACATCCCGGTCCGCATTCAGGGTCATGGACAGGGCCTGTTCCAGACCGCGTCTGCGGGCGGCCGTCAGATTGTCGCTCAAAAGTCCGTCTATTCTCTCTCCCAGCTGGTCAATAAGTATCCTCATTTCGTCGAAAGCGTCTGAAGCCCTGGTGGAGGTTTCCTGAATCTGAGAAGTTGTATCCGCGGTTGATATGGCTATGGAGAGGATTCTGCGGCTGCGCTCTTTCCATTTTACAAACTCGCTTTTAAAGCGGTTAAATTCAGGCTCCATCTCCGGTGTAAAGTTCCTGGCGGGCTCAATAATCCTTTCCCATGCCTGATCCAGGTTTTCCAGGCTGTCGGCATCCAGGGTTTTCAGCTCCTGCCTGTCGATGGTGTCAAGGGACATCTTCTCCGCCAGAAAGCCCTGGTAGGCGTCCCGGTCGGCGTTCAGTAACGTAGCCCGGTCCTGCTGAATGGTGTCAAGCATGTCAACCTCATTCTCCAGACTGGTAAAACTAAAATATCCTGTAGCGAAAATCAGAAGAATCCCGGCAATGGGAATCCCAACTATAAGCAAGAATTGTTGTCGGAGTTTCATTATTCTCCCCCTTGCTACCTAGTATTGTGTAAATGAGGGCTGATATCAAATTTTTTATTAATGGGCACCTCCTATGTTTTACGTCAAGACCCCAATCCAATAATTTGTAATTTATGATATTTCAGCTTCGCAAGCCTCTCTTTAAGCTGGCTATACCGATAATATGTCTTCTTTGTCACCAAGGTGTACAGAAGCTTTACTAATCTCCGAGCAATGGCAATAATCGCTACTGCTTTAGGTTTTCGAGTGATTAAAGTTTTGTAAGCCTCTTTCAAGTGCCCCCCACTTTTCGAACGCACCAGTGACCATGCTGCCTGTACGATCACTCTGCGCAAATATGCACATCCTCGCTTTGATATTGGCCCCATTCGATGAGTTTCCCCAGAGCTATCGACCCGAGGTGTGAGGCCTGCGTAGTTTGCCACCTGATCTGCATTCGCAAATCGACTTCCATCCCCTACGTAGGCAATAAAAGCCAACGCGGTAGCAGGACCGACTCCTGGGACAGACATGAGAATCCCAGTGTTCTTCTCGGATTCCAGGAACTGCTTTGTTTCCTGTTCTAAATCTTCAATAATCGCTTCACAGTAGGCAACCATTTCTATCAGTCGCCTCGCTTCTCGAACATGCCGTCCGGTAAGAAGGGTCAATACGTTCTTCTCTCTGTTCGATGCCGTTTTTAGATCCGCTTTCGTTATCGTTGTAATACCCGAATCGAGAAACACACTATGGAGCCGGTTTATGTACCTTGTTCGGTCTGCTTTGTAAGTTGCCAGTTCGGCTACAACTGACCTCTCCTCTTCCTCTTTCTTCGTTGGCAACGGTACGGTTGGCAATTCTTCTACCGGGTTCCGCTGTAACAGGCGGGCAATTTGTACTGCATCTTCCCTATCCGTTTTTTTCAGCGATTGGTAAATCATTGCAAGCTTCCCAGGGTTCAGAACAACAACATGGCACCCAACCCGGTCAGTCAGATATCGAGCAATATTGAACGCATTGTTCCCCGCTTCCAGTCCTACCAAATCATCATTACCCAATCTCTTGGCAAGTCGCTCTAAGCCAATCCCATCGGCTTTTCCATTGAACTGTTGATTCTTGGCTTTCTCATCGAGAATCGCACACTGGTAAGTCCGTTTACCAAGGTCGATGCCTACATACCGAATCTTCTCTTCCATTTTTCCCTCCTTTCGGTTATAAGAAGGACTGGGAGTCTTTGGTCAGACGCGAGTTACACCGTACTCCTATTCGCGGTTGCGCCGGTCACTCGGCGCACCGCTCTATGGTGTTCGGTGGCAGGTTTCAGTTAATCTCTAAAGCGAGGTCTTATGCCTCCCGGTGCCCTCAACCTACCGCCGGCTCCCCAATCCCGTCAGATAGAGGATAACTCTCTGCGCCCAACCACGTAAATCATACAATCTCTAAAAACGTGGTATTTTTGTCATGGGCAAGGCGAAGGGATTTTATAGCACCCGCAAGCTCTTGTGATAACAAGAGTTGAGGACTGCGGGAAATCCCGACAACGCTGCATAGGGCAATAAAGAGTAGTTTTTAGAGGTGCCCTAATGATAAAAGGGCCCCGGCTTGTACCGGGGCCTGTACGTCAGATGTTGCGAAGCTGTATCTGCCTGTATTCCCGCGGTTTAAGGGTAATATTTCGGGGTGCCTCGAGGGGGTGGTCTTCTGCGCCGTCAAAGGGGCGGTATGAATTATATGGCGCCAGGAGCTCACGAAAGGGTGAAAGACGCAATTCAATTGTTGTTTCGGTATCGTTGAGATTAAATAGTACAATGCAGCCGCTATCGTTGTATACGGTGCAGACCCCGGGCTCACCGAATAAGCGCAGCGGGGTAGTTTGTCCTTTGCTGAGTTCCCGTGCCTCTGCAAAGCTGTTTTTAATCAGCTCGGCTTCTTCTTCCCCGTAAAGGCTCAGATCGTCAGCAACAAACAGGCTTCCTCCGCTGTATATCAGAGCCGCCCGCAGTGCCGCGTTCCTCTGGTTTTCCACCATTGAAGCGCTTTTTGTAAAAATTAAGTGACCGGCTACATTGATCCAGAAGGTCCGATTCATGTGACTGCGGAGCACAATATTCCGGATAACCCGCCGGGATTCTTCGTTCATCCTGGTGCGAGGCAATCCTGGAAGCCGGGATTTTTTTGACTGGGGAATAAACTCCGGAGCTATGCTGACTGAGTCAAGGATCCCCTCTCCTGCCGGTAAAGGCAGGCCGTTTGCTGCCAGATGTACCATATCTCCTGCAGCTTTGCGGATTCTTTCCAGTCCTTCAATCAGAACCTGGGCCGGTGTACGTTTGCTGTTGTAACGGCTTCCATTTAATGAAGCTGCATGAAGAAAATCCAGCTTCAGATAGCTGAAGCCCCAGTCTCGGGTAATGCGTGTAATCAGCTGTGTAATATACTCGGCTACCTCGGGATGGCTTATATCCAAAGCAAACATCTGCTTTTTCCAGCGGGGATTGTAGCCTGCTTCCACGGGTTTTCCTCTTTCGTTGCACAGCAGCCATCCGGGTTTAGCGTAGATACTGGAGTCCCTGGCGGCGACAAAGGGGGCGATCCACAATCCCGGCCGGAAATCGGCAGCCGCGATTTCCTGTGCAAGCACGGGGAGTTTGTCATTGAAACGTTCGTCGGCGCCGGTCCAGTCTCCGATTGTCCGCTGCCAGCCATCATCGATCAGCAGGACATCAAAAGGCAGCCGCTTTTCCCTGGCAGCATTCAGATTACGGCGAATTTCTTCCGCTGAAGTTTCGAAATAGCGGCGAGGTGCCGGCGACCATACCATCGGCGGCGTTTTACCCGGTTTATTTATGGAGGGAAGCCTGCTTGCATTACGGAGACTCCAGTCCCGCAGCAGTACTTCCCCTGTTCCGGCGGACTGGGTAATCCAGCCGGTGGAATAGCTCTGTCCGGCTTCTACTTCCCGTTCAATGACCCAGGTCAGGGTAATGTGAACCGGCTGCCGGGCGCTGTGTACCGTGCAGGAGGTAAATTCCTGAAAAGGGGCCTCCTGGGCGAGCATCAGGTCCGGATTCAGCCCATCGGAAAGGATAACCATGCTCGCCGAGTCGTGCTCTCCGGCTTTCCTGCGAGTCTGGTATTGACGGTCCGAAGGGCTGAGAATCTCGACACAGGTCCGGGAGTGGTGTCCTTCGCTGAACAGGGACACAGGACGAAGGGTGCCTTCCAGCCGTCCGGTCAGGCTGACAGAATGTAGAAAAATTCCCTGTTTGCCTTTTAGAATAAAGCGATACCGGGGTGATTCATTTTTCCGCTCTTCCTCAAATTCGAGCTGGAGACTGCCGTCTTCCAACGGCCAACGTCCGGAGAGTGACAGCGGGGATTTACCATATTGACGGGAATAAGCAAGAGAAGAGTATTCAGGAATAAAACGCATGGATGCCTCCAATTCTTCTGCAGCGTGTAGATTAACCGTTTGCGCCGGTGGATGCCAATACCCTGGAGAGAAGTTTTCTGCATGGCAGGTAGATTTGTCTGGCGGCGCCATTGCCTGCAAGGACCGGGTCTGAGTATACTGGTTAGCGCATATGCAAAAGGAAAGCTATCGCTGGTTCAGTAACCGAAAGTGCAAGTATTATCCCTGCCACAAAGGGATTGAAGAGATAAACTGCCTTTTCTGTTTTTGTCCCCTCTACTGGTTTCCTGATTGCGGTGGAAGCTATGTTCTGACCGAAGAGGGAGTAAAAGACTGCAGCGGCTGTCTGAAACCCCATCTGCCAGTGGGCTACGATGAAATCCTCGCGGAAATTTCGGCACGGATAAAGACGC
Organism: Marispirochaeta sp.; assembly: GCF_963668165.1. NCBI lineage: Bacteria > Pseudomonadati > Spirochaetota > Spirochaetia > Spirochaetales > Spirochaetaceae > Marispirochaeta > Marispirochaeta sp. The sequence continues at coordinate 562,190 of NZ_OY764209.1, read as the reverse complement.
AGTCAGCCCGCAAAGGTTCCGGCCAGAAGAACAACCCCAAAACCGGCAACGAGAATACCCCCGCCGATATGGAGCACTAGCTCCAGTGTTCTGCCGGCAGCATCATTCTTGAAGAGGGAGGCGATTTTCTCGCGAAAGAGGATACTTACAAGTCCGATCCCGGCAAGTACTATTCCCATTCCCAGGGACATCGCAAGCACTGCCAGAACCCCGATCCACACTGCCCCGGAGGCGATAGAAAAGATCATGATGGCCGAGGCCCCTGGACAGGGTACAAGCCCTGACAGAATAATTCCCCCGGTGCCCGGGCTTACGGAGTGGTCCGAATCCCTCTCGTCGCGGTCGCGGAATTCCAGGATTCCTTTTACAGGCATCCAGAGGCCGATCAGGCTTATGATGACGCAGGTAGCCGGATAGAGATACTGTTCCGCCCTGTTCAGGGAAATAAGCATTGAATTGACCGCCAGCCAGGATAGACCACCCACCAGAACCAGAGCGCTTCCTGCGTGGGCCAGGGCCAGCAGAATCCCTGTCGCGATTCCTGCAGCGGGCCTGGCCTTCTCTCCCAGGAAATATCCCAGCAGGACGGTTTTTCTGTGACCAGGTCCCAGGGCGTGAATGAATCCGTACACAAAGGCGATGCCGGTAATCAGCAGGACTGCCCCGGGATCCCTGCCCGAGGAGGCCTCCTCGAGAGAAGAGGAGATGCCGCGCTGAAGACTCCTCTGAATGGCTGATATGCGGGCGAAAAATGGACCTGAGGAGCGGACCGCTGCCGGTTCCCTGACCTTGTGTTCTGTATTTTCCTGCTGCGTACCGTTCCCGGTAGAGAGAAAAGGATTGCTCTGTGCCAGAAGGACTGTGCTTCCTGTAAGGAGCAGCATAATCAGGATCTTTCGCTGCATCTGATTTCTACTTTCTACTGCAGATGGACTTGCAGCTGTTGAGGATAGGCGGTGCCGGAATACTCCTTGCCGTCCCTGGATACCGATACGGGCCCGCCGTAATTGATACTCATGTTCCTGTTTTCCACAATCCCCCAGTCCGCCGGTCTGGTTCCCGAAAATTCAACGGGGTTTTCTTCATGATACAGGATATCGCAGAAATAGGTGTCATCGTAAATCGCGACGGAAAAGCTCTTATCGCTGATCGGAAGATCAAAAGGAATGGAGAATCGGTATACAAGCTGTCCGTTTTCCACGAAAACCCTGAAGTCCTCTATTTTTTGCGGTACATGTGTCGTGTTTTCCAGCTCGAGGAAAGTAAAGTAATCGTAGTTTTCCAGATTGGAAAAGGCGTATTCTCGCACCTCTTCCGTCTCGTCGGGAGTAAAGACTCCGTTTTTATCGCTGTCGAAATCCCCCACTATCGAGGCGGTAAACATGGGGTCGAAGTACCAGGTTATCTCGAGTCGTTTCAGGATGTTTCCGTCGAGTTCAACCTTCAGCCGGGTATCGATGAACATGTGGGGATGGGCGGTAAGGAGTGTTGGAACAGAAAGAAGAATAAGAAGAAGCAGTCGGCGTATCATGGATTGGATGTTTACCATTTCCTGCAAAATGGTCAAGGGGATTCAGCACCGGAATCCCGATAGCGCAGGTGCCGGGCGAATTCTTTGGGAATAGTAAAGGTTTTTCCGTCGCAGCATCCGACTACAAGATTTTCACCGTCATTGACTATGACTTCCATTTCCCGGCCCGGACGCAGCTGATTTGTATTGCAAAACTGGAGCAGGCCCTCCACCGCTTCTCCTTCTTCAGTGATCCTGAGCAGGATTATTCCGGAGCCCGCAGACGCGTCGCTGATCGGTGGGGCGTTCAGGAGCTCCTTTTCTCTGGGGTTGCCGGGGAAAGGATTTCCGTGGGGGCAGGTGTCGGGACGTCCGAAGGTCTCAAAAAGATGGACGGCGAACTCTTCGGAGATGGCTGCCTGGAGGCGAAGGGCCTCTTCGTCTGCCTTGTCCCAGGGGTAATCGAGCCGGCGGATTAAAAGGTGCTCAATCAGATAATGACGCTTTAAAATACGGGTTGCATAGATCCTGCCCTCCGGGGTAAGACGGATTGTGCCGTAGGAGTCCTGGTCGGCAAGATGGTGCCGCTTGAGCCGCCCAACAGCCTGACTGACTGCCGGTTTTGAAACCCCCAGGCGTGCGGCGAGTCTGCTGTTTGCGACCTTTCCGTAGTCCCTGTCTATGAGGAAAATAGTTGTAAGATAATCAAGGGCTGCGGGAAAACGCTTATGCAGTTCCTGCAGGGCGAGGTCTCCGGTTCTCTTCATGCTGGTCTCAGATAGTACAGCAAAATCCATTTTTTATCCATCCGAAAAAAATGCTCCGCCCTGTTGTTGCAGGACGGAGCGATTAAACGTATTACAATTTTGTGGAATTCTGTCAGCCGGGATAGGTGACCCGTTCACGTCCCCGGCCCATCAGGCTGAAGCTTGCAAATATACCGCCCAGCAGGATAAGAGCAACAATAATCCAGGTGATACCGTGTCCTTCGAAGAGCTGGTAGACCAGGGTTGAGATTATCCAGGCTAAGAGAGTCAGGTAGGTGACCAGCACTGTTCCGTAACCTTTTCCCGTTTCCTGGACAGCAGCACCGAGAGCAGCGACGCAGGGGAAGTAGATCAGAATAAAGAGCAGGTATGCGTAGGCGCTCACTGGAGTGAAGTTGTTCCGGAGACCGGCAAAAACGCTGTCATCGGTTTCGAGTTCTTCGGAAGTAGCAGCCTCGTCGCCCGATATAAGACCCAGTCCAAGGGGATCCAGCAGTCCGCCAAATACTCCTGCAAGGTTTTCGGCAATGCTAGTAAAGGATTCTGCGGTAATGGAAGCCAGGCTCCAGGCCTCCTCTTCTCCGGCTTCCTCTCCAACCGCTTCCTGGGCATAGAGGGCATTGAGGGTTCCCACGACCGCTTCCTTGGCGAAGAGTCCGGTAAAGAGACTCACCGTTGCCGGCCAGTTCTCCTGTTCTATCCCCATGGGGGTAAAGACAGGGGTAATCGTTTTTCCGATAACGGAGAGTACCGACTCCTCCGAATCTTCGTTGCCGAAAGTGCCGTCGGTTCCCCATGAATTGAGTACTGCAAGTACAAGCACAACGAGAATGATTACCTTACCTGCACGGAACATGTAAATTTTCAGTCGAAGCCAGGCGCTTCTCATAATATGACCGAATCTTGGGGCATGGTATGCCGGCAGCTCCATAACGAAGGGACTATGAGTACCTTTGAATAGGGTATGTTTTAAAAGAAGCCCGGTTAAAATAGCCAGAACAATTCCCACGAGATAGATGGAGAATACCACTCCTCCTGCCATGGCGCCGAAGAACGCGGCGGTAAACAACGCGTATACCGGGAGCCGCGCCCCACAGGACATAAAGGGGGACATAAAAATGGTCATAAAGCGGTCTCGTTTGGACTCCAAAGTACGGGTGGCCATAATTGCTGGCACGGTACAGCCGAAGCCGACCAGCATGGGAACAAAAGCCTTTCCCGGCAGACCTATCGCCCGCATGGCCTTGTCCATAACGAAGGCTGCCCGGGCCATGTATCCCGAATCCTCAAGTATCGCGAGCATGACGAACATGGTAAAGATAATCGGAACAAAGGTAGAGACGGTCTGTATCCCGCCGCCGATACCTCCTGCAATTATGGCGATAAGCCATTCGGGGCTGCCAATGCCGGCCATCAGGGTGCCCAGCCCGTCTACAAAAATTCCGCCGAAGAGAATGTCGAAGAAGTCAATGAAGGCTCCGCCGATGGCCATGGTGAACCAGAACACAAGGTACATGACCCCGAGGAAGATCGGAATCCCGAGAAAACGATGCAGCAGTATGGCATCCAGGCCTCCCCGGGATCCCTTCTGCGGGCCTTCATTTTTGCGGGAGACAACAACGGCACAAATGCTCTGTATCCAGGAGTAGCGGTTGTCGGCAATCAGCATGTCAACAGTAGTGTCCGCGGTACCGCTGATGTTTGCGATGGACTTTTCGATTGCCTGTTTTCCGACAACCATGCCGAAATGCTCGGTGATAAAGGGGTCTTCTTCCAGGAGGGCAATGGCAATAAAACGGTCGGCAACTCCCAGTTCCGATGCGGGACCAGAGAGCTTGCTGGACCAGTCTCCAATACAACTTTCAATTTCCGGACTGTACCGGATCAAAGGGGAGGGGGCGGGAACTTCGCTGCTTAACAGGGCTTCGAGTTTTTTCCTGAAGTTCTTTACACTTTCTGGTTGTACAGCCGAAAGAGGTATCACCGGACATCCGAGATCCCGGGACAGTTTCTCTATATCGATTGTAAGACCGTTCTTTTTCGCGGAGTCCATCATGTTCAGGGCCACAATGGTGGGAATCCCGCTTTCCAGGATTGTTGAGGTAAGATACAGGTTACGCTCAAGATTGGCGGCATCTACTATACTGATGACCAGGTCCACGCTGCCGCTGATAATAAAGTCTCTGGCTACCTGTTCGTCTTCGGATTCAGCGGAGAGGGAGTAGATTCCCGGAAGGTCTACAACGGCCGTTTCTGTGCTGCTTCCTTTAAGTCTTCCTTCCCGGCGTTCCACGGTAACTCCCGGCCAGTTTCCCACCTTGGCGCTGGAGCCGGTCAGGGCGTTAAAAATCGTTGTCTTGCCGCAGTTGGGGTTACCCGCCAGGGCGATTGTCTTCATGCGTGTCAGTGTGGCACTCATGCTTCCCCCCTCAACTCCAGCACCGCCGCTTCGGTTTTTCGCAGGCTCAATGAGTAGCCTCGCACCGAGATTTCCACCGGATCCCCCAGAGGGGCGGTCTTGAGCAGCGTGATCTTCGTGCCGGCGGTCAGCCCGAAGGAGAGAAGCTTTCTGCGGTAATCCCGTCCTCCCGCCAGGTAGCCGGTAATTACCGCAGACTCGCCGGGGCGCATCTGCGCCAGATGCAGTGTCCGGTCATTATTCATTATTTGGTTCCTCCGTTACAAAGATATGACGGACCATTTCCGCTCCAATCATCACGCGCTGGGGTCCCACCTGTAACAGTCTGGGGCCTTTACCGTGTCCGCCGACAATGGTCAGGACTGCTCCGGGACGGACACCTAAGGAAACCATCCGGGCCCTGAAGCTCCGTCCTTTTCCCAGGGAGATAACCCTGCAGCTGCGGCCGACACGAAGATCGGCGGCACTAAGCAGGCCCGCTACTGTATTGCCGTCGGAATGTCTCATGGGTATGGTCCTCCGAAATAAGTTAGATTCACCTAACTGTAGCGGAGAAATTAGTTAATGTCAATTAACTTATGCAATAATCACCTTTTTTTATGCCGGGGGTGTACCAGCCGTCTTTATTTACGACTCTGGCAAGTTCCCGGCAGCGGGAGCGGATCGTGTCGATATCCTCACCGCCCGGGCTGCCCTTGAACTCCAGGGGTTCCAGGAACTCCCAGTTCATCTTCCAGCGCTTTATAATCTCATCCAGTTCTTTCTGAGCACCGCCGGACCAGCCGTAGGAACCGAAGCGGAAGGCCTTGCGGTTCTGTACCTTTTTCTTACCCAGCTCATCCAGGACTGCCGCCATGGGTGGGAACATCTTGTACTCGTAGGTCGGCATCGCCAGAACCACCCCGGTGGAGGTCCATACAGAAGCCAGAATATCTCCCCAGGAAGACTCGGGAACCCGGTGAACATGGACTTTTGCCCCTGCTGATTCCAAGGCCTCCACAGCGGGTGCGACGGCCTTTTCCGTCATTCCGTACATGGATCCCCAGATAAGGGTTATTTCATCCCTGGCAGGGCCCTTCTGGTAGTCCGCGTAGCGGCGGTAATCGTTAATTATCTTGTGGGGATCCCGGCGCCAGACGATACCATGGCCCGGAGCAACGATCTTGATCGGCAGTGACCCGCATTTTTCGATGGCCTTTTTAACCGGGGTGGAGAAGGCCGCCACAATGTTGGCGTAGTACCTGACCGCTTCGGCCTCGAAAAAGTCGATCTGTTCCGGAGATAGCTGATCATCATACGGGGCATCGCTGATTGCGCCGAAGGAGCCAAAGGCGTCGCAGGAGAAAAGGGTTCCAGAATCGGTATCGAAGGTGGCGATGGTTTCCGGCCAGTGGACGTTGGGAATCTCGGCAAAGGACAGGATTTTTCCCGCGCCCAGGTCCAGGGTATCACCGTCTCCCACTTCAATGACCTCATTCTTTATTCCATAAAAGGACTCCAGCATGGGTACGGCCTTTTTGCCCGTGACTATGACAAAGTCGGGCCGTATGCACCGGAACTCCTCCAGCCAGCCGGAATGGTCGGGTTCCATATGGTTAATAACCACGTAGTCGATGGAGTTTACATCGATCCCCGCCTCGCCGAACTGGCTGAAAAGGGTCTCAGGGACGCCGTCCCAACCGCAGACGCCGTCGATAATCGCGGTTTTTTCTCCTTGTACAATATAGGAGTTCATGGAAACCCCGTTGGGGATGGGCCAGAGACCTTCAAAAAGTATATTTTCGGCATTGGCCGAAAGCCTGTATATACCGTCTGTTACTGGTGAAATTTTCATAGTGCTCCTCGCGTACTATAAATTTGACTATTTATGTAATAAATAAGAAATTCTATGCTGAAAATCAATCCGATTCAGGAGGAAATTGATATGCGCGGAATCCGAATTATGTTAGTCAGTTTACTTATTGCCGCATTCGCGGCGGCTCTTTTTGCGCAGGATATGAAAGACCCGGGACGCAGAAACGTTGAGTTCAACGCCTCTGACGGTACGACCTTGAGTGGCTACCTGGCCCTTCCTTCAGGCAGCGGCAGAAAACCGGCGGTCCTGATGATTCATGAGTGGTGGGGACTGAACCACGACACGGTGCTGCTGGCGGATGCTCTGGCCGAAAAGGGCTTCGTTGTACTGGCCGCCGATGCCTTCCGGGGCAGTGTTGCCAGGGAAGCGGTTGACGCCAGGGCACAGATCGGTTCGACCCCCAGGGAACAGATCGCCGGCGACCTGGATGCGGCCCTTGATTACCTGAAGCGCCACCCCCGGGCAGACTCTTCCAGAATAGCATCCCTGGGCTTCTGTTTCGGCGGCACCCATTCGATGCTGATGGGAACCCGCAGGAGCGACCTGGCGGCAGTAGTGATCTTCTATGGCGGCGGACCGATTACCGAGGCCGGGCAGCTTGGCGTACTTGGTTCAGGAGGACCGGTCCTGGGCATCTACGGTGAAGAAGACGGCGGCATCCCTGTGGATCAGGTCAGGGCTTTTGAAGCAGCCATGAACAGCCGGGGTATAGAGAATACCGTTAATGTGTATCCCGGGGTGGGCCATGCTTTTGTTAAAAGCGACAGTTACAACAAGGGCGGTGCTCCGGAGCGGGCCTGGAAGCAGATGGTGGATTTCTTAAAAACGGAATTATAAGATGGGACGAATTAGGGGGACCTGTTCAAGGCTACCTGTTTTCTGTCAGTGCCGGGAGGGTTAGCCTAAAGGCAGGAATCAGTCTATAGCCGCGGGGAGTTCTACAGAAACAGTTGTTCCGTTGGCCTCGCTGCTTTCAATGTGCAGGGTTCCCCCCATGTCCTGAACTATGCGATAGCTGCTGGTCAAACCCAGTCCTATCCTGCTTCCGGAATCGTTTGTGGTGAAGAAAGGATCGAGAGCGTGGCTGACTTCATCACTATTCATACCGATTCCAGTGTCTGTAATCTGAATACAGCAGTTTTTACGGTTTTCTTTTTCGAATGAGAATGTATAAATTGTAATAACATTCTCCCCGCTCTTTTTTCTCTCCACTGCATCAACAGCATTCTGCAGTAGTTGTAGTATCACCTGGCTGATTTTGCCGGGGCAGGTAAACACCGGTGGAACCTCATGACGTTCATGTATAATTTTAAGCGAATCGTCCAGCTGGTTCTCTATCATCAGCACTGCATGGTCAATCTCCGTGGCAATATCTACCGGCTCTCTGTCGCGGTTTCCTGAGCTTGAAAAATTCTGGAGGGATTTAACAATACCGTGGACTTTCATACTGCCCTGATATATTCCATCCAGAAGATCATACATCTCCTGTATCAGTGCCGGGTATTCGATTTCCTGTTTAATGTGGCTGACCCGTTCGGCCATGGGGGGAGGCAGATGCGGGTCGCTTTTTGCATACTGGTCCATCAATTTCATCAGGTCTCTGAGGTCCACCCTGAAACCGTTCAGAGAATTGATAATGTAATTGACTGGATTGTTGATCTGATGCGCTATGCCTGCAACCATCAATCCCATACTGTACATCTTTTCCGTCTGAATGAGCTGTTCCTGTGTTGCATGCAGACGCGCCATTGCCTGTTCGAGTTCATGTTGCTTCTGTCGAAGAGTCAGGTGAGTTCTGACTCTGGCAATTACTTCCTTTCCCCTGAAAGGTTTTGTGATATAATCAACACCGCCCAGGTCGAAAGCTTTAATTATATTGTAGCTTTCGCCAAGAGCACTACAGAAAATGACCGGAATATCCCGGAACTTTGCAGATTGTTTGAGTTGTTCACACACTTCATACCCGTCCAGTTTGGGCATATGTATGTCAAGGATAATCAGGTCGGGGATCTGCTTCTGGATGCTATCCAGCATTTCTGTTCCGCTCAGGGCGGCACGAGTACGGTATCCGGCTGCTTCCAGAATGGAAGAGAGTACGCTCAAATTCTCCGGGTTATCGTCGGTAATAAAAACAGTTGCGACCTCTTCCATATTCATGCTGTTCCCCTCTTGCCTGTAGTAAGCAGTTTGATGATCGATCTGAAGTTGTATGCGTCGGCTAGTTTGCGTATCTGTCCCTTCAACTCTTCGGGAATCCGGTTTTCCTCCAGCAGCTTGATTATTTCTGCCCGGCTTCCGATTTCCGATTTTTCTATCAGTCGCTGCCGGGTCCGAAGGGGGATCTTCCCTGCATCAGGACGGGGCTCCTTTGCTTCGGGGCTGCGGCTTTTGTGTATGTAGTCCAGCGCCAGCAGTCGTCCCAGGGTATCCAGTAAAAGCTTGAGCCTGTATGGCTTCATCAGTACCTCGTTGGCTCCGGCATCGAGCATTTTCTGCCGTTCCCCCGGAAGTGTACTGGCGGTGAGTCCTATAATCTTGACATTCTTCCCTTTAGTTGAACGTCTGATTGCAGTGGTGGCTTCGATCCCGTCCATCTCCGGCATCCGGATATCCAGCAGGATACAGTCCGGCTGCCACTCGGAAAAAAACCGAAGCCCCTCGACACCATTTACTGCAGTTCGAACAGTAAAACCCAGCGGTACGAGTTGCTCTTTCAGGATATCGCGGTTTGTCTTCCGGTCGTCCGCAACAAGTATTTTTACCGGCAGACATCCGGGTTGTATACCTGTAACACGGGAGGCGGGAAAATCGGATTTCTGCGAAAGCTGCTCTTTCCCATGTTCAAAGCAGAAGCTGAAACAAAAGGTGCTGCCCCGGTCTGAACTCTGTTCGAGCCATAAGTCGCCGTCGAGAAACCGGGCGAACCGCCGAGCAATTGCCAGGCCGAGTCCGACCCCGGCAGCCTTTTGTGCGGTGCTTGAGCCACCTTGTTCAAAAGCCTCGAAAATCCTGTCCCGGTCCTGCTTTCCAATTCCCGGGCCTTGGTCGCTTACACTGATCATGATCTGCCCGGGTTTTTCGTTTACCATACTGGCCGAGATGCGTATATTTCCCGCGGAGGAGTATTTTACAGCATTGGCGATGAGGTTGAGCATTACCTGTCGGATTTTCTGACCATCGCTCTGAATGTAGTTGGGAACTTCCGGATCCATGGCGACTTCCAGCGTCAGATCCCTGGCGTCGGCGAGTGGAGATACCAGCGTTACCACATCATCAAGGAGGCAGGTCAGATCGAGATTTTCCTTGTTATAGGTGATCCTGCCAGCTTCGATGCGGGACATGTCGAGAACTTCATTAATCAGGTTCAGGAGCTGCTCACCGCTTTTGTTTATGGACATGAGTTTGCGCCGCTGATCTGCGTCCAGTTTCTGATCGCCAAGGAGCATTTCTGAATACCCGAGTATGGCATTCATCGGCGTCCTTATTTCATGAGTCATATTTGCGAGGAACACGCTTTTCGCCCGGTTTGCCGCTATTGCTTCCGTTTTTGCCTGCCGCAGCAGCACTATCATAATTCCAAATAGCAGCAGGAAAAGCACTGCGGTAATCAATCCGGCAATGAGCCAGCCCGGTACCCTGGTGGTTTTGCCGATGTATCCTGCCAGGTAGGTGTCAAGCAGCTTATAGTAAATACTGCTGTTGTCGGTTTTGAGGCGCTTGAGGGCTGAATCGATCCCGTCTTTCAACTCCCGGGTGTTGTCTGATTCAGCAGGAAGGGCGTACCTGATGGAAATGGGGTTGAAAATAATTGAGGTACGGTTGATATCAAATTCGTGTTCGGAGGTTGCACCGTATATTCTGTTAACGACCGCTGCGTCTGCTTTGCCTGTGTCGATTAATTCAAAGGCCTCACGGTAACTTGAAACAAGAATTACTTCGATTGAGATATCAAAGGCGCGGGTTAAGTTAAGAATACCCGCTTCTCCTTCGGTATGAATGCCGCCGGTGAGGCCGGCGATCCGTTTTTCCTGCAGGTCGAAGAGCGACTGGGGATGAAAATCTTTGCGGGTGTAGATGACTCCCCAATTGATGAACACGTCTTCCGTATTGAACTCGAAGCGTTTGTGCCGTTCCGGGGAGAATGCGACATCAGGCATTATGTCGAGGTCACCCGCTTCGGTTTGGTTCAGCAGATCGTTCCATTCTCCAGGAATCCACAGAATATGCCAATGATTTTCCGCAGCGATTTTCTGCATAAGTTCCGCATGAAAACCGGAGGCGTTTCCGCTGGTGTCCATATAGATTTTTGGCGGGTTATTATAGACCCCGACTTTTACGGTACGGATGTTCTGGGAAAAGACCGGTTGAATAACTGCCAGGAGAAACGGCAACAGTATCAGTTTACTCAGGCGCGGGGCGAGTTCAGCCGCGAACCTGTTCATCTGTCGCCGCCTTGATATACTGAACCAGACTCCCCTGATTGTAAGGTTTCTCAAAAGCCCTGTCGATAAGGCCTGTTTTAAGCCCTTGGCGTATAGCCGCATCGTCGGTAAAGCCGGAGATAATACACCGGTTTAGATGTGGAAAGGAAACCCTGACGATTGAAAGAAACTCTGTTCCCGACATACCAGGCATACGCTGGTCGCAGAATATAAAATCCACGGGATTCTGCTGTAATTTCTTCAGGCCCTCCTCTGCGCTGTTCGCGCAGTAGACGGTATAGTCCCTGCGGAAGAGGGCTTTGAATGCAAGAAGATTCAAATATTCGTCGTCAATATAGAGTAGCGACACTTTTGTCATATAACATCCGCTTTCAACTATAGTTGCAGTATGTAGCACTGTCAATTATAATTCTGTTTGCCAGGTTTTCTGTGCTGTGTATATTCTTTGTACGCGGAGCATAGCTATTTTCCCGGCTTTACTGTCTCCTCATTACTCCCACTTGAAGCTGAGGGCGCTTATCCCCAGAAAAACTGCCGACAGGAGTATGAGAATCATGAGGTTCGGGGCTACCTGTATCAGGCCGGCCCCGTCCAGCATGATTGCCCTGGCGGCTTCTATATAGTGGGTTAAAGGAAAAAACCGAGCGATCTTCTGCAGCAGTTCAGGCGTTCCTTCCAGCGAAAAGAATACCCCGGAAAATACCATCATCGGCCAGGTTGCAAGGTTCATCAGCCCGTTGGCTAGTTCCTCGCTCTTAAGGCGGGCGGCGAATATCAATCCGAAGCTTATCATGCAGATTGTGGCCAGCGCGGTTACAAGAATAAGATCCAGGTATGAGCCGAGCATCATGAAATCAAGAAACAGATTGCTTCCAGCGTAAACAAGCGCTGCAGTAATGAGAACAATATAGAGCCTGGAAAAAAGCTGGGCCAGAATAAACTGGATTGCCCGCACAGGGGTTGCTTTGAGTCTCTTCAGCACACCGTTCTTGCGGTAGCGCACGATGACCCATCCTACGCCGAAAATGCAGGAGAACATCATGTTCATTCCGATAACTCCCGGCACAAACCAGTCGACGTAGCGGATTGCTTTGCCGCTGACTTCTTCTTTTTTCAAAGTAGTGCTGCTGAGCGAAAGCAGCAGCTTTTCCGCTGCCGATCCCCGTGCCGACTCCCTGTTTATCAGGTAGGTTCCGGAGTCGTAATCGATGACCAGGTCTATCTGGTGGTGCCGAAGTTTTTCCGCCGCTTCGTCAAGCTGATCATAAGAGACAAACTCGATATACTTTTCCTGCAGAAAGAGGGCTTCTCCCGGGGCCGGACCGACAATACCGGTCTTGAAGAGGTAATCGTTTCCGCCGGAGAAGGCGAAGGCAAAACCGAAGACCAGAAAGAGGGGGAAAACCAGGTTCCAGAAGAGGGTCCCCCGGTCTCGAATAAACTCCATGTTCCGGGCATGCAGCAGGGCAAGTAATTTCCGCATAGTCAGTTTCCTTTTTCAGCTCCGCAAGGAGGATCCTGTCAGTTTGAGAAAGAGGTCGTCCAGGTCTGGAGAGTGGATCGCGAGCCCCTCAAGATGTACCCCGGCGTGGATCAGCTCGTGGAGGGTGGCATCGACGTCCTGTGAGTGAATCTCTATATGGTTGTTGATTCTGATCGCCTTCTCCGAGAAAGAGAAGGGAAGAGGCGCAGAATTACCCCAGGGCAGCCGCACCAGTACCCCGTCGAAATGGGCGGAGAGCAGGTTTTGCGGGGAGTCCCGGGCGATAATGTGCCCGTGGTCCATGATGGCGATCTCGTCACAGAGCTCCTGTGCCTCATCCATATAGTGGGTCGTCAGGATTACGGTTTTACCTTCCGCCCTGATTTTCTCGATCAGGGACCAGAAATTGCGTCGGGCCTGTGGGTCCAGCCCTGTAGTGGGTTCGTCCAGGAAGACCAGCTCCGGATCATTAACCAGGGCCAGGGCAAGAAGCAGGCGCTGCCGCTGTCCCCCGGAGAGCTTGCGGTTATCCCGTTTCAGAATGTCCTGCAGGCTGCAGATCTCGATAACTTCTTCCAGATCGCGGTGCTTAATGTAGAGAGCGGAAAATAGCTTCAGGGTCTCCTCGACGGTAATAAATTCCTGCAGAGCGGTGTGCTGAAACTGGATTCCAACCTTCTCGTGGAAGTTTGGACCGATTGGCTGGTCGCGGAACAGGATCGTACCTCCTGTCGAGGCTATGATACCCTCCATCATCTCGATGGTGGTAGTCTTTCCAGCGCCGTTGGGTCCGAGGAGTCCGAAACAGATGCCCTCCTGAATGGAAAAGGAAATATTATCCACCGCAACAAGAGTACCGAAGTGCTTTGTAAGTCCTTCGATTCTTATAATACTGCTCATGATTTGAATATAGCGATCAGAAGGATGGCTGGCAAGAGAAAGCGTCTTCCTTCGAAGGGAAGGAAGGCGCTGATTGGATCGGATTGCAGCGGGCCCTATTCGTCGAAGGTCATCATTACCTTGTTCACATCCAGCCGGTGTTCGTCGATGTACTCATAAGCTTCTTTGAGCTTGCGGATATCGAAATATTCGGAGATGATTCCATCCGTTGTTACCTTCCCCTGGCTGACCAGATCCACGGCGGTAAAGAAATCCTCCTTGAGGTACATCATTACCCCCAGCACGTCTATCTGCTGACGCTGAATAAGGGGAATCTCCACCTCCACCGGAACCTTGAAGTTCGCCACAATGACGATTTTCGAAGCAGGCCGGGCGCTCTTTATAGCGGAAGTCAGGCTTGCCGGGGCACCGGCGCAGTCAATAATGATGTCCGCGCCCGCCGGGCCAAAGACATCGGCTATGCACCCCTTCAGGTCCCTGTTCTCCGTATTGATGGTGTCTTTGATCCCCATGGAAGAGGCCAGGTCAAGTTTCTTCTGGTTTATGTCCGTAACCATGACCTTGGCCCCTTTGGCCTGAGCCACCTGGGCGGTAAAATTTCCGATGGGCCCTGCTCCCAGGATGCAGATGCTTTTATCCTGCACATCTCCGCAGCGCCGGATAGCTCCAACCCCCACGGTAATGGGTTCGATCAGGGCCCCGTCGTCAAAGGAGCAGCCCTCGGGCAGTGGGATGATCTTTTCCGCGGGGACGGCGAAATATTCCTGGGCCATGCCGTCTGTGTGGACACCGTAGACCTGTAAATTCTGGCAGACATTGGGGTGTCCGGTCTTACAGGGCTGGCATTTCCCGCAGAAGATCTGGGGCTGAACGGTAACAGCCTGCCCAACCTTAAGCCCTGAGACTGTATCTCCGATCTTTTCCAGGACTCCCGAGGCTTCATGGCCCTGAACCACAGGAAAGGTCATGTACTTGTGCTGTCCGTGGTAGACCTGGATATCCGACCCGCAGATTCCAAAACGCTTGATTTTAATCAGCACCTCGTCGGGGCCGATTTCCGGTACCGGTACGTCCCGGTATTCTACGGTATATGCTTCCGGCAATCGTGTTTGTAACATCAGTAATCTCCTTTTTTTCGTTTAACCCTAGCCGTAAATCAGATTCGGCAGGAACAAAACAATCTGCGGAATATAGGTAACAAAAAGTAAAACTATCCCTATAACTATAACATAAGGTAATACGGTTTTCGAAAGTCTTTCAATCGAAACTTTGGAGACACTGGATAATACATACAGTACCAGTCCCAGGGGAGGGGTCATCAGTCCGATCATCAGGTTCAGGATCATGATGATACCGAAGTGTACCGGATCTACCCCGAGGGAGACAAAAATAGGCAGGAGTATGGGTACCAGGATCATCTGGGCCGGGGTCGTTTCCATAAAGCAGCCAACAATTAAAAGGAATACGTTAAGCAGAATAAGGGCCACGTACTTATTGCTCACAAGTCCCATAAAGGTAATGGCGAACTTCTGGGGAAACTGGGATATAGTCAGCACCCAGGCAAAAAGGCTGGCTGAGGCAATAATAAAGAGGATTCCGATGGTCGTGTTAAGGGTCTCCACAAGGAAGCGCGGCAGGTCCCGCAGGGTGATTGCCTTGTAGGTAAAACCGAGGATCAGGGCATAAAATACGGCGATTATTGCTGCTTCCGTGGGAGTGAATATTCCCCCTATTATTCCCCCCATGATGATTACCGGGGTTAGGAGGGGGAAAAAGGAGATTTTGAAAGCTGTGGCAATCTCACCGATGCCGGCACGTTTACGTTTCAGATGATCGTAGCCGCGGCATTGAAAGTAGATCAGTATGGACATGGCTGCGGCCATCAGGAAACCGGGAATAATCCCTGCCACGAAGAGTCTTCCGATGGATACCCCCGAAGCAACACCGAAGACAACTGCGGGAATGCTGGGAGGAATAATGGGCCCTATAATGGAGGAGCCTCCGGTTACCGCCAGGCTGAAGTCTTCACTGTAGCCGGATTCCCGCATGGCCTGAAGCTCAATTGCACCCAGGCCTCCCACATCGGCAGCCGCTGAACCTGACATTCCGGAAAAGATGATGGAGGCCAGCACGTTCGCATGTCCCAGACCTCCGGTCAGGTGTCCCACCAGGTGTTCGGCAAAGGAGAATATACGCCTTGTGATCCCTCCGGAATTCATGATTGCCCCTGCAAGGACAAAAAAGGCGATAGCCAGAAGCGGAAACGAATCCGGGCCGGCAACGAGTTTTGCGGCGGCCATCTGGATCGGAAGATCGTAAATCAGCATGTAAATAATGGAACTGGAAAAAAGACAGAAAGCTATGGGTACTCCAGCGATGAGCAGGAGGGAAAAAACACTGAAGAGAATTATCATTGGTCCTGGTCTCCCTGGGCTACGGTTGCTGGCGTTTCTTCCAGTGCTGGAACCTCTTCAATATGCCCGCTGAATACAAGGCGGATCGACTGAAAGGTCTGCACCAGAAAATAGAGGAATGCCACGAAAAAACCGATGAAAGATGGGATATATACCAGGCCCATATTGACCTCCATGGCGGAGGAAACGATTGTGGCCTGGTCCTGTATAAAAATTACTGAGCCGGGAAGGTAAACGCCGATGGTGGCAAGAATGACGATATCCGAGAAAACACGGACGAATCCCTTGATTCTTCCCGGCATACGGTCATAAAAAAAGGTGACCCGTATGTGGGCATTCTGGCGCAATCCAAAATTAATGCCGAAAAGTGCAATCCATACGTGAAGATACCGTGCGGCCTCTTCACTCCATACAAGGGGCGTCTGAAAGACATATCTGGTTACAACCTGGGCAAAGAGCACTATTCCCATTACTCCAAGGCAGGTTATCAGGAATATTGTGTCCATGGAGGCCAGAAATCCCCTGGTTTTGTTAAACATACAAACTCCCTGAAAGGCGGTATAATAGGCTGGAGGCCGTCCTCCGGGGAGGACGGCTCCTTGCCGTGCGTAATTACATACCGGCCGTTCTGTTACTGAATGGCTCTGAGCTTTTCCAGCAGGCCTTCACCCCATTTTGATTCATACTCATCGTAGATAAACTGGGCGGCGGAAATAAAGGCGTCCTTGTCCGGTTCAACTATGGTCATTCCCTTGTCCTCAAGGCCCTTAAGCAGAACGTCCTCATCAGCGAAGGACTGCTCGATCCACCAGCCGGAAACTTCCCTGCCCGCTTCGGCGATAGCTGCCTGAAGCTCCTGGGGCAGTTTGGACAGGGTCCGGGTGCTGCCGAAGATATGATTTCCGTAGATGATGTGGCCTGTCTTTACCAGGTATTTCTGGACCTCGTAGAACTTCATGGAGGTAATGGCCGCTGCCGGGTTCTCCTGGCCGTCGGCGACACCCTGCTGAAGGGCAAGGTAAACCTCTGAAAAGGCCATGGGAGTGGGGGTTGCGCCCATGGCTTTTGTGGTTGCCACGAACATGGGCTGGTCCGGGCAGCGGAGCTTGAGACCGTTCAGGTCAGCCGGGGTTTTAACTACAGTATCGGTGGTTGTTACGTGACGGGTTCCGTAGTAGCCGGGGGAGACCATCTGTATTCCAACCTCTTCCATGTCTGCCATGATGTCCCAGAAGATATCGCTTTTGTAAACCTGGGCCAGGTGTTCGCGGTTCCTGAACACAAAGGGGCCGTCGAAGATTCCGGATACCGGGAAGCGCTTGGTGACTTCACCAAATCCGCAGAGGGCAAAATCCAGGGTGCCCATGGCCACAGAATCGGTAATCTCCTTCTCGTTTCCGAGTTGGGCGGCGGGAAAAATTTCGATGTTTACTTTTCCGCCGGTCTTTTCTTTGACCAGGTCGGCGAACTTTACAGCCGTCTTATGGTTCTGGTGGTCTGTGGGAAGAACGTGAGAAAGCCGCAGGGTATAGGAATCGGCTGCGCCTTCGGAAGAGCCCTCGGCAAAGATGCCAGTTGTGAGGACTGCAAGGACAGTAAGTACAATAAGAGCACGTTTCATTACGAAACACCTCCGTAAAAATGATGATGACGTCCTTTTCAGGAAAGTCTGACTCTGATTTTATGAGCTTGGAAGAGAAACTGTAAACGGCCAGTTTTTTTAATAAAAATATTGGTGTATCGAGGTAAAGTATTGTTAACTATCCACGGGAAATCGCAAAAAATGATAGTTAATGACAAGGTCCAATTTTTTTGTATAATGGGGTTTTCTATAATAATCGCAGCGCGTAGTGCAGGAATTGTAAATGCTGATAACATCCTCCCTTTCTCATCCCTCCCGTTTTTCCAGGATCTTCATATCCGTTTTGTCTTTCTCTGTTATCCCGGTTCTTATACTGAACCTGATCTTCAACTATCTGACCTACCGGCATGCCCGCGAAAACTATCTTCTGTCTGTGAATGATTCTCTCGTTTCCCATGCCCTGGGGGTGGATGAAAAAATCCGCGGACTGGAGAATCTCATTTCCGTTATTGGCCGCAATCCGGATGTCATCTCCTTTGTAATAGATCCTTCCCTGGAGGATTACCAGCAGCATGCCCGGATAACAGACCTCTTTGTTTCCTTTGTCGGGTCCTATGATTTTGTCTCCTCGATTTATCTCTATTCCGCCGGGGAGGGAATTATCCTCGCTTCCAACAGTGGGGTTTCACGGGTCAATGTATTTTACGATACAGCCTGGATCGATCAGTTCAATCGTCATTTCCTCGGCCGGAACCGGTTGCCCACCCGGATAGTGACGGACTCAAACGGTAAGATTTCTTCGCTTATAACAATTTTGAGCAATCTTCCCATCGGAACCTGGGGTAAAACCGCAGGGCTTGCCATTAATTTGAACACGGAGGTTCTTTTCTCAAATCTCAGCGCAGGCAGCGGATCTGCAGGCTCCTTACAGGTCATTAATGTCGATGGATACATCCTCGATCATCCTGAACTGGAGCGAATCGGCAATTTTGTCGGTAATGAGGCTGTCTTTAGAACCGCTGCTTCCAGAGACAAGGGTTTTTTTGTTCATGAAGAGTCGAATACCAGGCATATTGTCTCTTTTTATACTGCCCCCCATACCCGGTGGGTTTTTACCTACGAATCCGATGTGGACGAACTGATCGCTTTTGCCAGGGGAATGCTGTTCGTAAACCTGGTAATAATAATACTGACTCTTTTCCTTTTGCTGCTGATCGGGCTTCGGGTCTCCCGGCGGCTCTACTACCCCCTGGAGCAGCTGGGGAACTCTTCGGAGATCCTGGAATATGCCAGACCGGTTATCCGGGAGTATACCCTGTACCGGCTGGTTTTTAACCGGGAAAGCGAAGAGGCTGATCATCAGAATATGCTGCATCTCTGTGGTTTATCCGTACCGGAGGGGAGGTTCCGGCCCCTCGTTTTTCTGATTGACGGATATTCAAAACTGCGGCGAACCCTGGACCCTGTATCCCTCCGCCTGGTGAAAGATGCCATGCACAAGCGGATCCGTGCACGGTTTCCCGCAGAATCATTGTGGCTGAGCGGACTGACGGAGGCAGACACCCTCTGCTGCCTCCTGAAGGATGATACTGATGATGATTTCTACCTTGATTGTGCCGGGGATGTTGTTGCCCTGGTCCGCAGGGATTTTCCCTTTACCGTGAGCTGCGGTATCGGTAAAAGCTGTGACAGCCTGGGGATGTTACACCTGTCGTACCGGCAGGCCCGCGGAGCGGTGGAGCAGAGATTTATTTCCGGATACGCATCTGTACATCAGTACGACGATGCCCGGGGATTTACGCAGAAGCTTTCACCGGCCATGGAGTGCGAAAGAAATCTTATTGCCTGTGTTAAATCCGGGAACAGCGGCGATATCAAATTTCTTCTGGACAGCCTGCTTCAGCTGTTTACGGTGTGCCCTGGAATGGAGACTGGCCTCTGCCGATGGATCCTTGAGGAGACCGTCTACTCTCTAATGGAGATACAGGAACGAAATTTGCTGTCTTCGGGGGAACCGGGGCAGTCCCTGTTCGAGGAATTTCGGGAAAAAGAGACCCTGGAGGAGGTCCGTGAATGGCTCCTTTCTGTCTGCAGGGATACTGCCGCCCTGGTTCAGGCGGAAAAGACGGATAAAACCGCTCCCAACGCAAAGCGCATAGCCGATTATCTTGATCACAACCTGGATAAACCGGAAGTATCCCTTATAGACATTGGTGACGCCGTGGGTCTGAGTCCGAGTTACGTCAGTCGTATCTTTAAGGAATATTTCGGGACCAATTACATCGATTATCTGAATCGCAGCCGGGTGGAGAAGGCTAAGGCCTACCTGCTTGACCCGGATATCCCGGTGGGAGAGGTGGCCCTCAGGACTGGTTTCTCGAGTCTTCAGACCTTCATCCGGGTGTTTAAGAAGTATGAGAGGATCCCTCCAGGAAAATTCAGGAAACTCGAGGCCGCAAAAAAGGAAGCCCTGTCATGAAATCCGGGCTCATGGTTCCGATACTTCTGGGTATTATGATGATTCTTTTGCTATACAGCCTTGCTTTTCTGTTTTTCCTGCCCTATCTACCCCTGCCTGGCGGAATCGCGGTAGTAGAGGGAGGCCGGATTCATCGCGATCTCGGGGGGGACCATGACTTCAGGGTAATCAAGATTGCCCACGGACTCCCTCGCTATCATCCACTACACCAGAGTCTCAGTCAGGATTTTGCTGCGCCCCTGGAAACAGCCGCCAATCTGCAACTAATTGTGGAACTGTATCCCGATGGCAGCCTCGGACCGGAGGGGCAGCTTCTGAGAGGTCTCGAGAAGGGGACCCTGGAGATCTGCCTGATTCGCGGCGATACGGATTCCCAATCAAGCCTCAGCCTTGTAACGGCAGCAGGTCCCGCCCGGCATATCTGGACAATCAAGAATCCCCTCCCGGAGAATTCCACTGTACTGGCTTTGAGGGAGGACCGGGTTGTTTCCGTCTCTGAATCAGGATTTGAAATTCTTGTCCTGTCCGGGGCCGTGATGCAGAGAGAGGCCCGGAACGGTCGCTTTGGATATGTCGATTTAGATATCTTTGAGTGGTACCACCAGGACTGGAGTCGCTGGACGGAAAGCATGCTTGTTCCGGGATTCCATACCCCCCAGTACCGCTTATTGGTGAATGCGGATTTTTATGAGTCCCTGGATCCTGCGTACAGAAGCCTGCTGAGGGAGTATGCGGAAAACTTTGCCGCCAGAGCAAGACTTGAAGTACAACGCAGCGAAGAGGAGCTTCTTTCTCTCCATAAGCAGCAGGAGTAGATTTTTTCACGGTCACACCCCTCTGCTTTGTATGCTATGATACAAACGTGAAGCGTGTATTCAGCGGCATTTCCGGCTGGTACCGGGACCTGTCGATAAGCAGGAAAATCTATCTGCCGAATTTTCTCATTATCCTGCTTCTTATTGGCGTTACTGTGTATATGGCTAACAAGGTTGCCTCGGACATGCTGATCCAGCGGACCTCGGAGACGACAAAGCAGAGCATGGATATTATTATCCAGAGTCTCAATGGGGTGCTAAACAGTATCGAGGAGGCAGGGGCCAAGGTTTCCAGGGAGGAGACGGTACAGGCGGTCTTGAGAAAGCTTCAGGGGACGGACCCGGAAGAAAACACTGACCACTATTTTCTTGTGCGCTCCGCCCTGCAAAAAGTCACGTACCTGCGCAACGTAATTGATGGTCTTACCCTTTATACCAGTGAAGGGGTCAGGGTAGGAATCGGAAACATATCGGACAACAACTTTTCTACCTCCCCGCTTCTAAACCGCGAAATAGCCGAATTAATCATTCACAACAGCGGCCGGAATATCTGGCTGGACCTGGGAAAGCACGGATATTCCGGGATTAATCAGGGAATTGTGGGACTGACCATGCTGCGCAGTATTGTGCACGAAGAGAGCGGGGAAATCCTTGGTATCCTGCAGATCAGCGTCAGTGATTCCATCTTTTCTTCCCTCTACAGCCATCTGGATTACGGCCGAACCGGTCGTTTCATGGTAGTGGATCACAACGGGGCCCTGGTCTATCCGGAAATGAGGTTTCAGGGGCCCTTCGCGGACATGCTCAACGACTCGTATTTGTCCTGGATTGGTCAGGAATTCCGGGAGGGAAGGATCCAGCGGAGCGCCGAGGGAGACCTGCTTGTTCTTTCCCAGCGCGTTGACCGGTTGAACTGGACCATTATCGGCATAGTTTCGCTTACAGAGCTGCTTGCTTTTGGGCAGCGTTTTACCCGGCTGGTCTATATCATCGGGGCCCTTGGGGTAGGCCTGGAGCTGGCTTTCGCCTTCCTGATTGCCCGGGGTATATCGAAGCCTATAGTCTCGCTTTCTGAATCCATGAGCGATGCTGCATCCGGAGACCTTTCTATCCGCCTGGAGGAAGATCGGCGTGATGAGATCGGCGAGCTGACCGGTGCGTTTAACCATATGCTGCATAGAATGTCGGACCTGATGGACCGGGTCTATATACACCACCAGCGGGAGCGGGAGCTTGAGCTCATGGCCCTTCAGTCCCAGATAAATCCCCACTTTCTGTACAATACTCTGGAAAGTATCTCTTCCCTGGCACAGCTGGGACGTAACGACGATGCCTATAATCTGGCAAAATCAGTCTCTCTGTTTTACCGGGGGGTATTGAGCAACGGCCGTCCGGTAATTTCCATCCGGGAAGAAGTACAGACAATCCGGCATTATCTGAATATCCAGAAGACCCGTTACCAGGAGAAGCTGAATTTTGAAATTGATGTGGACGAGAATGTCCTTGAGCAGCGGATTGTAAAGCTGTCCCTGCAGCCTCTGGTGGAAAACTCGATTTACCATGGGCTCAAGGCTTCCCGTCGTGAGGGTTTTATAAGAGTCAGTGGAAAACGGTTGGAAGGCAGTGTCTGCCTGACTGTGGAGGACAATGGAGCGGGTATTGAGCCCAATCGTCTGGAAGATGTCCTCAGACAGCGTCAGAAAGAGCGTGACGGACTTGGCGGGTTTGGCCTTTCCAGTGTGGACCAGCGTCTCAAGCAGTGTTTCGGGGAGTCCTGCGGCCTCTCTATCGAAAGCAGTTTTGGAGATTGGACCAGAGTAAATATCACAGTTCCCTTTGACATACAGAATAGTCAGGATCAGGAGGACTTCGAGTGATTCCCGTAATGATAGTTGATGATGAGGCACTGATCCGCAGCCTCATACTTCGATCTGTGGACTGGAATGAGCTCGGTTTCAATGTCGTTGCTCAGGCGGAGAACAGCGAAGAGGCTTTGGACTATGCCAGGCAGTATGTGCCCCGTCTGGCGGTGGTGGATATAAATATTCCCTATATAAATGGTCTGGATCTCGCGGACAGGCTGAGGACCATGTATCCAAAGATGGTGATCATTATTCTGACGGGATACGAAGAGTTCAGTTACGCCAGACGCGCAATTCACATTGGCGTACTGAATTATCTGTTGAAACCCATCGATCCTGAAGAGCTCCGCAATTCCCTTGAAGCAGCCCGCAAGGTAATCCTGGAGGAGGAGAGGTCCCTCTACCGGAGAGGAACAAGGGATTCCGATTCCCGGCAGGAAGAGGATCCCCGGGGTGATTTCCTGCGGGCTCTTCTTGGCAGATCGGCTAATCTGGTTCCCCGGGACATTAAGAATGGATTCCGACTTTTTGGTATAGGTGTGGCAGAAGAGGATATCGCCGTAATCATTATAAAGACCAGGGGAGAGACTCCTCTCTCGATTGAAAGACTTCGTCAGCTTCTTGATCCGATGATCGAAGGGGCGTTTTCTGCCCTTGAACTTGTTTCTGTCGGAGAGAATACGGCGGTACTGCTCGCCAATCTGGGGCCTGATGCTGTGAATAATACGGAGGATTTCCTGTATGCGGCTGCAGTATCCCTGCGGCGGCGCATTGCCGTCGAGGCCGTTGAGCTGAAGCTCCGCTGTACCCTGGCAATCGGTTCTATCGCGTCCACCCCGGAGCGGCTTGGTGAAGCTTACGCAAATGCGAATAAGGCTCTGGGGGAACGTTTCTATTGCGGTGAGGATAAGGTCTATCGCTGGCAGCCGGAGAGCGAGGGAGCAAAGGAGAGCAGCTCGTACAGATCTCCTGTGGACAGGAATTCCCTGCTGGTTTTACTGCGAAGTGGCAGTGAAGCTGAAATCTCTGAATTGATAAAGCATCTCTTCCAGGAACTGCGGCTTCAGCGGCCCCGTCGTCAATACTGCGAGATGGCAGTAATGGACTTTGTTTCCGTCCTGATTGAGTTTCTTGATGAAAACTCCATCGGACTGTCCAGTATGTTTCGGGACGGATCTGATGCCCTTGCGGCAGTACAGGCCCTGGAGTCCCTGCCGGATATACAGGTATGGCTGGAACAGTTTGTCGCGCGAATCTTTGAACGTCTTCGTGGTAATGTTAAATCCCGGACACAAATGATCGTAAAAAAGGCAAAAGACTACATCGAGGGTAATTATCAGGACGCGGCCCTCAGTCTGGACAGGATCGCGGACCATATTTCCGTGACTCCCAGTTACATAAGCGGTGTATTCAAGAAACAGCTGGGTATCTCCATTATCAGCTATCTGACAGACTACAGGATTCGACAGGCAATGAGCCTGATGGACAGGGATCCCCTGCTCACTGTGGGGGAGGTCGCCGAAGCGGTAGGCTACGCCGACGCTTTTTACTTCAGCAAGGTTTTCAGAAAGCAGGCGGGAATATCGCCATCCGCCTACGCCCGCCGCAAGCGGCCGTCTAAAAAGTAAAAATTTCCAGTTATTCATAAATGTTTCCATTCTGCTATGGGAAATCCCCTCGTACAATCTTAAACAGGTAAACACACCGGTTTACCAAAAACATTAGGAGGACTATGTATGAAACGAGTTATTGCTGTTGTACTGATTCTGTCGCTGTTTGCGCTGGGTTCCTTTGCCGAAGGGCAAAAGGATGCGGCGGGCGAAAAGGGCGGGTACAGAATCGCTCTGAGCAACGATTACGCCGGAAATTCCTGGCGTCAGACCATGATCAAGGACTGGGAGGCCGCGGCAAAGGTTGCGATAGAAAAGGGAATTGTCAAGGAAGCCCCGATATTCACCACCAACGAAAGTTCGGCGGCAGAGCAGGCAGCCCAGATCCAGAACCTGATTCTGGAAGGATACGATGCCATTGTGCTTGATGCCGCTTCCCCCACGGCCCTGAACGGAGCTGTCCGGCAGGCCCTGGATGCGGGTATTGTAGTTGTCTCGTTTGATAATGTGATAACCGAAGAGCGGGCATGGCGTCTGGTAACCGACTTCCAGTACATGGGTGCTGCCCAGGTTGAGTTCATTGCCGACCGTATGAACAGGGCCAATATCCTGGAAATCCGGGGACTTGCGGGAACTTACGTAAACGATGCCATTCACGAGGGTGCCATGGAAGCTCTCAAGAACTATCCCAACCTCAGGATCGTCGGCGAGGTCTACGGCAACTGGACCCAGTCGGTGGCTCAGCGGGAAGTCGCAGGGATCCTGCCCTCGCTTGATAAGATTGATGCTGTTATAACCCAGGGTGGAGACGGCTACGGTGCGGTAAAGGCTTTTGAGGCAGCGGGAAGGGACGTGCCCATGGTTATGATGGGGAACCGCTACGATGAAATGACCATCTGGAACGAGATGAAACAGAAGAGCGGTTACGAGACTATCTCCATAAGTATTGCTCCCGGTGTGGCAACCATCGCTTTCTGGACCGCCGTTGAGGTCCTGAATGGTACCGATGTACCCAAAGAAATCCTTCTGCCGCCTTTGACGGTTACCGAAGAGAGTCTTGATTATCATCTTGAAAATACTCAGCCCGGCGGTGTTGCTTCAATCATCTATCCCCAGGTATGGGTACAGGAACTGATTAAAAACTGGAAGGCCGGCGATCCGCCTCCTGCGGATCCGCTTCCCATGTAAACAATACTCGGGATTGCTAATAAGCTTTATTGGTCTCCTGCTCAGGCAGGAGATCAATGATTAACAAAGAGGGATATGGGAAGAATGAAAGCAATCATAGAGCTTAAAAATATAAGCAAGTATTTTATGAGTTCCCGGGCACTCCATAAGGTCGATCTTTCGATTCAGGAGGGAGAGTGCCTCGGAATAGTCGGTCATAATGGGGCGGGAAAGTCCACTTTGGTGAATATCCTTACCGGCACCTACCCGCCGACGGAAGGGGATTTGTTTATAGACGGAGAGCTTCGGCCCCCCGGATACGATATCTTCAGCGCGAACAGCCAGGGTATCCGCGTAGTATTTCAGGAGCTGAGTCTCTGCCCGAACCTGACCGTGGCGGAGAATATAAAGGTCTTTCATCCGAATATTTCCGGCTTTGGGTGGAAAAAACTGGCCCGGGAGATGATTATATCCTCCCTGGACGAGATTTTTCCCGATCACGGTATTCACCCCGATTCAGTTGTAAGCGGTCTTACCCTGGGGCAGCGTCAGATGGTGGAGATCGCCAAAGCCTTTACTGCCCCTGACAAGCCCCTCCGTCTTATTATTCTGGACGAACCGACCAGTGCCCTGGACCATAAAAGGTCCCGGCAGCTGATTGATTACCTGGACACCCTGCGGGAAAAGAAGCTGAGTGTCATTTATATATCCCATCTGCTCGACGAAGTTCTTGCTTCCACTGACCGGATAGTTATTATGAAGGATGGCGTAAAGGTGGGGGTGGAAAACACGGAAGATTCAACCAGGGAAAGTGTCATAGAGCTTATGGGTGAGGCGAAGACCGAAGCTGCGGAAGGGGCCGCTGCCGCGGATGACTCTCTCGCTTTAAAAGAAGAACAGGGTGCTGCCGGGAAAATACCAGTCATCGAACCAAAACGGCAGAACGGTGAAGTCAAGCTGCGGGTCAACAAAGGTGAAATCGTGGGACTCACCGGCCTTGCCGGCCACGGGCAAACCGACCTGCTTATTGAACTCTTCGATAACCGGAGAAACGGAGAATACCGGGTACATGCCCCGG
This sequence comes from Marispirochaeta sp., assembly GCF_963668165.1. Classification (NCBI taxonomy): domain Bacteria; kingdom Pseudomonadati; phylum Spirochaetota; class Spirochaetia; order Spirochaetales; family Spirochaetaceae; genus Marispirochaeta; species Marispirochaeta sp. The sequence continues at coordinate 535,807 of NZ_OY764209.1, read as the reverse complement.
TTACCTTTCTTCCCGGGGACCGGCAGACCGACGGGGTTTTCCCGATATGGTCCATAACCCGGAATATAACGATCCAGGTCTACAACAAGGTCCGCAAATTGTTTCTAATCAATGCTGACAGGGAAGATGATATTGCCAGACGCTGGCGTGATGAAATCGACATTAAAGTTCATTCCATTGGCGACAGCATTCTGAGTTTGAGCGGTGGGAATCAGCAAAAGGCGATTTTTTCCCGTTGCCTTGAATCCTCCGCCGGGATTGTGTTGATGGACGACCCGACCCGGGGCGTTGATGTGGGTACGAAAGAGGTAATCTATCGCCGCATTCTAAAGGAACGTGAGGAAGGCCGCAGTTTTGTCTGGTACACCACCGAGATGGATGAACTTAAGTACTGCGACCGTCTCTATGTATTCAAGGGTGGAAAAATCATCGCCGAACTGCTCGGCAATGAGGCGAGCGAAGAAGACATTCTCAAAGCTTCATTTTAAGAGTTTGAGAGAGAGTTTAAAAGAGAGAGTATATGGAAAACAAGGTGGGAGACAAAAAATTCAGCCTGCGGCGCAAAGGACGCGCCCGGGACGTACTTATGCCCTTGATGTCAATACTGATTGTGTTTGTTCCGATTCTCATGCTGCGGCCGCGGGTAATCACCTATACCGGCTTTAATCTGCTGTTTAATATGGCGATTCCAGTTGCCCTGGCAACAATCGCGCAGATGTTTGCCATGACCATCTCGGAGATCGACCTTTCCATTGGTAACCTGGTTAGTCTGGTTACCTGTATAGCCGGTTCTCTATTACCGACAAGGCCTGTACTTGGAGTTCTTATGCTCCTGGGCATTATTGCTGTGTATATGCTGGTCGGCGCGGTTCTTTACCTGCGGAACCTGCAGTCTATTGTTGTTACTATCGGGATGTCCTTTATCTGGACAGGACTTGCAATTATGATTCAGCCTCATCCGGGGGGGAATGTCCCCGGCTTTATTATCGGAATCATGAATATGAGGACCCCCTTTGTGCCGATGCCGATAATCTTTCTGGCTCTGCTGGCCCTGGTGCTGTATTTTCTGCTGTTTAAAACCACCTTCGGTATACTTTTACGGGGAATGGGGGGCAACAGAAAGGCCATAGAACAGTCCGGCCACTCTATGCTTAAGCTGCAGATGACGGTATTTGGAATGGTAGGTTTTTTCGGGATCCTCAGCGGCTTTGCCCTGGCGGGGATTACCACCAGCGCCGACCCCAATATCGCTCGTAACTATACCCTGATCGCTGTTGCCAGTGTTGTGCTTGGCGGCGGAAGCTTCGCCGGCGGTACCGTGTCTGCCGTAGGGGTTGTGCTCGGCGCCTGTACTATGACGCTGGTGGGCACACTGCTCACCTTTCTGCGTATATCTCCGGACTGGCAGATCGGTGCCCAGGGCATAATTATCCTCGCTGTATTGTTCATTAACAGTCAGCTGAAAAAAAGCGGGAAGGTCCGATATGTCTGATACTACAGTTACCAACAAAACTCCCGGTGAATACCTTAAGGCTTTTATTTCGATACGCTGGGCATGGTCTTATACCGGCGTGGTCATTGTGTTTTTGCTGGTCGCCATGGTTTCCCAGAGTCCTGTGCAGACCCTGGCCGCTTCTATCAGTTTTGCTTCCTTCTTCGTGCTGGTGGGACTCGGACAGATGCTTGTTATTACAAATGGACCGGGTAATATCGATCTTTCAATTCCCTATACCATAGCCCTGGCAGGTTCCTTTGCCATGAAGGTCATGGGGGGAATGGACAGCGGCATTTTTATGGGAATTCTCGCGGGTATAGCTGCCGGTTCGGCGGTTGGCGCTTTTAATTTCCTGTTGATCCGCTTTGCCCTGATTCCGCCCATGATTGCTACCCTCGCATCGAGCTTTATTGTCCGTACCCTGGCTATTGTGTTTTTCCGGGGCATGCTGATTAAACCTCCCCGTGGCCTGGAAATCTTTGTAAATATCAAGATCCTGCAGATACCGATCCTTTTTCTGCTGGTAATTCTTCTCTCTATTCTGGTCCATCTGCTTTTAAACCGTACTGCCTACGGCCGGGGTATTCAGGCAATCGGTCAAAACACCAAGGCCGCCTGGCTCGCGGGAGTAAAGGTCAATTACCGAAAACTGATTACCTATACCCTGAGCGGTGTTTTTGCAGGAATAACCGGAGTTCTGCTGGCGGCTTTCTCCGGAGGAGCTACCCTCGGTATGGGGGATGAGTACCTGCTGAACTCTATTGCCGTGGTCGTTCTAGGGGGAACCAGCATCGCCGGCGGGGATTCCAACGTACAGGGAATCATCGGCGCCTCGGTCCTGCTCTACCTCATTGTTAACCTTTTAAATATCATCGGTTTCGGCGCCAGTCTGCGCTATATCGTGACCGGAGTGGTCATTGTGGGTATAATCCTGGCAGCCGGCCATGGAAAAGTGAAAGGGGCGTAAACAGAATGTATTATGATTTGAGTTGCGGTTTTGACGAGGATTGTTTTCATCCCTTTGGGTTTCCCCATTTTCGCAATGTGCAGCATTTTGCCAGCCACGGATGCCGGCATGCCTGCGCAACCTTCAGCCTTCATACGGCCACCCATATCGACGCGCCCTGGCACATGGTTAAGGATGGAAAACGACTCGATGAGATACCCCTGCAGGAGCTGATCGGCGATGCACTGGTCGTCGACCTTTCCGAGAATTATGGCCCGGAGACTCCTCCTGCCAGGGGGATCAGCAGGGAACATCTTGAAGATCGCCTTAAGAAAAAGAATCTCAGCCTGAAGGCAGGAGACGCGCTTATTGTCTACACCGGCAGGGCCTCTCTCTTTGTGCATGATCCTTCCCGCTACTACGACGAATACTGCACCCTTGATGCAGGGGCTGCTGCATGGGCGGCAGAAAAAGGTGTGCGGCTTATCGGGATTGACGCCCCGGATATCGACTTGCGCAGCGAATACACGGAGCAGCCTTTTCGGGCTGGAAATCACCGGTTTCTGTTGGGAAAAGGAATCTATATTATTGAGAATGTGGGTGGCGAAATCACCGAAGTACTGGACCGTCGGATTGAACTGATTCCGGCTCCCCTGAAAGTGCAGGGTGAGTTCGCCTCAGGCGCTCCTGTGCGTCTGATAGGACGCCTGTGATTCCCCGGCTTACGGCGGCGGGCTGCGTTCACCGAAGAGCCCAGCTGCTCGATACCGTGTCTGCTGATCTGATCGTGCTTGCCAATCCCCGGCATGTGTATTATTACAGCGGATTTCTGGCCTCCGAGCTCACCCTTGCGGGCTGGGGACCAAATTACCTGATACTGGACCGGGAAGGACGAAGCATTTTGCTGGTGAATAACTCTGCTGCCGGCAATGCCGGGTTCGCCTTTGTGGACGAGGTTCGCAGCTGGACCTGGTACGATGCGGCAAAGAATCCGGGGAAACCTGTCTGGCGGGAAGGAGGAAAAGCTCTGGCAGGTCTTCTGGAAGAGCTCTCTTCGGGCATGACGGCCCTGTTGCTGGGCATCGAAGCGGGCGTCTTTCCCGTCCGGACTGCCCCGGACACTGCCCGGCTTGTGGACATAAGCGATACCATTTATCGTCAGCGCCGGGTAAAGAATGAGGATGAGCTCGAGATTATCCGGGCCATTGTGGCTATAACCGGAGAAGGGCATGCCCGGGCCAGAAAGGAGCTGCGCTCCGGTATCCGGGAGATCGAACTCTACGGAAAGATTTATGAGTCCATCATTGCCGCGGCTGGTGAGCCGGTGAACCTGTTCTGCGATCTTATAAGCGGGCCCCGGACCTGGGCGGCCACCGGTCAGCCGGGATCCCGGATAATAGAAGATGGCGACCCGGTAATTCTGGACCTGAACCCGTATGTCCACGGCTACCGGGCGGACTATACCAGTACGATTGTACTGACAGAGGAGCTGCCGGAGGTGTACCAGGATCTGGAGAAGGCTCTCCACGAGGCCATCGTGGCCGGAGAAGCTATCCTGCGTCCCGGGGTCCGGGCAGGGGAGGTCTTTGAAGCCGTAAGGGCTGCAATAGATGCAGGAGGATTCGGCCGCTTCTTTGATCACCATGCCGGCCACGGTCTCGGTCTCGGACACCCCGAGGCACCCTTCTTTGTTGCCGACAGCAGCGAGGTGCTGGTCGCGGGCGATGTGGTTACCCTGGAGCCCGGAGCTTACGGTGAAGGGTTCGGGGCGAGAATAGAGCACAACTACCTGATAGGCGAAACCGGCCCGGTACGGCTGTCATCCCACGATACCTCCTTTCTGATATAAGGGCGGGGCCCGGTTTTGTACCGGGTCCTCTGGCTTTTCCTCCCTTCCTCCTTTATAGTATTTATGTATCAGTAAACCAGATAAAGGATATAATATGCAGAACCTCTTCGATGTAAAAAGAAAAATTGCCCTGGTAACCGGATCGAGCCGCGGTCTGGGCCTCATCCTGGCCCGTGGCCTTGCGGCAAACGGCGCGCGGGTCGTACTGAACGGCAGGAATCCGGAGCAGCTTGAGAAGACCTTTAAAGAAATGAAGGCTGAAGGGTATGATATATACATATCCTCCTTCGATATCTCCGATGCGGAATCCATTAACGCCGGGATCAAAGACATTGAAGCAAACTTTGGTCCTATTGATGTCCTGGTTAACAATGCAGGTATTCAGTACCGCGCTCCCCTGGAGGAGTTTCCGGAAGAAGAGTGGCGGAAAATTCTTGATGTCAATCTTACCGGTTCTTTTCTGGTTTCCAAGGCAGTCGTATCACAAGGTATGAAGCTCCGGGGAAAAGGTAAAATTATTAATATCTGCTCCCTCCAGAGCGATCTGGGACGATCCACCATTGCTCCCTATGCCGCGTCAAAAGGCGGTTTGAAGATGCTGACCCGGGGAATGACGGTAGACTGGGCGAAGTACGGAATCCAGATTAACAGTATAGGTCCCGGCTATTTTGCCACGGAGATGACCAAACCTCTCAAGGACGACACTGCCTTTGACTCCTGGATATGCGGTCGTACCCCTTCCGGACGCTGGGGCGATCCGGAGGAACTTATCGGGGCACTGCTCTTTTTCTCTTCAGCCGCTTCCGATTTTGTGAACGGTCAGCTTCTCTATGTGGACGGGGGAATTACCGCTGCTATTTAATGCCGCGGAATCGTCAGTATTCTGAGAAGTTCCGCGAAACCGATCTGTCCTGACTCCGGTTCCTCAAGAAGCAGACTGTTCGCCGCCGAGATTGCCGGTACCCGATGGTGTAAACCGCTCTTTACGTCAATATCTTCCATCGAAAGCGAGACATGGCTCTTAAATACCTGCAGGGTGTTTTTTTATCCTGTGGTGGAGCAGTCGCATAAGGTGTTCCTGGTTTTCACTTCTTCTATTGTATTTCCTGCGCGAAAGGATAGTAACTTTTTTAAAAGAGATGCTATCTCGCTGCCGATCATTTATACTGAATGCGGGGTGTGCATCCTCCCCGCTTTTAATTAAATACGGTTAAAGGGATTGAAAAATGAAAGAAAAAAATAGGGTTGTCTGCATTATCTATATGCCCTGGTTACTGTTGCTTGGGCTCTACAGTCTTGGATTTGCCTTTTATATCGATGCGGCAATGCTGCCGCGGTTTTTGTCGACCTTGTTTCCCGCCGGGATCTTAATCATGCTTGCCATGGGGGCAGCAATCCGCAGGAAGAGGGGGTATTTTAATCCCGATCTTCTTGGGTCACAGCAGGAGGTTGACGAAAAAGCCTTGAGTGAGCTCGGAGCAGCGCCCCTTGCGATTTTTAAACTCTTTATTCTGTTTAATTTCATTCTGGTTGCGGTTGTTACCCTTGTATCGATATACTTCTTCGGTATTGATTCGGCACGTTTACTGCTCTACTCCGGGATGGCCCTTTCCTATCTGCTGCTCGGTGCGGCATTTGTGTATGTGAGTCTCGATCGGCAGGTTCTGAACTTTCTTTTTGCACGCCGGGTTACCCGGTTTCCCGAATACTGCCGTCATGAGCGTCAGTTCCGCAAGATTATAATCATGCCTTCTTTTATGACCCTTATGAACCTGGCCCTGGCCTTTACTTCGGTGCTTCTGGAAACCTCCCGCCTGGAGAGCCTGCATGCAGCCGCCCTGGCCCAGCAAATTCCCATGCTGATAGGAAAGATCGCGATTCCCTGGGCGATATACACCCTTATTGTAATTGCCCTGGTGGTAGTCTGGGCAAAGAATACGGGGATCCTCTTCTCCCGGGTGCAGCAAAGGATTGACGCCCTTACTTCCAAGGAGAAAGACCTTACCGGGGGGGTCTATATATGTTCAGTTGACGAGATCGCTGCTCTGGCGGGGGGAATAAATCAGTTTATCCGTATGCTACACGGCAGCATTGTACAGCTGAAGGAGCACTTTTCTCATCTTGACGGAATTCAGCACGAACTCCTGGCGGCGGTCAGGGCGGCCGGAGAGGAGGTCAAAGCCTCCAGCAAAAGCATTGGTGCCGCGGAGCATGAAATGCGCCTCCAGGACCACATAAACGAGGAGGCCATTCACCAGGGGGAAGAGGTCGCCCGGGTAGTGGGGAAGATCGGGGAGGCCTTTACCCGGCAGACCGAGGCAGTATCAAGCGCCATGGAGAATGTCCAGGACCTTATAACCTCTGTTGAAACTGCCGCCGGCAAGATCCTGTCCGTGTCTCAGCAGGGTTCCCGGCTGGAAGAGCTGTCCAGGGAGGGGAGCGAAGCGGTATCCGCAGCCCTGAATTCCGTACGGGAGGTGGCGACCATGTCCAACCAGCTGGCTGAGATAAACAAGGCTATTGCATCCATCGCTTCCCAGACGAACCTGCTTGCCATGAACGCTGCCATAGAGGCGGCCCATGCCGGAGATTCTGGGCAGGGTTTTGCCGTGGTTGCCGATGAAATCCGCATGCTGGCAGAGAGTTCCTCCGCTCAGACCAAGGAGAGCAATAACAGTCTGAAGCTGATATCCGAGGAAATAAACCGGGCCTTGAATGACGCGGAGCGCACCAGCGCCAGTTTCCAGCAAATGCAGGAGGGGATTCTGGAGATCGGAGAGGCCTCCGGCAGAATCTCGGAAACCGTTCAGGACCAGGCAAAGGCCAGTCGCAGCATCAGCGGCATGCTCGACGAATCGAAAGCCCAGACCGATGCCATCAGCGAACTGTCCGGTAACCTGGAGCAGCGTAACGCGGCCCTGCTGGAGGCTCTGAGGCAGGTCGGGGAGTCATCGAAAAAGACCCTGAAAGAGGCTGAGCGCATGGGAGCCATGAACGGGAGGGTCCAGGAGAGGATGGAAACTCTTATAAAAGCAGCCGAAGAGACTGCCCTGATTCAGACCAATGTCTCTGGTCTGATTGAAGATTTCAAGGTATAACACGGGTATCACCGTTAAGGAAGAAAGCTATGGAAACATCAACGGTACTGTTCGCCTTTGGACTTACCCTTTTTGCCGGACTCTCTACCGGTATCGGCAGCGCTCTTGCCTTCTTTTCCAGTAAAACAAATACCCGCTTTCTGTCCGCGGCTCTCGGATTTTCCGCCGGTGTCATGATCTATGTATCATTTCTGGAGATTGTGCCGAAGGCCCTGGAAGCTCTGACCGTGGCCTTGGGAGCGACCAAAGGACACTGGGCAACGACGCTTGCCTTTTTCGGCGGTATTGCGGTAGCCAGTTTTATTGACAAGCTCGTTCCTGGTTTTGAAAACCCCCATGAAGCCCGCGGGATTGAGGAAATGCAGGAAAACGATGCGGCCAGGAAGAACGCGTTGATGCGCATGGGTGTTTTATCCGCGGTTGCCATTGCCATCCATAACTTTCCCGAAGGTATCGCGACCTTTATTTCAGCATTAAAAGACCCCGCCACCGGAATCAGTATAGCGGTCGCTATTGCTATCCACAATATTCCCGAAGGTATCGCGGTGTCTGTTCCGGTTTACTATGCCACCGGAAGCAAACGCAAGGCCTTTTGCCTCTCGTTTTTATCAGGGTTGTCGGAGCCCGCAGGTGCGGCTCTGGGATTTTTTATTCTGCTGCCCTTTCTGAATGATCTGGTGTTCGGCATCCTCTTTGCCTCCGTGGCGGGAATCATGGTCTTTATCTCTCTGGATGAGCTTCTGCCGACGGCGGAAAAGTATGGTGAACACCACATCGCCATTTACGGGGTTACCTCCGGCATGGCGGTTATGGCCTTCAGCCTGATGCTGTTTGTGTAGTATTTAGAGGTGCCTTTATATTAGTTCTTTGTGAAAAACAGCCCACTGACCTGGTTATCTACGGGAAAGAGGTTATCTTTATCCTGGAAAAGAGACCAGTTAAGGGGGGATTCCCATGAAGCAGAGAAAGAATATTGCCCTGGTTGCCCACGACAACAGGAAGAAGGATCTTATTGAATGGGTAGAGTGGAATTGGCAGCTTCTGTCCCTGCATAACATGATCTGCACCGGTACCACCGGCCGAATGGTGGAGGAGTGTCTGATTGAAAGGATGGAAGTGGATGATGTCAAGAGTCTTTCTATCCGTAAACTCAGGTCCGGTCCCCTGGGCGGTGATCAGCAGCTCGGATCCCTGATCGTCGATGGACAGATCGACATGATAATATTTCTCTGGGACCCCATGGAGCCGCAGCCCCACGATGTAGATGTGAAGGCGCTTTTAAGGATCGCGGTCCTGTATAATATTCCCACTGCCTGCAACAGGGCCACGGCAGATTTTCTTATTTCCTCACCTCTGATATCCGAACACTACGAACGTATCCTGAAGGACTATAGCAGTTATATCGACAGGGCCATTCCTGAAGGTTCCGGGCTTAGCGTATCTGCTGTTGCGGGAGAGTAATTGTAAAAACCACTCCCTCAGGGCTCAGGTTCTCAGCGCTGATGCAGCCGCCGTGGCGCTGAACAATCTCCCTGCTGATGTTCAGGCCCAGGCCGGATCCCGGGGTTGATCGACTGTACTCTCCCCGATAAAAACGCTGAAAGATTTTATCCAGCTGTTCCTCCGGAATATGCGGACCACTGTTGCTGATCGTCAGTATTGTCGCATCCCGGGTTCCGGAAGTAATTTTCATGTCGATCAAAGCCCCGGGACCGGCATAGGTAAAAGCGTTCCCGACTATATTTTCCACGGCCCTTTGCATCAGTTCCCGGTCGGCGTAAAAGAAGGGAGTCTGTGCAGAACAGCTGAGCGTACAGCCTCGTTCCGCCAGGCAGGGTTCAAAGGTGCTGTGTACAGCCTTGAGGAAATCCTCGCTGGAGACTGCTTCCACGGTGAGACTTTTCAGGTTTTCTATCCGGGACAACTCGCATACCGAGGCGATCATGGTTTCCAGACGGTCAATCTCCTGCAGGGTGCGGTTGAAACGCTCCGTTCCCGCTTCCAGTACCCCATCTCTCATCCCTTCCAGCTGACCTTTAAGACCGCTTAATGGGGTCCTCAGGTCGTGGGCTATATTCTGCATCCACTGCTGTTTATACTCTTCTTCTCCTTCAAGGATGGTGCCGACCCTGTTCAGACTGGAAGAAATCTCGGAGAGCTCATTTACCGGAAAAACCCTTACCCGGGGGGCCTTGAGGGCCCTGAGTTCCTGGATGTCCCGGCGCAGCACCGCCACAGGGCCGGCAATCCCACGGGCGGTTCGTACGGACGCCAGTACGGCGATTCCCAGGGATGCCAGCATGGAAGCCGCCGTTAAGATTCCTAACGAGCCGAGAAAATGTCGGTTGGACCGGGAATCGAGAAAACGGACCTCCCCAGCATAATAATATCCGATTACCATATCATCGTAGTGGACAAGCCGGTAATCGCTCTCCGGTATGGTGCGTCCCCGTCCGCGGTTTGAATAGATAAGCTCCCTGTCGGCGGAGAAGACAAAAAAGGGACCCCAGTGCTGCGGGGTATCAGGAGAAATCTGTGAAGGATTAATAAGTATACGTTTGGCCAGGTCATCCAGATAGCGGATCTGGTTACGAGAGTAGCTGTCAAGGACCGGAACAATGCCCGCCCCCAGAATAAGTACCTGAACTGTGATCAGTATAACAAAAGCGGCAAGAAAACTTCGCAGAAGCCATGAATAGGCGGACCTCATGCGGGTTCACCGTTAAAGCGGTACCCGAAACCCCGGATCGTCTCTATCCAGTCATCGTTTCCCAGCTTGCGGCGGAGATTCTTGACATGCGTGTCGATGGTGCGCTCGGAACCCTCGGCCATTGAGCCGAGGCAGGATTCCAACAGCTGCAGCCGGGAAAAGACCTGGGGTTGCCGGGCAGCAAGATGGGTAAGGATGTTCCACTCTGCCGCTGTCAAGGAAACGAAACCTCCGTCAAGGGTAATCCGGTGTCTCTCCTGGTCAATATTCAGCCGTGATTCCTGCAGTACATAGTCCGGGCTATTCTGCCGTGATGGGGATGAGGTCCTGGCAAGAATTTTCTTTATTCTGAGGACCACCTCCCGGGATGAGAATGGTTTGACTACATAATCGTCCGCGCCGATTTCAAGGCCGGTTATACGGTCTGATTCCTGGTCCCGGGCGGTTAGAAAGAGGATAGGAATATCTTTGCGCGATTTTACCTGCTTGGCAAAAAGGAAACCGTCACCATCGGGAAGCATAACATCCAGTACCAGCAGGTCCGGGGTCCGGCGTTTAAGCTCTGTTTCGACGGGACCGAGGGCCCCAAACTCCCGAACTTCAATTCCTTCCAGTTTGAGGTATGCCGCCAGAGCATCCCTGACGTTTTCGTTGTCTTCGACGATGAAAACTTCTGCCACAGGCATCCTTTTATTTCCTGTTCACCAGCTCCTGCAGAGCTGTTCTGTAAAGTGAAAACTCCAGTCCCTTTTCCTTGACGTAGTCGCGAACGGTGACGGTCCGGGGCCCCATGGGCAGATTAAGTATACCCTCAATCTCCTCTTTTGTGAGTCCCCATTCCAGGAGTTCGCCGAAGGTGGTATTCCCTTTTACCTCGCCCCTGGCAAGGGGAGCTGCTGTAGCTTCAGTTTCTGTGGTATCGGCTTCGGCTGAAATCTGCGGAAGTTCGCTGAGTTCTACAGTAATCGTTCGGAGAGCATCGATATCCGCGGGGGCAAGTCTCTCCCGCAGCAGGTCCAGCGCCGGGGCGGGCAGCCGGGTCGTCTCCTCCGCCGTATAGGGGCGGCCCAGGTAGAGGGAGATAAAGAGTCTGACTGCATCAGTGCCCACTTCTCCGCCGTCGGTAAGCTCTCCATAGGAATCTTCCAGCCGTTTGACCTGGTATGCGTCAGGCGCTTCTTCCGGTCCAAGACCGAAGGTCTGACCAAGGATCGTTGCGGGGACTCCGAAGGCCTCTTCTATGTCTCCAAAGGTGTAGGAGCCGCGGATATCCCCGGGGTTGTATTCTCCAGCAAACTCACCGGAGGCATAACGGGCCGGGACCTTGGAGGATTCGGTACGCCACAGATTAAAAACCATGGAGAGACTGATACCGAAACCGAAGGCAGCGATGATAATCGCTGCCAGCAGGGATGAACGTATCTTCATACTAAACATCCGCCTTCTTTGTTTTGATGGGGCCCGCCGCAAGTTCAACTGTTACCGGAACGGGGCAGGCCGATTCGCTGCTGCATTCCAGGCAGCTTATGCACTGATGATCCCTCACAGTCCCGGCGGTGGAGACTTGAATGTTCATTGGACAGGCTCTGTCGCAGGCTTTGCAATTGATGCAGATCTCCGGATTACGCTTGATTCCGAAGATCCGAACAAGATTGAAGAGTCCCAGAACGGCCCCGTAGGGGCAGGCGTATTTGCAGAAGGGTCGCTCCACAAAGAGGGACGCCAGCAGAACCATAGCCAGGATGACAAAGGCCGGTATCGCGACTTCTCCGGTCCAGAAATTAAAAAGAGCGTAGTAGGGATCATAGTCGGCGAAAATCAGGATACCTGAGACGGCGGTGGCGTAGATAACCCAGACGAGCACCAGATAGCGCAGATAGCGCAGGTGTCGGTCCGCGGCGAAGGGAATAAAACGGTTGTGCTTTTCGCCAAAGATCCTGCGTCCGATACGGGAAACGAACTCCTGCACAGTCCCAAGGGGACAGACCCAGCCGCAGAAAACCGGACCAAAGGCAAGGGCCAGAGAGAATACAATGATCATCAGAATAAAGGATGATTCATGGATCTTTTTTGTGAATGTACTCGCTGTGGCGTACTGATACAGCGAAACGACCCCGCCGAAAGGACAGACGGCATGCAGCGAAGCAGAGCCCACCAGGGGGATCTCGATTCCCTTTTCTACTAAACTATGGTTGACCACGATCAGGGTGATCAGTACCAGAAAAAAGATCTGTACTGTCCTGCGCAGCAGAAAACCCTTCTTTTTTTTCATTAAACCAGTCTCTCCTTCGGGGACAGGCCTGTCGGTCGCCCTCCTGATATTCAGTATATACCCTGAACCGCGCTGATGGAGAAACCGTGGACGCTCTGTGAAGAGTTTGTGAAGAAAGAGACGAGAAAACATCATCTTTCCATAAACACTTCACAGTATCTCCACACAGCTTCGGTAGTTTGTAAGCATGAAGATCACAAAAAGAAACACATCATCGGAGGTAGAAAGATGAAGAAACTGATCAGTATTGCGGTCATGGTAATTATGGCAGGCGTTGCGCTTAGCGCAGAGGGGCAGCAGGAGTCTGAATTCGGACAGGGATTACGGAACGGCACCGGTCGGGGCGCCGGGGTGGCCGCCGCAGGGCGCGGTAACGGACCCGGCAGGGCTGCCGCAGGACAGCAGGGCGGAAGCTACGGCTTCGATTCCCGCTTTACCGAGGATTTAAAGCTTGTTATGACAGATGCCGAAGGAGGTGATCTGTCTGCAGAAGAGAGGGAAGGGCTGCTGTTTATGTGGCAGGAAGAAAAGCTGGCCAGGGATGTGTATCAGGAGCTTTACGGCACCTGGAATCTGCCTGTTTTCCGCAACATAGCACAGAGTGAACAGCAGCATATGGAGTCTGTCGACATGCTCCTGGATGCCTACGGTCTGGAAAAAGCCGGAACCGACGAAGCGGGTGTCTACGGGGATAAGGAGCTAAATCGCCTGTATGCCGATCTCACTGCCCGGGGAAAGACGTCGGTGGTGGAGGCCCTGAAGGTCGGGGCCCTTATCGAGGACCTGGATATCCATGATCTGCAGCAGAACCTTGAGCTGACAGACAACGATGATATCCGCATTCTGTACCAGAACCTGATGAAAGGTTCCCGGAATCATTTGCGCGCCTTCCTGCGGCAGCTCGACCGCGAAGGGATAGAGTACGAGGCAAGGTATATCAGTCCTGAATACCTGAAGAAGATTCTGAGTATCAACCGGGAGACTGCGGTTATCCGTGACCCGGAGTATGTGCTGTAAAACTTATTTACTGTTCAAAACCGTGGGGATGAATGGTGATTAACTGCTGTTTCGCAAAGAAATTATTCGCTGTACTGTGCTTTGCTCGGGAAATCTTCCATTTTATCGGAATAATCCGACGATCAGGTGATTTTTATCCCCACGGTTCGGGACTAAGTAAAACTTAAATCTGTTCTGAATACACCGGCCCTGTTGAATCAGGGCGGGTATTCGGAAAAACTTATTTCACTATCAACGACGGCAGAAACGTCGTAAGGGCGGGAATAAAGGTTGTCAGAAGCAGTACAATAATCATTGCAGGCCAGAATGCAACCATCGCCCGGGAAGTCTTTTCCACAGTGGTATGACCAACCGAACAACCGACAAAGAGGCCGGTTCCTACCGGCGGAGTTGTCAGTCCTATTCCCAGGTTCAGAAGCAGCACAATACCAAAGGTAACCGGGCTCATGCCTGCAGCGGTTACCACCGGGAGCAGGATGGGAGTTGTTATGACAATCAGGGGTGCTACGTCCATCAGCATGCCGAGTATGACCAGTAGAATGTTGATAAGCAGCAGCAGGATTATTGGACTGCTGGTAATGGACAACATGGACCGCATGATCATTGTCGGTACCTGCAGGCGGGTCAGCAGCCAGGCAAATGCGCTGGCAGACGCGATTAAAAACAGGACAGTTGATATCGTTTTAACTGACTCAACCAAAATCGGCCACAAGTCCCGGAGCTTCAGCTCCTTGTAGACAAAAAGCCCGAGGAAGGTAGCGTAGACTACCGCAATTGCTGATGCCTCGGTTGCGGTGAATATACCGAAAGCAATTCCTCCTACAATGATAACCGCCGCCAGTACCGCCAGTATTCCGTCAACGGATATTCGGACGCAGTCGTTAAGAGGAGGGCGTTTTTCTCTTGGGTACCCTCGTTTTACGGCAATAATAAAGGAGGTAATCATCAATCCGATTCCAATCATTATGCCGGGGATGTAGCCGGCTAAAAACAGCTGTCCTACCGATACACCGCCTGCAGCCATGGCATAGATAATCATGTTATGACTGGGAGGGATGATAATTCCCTGGGTAGCGGAAGCAACAGTCAGGGCAGTGGCGAATTCATTGTCGTAACCCTTCTGCTTCATCATTGGTATCATGATGGGACCTGTTGAAGATATATCGGCAATGGCTGAGCCGGAAACTCCTCCGAAGAGCATGGACTGAATACAGTTTACCATTGCGAGCCCGCCCCGGAAGGGCCCGACAATGATATATGCAAAATCGACAATTCTCCTTGCTACTCCGCCTTTTGCCATAATCGATCCTGCAAGCACAAACAGGGGGATTGCTATCAGTGGAAAAGACTGCAATCCCGTTGCAATGCGCTGTGCTACAACGACAGCGGGAAAACCCATGTACCAGGTAGTTACAACCGAGGCAACAGCAAGACAAAAAGCAATCGGAACTCCGGTAAAGGCCAGCACAAGAAACATACCAACAAGAACTACAGCCGGTGACATACGGGCTCCTTAATTTGAAGATGTATTCTGCGATGCTGAAAAATGTGCAGCCAGGCGGAGCACACCCTTGGATATCGCAAACAGTACCAACAATACAGCAGAGACAGGTACAACTATATAGGTCATGCCGATTGATATACGTAACGCGGACCAGGTACCGGTTATCTTGTTTACCAATTGCAGGCCGTATATAAACAGGTAGATACCGAATCCCGCAATCAGGAAATCACTGAAGACACGCGCCATGACTTTGCCGGTTTCCGGCAGCCGGTCTACAAAGACATTCAGTCCGATATGAGATTCGGACCATAAGGTACTTGAAGCACCCAGGATTCCGATCCATATCATAACAATGATTGAGAGTTCTTCAGCCCAGAATTGACCGGCGTTCAGTACGTACCGCGCAAATACCTGCCAGCTGACAAAGAGCGTTAACGCGGCAATAAGCAGTGCTGTCGCCATATTTACAATTCTTGCTGATGCCTCGCAAAATGTTTGAATCTTCATGGGATTCCTCCGGGAGTAGTATCAGGAAGCGTTACCCGGATTGTCCGGGTAACGCTGTGTTTAAAATGTCGCACATTTTATTATATCAGAGTATCGGAAGAATCCTCTGTTATTTCTGCTGAATCTCTTTGATGAGTCCCGGGCCTACAATCGGGTCGTAGTGATCATAAATAGGCTGAACGATTGACTGGAATTCGGTGATATCGTTGACCTCATTGAACTCCATGCCTTTATCCCGCAACTGGCTTTTAGCCTCTTCTACATACTCGTTCCATATATCGGTATGAAAAGGTGCGGTCGCCGCTGCAGCGTCCATTATTGCGTCCTGCAGATCTGTCGGCAGGGCGTTGAATCTCTCAGCGCTCATGACCAGAATATCCGGGATGGATACGTGCCGGGTGTAGGAATAGTATTTTGCTACTTCCTGCATGTTAAAGGCGATTACCGTGGGCTCATTGTTTTCCCAGCCGTCTATTACTCCCTGCTGCAGTGCCACATAGACTTCCTGCTGGCCCATGGGTACAGCCGTTCCTCCGAGGGCATTGATTGTATCAATCAATGGCTCGCTGCCCATGACCCGTATTTTCTTGCCCTCCAGATCAGCGGGAGAATAGACCGGGCCGTAGGCTGTGGTTACGCTGCGAAAACCGGAATCCATAAAGGTTAAACCTTTGAATCCGCTTTTCTCGAGATCGGCCATCAGGCGGTCGCCGATTTCGCCCTGGAGTACCGCGTGCTGATGGGCCTGATCGCGGAACATAAAGGGGAGGCTGACAACCTGAAGGCTGTCGACAAACTGACCCAGCGGGGCGGAGGAGACTTTTGTTACGTCTATGGTGCCTAACTCAATTCCCTCAATGTAGTCCCGCTCGTCTCCAAGCTGACCACCCCCGTAGACTGTGATATCTATCTGACCGTTGCTGCGTTCCCTGACCTGATCTGCAAAATATACCAGTGACTTGTGCACCGGATGTGATTCCGGCAGGGTTGATGCCAGGGACCATTCGTATGTTTCAGCCTGTTTTTCCTGCCCGCCGCCGGCGAAAACGCTAATCGGAGCGATAAGGATAAGAACCAAAAGTGCGATTCTCTTCATAAGAAACTCCTTTAATATTGGCCCGAAATCTCGGGTCATAGTATGATACTGTGGGTTCCATTATGTGAAACCTAGTTCCATTATTTAAGCATGTTTGGATATTGTCAAGGAAAATTTGGTGAAATTAGTCCGGATTTCGAAGAGAATACCGTATTAGGATATTTGATACCGTATTATGAAACTTTCCTCTTGATCTTTTTTTGTGTTGTGATACAATACTGTTGAAACATGGTTTCATAATGTGGAACTCAAAGGAACGCGAAAAACATGGAAATACGACATCCTATACATCCTGAACATGGAAAAGCACTTGATACTGCAGGGCTGCGGCAGGAGTTTCTGATTCAGGAGCTTTTTACTTCGGGGACAGTCAAAATGGTCTACAGCCATATCGACCGTATTGTAATCTGCGGAATTATGCCTGTGGGCGAACCGCTGGGCTTGCAGGTTGACCGGGAGGTTTTCGGAGTAGACTATTTTCTGGAACGCCGTGAACTGGGAGTTATCAATGTTGGCGGGCCAGGGAGTGTGTCGGTAGACGGGACGGAATATCCGCTGGATTATAAAGACGGCCTGTATGTTGGAATGGGAAGCCGGGAACTGCTGTTTATCAGCAAGAATCCGGATAATCCTTCAAAGTTTTACTGTCTGAGCGGTACAGCACACAAACGCTATGAAACCAGCCTTATCCAGAAAGAGAAGGCCAGGGAGGTCAGGCTCGGTTCGGACAACAGCTGCAACAAGCGGGTAATTCGCCAGCTGATTCACCCGGAGGTACTTCCATCCTGTCAGCTGGTTATGGGGTATACCGAACTTGCTGAAGGAAATGTCTGGAACACCATGCCTGCTCATACCCATGAACGTCGTATGGAGGTCTATTTCTATTTTGAAATTGACCCGGACCAGGCTGTATTTCATTTAATGGGAGAACCGTCGGAGACCCGGCATATTCTGGTACGGAACGAAGAGGCGATTATCTCCCCCAGCTGGTCAATCCATTCAGGTGTTGGTACGGGAAACTATACCTTTATATGGGGCATGGTTGGTGAAAACCAGACCTTTGACGACATGGACGGGGCATCCATGGATGACCTCGCATAGAGTATCAATTTACAGGAGGTTTAAGAATGAGTCTTTCTTTTGATTTAAGCGGAAAGGTAGCATTAGTTACAGGGTGTTCGACAGGGCTTGGTCAGGGGATCTCCCTGGGGCTCGCGGAAGCAGGTGCGGAGATTGTCGGTGTTGACTATGTGGATGCGCCGGAAACGGAACAGAAAATACAAAGACTGGGAAGGAAATTTCTGGGAATCAAGGCTAATTTGATGAGCATTGATCCCCTGGAAGGAATAATACAGCAGACTCTGGAAAAATTCGGACACATAGACATCCTTGTCAACAATGCCGGGATAATCAGGCGGCAGGATGCTATCGAGTTCAGCGAAGAGAACTGGGATGATGTTTTAAATATTAATCTTAAAACAGTATTCTTCCTCAGTCAGCTCACCGCACGCCAGTACATAAAGCAGAAAACCGGAGGGAAAATCATTAATGTGGCATCCATGCTCTCGTTTCAAGGCGGAATACGGGTGCCGTCATATACCGCCAGTAAAAGCGCGGTAATGGGAATTACCAGGGCCCTGGCGAATGAATGGGCCAGGGATGGAATAAACGTAAACGCGATTGCCCCGGGTTATATGGCAACCAGCAATACCGCTCCGCTGCGTGCGGATACAGAACGCAGTGCCGCGATTCTGGACAGGATACCTGCCGGACGCTGGGGTTTGCCGGAAGACGTACAGGGACCAGCTGTTTTTCTCGCTTCCTCCGCATCCGATTATGTCAATGGCTATACCATAGCTGTCGATGGCGGATGGCTGGCCCGATAGAGCTGAAAAATGATTTCTGTTGCCAGAGTCGTGCAAATAAAGTACTCTGTTTCATGTCATGAAACAGAGTACTGAAAAACAGACCCAAAAGGGGGCGGTCCAATCAATCGAGCGGGCCTTTGATATTCTTGAACTTTTGTCCCGGGACCCCCAGGGATTTACGTTAACCGAGATCTCCAATAACCTGGGCCTGCATAAAAGCACGGTACACCGTCTTCTCGCCGGTCTCCTTAATCGACACTATGTGGAGAAAGCCCAGAGGACAAACTGTTATCGTCTTGGTCTTGGCTTCGTGCACATGTCGGGAATGTATCTCAACCGCATCGAGCTGAAAACGGAAGCAGAATATTACATGCGGGAGCTTGCCAATCGGCTTGGTCAGGTTGTATTTCTGGCAATCAGCAAGGACGGTGAAGTAGTCTATATTGACAAGATTGAACAATTCGACAGCACACACCGCTTTGCCATAATCGGTATGCGCCGTCCCTTCCATTGTACCGCTATAGGAAAAGCCCTCCTTTTCGACGAACCTGAGGCTACTCTGGAAAAAATCCTCGACGGAGAGGAGCGCATCAAGCGCACGGAAAAAACTGTGGTTGAGGTCCCGGAACTCATGAAACTTATGCGGAAGTACCGGGATCAGGGGTACAGCCTTGACGATGAGGAGTGGGAATATAATACCAGCTGTGTAGCCGCGCCTGTCTACGATTACCGGAACAAGGTGATCGCGGCCATCAGCACGGCATGGAGTCCCCATCAGACTAATTATTCAATGGAAGAGCTTGGTGCGCTGGTACGTCAGACTGCTCTGAAAATCTCCGCCCGTCTGGGCTACGATACCGATGAAGTGGAGATAGGCCCCTTTCAATGATTTTTTTCTTCTTGCAGGAATACGTTCCTCCTTTACCGTACGCCCCGGGATTGTCCTGGGGCATTTTTGCAGGGCAGAGGGGGAGAAAACTGAGACTCTTTAATGATTGACTGATAAACTGCACACCATAATGCATGCTCACCAGCCTGGACTATTCGGCAAATGAAAAAGACAAGCTACGAAACTGCCGCCCTTGATTTTCCTGCGGGATTACCTGAATCTGGGCTACGAAAGTATCGGAATGACCATGCTGCTGAATAGAATGGTGTATGTATGAGCGGTAAAAACAAAGTCCTTATATGGCATGGCCTATGGAGGCATGGTTTTTCCGACCAGTTCATCTGTTTTAGTTTCCTTTTAGACTATTGTATCATGTAACGAACTGTATTAAACAAGAGTTAACTAATGTGGAACAAGGTTCCCATCTGCGGAACATCTGCCTGCATCACTCAACCCAGGGCGACATCCAGGCTCATCATAATGGCAAAGCCGAGCATCGCGCCCAAAGTGGCTATGTGCGTATTACCCGAATTCTGGGATTCCGGGATTGCCTCCTCTACCACCACAAAAATCATGGCACCGGCTGCGAAGGCCAGTGCATAGGGCAGAACAGGGCGCATCCATAGAACCAGAGCTGCTCCAAGGACTCCGGCTATCGGTTCCACGATACCCGAAAGCTGGCCGTAGAAGAATGCTTTTCCTCGGGACATACCCTCCCTGCGTAAGGGGACTGATATAGCAGTTCCTTCGGGAAAATTCTGTAACCCGATTCCAATAGCCAGGGCTACGGCTCCGGCCATCGATGCAGAGGGAATACCGGCGGCGACGGCACCGAAGGCAACCCCGACCGCGAGTCCTTCAGGGATATTATGCATAGTAATTGCCAGCACAAGAAGAACGCTTTTTTTCCATTGTGTATGAAGCCCTTCCGCTTTTTCAATCTCGTCACCCAAATGCAGATGAGGCAGTACAAGGTCTATGAGACGGAGGAAGACTCCACCGGCAAGAAATCCAGCAAGCGGGGGGATCCAAATGATCAGTCCCATCTCTTCAGATAAGTCGATGGCCGGTGCCAGCAGAGACCAGAAACTTGCAGCGATCATTACTCCAGCCGCAAATCCCAGCATGCCGTCAAGATACTTTTTCTCTACTGTTTTAAAAAAGAAGACCATCGCCGCACCGAGAGTAGTGACAAACCAGGTAAAGAGAGTTGCAAAAAAAGCCTGGGTAACCGGATTGAATCCGGAGAGCCAATCAAACATTTTAGCCTCCTCTGGGTAACTGCCGTATACTATAAAATAGAATATTTCTTGTCATCTTCAAAGCACTAATTGTAAGACTTTTCAGTGGATGATTGACCGGAAAGGAGTAAATGAATAGGCTGTTTACTCCATTGCAGGAGTATAAATGCCAGGTTTATCACGACGGCCATCCCTTACAAGCGGCGACCCGACCTCGTTGGTATTACGAATGGCCATTCCCATGCTGGCCGGCATTCTCGGCATGGTGGCTTTTAACCTTGCGGATACCTACTTTGTCGGTCGCCTGGGGACTATTCCCCTGGCAGCGATGAGTTTTACTTTTCCCCTGGTTTTTATTGTTAACAGCATCGCCCTGGGGCTGGGAGTCGGGACATCTACTCTGGTCTCCAGGGCTATCGGCGGCGGAGACGACGGAGAGGTGCGGCGTATAGTTACCAGCAGCCTGATGCTGGGCTTTTGTGTTGTGCTCGTTCTGGTTGCCCTGCTGCGGCCGCTTCTCGGCCGTATTTTTATTTCAATAGGAGCTGATCGGCAGACCCTCCCTTTTATTCTTGATTATATGAATATCTGGCTTTTCGGTATGCCCTTCGTGGTTTTTCCAATGCTGGGTAATAATGCTCTCCGGGCAACCGGGGATACCCGTACTCCGGCGCTTATTATGATTGTCGGGGCAACGGTGAACGTCATCATTGATCCCATTCTGATCTTCGGTATTGGTCCTTTCCCTGCTATGGGGATAAAGGGAGCGGCCCTGGCTACAGTTATCGGGCGGGCATGTACACTGACAATCTCTATGACGATTGTTTCCCGCCGGGAAAAAATGATCGGTTTCATTGGACTCCGTCCAATGCTAATTCTGGGAATCTGGCGGCGTCTGGTTTTTGTGGGTCTGCCGGCAATGGCCACCAATATGATTATGCCGGTTTCCGTCGGTATAATTACCCGCCTTATCTCCGTGTACGGCCCAGCCGCCGTCGCAGGATTCGGTGTGGCATCCCGGATCGAAACCTTTGTGCTGGCTTTTATGCGTTCCCTTGCCGCGGTTACGGTTCCCTTTATCGGGCAGAATTCGGCGGCCCGGCAGTACGGCCGGGCGATCAAAGGAATCAGGGCTGCCTCTTTCTACTCTATGCTGTGGAGCCTGCTGTGGGTCGCGGCAGTCATTCTGGGCAGACACCGGATAGCTGGTATTTTTTCCGCTAATCCGGAGGTGGTTAAGATAACCGCCTTGTATCTGCTGATAGTGACGGCCAGCTACGGTTTTCATGGAATTCTGCTGATTGTCAGCTCCGGCTTCAACGGCTTGAACCGGCCTTTGCACTCTGCCATGGTCAGCCTGACCCGTATGTTTGTTCTTTACATTCCTCTTGCCCTTG
The DNA here is from genome assembly GCF_963668165.1 of Marispirochaeta sp. Classification (NCBI taxonomy): domain Bacteria; kingdom Pseudomonadati; phylum Spirochaetota; class Spirochaetia; order Spirochaetales; family Spirochaetaceae; genus Marispirochaeta; species Marispirochaeta sp. The sequence continues at coordinate 513,918 of NZ_OY764209.1, read as the reverse complement.
TACTGCGATACCTTTTCGGGGTAGCAGGCATCTTTGGGGCCGCCTTTTTTGCGAATATCGCGGGAGGTCTTCTTGCCTATATCTGGATAATGCGTACAATGCACAGGGAAAAGAAGTACTTTGTTCAAGCCAATTGATCTGAAGTCTGACAGATTCACGCTTAACAGTATTGAATGTCGATAATATATACTATATTATATAAGGGCACCTATAAAAACGTGGTATTTTGTTATAGGCAAGGCGGAGGGATTTTGTAGCACCCGCATCCTGAACCAAACACTATTTTGGTGCAGGAGAGGACTGCGGGAAATCCCGACAACGCTGCATAGGGCAAAAAGAGTAGTTTTTAGAGGTGCCTTTCAATTGGACGTGTCCAAATCCTCTCTAACGTGCGGGAGTACAACATATGATAGAGAAACTCAGGACAGTGTATTCGGATAAGGGAATTGTCATTCAAACCCGGGTCCCGGGGGTGTTCATCGTCCTTGTGCTGATTTGCGTCTTTCTGCCGGTGGCTATCATTAATGATATTATCGCCAAAGACTATAGCAGTCTGGTTTTGGTTTCCGGTATATTGACAGCGATGGTTTTTTCCCTGTTCATGCTGTTCCGGGGACACTACCGCTTTGCCAGCAACTTCTCCCTTGGCATCGCCTTGTTTGGAATGACGGCTCTCTCTTTGCTGCTTGATGGGGAGTCAAGCTATCAGGTCCATACCGTCCTGTTTTACATGTCCCTGCCTCTGGTTCTTTCCCTGATAGTCAGTGAATCTGAATGGCATACCCTGGCAGCGGGAGTCGTGGGTATAGTTGTCGCGGTAAGTGCGGCAGTTACGGTTATAGCTCCTGCCATTGGTGGACTGCTCCCTGATCTGGTGGATCGTATTGTTGTCGGCACAATTATCTATGCGCTCATGCTCGTTTTTGCCTTCCGCACCGCCCGATCGTCCCGGCAGGCTATGCTTGTTCTGGACAGAAACAAGCAGGAACTTGAAGCCTCTTTACTGGGGATACGCTCGGTGGTACACGAAGCGGGAGACCACAGGGATGTCGTGGCATCGATGCAGAAGGATTTTCAGCAGTCCAGGGAGGACCTGGAGCAGATTACCGGCCATATCGGCCTGTTGAATGAAAGGACCCAGGCGCTTCTTGACAGTGTCTCCCGGGTTAAGACCCTGAGTGACAGAACGGGATCCAAGGCAGCTTCTTTTATGCCCCAGGTCCAGGAACAGAACACCTTTGTTCAGGAGACTACCGCTTCGGTAAACGAAATGGCTGCATCCCTTAATTCGGTAGCAAGCATCTCAAGCGCCAAGAAAGAGGTCGCCGAAAAGCTGATGGATACCAGTAAAGAGGGAATGGACCAGCTGGAAGAGACCAACAAGTCATTTGACCAGGTCAGTCGTCAAATGGAAGACCTGATGGAAATAAACAGCATTGTTGGTTCTATTGCATCCCAAACCAATATCCTTTCCATGAATGCCGCGATCGAAGCTGCCCACGCGGGAGACGCGGGACGCGGCTTTGCAGTGGTCGCCGACGAGATCCGTAAACTCGCTATGTCGGTAGCTGAGAACAGCACCACTATCGATTCAACCCTGAAAAGCCTGATGGAGTCTCTGAATACTACAGGAACCCACGCAAAAGAGCTGACCGTGGCCATTGCCTCTATCTCCTCCGGCATACGGGAGGTCCTGGACGCTTTCGAGGAGATTGCAGGTTCAACCAGTGAGCTCAGTCTCGCAGGTACGGAGATTATGAACGCGATGCAGTCCCTGCAGGATGGTTCGGTAGTTATTAATGAGGGCTCCCGGAGATTGGCAACGATCAGAACGAGATCGGCCGTAACGTAACTGCCATTGAATCCATGGTTGCGGATATTACCTCCGCCTCCGGGGATGTGACTACTTCGGTTCAACGTATCCGGGGTGTAATGCAGCATCTGGATTCTGTTATCGGGGAGACCGCCCATCGGACCGATTCCCTTCACCACTCAATACGAGAACTCTCCGAAGAGCAGGCATAGCCGCAGAAAGCTGTAGGGTCGTCTTCTTCGGAGAGAGCAGCAGGGAGACGGCAGCCCTATGGCAGGGCAAATCCGGCTATACAGGATTCGGGGTTTATCTCTTTAGCAAGCATACCGTTCCCGAGCATGAACTTAATATCATCCTTCATTGTCGACAGGTCCTCAGGGGATAGAGTATCGGTAAAATTGGTCCACTCATAAAGGGTCCGGGCCTCCTCCCGGGATATCCCCTGTTCCGCGGCGCCGATGCGAAGGGCCTCGTTTTCGTTGGCCCTCATCCACTCAAGGGCCTCCCGGTGGGTCTGCAAATACAGCGCTACTGCTTCCCCGTGGGCATCAAGAAAAGCGCCACGGGCGGCAATCACCAGTTTGGGACGTACGAATCCTTCAGCAGTGGCAACAATGCGGGCACCACTGTTTTGGGCCTGAATCAACACGCTGCCTGCCAAAAGGGCCGCGTCAATATGACCGGCCAGCATCGCTGTAGAAGCCTGGGGAATTGACATCTGCAGGAACTCGATGTCGGTAATTTCCAGCCCTTTCGACTCCAGGGCGGCAATTAAAAGCTGATGCAGGACTGTCCCTTTGGGGCCGGCCACCTTTTTCCCCTCTAAATCGCGAATGCCTGTAATCGACTGATCCGCACTGGCAATGGCAAAGACCTTTTCCGGACGGCTGAAGCCGGATATTATCCGCACGTCATTCCCGGCGCTTACGGAAAGCAGTACCGAGGTGGTATTCATGACTCCGCCGATATCCAGGGACCCGGCTGCCATGGCCTGGGCCTGTTGAGCTCCTGATTCTATTCCGTGGAACCGGACCTCTATTCCCCGGTCGGAAAATGCCGATTCAAGCATTCCCCGTTCCTTCATAATAATCTGCGGAAGGTTGAAGGGAGATTTGACATAGGACACATTAATTGTGTGCAGCGGTTTTTCCTGTTTTCCTTCGCTGAAGCAGCTGAATGACAGGAAAACAAAAACGAGTATACAACTGAAGATCTTTCGCATGAATCACTCCTCGTGAATATGTATTTCCTTACGCAGAGGGTGCCCGCTTTGAGCCATAGAGGCGAGTACCTTCCTTTGTACGGATAAGAGATCGCTTGAAATCCTGCTCCTGGGATACGGAAGCGGGACGGGTACATCGTCGATAATCTCTCCTTCCTGCATAACAAGAACGCGGTTGCCAAGGAAAACAGCTTCGGCAACGTCATGGGTTACGAAGAGGACGGTGATGTCCCTGTTCAGATAGATCTGGATTAATTCGTCCTGTAAGCGTGCCCTGGTCAGTGCGTCCAGGGCTCCAAAGGGCTCATCCATGAGCAGCAATTCCGGCTGTCTGCACAGGGCTCTGCCCAGGGCCGCCCGCTGTGCCATGCCCCCGGAAAGCTGCCAGGGATAGGCTTTTCTGAAGGGTTCGAGTCCCAGCATGTGCAGAACGTCGTCAATTATCTTTTCCCGGGTCTCGGGATTCTTTTCATGTTTTAGCGCCAGTCTTATATTCTTTTCCACATTCCTGGAGGCAATAAGCCGGGGTTCCTGGAAAACAATTGCGCTTCTGCCTTCCAGTCCGACAAACCTGACGGACCCCTCATCTGCCGGAAGCAGACCTATGATGGTTTTGAGGAGGGTGCTCTTTCCGCAGCCGCTGTAGCCGACTATGGAAACAAAGGATCCCCTGGGTACGGAGAGGCTTATATCGCGAAGGGCCTGGACCGATCGGCCGTCGACCTCGAATCTCTTGGAAACCTGTTGAAGGATGCATCCGTTCAAAGCTCTTCTCCCGGGATCCAGGGGAAAATCCTTTGAATTATTCGCAGCGACGCATAGTCTATCAGAAGACCCGAAAACCCTATTGAAATTATCCCAATGAATACGATGTCTGTTCTGGCGAGTTCCTGGGCGTCCAGTATCATATAGCCCAGACCACTGGAGGCGGCTATCATTTCGGCTCCGATAAGAGCGCGCCAGCTGTAACCGAAGGAGAGACGCATGCCCGTCAGTATGGTGGGAAGAGCTTCCGGGAGCAGGATGTGGAGGATTTTCTCGACTTTACTCAGCTCCAGGGTGTCCCCCATTTCTATCAGCTGGGAATCGACCTGGTTCAGACCGCTGAGGGTATTGAGAAAAACCGGGAAAAAGCTGGCCATGATTATCAGGACCAGTTTTGATGCTTCACCAATACCGAACCAGAGTATCAGTAAGGGTACCATGGCCAGAGGAGGGGTGTTGCGGAGGAAGTGAAGGGTTCCCAGCAGAAAACCGGAGGTGCGGCGGAAGAAGTAGAAGAACATGGCCAGGGGCACCGCGAAAATGACGGTCAGCGAAAACCCTGCGAAAACCCGCTTCAGTGACATGGCAATATGGTGCGGCAGGACACCCTGATGAGTTAAAGAAATAAAGGCAGTTATAATCTGTCCGGGCCGCGGGATAAGGTAGGGATTTACTATATTGAACTTGCAGATTCCCAGGTAGACGGTAATCAGCAGCAGGGGAAAAACAGCATGCTTAAACCCGTAAAAGAATATCGAGAAAGACTTCTTCTCCATCAGTACCGACCTTTGGATAAGATTTGTATGATTTATCCTTGAAGCCGCGAATAATGACGACTTCCCAGAATGATTCTTCTTATCATAACAAAAGAGATCATTCGTCTCAAGCAGCATATTAATGAAAAAAGCTTGCCCGGCGAAAAAAGTGCCCCTATGATTAAAGTATGAAAGCCACCCGTTGGTATAAAGCATTCGGCGGCGGCATCAGAGAAGAAAAATACTACCACATTAACGATTTCGAAGAGGGCGAAGAGGTTTCGGGGACCCTCTATGTGTATAATCCGCTTTTAAAAAGGGTGATTCGGGAAGAGGCAAAAAAGTTTGACAAGAAATGGTGGATGGAACAGGAACTGTACAACTCGATACATGAAGTCGCAGAAAACGCGGTACCGTTTTTAATGAAGTTTTAGATAGCAGCCTGATCAAGTCGGGATGTACTGCAAGAGGGGTAGAATGGATAGTAACATACTTACCTGTGCTCTGGGTGCTGTTCTGATAATGTCGCTTGTTTCTCTGGGATATGCAATTTATAAAACCCGCTGGATTTTCGCTCAGCCCGTGGGAAACGAAAAGCTTGCGTGTATAAGCGGGTATGTCGCAAACGGAGCCATGACTTTTCTGGGCAGGGAGTACCGCGTTTTAATACCTTTTGTACTGCTGGTGGCGGTCTTTTTGTCGCTTGCCAATCGGGGGCAGCTTGGCTTTCAGTCCCTTACCTTCGCTTTGGGGGCTGCCTGTTCCGCCCTTGCCGGGTTTATCGGTATGAAGGTGGCCACCGCATCCAATGCCCGCACAACAACCGCCGCAGAAGGAGGACTTTCTCCTGCTCTGGTGCTCTCCTTTACCGGCGGCAGCGTTATGGGGCTCAGTGTCGTGGGCCTTGCTCTGCTTGGGCTTTTTGCCGTGATCTTTGCTGTGGGACTTGCTTTTGCGGGACGGCAGTCAGCAGCCATGACGGAGACAGGGCTTCCCCTTCTGACCGGCTTTTCCATGGGGGCTTCCTCTATTGCACTCTTTACCCGGGTAGGCGGAGGAATCTACACCAAGGCCGCCGATATCGGCGCGGACCTGGTGGGTAAGCTGGAGGCCGATATTCCAGAGGACGATCCCCGTAACCCTGCTGCGATTGCCGACAATGTGGGCGACAATGTTGGAGACGTTGCCGGTATGGGGGCGGACCTGTTCGAGTCCTATGTAGGGAGTATTGTAGGCTGTATTATCCTTGGTCAGACTGCCGCTGCCGCGTCCGCTGTTCGGGAGGAGCTTGTAGCCCTGCCGCTTCTTCTCAGCGCTCTGGGGGTCGCAGGGTCGATTATCGGTATCCGTCTGGTGGGACGGGGCTCCCGTACCTCTGCTCAGGGTGCTCTGAATCTCGGCTCCTACCTCGCCGCATTGATCTCCGCCCTCGGAGCCTACCCTCTTTTCTGGTTTGTGCTGGGGAATCATCGAATCGAAGGGGCCGGATACAATCAGATCTATCTTGCTTTTCTTATCGGACTTGCAGCCGGCGTCGGAATTGGTATGCTGACCGAGTATTTTACCGGAATGCACCGCGGACCGGTGAATGCCATTGTCAAGGCCTGCGAAACCGGCCCCGCGACTACCATAATAACAGGAATCGGAATCGGCATGCGTTCCAGCTTTATGACGATTCTGATTATCTCCACCGTGCTGCTTGCAAGCTATATGATTGCAGGTCTCTACGGCCTGGGTATTTCCGCCCTGGGAATGCTGTGTACCCTGGGGATTCAGCTGGCGGTAGATGCCTATGGTCCGATTGCGGACAATGCAGGGGGCCTGGCGGAGATGGCGGAGATGCCCCCGGAAGTCCGCAGTGTGACCGACCGGCTGGATGCTGTTGGCAATACCACAGCCGCTATAGGGAAAGGTTTTGCCATTGGTTCTGCGGCCCTGACAGCAGTCATTCTTTTTATCGCTTTTAAAGAGCAGGCGGGGATTCAGTCCATCGATCTGACCGACCCGACAGTCCTGGTGGGGCTCTTCCTCGGCGCCGCCATACCGTACTTGTTCTCCAGCATGGCAATGGGGGCCATCGGCAGGGCTGCCTTTGCAATGATTCAGGAGGTCCGCCGGCAGTTCCGGGAAAAACCGGGAATCCTCACAGGAATAGAGGCCCCGGACTATAATCGCTGTATCGATATAAGCACAAGTTCAGCCCTTACCGAGATGATTCTACCCGGGCTTGTGGCTGCCCTGGCGCCGATTACCGTGGGTTTCCTGGGCGGAACGAGAATGCTGATGGGACTCCTTGCGGGAACAACTGTTTCCGGGGTTATTCTATCCATTTTTATGGCAAATTCCGGCGGCGCCTGGGACAATGCGAAAAAGAGTATCGAGGAAGGCGCCAGCGAAGGCAAGGGATCGGCAAGTCACAAGGCATCCATTGTAGGAGATACTGTGGGAGACCCTTTCAAGGACACCGCCGGACCCTCGTTGAACATTCTGATAAAGATGATGGCCATCATATCCCTGGTCATTGCGCCTCTGTTAAAGAGCTACTGGAATTAAAAAGGGAGAACTTGAGAAAGCAAGCGGAGAAATAATCATGAGTACGAAATTGGAAAATCATTTATATGCCATTCTGCACCCCAACTCGGCGCTGATTGCCTCTCAGTACTGGCCGGAGCAGCTGTCCAAGCACTATACCTCCGGTCCCACCCGTCATTATGAGGGGAAGGTGATCTTTGCTGAACTTGATTCCGGATTCCGTCATCCCTATTTTAATATTGAAAAGGCCATGGCGGAACTGAAGCCCCATGAAGATGGAAGACCCAAGGCAACCAAGTTTATTGCCAGCTACAGGGTTCTGGAGCATCTTGAGTTTCGATTAATCAAGAAACTCTATCTCAGTACTCCGGAAGGCTACTGCATCGGCCTGGATGAGGCTCCTTACGTTCCGGATAAAAACCCGGAGGCGCTGCGGATTTACGCTGAAATTAATCCCATGCAGATGCTGGTGCTGTCGACCTATAACTTTGCGGAGTTCGGTAAATTCCTGACCGGTTCCGGTAATCCTGTGGGGGCACCGAAGTTCTTGTACACCGATTTGAATCTTGACCTTGAGGATTTCCTGGTACGACTGGAGCAGAACCCCTTTCTGCCTCCACCCATCCCGGGTCTGCATCCGGCAATTCTCAGGGACTCCATCAACGAACTTCGGACGGTAAGCTACAAGGAGAATAAAGGCCTGAGCCTGAACAGTTATCTGGACAGTATCCCTTACAAGCTGATCGGCAAGGGATTTATGTTTGCCTCTGAAGACGAGATCAAATACTTTCCCATTCCCTCTCCCCAGGAGATTGAGAAGAGAAGCCTGAAGTTTGCCAGGGCATTGTGAAATAGAAATCAGACTTGGGGTGTGCGCCGATAGATTCCCGGGCTTGTTCCATATTCACGCCGGAACAGACGGTAAAAATATGAAGGGGTTTCGAATCCTGAATTTTCTGCGATTTTTGAAATCGCCATATCTGTATGGAGCAGAAGATTCCTGGCTGTGTGCAGCCGTTTTTCCTGGATAAACTGCTGCGGGGTCTTACCCGAAAAGCTGCGGAAAAGCCTGCGGAGATAGACCTGACTGATTCCGGCTGATTTGGCAATATCGGCGATTGTCAAGTCAGGATCCGTCAGATTCTGCTGTATGAAAGTAAAAGCGGGAATCAGGCGCCGGAACAGGGCGGTAGAAAAAGGGTTTTCCCGGCGGCCGAATCTGGCGGCTGCTGTCAGCAGGGCGGGATATAACAGGGTCATCAGTCCTGCGGCGGTATAGTGCCGCCATCCGGGGCGGCGCCTGGCATAGGCTTCACACAGTTCCATCGCTGATTCTGAGGAACCTTCACTGACAGGTAAAAGCTCTCCTCCCATTTCGAGGAGTGAAAAAACATCCAGAGCGTTCAGGTATCTATAAAGAAAATGAATTACCAGGACTCTGAAGGTTATTCCCTGAACGGGAGTAAGGCTGTGGAGCCTGTTTTCCGGGACGAGTACAAGGCTTCCTGGTTTCAGGGAAACCTCCGGAACGACTCCCTGGATGCTCATTTTGCCTTTTCCTTCTAAAATAACCCACAGGTGGGTTTCGTTTCTTTGGCGTGGCGGGATCCTCCATCCTGGCCTGGTTGTCCAGGCCAGCGCGGAACTGACCTCCAGGTATGAGGAACTGATAATCTCTTCCAGGGCAGCACCGAAATAGGTCTTATCGTGTTTGGGCTGATATAAGCAGGGATAGTCTTCCGTTTTCAGTGTCTGCGAATAATCCTCTGAATTGTACTTCATTGTTTCGAATTGTTCATATCTGTTATCGTTCTCTTTATATCTATAGCTTGTTATAGGGTGTATTGTAAAGACTGACAAACTGGAGGAATTGTTTATGGCGAAAGAATTTGACTCTTCACTCAAGGATTCACAGGGAACGGCTGTATCTCCTGTAACAGCAGCTGAGTTTCCTTTTGGGGAGTATGAGGCATACTCCCGGAAGCTTGAAGAATATTGCGCGGATTTTATTAGCGGGAAAATAAATACTCTTGTATATCGCCGTTTTCGTGTACCGGAAGTATTTGCTTCAGTTTCCGCCGACATGAAGCGGTCTCTTGAGCTGCAATTGGGAGCATTAAAAGAGAGTATGGAGTATGCAGGAGATATTCCCAATTTTCTGGAGCCCTGGTACGGCATTGGAACTATAGCGTCTGCATTCGGTTGCGAATACATTTGGCATGAAGATCAGGCTCCGGCAACGGTTCCGCCATTTTCTTCTTTCAAGGAAGCCCTCGAAATTGATCCCGTCGAAATAGAAAACACCCCTATTGGAAAACACACCCTGGATATGACTGAGTATTTTCTTGAGAAAACAAAAGGACGACTGCCCATGAGCTTGAGTGATGTTCAGTCACCCCTCAATGCTTCAGGATATCTGGTGGATACCAATAACTACTATTTGGGTTTATATGATGATCCGGAAAATTTTAAACTGCTGTTGGAACGAATCGTAGATTTAATGGTACAGTTTTATAAAAAGCAGATGGAAATGATAGGCTCTTGCCTTGTTCTTCCGGGACACGGTTTCGCTTCATCCAGAGTCTTTACTGGTGTGGGAATGAGTGATGACAACATTACGATGCTCTCTCCGGATTTGTACCGTGAACTTGTACTTCCTGCGGTAAATCGTTTCAGCGTTGAAATGGGAGGGGTTGTATTTCATTCCTGCGGTAACTGGAGTAACAAAATCGATGTGGTTAAAGAGATGAAAGGACTTTACTGTGTTGACGGTGCTTTCAGCAGTGAGACCGATCCTGATCCTAATCCGGTACAGCCTTTTCTGGAGGCCTTTGATGATGGGAATGTAATTCTCAATATCAGGCTGGTGGGATCCCCGGAAGATATTGGCAGGGACCTCCGGACTCTGGCCTCTTCAAGTGTGAAGACAATTATGGTCACCTATGGAAGGAATCCGAAGGAACAGAAAGAGCTTTACACTCTGTGCAGGAATGAGATTTAAACAGGCAGGATCCATAGTGTATCGAGATGCTGTCTCCTCCAATAACAAAAACTGACGGAAGGTTCATAAGCATCACCACCAGAAAAAAGGTCCCCCAGGCGGGGACCATACAGGAATAAATACTGACTTCAAAAAATAATCACTTCAAGGGCATTAGCCAATTTGGCATGAACATTACCACAGAAGGCACATAAGTTATTATGAGCAATACCAGTACCATAATGACATAGAATGGAATCATTGCTCTGGCAAGATCTTCCATCTTAATTCTGGCTATAGCACTGCCTATAAAAAGGGTTGATCCAACAGGTGGAGTAATCAGACCGATACCAAGGTTAAGAATCATTACAACACCGAAGTGAACAGGATCGACTCCCACTTTTGTAACTACCGGTAATAGTATAGGGCCCAGAATAAGGATAAGTGATGCCATATCCATTACCATGCCCATAAGCAGCAGGAGGATATTAATCATCAACAGGATAAGTATCCTGTTTTCCGTTACTGCCAGGAGCCCTTCGGCAATGAAGACCGGAATACGAAGATAGGCAACAAGCCAGCCAAAAGCACTGGCGGTGGAGACAAGGATCATAACAACCGAAAGGGTCTTGAGGCTGCGGGTCAGTATACCGTTTATCGCCCTCAATGGAATCTCTCTGTATATAAAGAAGGTAACAATAAAGGCATAAATTACTGCAATGGAAGCGGATTCGGTGGCTGTAAATATACCTGCCACTACACCGACTACTACGATCAGGACGGTACCCAGTCCTAATCCCGCACTGGCAAAGCATTTTATGGCATAGACCAGGTTAAATCCTTCGGATTTGGGATAGTTCCGTTTTACCGAGACAAAGTAGCTGAATATCATCAATGCTACTCCCAGCAGGATCCCCGGAATCATCCCGGCCAGAAAAAGACGACCAATGGAGACGCTTCCTGCCACCAGTGCAAAGATGATCATGTTCTGGCTGGGTGGAATAAGAATCCCCTGGACTGAACTTGCCATTGTTACCGTGGTGGCAAAATCTCCATCGTACCCGTCTTCTTTCATCATTGGTATAAGTATGGATCCTATTGAAGATGTGTCGGCAGAGGAGGATCCGGAAATACCTCCAAAGAACATACTTGCCATGATGTTCACCATGGCAAGTCCGCCCCTGATCCAGCCTACCAAAGCATTTGAGAGTTTGATCAGACGGGTGGATATCCCGCCGGAACCCATGATCTCCCCGGCTATGATAAAAAAAGGTACCGCCAAAAAGGCAAATACGTTAACTCCCTTGACCATGTTCTGGGCAACCATCTCCAGAGGTAGTCCCATATATGCGGTAGTAATTACAGAAGATGCCCCGATAGCAAATGCAATGGGTGTTCCGATCAGAATCAAGGTTCCGAAGGTCCCTAAAAGAAGAAGTATAGCGGTAGGATCGGTTACCATAAATACTCCTTCTTCATGAGTAACAGAATAAGGGTATTAAAGACCCCTGCTACTGGAACAGAGAAATAGAGCAGCCCTCTTGATATCTGCATACCGGGCATTCTGGTCGGCCAGGTTAAAATACTCACTTTCATGCCGTAGAAGATCATGAAAAGTGAAAAGCCTAAAAGAATTGCATATATTATCAGGTCAATGAGCTTTAAATCCTTGCCTTTAAAGATGATTTCCATCAAGGACATTTTCAGGTGGCTTTTATCAATAAATGCCATGGGTACGCTTAAGAGAGAGAACCAGATCATGCAGAAGAGCCCCAGTTCTTCACCCCACCCGGGGGTATTGTTCAAAACAAACCGGCCGAAAACCACATAGGATACGCTTAAAATCATAACCACCAGAAAAAAGCGACACAGGATATCAATGATGTTGTGCAAATGGCTTATCATCTGCAATCGTAGAGACTGATTCGTTTCAGTCTTTTGGTCCATGCTCTTGCTCCGTTAAAAAAAGGATCCCGGCAAGAAAGTCTTGCCGGGACAGGTAGTGATGAATGCTGTTAGTTGATGGCTCGAATCTCGTCGACATAGTTTTCAAAGCCGGCACCATATTTCTTGTACAGCGGCGCGACTGCATCCTGCCATTCAGAGATATCGTCGACTTCGTAGAAGTTAATCCCCCTGTCTCTCATATCCTGGATGGCTTTTTCGGTTTCTCCGTCCAGATACTCCCTGTACCAGGCCTGGGCTTCCTTGAAAGCTTCCCGCAGAATAGCGTGGTCCTTGTCAGACAGTTTCGACCAGGTTATCTCCGAGAAGACAACAATACTGGGTGCAAGATCATGACCGTCGAAGGTATAATTTCCGCCGACTTCATAAAACTTGTTGGCATAATATCCGGCAATAGGATTTTCAGCGCCATCCACCACACCGGTTTGCAGAGCGGTGTAGAGTTCACTATAGGCAATCGGGGTTGGGGAGGCTCCGAAAGCCCGAGCGGTATCCATAAAGATTTCCGATTGCGGGACCCGGACTTTTAGCCCTTTCATGTCAGCAACGGAAGTAACAGCTTTCTCGCTGAAGAAATAGTTCCGGGGAGTTTCAAGGAAGTATCCGAGGCCGATCATTTTAAGTTTGGCGGTATCGATTTTGCCTAAAAAATCGGTTCCAAAATCCGAATCCATTGCTTTGCGGGCGTGACCAAGATCGTTGAACAGATAGGGGAGGCCAAAGACCTGCATATCCTTTAATCCCATATCCACCAGGAACGATGGATTCAGGCGTACCATATCTATGGCACCCATTTGTGTTCCCTGAATCATTGTGCTTTGATCCCCAAGCTGGCTGGAAGGATAGACTGTTATTTTGATTCTTCCCCCGGATTTCTCTGCAGCAAGATCTGCAAACTTATTTGCACCCAAAGTAACGGGATGGTCATTAGGATTGACTTCACCGTAGCGTAATACAATAGTCTCGTTGGTAGTAGATGTCTCAGTATCCTGTTGGCCATTCGCACTTAATCCTGCAAAGGCCATGATCATAACCAATGCCACGAGCAGACTCTTTTTCATGGAAATCCTCCAAAGAAATGTGTTTTGTACTATGATGAAGCCCGTTGTCTTTTTCTGAAATGGTAAAATTCGCTCAAATTCTGGAAAATTCTGCTTTAATGAAAAGTGTCTCCAAAAAAGAGGTCTCCCACGGTATACTTCACCATTATGCAGGGTTCTCATCGTTCGATTCAACGCAGCCTGGTCCAGGTAATTATTTTAATACCCTTGCTTATAGGACTGGTTTTTATTATTGCTTTCAGTACCACACGGGATTTAAGCAGGGGCCAGTCCCGGTTTGCTTCTATGATGAACAGGCTTCAAACGAATGCGGAGCTTATTACTTCTCTTGATGCTGTTAATACATCCTCTGTATCTCGTAACAGAATTACTCCTGAATATAATCAACTGCGTGTCGAAATCATGGATTCCATCCATAGACTTGAAAGCATTATTCCTGATGCTGATGAACCCCGCTTTTATTTTCGTACCTTGCAGGCCATGATAGAGCATTATTACAGTGAATCCGACTGTTTGCTAAATGAAGATCTCAATCCGGCGGAGGTTTTTCAAACTCGTGCTTTCTTACGGAATCTGCACCCCTATATGCTGCGTCATGCGCAGCAACTCGCTTTAACGGTAATGTCCATAGAAACCGATCGTCAGACTATACACATCGATTCTGCAAACCGTTCTATGCTGCAAAGTTTCTTATTGATACTTCTTGTAGAAATCATCGGGATGGTACTGATCTTTTTCCTGATACGCCGCATTTATGGAACGATTCACCATGTGGCGGAATACGCCGGTGGACTTGCCCGCAGACAATGGGATCTGCCGGACCTCAAACATTACGGGTATTCCGATATGCGGCCGATTGTGGATGCCTTCAACGCAATGAAGCACAGTATAAGTACTCATATTAGTGAGATCGAAGAAAAGCACCGTCTCGAAGCAGCATTGAATCAAAAGTCCCTGGAATTACTTGAACAGGGAAAACTGTTGCGGGAATCCCAACTGTTCGCTCTGCAGTCTCAGATGAATCCTCATTTTCTTTTTAATACCCTGAATGTAATTGCCAAGACAGCCCTTGCTCAACGACCGAATGAGACCGTTGAGCTGATTCAAGCCATGAGTGAGATCCTGCGTTTCAATTTACAGAACATTCGGCGCATGGTTACTCTTGAAGAGGAGTTGAATACCGTGCGTGCGTATATTCTGATACAGAAGCGCCGCTTTGCCGAAGAGTTGGAGATTGATTTGGAAATAGATCCTGCTGTTCCCATCAATACTCCGGTTCCTCCAATGATTATTCAACCCTTACTGGAGAACGCGATTCTTCATGGCCTCGATGGAAAGCTTTTTAACAGGAAGGCAAAGATACAAGTCAAGCTGGAAAACGAATATGTAGTGGTCGTTACCGAGGATAATGGTCAGGGAATCAGACCGAAGCACGTGAAAGAATTACTGACTGCTGCCCGCAGCAGCAGACCTGAAAGAGAGAAGATGGGAATTGCCAGTGTGATACGCCGCGTAGATCTTGCCTATCAGGGGCGTGGAAGGGTCAGCATTGAGTCAGACCCCGGGGTGTTTACCCGTGTGAGTATCTCAGTTCCTATTCCTGCATTACAGGAGGCTCAGCCTCGTGTATAAGGTTCTCATTGCAGAAGATGAGCTAATCGAGCGGGAAACCCTGGCAGCTATACTAAAGGAGGAGTTTTCTGATTTTCTTACGGTTGAGTATATTGCACCGAACGGGCTCTTTGCCCTTAAATACCTGTTTTCTCATCAGGTGGATATTTTGTTTTTGGACATCCGCATGCCGGTGATGGATGGAGTGGAAATTATGCGGGAGCTGGAGAGGGCAAACCGGCAAGTCGAGATAGTTGTAGTTTCCGCATTCTCCGATTTTAGCTATGCCCGCAAGGCCATATCCTGCGGAGCGGTTGATTATCTTTTAAAACCCTATACCCGTGCAAATCTTCGTTCTGCTGTCATTAAGGCCGTGGAGAAGCTAAAAAGGAAAGAGGTCGTAGAGCTGGACCGTGAAGCATTACGAAAACAGCGGGGACGCTTACGAAATATTATTAACCGGGATGTAATAAGCTCAATATTTTACTTGAATTCTCCACCGTCGGAAAATGAGTTTGACCAGTTGATTTCGATTCTGGACTTGCCTTCGAGTACCTGGCGGCTTATTGTTCTAAAGTTTTCTGAAGCAGAAGATCCTCTTGATGAACTTGAATGGGAGCAGTTACTCGATTTTTATCGCAGTCGCCGCAGGTACAGTATCGTCTACGGATCCGGATGGGAACTAATTGCCCTTGAGTTTTTTCCGTCTGATCAGCAGGATCCTCGATTTGAGTTTTTCCCGGATCATTGCTGCCGGTTTTGCCGCAATGAGTTGGCACGGGATGTTGAGTTTTCCATCTCTCCAGCTCATACAGGAAGCGGTCCTTTGTCAGCAGCCTATGCACAATCTCTTGCTGATCTTGCAAACATCCACGATTCTGTCTCAAAGGGAAAAACCGGCCGGGCGGCTGATTTAGCCCGGAATATCTCAATCGCTCTTGTCAGTATGGAGACTAATGAGATTACTGCAGTTGAAAAGAAGGTGCAGCATTTCTTTGAAGGGACAGCCCCCGAACAAAGAACCGATTCTCTTCGCAGCACTGTTACTCTTGTGCAGGGGGAACTGTATCATCGTCTTCCTCAAAAAACCGCGGCGGATATCGATGCACGTCTGAACAGCTTAAAAGTCCAGATTATACGTGGTGACAGCTCAGAGCTGCATTCACTTTTACTGATGCTTCGGACAATATTTTCTGATCTGAAAAGCAGGTTGGGGAATACGCCGGAGCTTATGTGTAAAAGGGTGGAGTCCTTTATTCTGGATCATCTGGCTGAGGATTTGTCAATTCAGCGGCTGGCCCGCAGCGAAGGAATCAGCCTTTCGCATTTGAGTCGCCTGTTTAAGGAAACTACCGGTTTTACCCTTAACCAGAGAATTGTTGATTTGCGTGTTCAGCGCGGGGAAGAATTATTGAAGGGTGAAGGCTTGAATGTTAAGGAGGCAGCCTTTCGTGTCGGCATCCGCGATCCCAATTATTTCTCGAAGTTATATAGAAAACGGTTCGGCAGAGCACCGACCCAGAAGGTTAACAAAACGGAGTGATGTATGGCTAAATCTGATTACTATTATCCTGTAGATATTGTTCTGGCTCCTGAATGGTGGCATTCGGAAACCGGAATTACCTTTGATGAAGACTTTTTCTATCATCCTGGCAGAAGAGTAGAAGCTGAGCAGCGAATGGAAAAGGAGCTCTACGACCGTTGGGGGGACTACGGGTTTGGCGCAGGGAGAAACACCTCCAGACCGGATGTCGGTGCTGTTCATCTCGCCGCCGGCTTCTTTTTATCGGAAGTATTAGGATGTGAAGTTGAGTATTCCGATGGTCACCCGCCCCGGGTAAAACCACAGAAGCTGTCCAAACCGGTCCTTTCTGTCGAGGATTTTACTTTTCATCCCCGGTTCCGGCAGTTTGAGTCGATGGTGGAACAACTAAAAAGCCGGTATGGGTATGTATCAGGGGACGTCAACTGGGGCGGGGTTCTCAATATTGCTCTGGACTTACGGGGGGAAAGCCTCTTTCTGGATGCTGTGGACTTACCGGAGGAACTCGATGTTTTCTTTGGACAAATCAGCAGGGTTATAGAACAATTTGTTTCCTACATTGAACGGATGAGCGGAACGACATCCATATCGGTGAACAGAACCATAAGCGGTGTGGATAAGAAAATCAGGCTCCATTCAGAATGCAGTCATACCATGATTTCAGAAGAGTTCTATCGGGAACATCTTATGCGCTTTGATATAGCCTGGAGCCAGGCAGAAGGACCTTACGGAATTCACTACTGCGGTAAGGATCCCCACAGGTTTGCTCAAGTTTTTGCTGAACTGCCGTCCCTGGACTTTCTGGATGTCGGGTGGGGAGGAGATATTGCAGTTTTACGCAAGGCTCTTCCCCGGACATTTTTAAATATTCGCCTGGATCCTGTTTCTCTTGTTCATAAAAGCCCGGCGGAAATAGAGAAACTGGTGGTGGATCTGGCTGACGAGGCCGGTGATCCCCTGCTTACCGGTTTCTGCTGCATTAATATCGATGACTCCATGCCGGAAAAGAACATTACCGCTGTTTTCCGTGCAATTAATGAGCTGCGTCACAAGGCGGAAGTTTTACAAAACTGACAATTTGTGTCTACAATAGAGGCCATGCGTCTAATCAGACTTCTATTATTGAGTTTTGGTGTTGTTCTACTGGGATTCCTTGGAATAGTTCTTTTTTCCCGGCCGGCGGTCAAGATTACTTCCTTTGCTCTTGCCGAAAAAGTCCCTCTGGCGGCAGAGGCGGAAATCAGGACCAGACGCCCTTCGCGGGTCAGTCTGACTGTTAAGGGGCGGAACGGGGCGGAGGATCTCCAGGTCTCCTTTAGCAGGGAGTCCAGAACCCATCGTGTTCCTGTCCTGGGACTCTATGCCGATTACGATAACAGCATCGAGTTCACCGTTACTGATAACACGGGCCTGATCCATCGGTTGACCCGCAGTGTAGCAACTGATCCTTTGCCGAAAGATTACCCGGATATTCTTGTGCGGACCCCCCCTGCCGGAACAGGCTGCATCGGGAATGCTGTTTTTGTACCTGGGGCATTACGACCGCAGAATGAGCTATACGCCATATCCTTCTGCCATTGATGCTGCCGGAGAAGTCCGCTGGTTGTATGCCGGAGACAACGGCCATCTGCTGCGCCGCTTAAGGAACGGAAATCTCATGATTCAGCAGGAGAATTGCATCGTCGAGATTGATATGCTGGGCCGTCGGGCAGGACGCAGCTGGGAGGTCGTTCCCCGGGACTTGCATCATGACGCTGTCGAGATGTCTGATGGGAGTTTCCTGGCATTGAGTTCCGCTGAGGATTCTTTTGACGATGAGGTCGTTATGATTGACCAGGCCAGCGGTACAATTGTTGGACGCTGGGACTTCAGACAGATACTGGATCCCGACAGACCGGTCATGCCGGCCAATCTTAATCCAAAGGACTGGCTGCATATGAACGGGATTGTCCATGATTCCGGGGATGGTTCCGTGATCGTTTCCGGACGCGACCAGAGTGCTCTTGTAAAGGTGTACCTCGCCTCGGGCCGGATTGCATGGATCCTTGGAAACCACGATAAGTGGAAAGCACAATTCGAGCCCTATCTGCTGCGCCCTGTGAGTGAGCTTTTCGCCCCCTTTATAGGGGATGCCGACTATCTTCCCAACGGGAACCGCCTGGCCTGTTTCGGTGGAATCACCAGGGATCTGGAAGGAAGGCCCATGGAGCTCTTTGATTTTGAGAACGACAAGGTCAACATGATGAAAGTCTCCGCCCATATTATCGAGCTTACCGGTGAAACCCCGGCCCGGGTTGTCCGGGAGGTTGTCCTGGCTGATGATGATGCTTCCACCTACGAAGGTTATCGCAGTTACCGGGCCGAAAAAATGAGCCTCTATCCGTGATTTCTGTTCTATGTCCAAAAAAAGAGGGCCCCGACAGGACCCCCGATAGTTATCTGTATGGATTCTCTTCTCCGGGAAAAGCTGCGCCCAGTTCCCTGCCCAGGGCAACAAAGTCCTTGAGTACGGCTTCAGGAAGAGGTATTCCGTTGGCAAGGCGGTCCGCCCGTATTCCCATCTCGATTTCTCCCGGGACATAGATGCGTTCCACCCCTTCGGCTTTGGCGCAGTTCTTGACCTCCCGGATGGCCGTGTCCATGGCTTCCTGGAATTCCGGCAGGTCCATAAAACTGTCGATGCTGACTGCGGCAAATATGCTCCCCACGTCGGTGGGGTCCTTCAGGTTGTCCGCAAGAAATCCGGGAAAGTGGGTACCGTAACTGGAACCCGTCATGACGCCGGAGATCATATCAATGGCCAGGGCAATGCCGTAGCCCTTGTAGCCGCCGATGGGCGCAAGAAGTCCCTTAAGCGCTTCGTGGGGGTCTGTGGTGGGCTGCCCCATCTCGTCGAAGGCCCAGCCGGGTTCAAGCTCCTTGTTCTGCTTGGCGTAGAGGGTAATCCGTCCCCGGGCAACTACCGTTGTCGCAAGATCCAGTACAAAGGGAAGTTCCTTACCCGCAGGTATTGCGACGGAGAAGGGATTTGTGCCGAGCATCGGGGTGCGGCCGCCGGTGGGGGCAAAACTGGCCGGTCCGTTGGTGGCGGAAAAGCCGATCATCCCGTGTTCCAGGGCCTTCATGGACCAGTAGGCAGCGGCGCCGTAGTGGTTTGAATGGGTTGTGGCTACAAAGGCGGTTCCGGTGCTCTTTGCCTTCCGTATGGCAAGTTCCATGGCATAATCAGAGGCTACCTGCCCGATGCTGTTATGGCAGTCAACCAGAGCGGTAGAGGCTTTCTCCCGAACAATCTCCAGTTTTGTCTGTGGGCTCATAACCCCGGCCTGTATGCGGTTCACGTAGACAGTCAGCATGCGGGTTATTCCGTGGGTATCAACTCCCCGGAGGTTCGCTTCGATCAGGGAATCAGTCAGCAGAGCAGCGTCTTCTTTGCTGACCTCCACCTTCTGAAAGATTTCTTCCGTCCATTTCCGTAAATCTTCGGCGGGAAACAGTACGCCGCCATCAACTCCTGGCATCTTCGACTCCTTGTATGCGGTCTCCCCGGGCTGCGGCCGTGGGGAGCCGACAATATACCTCAGCATAAACCCAAGGGGAGATTTGAGTCAATTGTATACAAGAATTATACAATTACCTGCGGTGGGATTTTACCTGTGCTGTGATTTCCCGGCAGAAGCTATGTCCGGAATTCATACATTCCCGGTCCGTAGTTTGCACCTGCTTCCTGCCGAAGTATAGTATCCTTCAGCCTTGACTGCTGTTGTCGTTCTGTACGAATGAATACTGCAGCTGAGATATCGCAAACGGCATTACTCAGGAGGAATCATGGAACATTTTATAAAAGATATTCGTCTTTTTCGGACGGTATCGGACTTATCAAAACCGATTGCCGATTCGACCCATTCCATTAACCGGATAGCATTTTATGTCGCAGAGACGGAGCTTGAAAACGGTATTACCGGGCAGGGGTATCTGCTGGCGTTTCACTATTCCAGGAATGCAGTCGAAGGCGCCCTGCGGGATATCAGGGCCTTTGTCCTGGAAAAAGGATATACGGTATATGAAACCGTCAGGCTGAAACAGGAGTATGACGAGGAAACAGAATATTTCGGTACCAACGGGCTGCAGAAATGGGCTTGCGCAATCATTAACGTCGCAATGTGGGACGCCTGGGGCAGAACTCTGGGCGTCCCTGTCTGGAAGCTGCTCGGCACCGACAGCCGCCGGATACCTGTTTACGGCAGCGGAGGATGGCTCTCGTATTCCGACGAAGAGCTGGTTGACGAGGTCCTCGGTTACAAAAAGCGCGGGTTTACGGCGGTAAAGATAAAGGTCGGCTCAGGGCTTGGGGTGGACCACGATCTTCATCGCCTTCGGAAATGCCGAGAAGCCCTCGGGTCGGATGTACGAATCATGATGGACGCGAATCAGGGGATGGACGTTCCGTCGGCTCTGGAGCTGTCGCAAAAGGCCATCTCCCTGGGAATCCAGTGGTTCGAGGAGCCGGTCCAGAATACCGATTACGCGGGATATGAGTTTTTACGGAATAAGTGCGGTATCGCCCTCGCCATGGGAGAACGTGAATATGATTGCGAGGCGTTAAAATCCCTGATTGCCAGAAATGCCCTTGATATGTGGCAACCGGACCTTATTCGTATCGGCGGTGTAGAGGAGTGGCGGAATTCTGCGGCTCTCGCGATCAGTTATAATATTCCGGTTCTGCCGCATTATTACAAGGATTATGATGTCCCGTTGCTCTGTACGGTTTCCCGGGTTGCTGGCGCCGAATCCTTCGACTGGATTGACGGAATCATTGACAACACAATGCGTGTGGAAAACGGATTTGCCTATCCCCGGGAGGGCGCCGGATGGGGATTCAGTTTTAAGAAGGAATGCCTGGAGGAATTGGGCGTATAAGAATCATCAAGGTGTTTCGGCTTCTTGTCAAAACTGATACACCACCAGTCCGGTATTTATCGTAATACTGTTTGGGACTCATGCCGGTCAGCACCTTAAAATAGCGCGACATGTGACGGTAACTGACGGGAAGGGGCTTGAGAACCTCGTTCAGGGAGCGTCCTGTCATGGCATGCGCCTGAATCAATTCCATGGCTCTTGCAGCATGATACTCTTCACTTCTCTGGGCGGAGGCGACGGAGAGGCAAAGCCGCAGGCGCATCCCCATGGAAAAGATGGTGCGGCAGAGGTTTTCGATGACCTTCCGGTCGAGATTTTCCTCACACAGGTATTCCTCTTCCACCCACTTACCCAGTAAGCGCATGGCGGTATCCGCAGTATGCACGGTAGAGTCGACGGGAAGATCCGGACGCCGGGTTTTCCAGAATTCGCAAGCTATTCCGCGGTAGCCTGAGGTCTCGCAGCGGAGCCTGAAGGCGGATCCCGGTACCAGAAGACAGAAATCGCCGGGATGCAGCCGTGCCGATTCCGTGCCGAAGAATCTCAGCTCTCCGCAGGTAACCAGGATTATCTGTGAAATATCATAGTACTCAGTGGTAAACCTGTAGCCTGGTGACTGTTCTTTTATCCCGAAATAGATATCCCCGTCGCCGAACATTATGCCTGTCCTTGTCTGCTGGTTATGCAGGGATTACAACATGCCTCCTGCGGGGCAGGATGTTCTGCTAATTATAGTACAGGTTATCTTTTTTCGACTATTAGTATTTGCAGCAACTTGCCATAAGTTTTCCCCTTGCCTATAGTACACGGTATATGGATACAGTATATGTAACCGGACACCGAAATCCTGACATGGATTCCATCTGTTCCGCCTGGTGCTATGCGGCTCTCAAGAACCGTATCGATTCCGGGCACAGTTATCTTCCTGTCCGGTGCGGCGCCATGAACGCCCAAACCCGATATGTTTTTGAGACCCTTGGTATTGAGCCGCCGCAGCTCGTGAAAGATGTGTATCCCAAGGTGGCGGATGTAGCCAAGCGGGATGTAATCACTCTCAACATAACCGACCCGGTCTATACGGCAATAAAAGAGCTGGACGAACGAACCTTGAGCATGATTCCTGTTTTTCAGGATATGCACGAGTTCAAGGGCATCGTGAGTCTGCATGAGATTTCCGGTTTTCTGATGAGCGATAATCTGCATACCAGGCCGGTCTACCGTTTTCTGACGGACAATTTTAAACATGTCCTTCCCGGTTATTTCTACCGGATTGGCCGGGAACGGGAATTTTCCGCTCCGATCATGATCGGTGCCATGCCCTACGAGATCAGCGTCCAGCGTATCCGGGAACTTGGGGATGTAAAACCGATTCTGATTGTGGGTCTGCGGGAAGAACTGATCTCCTACGCGGTGGAAAACGATTTTCCCGCGATCGTACTGACCGGCCTGGACGAAGACAAACCGGTTTCGGTGGATTTTTCATCCTACCGGGGTTCGGTTTTTGTTTCCCAAACCGATACTGCAGAGACGGTACGCCTGTTGCGGCTCTCCGCCCCCTTAAAGGACATCATCAACGATAATCCGGTTACGGTACAGAGCGATGAGAATTATGAAACCGCAAAGGCGCGGCTTGTTAATTCAGATTACCGGGGACTGCCGGTATTCGAAGGGGAGCAGTTTTCCGGCATTGTAACCCGCCGCTGTTTTATCGGCAAACCGCAGCGGAGCATAATCCTTGTGGACCATAACGAAATTGCCCAAAGTGTTCCCGGGGCGGAGGAAGCCAGAATCCTTGAGGTTGTGGACCATCACCGGCTGGGATTTGAGCGTACCAGGGAACCGATATCCATGAAGATTGAACCGGTTGGCAGTACCTGTACCATTATTTTCCATGAGTACCGGTATCATGGTGTAGAGGTGGACAAAATTACCGCGACCCTGCTCCTGGGGGGGATTCTTGCTGATACTGTGATGCTGAAATCCCCTACAACAACCGACGCCGAACGCAAGGCAGTGGAAGAGCTGGGTCAGCTGGCGGAGGTGGAATGGATGAACTGGGGAAAGGACCTCTTTATCCACTCGGCATCCATAAAAAACAGGAAACCCAGAGACGTGGTGGAATCTGATTTCAAGGAATATTATGAAGGAGGAGTGCGCTTCGGCATTGGCCAGGCAGAGGTTGTTACCCTTGAAGATCTGCCTGAGGCCCGGATGGAGCTGCTTGAGGCAATCAGCCGAACCAGACTGGCACGGGGACTTGACTGGGTTTTGCTGCTGATTTCGGACGTGATGAAGGGAGAAAGCATACTTCTGACCAGCGGATTTGCAGCAGCAGAGGAAAAGCTGATCTATACAAAAAACAGGGAGAACGAGTTCTCCCTGCCGGGAATACTGAGCCGAAAAAAGCAGGTGCTTCCGGAGATTTTGAGGGTTGTGGAGGAACTGGATTTGACGTAAACTGAACAAAGTATTTTATCCGTTGCCTACTTTAACATTTCGATTTAGAATATTTGTTAATATCCCTATTTTGGAGGAATTTGATGCGACGAAAAAACGTAACATCCCGGTTTGGTATTTCCGCCCGGGTTTCTTTAATAACTGTTATTCTTCTGGTAGTTGTCTTCGCCGGCATGTTGATCGTCATAGGCGGCCGCATGGCTACAGATATAGACGATGTGCAGATCCAGGGTTTTGAAAGCGAGGTGACGGCTATCCGGCACCTGGTGGAGTTTCAGTCCCGGCTGGTGGAAAGAATACTGAAAGCCCATATTCTCAACACCAAGTATGCCGATGCCTTTGACTCTGGGGATTTCGCTGAAGCCCAGGGACTGCTGCGCATTCTGAACTCGAACCTGCAGATCCTCGACGCGGCCCTTATGGTCAATACCGAAGGGACTGTTATGGCGGCGGCGGATGATTCACAGATCGGCAAATCAATACGGGGCACCAGAATCTGGAACGAAATCGAGGGCGGGGCAGCCTACCCTGTCGATTTTATTCCTTCCGAATCTCCCTTCTCGGGAAAGCCGGTCATCTACTACGCCGTCCGGGTGTTTAAGGACAGGGACGAGCAGGGAACCATAATCGCGGTATTGAACCTGGCGACCTTCAGCTCCATCTATATTTCACCCATGCAATTCGGAGAAACAGGATATCCTTTTCTTATGACTACCGATGGGAAAATGGTCTCTCACCCGAATAACGACATGATCGGAAACGACATTTCCAGTGAATCCTTTTTTCAACAGATAGAGGAGCAGTCCGCGGTAAATTACTCCCAGCGCAGGATCGCCCGCTATACCTTTGAAGGAGAAAAACGGCTTCTGGTTTTCTCTCCCGCTACCGGATCCATTCCCTGGATTTCCGCTGTCAGCATGACTCAGAAAGAGATGTCCGCCCCTGCTGTCCGGGTAATCAGGATGCTGATGATCAGTGCGGTTGTTGCCGCCGCCATCATGATTTCTCTGCTGATTCTCTTCATTCGTTCCTTCCTGATCCGCAGAATTCATGGCATGGCAGGACTTCTGCAGGTCGCCGCCACGGGCGACCTTACCGTCGAGGCCCCGGAAAAGGGTAATGACGAGTTTACCGATATAAGCCGCAGGTTCAACCGGCTTATGATGGCCCTGCGGACCCTGGTAACCCAGGTGCGGGAGAAGATGGACATCCTTGAGAGGGGCGGTCACGATTTATCTACCAATGTGCAGGAGACCGCCGCTGCGATTAATCAGATAAATGCCAATATTGAGAGTACCAGGGCTCAGATCGCGAACCAGTCGGTCAGTATAACCCAGACCTCAGCAACAGTTGAGCAGATGACCAAGAACGTAGAATCCCTCGGTTCCTCCATTGAGCATCAGGCCGAAAGCGTAACCCAGTCATCAACCGCCGTGGAAGAGATGGTCCAGAGTGTCCGGGTAATAAGTTCCACAACTGAAAAAGCCTCGGAAGAAGTCAAGGCCCTGGAAAATGTGTCGAAGAATGGTAAGGAACAGCTCGACAAGATGGTGGGCCTGATCCGGGAAATCGCGGGAATGTCTGATGCCCTGGGCGAGGCAAATACGGTAATCGCGAATATTGCCTCCCAGACCAACCTGCTTGCCATGAACGCCGCTATCGAGGCCGCCCACGCCGGGGATGCCGGGGCAGGCTTTTCGGTCGTCGCCGATGAGATTCGGAACCTGGCAGAGAACGCATCGGCCCAGGCAAAGATTGTCAAGGGACGTCTCAAGGATGTTACCCAGGCGGTGGATCAGATTGTGAACATCTCCAGCGATACCAATGAAGCCTTCGGCCAGATTACCGGTTCAATAGACGGTGTGCAGCGGGTATTCGAAGAGATTCGTTCTGCCATGGAGGAACAGTCCACCGGAGGCGAACAGCTGTTGGGTATCCTTGCCGGAATGACTCAGATTACTGAAACAGTCCGCTCAGGCTCTGAAGAAATGAACCAGGGAAACACCCAGATTCTGGAGGTAATAACCAGCCTTAATGCCATCAGCGAAGAGGTTAAAAACGCTATCGACGAGATTTCCCGGGGTACCGGAGAAATCAACCGGGCGGTTTCCAACATAGTTGAGCTTTCCGATGAAAACACCGATAGTATCCGTCTGGTAAAAGAGGAGACGACCAAGTTCTTCCTGACCGAAGATGAGGTCCAGGCTGCCAAAGAGGCGGAAATGGTTGAGGCTGACCCTGACGCAGCTGAAACAGTTGACGACGAAGCAGAGGTTGCTGCGGAAAGCAGCAGCAGCGATAATGATGATGGCTATCTGGAAGAGATGACTCCGGATGAAGATACTGACGGAAAGGAAGAAAAAAAAGAGGAATAACTCAAGAGCTAACTGCAGGCTGAGTCGGGCCCCGACTCAGCCGATATTTCCAAATCCCTTTCGTTCCAGTTTTTGCCAGCCCTTGTTTGTAAAAAGCATCCCAACCAACGAGAAGACCCTTATCCAGGACATGAGCTGGCGGTAGCCGAGGTTTTCGGTAAAGCTGATTCTTAGCAGGGTGAAGACCTCGGAACTTTTAAAATAGACAATACCGTTCTCCGAAAGTATCAGCGATGTCAGGGATATCAGGGTACCGTAAAGTACAATGACGGAGAACATGATAAGAAAAACTCCCGAGGAGAGAACACCTGTAGCGAAGCCGGCAATGAGGAACAGGTACCCTGCGAATTCGTAAAATGGGCCTATAATCTCGAAGAGCAGGAAGTAGGTCATTGCCAGCAGTCCCGATGCGCCGTATTTGGGGTTCAGTATCATGTCTCGATGGTAGGTCATAATCTCTGCCAGTCCCCGGTGCCAGCGATCGCGCTGCTTATACAGTCCTGATAGCTTTTCCGGAACCTCTGTCCAGCAATTTGCTGTCGCGGCATAAGCAACCCGACAGGCTTGTCCGATGCCTCCCATGTGACGGATCAGGCGAACAACAAGTTCCATGTCTTCACCGACAGTGTCCCGCTGGTGAATGCCCCGGCCTGTAAGGTACCCGCCGATTTCCATGACCCTGGTGCGGCGAAAGAGCCCAAAGGCTCCGGATATAATAAGCAGGGCGTTTATTTTCGCCCAGCCGAGTCTTCCTGCCACAAAAGAGCGCAGATATTCGATGGTTTGCAGTCGTACATAGCGGTTTTTACTAAGGTGGATATTCTGCAGGGCTCCGTGATCAACCTCACAGCCGTTGACCGGCAGGATATTACCGCCGATGGCGATTGTTTCATGTTTGCCGACCATAGCCTCGGTCGTCATTCGCAAAAGCGAGTCCGGTTCCAGCAATGAGTCGGAATCTATACTGCAGATGTATTCTCTGCCGGCGTGATTTATGCCGCAGTTCAGGGCATCGGCCTTTCCTCCGTTTTCTTTGTCTATAACAAGAAGGCGCTGGTTCAGAGGCGACCGATATATGCCGCGCACCGGAGCGGTATGTATGCCCCCCTCCGCTGTCATGTCGACCCTGCTAAGATGAAAGTGTTGTTGCAGGATATCTATGGTGCCGTCCTTTGAGCCGTCATTAACGATAATAACCTCGTAATCGGGATACACAAGGGTCAACAGAGAATTTACGCTTTCTATGACGGTTTTTTCTTCGTTATAAGCAGGGGCAATTATGGATACAGATGGAACAACTCCCGGGGTAAAGAGAAATTCCTGGTCATGGATGTTCCAATATCGCGTCTGGTCAATCAGATTTACTGCCGAGAAACCAAGCAAGGCAAAATAGATGCTGTTAAGGGTGACTGCGTACCAGGCAAAGACTGCGGAAAAGGTGTGTATACTGTAGTTGAAAAAAGAGACCAGGGAGAAATTGTCTGTGCTGTTGCTGTAAGCATTGTACAGAAGAACACAGGGAATGGTGACTATACTGACCAGCAGCATAACGAGAATGGCCCGGTCCCTGGATCCCAGGGGTGTTCTCGGCAGATCTTTCTCCATGAGCTTTTCCCCAAGGCCCATTTCTTTCAGAATTGGAGAAGAGAGAAAATGCTGACAGCTTTCCCGAAAACCGGACATGCTGTGGGCCAGGGGACGCAGATGGTGCAGGAGGTTTGTCTGCAGTGCCGGATCACGATTCAGGTTAAGAAACGAGATTATTGATGCACTGTACCCTGATGCAACAGCTTCGTTGATTACCGGAGCTATGCGCTCAATGGAAGTGCGATTAGCAAGCAGAAACGGCAGCCGCCCGATAAGACTGAGGGCTGCGCCCCGCTGTTGCTCCGGGGGCAGTCCTGATTCAAGAAGGTCCAGCAGGGTCTCGATTTCCTCGAGGTGGCGGGATATATACTCCTGTAATCCTTTCCGGGCCGGCATAAAAGTCTGTTCTTCATCGAAATAGCAGAGAAACCGGGGAAGATCCAGGGGAAATGATCTGCGGGCCTCGGCCCGAATTGCAAGTCCGCGAATATAGTTGTCCGAGGTGGGTATATTTTGATAAACCAGAATCTCCGGACAAACATTGGAACAGCTTGCCGCTGCCTCCCGCACCAGGGGATCGGGGTCGGAAAGCATCTTTTTAGCAAAGTCGGTAAGCCATTCAGTGGTGTGGACCGCAGCACCATAGAGGATGGCCCGCTTATAACGGCTGTCGGAAGAATCCAGACGGCGTCTGGCCCAGCCTATATAGCGGTACCCGGCAATGCGCATCATCGAGGCTACCGACCGCGCATAATCGCCTTCCCATGAGAGACTTTCTGCAATTGCGTCAAAGCCCGTGTCAGTCTCTGCCGTCAACAGCCCTTTGACCAGAGCAATGCGTATATGACTCAATTTTTCCCGGTGTAATCTTGCGCTTAAAGGATCACGCTGCGATGGATCGAGCAGGAAGCGAAGGTAGAGGGCAGCGGCATAACGCTTCCAGGTCCGCCGGGAATCGAGGTTGCGCAGAAGATAGCGGGAAATTCCGGCTTTGTCGAAAAAATCAGAGAGCCGCTCTCTTTCTTCCTGCTGTAGAACCAGACTGCCATGGACCGATGCCAGCTGTCTTAGTGCGATCCAGCGGTTTCTGCGCAGCATCTTGATGGCGCGGTGACTGGTTTCCTGCCGGGAAAAAGCCACTGCGCTTATAATCTGTCGAATAGACAGGGTACGGCGATACTCCTGCTTTTGATGTTGTTTATAAAGAAAGAAGCCGTAAAGGGCCGCAAGGTTGATTAGAAGAAAACCCGAGAGCAGAACAAGGGGCATGTTCATACGTTTCTTTCCTTCATTTCGATGAGACTCTGTACTGTTCCGATAAGTTCTGCCGGCATAACCGGTTTTCTGAAATGACGGTATACCCGCATTTCGAATCCCCGCTGTACCGAGGTCGCGCTCTTTTCCCGGGACAGCAGAATAAAGGGGATTTCTTTCAGGTCCTGAGAGTCCAGCAGTCGCCGGCGTATCTGAAAACCGTCCATCTGCGAAACAAAGATCTCACTTATAATTATATCCGGACGAATCGTATCGGCCTGCTCCAGGGCTTTCGTGCCTTGGTGCTCGAGAAAAACTTCGAATCCCTCGTGTTCGAGCATCTTTCTATAGATCTCCGCTTCAAAATTACTGCTTTCTATCAGAAGAATTGTTCCCCGGCTGCGTTGAAAGCGGGTAAGTCTGGAGCTTGCACAGATTGATCCGGGACCCATGCGTTCGAGGATCTTTGTGCGTTCCTTGGCGAGCTTCATCATCTCGGTAAAAAAACGGTCGGCGGGGACCGCTGATAAAAACAATTCATTGAGTTCTATAACCGCAGCAGAGATTGATATGGAGGTTATGAACTCGTCTGAACGTTCAACCTGGGTCTTCAGTTCTTCGGCATACTCTACTGCGCCTTCCTTTCCGGTATCATGCAGATATGCTGCGAAGCCTGGACCGTTTAAGCGAAAAAAGACAGCGGACTCCCGCTTTCTGTTCATCAGAAAAAAAGAGAGATTTTTCAGTGTTGTGTCCCCCGCTTCGGCACCAAAGCGGGCATTCAGGGTTTTGATTTCATCAAGGCGAATAAACAGTACGGCGTCTTTGCTCTCAGTTTTCCCCTGCAGGGTGCTGGCAATATATTCGCTGAAGAACGACTCATTATACAGACCGGTCGTTTTATCTCGCAAAAGATCATCGCTGGCCTCTATAATTGACTGCTGAAGCTGAAAATTCGAATCCCGGAGACTTCGGACCTCCTTGATTAAAGCATGCATGCCCCCGGCGATTTCTTTTTCATGCGCGTGGTACAACTCCGGCAAAGCAATGCCTGTATTCCGGCACAATCTTCTGAGTTCCAGATCTATCAGGGCGAGCCATGTGTATCCTTTGGCGTGGAGGATTCGTTCGAAAAAGGCATTAAACTCCTCCGGAGTCAGCCCCTCTTCCTTGTTCTCCATGATGGATCCAGAAACATTTTCCACTTCTTTCCGTGGGAAAAGAGCCTTCAGATGCTGATGCATGCGGTGAAGAATTGTATTTCGAAGCAAAGCGGGATTTTCCCGGGAAACCGGGGCAGAATCTTCCGTACTCTGTTGCAGCAGTCTGGTAAAGAGAACAGACAGGTCCTGTACAATGGGCTTCCCGTGGTGCGGACATATTCTCCCGGGCCCCAGATCCTTAAGCAGTTCAATCTCTTCTTTAGCCGGGCTCCTGGACAGAAATAATTCATGGTAGGATTCCATGCGTCCCTGGAGCTGTGGGCCGTCAACGACAGTTTCCGCGTTTTCTGCTCCCTTCAGGGTGCCGAAGAGACTTCCGGAAAAAAGGCTTGCACTGGCGGGGTCCCAGTAGACCTGGGCGCCCATTGTGGGCAGCCCGGGCAGGGGGATGCATCGGAGATTACGCCCGTCAGCCAACGGAATTATATCATTGCGTGAGCTGATGGTATGATAATCCATACCGGGAGCATAATATCGGGCACTGATATAGGCCTGCCATGAAAGTACAACCTTTCCGCTGAATCCTGCCTTTTGCCACAGCGGAAGACTCGAGGCAGCGGTGGGGGATTCTGATGTAAGCAGGATATAGCTCAGCTTTTCAATTGACCCCTGGGACGACACCTGCCCGAAAACGGAGGGAAAATCCTCCGCCGGTCCCGGATCGATCAGCACCATGGATGCAGCTGTTTGAATTATATAGGAATAACAGGAGACCAGACGCAGCGATTTTGATCCGTCGATACTGGTAATCCCGTTATCCTTGTCTACCTGATACGCCTTCATTGCTCCTCATTTCCGGTTCTTTCAATGTGTTTCATCATTACAAGACGCAGCCGATCATCCTCGCCCTGTTCAAGGGTGACTGAATCCATGGAAGACTCCATCAGGTAAAGCCCGTAGCCGCTCTGCTGATAGCTGGTTACATCGGGATCAGATACCTTGTACCACTCATAGGAATTGCCCCGGTATTCCATACTCACGGCAATCCATTTTACACAGGTGCGAATGGAAACGGAAAGGGTGGTTCCGCTCCCGCTCTCCTGGTGACGCAGGATGTTCGAGGCTGCTTCGCCTGCAACAAGTTCGATTGTATCGCACAGGCCTTCATTCCCGCTGCCGCTAACCGAGCGGCAGGCGCTGAGCTGTTTACGGGAAAATGCGCGAATATCCCGCAGGGATTCCATGCTTTGAGGAAATGTTTCGGTCGCGGTTTTTATCTCCAGTTCGTTGTCCGTATGGTCCAGCTTAATCGCGATTCCAGTTACATCGTCCCGGAAGGCTCCAGCGGAATAGGCAAAGGTAATCATTTTAATTTTTTGCAGAAGATCTTCAGCATCAAGTTCGGCAGAGGACCGTACAAGATGCATCAGCCGCTCCTCGCCAAAGAGCTCCCCTTCACTGTTAACCGCTTCTGTTATGCCGTCGGAGTAGACAAAAAGAATATCTCCCATGTTCAAATCGATGATGTATCTCTGAAAATCCTGGGAATTTACAAAACCCAGGGGCATATTCGATCCTTTGAGGAGCCAACAGTGACGGTGTACCGCATCGTAATGGATTATGCTTGTGTGACCGCAATCGATGAACTCGAAGAGCCTCTGCTGTCTGTCCAGGCGTCCGTATATCAGGGTCACGAAGGAGTTGAATTTTTGCAGTTCGACAGAAAGATTTGCTTCTGCGTTGGCTATGACACTGCTCAGCAGGGGCAGGGAGTTTGAACTGCTATTACCCAGGCGTGACCTCATTAACTCGGTCCTGGCTGCTGCTCCGAGCAGTGCCGCCGGGACTCCCTTGCCCATTACATCACCCAGCACAAAATCGGTTATACTGGAATCATTGCCGGAAAAGAAGTCCACAAAATCGCCGTCAATTCTTTGGGAGGGCAGGGTAAAAGCTCCTATCTGCATCCCGGAATACGATGTTTCCGGCTGTCCCAGGAGCAGAGACTGCTGGATACGGGCGCCCACCTCGACCTCGTACTCCCGTGCTTGTACCAGCCGCAACTGGGCATCCCTCCGTGCGGTTACATCCCTGCACACAAAGACTATTCGCTTCAGTACTCCCCGTCTGCTGCGAATGCCTTCAAAACGAATCGAGAGCCATGCCTCATCCTTGTCGGGACGGACCAGCTTGAGCTCGTTGGTTCTGCCTTCTTCTCCCCCTTGCAATCGGGACAATTCGGATACCAGTGTCTCGCGTTCGTCGGGTGAGAATCTGTGCAAAAGGGTACTGCTTGCTTTGCCGGCACGGACAGACGCTGTAAAGTAGTCCTCCACCTTCGGGCCGGCGTAACAGATTATCTCTGCTCTTTTATCCAGCAGGAGAATGATGGAATCTTCTTTTTTCACAAAACCTGCAAAGGAGGGATGGTTCAGGGGAAATAGATCATAGATTGCCGAGTGCAGCAGGAGAAGAAATACACTTACGAGGATTGCCGAAACAGCCGCGGCAGAAACCTGGACAAAAAATCCGGGGCTAAAGTAAAGTACCGGCAGAACGCACGCGGAAACCAGGAGCAGTACGGAACCGAGAAGAAGCACGTGTCTGTTACGCGGAAACTGCGGCAAGAGCATCGTCCCTGTTCTCGTAGATTGTGACAATATCAGCAAGCCGTACCATACGAAAAAGCGCCTGAACTGGAGGTCGGGGCGCACAAAAGGCTATTCTACCGCCTTTCTCATGCATTTTGCGCAGCAATCCCAGAAGGACACCAAGTCCGGAACTGTCGACAAAGCGGACATTCGACAGATCAATCACAATCCGCAATGTGTCTCCTGTTTCATCGAGGAGGTTTTGCTTGAGTTCTTCGGAATTCAGAGCATCGATCTGGGGGGTATCCAGCTTTATAACCTGTACTCCCTGAATATGTTCTGTTGTCATCCTGCTTTTCCTCTACCGGATTGAGAAGAATTCAGGGAAACGGTACACTTCCCGGTAATGCTACGTCTGCTTATTTTATGCATAGTTCTGTCAGGGGCAAGCATGGATACCTTCTCCGAAGATTTCTTTCTGGACTTCAGCTCGCGTCGGTGGCTGGTGTCCGATGCTCCCGCGGGAAAATCCCCCGGCCCGAATATCTTTCTGCCTGACAATGTGTACCTTGATGCCCGGGAACGGCTGGTTCTGCGGATAAGTCAGCGAAACGGTTCCTGGAGCTCCGCCGAGCTGCATCTTACTGAAGCCCTGGGTTACGGCAGATACGAAATCATTGTTGAAGGAGATCCTGCAAAACTTGACCCCCAGGCTGTCTTCGGTTTTTTTACCTATGATCATCTTGCTCCTCCCCTCTACCGGGAACTGGATATCGAGTTTGCCCGCTGGGCAGATCCCGGGCATCCCGGGGGAAACTATACTGTACAGCCCTACACGCTTGAAGAAAACAAATCGGTCTTTCCTCTTGAAGAACTTGGCTCCCGCTCTCTGCACAGAATAGAGTGGATGCCGGACAGGGTCGAATTCTCCTCCTATGCCCTTGGACGCGGCGGATGGGAACGGGAGGTGGCTCGTTTTATCTGGCCCGGCGAGACGGTTCCCGATCCCGGTACGGCTTACCTGCATCTGAACTTCTGGCTGTTTCGGGGTGCGCCCCCCCAAAGCGGAGAACCCCAGGTTTTACGGGTATCGGAGTTCACCTTTACTCCCTTCCAAAACTAAAATTTATAATCCGCCACGATTCCATTGGAGACAATCTCGTACAGCGGATTTACCTCGTATTCAAACTGGTAACGAATCGTCAAATCCGGTATCGGCAGAATGCGTATTCCTGCAATGGCGGACCATTTTTCGTATGAATTATCCGGCTCGTAAACCGTACCGAAAGTACCACCTGCGTGGAGCCATATGGTTGGAAGGATTTCGTACTCGGTACCCGTCCAGATTGCGTGGTTAAAATACTGGTCGTCATCGTAAAGGTTGGAGGCGGAAAAGTATTTTGCATAGAGTTCCAAGTCCGGTCTGACCAGGTAGTTTAATCCCGGCGAGAGTTTTATCCCCCGGGTTTCATCCGAAAGCTCTCCGCTAAGGCTCAAACTTGCCCTGATGCCGCCGGTTTCATAACTGACTGACCCGTAGAGGGTATTTAACCATGACTCCGCCGGATCGTCGAACTTCCGTTCGTAGGTATAGGCTGCTTCGCCGTAGTACAAGCCGGGAAGGTCAAAGGCCAGACCGATTTTTCCCCCCAGGGCGGCTTCGAAATCGCTGGTGTTTCCGAGTACCGCGGTTATCAGATAGTACTGCTTAACCAGAGGAATGATGAAGACTTCCTCGTATTCCAGGGAAGATCTGTCATCGGTGTAGTAGTTGAATTTTAAAGCGGTAATGCTGCGGTACTGCTGCTGGCCAGAGACTGAGACAGCTGCAAACAGGAGTACCAAAACAAACATGGTTTTCAGCCGATTTATCTGCATTGTTTTCATACACTATAAATGATAGTGAATTATAAACAAAAATCGAGAAAAATCAGAATTTATCGGGACATTTTTCCCGCGGTTCCTTCCCTGTCCCGGGCTTTAAAGGCTTCAAAAGCGGACTGCTCCTGCTCCCGCCACTCCCGGAAGTCTCCGTACACTTCTCCGTCCCAGCTGTCCCAGGGGGAATCCTTTTCTTCCATGTAGGTTTCGGGTTTTCCGGCGGTTTTCTCCGTCTCCACGATCTCGCCCTTCTCGAACCTGCCGGTATAGCTTTTTCCGCTGCTCCAGGTGTAGGTGCCCTGTCCGTGGAAGAGTCCGTCCCGGAATTCTCCCTGGTAGGTATCGCCGTTTTTCAGGCGCATGGTTCCGGTGCCTGAAGGTTCACCGTCTTTTAAGGGGCCGGTATACAGTCCCCGCTCAAACTCAATGCTTGTCTGCTCTTTTTGTGTACTTTGGGTTGCGGTATCAAATACACGGCGAGCCGAATGAAAAGTCCGGCGCCAGTAGCCGGAATCGACCCTGGAGACAATGACACCCGTCTCCGGCCCGTTGGAAACAGCGTGGATAACCGACTTCTGACCAATGTAGATGGCAACATGGGAGACGATTCCCCGGTTATTGGTGGTGGCGAACAGGAGCAGATCGCCGGGAAGCAGCTCGTTGATACCCACCTGGCTGCCGTAACGGCTGTAATCCCGGGAGGTTCGGGGAATGGAAGGCAGGTGCGGTTTATAGAGATAATAGACCAGACCGGAACAGTCAAAAGCCCGGGGGCCCTCGTTGCCAAAGGAGTATGGGGCGCCTTTTAAACGCTGTGCCGGATATATTATTTCCTCATGCACATCAAGGCCGTAAACCTGAAAACCTCCGATCAGGATAGCTAAAAAGATGAACACTGCCGCTTTATGTACGCCTTTCATGTCTGTAGTATACGCCCCTTTTAATTTTTTTTCATCCGCGATGGAGAAAAGCCTTGCCGTACGAAGTATCTTTTATAACTTTATCGGTAGATTGTGCCGTCAGGAGAAGAAGCAGATGCCCGAACTTCCGGAAGTAGAAACCCTTCGCCGGGACCTTATTACCGCGGGTCTTACGGGAATGAGGATTACTGATGCAGAGATTTTCTGGGAGCGGAGTATTACGGGAACCTCGGTGGAGGATTTTCGTAATGCGATCCGGGGGTGCAGGGTGGCAGGTCTCCGACGCCGGGGAAAATACCTCTGCGTCGATCTTGATTCGGGTATGAGTCTTGTTATTCACCTTCGCATGACCGGGGGATTGGCTCTGGCAGGGGAGGACGAGCCCCGGGACCCCCACGACCGGGTTATCTTAATTCTGGATACGGGCAGGCTTGTTTTTCATGATACCCGCAAGTTTGGCCGGATGCTCCTTACCCCTGAGCCGGAGAGGATCTTCGCCGCTTTGGGACCTGAACCCTTTGACCCGGCCCTGACTCCCGAGGTTTTCTATTCCCGTCTTGCGGTGCGAAAAAGAGCCACCAAGACCCTGCTTCTTGACCAGGCTTTTATCGCCGGCCTGGGCAATATCTATGCCGACGAGAGTCTCTTTGCTGCGGGGCTGCACCCCCTGTGTCCGGCAAGTTCCCTGGATATGCCTGAGTCCGAAAAGCTGCTTGCAAGTATCCGGAAAGTCCTGAGCAGCGGCATAGAAAATAAAGGTACCTCCCTGGGGGACGGGGAATCCAACTTCTCCAGTTCCGGAGTCTACGGCAGAAACGCCGCGGCATTGCAGATCTTTCGCCGCACCGGGAAACCCTGTCCACGTTGCGGGATGCCGATTGAGCGGATCATTGTTGCACAGCGGTCGACCCATTTCTGCCCCGGATGTCAGGCCCGGAAGCAGAATTAAGCGTGCTCCGTGCTGATGAAAAGCCGCGGATATGCTACACTGTGTGTATAACACGGTAAAAAGGAAGGAAGCTATCGCTTCGGAAGAACGTTTACTGCAGATTACCTATTCAATTATCGAGCTCGTGAACCGGCAGGAGCTGCGCACGACGAGCAAGAAGCTGATCATCAACTACGTTAAGGAGTCCCTGCAGGTACATCACGCGGCAAAAGCCAGGGAGGCTATCGAGCGTTATACCCGTGAGGAACTGCCGGATTTGGATGAGCTGCGAAGCAGGTTCAACCAGGAGGGTATTGAATCCCTGAACGAGGTTGACCATCTGTTATTGCGGCTGGAACACGAAGGGAAGAATCTGGACACATATTAAAAGATCTTTGGTTCGCAGCCGAAGCCCGGTGCGCTGCGGGGAATGAGCATTCCCTTTTTCAGGCGGACTGCTCCTGCTGTGGGGTCGTCGGTCAGGTCGAGAAAACTGTCCAGGTCCGCGTAGCGCACGTTTTCGTGGGACAGGGCAAAGTGCAGCCCCGCGGCAACTCCCAGAGCCGGCTCATCCATGCAGCCCACCATGGATTCGATTCCCGCGGCCTGGGCGACCGCGTCTATGCGGCGGGCAGCAGTGAAGCCGCCGACTTTGGTAAGTTTTATATTCATCATATCCACCAGCTCTTCCCGGGCCAGATGAAAGGCCTCGTGGAGAGACTGCAGGCTCTCATCTGCCATGACCGGGACTGCCAGCAGCTGGGTTACGTGACCAAGCAGGGTAGGGGATTTCCGCGGGGTCGGCTGCTCCAGGATCTCGATTTCTGCAGGGGCCGCGAGTTCAAGCAGCCTGAGGGCCTCGGAGACGCTGTAGCCCTGGTTCGCGTCAAAGCGCAGTACTGCTTCAGGCCCGGTGAGTTCCCGCAGCCGGTTGAGTTTTTCCGCGTCCTCCTCCACTGAAAGGCCCCCCTTTAGTTTGAGTACTCTGAAGCCCCGCTGCGTAAGCTCTTTTGCCAGTGTAAGTGTCTCATCAAGGGGTGCGATTCCGAGGGTAATGCTGGTTTCTATACTGCGTCTGTAGCCGCCGTAGAGCTGCCAGACCGGCAACCGGGCCTTTTTTCCAAGAATATCCAGCAGTGCCATATCGACCGCGCCCCGCACGGAAGGAAACCCGGAGGTGAGTTCTGCAAGTCGGTCGATAATCAGTCCCCGGCGCAATGGGTCCTGTCCTTTTAGTGTGTCCCGTACGGCACCTGCAAGAAGCTCTTTCGCGGCAGCAAAGTTTTCTCCGGTGATTGCCTCTTCCGGGGAGGCGCAGCCGAAGCCGTCGATACCGTCCCGGGTTCTGACCCGCAGAAAGAGGACCTTTGCCTCGATTATATCCTGATAGGCTATATGGTAAGGATGCTTGAGGGGGATTGAGAGTCCCAGGGTGCTGACGCCTGTTATCTGCACTATTTCGCCGCCTTCAGAATGGCATCGACAAGTCTTTCCGGTCCTTCAAGAAGAGGGTCTGTACAGGGGAGACCTGTTTCCTCCTGAATGCGGCGGCAGACTCCCGGGACCTCGCTGTAGTTCAAGCCCTGATGGTTTACACTGACCGCAACGACTGTTTTTCCCGAGATGAGCTCCAGAGCCTGGATCTGGGTTGTCAGAGGATGCAGGGGAAAACCTGGAAAGCCGTCATATTCTTTTCTGGCCGGAGCATGCTGAAGTACGATACAGTGGGGCCGGGCGGCGGCCAGAATCTCGAAGCCCCCCGGGAAGGCCGGGTTCATCAGGCTTCCCTGCCCCTCTACAATGATATGTGCAGGATGCTTATCGTCCCAGGCGCTGAGCACCGCGTGTTCGATTTCCCCGGCCACAAAATCATTGATAAGGGAATCCATAATCAGGGAATAGTCAGCCCCCTGCATCCAGGCAGTCTGCCCTGTTCCGATAAGTTCAGAGGAGAGTCCCCGTTTTTCGAGTTCCTGAATGATAAGCCAGGCGGTAGTGCGTTTTCCGATGGCTGAATCTGTTCCCAGTATCGCGGTGCGGAAGGAGCCGACCTCTTCGATGCGGCCGGAGAAAAAGTGGAGCTTATCGACGGCGGGAGGTTTGCGGATATCCAGTATCGTTAATCCTCTATTTCCTGCAATCCTGGCCAGAGGAGGGTACTCAGAAAGAAACACATGGAGCCCGGAATGGATGTGAAGCCCTGCTTCCAGGGCTTCGGTTGCCGCGGCCACGAGGCTTTCCGGCAGCTGCCTGCCTTCCACGGCAATCCCCACCACAAAATGGGTGGCCGGTCGGCCTGACTCTACTGCTGTTTTAAGGGCTTCCCCGACTCCTGCCACAATGGGAATACCTGCAGGTTTCCTGTCCAGGAACTCTCCGGCATCCTGGACGGTCCCCGCCCTGCTGGTAAGAGTCGAATCGATTACCGTGGCCACATTGTATCGCCTGGTAAAGCGGACCAGACCGTGGGCGGTTTTTCCGTAGGTGCTGGCAAAGGCTCCTTCGCAGAAGACAATGGCGTTTACTCTTTGTATGTTCAAGTGTTTCTCCCTGTAAGGACTACAACATAGCGGTCGTTCCCCAGGGGAACCTTTTTGTGGGATTCGATCATGGCAGCAAGACCGGCAGTAGAAGCCGGCAGCACGTGAAAGCCTTCGGTTTGACGGATGAGCCTGGAATAATCCCGCATGGACTTGTCCGAGGCAAAACCGGCTCCGCCGCCGGAATTGCGGATAGAGATGAGGGCCTGCTCGCCATCGATGGAGTGCCAGTTGATCAGCGG
Source organism: Marispirochaeta sp. (assembly GCF_963668165.1). Classification (NCBI taxonomy): domain Bacteria; kingdom Pseudomonadati; phylum Spirochaetota; class Spirochaetia; order Spirochaetales; family Spirochaetaceae; genus Marispirochaeta; species Marispirochaeta sp. The sequence goes on along the minus strand of NZ_OY764209.1, from coordinate 474,813 downwards.
TTCGTTGGTTACCGATTCCTTGATCTGCCCGGGTTTAAGGTCTTCGCAGTTGGGAAGGTTTTTAATTACTGCCCGGATAATGGGGTTCTTACCGTGGGAGGACCCCGCGAAAATCCGCGGGACCCGGGATGTTTTGCCCCGCCGGTAGAGGTTCATGAATCCCCGGTAAATTCCCGCCAGGGTTGTTCCGTTGGAGACAGGGACTGCCAGAACTGCCGGAGCGTCTCGGAGTTCATCGTATATTTCCTCGGCGATTGATCCATAGGCACGGATCTGCAGGTCCGTATTGTCTCCTCCGGGGTTGGCGTCGTAAAACTCCAGACGCCGGGCGTCCGCCGAGGAGACCTCCACGGCGTTCTCGTAATCTCCGGGGACCCTGACTATTTCCGGATCGAATTTGCGCATCTCTTCTATACGGTTGGTATGGTACTTTTCCGGGATATAGACGCGGCAGCGTATTCCTGCCAGGGAACAGGCAAAGGCCATAGCGGCGCCGTAGTTGCCGCAGGTGGCAATAACTATTGTGTCATAGCCCCGACGCAGGGCGTCCAGTACCTGGGCGAAGGCTATCCTGTCTTTCTGGGTGCCCGAAGGGTTACCTCCCTCGAATTTAAGGAAAATCTGCCGCAGCCCCACCTCCCGTTCAAGGTTGCGGGCCCGGACCAGGGGGGTGTCCCCAACCTCGGAGGCGATAATATCCTCGAAAGCCTCGATTCGGGTATCCCGTCCCTCATCGTGATTTGCGGCTACCTTTTTCAGGTCTGCTATTTCCGGCAAAACCGCCTCAAACTGGGATGAGGCGTTGTTCAGTAGATTGAAGAGTTCTTCCATCTTTCTGTTTTACTAATGCTAATATTTTGGCGGCAGTGTCAATAGGGATTCTTTATAGGTTTTTTTACTGTTCATAACCGTGGGGATGAAAGGCTATTAATTACTGTTTAGCAAAGAAATTATTCGCTGTGCTGTGCCTTGCTCGGGAAATCTTCCATTCTTTCGGAATAATCCGACGATCAGGTGATTTTCATCCCCACGGTTTGGGACACTATGTATGGGTTTGTAATTGACAATTCATCAGAGCGGTCTATACTGAATACAACACCTGTCTATAGGCCGACAATGAGAAACACTCCTTCTTCTTCGAACATTGAACAACGATTGTATGCAATAATTCTTGTATTCTGTATTTCCTTATCTGCTATTGTTCTGATCGGGAATTCAATTGCAGGATTTCCCCTTTACCTGAATATAAAATGGATTCTGCTGATTATCGCCGCCGCAGCTTCCCTGCTTGTATATTCACGAAAAACCGGTTCCCGGAGGGGTATGCTCTTTTTTTATCTTTTCCTTATCGTAGTTTTTCTTCCCTATGCATTTCTGGAATCCGGGGGGAGTAACAACAATGCAATGGGGTATTCCTTTCTGTTAATCGTATCCATAACATATCTTTTTAAAGGCGGAACCCGTATTTTACTAATCGGTCTGCTGATCCTTGTTTTTTTACTTCTGCTCAATGTCGAATACTTTTTTCCCGGGATGGTTATGCAGTATTCCCGGACTTCCCAGTTTATTGACCGCATGATCCAGGTACCTATTCAGCTGATCGCGGTTTTTCTTGTTGTCCTGCAGTTCTCCAAGGCTTATGATAAGACCCACAGGGAACTGAAGGAACTGTCAATTACCGACAAGCTTACCCAGTTGAATAACAGAGCCTGCCTTGATGAAGATCTATCCGCGGAACTTTCCCGATTTGTCAGATATGGAACAGCGTTTTCGGTTATTTTAACTGACATAGACTTTTTCAAAGAGGTTAACGACAACTTTGGGCATCAGACTGGAGATGAGATCCTAAAATCCTTTGCCGAGCTGTTGAAAAAGAGTATTCGTGAAACAGATATCATAGGACGTTGGGGCGGTGAAGAGTTCCTGATTATAACGCCGAACTGTGATTTTGAGCAGGGAATGAAGATAGCGGAAAAGCTGCGGGCAGTTGTAGAAGAACACATTTTCTTCAAGAAGCAGCAGATAACCAGCAGCTTTGGTGTTGCAGAGGTTCTTTCATCAGATTCCGCGGATTCCCTGCTGAGCCGTACAGATAAAGCTTTGTACAGGGCTAAGCAGAAGGGGCGAAACCGGGTTGAGGGGATACAAGCCTGAAGTCCGGGTTAATCGGTGTTTTTCGACGTATGCAGAGCGTTTGCCGCAGCCAGGGCCGCAATATTGGCAAGAGTCTCGCAGAGCAGAATGGCCGCCTTTTTCAATGTCACGTGGCGGCTGGTTCCGCCTGTTATAAAAACGCCGATGGTCCTTTCCTGGGAAAGCAGTGGGACAAAGAGGATAGATTTCAGCTGCCTGGCTTCAGCGATGGAACGCTCTTCGTCGGTGAGGGGCTCTGATTCTGTATCCCGGATGTAGACCGCCTTATGATTGTGTACTGCGTCATTGATATGGGGATGCTCCTGGAGCCGGGCCCTGATGAACTTCTCCGGTGGATCCCCTTCAAGGGCGGGTGTCGTTGCTCTGAGGATCAGGAAATCCTCTTCCAGAAAATAGATAGCGCCGCTGTTGAGTCCGGAGAGTTTTGCCATGGTGTCCGAGGCGAGCTGAAGGATAGCCTGCAGGTCCCCCGAGTCGCTGTCAGGCATTCGCTTACCCGCAGAATAAGGTCCTGCATTTCCATGTGTTCTTTCACAGCCTGCCGTGCTTTGTGCAGCCGAAAAGCCATACGGATGGACGCCAGCAAAACCGTATTGCCGCTGTTTTTTACAATATAGCCGTAAGAGGTAATTCCTTCGGTCCGCCCTACGATCTCCGGTTCGGTGTGGCTTGAAAGGAACATTATCGGTATCTCGTGTTCGGCAAGAATCTGTTCCGCGGTTTCAGTCCCGTCGGGTTTTTGCCCCAAGTCTATGTCCATCAGGATCAGATCGATCTTTTCCAGGGTCTCCGTAAGTTCCATGGCGCGTTCCCCGTTATTGGCAACATGGACAGTGTAGCCGGCCTTTTCAAGGGTTCGTTTTTCTGCCAGGGCGATGATTGCCTCATCTTCGACGATCAGAATTAACTTTTCTTGTGTGTTGAAAAGAGATGCTTCACCGAGATTACTACTGGTTCCTTCGATCAATGACTGATACACGTTTTTATCCGTAAGTTGCCAGAAATACATTCCCTTCCCATTCTGTTCGATTCACTGGAAGGATACTCTATCAGCATAAAATAAATGGCAGCACAGTACAAGAAAAAAATGGCTGACGGTTTGTCTAATGTATTGTTTCTTTCTGATGCTCATCTACCGGGCCGGTAAAGGCAACACCGGAAGATCGTTTTATCAGCGACTTTTCGTCAACCCATCCGGTCCTGAAGGGATTGCGGAGTATTACTTCGTACCAGCCCTCTGAATCGTCAACCGGCCGGATATACTCACCCGCCTCCAGCCTGCGGACGACGGCACTTGAGCGGTCCGGCCGATGCCGCACATGGGCCCCTTCTGATCCCGCTGCCATGTTTTCGTACTCACGGGGGAGCAGGGAAGGCCACATTGGAACGTCCCCGGGTGTAAAAGTGCTTCTCCAGACCGCGGTGGATTATTCCCGCGTAGAACTCCGGCTGCGTTACCATCAGTTCCCGGTCAATAGTGTTGGTCACGAAGCCGAGTTCGACAAGGACCGCGGGAGTGTAGGGGCTGGACGCGTGACGGTAGCGATGGGAGCTGAAGCCGAAATAGCCGCGCATGCCGACGGTGACGCCGTCTGCATCTTCTGTCAGGCTCTCTTCGGCTCTGAATGATTCCATGAGGGCCTCGGCAATCTCGCTGGAAGCGATGCTCGGACGCCAGGGAGGCGCGAGCTTCCATCCTCTTCTGGCGGGATCCGCACCCCAGTCGGCGTGGATAGAAAGAAACACATCGGCCCGCAGTCCGGGGGGAACCGTCGCGGGAACAAGGATTACACTCCAGTGTTCCGCTTTCAGCAGCGGGACCAGGGCATCCACCACCGCCAGATTGATATCGAGCTCCCGGACATTTCCGTGAACAGCACCTGTACTTCGCGATCGCCGTCGTGCTTCCGGCGGGAGTTCGTCAATCTTCCAGTGACCCGGCTGGAGGGCCACCACAATGGGCCCCTCCAGGGGAATAACCTCAAGAGCCGCGTCTTCCGCAGGTGCAGTATCCGGCTCCGGGGCGGAGGCCGCAGGACTCTGACAGCCGCCGTTCACCATGAGCCAGCCGGCTGCAATTATAAACCCTGCAAGCAGCATGAAAATATGCTTACGATGCTTTGTAATCATCACTCAATATCATCCATCATATATATAATCTATTTAAAGGCAAAGCTTAACCGCTGGAAGATTAGTTCAGATGAAAATCATTGACAGTGCATACAAACGGCTGTAGATTGTATGCACGGAGGTCAGTTATGCCGCTGTTGCAGGTCAGGGATTGTCCGGAAGATATTTATAAGAAAATTGCCTCAGTCGCCAGATCAGAAAACAGATCGATTGCTCAGCAGGTGATTGTGCTGCTGGAAAAAGGTCTGGGGCAGGAGCAATCTAATATGGAAAGAAGAAGAAGGCTCCTTGAAAAAATAGAATCCAGAAAAATCGGCAGAGAACTCAAAGAAATCGACGCAGTTGCCATGGTCCGTGAGGATCGCGACAGATGATTTGCGTAATCGACGTCAGTGCCGCGGTGGAAATCTTATTATTAAAAGAAAGGAGCGCCATGTATAAAGAAAAGCTTGCTCAGACTTCCTGGGTACTTGCACCCGACTTGTTTCATCCGGAAATCGCCAATGTATTATGGAAGTGCTACAGGGCGGAGATTGTATCACACGAAGAAAGTATTCAGTTTACGGAAGACGGAATAGCCATGGTTGATGATTTCACCGCCGGCGGTGAATTATGGAAAGAAGCATTGGGAGAAGGAATAAAGTATAATCATTCAATTTACGACATGTTTTATACTGTACTGGCACGACGAAATGATGCTGTGCTGATTACGAAAGACAATAAACTGGCAGAAACAGCAACGCAGATGAAGATAGATGTTTGTATCTAATTCAACATGCAGCATATTCTGCAGCTATTCTCAGGATTTCATCTTTTTGACTCCGAAGCTGACGTTGCCTTTCCTCTCTTTTTTCCCGCAATTTATTGTGCCGGATGGAATAAATGTTCAGCTGCAGATGGTTTCTTAACTCTGATTTTTTAACAGGAATAAAGTACACATGAACTATTACTATCGGCTGGTCAAAAATAGATTCCCTGTCATTTCGCTTCTTCTGGCATTGAGTTGTTTCATTTCAACACTGCCGCAGTTTTTTCTTTCTGCTGTGTACAGTACTCTTACCGCGCAGTTTCCCGCTGTGAGCCATCTGTATCTGGCTACACTGCCCTCATTTACCCACTCGCCGGATTTTCTACTTGTGCATCTTATCGGGAACGTTCTTGTTATCCTCGTTTTCGGCTCAATAGCGGAAATTGTACTCGGGCGAAACCGTTTTGCCTTTCTTACCCTGCTTACCTTTTTCGGTTCAACCCTTGTTGCCTATCTGCGCATGAACGGTACTGCAGGGACGATCCATGGTGCGTCGGGAATCTGCTTCGGCTATCACAGCTTGTTTCTCTTTGTCCTCGTTATCCTTGTTGAGAGAAAGCGGTGGGATATCCTGAAAAAACCAGGAACCATACTCTTGCTTGTTTTCGCAGTTTTCAATGTCTTCGGTATACCGGTTGTGGAAGTCGTTGTATATAACGCAGGGTTTTTCCGGAACTTTGGACAAACACTGCACCTTTTATCGTATCTTGTAATCCTCGTGTCGGTATTGATCTGGAGAAAAGAGATAGAGGATGCCGTAATCCGCATACTTAATCGTGAAGATATACAGGAGAATGTCCGGAAAAAGAACCGGGTTTCGCAGGCTCTTATTTTTTTTGTTCTGGCGCTTAATCTTATTAATACTGTGATTATCATCCGGGAATCGACGGAGAATACCTTTGCATATTCGGTTATACCGGCTGAGGGGACTCCCATAGACAGGATTGGCACGGAGGTACGTGTGCATTTTTCGCACCCGGTGGAAGAGAATTCAGAATATTTAATCCGCAAGTCAATAAGCTATGATGACGATAAGAGAACCCCGGAAGTGAAAGTTGAATGGTCGGGTGACAGGCAGATGAAGCTCAGGTTCTCGAGACCCTTTACAAAGAGTGAAAGCCTGCTATTGATCTATACTATCCAGAGATATACATCCCAAGGATATAAACTTGAAGAGAAAACAGCGATACTATTCAAATAGTCCTGGATTATTGATCTTGGTTTTCAAGGAGATTATGTGACTTGTCATGTGCGGAACAATAAGAGCAGTGGCAGGAGCTTCCACGAAAAGCATTCGACATGGAGACCGATTGTTCTGATTACGAAGATCAAGTGCGTTTTATATAACAGAAATAAAATGGGAGTTCAATGAAAGCAACAAAATCTGTTCTATATATCTTCTCCGGTTTGCCTGCTGCCGGCAAGTCGAGCCTTGCAAAACTGATGGCAAAGGAGATGCATGCTGCCTATATACGAGCGGACACAATCGAACAGGGCTTACGGGACTTCTGCTCCTGTAATGTCCAGGGAGAAGGATACCGGTTGGCGTATCGAATAGCCGCGGATAACCTGAAACTCGGTATTAGTGTTGTTTCCGATTCATGCAATCCCTGGACTCTTACCCGAAATGAATGGGAAAATGTTGCTCTGGAAAACAGAGCGGACTTTATCAATATCGAAGTACTCTGCAGTGACGCGGAGGAGCATAAAAGAAGAGCGGAGAGCCGGATACCGGAAATAGAAGGTTTGAAGTTGCCATCTTGGGAAGAAATCAGGAATAGGGATTACCATCCATGGAATAAAGATATTATTATTGTAGATACAGCCGGAAAGACAATACAGGAATCATTTGAAGAATTATTGAGCAGGATATATTGATATTTCATAGACTCCAAATCAACGGAATCTTTCAACTGCTTCCAGTGTATCGTATAGTTCCCGTTCAGACTGAAAATTGACCATCAAGTACATCCCCTCCGGTCCCAGAGCTTCCAGAAGGGGAACTACTTCCGAGGCCTGCATTTCCACCGCCTGAACACATTTTCCGGAATCCTTGATTTTTCTGTAAAGAGGGTACCATTTCGGATCGCCGCCCTGTGGGACCTTCGGCCCAGGAGTAAATTCAATACAGTCGATTTCATCGATCTCCAGCAGAGCATCCACGGTTCTCACAGCTTCTGGTCCATCCACATGATAGAGGCTGTAGTCCAGGCAGGAACACGCATCGCGAATTGAAGGGACGGCAAATTCCCGGAACATCTCCTCCGATATAAGAGCAGCGAAATCACATTGAATCAGGGAAGTTTTTCCGCGTCCCCATACCATGAAAAAAGCGTGAAACATGGAACCGCCATCGGCCCTCATGATATCATACAGGCTAAGGTACGCTTCCCGGCTCGCCTGGTCTATTTCCCGCAGCTTTTCCTTTACCCAGTCCGGTTCGAGCACCAGATCCATACAGAGCTCGGAAGCGCCGCGAAGTTCGGCGAGCACATCCAGACCACCGCATACAGCAGGAAACCCGCAATGATACTTACCCTCAGCCCGGGCTGTTCCGATCCGAGCCAGTTCCCGCAGCATCCGGTACCATTGATCATCTTCCTTCAGAACAAGCGGTCGGTCGTTGTCGGGGGATACCGGTGCATTCTTGTGGGTGTACCAGACAGTCTCCTTTCCGAAGTGCTGCTCAGCTCCCAGCATCGGGGCCAGCGAGATGGTGCCCCAGTCGCAGTAAGCGAAGGGCATCAGGTCCCCCGGATACAGAGCACGGCAGAGTGCATCGCGCTGCTGCTGTGCTACCAGTTCCGGGTTAAGATAGAACTGGTCCCATCTGTCCTTCTCTTCAATAAACCGCATAATGCTGTTTATGTCCGGAAGAACATTTTCCGGATCGGGACAGGTGATCCGTTCTGTCTGGAAAGAGCTGTTCCATGTAGATAGTATGAATCCCTTTCTCTGCCAGAATTCAGTAAAATGCTGCTGCAGCTGGTCCCAGTCCTTTTTCCACATAAAATACTGACTCCTGTTTACGATTATATCTTGCACAGCTGCTGTACCTCAGCAGCATATCTGCCGTCAGAACCCGATTTGAATCTCTTCGGCAGAAAAACCGCATAGTTTCCCTAAAGGAGAAGACACCAATCCATTAAATGCTCCAGTCTGTTTGTCATCCTGATGCGCAGACATTCTGTGTAAAAACTGTATATACTTCACTCTGCTCAAATCCATCTCTGCGGTCGAGTTTACCTGATCGGGATAATACGGAATGACCGCCCCGGAACGTACGAATACAGGGAACGCTGCAAGCGGATAAAGAACCTGAAGCAGCCAGCGGCCGCCGGTAAATACTTTACCCGTATATAAGTCGAACCAGTCTCCTTCGGGAAGATAAATATCCCTGATGCCTTCATCATTCATGATAGGTGCAACAAGAAGGTCCCGTCCGAAGAGATACTGATCATCGATATGCCAGGTATTCGGATCATTTGAATAATCCAGCAGCAACGGCGACATCATCGGCCGGCCGTTTGCATTGTTGCCCTTAGCCTCAGTCTCTGTATAATCATCAGGATTCCCCCGTCCGGTGCAATAGGCAGCTTCCTGCAGAATATAGGGGATCAGCGCGTAACGCAGCCGCAGCCAGGAACGCACGAGACCCGCTGTTTCCGGAAACTCCCAGGGCTCACGCGGTGTGGATCCATGATAGCGCATGTGCGAAGTAAACACCCCGAACTGCGTCCATCGCATATAGAGTGTTTCCGACGGCCAGCTGTTCATGAATTCCGGCAGTCCGTGAAAGCCGGGAATATCGTGACTCCAGAATGTGTATCCCGATAATCCGAATTGCAGCCCGCCGCGAAGTGAAGAAGCCAATCCGTCCCAGGTGGCCGAGGTGTCGCCTCCCCAGTGCAGCGGATACCGCTGTCCTCCTGCCCAGCAGGACCGTCCCCAGATAAACGGTTTGTCAGCGTATTCAGCAGTCGTCTCAAAAGCCGCTTTCTGGTACAGCAGGGAATAGATATTGTGCAGTCTCTCTCCGGACATCCGTTTGAAATCAGCATGCAGCAGTATCTTCTCGCCGAAATCGGTCTTGATGCATTCAACCCCCAGATCAAGGAGTCCTCTCAGCAGCTTTTTGTACCATTTTGCCGCCGGTTCATAGGTGAAATCGATCTGTCCTCCGAAATCCTGTCCGGAAAAGTCAGACATGGTGTTCATGTGGTCTTCTTCTTTCAGTGCCGGCAGATATCCGTTACGCTTTGCTTCCGGATAAAGCGGATTGTCTTTTCCGATATTGGGGGTTTGCCATACACTTATATGAAACCCTTTATCCCTGAGTTTTCGTATAAATTCCTTTGGTTCGGGAAACCGCTCCGGTGAAAAAGCCCAATCGCAGACCCAGTCTTCAGAAAAATATCCTGAATCAAGATGGATAACATCGCATGGATACGATTCTTCCCGAAGCCGATCTGCAATACGCTCCACTTCATCCGCCGAGAAATAGGTCATTCTGCTCATCCACATTCCATAGCTCCACAAGGGGAGTTCAGGAGAAAACCCGGTCAGTCCGCGGTAATTGCGAATAACGCGCTCAGGCGTTCCGCCGCCGATCAGAAACAGATCCAGCCGGGTATCATCAATCAGTCCCTGCACGGCACGGTTGGAAATATCCGCGAATGACAGTCTGATGTGTGCACTTGAGTGGATGAATACGCCGTACCCGGCACTTGAAAGATAGAACGGAACATTTTTATAGGCTTTTCGGCTTGCTGTTCCCAGGGCATCGGTATTTTCCAGGGTGATGGTTTTCCCCGCAAGGTCCAGGCGGCTGAAACGTTCTCCTGTACCGTAGAAATGCTCATTGGGGTCTGCATGAAATGAGAAAAGGGTTCCGGTGATTTTGGTGTTATCCGCAGTACAGCCGAACGGTACAGATTCCAGTTTCCCCGGGAAAAAATGGTCATAACTCATCGGCTTTACTGCTCTCTTCTCGGTACCATCGGGAAAGAACTCAATCTGCATCATTGGATCCGCAGCTCGCTGAAGGTCGCTCCAATTGTTTACCGGGTGCGGCACTACAGAGATACGGGCGCGCAGCTTTCCATTATCATCGTGTACAGTATAGGTGCCGTTTCCCGGTTCGCTGAGATGCAGAGCGCACATCCGTACAGATTTATCCGGATTAAGCATGATGGAGTCTTCGTCCACCGGCTCATTCGAAAAACCGCCGGAAAAACGAAGCACTTCTTTACCATAAGCTGCAAGACGAAAAGGTATGTGTTTTCGCGGATGCTCGGATTCGGAGAGGGGCACGAATGTTCCGTTATGCCGCATCGGCTGGAACGGGATAGTGATCTCAACACTTCCATCCGCTTTCTGAACAGGTGATACATCCCTGGCGGCAAGGTAGAGTATCCGCTCAGGGCTGACGTCGAGGTCGATCATATCATGGGCGAAATCGTTAGATTGTTTCACAATCCCTCCAGTTCAATTTCCTTATTTTCCTTGGGCTTCTTAATTTCATAACGAGCTGTTTATCCTTTAATGGAACCTGCAACAGATCCCATGGTGATGTAGTTCTGGAATATGATGTAGAGAATCAGCGGTACGCCTGAGGTCACCAGAACGGCGGCGGAAAGTACCGGGGTCTGAAGCCCGAATTCACCCTGCATCATTGCTATACCGAGAGTCAGAGTTCGCAGCTCCTGTCGCTGAAGAATCAGCATGGAAAATGGCAGCTCGTTCCACATGGCCAATGCCCCGATAATACCGAGAGTGCCGATCATCGGTTTTGCAATGGGGATCATGATTCGAAACAGCTGCTGGAAAACGCCGGCGCCATCGATTCTGGCGGATTCCACCAGTGCTTTCGGAACGCTGCTGTAATAGGTCGTCATTATATAGGTGCCAAAGGGAGCGAAATACGCTACCCAGATCAGAATCAGTCCGGTATACGTATTCAGAAGACTCATTTTACTGATCAGCTGATACACCTGTCCGGCTATGACCATCTGAGGGAATATCTGGATAAACAGCACAAAGGTAAAAGCGCTTAAACGCCCTTTGAAGCGGAGCATCCCGAAAGCGAAGCCTGCCGCTGTGCAGATCAGGAAGTAGAGAATCATTGCCACACTCACAAGCAGCAGCGTGTTGCCCAGATACTTTAACATACTCATCTGCACAAGTACGTTTGCAAAATTCTCCAGGGTCGCCGACACAGGAAACCCGATCTTGTCGGCGGTATAATCCGCTGTAGTTTTCAAGCTGGAAATTATGGAGAAATAGATTGGATAAACAACAATCAGTGTAAAGACTGTCAGCATTATATACGTTGTCGTCCGTGTGAAATTCCGTCGAAATCTTTCAGTCTTCAAGCTCTTTTCTGTCATGATGCTTTATCCTGCTTTAAAAGGCGGATCTGTATGAGGGCGATAATCGCGCAAAAGAAAAAGAGTACTACAGACCAGGCTGATGCGTATCCTTTCTGGAAGGCGCCAAAACTGATCATGTACACACCGAATTCAAGCGTATAGGTCGCGTACCCGGGACCGCCGCCTGTCAGGGTGAAAATCATGCCATACATACGCGCAAAGACTTCGATGAATGCCAGAACAGTAAAGAATTCAATAGAAAACCGAATACCGGGAATGGTGACATGAATAAAATCCTGCCATTTATTGGTTCCATCAATTCTTGCCGCATCGTACAGGCTGGAATCAATAGTACTCATGGCAGCAAGAAAATAGATACAGCCGAATCCGACCCGCATCCAGATAACGAATAAAAAAGAGAGGGTGTGAATCGCCGTAGATGTCTTTCCGAGCAGATAAAATTTGTTTGCATGCTCAAATCCGAGGCGGGTCAATATCTCTGTAATCGGGCCTACCTGACTGAGCATAACGGAAAAGATTGTTCCGAGAATTACCGGTCCCAGGACATTCGGCAGATAGAGCAGTCCGCGATACAGTTGCCATCCCCTCATTCCGTTTCGCAGAACAGCGGCAAGTCCCAGCGGGACAAAGACTCCGAGAGGGATATAAAGCACAAGAATAAAAAGATTCGTCAAAGAGCTGTAGAACCTGTCATCCTGGAACAGCCGTATATAGTTTTGCAGCCCAATGAAAACCGGCTCTCCCAGACCCTTCCATTTCGTCAAACTGTAGTAGAAATTTGACGCTACAGGATAGACCAGAAAAACTCCTGTCAGCAAAAGCAGCGGCAGAAGCAGCATCCAGCCGTCCTTCGCATCCTGACTTATACGGAATCTTTTTCGCAAAACATGGTGACGCACGGTAACTCCTGATTATATGCAAGACTGCCGCAGCCAAAGCATGCAGCAGTCTTGAATGCATTCATTCAATAGATACAGTAGTTTAGAGATTACTTTTGTATATTTTCTGTACCTGTTCGATATACTTTTCCTGGCTGATTCCACCGGCGATGAAGTATAAATTCATTAAATTATAAAAATCCTGAATCATTCCTCCTGGTACCCGGTTCATGTAATCAGGCACGGCGTTGTTGTTCATGCGGTCCAGTATCTCGGTAAGCATCGAATTCGAAGCGTCTATGGGAATTGTTGAATTCGGCACTATTGCTCCCGTCGTATCCATGAAAATTTTTCCAGCATCTCCTGAGGTTATAAATTTAATATACTTTGCCGCGGCTTTTGCATGAGGGCTGTAGTTTGTAACAGCAAAACCGATTCCGGCGCCCTGGTTGATCTGAGCTTCAGGATATTGAGCATTGCCGGCGACAGGAGCCGAAAAGTAACCGACAGATTCGTAGCCAAGGGCTTCTCCAAAATCTTTCCAGTGCGCGATATCGGATGTAAGTCCGCAGAAGATTCCGCCATTGCCATTCTTGAACTGATTGATGGCATCCATAAAATAGGGAATTGAGCCATTCTCTACGTTTACGTATCCCTTGTCATACAGCTCCTTGATCATTTTTGTTGCCTGTACGAATTCCGGATCTGTGAAATTTGTCGAGCCGTCGGCAAAGCCGTTTATCCCCTTTTCGCCAAGGAGTGTTCCCAGAATAGCGCGATAGGTAAAATCAATACCGAAGGTGCTCCCCTGATTGCCGAAAATGATCGGGGTAATACCCGCATTTTTTAGTGCTTCACAGGCAGACAGGAAATCATCCCAATTCGAAGGGACGGCTTCAGGATCGAGTCCGGCTTTTTTGAAGTTGGCTTTGTTGTAATAGAATCCAGTACCCTGTGCTGTTAAGGGCAATATCTTGATGTCTGAATTTGCTGAGTTGGTCTCTGAGCATGCCTGAAGCGCCGATGCAGCGTATGTATCCATAACATCAGCGATGTCATCATCCAGCACATAAAAAGAATCCGAAATCTCCCAGGCCCGCTGGTCGGTATGTGTCAGAAAAACATCGAGTTCACTCTCCGCGGAAAATGCATACAGAAGCATCTGGTAGTAGTTTGACTCGGGCTGAGCCTGGTGATCGATTATAATGTTCGGATTCTGCTCCATAAAGAGCTGGTCCATTTCTCGAAATGCTTTTCCGGACTTTTCCTCGGCATATTTGAAGTTCCAGACTGTCAGCGTTATCGGGCCTTCTTCAGCGGATTTCTGTCCAGCCGCAAACAAGAGACCGGAGGCACCGACAAGCAGCATACTCAGTACAAGCAGGATGCCTATACTTTTTTTCCCCATGTTCATAATAAAACACTCCTTCTTCAAGATTATTTCTTCAATGCCCGGTCGCGTCATACGATTCGGGTATTTATGAAGATTCCCGTTCAATCAGTTTTCCCGGAACAATGAGTTGTGAGGGGCGGATGCGTTTTCTGGTGATGACCTCAATCAGCATTTTCGCTGATTCATACCCAATCTTTGCCGGGGAAAAATCGATAGTTGTTACTTTCGGATGCCCGATGACAGACAAAGAACTTCCGCCCATGCTGACCACAGCTATCTGCTGCGGAATGGCTATCTGACGCTCCTGCAGCACTTTGATTGCGCCTCGCGCCTGAATTTCATTTGATGTAATTACGGCAGTTATTGAATGCTGCTTACTCTGAAGAACTTTTTCCATCAGCTCGTACGATTCTTCCATGCTGACATTGCAGAATGAATGGCAGTGCTCTTCCCATGGAAGACCAAATTCCTGATGCGCCAGCTGAAAACCACTTAGCCGCTGCTGGCTCTGCAGCAGATGCTCTGCGAGGTTGATGTAACAGATTTGCCTGTGACCTTTTTTGAGTAAATAGGTAGCAGCCTGATATGCGATGCCTTCGATATCGGCATCAACATAGTACTTTGTATCGACATTGTCCGGGGTACCGTTAACTACATAGGGAATACCATAGTCAATCAATGCCTGCTCGTACACGTGATCCCGCTGCAGATTGCAGAGAATTATTCCGTCCACATATTCAAAGCTGTGATAAAACATCTCTTTCGCAGCTTCGTCTCCCTGTGTCAGCCGCGTAATCATCATGTGATAACCATGAGCCGCAGCATATTCCATCGCTCCCTCTATAAGCGGAATATAGTAGGGGTCGTCACTTATTGTTCCCGACTCCAATGGAAGACAGAAGTTGATGATCTTCGGAGGTTTCTTGTAGAGCCGTGCCGTATGCCGCGGCGGTGTGTAACCAAGTTTTTCAACAGTTTTCATCACCCGTTCTTCGACATCGGCACTGAGACGTTTTTTCCCGGAAAGAACATAGCTTACCGAAGTTTTTGATACACCTGCATGATTTGCAATGTCCGAGATGGTGACCTTGTTCACCTTCGTGCAACCTCAATATTCATATAAATTGTATAAATTCCATGATAATACCAGGTTGCAGGTTTTGTAAAGTGAAATTATTTATTTATCTGGATTGTTAAGGTGATCTTGTTCACCTTCTCTTCAGAGAATACACATTAACTGCCTGACACACATCAGACTTTATCGCGTTGCTTTCCGCATTGATATTGAATAATTGTCGATTGGGCGATACTGGATCCTGCAAAGCGGGGACCAGCTTGCAGGTTTGGTCTGCTCTCAGCAGACAGATTGGGCGATACTGGATTTGAATCAGTGACTTCTGTCGAGTGAAGGTAGATTTGGCATTTTCCGCTTCTGTCTGGTCACCCTATTTCGGCCACTGGCTGTCAGGTAAATACCGTCATATCACATTAATCCTCCTCCGATAATTCCTCCAGCATGTGCTCCTTTCAGGATTCATGAAGATCCGCTACTATGGATTCCTGCATCCAACCGGAACCGCCGCTGTTTTTTTCCACATGCCATTTGTCTTCCAACAGAAACCAGCGAGCATTTCCCATTAATAAGAAACAATACTGTCGATCAGGGCTTCTTGAACATTGGATTGAATCGACCGTGAAGGTCGACTCAATCCTTGAGGTTGTCCCTTTCTCCTATTGGTGGATTCGAAGTATATCAGAAGTTACTACCAATCCATAGTCAACAGTGTTAGGCGTTTGAGAACGCCTTTGTTTGTCAGAATATAATTACCTTCACCCTCCAGTAATGATTCAATGATTCTAAGTGCCTTAATCTGACGAATGATATAATCAACTTGATGATCATTCATAAAGTTATCGGATAGTTCGAGCATTCTGATTGCCCCATCTATATTGAACCTGTATTTGTGGTTTTCTGTATTAAAAACTTGTTTGTATTCAGGGAGATGATCTGGAGCGTTCTCTATCATATACTGCATTATAATTTTCTTTTTTTCATCTATGTTCATATTTTTATCTCAAATATGCTTTGCCGTATTTTGTTCAATCATCGGCTTTGTATGGCTTTAAGTGTCGGTTCCGTAAGAAGGCTTAGCCATGGAAACGGGAATTGCTTTTCAACGATTGCAGTTATCCTGCCTGGCTCTTTCTCAAAAGCTCTTATCACTCCCGAGTTTACATTATTCTTAAGGTTCTCCTTTTCTTTTGATGAAAGCTCCAAAGGAATCTCTCTGAAAGCAGCATAAATTGATAAAAAATAAACAGCAAGCTTTTCTTCCATATATAAAAATGGTGTTAGTTCAAGCCAAACTGTGATTTCGTTAACCTGAATTCCGCAAACTTTGTTCCTTGAAGCCAAAGCCCCATATAATCCAGTAAAGTGATGCGGGTCTGAAGGCACTCCAATTATTCCTTTTTTTGCAAGTTTTAAGTGCTTTTCATAGGAGATCTGCATCGCTGCAACAATACCTCGAAGTCCCTTACTGAAATGCTCATTACCCATCCTTATCGTGTTAAGAAATCATTAGATAAATGTCTTTTTCCATCCATCAAACACATGTCAAATTACTTCCTTATGGTTTAAGGAGGCATATCTTATTTAGGATTCAATTGGTACTCTACCGGTTACTAGGTAATATATGCCTTTTAATAAGTTTATTATTGCAATGATAAAAAATAAAAAACCACCAATCCAAAATCTTCCCATTGCATAAGCTATTGCAAATATTATAATTCCCACAATAAAACTACCAATTGCTACTAAAATTGATTTTAGTGCAGCCGCTCTGACTTCTTTTTTTCTATTACTCTCTACGTAGATAGCAATCTTCTCTGAAATATGTATCGGACAGCCTCTTTTCACTAGTTCTTTCTTAATTTTAGTATAATGAATATTTTGGTAAGTTAATTCATACGCTAATCTATACATTTCAAGTATAAATGCTTCATAAGCATCCCTATACCGCTCTTGGTAATTTCTATCTTCATTATATGAATATCTAATACCATCTTCTAATGATTTGTCATATTCTAATTTTTTTCCAGGATCACTTAATATAGAATATGCTTCATATATATCCCTAAACCGTTCTGTGGCTTCGGATTTATTCTGATTTACATCAGGATGCCATTTTAATGACTGTTTTCGGTAAGCTGATTTGATTTCAGCTTGAGATACGTTTTTATCAATTCCTAAGATTTCATAATAATTCATAAAATACTCCAGAATATCATTTACAATTTTTTATTATAATCAATAAACCTATACACAACAAAACATAAAACTTCATTCGTTAACTTTCTTACTTATAGCCTATTGACTATTTGTGAATTCAACTCCCTTATGTGGACATAACATATCTTAATTCCTATTTTTCTACAATTATAGTCCTACCCTCTAACATTACGCAAATGTTTTCTTACAAACTGGAATACATCAAAATGAGTCTAAATACTTTAAAGCATAATTTACTGCACAGAAAAATGATCTTAGTATCAGATAAATTGCTTATTGACCGAAAGAATCCACGCCGCTAAATTTATCACTAAAATAAGCACAAGGAATTAGCAATTGAAAACTTTCTAAATACAGTGCTAATATACATAAAACAATCACCAAGGAGTAAATTCATGGCAAAACGCGGAAGACCAAAGAAAACTGAAACGACAGTAGCCCAGGAAGCCCCAAAAACCACCAAAAAGACCGGAAACACAAAGACTAACGATTCTGCGGCAAAGAAACCCATAAGCCTCGATGACATTAATCAGCGTGAGCTGGCCCGGTTCAAAAAAGAGCTAAAGGAAGAAATTACGAAGGACGTTCTGCGCTCTGTAGTCAATCCATTGGTAAAAGAGTTTCAGAAGATTGATAAGTAAATCTTGATGGTGTGAGGCTGGTGGGAAGGTAAAAAAGTGAATCTCTTCTTTAACGGGCGGTCATTAAGGCTGAATGATCAGGAAGTATTCATATTCTACGGAAAAGTTGAAGTCTTCTTCTCTAATATTCACATCGATCAATGGAGTTGATGGATCGTAACGTTTGTAGACTCGAACAATAAATTGGACATACCTTTCAGCTTATATTCCCAATTTTCACTTTGCTTTCTGTATTTAATCTCTTTTGTCAATCTTCCCATGATTTACCTCTAATTAGATAGTCAGGTGATGGACGATACTGGATTCAGCAAAGCAGGAACCAGCTTGCAGAATTGGTCTTCTCTATGAGGACAGATTGGGCGATACTGGGATTGAACCAGTGACTTCTACCGTGTGAAGGTAGCACTCTCCCACTGAGTTAATCGCCCGAAGATAGTAAAACGGTAGTCCCTCAAGACCCATTTGTCAAGATATCCTTTTCTACAGTAAAAAGTGACAAAAAGTCGGGAACAGTAATACAACAAAACCGGCCGTGAACCGGCCGGTTTTTTAAACGCGATCCGGATTAATCGATCAGGCCTTCTGCCTTAAGAAAATCTACGGCGACCTTTTTCTCCGGCAATCCCTCTGCATCGACTTTGTAGTTGAGATCCTGCATGGTCTCATCGTCTATTATCTCAGCCAGGGGTTTCAGGATCTCTTCGATTTCCGGGAACTCATCCAGCACCTCTTTTCGGATTGTAACAGCGACATTGTAGACCGGAAAGAATTGTTCATTGTCCTCCAGCACCTTTAGGTTGAATTTCTTCAACAGACCGTCGGTTGCAAATACCATGGCAACATCCACCTGGTCACGGTCCAGGGCTTCGTAGGAGAGGCCGATGTCCATCATCTTGATCTGTTCTTCCTCGTATTTCATCCCGTATTCCTGGGCCAGGGCGGGAAAACCGTCAGGACGTTCGTAAAACTCCTGGTCGGTGGCTATGGTCAGTTTCCCGGGATTGTTATTCATATACTCCGCCAAATCCGAAATCGAAGTTCCGATTTCGGAGATCCGTTCCTGTTTTATTGCCAGGGCGTAGGTGTTGTTCATGTCCCAGCGGTCGAGCCAGACTATTCCGTTATTTTCCAGGTCTTCCTGTTTTACCCGCTCGTACAATGCCTGGGGGGCAGAAACCTTTTCTTCATGTTCCAGATAAACGGTCCATGCTGTTCCGGTATATTCGGGATACATGCTTATCTGTCCGGTTGTAAGCCCATCCCGTGTGATTGAACTTCCGGTACCAAATTGCTCTTTGGTTTTAAATCCGCTTTCCTGCAGCAGCTGGGAGATCATGTTTCCCAGAATATACTGCTCGGTAAAGTTTTTCGCTCCGACAGCTACCGACTTTGCATCTTTTTTGCATCCTGTAAAAGCGGCAAAAACCAGTACGGCGATACACAACAGCGTGATAAGTCTTTTCATATTATCTCTCCTATAAAAAATTAATTTCTGTTTACCTGCAGCCCTGTCGGGGTTATTTTCTTTTCCACAAGGCTGAGAATTGTGTCTACAATTATTGCCATTAGCGCGGTAAGTACGGCCCCAATCAGAATCAGATGGTCTTTATTCAGTTTTATTCCCATAAAAATGTAGTCCCCCAGGCCTCCACCGCCAATAATTGCTGCCACTGTTGCCGTTCCGATATTTATTGTTGCGGCACTGCGAATACCGGCGAAAATAACCGGGATCGCGACTGGTACCTTTATTTTCCAGAGAATCTGGCGGTCTGTAAGGCCCATGCCCCGGGCAGCATCGATCATCTTCTCCTCGACACTCAATAAGCCGGACACGGAATTGAAGACAATGGGTACCAGGCTGTAAACAAAGAGGGCTATAAGGGCGGGAACCGCTCCAATGCCGACAACCAGAAAGACAAGGGCTACCACGGCTATGGATGGGACTGCCTGAGACATGGCTGTAATATTCAGCACAACCTTGCCGATTCTTTCTTTACCTTCCCGGGTTACAAAAATGGAGAGGGCTATTCCAATTATGCAGGCGATAACCGTTGAAATGAAAAAAAGGTAGAAATGCTGGTATAACCTGATTAGAATATTTTCGGAATTCTCGGCAAAGTATGTAAAAAACTGCATGCTGGCACCTACCCTTCGTCCTGGTTGAATTCGGCGAAGATATTCTCCAGCGTAATGATACCTTCGAATTTGTTCCCCTTGGAGACCACAGGAAGCTGACGCTCTCCTGCTTCGATCATTACGGAAAAGGTCTCCTGGAGGTTATTGTTCTGTTCAATCCGCACCGGATCGTCAATAAAATCAAGATTGGATTTTTTTCTGCTGCGTGTTAATATGAATAATCCCATCAATTTCTTGTCCGAATCGGTAACGATCGCGGTTTTCTTTCCGGTCTCCTCCATCTTTTTCAGGACCTTTTCCGGTTTTTCATCACTGCGTACTTCCAGGTAGCCTTCCCTGATGATGTAGTCTTTGTTGCGCTTTAGAACAAGGGCTTTAATATTCCGGTCATGACCCAGGAGTTTTTCGACGAACTCATTCTCCGGATTGTAGAGAATGTTTCTGACGTTATCGAATTGAATAAGTTCACCATTGTTCATAATGGCAATACGGTCGCCAAGTTTTATTGCTTCGTTGATGTCATGGGTTACGAACACGATTGTCTTTTTGATCTTGTCCTGAATTTCCAGGAAAGAGTCATGCAGCCGGGCCCTGTTGATTGGGTCGATTGCTCCGAAGGGTTCGTCCATAAGCAGAATTTCCGGATCCGCCGCCAAAGCACGGGCGAGTCCCACCCTCTGCCGTTCTCCGCCGGAAAGCTGCAAGGGGTATTTATACATGTAGCTGGTATTCAGAGTCACCATATGCAGCAGCTCTTCTATCCGGGGTTTTATTTTTTTCTCGCTCCATTTTCTCAGGCGGGGCACCATTGCTATGTTGTCAAAAACGTTCATGTGGGGGAAAAGGCCGATTTCCTGAATAACATAGCCGATACTGCGACGAAGCTCCACAGGATCAAGATCGTGAATCGAGCTCCCATTAATTAGAATATTGCCTTCCGTGGACTCTATCAGGCGGTTGATCATGCGCAGGGTAGTTGTCTTGCCGCATCCGGAGGGGCCAATGAGCATGGTTATTTCCCCGTCGGGGATCTCCAGGTTCAGACTTTTTACGGCAATCTGTTTCTCGAACTTCTTTGTGACATTCTTCAGTTCAATCAATTTCTACTCCTTGACCCGGGTTATCTTTAACCCTTTTGGCGTTACCAAATCCTCCATCTTTGTAAGCAGGATGTTTACTGCTATTCCAAGAAAAGAGACCACAAGCGCTCCGGAAAGGACCATCAGAAAATTGGTTCTGCTGATTCCGGAGAAAATGTAATAGCCAAGTCCCCCGGCTCCCACCAGGGAGGCAAAAGTTGCGACACTGATTCCAAGCACCACGGCATTTCGTACTCCTGCCATTATTACCGGTATGGAAAGGGGCAGTTTGATGCGGAAAAGTATTTGTCCCTTTGTCAGCCCCATACCCCGGGCAGCTTCTATCATTCGCGGTGAGACCTGGTTCAATGCTGTATAGGTGTTTCTGATAATCGGAAGCAGGGAATAGAGCATGATCGCCAGTACAGCGGGAACTTTTCCCAAGCCTATATTAAAGGGGGCCAGCAGAACAACCATAATACCGAAGAGGGCAAGGCTGGGGATTGTCATAAGGATACTGGCAATGTAGATAACAACCCGGGCCATTTTAGGCCGGGGGGAAATATAGAAGCCTATGGGTACGCTGATCGCGATGGAAAAAGGAATACTGAGCAGAACCACCTGCAGATGTTGAAAAAAACGGCTCAGGATATCTGCCCCGTAATATTGCAGAAAGGTATAAGGCTTGATAAGCAGCCTCCCTATTACTTAGTATCATAAATAATAAACCTTTAAGCTGTCAACGAAAACCCCGTATATCGATTATATATAAATAATTATCAGCAGCTTTATTATGTAGATTACAAAGAATGACATTGGAACAAATCCCGGAGGTATAATTTCAAATTCTATGTTAAAATCTTTTAAATTCATATGCTTGGAGCATATTATAAGATAACGGACCTTAAGATCCGGAAGGAAGAAGTATGTCTGATATGCCTGCTTACAAGAACGAATCACTGAAGTTTGAAGAACGGGCCCGGGACCTTGTATCAAGAATGACCCTGGAGGAGAAAGCCTCACAGACCCGGTACAACTCTCCGGCAATTCCGCGACTGGGAATACCCTCCTACAACTGGTGGAACGAAGCCCTTCATGGTGTAGCCCGGGCGGGGGTGGCGACCATGTTCCCTCAGGCCATCGGTATGGCCTCGACCTTTGACGAGGAGCTGATATTTCGGGTCGCGGATGTAATTTCCACCGAAGGCAGGGCCAAGTATCATGAATTTCAGCGGCAGAATGACAACGGTATCTATAAGGGACTGACCTTCTGGTCTCCCAATATCAATATTTTTCGCGATCCCCGCTGGGGCCGCGGGCATGAAACCTACGGAGAAGACCCCCTATCTGACCGGCAGGCTTGGGGCAGCATTTATCAGAGGCCTTCAGGGGGCGGATAAAAAATACCTGAAAACCGCAGCCTGCGCGAAACATTTTGCTGTTCACAGCGGCCCTGAAGCAGAGCGCCACAGTTTTGATGCCCTGGCATCCGCCAAGGATATGCGGGAGACCTATCTTCCCGCCTTTCGTGATGCTGTTAAGGAGGCCGGGGTCGAATCGGTCATGGGCGCCTATAACAGAACGAATGGAGAGCCCTGCTGCGGCAGTCCGACCCTGCTGCAGAAGATCCTGCGGGAAGAGTGGGGCTTTACCGGGCATGTCGTTTCTGACTGCTGGGCCATAAAGGATTTTCACGAGGACCACAAGATAACCAACTCTCCTTCAGAGTCTATTGCCCTGGCCATGAACAACGGCTGCGATCTTAACTGCGGTCATATGTACCTGCATCTTATGGATGCCTGCAGGGAGGGGCTTGTCTCGGAGAAGGCAATAGATCAGGCGGTGACGCGCTTAATGATCACCCGTATGAAGCTCGGGATGTTCGACGATCCCGGGCATGTTCCCTTTGCTTCCATACCTTACGGGGTGAATGACAGCTCCGAACACCGGGATTTTGCATTGGAGGTATCCAGACAGTCCCTGGTCCTGCTGAAGAACGACAAGGGAACACTTCCCCTGGACACAAAAAGCATACAGTCCATTGCTGTTATCGGACCCAACGCGGATAACGAAGAGGCCATGAAGGCCAACTACTGTGGTACCCCTTCCCACATGACCACCGTGCTTAAAGGAATCCAGCAGGCGGCGGAGCCGGATACCCGGGTTTTCTACGCTGAGGGCTGTCACCTGTATGCAAACAGGACCGAGAAACGGGCGGAACCGAAGGACCGGTTGGCGGAGGCGGTTGCCGCAGCCCGCATGGCGGATGTCGCGGTAGTCTGCCTCGGGCTGGATCCCACCATAGAAGGGGAAGAGATCCATATTATCGAGGGCGAAACTGCCGGACCAGGAGGAGAAGAGGAGATCCCCAGGGGAGATAAAAAGGACCTTAACCTTCCGGGGCAGCAGCAGGAATTGCTTGAAGCTGTTTGTGCCACGGGAAAACCTGTCATTCTTGTGCTGTTAACGGGGAGCGCTCTCTCGGTAACCTGGGCGGATCGGCATGTTCCGGCGATTGTTCTGGGTTGGTACCCGGGTGCTGAAGGCAGCAAGGCCATCGCTTCCCTTTTATTCGGTGAGTACAGTCCGTCAGGCAAGCTGCCGGTTACCTTTTACGCCTCTACAGACGAATTACCCGACTTTAAGGACTATTCCATGAAGAACCGTACCTACCGGTATATGACAGGCGAAGCCCTGTATCCTTTTGGTTTTGGTTTGAGCTATACCAGCTTTGAATACAGGGATTTGTCTCTGGGCAGCGACAAAATTGAGGTTGGCGATAAGCTGGAATGCCGGGCCAAGGTTAAGAACAGCGGATCCCGTGAATCCGGAGAGACTGTACAGATGTACCTGAAGGACATGGAAGCCGGAACCATTGTCCCGAACTGGGAATTGAAGGCTGTGCGCAAGCTGAATCTGAAACCCGGTGAGGAAACGGAGGTCCGGTTTACCCTTACAGACCGTCACATGACAATGATTGACGATAAAGGCAGGCGCATCCTCGAGCCGGGGCAGTACACAGTGTACATTGGCGGCAGTCAGCCGGATAAACGCAGCACACGGCTTACAGGAAGCGAGGTACAAAGCGCGACATTTGAAGTCCGCGGTATTGCCCGGGAGTATGATTATTGAGGGCTTTCCTTGACTTCTCCCCGGGTGATACCTAGGGCCTGTTCACACTAAAAAGGGTATCAACAATTAAAGCGAAGTGGATAAAAAACACAAACATCACATCTAATTTCTCAAATCGGGAAAAAATGCGCCGAAAGCCCTTAAGACGACGGAATAGTCGCTCTACTTCATTACGTTTTTTATACAGTTCCTTGTCATATTCCCAGGGATTACGCCTATTTCGTTTGGGAGGCACCACTGGTGCCATCTCAAGGTCAAGAACCAGTTGCCTGGTCTCATCGCCTTCATAGGCCCTGTCCATGAGAACCTTGGTGCCTTTCCATCTCTTATCTTTCAAGGTGTTTAAGAGCTTTCGGCCTTCGGGGGCATCTCCGGCCTGACCGGGAGATAACGAGAAAGTTACGGCTGTTTGAGCCCCGGCCGCCACCATGTGAATCTTGGTTGTCCATCCGGCCCTCGACTTTCCGATAGATTGAGGACCGTTTTTTTTTAAAGCGCCCGTTCCATCGGGATGGACCTTGACAGCCGTACTATCCAAAGAGACATGATCAACCCGAATATTGATAATTTCTGCCTCTTGAAGGGCGAGAAAAACCTTCTCGAGTACACCTTGCTTAGCCCAGCGATTGGCTCTCATATAGACACTATGCCAATTCCCGAATCTCTCAGGGAGTCCTCGCCACTTACAACCATGTTCAGCAATATGCAGGACCGCATTAAGGACATCAAGATTTAAAAGTTTCACGTTTCCTCGTTGAACCGGTAATAAGTCTTCTATTATGGCAAACTGTTCTGGGGTAATTTCCATAGGGAAATTTTAACATGGATTATCAATTAGTGTGAACAGGCCATAGGCTTTTGGTATGCCCATGAAGAATGCAGAAGAAGAGTTGCTGGTATTCCGCGAGATGGTGGAGTGTGCCAACGACGGTATGCTCCTTGTGGAAGATGGAATCATTATCGAATGCAATCCTGCTGCCTGCCGTCTCTTTGGATTGCCCCATGATAAACTCGCCGGACAACATCCGGGAACGCTTTCTCCGGAGTACCAGGAAAACGGGCGCAAATCTCTGGAGTATGCTGATGAGCTGATGGCGGATGCCATGGCCGGCAATGCCAGAACCTTTCTGTGGCAGCACTGTAAAGCAGACGGAGCTGTCTTTACCGCGGAAATGGCTCTTAACCCGGCCAAGACAGTACACGTTTCTGACGGAAAAGAGGCCAAACGCTTTGTCACGGTCTTTAGAGATGTGACAAAGACGATCGAGGCGGAAAAGGCGTTGGAGAAGAGCGAGCAGCGTTTTCGCCGCCTTTTTGAACTGGCTCCTGTCCACCTTTTACTGATATCCCGGGACGGCCGTATTATGGCGCGCAACAGATGGCATGCAAACCTGCTGGGATACACCGATGAAGAGATTCCTGACATTGAGCACTACTGGTCCCTGATTATTCCGGATCCGGGAGAACGAAACAGGGCTAAAGCATTATGGGAGGCCGGAATAGAGCGGATCTCGAAGACCGGAGGAGAGCTCAAGCCGACGGAACTGCGTGTTGCCACCAAAAGCGGAGAACTGCGTAACCTGGTAGCAGGCGGATCCATTATCGGCTCTGAGATAGTGGTCACCTTCTATGATGTAACCGAGGAACGTCTTTTTCAGGCCGAGCTGGAACAGATGAACACCCAACTGGAAAAAAGGGTTCAGGAACGGACCCGGGAACTGGAAGATGCCCTTTCGACACTGCGGCGAACCCAGGAGGAATTGATCCGATCCGAAAAACTCGCCGGGCTTGGCTCACTGGTTGCAGGTATCGCTCATGAACTGAATACTCCTATCGGCAACGCTGTGATGGTAGCCAGCACCCTGCGCGATTTGGAGCGACATTTCTCAAAGCTCTCTCAGGAAGGGCTTAAACGCTCGGTTCTGGAGAACTTTGTCCGGGATTTACAGGAATCTACAGAAGTAATAGAGCGCAATCTGCTCCGGGCGGCGGAGATGATAAAGAGCTTTAAACAGGTAGCCGTTGATCAGTCAAGCCACCAGCGGCGGGCCTTCCTGTTATCCGAGATAGTTAATGAACTGCGGCTTGCCCTTAGTCCCCAGTTTAAACGGAGTACAGTCGAACTGCTGGTGGATGTGGATCCGGAGATCTGTATGAACAGCTTTCCCGGGCCATTGTCCCAGGTACTGATGAATCTGGTGAATAACGCAATGATCCACGCTTTTGAAGATGGTACTGCGGGTGAAATCCTGCTGTCTTCCTCTGCTGTATCTCAGGATAGTCTGACAATCAGGGTACGGGATAACGGGAGCGGAATTGAGCCTCATGTGCTGCCTCACATTTTTAACCCCTTCTTTACAACAAAACTTGGAACGGGAGGATCCGGATTGGGGCTGCACATTGCGTACTCCCTGGTAACGGGAATCCTTGGCGGATCGATAAACATAAAAAGTGAAGCGGCACAAGGAACTGAGGTTTGTCTGCATCTGCCCGTAACAGCTCCCGCGAAAAATGAGGAAATTTTGCAATAATGAGATGAATAATTGATACTAGTAATGAATACCAGGAACAGCAGGAATGCATGATGATAAATGGCGAGAGCGGGTCGAGGGCAGAAAACGATTATTTAACGATCCAGGACGACACCGCAGAAGCGGTTACGGAGGGAAAAGCCTTGAAGACCTGGAAAGTCCTGATAGTTGATGATGATCCGGATGTTCATCAGGCAACTGCGTTTGCCCTTCGCGGACTTATAATAGAGGACCGCCCGGTCAGTCTGGTGCATGCCCACAGTGCCGGCGACGCCCTTGAGCGTATTACCGATACCCCGGATATTGCTGTAGCTCTGCTGGATGTTGTGATGGAAACAGAGGATGCCGGACTGGCGGTGATTAAAAAGATCCGGGAACTACCCGGGGGCCAGGCTTTACGAATAATCCTGCGGACCGGACAGCCCGGCTACGCACCGGAGCTTGAGACGATTCGGCATTACGATATAAATGATTACAAAACAAAATCAGAGTTGACCAGAACACGGCTGTATACCAGTCTGACCGCTGCCATTCGCGCATACAGCCAGATGAAGAAGATGGAAGAGATGCGTGCCGGTCTTGAGATGGTTGTTGAGGCCAGTACCGAGCTTAATCAAAAACGCGGTCTGGAACGCTTTGCCGAAGGTGTCGTAGAGCAGCTCTGCGCGCTGCTGAGTATAGAACCCGAAGGACTGATTTGTGCTCAGGCCGGGGGAGCTGATAACAGGGAATCACTCCATATTATTGCCGCTGCGGGCCGCTATAGCAATCTTATTGAACAGCCTCTCGCAAATCTCGGGAATCCCGGAATCCAGAAGGCCATAGAACGCTGTCTTAAGAAGCGGTGTACCCTCTATGACCATGGTTTAACCCTCTACTTCTCCACAGAGAACGGAGGTGAACTTGTCGCTTTTGTAGAGACCGGGGAGGAGATAGAAGAGAACAACAGACACCTTCTGGATGTCTTCGGCTCGAATATGGCCGTCGGATTTGACAATGTTGCTCTGTATGAACGCCTGCAGGACCAGGCATACCTTGATCCATTGCTGCTGATTCCAAACCTCAACAAAATGCTCGAACTCCTGGCTGAACCGCCCTTGTCCAGGGGAGAACGTAACTTCGCGATTCTTGATATTGACGATTTCTCTGCAATTAATGATATCCTGGGGCATGATTTTGGTGACGACACTCTGCGTGGAATATACTGCTGTCTGCGGGAGAGGCTTGAAGAAAGTGTAATAGCCAGAACAGGCAGCGACAGATTCGGGGTTCTGGGGCCGTCTTCCGAAGTAAACCCCGAAAACCTTTTATCTCTTTTTGATGAACCCTTTACTATCCAGGGAAACAATCTCAGGCTTTCTGCGACTATCGGCCTTGTCGCCCTGCCGGATGGTATCCCAACTGATTCAGAGATCCTTAAGAACGCGAATCTGGCACTTAAACAGGCCAAGAAGCGCAAACGGGGGGCAGCGGTCTATTTTTCCGAGAAGATGGGTATTCACATGCGGGAGAGGATGCATCTGGTACGGGGAATGCGGACAGCCTTCGAAGAGCAGCACTTCTTTCTTGTGTACCAGCCAAAAATCAGCCTTGCTGACGGAAAACCCAGTGGTCTGGAGGCGCTTCTCAGGTGGCAGACAGGAGACGGAGAGTTCGTTGCACCGGACTACTTTGTTCCCCTGGCTGAACAGACGGGGTTTATGTTAATAATCGGGACATTCGTACTCCGGAGTGCCTGTCTGCAGCTGGCACGTTTGCGTGAAAAAGGATATACATCGCTCACTATGGCCATAAATGTCTCTCAGCTGCAGCTGCAGGAGGAAAACTTTATCCAGGTTCTGGAGAATGTTATTCAGGATTATAATATACCTGCAGACAAGATTGAACTGGAAATAACCGAATCCATGGCCGCCGATGATCCGCAGGAAATACGGGAACTGCTGCTGAGAATCAGGAATATCGGGGTCGGTATAGCCCTGGACGATTTCGGAACAGGTTTTTCTTCCTTGAGTGTGTTGAAGTATCTCCCCGTTGGCAGACTCAAGATCGATCGGTGTTTTATTTCGGAGATGGAACAGAATGACAGCATCGCGCGTGTAATCATAGGGCTTGGTAAAAGCCTGGGAATGAGTGTCACCGCCGAGGGAGTCGAAACAGGGGACCAATACCGTTCTTTACAGGCTCTCGGGTGTGATGAAGCCCAGGGATGGTTTTTCTCGTATCCCCTGGAAGAGGGCCCCTTAATGGAATGGCTCGATACTGTGTTCGGGTGATTTCTTCCGGTCGATGGACTCAGAGTTCTTCCTCAAATAGCAGACGGAGTATGGATTCCCCGAGCACAATCCGGTCGCCGTAGTTCAGGGGCATCGGTTTCTTTAGTTTTTTCCGGTTCAGGTAGGTTCCGTTGGAGGATTCGAGGTCTTCAATCTGTATACCCTTAGACCCGGCTTTTATTCTGCAATGCTGACCGCTTATCTGCTTGTCGTTTATACGGATCCCGCAGGAGGAATCCCTTCCAATCAATACTTCCCCCTCCGGCAGCATAAAGCCCTGGCCGAGGATGTTTGCCGATACGCCGACGAGGAAACCCTTTCGTACGATACCGGAAGAATCAATCTTTGAACCTTTGTTTTCTATAATCGTCTTGTTTTCTGACATATTGATTTGTGTAGCAGAAACCGGCCCGGTTAATCAAGGGAGAAATAAACGGTAAAAATCTGTCTTGACCAATCAAGAGGTGGATCAGTATACTGCACAGGTAAACGCGAGCGTCGTATAATGGTATTACCCAAGCTTCCCAAGCTTGTGACGAGGGTTCGATTCCCTTCGCTCGCTTATAGAGAAAGCCCCCTTCTTGGGGGCTTTCTCTATATAAAGAGTAGGGAATCGAAACAAGTGAGCGCGGGCCGCACAGGCCCGGAAGCGCGGCACGATGCCGTGCGCCAGCGAACGCGGCGGCTCGAAGGGAGTCGTCACGATGACGACGACCGGAGAGGATTCCCTTCGCTCGCTAGAAGTAAAAAGCCTCCCGCAAGGGGGGCTTTTTTTACGTTAAAGGAAGGGAATCGAACCCTGAGCGCAATACGGGTTTCCCGGAGTGCCTTGTTTGTATTTTGCACCCCGTATCGTGCATGTTTATCAGTTAGAGCTGTAAAAGTGCGTCGGTCTGATCCGGGAGGGCCATTTATTTGTTCTCAAGAGATATTTCAAAGAGACATAATTGATACATAAATGTCCTTTTCAGATATTGCTGACTGAGAAAAACCGCCAATATACTATATATCCATAAAGTGCGCTTAAAACAACCCAAAAAGGAGAATGCGAGGTATGAATAATCCCGCTACCTGGACTAAAACCAGTGACCAATATGGTTACTATAAATTAGGGAAAACAGAGACTGCCGGATATGCATCAATTGATTTTGCTATGAACTTGGTTTTTCAGTGCATCGCTCTGTACATCAGCTATTTTTACACTGATATTTTTGGAATTAAACCGGGACATGTTGCCATACTTTTTCTTGTATCAAGGTTCTGGGATGCAGTTAATGATCCAATGATGGGGACAATTGTCGAGCGTCAATCACCAAAGAGAGGAAAATACTGGCCATATATAATGTGGGGATCAATCCCTTTCGGTGTGGTTGCTATTCTAACCTTTACAACACCTAATGTTTCTTATGGTCTGAAACTTACCTGGGCAGCTATTACCTATAATCTTCTTAACATGCTGTATACCTTTATAATTCAGCCATATATATCTGCTGCATCTTTGATGACCAATGATCAGGGAGAGAGAACTCGTCTGCAGTCCACCCGTATGATGCTGGCCCAGAGCGGTGGAGTTGTATGCGCGGTAATGTTGCCAACAGTGAGTGGATTCTTTACTCGGTATATGTCGTTGCAATCTGGATATATGCTTACCACAGCGATTATGTCGGCAGTGATGGTCGGAATTCTTATGTGGGGGGCCCATCAGATTATTGAGAAGATTCCTCCTCAGCCACTTGATGAAAATAACAAAGCAGATGCACGGGATGTTTTTAAGATATGGTTTACCATGGGACCGATCTTTGTAATGTTCATACTTTTCCTGGGGGTATATTCTTTCAGTCAGATTCAATCAACAATGGGTGCTTATTACATCAAGTATTTCGCAGGTCGACCTGAATTAATCTCCTGGTTTTCAATGATGATGATGCTTCCATCGGTGTTTGGCGTTCCGTGTGTTCCATACTTAACAAAGAAACTTAGAAAGAAAGGTACGGTCTTTGTCGGTTTGACCTTTGCGGCGCTTGGATCTCTGGTTCTCTATCTTATGCCCTCAACTGCACTTGTTGGGATGATGTTCTCGCGCGCGATCTCATCCTTTGGTTATGGAATCCTTATGGGAATCCTCTGGTCAATAATTACCGATCCAGTTGAATATGTCGACTGGAAAACTGGAAAGCGCTATACCGCAATTTGCATGACAGTAATGGGGCTTGGAATCAAGTTCGGTATGCTGGTAGGTGGTGCTGTACCGAATGCAGTCCTGGAAAGAGTTGGCTATGTTGCCAATACCGTTCAGTCGACTCCAGTTCTTGAAGCTATTCGTAATCTGACCTCACTGTTTCCCCTGATTGTTATTGTAGCAATAATGTTCATTTTTGGATTCTTCTACAAGATTGATGAAGAAAAGGTTGTGCAGATGCAGAAAGAGATAGCTTCACGAGTGGAAGACGCTGAGCTTGTAGCCCAGAGTTAATCACAACTCACTAAATTTAACTCAAAAATTGATTTTTTCTAGGATCGAGGTAGATATGAAACAAATTTGTGTAACAAAGATCGGGAGCCTTCGTGAACCTGATGAAAACAAGCGGGGACAGGTAGAGGTATTGCAGGTTCCCGAACCGGAAATGGGAGCCGAGGATGTAAAGATAAAGGTGGCCTATTGCGCTATCTGCGGATCTGATCCTCATCTTGCTGAAGGAATTTTCGGATGGGATCCTCCCTTCGGAATTGGTCATGAAATCTCCGGAGTTATTGTAGCTTTAGGCGAGAGAGCTTCACAGAAGGGATTAAAGGTCGGGGACCGAGTCGCAGGAAACTTTCTTGGATTCTGCGGGAAGTGCTACTACTGTCAGAACGGTCAGCAACAGTTTTGTCCCTATTCCGAGGAATACAACAGCCCGGGAATGAGCGAGTATATCGTCTGGCATGAATCCCAGGTATACAAACTGCCGGATGATGTTGATCTGAAAACCGGATGCATGCTTGAACCGATCTCTATCGCAGTAAGGATTGCTGATAAGGTCCAGGCTAAAACCGGCATGCGGGTTGCGATTTGTGGAGGTGGTCCCATCGGTTTATTAACTGTACAGGCCATGAAAATGATGGGGTGTGTCGCTCTAACAGTGATAGAACCTGTTGAGAGTAGACGGCGAATTGCACAAGGCTATGGTGCGGAATATAACATCGATCCACTGTCTGAGAATATCAATGCTGAATCAGACAGGATTACAGGTGGACTTGGGTTTGATGTTGTAATTGACTGCTCTGGTTCTGTTCATGCTGTTGCTGGTTTGCCCGAGATAACGGCAAAGGGCGGAACTCTGTTGTATGCGGCAATGTATCCCGGAGACTATGAGATGCCGCTTAACTTGTTTAAATACTGCTATGCCAATGAGCTTACGATATCGGGTGTCTTTATTGCGCCATATACATATCCGCGGGCAATACAGGTTATGAAGCGATTCAGTTTGGATGAGTTTACCAAGAAAGTGTTCCTTATTGATCAGGCAGAAGATGCATTTAAAGCTCAGATTTCAGGCGAATATACCAAAATTCTGATTAACTGCAATAAAGACCTGGCAACAAATTGAGGAGGGAAAGCAATGAATAAAACCGTTATTGATGATGTAAATATTGGTATTAAGAGAGTTATCGAACTGGAAGATAAGTGCCAGAAGATTCGAGAAGATTTGTTAAATTTTATCTATCGTATCGGAATGGGGCATCTCGGTGGAGAGCTATCGATTGTTGAAATGTGTGTTGCCTTTTATTACGAATACATGAAATGGGACCCACAGAATGTCAAAATGGAAAACCGGGACCGGTTTGTTTTGAGTAAGGGGCACTGCAGCGAAACACTCTATACGATTTTCCAGGACATGGGTATCTATACAATGGATTACATGGTAGACCATTTTGAAACCCTCGATACTGCAAGATTCGGAATGCACTCAAATAGAAAATATGTCCCTGCTATAGAGGTTTCTGCAGGATCACTTGGTCATGGACTTCCAATCGCAGTTGGTCTTGCTCTAGGAGCAAGGTATTCTAAGGCTCAATGGAAAACTATTGTACTTCTGGGAGATGGTGAGTTTGACGAAGGAACAAACTGGGAAGCTCTAATGGCTGGAGGGCATTATCAATTAGGAAATCTAATCGCGATCCTCGATAAAAATTCTGTTCAAATGACCGGTCCAACAAATCAAGTGATGAATATTGACCCCGTGCCGGAGAAGGTTGAAGCATTCGGATGGAATTGCATAGAGATAGAAGATGGAAATGATATGATGCAGGTTTTGGAAGCACTTAATAAAATTCCAATATATGATTCCTCTGAAATGGTAAAACCGACATTTATTATCGCGAATACCGTAAAAGGAAAGGGGGTCGATTTATGGAAAACAACTATAAATGGCATGGCGGCGGCATTGCAAAGGAACAGCTTAAAGAAGCTCTGGCAGACGTAAGAAAAAATAGGACGGTACGATAAATGGCTGTAAAAACTACATATGACTTTGATCAGATGTTATCGAGTGCTCGTGAGGCATATGGTGAAGAGTTGTTGAGAATGGCCGATGAAAGTGTTGATTTCGTCTTTACCTATAGTGATAATGTTGCTCCGTCGACAGCGGCGGGAAAGATGGTAGCCAAGTATCCAGATCGTTGTTTTAATTTCGGTATTGCTGAACCCAATCAGGTTGGAGCTTCCGCCGGTTTGGCTCTGGCTGGGCATATGGTATTTGCACAAGTTTTCGGACCCTTCCTGCCACTGCGGTCGGCTGATCAAATACATACAGACATAGCATATAATGATGTTAACGTTCGTTTGATCGGTACCCATTCCGGTGTTACTGCCGGTGGTGGACCCACTCATAATGATATTGCAGATCTGGCACTGTATCGGGCAATACCAAATCTGACTATTTGTGTGCCCGCTGACGCCGGGCAATGCAAAAAGGTAATCCGGGCATCGATGGATCACGATGGTCCGATGATAATTAGAATTGACAGGGCTGGTTCAGCCAACGTTTATGCGGATGACGATTATGAATTCGATATTGGTAAAGCGATCGAGACTATCAGCGGAAATGATGTGACTATTATTTCTACAGGTTCGAATATCTACGAATGCATGATGGCTGCAAAGCAGCTGAAGAGTGATGGTATCAGTGCCGGGATTCTGGATATGCATACCATCAAACCTCTGGATAAATCAGCTATAATTCGATTTGCTGAAAAAACAGGAGCAGTGTTAACCGTCGAAGATCACTCGGTTAATGGAGGCCTTGGTGGCGCTGTTGCGGAAGTTTTGTGTGAGCATGGTTATACGGGTAAGTTTAAGATACTTGGTATGCCTGATGCTTTTTCAGTGTTAGGAAGTCCTGACGATATCTATAAATACTATGGACTTGATCGAATTGGTATTGCACAAACCGTACATGAACTCCTGAGAAGATAGGTGAGGCTATGACAACTGAGTTTGAAAACTTCTCGCTGGATTTTTTTAATCTTGATGGAAAGGTTGCGATTATCACCGGAGCGAACCAGGGCCTTGGACTTGCATATGCGGTAGCTCTGGCAAAAGCAGGCGCTGATCTCTTCATTCCGCATTATACGGACGATATTTCTGACGTGAAAAAACTGGTACAGAAAGAGGGGCGGAGTGTTACTTTTCTGCAGGGAGATCTTACAGATAAGGAGTACATTCAGAAAATTGTGGATAAATGCCTGGCTGACTATGGAAGAATTGACATTCTAATCAATAACGCCGGAGCCAGTGCCTTTGCTCCTTTTGCTGAATACCCGGATAGATACTGGGAGATGTGTATTAACCTTGACCTGAATGCTGTTTACTATCTTTCGCATGCAGTCGCAATGGTAATGATGAAGCAGAAGAGCGGGAAAATCATTAATGTCGGATCTGCATTATCGTATACAGCAGATAAGCATTGCCCCCCGTACGCAACTGCAAAAACAGGGATTATTGGTCTTACGCGTGTTTTTGCCAATGAATTGGGTAGTTACAACATTCAAACAAACACAATTTCTCCTGGTTTCCTGGCAACTGAAGTAAATGCTGAATTGCGTAAAGATCCTGCTTTTTATAATAAGATTACCAATAGAATTGCGGCTGGACGATGGGGTGAGATGGAAGATTTGATGGGCACCATAGTCTATCTCTCCAGCAGGGCCTCTGATTATGTGAACGGTTGGGATATAAGTGTTGATGGAGGATTTACTACTACTTTATAACTCCGTAACAGCAAGTTGAAGAACTATCAATTGGGAAATTGGCACCGAATAGTTTCGGTTACACCTCTGCTATTCGGTGCCATATTTAGAATATCTTCATTTGTTCGGTATAAAAAGGCAGTGATGATAAATATTTACGCGCTATACAGGTGAATTAATGCCATATTATTTTTTATTGCCTTCTGGTAATTCCTGTTTTAAGATTACTACAGTCTATAATGAGCCCAGGAAACGAGACAGCTTCTGGGGGTGCCTTTAAGGTGTAACTCTCGCCTTCCAGGGAGCAGAGAGGTATAGTAGTACCATGAGGAAGAGCTACAACACCGCATTCAAATCGAAAGTGGCACTTGAGGCTATCAAGGAGCAGGAGACCATACAGCAGATTGCACTTAAATACGATGTGCATCCGAACCAGGTATCGCAGTGGAAAAAGCAGCTGCCGGACAATCTTCCTGCGACTTTCGAGCGTCCTAATAAGAAGCGAGAAGAGGAGCGCAGGCTTGAGCAGGAGCGTGACCAACTGCTGCGAACTGTTGGAGAACTGACAGTTGTGAACGAATTTCTCAAAAAAAAACACCGCGAGTATTACGGGAAAGATCCGGAATGATTGATCCGAACCATCCCGAGCTGAGCATAGCGCAGCAGTGTCGTACTCTTGAGGTCACTCGGAGCTCCTACTACCGCAAAGGCCGAGATATGCGAACAGAGACGGATCTGGAGGATCTCACAGTCATCCTGGAGTATCACAAGAAGGTCCCCTTTTACGGCTATCGCAAAGTATCACGAGTGCTGTTACCTGAGCATCCTCACCTGACCAGAAAACGAGTCAGGCGGCTGATGAAGCGTTTTGGACTGCGGGCATTATATCCTGGGCCAAATCTGAGCAAGGCACGCAACGATCACAAGAAATATCCGTATTTGTTGCGCGGTAAGCAAATACGGCATCCCAATCAGGTTTGGGCCAGTGATATCACCTATATTGGTCTTCCGCAGGGGCACGTCTATCTGGTGGCTATAGTGGATCTGTACTCTCGTAAGGTCTTGAGCTGGCGGCTTTCGAATAGCATGGATCCGTCATTCTGTGTTGCCGCGCTGCAGGAGGCGATCGAGACCTATGGGGTCCCGGCGATCTTTAACACGGATCAGGGTAGCCAGTTCACAAGCAGGGCCTACCTGTCGGTGTTGGAAGAACACCAGGTGGAGATCAGCATGGACGGCGTTGGCCGCGCACTGGACAATGTGTATGTCGAACGACTGTGGCGCTCATTGAAATATGAGGATATCTACCTGCGGTCATATGAGAGCATGGTGGAATTACATCATGGGATTGAACACTACTTCACGTTCTACAACACCGAACGGCTACACCAGTCGCTGGAGTACAGGACACCGGAAGAGATGCATCAATCATTCGCTACGGAGAACCCGCTGCCGTTGGCAGCGTAGAATAAAACAGGAGGGAGGAGTACACCTTAAACTTCCTATAAAACTGTCTTGACAATTGGGCGCAGTTCAGTCAATTTGTAGGTTTTTTTCTTTGGGAAAAATGATGTGAAAAATTATCATGCATCTCTGAATACGCTTTGCCGTCCTTATCTGGAGACTATAACGTTATACAGTTATATTCTAAATATTGATTATATTGACCGGTTTAACGAGGCAACTGTTGAGTTTCCGCATTGTCATCATCAATACTATGAGATCTACTACGTGGAACAGGGTACTTTAAGTTTAATGGTAAATGGAGAAGTGCATAATTTACCTGCCGGGTGTTTTGCTATTTTATCACCAGGTATTCAGCATGGTTCACTTTATCGACCGACAATTATGAAGAACTATTTTGTTATCATATTCAATTTTTACCAGAAGAATTGCATTCGGAGCGTGGAATCTGGTACAAAATATGAGGAAGCACATATAGGTGCTTTTATGCAAATGATGCGTGAAGAGAAGTTTCTTGTTTGCGAAGATCGGTACAATGTAAAGAAATATCTCGAAATACTGACTAATGAGATCACGGAAAAAAGATTTGGTTGGGAGTTTATTGTACGCTCCAAATATGTCGAAATGATAACATTGTTGTTAAGGAATTTTCTCCAGGTTAAAAAACTTGACATAAATACAAAGGTGACGAATCTTGCGGTAGTTA
Source organism: Marispirochaeta sp. (assembly GCF_963668165.1). Taxonomy (NCBI): domain Bacteria; kingdom Pseudomonadati; phylum Spirochaetota; class Spirochaetia; order Spirochaetales; family Spirochaetaceae; genus Marispirochaeta; species Marispirochaeta sp. The sequence goes on along the minus strand of NZ_OY764209.1, from coordinate 437,573 downwards.
TAACAAAATTTATGCATGGGAACTATGAGAAACCGATAACTATCACTGATATTGCAGAAGAGTTCGGTATTTCTAAGAGACATGTTGTAAGGGTGTTTCAAGAATATTTTGGAACAAGTCCAAGTCGAACACTTACTCTTTATCGCCTGAATTATGCAAAAAACTATTTAATAGAAACTGATTATTCATTGTCCATCATAGCTGAACGTGTTGGCTTATCTTCTGCAAGTACATTATCCAAATTATTCAAAGAGAACGAAGGTCTTACAATAACTCAGTACAGAGAGGCTCTGCAAACAGCTGTTTCGTGATTGAAAGAGAGGATGCGTGAAATCTGCGGGAAGAATGCAATTTCCGTGCACCTTAAAAGGAGAAATCCTAACGAGGGCGTAAGGATCAATCTCGATGGCCCCAACTACGCGGTACCCAGCTTGTCGAAAGCCCTCCGTCATTCCGCCACACCCTGAGAAACAATCAAACGCCGTGGGTTGTGATACGTCCAACATCTTACTGGTCTCGTTGCCAAGGTCGTGTTTGTTATAGTTGGTAATTCTACCTGCCTGGTAGTAACACAATCCATATTTTATCATACTGTGTACCTTCAGCACGGCTTTATTAGCTATAATTTCGCATACCGTTGAATCTTCCTCAGGTTATGCACGATACAGTATAATAACCACTGGATATTTACTTTTGCCTTCCCTCTCATTGTAAACCTGGATAAGTTCAGCGTCGATCGAATATTCGCAAAAACCGGCTCTACTATTCCCATTCGCTTACTATAAATGCTTCTTCCGTCAGGTGTATCAAACTGCTTTCGCATTTGCTCTGTATATGATAACGGTTTACCGTCCCGGCCTTCTTTATATTTGGTCACTTGACGTACGTGGGTTGTTGTATATCTCAAACAAACACTCCGTCGTTTACATGCTGAGCAATTCACCCGACTACCTACATACGTTACTCCGGTATATCCTCCTGTTCGATTATTTCGGCAGCGTATGGTCATTTTATGTCCTTCGGGACAGAGAAGATTCCCGCTATCTTCATCAAAAATAAAATCATCAGAACTATAATACTTTTTGCCCTTCTTCGGCTGCCAGTTTGCTGACATCCGCATCTTATACTTTCCTGATACAGAAGACATCATTCTCTTGATTCCATTCAACGCATCAGGCAAATGACCAGCTTCGTTTATATCGCCAAAGGCTTTTCTCCAAACGATTACCTAGTGCTTCTCGTCACCCGCTGCAATACCATTATACCCTTGCACAACTCCATGTGGGCTCGACATCTTTGCACTTTCATTATCGGTGATGTTACTTTTTATTTCTTTTCCTTGACTTCCTGGTTTTTCTTCATTGGATTCAAGCCACTCCCGGATCACCCATGTTTTCTGTTAGATCCGTAAAAAGTGCGCCGTTCTGATCCGGGAGTGCGATTTTTGCTGATATTGTAAGCCGGGATTTCCCAATTTTTCCGGGTTCCGGCTTGCGCCCCTCGATTGATTTCTTCTGGCATTCATTTGTCGAGTATTCCGGAGTGGGCGCCTTCAAAACCGAATCCCTCCCAGGTTTGCCCGATAGCAAAGGCCTGTATCACCTGGAACCTATCGGAACCAGGAGCCCTGTTCGACTGGGGGCAGCCGAGAAGGGGGCTTTTCTCTTTCAGCGCGAAGGGCGGCGTCGTGCGTCTCTCTTCCCGGAGCAGAAGCCTGTGTCGGACGATACGGCTGCGTTGATTATTCGCTGCCAGATTGCTTTAGCGAGCGGTGAATCGCTTATTGTTCGCCTATCAGGGGAAGTCGAAGTCGCCTTTTCCCTGGATGAGTGATTGATGGCATCCGGGTCAGGATGCAGACCGCCCAGAAGACTCTGCTCCTCGGTGCCGTCGCGTCCGGGATGGAGGAGGGGATGATCCGCATAGCTGAAATGAGGTATTTCGGGGGGAATTTTCGGGTTCGTCTTGAACTTGTCTCTCTTGAATAGGGAAACATAAAAAGGGCGCTTTCAAGGTCCTTGAAAGCGCCCAGGGGAGGTGTGAGTCTACTTAGTTCTCTTCTGCAAAGTCTATTGCGTTTTCTCCGGCTATACGGCCTGAGTTGTAGGCGTAGGCCATGGTACATCCGGGAATATCGTAGTAGGGATATCCGTAAAAACCACCGGTTTCCTGACCGGCCGCGTAAAGTCCGGGAATGGGTTTAAGCTCGGTATTGATAACCTGGAGCCGTTCATTGACCTTTATACCACCTAATGTCCCGAAGATGGCCGGTTCCATGCGGATGGCGTAGTAGGGGCCCGCTTCGATAGTGCGGGTGAGCCAGACATGGTCCTTTAGGAAGTCGTCGTCCCTCCCTTGCGCAACCATTTCTTTGTAACGGTTGATGGTGTTTACCAATACGCCTTCTTCAATCCCCATTTGGGCTTCAAGGTCTTCAAAGCCCTCTCCTTCAAAGGCGATTCCGGCTCGCATGGCATTTTCAATCTCGTCCATAATCGAGGTAAAGGGAACCAGCGCCCGTCCTCGCCAGAGGATATCTCTCTTTAACCGGTCGGTCGTCGCGGCCGTGAAAAGTCCGGGAAAACCTAGCGTATGAAGGGTGTCCAAGGTCTGGCGATCGAAGATTACATAGAAAGAACCGGCGGTTCTGATGGCGGAGGCGCCCTTTGCCAGGGGCTGTTCGGCGCAGAGGCCTTCATTCATGAAGCGCTTGCCCTCCAGGTTAACCTGGAGCAGACCGCCGTAGTTCAGATATTTGAGAAAGTAGCTGTTGTAGTCCTGAACGGTGCTGGCGGCAAACTCCGTCAGATGAGGGAAGATCTCTTCGCTGAGCATAGCTCCGGCGGAAATAGCCATATTGAGGCCGTCGCCGGTACTGGCGGATAATCCGGAAAGGAAGTAGTTGGAGCTGCCGGAATACTTTCGCAACATTTCTTCGTTCCCTCCGAAACCGCCGGTAGCGATAACCACCGCGTCGGCATGCACGGTAACTTCAGTTCCGTCGTCCTTTACCGCTTTAACTCCGACAACCGTATCGCCGTCCATGATCAGTTCTGTAGCGGAAGTCTCCAGCAGCAACTGTGCGCCGGCGGGCAGGATGTAGTTGTCGTAGAGGTTCTGCATCTTTTCAGTTCCCTTGCCGGTATCGTGGGTATACCCGTATCCGCCCAGGCGGGAGTAATTATACCCGTGATCGGCCAGCCAGTCGGCCGTGTCGCCGGATTTCTCCAGGATGGTTCTTACCAGTAGGGGGTTGGCGGTCCAATTGGAGTACTCCATCATTTCGGCGAAGACGTCGTCTACTGTAACATCAAGACCGGCGGCTCGGGTGAAGGAACTGTCGATGCCGATGAATCCGGTAGAGCAGACGCCCATACCGCCGATTTTCCCTGTCCGCTCAATAATGAGGACGTCACTGGTCTTTTCGCAGGCAGCCAGCGCCGCTGCGGAGCCCGAGGTGCCGGCGCCGATTACAACCACGTTGACAGTGTACTCCTCTTGGGCGTTTATCTTCTCGCTGGGAATATTGAAGGCGGCAAGGTCTGCGCCAGCCTCTTCCAGGGCGGTGGTGACGGCGGAAATGATGCCCCTGCAGGTCATGGTACAACCAGTAACCACATCAACCCCGATGCTCTGCTGGGCGACAATTTCCTGCTCCATGCGCTCGATAGCGGGCTCGACGAAACCGGGGGTGTCGTCACAGTTGGTAACCTTGATACTGACGATTGAGTCCTCATCGACGGTAACATCGACGGAGATGGGCTCGATAAGCTGAGGTGATCCGAAGCGGGCCCCTTCATTGCTGCCTTCCGCCCACTTGCCGTAGGCTGTTCCTGTATAGACACCGGGTTTCATCACGGTCGAGGCGGTGGATTGAGCTTTCCCTGCCATTGTAAGTGCGTCCATGTCGACACCGGAGCTACCGAGGGCGTCTATAACGGCATCCTTGATGGCATCGCTCACCATGGTTGCTCCGGAAATGGAATCTACGGCAACGCTCTGATTGCGGATAATAGTCTGAGGGATGAGTTTGAAGGCGTTGTCCGCCAAACCTTCCGTCTCATTGTGGGCGGTGATCTCGATACTGATGATCGAATCCTTGTCCACTACAACTTCGACTGATATTAGTCCGTTATGGCCTTCAGCGGACCCACTATAGGTCCCGGGGGTGAAGACGAGGCCGGACTGGCCACAACCGGTGGAAAGTACCAATACTGCCAGAAGCAGGGGTATAATGATTTTTCCTGTTCGCATGGGATAATTCTCCTTCTTTATCCAGTGAGGAATACTTAGATTTAAGGTAGAAGAATTAACGCCTAACGAAAACAGTAAAAATGTATCTATTTGGAATATTTTGTATCACATTGGAGGCTTGTTGCCGCGTTTTATTCGTCGAAAGGGTTAATAGCTCTCGGTCTTTTTGTAGGCACTGGGGCTGACCCCCTCATGTTTCCTAAACAAACGGTAAAAGGTCACCCTGTTGTTGATACCAACCACTTTTCCGATATCATCAATACTCTTGTTCGTGTTTTTCAAGAGGAATTTCGATTTTTCAATCTGCAGCATACTGATATAATCCACCAGGGATATTCCCATCCTCTCTTTGAAAATCCGGGAGATATATTTTTTCGAGAGGGCCATATGGGCGGCTACCTTCTCAAGGTAGAGACCGTTGTAGTAATTCTCCTGTACGTAGCTGACGATATGCAGGACCATGGCTTGCGCATGTTCCTGCATATCCTTTTGGGTTTTCTGTATAATCCGGCCGAAGAAGGCGGTGAGGGATATGAGTTTGAGATCGTAGCCGCAGATTTCGGTATTATCGGTGCTGAAGAACTCCTGCTCCTTTTCTGAGGCTACCTTTTTAATGTCTAGTCCAAGTTCGGCGGCAAAGCGAATGCCCGTATTGAAGAGTTGAGAGAAGAGGATATTCATATGTTTATGGGAAAGATTCTTGGCCATATTCCGGGCGATTATCTCCTTGAGCAGGGTGGTAAGACTTTCAATGTCTTTGGCCTTAAGACAATTGATAATTTTCTTCTCCTCGTCGAAGCCGTAGGAAATGGTATAGGAGATATTGATTTTATCCGAGTCGATGACCTGGTATCTGCTGGTATTAGGAGCCTTTTGGGAGAGCACCGTCATGGCGTCGCTGTAGGATTTCCAGATGTTCTGGATCTCTTCCCTTATTCTCCCTATTCCGAGAGTGACCGTCAGTGAGGACTCGCTACATTCGATACGTGTCAGAGACCTTTTCAGTTTATCTTTCTCTCCGGGATGGCGCAGATTGATGATAAAGACGGACAAGTAGTTATTCAGGGAAATCCGGTAGAGGGAATGCTTTTTACTGATTACTTTTTCAATGCGGGACAGTATCGGTTCGAGGAGCGCGGGGTTATATAAATAGGCGATTTTTTCATGGCTGTAACGTATCTCCGCAATGCAGCAGACAAAGTAGTCGCTGGTAAAATGCAGGTGTTTTTTGCAATGTTCAGTGAATGTCTCAAAGGCTCCAAGACGGATCCCTTTCAGGAACTGGATGAAATTGAGATTCAAGTATTCTTTACTAAAGTCGTTGACCGACTTTTCCGTTTTCTTCTTTCGTACAGCCGTCTGTATGGGGTTTGGTGTCTTAGTCTCAAACATAGAACTTGAATCTCACTCAGCTGAAGATCATATATCGCGAACTCTGTATTAGTAAGTCCGAATAGCCTATTTGAGGTTTAATACGGAGCTTATGGCTTTTGACAAGAGCTATTAAAGCATAGAAAGATTGTAATGATAATGCAAGTGTCTATACTGCAGAAAAGGCCGGATTTTATGTGAAAAAAGTGACATAAAAATGGTAGATAGTTCTCTATCGTAACTAAAAGCGCCAAAATGTAACATAAAGGGTCTTGTATATCTTTTCGGTAAGAATTAAATAAAAAAGTATTTAAATTCACCAAAAGGTCTTCTCTCTTTAGAGAGATGCCTTGGTGGTTTAATAAACAATTCTGTCGCCTTCTTTAACAGTTTTTACGTTAGAGGAGGAGACAATAGAGGGAAGAGGAGAACCTATTGTGAACAGAAAGATTTTCCGGGCTGTAACCACACTGCTGGTTGCAGCGAGCATGCTTTTCATGGTCGCCGGCTGCGGCGGAAGCAACTCATTCACCCCCGGTACATATTCCGCATCTGCGGAGGCCATGCATGGGGACGTTACCGTTACTATAACGGTAAGCAATAAGGAGATTACCGCTATCTCTATTGCTGACGAAGAGGAGGGGGAAGGCTTTACCGCTGACGCCTATGCAACCCTGTCAGCGCAGATTCTGAAGGCCCAGTCCGCCGATGTCGATGGCGTTTCGGGCGCAACCATCACCACCAATGCGGTTAAAGAGGCGGCTGTGGCGGCTATTGTTCAGGCTGAAGGCGGGTCCGTTGAGATCGGCGAGATCGCGTTTAACCCCGGTACCTATACCGGGACCGGTGGCGGATTCTATGGCCCGGTTGAGCTCGCGGTGACTTTTTCCGATATTGCGATTACCGGCATGGAAGTTGCTTCCTCCAGCGAGACCGAGCACGTAGGTACTTCAGCATATGGTGTCCTGTTCCAGGATATTATGGACTGTACCTCTACCGGTGTTGATGCCTTGTCCGGTGCAACCTATACCAGCAATGCGGTTTTTATGGCGGTGGAAGACGCCGCTAAGCAGGCCGGCTGCGATATCCCTGCGCTGCGGGTCGGAGCAAAGCCCTATACCCTCACCGCTGGTGAGAAGATAAGCGGTACCTACGATGTGGTTATTATCGGTGCCGGCGGTGCCGGTGTAATGGCCGGTGCTCAGGCTGCCCAGAACGGCGCTACCGTTTGCATTATCGAGAAAGAGGCCGACGCCGGTGGAAACACTTTGGTTTCCGGTTGTTCCTTTCAAAATGTAATGGAGTGCATGGTATGGGATCCCGCAAATCCGGATGCCACTACCGGTTATTACGAGCCCACCGGCGAAACCCTGCAGAAATCCAAGTCGGAGCTGGGTCGCATCGATACCCTGCGGATGATCTTGGACTGGAGCGAGCGGCCTTTCAACGAGGCTGTTTCTGCGGATGTTGAGAACGTAGAGGATTACGATCTGCCGCGTCGGGGCGTACATACTGAGTTCCTGCCCACGCTGAAGACGCTGAAGAGCCAGATCCGGGCCTACCTGACCTGGGCCGAGCCCCAGCTGGCGGCTGGTGCCGAGGAGACCGATATTACTCTTTTCAGTACTGTCGAACTCTATATCTTCCAGACCTACTACGGCGGCGTACGCCTCAATTTAGAGAAGACAGAATGGATCTACAGCGACTATGAGCTGGTTGAGCAGGTTTGTACCGGTATCCAGGATACTAAGGCCTGGTTGATCGAGCAGGGCTCGAAGTTCAACAACGAACAGGCCACCAGGACTCTGATCGGCTGTCTCTGGCAGCGGATTAACCCCTTTGACGGCGGCGTCGTAAACGGTGAGACGGTTGAAGGCAAGTGGGGTACTTACTTTGCTGTTCCCTTGAACACCATGCTTTCTGCTGATGACCACAACACGGTTCTGTACCGGACTACCGCCAAAGAGCTGGTTACCGATGCCCAAGGTTGTGTTACCGGCGTGAAGGCGGTCCGGTATGACGGCACCGAGGTTGAGGTAATTGCAACTGAGGGTGTTATTATTGCTACCGGCGGGTTCGGGTATAACCCCGAGATGGTTGTAGCTACCAACGATTACTGGAATAAGGATAATTTGACTGTTGATATTAAAACTACCAACCGTTCCCTGGCGATGGGCGAAGGTATTACTATGGCCACCGCCGTCGGCGCTGCTACGGAAGGCATGGGATTCACCCAGCTGATGCCGATCAGCTGGCAGAATACCGGTTTCCTGGCTTACGGTAAGGGTGAAAACGTAATCTTCGTCAGTCCCGCAGGGACCCCCAATGCCGGAAAACGCTATGTAGACGAGTCTGCAGAACGTGATGTACTGGCACAGGGGGCTTACGATTTCGGCGGTCCCAGCGGTTTTTTTATCCAGATCGCCAACGGCGGTTCTAATACCAGTGCCAACGATCGGCCGAACCAGGAGTACTTCGTAACGCTTGCCGACGCCAGCGAAATGCTTGGGATTGATTTTGATATCCTTAAATCGACTATTGTCAAGTATGACGATGCGTACAACAAGGGTACCCTGACTTCTCTTGAGGTACCGAAACGGGCGGCTGATGCTTTGATCGGTAACTACAAGGCCGACGGCAGTTTCGATGAGGACGGTATCCTCTCTATTAGGTACCTTGCTCCGTCCACCCACCATACCATGGGCGGTCTGGCTATCGATGCCGAACGGCATGTGCTGGACGAAGACGGTGATATCATACCCGGCCTTTGGGCCGCAGGTGAAGTTACCGGCGGGATCTTCGCCGGTAACCGACTGGGAGGGAACGCAGTTTCTGAGGTTATCGTGTCCGGCCGCATCGCCGCGAACTCGGTAACCGGTAAATAAATCAACCCGGAATTAAAAACCGGGAAGGTAAATATATCCGCAGAAAAGAATAATTATGCTTGGAGATGTCTTCAGAAAGGGCGTCTCCAAGTTTTTGTCCGCACCCGCAAAACTGCAATTTCATTTCGGTGTTGACAGATTGTGCATAACGAACCTGTAGAACAACCACTGAATATTTACTTTTACCTTCCCTCTTATTGTAAACCTGGATAAGTTCAGTGTCGATCGAATATTCGCAAATACCGGCTCTACTATTCCCATTCGCTTACTATAAATGCCTCTTCCGTCAGGTGTATCAAACTGCTTTCGCATTTGCTCGGTATATGATAACGGTTTACCGTCCCGGCCTTCTTTATATTTGGTCACTTGACGTACGTGGGTTGTTGTATTTCTCAAAAAAACACGTGGACGGCGGGTAATGTTGCATGTGAACCCGGCTGATCGGGAAAATGTCGCCGTATCCTACCGGAATGCTTTTTTTATAGAGCTCCCACAATCGATTCCAGAGCCTCAATGGGACCTTGTCTCCAATGAGGCTATTGTTGACTGGATGAAGAATCGTGTGCTTTTTGATGCACAAGGATTTGTGCGAAAGTATTCCCGAACTACAGGGCTGATTCCCCAGGGGATACGGGTTGCTGAGCAGAAAAGCTTCTGGGGAACCTGTGGTAAAGACAATGTTATCCGCATAAACTGGAGGTTGGCGTATCTTCCGAAGAAAGTCCTGGAGTATGTAGTTGCACATGAAATTGTGCATTTAAAATACCGGAACCACTCAGATGCTTTCTGGAACCTGTTGTGGTCCGTCTTCAACGAGGTCGATACCTGTCAGAGGGTTTTTGAGGGGAAAAGGGGGCTGTAGGCAGAGCCTTATCCTCCAATCATTAAAGATTAAGCCATACCATTTCTTTATTTTCTTTTGTGATCTTTTAATTACTCCGTGAGCAGAGATTCTGCTGTTTCTTCTTCCGACGATCCGACTTCTTCCAACGGTGTTTGGTCATCCTTCTTTTTGATTTGTGGAGTTTTGGGAGGAGGGTTTGTGAGATGTTGCACAATGGAACTATAGAAGTCTACCAACATAGATTCGATTATCTCGACAAACTTTTTTCCACTCTCAAACTTTGCTCCAAGGTGAAAGATATATGAAATTGTAAAGCTGTTGATCTCTTTACCTTTCAGGTCTGTAATGGCTTTTTCTAATCCATCAATTGCTGTTAAAGGATATTCATTCCTGTATTTGAGGTTCGGTTGAATGTGCAAATAATCACGAATCTTTGTGAATATCTCAATATTCTTCATAGCGCAGGAATCTATTTGTTTTTTTAACCAGCCAATTTGCCCGCGAATTGTTTTGTCTGGAGCTTGAAGCTCAACACTCATTGTGACGGTTCTTCGTTCAAAATGAGCGATGACTTCAATTGCGGATACAACATTATTGACACGAAGTTTAGACACCAGCTGCTTCTTCGTGCTGAGCTGCTTATAGTCACTTTCAAATCGAGTTTTCAAATCTTGCTTAGAGGCAAGCTTAACCATCTCTCCCAGCTTTTGTGAAAGTTTTAAAGCCATGTCCTTCTCTTCTTGCTGCCAACTCTCAATGGCTTCAATAACTTCTGGTGAAGTCTTTTTGGGGATAGTGCCAGCAGTAAATTGTTTAATAACTTCTTTCCATCCTCTTTTCATATCACTGAAGCCGAGGATGCCAGAGTCTTTGGATTCAAAGAAATTAACTATCTCTTTCATTAAAGCTTTTTGATCAGAATCCTCTATATTGTGCGCATTTTGAAATAGAAGGACATGAGCAAGCGTTAATAACGCTGTCCATGAGTAGTGGTATAACTCTATCCCTTTTGGAGCTTTACACTGCACCGGGGACTGGCTGGGATCAGGTACGTATTGGTTGGATATAGTAAGAATCTTGACTACTCCAATAGCTTTAGCTAACTCAATATATTTCTGAATCTGAGTATCATCAATTTGATTGTGCTTGTTCTTGACTTCCATAATGACTGCATCTCGAATCTCGCCAGATACAACATTTAAGATAAGACCATCAGGACGTGCATCTTTGATATCCAGAAAAGTTGTCTCAACATAGAAATAATGTGCTCCTCCCTTACGAAATTTCAGGTCTGAGAACACATCCTCCCTAAACTCTTTTATAAGCCGTAAGGCTGAAAGGAAAATCGAACAAAGGGCCATTTCATCACCGGCCTTGATTGATGATGGAATAAGACGAGCTGGACGTACAAATATTTGCTTTTCATCAATCAGCGTTTTAAACTGTTCAATATCCATGCCTATCAGTTTTACATTTTTCTTTGCCATATCGTCCCTTATCAATTTAGAAGATACTCTATTCATTATAAACGGGATCCGGTACAAGTCCAGAAAGAAAAATATGATAATAGGCAATAGCTTATAGTGCAGTTAGGAGTCATCCGGTCATGGATTAAATCTTAGATGCAAATGTGTAGCCTTTGGAGCAATTCCACAAAATTGATGCATGAGACACCCTCATCTTGACAAATAAGTGGAATTTTATATTTAGAACTCGACCCCGGACGCTGTGGTTGTTGCGCCTCAAGGGTCGTAACTGTCAACCCTGTAATCTTCGCATAAGCGATTAAAGTTATATCAATTTGGCTTGCGCCCTTCGAAATATTACTGATCTCATATTTCCGTTCCAGCTTTAAGGATTCTATATTTATTTCATCTGTAACTGTTTCAATGATCAAACCTGATCTTTCTACCCAATAGCGAAGCGGGTACCGAATTGCATATTCCGATGGTGATAATTGGTGTACACCGGCATCTGCTGGATCAATTTCATCAAATATAGGCTTCAACAAAACAAGCTGATCATACCTAATTGATAGTTGTTCCCAAAGTGTGGAAAACACCGAGGGTGGGTAAGAAATATCCCATGTGGTTATCAAGGTGTTCGCGTCTATCAAAACAGATCACTCAAAGCTGACTTTCTATCTCCTGTAAATAGGTGGTCTTCTTAAGATCAAGAATTGCATTGCCATCAGGAAGAGTGAATCTTCCAATGTTGGTATTATTATAGTTTCTGCCATATACAGCTGTTTGTTTTCGAGAATATTTAAGAGCTGGAGGATGCCGCGCGCCAGCGAACGCGGCGGCTCGTGTAGAGTCGTCACGATGACGACGACCGGAGAGGATTCCCTTCGCTATAGATTGTTTTTTATATATTCGATAAATGCCGCGATAGTTGAATTCGTATTCTCCTTCAGCCACGCCATGCAGATATCCACATAGGTTTCGGTACTGTCATAGTCGATATAGACAATCTCATTCTGATTCTCCTGCTTAAAAGAGCGCGGCATTGGTACTATCGCTACCCCGGTGGAGGCCATTGCCATGCAGCTCTCGAACTTTTTCATTAATGTCCCCTTGCGGATGTCGATACCGCTTTGAATCAGACGCTTATGACATAACTCCATGCTCTTTCGCCCGATTGATGTATCGACCATTACAATATGCTCGTTTTTCACATCTTTTTCCCGTAGAATCTGTTTACCGGCCAGAGGATGAGACTTATGCAGTGCAAAACAGGTATAGTCCCGATAGAGATAACAACTTTCTATCTGTTTATTCTCCTCCACCTCAGCGACTTCGAGGAATCCCACATCGATCTCCTCGGACATCAGTTTGGCCGGAATATCTCCCCAGTTCTCCATCATAAGCGACAGTTCAATCTCAGGATAGGTTGATTTGAATTTCTGAAAAATGGACTGAAAGAACATCCAGTTAAAGGGACCGTGATATCCTATGGAAAGCATGTTTTTTGCCTGCCCGGCGATACGGCGGACTTCGTGTTTGGCTGCCTCATAATTTTCAAGGAGCCTGGAAAACTCCTGCTTTAGGTATTCCCCCGCGGGAGTAAGCTGCACGCTCCGGTTGTTTCTGATAAACAGCCGGGCATCCAGCTCATCTTCAAGATTATGTATCTGCTGGCTCATGGTGGATTGAGCCATGCATTCTTTCTCTGCTGCCCGGGAAAAATGAAGCTCTTCCGCTAATCTCAGAAAGCACTTCATTCGGTGAATATCCATGCAGGACTCTCCTGTAGTCGATAATTATTTATCAATATTAACTGTGTACTGGGGGCAGGTCAATGGAATAATCGGTTCTTCCGATTATTCAAGCGGAATAATTAATTTTTCATTTGTGCCCTGACCTGATATACCTGTATTCAGAACAATCTTTATCGGTATTTAAATATCGATAAGGAAGGAGAATAAACAAATGAAGAAGATCGTATGCAAAAGGACCGCCTTCGTAATGGCGTTTCTTGTCAGTGTTGTGCTGATAGCTTCGTGCTCTCAGGGGCGGGAGGCTGGAGAAGCTGCAAGCCTTGGTAACCCGAATATCACAGCCGATGTGGTTGTTGTCGGAGCCGGCGGCGCCGGACTCACTGCAGCTATTCAGGCCTCTCAGCTCGGTCTTGATGTTATCCTCTTGGAAAAGAACAGCTATCCCGGCGGAACAACCATCATGACCGAGGGCATGTTCGCTGTTGGTTCCCACTACCAGAAGGAAGCAGGGGTCGATATTGACCAGGTCGATCTGTTGCGCAGGGTACAGGAGTATAACCATTGGCTTTCCAACAGCATTATTCTGCAAAAGTTTTTTAAAGCATCAGCTGGAACCATCGATTGGCTGGAAGACCTGGGTGTTGAGTTTACGGAAGTCTCCTTTATGGGGGATTCTGTCCAGACATGGCATCTCTTTGAAGGAATGGGCGAGGGATACATCAATTCCATGCATAAAGCTGCTCTCGCTGCCGGTGTAAACCTTATGCTGGAAACCCCCGGTAAAGAGCTTGTCATGGAAGACGGCAGGGTAAAAGGCCTTATTGCAGAGAATAAGGATGGCGAGAATATCAGCATCGAAGCTCCTGTTGTTATTCTTGCCACCGGCGGTTATTCAGATAATCCTGAGATGATGGAAGAGCATGTCGGTGTTACCCCGGAAAACAGCATACAAATCGGTATGCCCGGAAGAACCGGAGACGGAATCAAGATGGGACTCAGCGCCGGTGCCGACACCTTCTATCTTGGAACTGCCGTGTTCTACGGAGGGAACCTCAAAGGCATACCCTACGGAAACCATCTCTATACCGCCTCTGCTTTTCAGCCCACCATGGTATGGGTAAACCAGGATGGAAAACGTTTTGCCGACGAAAGTATTGCCGGTCTGAACTTCTCCTTTTCCGGTAATGCCATCAAAAACCAGCGAAGGGTTTTCAGTATCCTGAATAAGGCAAGTCTCGACTACTTTGTGGAGGAAGGCTGTATTCTTGGTACCGGGGGGTATACCTTGACCGGAACCAGGTTAACCGAGCTCTATGATCAGATCGATGAACAGCTTGCGAAAGGAAACGAGGGAATACAGATTGCCGATACTCTGGATGAACTCTCCTCCAGAATCGATGTGGATGCGGAAACCCTCAAAGCGACCATGGCGGCCTACAACACTTACTGCGAAAAGGGTGCAGATGAAGGTTTCGGCAAGAAGGCTGAATATCTGCAGGGCATGACATCCGGTCCCTGGTACTCTTTCGAGCTGGCTGTAGGATACTTTACCACTGTCGGCGGGCTTAAGGTTAACGAGCATGCTCAGGTGCTGACAGAGGAAGATACGGCCATTCCCGGTCTCTATGCTACCGGAACCGATGCCGGCGGTCTCTATGGCGACTCCTACGATGTAGTTATCTGTGCCGGTTCCTGTCAGGGCTGGGCGGTTAATTCCGGACGCTTCGCCGCTCAGGATGCGGTGAAATATTTGGGCAAATAGTTTTGTACTTTCTTTATACGCAGTTTCGCCTGATAGAAGGAAAAGAGTGCGATAGTATAATAGAGGCTGTCTGTGGGGAATCTCGGACAGCCTATAGTATGTTTTTATAGTGTTCAGAACCGTGGGGATAGATAGTCTTCAACCTGCGAAAATACCGGGAAACTGGATAAATTCCCAAGATGATATCAGATGTACATGTAATTCCCGGATGCTCAAAGGTTTACCGTAAGCTCATCCCCACGATTCTGAACACTACTTGATTCTCACATACCTTTCGGTCTGTATTTCTCAAAAATCTCCTCGTTTATCCGCATCCCAAGGCCCGGTTCTTCCGGGACCGGAACATAGCCCTCTTTGGCTATACAGCAGTCGCCGTAGAGTTCCCGCCGCAGCTTGTAGGAACCGCCGGATGTAATGTATTCCGCTGCAATAGAGTTTTCGCAGGATGCCAGCAGATGAATGCTCGCCGGAACGCCCACGGTGGCGTGAATATGGGGTGCCAGGGGAATATTTGCCGCGCTGGCCATGGAGGCGATCTTCTTGGTCTCAGTTATACCGCCTGCGTGGATTATATCGGGCTGAATGATATTTACCGCCCGTTTGGCGATTACATCCCGGAACTCGTAGCGGGTATAGTAGTTTTCTCCCGCCGCGATGGGGGTTGCTACGTTCTGCACCAGGGCCGCCATGCCGTCCAGGTCGTTGATAGGCAGGGGTTCCTCCAGAAATGTAAGGTCAAAAGCCGCCAGTTCGTCGGCAATCTTGAGCACCTCGTGGCAGGTGTAGCTCTGATTGGCGTCTATCATAATCCCCAGGTCGGGACCCAGGGCTTTGCGGACAGCTTCCAGGTTCTCCAGGTCCTCACGCCTGCCGAAGCCGACCTTCATCTTGACTCCCTTGAATCCCTGGTCAGCGTAGCTCTTTGCCTCGTCCCCGCATTCCGCGGGTGTGAGGGCTCGTCCCTCCTTACCGAAGAATCCGGAGGCGTAGGCTGGTAACTTGTCATATGCTCTGCCGCCCAGAAGGTTGCAGACCGGGGTTTTGAGGATCTTCCCTGTCAGATCCCAGAGGGCTATATCGATTCCGGCTACCGCGGTTACAATCGCGCCCTTCTGCCCCAGGGCGTAGGCGCCGGTACCGCGGCCGAGCATCTTTTCGTAGAGGCCTTCACGGTTAAAGGGGTCCTCCCCCATGATGATGTGCTTGAGCTTATGGTCCACCATGGCCGTGAAAATCGGGATACCACCGCCGTGGATGGGGCCGATCTCTCCGTAGCCTGAAGTTCCGTCGGATGCAGTTATTTTTACGATTACTGTGTTCCAGCTGTCCCATACGCCGGTGGCGTCCCGGGCGGGAACATCCAGGGGAAAGGCGATGGGGAAAGCTTCTACCTTGGTTATGTGCATAATCTTCCGCCTTTGGTATTGGTGTGGTTCATCAGGATAATATCATACAAAATCATAATCATGATAGTCATATTCAGAAGGATAATGGAATATTGGGTGCAATTTCAGTTTGACAGCAGGATATTGTACAACTATTATAGACTCAACGGGTACATTTTTATGATTAATACCAAATACAACAGCGATATCTCAGGGGAACGATATTCCCGGCAGTTGAGCATTCCCGGCTGGGGGGCTGAAGCCCAGGACAGGATTGCCGAATCCCATATTGGAATCGCCGGAGCCGGCGGACTGGGTTCCCCTGCAGCGCTGTATCTGACCGCCGCGGGGATTGGTGCCATCACAATTTGTGACTCCCACCAGGTAGATATTTCCAATCTGAATCGTCAGATTCTCTATACCACCGGCGATATAGGCGCCGAAAAAACCGTGCAGGCTAAAGAGCGGCTTTCGGCTCTTAATCCCGAGATAAGGATCGAGACCTTCCAAGGCCGCATAACTGATGACAACATCACGGAGGTTTTCTCCGGCTGCGATATGATCCTCGACTGCCTGGATAACCTGGAATCCCGGCTGATGTTGAACCGCTACTGCTGGGATGCCGGTGTTCCTCTGCTCCATGCGGGCATCCGGGAGTTCTATGGAGAACTTATGCTCATCAATCCGCCGGATACCCCCTGCCTGGCCTGTTTCCTGCCGGAGAGTGAATTAAAAAAGGAGGGGCCGCCCCCTGTAAGCGGCCCGGTGGCAGGGGTCCTGGGAAGCCTGCAGGCGGTGGAAGCCTTAAAGCTTCTGGGAAGGATTTCCCCCTGCGGCAGCGAAGGGAAGCTGCTGCTGGTTGATCTGCTGAGTGTAAACCTCGAAACAGTTGATATTGCCCGGCGCCCGGACTGCCGGGTCTGCGGCGGGAACGAGCCCCGGGTTAAATTATGAAGACGGCACACAAGAGATTTGAACTTATTTTCTCCGGGGCTTTTCGCATGATCACGAAAAAGCGAAGCGCAATTGTGGATGTTCCTTTTTACGGGGACGGCGGCGATTATGAACGACTGTACCGCACTGTTAGTGAGTATGTTTCCGATAGAATCCCCTATATCATCCTGCGGGAGGGCCAGAACCTGGAGGAACTGCTTAAATCCGGGGAAGAGCTTCAGGACAATGATGTCTTGACGATTGTTCCCTTGATCCTCGGGGGATAGGCGATACTATATCCTTGACATCCGGTGATGATGCTGTACCCATGGTAGCAGATAACTGGAGATTGGAGAACCAATTACCAGTTTATTCTTGATCCCTGCAAAACCATTCCGGAGTAGAGCCATGGAACGAAAAATCATCGAGATCGATCTATCATCAAAAACTGTTAAAGATCTGCCCATGCCCGAAGAATACCAGCATCTGGGAGGACGGGGCCTTACTTCCAGCATTCTGTCTGCAGAGCTGGATCCTCTCTGCCATCCCCTGAGCAGCGCGAACACCTTTGTTATTGCCCCCGGGTATCTTGCGGGCATCATTATGTCAAGCTGTAACCGCTTGTCCGTCGGGGCAAAGAGCCCCCTTACCGGGGGTATCAAGGAGAGTAACAGCGGATACCGGGATCGATGTTTTCTTCCACGCCATGGAGGGCTATCTCTCCAACAAGGCCACCCGTTTCTCCGACATGGCAGCCCTCGAGGCAATGAGGCTGGTGCGGGAGACTCTTCCCCGGGTTTATGCGGACGGCTCTGACCTTGAGGCCAGGGCAACCATGGCCTGGGCCGGTACCCTGGGAGGAATCGCCCTGGACAATGCCATCTGCGTGGGGATTCACGGACTGGGGCAGCCTGCCGGGGGCTATGTGGATGCGGTACACGGCAAAAGCCTCTGTGCAGTCTACCATTCCTGCATGAAGTATACCTGGCAGTCGGACATTCCCCGCTATGCCCGGGTGGCCCGAATCCTTGGCGGCAGCGACGGCGCAGAAAGCGAAGAGGCGCTGGCAGAAGCCGCCGCCGACCGGCTGCGGGAGTTTATCCGTCCTCTGGGGCTCGAAATACGTCTGAAGGACCCTGGAATAGTGGAATCCATGATTCCGGCGATTGCCGATTCGGTACTCAATACCACCCGCAGGACCCTGGAGTGCTGTAAGATGGAGATCGGCTACGACGATATTGTGGCTATTTACAAGGAAGCTCTCTGAAAAATATGCACCCGTAAGACCCCGGAAGAAATCAGCTGAATATGATAATAAAAGATCAGCGGCAGAATAACAAAGGCGTAGTGTTCCGGATCGCCGCCGAAAACCGCAGCCGTCAGGGGCAGCCCGAGGGCCAGGGTTTTATGGGAGCCGACGAACAGGGCGGTAATCCGGTCGCGCCGGTCCAGTCCTGTTCCACGGCCGAGAAAATTAATCAGGAGCAGCACCAGCACATTCAGGATTGAAAGAAAAACCACGGGACCGGCAAAGAGCGTAAAACTTGCCGCCTCGATTATCGCCCTTGATGAACGGGCAACTGCAAAGTAGACCAGAAGAAAGATTATCAGGTTGCTTCCGTTACCGATGGTCCCCTTGAAGCTGTCCATATTCTTTCGCAGGGGATACCTGGCGCTTTGTCCGATAAGGATGGGGACTATAATCGTTTTTACCAGAGAACCGTAGACTTCAGCCGGAGATACTGCCGCTGAAGCGGTCTCCCCACTTGGAATTAGAAAAGCAAAGAGCAGGGGGAGTTAATACAACCGCAGCAATGTTGGAGACCGCGGCGTTAAAAACCGCGGCTGTTGTATTTCCGCCAGACACCTGGGTAAAAAAGATGCAGCTGGAAATAGTCGACGGCAGGCAGGAGAGGGCGAGTATCCCGATCCTGATCGAAGGATCCATCAAGGGCCCCAGGGGGAGCAGAAGAAGCCAGGTCAGGAGCGGATAGAGCAGAAAGATGATTCCCTGAATAAAGAGGTGCAGCCGGAAGTCTTTGAGATCCCTGATTATCCGTTCGGTGGGAATCGAAATACCGGAAAGAAAGAGCAGGGTGAATATAAGGATCGGTTTGCTTTTTCCCCCGGGGTTAAGAAGATCTTCTGCCTGGGGCAGATAGAGCCCCAGGGCGAAACTTGCTAAAATGGCGACTATAAACCAGTTTTTGCGGAGTATATGCAGTGTGGTGTTTATTCCTGTGGGCATGGTTCTCTCTTTGTAGCCTCTCTTTCAGAGCTCTGTCAATGCTGTATGTGTCCCGCCGATAAGAAGCAGCCGGACCTCCTCTGTTTCGGTGCTGAGGGATATCCCTTCGCCGCGGCCGTAACGGATAAGCTCCGAGCTCTGAATCAACTGGCTGGAGGAATAATCGTACAGGCCGCTTCCCTCCAGGCAATAGAGAAGAACCCTGTACTCCCGGGGAATTGCCACAGTAAAGGGTGTCAACGGAGGAATGCTTATATCAAGAAACAGCACCGTTCCGGATTCCATATATAATGGTCCAAGCAGACCTTCATATTCTCCGGCAACTACTTTGACAATCGTCCCGTCTTCTCCCCTGTGAACCGGGATGTCTGCGGATTGAATTTCGCAGCTGAGTGGCGGGACCGGATCGATTCCTCCGGGAATTCTTGCGCAAACATATACCGACCAAAACTCCTGCATCGGTGGTGTGGCGGATTCAAACTCTACATTACTGCCAGTGGCGTTGTTTATCCAGAGGCAGCCTCCCGGTAAAATCTGCCCGGAATCTCCTGTGGCCGTTGTGAATTTCAATGAACCGCATAACAGGTAGGTTAGTGTTGCTTCTCCGGGGCGATGGTGAAAAGGTACCTGAGCAAGGGCTGTCGCTCTATTGGTCCCGGTATAGTGACACTCTTCTATATGAATGTGATGATGTGCACCGGGCAGGAACTGACTGGTATAGCCGTACAGTGTTCCTGCCGCTGCGTCTGTCTTCTGCGAGATCTCACGAATTTTACGAAGTCCGCTGATCATGAATTAAAGTGTAGGCGATCAGGGTTGAAACCGCAAAAATGAGCATAACTTTAGTGGCTTAAGAATAAGCAGGCCGGCACATTTGTCCGGGGGGGGGGGCAATGCACATGGCGGGTAGATCATCCTCTGTTGGCGCATGATAGAAATATGACTTTTAATATGATACATATTAGAAAAACTGATCTTGACATATGAAAAAACCTGGTTTATGCTTGAATTATGATGAAGTTGTCTTGACATCACGGTTTATCTTGCAATTCATAGGCATAAGAATCAAATAAACTGATTCTTAACATCAAGGAGGAAATATGATGTATCGTACTGTTTTTAGACGGGTAGCGGTGGTAATTCTTGTCGCATTTGTGATGATCTCACCACTGATAGCAGGAGGGCAAGGAGACAAGGCCGCTGGAGGCCCTACCAAACTGACGCTCTGGACATCCAATGGTCTGCACGGGGAGTTCTACAATGATGCAGCGAAACGATGGAATTCGGAGTATCCAGATCAGCAGATTGAGCTCGAAGTGGTTACGACGCCGAATGTTGAAATGCATAATCAGCTGACCTTGGCGTTTCAGGCTGGGGTTGGTGCTCCGGATATCGTTGATATCAACATCAACTTCTTTTCAAACTTTTTGAAAGGTGATATTCAGCTGGCTCCATTGAACGATGTGGTTGACCCGGTTCGGGATTCTTTCGTTCAGTCTCGATTTGATATCTACTCCAAAGACGGAAAAGTTTATGGACTTCCTCTACATGTAGGAGCCACTGTTGTTTACTACAACATGGAAATGATGGATAAGGCGGGAGTAAATGTTGATGACATCAAGACCTGGGACGATTTTGAAGCGGCAGGCCGGAAAGTAAGGGACACCTTGGGAATCCCCATGACCATTATCGAAACTGCTGACCAGCGACCCTTCTGGCCCATGATTGTGCAGCGGGGAGGAGATTATCTGGGACCCGATGGAAGTGTTACCCTGGATAGTGATGTTAATATTGAGGTCCTTGAGCGTTTACACAGCTGGGTATTCGAGCAGAAAATCGCAGTAGGTGCTCCCGGAGGGAAAACTTGGGCTGAGGAATTTTTTCCTTTCATGAATAATGGAGGATTCGCAGCACTCATTATGCCAACCTGGTATATGAGCCGCTTTCTGGAATTTATGCCGGATATCGCCGGCAAGATCGCTGTGAGACCAATGCCTGTATGGGAAGAGGGTGATGCGCGATCCTGTGGTATTGGTGGTACTGGGTCTTCTGTCACGACCCAGTCTAAGCATATAGAGCTTGCCAAGAAATTCAATGCCTACGCAAAGCTTACCGTTGAGTCGAATATCAAGCTTTGGGAGATCCTGCGTTTTGATCCACCCAGATGGGATGGTGTCTGGGATAGCCCTGAACTTCTTAAGCCGGATCCCTACTTCTATAATGAACCTATTTTCGAAATGCTGATTGAACTTGCCGAGGCGAATGAGATCCCATCGCCAAACTCAGGCGAGCTTCTGTCCGATGCCCAGACTGTTGTTCGTAACTCAGTCAGTTACTGGGTATTCGAGGACCAGAGCCGGACCCCAGAGCAGGCACTTCGAGAAGCTGCCGCTGAATTAAGAAGAGAATAAGAGAAAAGGTAATTTCTTTAATAATGATCTGTATTATATATCCGCTGGCTTCCCTCAGGGTTTCCAGCGGATATTATCGGATGGTTGTGTTCTGTTTACTTGTTCTAAAACCCTTTATAACAGGGTTATTTGATGGCAGAGTGTAACAAGTCGACTTCAACCGACTGAGCCGACTGAGAGGTTTCAATGAAATTGCGTACAGTATCTAAACTTACTGGTATCTTTTACTCTACCCGTCTTGCGCCGTATGTTTTTGTTCTCCCTTTTCTGATTGTGTTCTTTGTTTTCTTTCTTTATCCGACTATTTCCAGTATCATTATGAGTCTTCATGATGTTAAAGGTTTCGGAAACTGGGAATTTATTGGGCTGAAGAACTATGAAAGACTAAATAATATTCATTTTTTTAATGCCCTTCGTACCAGTTCTATTTATACTCTTTTGACGATAACAATTCTGATTCCGGTGCCAATGATTATTGCGATATTTCTCAATTCAAAAATCATGTTGGCACGAAATTTCTTCCGCTCTGTCGTCTTTCTCCCAGCACTTATTTCTGTTGTTGTTGCCGGTATTGCATTTCGTCTTTTATTTGGAAACACAGAGGTCGCCTTTGTGAACGGTATTCTGGCCCGATTTGGGTATGAACCTGTGCGCTGGATGCTTAACCAATCTACAGGAATGTTCTTAATGGTATTGCTCGGAACGTGGCGTTGGGCCGGGGTAAACATGATTTACTTTATGTCTGGGTTACAGGCAATTCCAATCGAATTATATGAGTCCGCAAGTATTGATGGAGCAGGGGTATTCAGAAAGTTTTTTGGTATAACATTGCCCTTACTGAAACCTATTGCTATTTATGTTCTTACCATAAGTATCTATGGCGGATACGCGATGTTCACCGAGAGTTATGTTTTCTGGAATCAATCTATGCCAGGAGATATTGGCATGACAATTGTACGATATATGTATCAGGAAGGCTTGCTCCGGAACAGGCTCGGTGTTGGTTCCGCGGTGGGAGTTACACTGCTCGGTATTGTCTTTGTGATTAATATATTCCAGCTTCGTCTGTTCGGCATGTTTCGCAAGGAGTAGAATCATGAAACTAAGTAAGGTATTGAAAAAGAAGAAGCATATATCCCCAGGACAAATTATTTCCTTGACTATATTCTGTATTATGGGTGTTGCTTTATTGTTTCCCTTGTATTACTTGTTCCTTGCGTCATTTCGTCCTACTCAGCTCCTATTTCGCGAAGGAATGGCACTGGGAATAAATCTTGATCAAATGACGCTGGAAAACTATGCCTATATATTCAGTGGTGCTTCAAAATATGCTAACTGGTATTTCAACAGTATAGCAATAACAGCTCTCTATGCTTTGTCCGCGTTGATTGTGTGTTCTGTGGTTGGATATGGACTGGCCGTTTACGATTTCAAGGGGAGGAACATTATTTTCGGACTGGTCCTGTTTGTAATGATGATTCCCCTCGAGATTCTGATGCTTCCTTTGTATCAAATAATCATCAAACTGAAACTGGTCAATACCTATACGGGTGTTATCCTTCCCTACGTGGCTTTTCCGCTGGGAATATTCTTTTTCCGCCAATATGCAATAAGCCTTCCTAGGGACTATCTGGATGCCGGAAGAATAGATGGCTGTACAGAGTATGGTCTGTTTTTTCGTATCATGGCACCTCTAATGCTCCCCGCATACGGAGCAATGGCGATCCTGCTAGCAAGAAAAGAGTGGAATAACTTTGTGTGGCCCCTGGTGGTTCTTCGAACAGGCGACAAGTATACCCTTCCTATTGGTCTTGCGAGTCAAATAGATCCCTACGGTACGGGTTTCCAGGTTCTGCTTCCTGGTGCGGTTCTTGCGATCCTTCCGCCCGTGCTTGTTTTTATATTCGGGCAGAAGTATTTCATATCAGGTTTGACTGTTGGAGGTATAAAAGGCTGAACAAGAATGAATTCCACGTATTACCTTTAAGCCGTAATTATTTTCCTTCGGCACAGAGAATAGGCTTTTGTAACTGAAGATTGATGAACTTAAATAAGGAGACATTTGATGGTAAATAAGATAATTGTTCAGACTGAAAGCGGGGACCATGAAATAGATAAGAATGTATATGGACATTTTGCTGAACATCTCGGACGCTGTATTTATGACGGTGTCTGGGTGGGCGAAAAGAGTGATATACCAAACGTACGCGGCATGAGAACCGATATAGTAGAAGCCCTGAAACATATTAAAGCGCCCGTACTTCGATGGCCCGGTGGCTGTTTTGCCGATGAATATCACTGGAAGGACGGTGTCGGAGGCAGGGAAGAACGACGCCCCATGGTGAACAGCAACTGGGGAGGTGTCGTTGAGGATAATCAATTTGGTACTCACGAATTCTTTGATCTGTGTGAGCAAATCGGAGCTGAACCCTATATCTGTGGCAATGTAGGAAGTGGTACGATCCATGAAATGCAGGAGTGGATCGAGTATATGAATTGGCCTGATTCTACACCCATGTCGGAGATGCGAATAAAAAACGGTAGAAAGGAACCTTTTAATATTAAATACTTTGGTATCGGGAATGAGAACTGGGGCTGTGGCGGCAAGATGACCCCGGAATACTACGCCTCGGTTTATAAACGCTACAATACCTTTGTCCGTGACTACAACGGACAGAAGGTCTTCAGAATCGCCTGCGGTCCAAGAAACGATGATTATCACTGGACTGATGTTATGATGCGCGATGCTCGTTGCTGCATGGACGGACTTGCTCTCCATTATTATTCCAGAATGTTTTCCAGCGGTGACAGCACTACCGAAGAACGGGGATCGGCAACCGATTTTCCAGAAGATGAGTGGGCCCTTATTCTGCGTAAAGCACACAATACCGAAGAATTGGTCCATCGGCATTCGGCCATAATGGATCGCTATGACCCGGAACAAAGGGTGGCGCTTATCGTTGATGAGTGGGGAACCTGGTTTGAGGTCGAACCCGGAACTCCTCCCCGCTTTTTGTACCAGCAGAATACCATGCGGGATGCTCTGGTTGCTTCAATAAGCCTTAATATATTCAATAAATACAGCTCTCGGGTCCGAATGGCCAATATCGCGCAGACCGTGAATGTATTACAGGCTATGGTCCTGACTGATGGTCCGCGTATGATTCTTACACCGACTTATCACGTTTTTGACTTATACAAAGGACACCAGAGGGCGACTCATTTACCCGTACATGCTGAGGCAGAGAAGTACAGCTACGGTGAATACAGTATGGATAAAGTTACAGCATCAGCCTCAAAAGCCGATGACGGTAGTATTCTGGTAACTATGAACAACGTCGACCCTAAGCGGCCCGCGGAAATTATGACCGTGCTCAGAGGTACAAAGATTAAGAATGTCAGCGGACGTATCTTGTCAGGTTCATCGATGAAATTACACAATACCTTCGATGAGCCGAACAGCCTTACACCACGGTCCTTCTCTGAAATGAAAACAAGTGATGATGAATTGGAATTGACGCTTCCGCCGATGTCTGTTGTTGCGCTACGAATAGAATCTTAGTCATTGTTCATGCAACCATGTCTGCTCCAGCGGGGGAAAGGGTCCCGCCGGAGCGGCCCGGTTTTTTTGTATCCTGTATTCTGGATATGTATGTTTCTAAAGTATTTTGATCTTATGCATTCTATTCTTTTGTGCATCATAGAAATTGATATAGATTGCTGATATAATCTGAGCTGAGACGGATAGAGATGAAGAACCAGGAAAACAGAGCAATAATAATTGATCCCAGCGAAGATTTTAATAAAATCAAAGGGCTTGCCTCAAAGATCCGATTAAAGATACTTGAAGTTATTGACCAGGGACCGAAAAACATTAACGATTTGGCTGCTACATTAGCCTTGCCCCAGTCAACCATTGCTACCAATGTAATGGTTCTGGAAGAAGCAGGTCTTATTAAAACGGAGCAGATAAAAGGCAAGAAAGGTACACAGAAAATTTGTCATCCAATCTATTCCGAAATCGTTATAGAGTTTTCAAACCAGAAGCGGGAAACAGAAAAGGATAATGTCATTGAAGTTGAAATGCCTATTGGCCTGTATACCCGCTACGAAGTTACAGCTCCCTGCGGGCTCTGCTCAACGGAGAGTATAATCGGTTATCTTGATGTTCCTAACCATTTTCTTGATCCCGAACGGGTTAAAGCCGGATTAATCTGGTTTGAAAAAGGCTATGTGGAATACAAGTTTCCAAACAACAGCCTCTATAAGGATACGCCGGTTCAAACTCTGGAAATTGTGACGGAACTCTCTTCAGAGGTTCCTGGTACCAACAAAGAATGGCTTTCTGACATTTCTCTGTGGATAAACGATGTGAAAGTAGGAACGTGGACTTCTCCCGGTGACTATGGTGATAAAAGGGGAAAGCTTACACCTTCCTGGTGGAAGCTTGAAGGTTCACAGTATGGACTACTTAAAAGCTGGAGAGTAACCAATAATGGGTCTTTTGTGGATGGTCTGCGGATATCCAATGTGAAACTTGAAGATCTCAACCTTTCTGACCACCATTCAATAACCGTCAAAATAGGGGTCGAAGATGACGCAAAACATGTGGGCGGTATAAATATCTTCGGACGCGGATTCGGCAACTACAACCAGGATATAGTCTTACGTCTCTATTTCTCATAGTACCCTGATCGCCTCCCGCTCTATCGACAGTCCCCGGTGATACCGCTCAAAGAACTCGTTGAATCCCCGGACGTCCTCCGGATCGGGTTTGAGTGCCTGCCCCATGCTGCCGGATATCAGGGAATCGAGAAACTCCGGAAGACTTGCGGAGTCTCTGCCCTTGAGCATATAGGCGGCAAGCAGGGCCATTCCCCAGGCGCCTCCCTCCCCGGCGGTTTCCGGCAGGCTGACTGCTGTCCCTGTGGCGGCAGCCATGATGCGCTGCCCGACTTCCGGGGTCCTGAAGATCCCGCCGTGGCCGCGGATCTCGTCAACGGCAACCCCCTCCTTTTCGGTAAGAATATTCAGTCCTGTACGCAGGGCGCAGAAGGCGGTAAACAGCAGGGAGCGTAAGAAGTTCGGCAGGGTAAAGCTGCTCTCCGGTGTGCGGACAAAGAGCGGGCGACCCTCGCTGAACCCGGTAATGTGTTCACCGGAGACGTAGCTGACGGCCAGGAGTCCTCCGGCGTCTGGATCACCCTGCAGGGCCAGGGGCATCAGTTTTCCATACAAAGTATCAGCCGAAGGTTCCAGCCCCAGGGCCGCAGCGGTCTGGCCGAGGATCCCCATCCAGGCGTCAAAATCGCTGGAGCAGTTGTTGGAATGGGCCATTCCCACGGGTTTTCCGTCCGGGGTCGTGACTATGTCGATTTCCGGATGGACTTCTTTAAGGGGTTTTTCAAGAACGATCATGGCAAAAACTGAAGTTCCCGCGGAGACGTTCCCGGTTCTGGGTTTTACGCTGTTGGTTGCGACCATCCCGGTTCCGGCATCCCCTTCCGGTGGACAGATGGAAATGCCCGCCTGTAACGTACCGGATGAGTCAAGGAGCCGTGCACCTTCCTGAGTGAGTGCTCCGGCATTTTCTCCGGCCATCAGGACCTTTGGCAGAATATCCCGCAGTTTCCATGGGTAGTTTTTACCTTCTACAAGGCGATCGAATTTCTCCATCCTCTCCTTGTCATAATCCAGGCTTGCAGGGTCAATGGGGAACATTCCGGAGCCCTCTCCGATTCCTGTTATCCGTTCTCCCGTCAGCTTCCAATGGACGTAGCCTGCCAGGGTTGTAAGAAAGCCGATCCTGGCCACATGCTCTTCGTTATTGAGGACCGCCTGGTACAGGTGAGCTATGCTCCATCTTTGGGGTATGGCGAAGCCGAAGAGCTTTGTCAGCTCTTCGGCAGCTTGTCCGGTAATGTTGTTGCGCCAGGTACGAAAAGGGGTAAGAAGTTCACCATTCTTGTCCAGGGCAATATACCCGTGCATCATGCCGCTGAAACCTCCGGCGGCAAAATTGCTGAGACCAAGGGAGTAGCGTTTTTCCACGTCTGCGGCCATATCGGCATAACACCCTGCGATCCCGGTCCAGACCTCGTTCATGTCGTAGGTCCAGACGCCGTTTTCAAACTTGTTCTCCCAGCCGTAGGAACCGCCTGCCAGAGGTTTTCCCGCCGGACTGATCAGGCTGGCCTTGATTCTGGTTGAACCAAGTTCCATTCCCATTATGGTGTTTCCGTTGTTAATGAGCTGTGCCGCGTTTTGTACAGATGCAGTATTCATGTCCCTCTCCCTTAGAATCTTTTTTCATCGTTCTGGCGCTGTCGGGTCTCTTTTATAGTGCCTTTAGCCCGTAATAAGCTTCGTTCCAGCGGAGTTCCTGCCGGAAGCTGCGAAGATTTGTATCTTCATCGATGAGAACCATCTCGATTCCTGCCATGGCTGCAAAGTCTTCCAGGTGCTCCGTGCTGATCGCAGGACTGTAGACGGTGTGGTGGGCCCCTCCCGCATGGATCCAGGCAGCGGCAGCTGTTTTGAGGTCCGGCAGGGGTTTCCACAGGACCCGCGCAACCGGAAGACGGGGCAGGTCATTCTCTGCAGTAACTGTTTCTACCGGGTTTACCAGGAGACGGAAACGGTTGCCCATATCTATAATGCTTGCATTGACTGCCGGCCCCGGTTTGGTGTTAAAAACAAGCCGTGCCGGATCGTCCTTGCCGCCGATGCCCAGGGGATGTACCTCCAGGGACGGTTTGTCCGCCGCAATGGACGAGCAGACCTCCAGCATGTGGGCCCCCAGGACCCGCTCTTTGCCCGGTTCCAGGTGGTAGGTGTAGTCTTCCATGAAGCTGACACCGCCGGGGGTTCCCATTGCCATAACCTTAAGGCTGCGAACCAGGGCGGCGGTTTTCCAGTCTCCTTCGGCGCCGAAACCGTAGCCCGACTCCATGAGCCGCTGAACGGCGAGTCCGGGCAGCTGCTTCATGCCGTACAGGTCTTCAAAGGTAGTGGTAAAGGCGGAGAATCCTCCTTCTTCCAGAAAAGCCCGCATGCCGAGTTCTATCCGGGCGGATTCCCGTACCTTATCGGATTTGTCGGCCCCGGGTCCCATGGTATAGCTGGCGGTATATTCGTCTACCAGGGCGGATATCTCCCCGTCTTTAACAGCCTTAACATGTTCTACCAGGTCTCCAACACCGTATCCGTTTACCGAATAGCCGAAGCGGATCTGGGCTTCCACCTTGTCGCCTTCGGTAACCGCGACTTCCCGCATGTTGTCTCCGAAACGGGCAATCTTCATTCTGCGGGAGTCGTACCAGGCAAGTGCGGCGCCCAGCCATGTATTGAGTTTCTTCAGCACATCCGGGTCCTGCCAGTGACCGACTATTACCTTGCGTTCTATGCGCAGCCGGCTGCCTATAAAGCCGAACTCTCTGCCGCCATGGGCGGACTGGTGCAGGTTCATGAAATCCATATCGATCTGCGACCAGGGAATATCCCGGCCGAACTGTGTATGGAGATGCACGAAGGGCTTCTTTAAGCCGGATAGTCCGGCTATCCACATTTTCGCAGGGGAGAAAGTGTGCATCCAGGTAATCAGGCCGACGCAGTTTTCGCTGGCATCTGCCTCTATGCAGACTTTGGAGACCTCCTCGGCTGTAGTGGCCAGGGCCTTAAAGACGATTTTCAGCGGGAGCTTCGCAGCCTCCGCGAGACCCGCGGCAATCTTCCTTGAATCTGAGGTCACCTGTTTTAAGGTTTCTTCGCCGTAGAGGTGCTGACTCCCGGTAACAAACCAGACTTCAAGCTGTTCAAAATCCTTTTTTTTCAGCATCATATTCTCCTGTTTTTATAGTATTTTTATGTCTGCCCGTAGTAGGCGTCTTTTCCGTGTTTACGGTCGTAATGTTTCCGTTTTATCGATTCCTTGAGCCGGGGGGTTCCCGGACGCAGGGTTCGGGTCAGGTAAGCCATCTTTGCTGTCTCTTCCAAAACGGCGGCGTTATACACGCTTTTCCAGGCATTCTTCCCCCAGGCAAAGGGGCCGTGGCATGCAACGAGTACCATCTCGATTTCCAGAGGGTTGAGTTCTTTGAAGGCCTGAACTATCTGGTTCCCTGTTTCGATCTCGTAGTTGTTTTTTATCGCATCGTCTCTCATAACCTCTGTGCAGGGGATATCCTCCGTCAGGTGATCAGCATGGGTGGTGCCGTAAATGGGAATCGGTTCACAGGCCTGGGCCCAGGCTACACCATAGGGGCTGTGAGTATGGGTGATGCCCAGGACACCGCTGAACTCGCGGTAGAGCACCGCGTGAGTCGGGGTGTCGGAAGAAGGACGCAGGTCTCCCTCGACTACCGTTCTCTCCAGGTCCACCAGAACCATGGCCTCCGGACTCAGTTCCGCGTAGGGGACTCCTGAGGGTTTTATGGCAAAGACGCCTGCTGCCGGATCAAAGGCGCTGGCATTGCCAAAGGTGTAGATGGCAAGTTTCTGTTTCTCGATTTCCATGTTTGCTTCGTAGGCTTCTCGCCGTAACTCTGTATGTTTCATCGTTAATTAAACTCCCTGGTATTTCCGATCGCCTCGAAGGGCATGTAGTAATGGATGTTTTCTGCGGTGAGAATATCTATAGGCATAACCACGTGAGGGGCTCCCACAGGCTGCCGGCTTAAGTGTCGAAAAAGGGTCCGGACTCCAAGATACCCTTGAGTCTCTGGACGTTGACTGATTAAAAAGTCGATTACCCCCCGTTCCAGAAATTCCCGGTTTCGCGGTATCAGGTCGTAGCCGATAAGGGCTATTCCGGTTCTGTCTTTTTCCGCAAGATACTCCGCTACCCGATGGACCGAAGCATTGGCAACAAAAAAGCCGCCGATGTCCGGTGTCCGATTAAAAAGGGAATCCAGGAAGGTAAAACAGGTTTCGCGGGAATCGATATGAACCTCCTCCAGGACCGGAGGCCTTTTGTCAGCCGGAAAATAGGAGCGAAACCCCTCTTCCCTGCCGCGGATATGTTCATCCAGGTTGACAGCCTGAATGATCACGGTCTCCTTTTCCGGTGGAACAAGCATACGCATCAGTTTTGCAGCAAGCCGGCCGCTCATCCGCGGGTCCTGACCAATATAGGCGAGCTTGCTTATTGTCGGCAGGTCCGAGTCGAAGCAGCAGATGGGTAGCTCAGGCGATAAGTCCCTGACAAAATCTTCCGCCGGCTGCGGAAGAATCGGCGCCAGGAGGATCCCGTCTGGCGAATTGGTCATGAGCTGCCTGGCGGCTTTGCGGAAAGAGTCCGGGCTAAAGCGGTCAAAACAGTGAAACAGCAGCTCCACGGAGAATGCGGAGAGCTCTTCGGCGGCGGTCTGCATGCCTTTGTGGGGCAACTGCCAGAATCCGGAGTCCTGTTCCGGCCGGGGAGTTAAGATACCCAGGCGGTAGTTTCGCGACTGTGCCAGATTACTGGCGAAGAGGTTTGGTTTGAATTTTGTATCGCTGATTATCTTGAGGATCCTGCTTTTTGTTGTATCAGCGACCCGGCCGCGGTTGTGAAGTACGCGGTCTACCGTTCCGATAGAGACGCCGGCAAGTCTGGCAATGTCTTTGATTGTGACCAGATCAGCCAAGAGCAGCACCTGATAATTGTTTTTGCGTTAACGTACACACGATCAGTATAGTATCAGTATGCAGGGGGTAAGTCAATAAAAAAGGCGAGACCGGATCCGGCCTCGCCTTAAAACTGTTTCTTGCTGTATCTGTCTACCAGCGCCCACCCCGTGGTGCCCTGGGGTCATCCCACATACCGCCTCTGCCGCCGCGGGGGCCGTAGGACCGATCATCCCAGCAGGGACCGTATGCAAAACGGCCTCCCTGACCGGGGCGATCAATCTCGTACTCGGTACCGTCTATGGTTGCCCTGGTTACAGCAATCACAGTGCTGCCGGGAGCGGCAAACCGGCCGTAGCCCTGGTGTACGAACCCTTCGAGGGTTATTTCCTGTCCCTCGGATATTTTGATGCCGTCTACAGCATAGGGCGGAACCATGACATAATACTCTTGTCCATCGGCATTAAGGACCGGCGGAAAAGACTGTATTGAGATGGTTCCTGTCAGAACGCTGGTTTCTGCCGGGGCAAAGCGTCCGGGTGCCGGAGTTTCCTGAGCCCCTTCGGCAAAGACCATGGCGCTTAGCGCCGCAGCAATAAGAAAAACAAGACTGATGCGTTTCATATATCCTCCTGATAATGGCCGCTCTAGTGCGGCCCTTTTGTTTACATGCTTATAATAGAGGTAAAATATGAAGGAGTTATGAAGCATTTCTGCGAATTGTGTGTTCGACATATTTTTAATGAAAGAGCTGTTGGTACATGACCAAATTTGCTACAGTAGGGCTGGCCTGGCCCGCGGTCAGGATAATCCGATGACAAAAAAAGGAGCTTGAGCACAATGGGATACAGAGTTGAACACGATACCATGGGAGACATTCAGGTTGAGGACTCCCGTTACTGGGGATCCCAGACTCAGCGGTCACTGGAAAACTTTCCCATCGGGGGAGAAAGGTTCTCTGAAGATTTTATTCAGGCCTACGGACTGCTGAAGAAGGCCTGTGTTCTGGCGAATGCCCGCTCTGTTTCCTGGAAAGAAGAAAAACTTAAGGCTCTGCTCAGCGCCTGCGACGAGGTTATCAGCGGTAAACTGAAGGATCATTTTCCCCTGGTTGTGTGGCAAACCGGCAGCGGCACCCAGACAAATATGAATTTGAACGAGGTTATCGCCAACCGGGCGGCGGAACTCCTGGGAGGTAAAAAGGGCCAAAAGGAGCTGGTACACCCCAATGACGATGTAAACCGTTCCCAATCCTCCAATGATACCTTTCCCGCGGCAATGCACATTGCTGCGGTATCCATGGTGTCCAGCAGGCTTCTTCCTGCTGCTGAATTACTTGCCTCGGAACTTGAAGCAAAGGCCCGGGTCTGGGCAAAGGTAATCAAGGTTGGGCGAACCCATCTGCAGGACGCGGTACCCTTGAGCCTGGGACAGGAGTTCTCCGCGTACGTTACTCAGCTGCGCCAGGCGGTACAGCGTATAAGCTTTGCCGCAGAAGAGCTGCTGGAGCTTCCCATCGGCGGGACCGCAGTCGGTACCGGTTTGAACGCTCCCCCGGGTTTTGACGCTGCGGTTTGCGAGGAACTTTCAAAGCTCAGCGGAGACAGATATACCCCGGCGGCCAACAAGTTCGCCCTGCTTGCCGCACATGACGGGATAGCGGGGCTTTCCGGAGCCCTTTCAACCCTGGCTGCCGCACTGATGAAGATTTCCAACGATATCCGCTGGCTCGGGTCGGGACCCCGCTGCGGCATTGGAGAGTTGATTCTCCCGGAAAACGAACCGGGGAGCTCCATAATGCCGGGAAAGGTGAATCCCACCCAGAGCGAGGCCCTTACCATGATCTGCGCCCAGGTAATGGGCAACCACAGCACCATAGCCTTTGCCTGCTCCCAGGGAAATTTTGAGCTGAACGTCTTCAAGCCCGTGATAATCCATAACCTGCTGCAGTCCATCAGTCTGCTCGCAGACGGAATGGAGAGTTTCAGACTGCGCTGTGTGGCGGGGCTGGAACCCAACAGGGAAAAGCTGGCTGAATATCTTGAACGGACGTTAATGGTTGCTACTGCGCTGAACCCTCATATCGGCTATGACAAGGCCGCGGCCATAGCCAAGAAGGCCCATGCTGAGAATATCACCCTCAAAGAGGCGGGTATACGGCTTGGTTTTGTAACCGGTGAGGAATATGACAGCTGGGTTGTGCCTGAGAAGATGGTGTGAGAGGGAGTAAGAGAAAGCTATGCATACAATTCTCGGGCAGATCTTCGCTCTTATTACCGCCGCCTGCTGGGCCCAGAACTCGATTGTCTATTCGGAAGCGGGAAAAAGGGTCGGCTCCCGTACTGTTACCCATGTCCGGCTCTGGATAGCCCTGCCGGCCATGCTGCTTGTCCATGTGATATTTCTGGGCCGGTTTTTCCCCACGGGATTTCAGTTTTCCGTGTATCTTTACCTGCTTTCTTCCGGGTTCCTTGGGTTCTTTATCGCGGATCTGCTTATTTTTAAAGCCTTTGTGGACCTTGGTCCCCGGGAGACCCTGGTTATCATGACCTTGTCTCCGATTTTTGCAGCCCTCTCCTCCTGGCTGGCTCTTGGAGAGACTCTTAGGCTGCTGCAGATTACAGGGATCGGGGCAACAGTCGGCGGTGTTGTCTGGGTCATTCTTGAGGAAGGCGCCAGGGGCCGGGGAGCAAAAAGCCGGGAAACCTCCAAAAAGCGGGCAGGAACCCTGTCTGCCCTGGGCGGGGCCTTGACTGAGGCCCTGGGCATGATGCTGGCCAAAGCGGGGCTCGTATCCGGGTTGCCCCCGGTAAGCGGAAACCTCCTGCGCTTGATTGCGGGCCTGGCCGGACTGATCATCTATGCGCTGCTTCGGGGTTCCTTTGCGCGGGATTTTGCCGCCATGAAGGACCGTACGGCCTTGAAGCTTATAACAAGCGGGGCCATGGTTGGGCCCGTCCTTGGTATTGTGCTCTCGTTATACGCCCTTTCCTGGTCACCGGTTGGAATTGTAACCGCCCTTATGCAGACCTCGCCGATTCTGCTGCTTCCCCTGGACCATTACTGGTTTAAGAAAGTCATTACCCCGGGGGCTATTGCCGGCACTTTGCTGGCCGTCGGCGGGACAGTGCTGCTCTTTATTGTTTGACATCCTTGGATCTCGTATAAAGAACGGCTGTCTGAGAAGAATTTTACAGCTTCTGATTGAATTCTACCCTCTCACCGTCAGGACCGGAAATCATGAAAAACTTTATGCCGTTTGCTTGCAGCGGAAGAGTATTAATGCCTTCAATAACTCTAAAGCCGGCTTTATTAATCTCTTCATAAACGGTGTCTATATCTTTTACGTCCAATGCGATGTGATTGATAATTCCGGTGGTCCGGTCGTCAGCAACACCAGGGGCGGGTTGATACAGTTCCAGACAGAAACCGTTGATATCAAGGAACGCTACCCTGGTGATTCCACCATGTTCTTCAAGTTCATGCCTGCCGGATACTGAGAACCCAAATCCGCAATAGAAAGAAATTGATTGGTCGATATCCTTGACAGGAAGCCCCAGATGCTGAAATCCGGTAATATTGTCGGTAAGCGTACTCATTTTGCTGCTCCTTTTTTACTTCAGCTCTTCCAGCACATAGGGCAGTACGCCGCCGCTTTTAATAAATTCAGCTTCCACCCGGGAATAGATCTGCAGGGTCGCCTTGAAGCGGATGGTCTTTCCTTCGAGGCTTTTCGCGCTGACTTCAACGGTAGTGCCGGGAGCAAAATCTTCAAGTCCGCTTATTGAATAGGTCTCAAAACCACTGAGCCCCAGGGACGAGACGCTGTCTCCGCGGGAAAATGTGAATGGAAGAACCCCCATACCCACAAGATTGCTGCGGTGAATACGCTCAAAGCTCTCGGCAATAACCGCCCGCACCCCTTGAAGACGCGGTCCCTTGGCTGCCCAGTCCCTGGATGAACCGGTACCGTATTCCTTGCCGGCCAGTAGAATAAGGGGAGTTCCTTCTTCAGCGTACTTCGTCGCCGCGTCGTAGATAAACTCGATCTCGCTTCCGGGGCTGCGTCGGGTATATCCGCCGGTTTTTTCCGGAACAAGCTGATTTTTTATACGGATATTACCAAAGGTTCCCCGCATCATGACCTCGTGGTTACCCCGGCGGGAACCATAGGAGTTGAAGTCCCTCTGGAGCACTCCCTTTTCCTGCAGGTAGCGCCCAGCGGGATAATCCGCGGCGATGGTCCCTGCGGGAGAGATGTGGTCTGTGGTAATTGAGTCGCCAAAGGCCCCCAGTGCCCGGGCTTTTTCAATTACACCAGGATCCCCTTCCGGGGGGTCGAAGAAGAGATCCGGCTCCCGGATATAGGTGGATTCCAGGTCCCAGGGAAAGAGTTCGCTTTTGTCTACCTTGAGGGATCGCCAGGTAACGTCTCCCTGGAAAACCTCGGCGTAGCGTTTTACAAAGTCTTCCGACTTTACGGCGCTGCCGAGGACTGAATTAATCTCATCGGAGGTGGGCCAGATATCCTTAAGAAAAACCTCCCTGCCCTCGGCATCCTTTCCAATTGCTTCTTTCATGATGTCGAGATCCACCCGGCCGGCCAGTGCAAAGGCGACAACATACAGCGGGGATCCGAGAAAGTTAAAGCGCACCTTCTGATGTATCCGGGCTTCAAAGTTCCGGTTACCGGAGCTTACCGAGGCCGTTAAGAGGCCCTCGCTGTCAACGGCTTCCGTAACGAAGTCCGGCAAAGGTCCCGAGTTGCCGATACAGGTGGCGCAGCCGAAGGCACTGACTGTAAAACCGATGCCCTCAAGATCATCGACCAGTCCTGCCCGTTCCAGGTAATCAAGCACGACCTGGGATCCGGGGGCGAGGGAGGTCTTTACCCACGCCGGCGGCTTCAAGCCCCGGGCGCGGGCCTTTCTGGCCAGCAGGCCTGCGCCGATCATTACAAAGGGGTTTGAGGTATTGGTACAGGATGTAATAGAGGCAATTGCCACTGCTCCCTGGGGAATTTCGATTTCGGTACCGTTTATGTGTGCTTTAACGGTTTTTCCGGAGGACCCCGGGGCGTTCTTTTCCAGCTCGTCGCCGAAGACCCTGGGCAGGTCGGAGACATCGATCCGGTCCTGGGGGCGGTAGGGGCCGGCAACAGAAGGACGTACGCTGCCAAGGTCCAGATGCAGCACCTTGTTGTAGCGGGCCTCCGAATCGGGAGAGAAGAACATTCCTGTCTCTTTGAGGTAGGCCTCGCTCAAGGCAGCAGCCTCTTCTCTTCCGGTCTCTTTCAGGTAGCGGATTGTCGAATCATCTACGGGAAAGTATCCCATGGTGGCGCCGTATTCCGGGCTCATGTTGGCAACCGTCGCCCGGTCCGGCAGGGGCAGGGCGCTCATGCCGGGTCCGAAGTATTCCACGAATTTGCCGACTACACCCTCTTTCCGCAGCATCTCGGTTAAAGTAAGTACCAGGTCGGAGGCGCTTACTCCGGCCGGGAGCTTCCCGGTGAGTTTAACACCGATTACCTCTGGAACCGGCATTACATAGGCCTGTCCCAGGAGGACTGCCTCGGCCTCAATGCCACCGACGCCCCAGCCCATGATACCCAGACCGTCGATCATGGTGGTGTGAGAATCGGTCCCGATAACCGTGTCGGGAATAAGGGTCGGGGAACCTCCTTCGCTGCTCTCCCGGACAATGCGGCCCAGGTTTTCAAAATTAATCTGGTGGCAGATCCCCGAATTCGGAGGAACAACCCTGAAGTTGTCCATGCTTTCCGCTGCCCACTTCAAGAGCCGGTAGCGCTCGCTGTTGCGGGTATATTCCATCTCTACGTTTTTCTGCAGAGCATTCTTTCCCTGCCAGAAGTCGATCTGCACAGAATGGTCTATTACCAGATCCACCGGAATAAGGGGATTAATCTTTTTGGGATCCCCGCCCCGGGCAACCATGGCGTTGCGCATGGCAGCGAGATCAACGACCGCGGGCACACCGGTAAAGTCCTGCATCAGAACCCTGGCTGGATAATAGGGAATGTCCTGGCCGGGGCTGCTCCGGTAGGCCAGCACCTTGTGCACGTCCTCAGCAGATGCCTTGCCGAGACTGGCTTTTCGCAGAATGTTCTCAAGCAGGATCCGGATGGAGTAGGGGAGAGACCCGATTCCATCCGGAATATCAGCCTTTGATACATCAAAAATCCGATATGTTTTTCCGTCTATTGTAAAGTTTCGTTCAATATTTGCCATGTGCCTTCCCCTGTTGTTCGGTAGCGCGAATTAATAGCGCGGATAGCGCGGACAGCACAGAAAGTATAAAGGAATGCGCCGAAAAAAAACAGGGGGAAAGACAGTGGCATTCCTCTTTATGTGTGGAGCAGCTCCTTTATGTTCACCGGTTTTCCGGCGGCAAAGGACTTGTTCGCCGCTATTCCGACCATGATTGAATTGACCCCGTCTTCTACACCGGCTGCTGTTTTCAGGGGATCTTCCCGTCCCGGTTTGAATATATCTTCCAGCAGCAGTCCGTCGCCGCCGCCATGGCCGCCCTTACCCTCGGTCCAGGTGACGGGCTGCCGTTCGCCCCACAGCTGCTGCACTGTTATGCTAGCCTCGGGCTCTCCGCTCTTACCGGTTACGGCTCCGTCTTCCCGCATGTTGTAATCAGGATCGTTCTGGTCGATGGTGGAGCCGGAGACATAGGGCCGTTCGACAATCCGCACCTCGATGCGGCCTTTGGTCCCGTTGAAGCTGACATTATAACCTTCGATAGGGCAGAAGGCATTCAGGGAGTAGGTCATGACTGCCTTGTTGCGGTATTTGACCATTACGCTCATGGTGTCTTCGATGGATATGTTATGTCCGAACACTGACTGGTCCCGGATGTATCCGTCTTCGTGTTCGGCATTCAGATAGAGGCCTGTCATCAGTTCGTTTCCCGACATGTCCAGGGCAAAGGGGTCTTTTTCCGCGACGGGATTATCTTTGCAACGCTCGTAGAACTCCCGTACTCCCCGCTGCTCGGCATTTTCCCGCCCGTAGAAGGCCAGACGGCCCATGCCGAATACGCTTTCCGCTTTGCTGTCCAGCCACCAGTTTACCAGATCAAAGTGGTGGGTCGATTTATGGACCATAAGGCCGCCGGAGTTATTCTTGTCCCGGTGCCAGCGGCGGAAGTAGTCGGCACCATGCCGGGTATCCAGCATCCATTCAAAGTGGACAGAAACAACATCACCGATAGCCCCGGAGCTGATCAGCTGCTTTATGCGGGTATTCCGCGGGCTGTAGCGGTAGTTAAAGGTAACGGTGATTTTTTTGCCGTATTTTTCCTGGGCATCCAGAATCAGCCTGCATTTTTCATCGTCCGTTGTAAGGGGCTTTTCGGTTACCACATCACAGCCCAGCTCCATGGAGGTGATTATGTAACGGTGATGGGTACGGTCCCAGGTCAGGACTATTACCGTATCGGGCTTTTCTTTCTGTACCATCCGGCGAAAGTCTTCCGCCTTGTAGGTTGGCACCGGTGCATGCTTGAACTTTTCCTGAAGCCGTCGGTTCATAAAATCCATGCGGGTCGTATTTATATCGCAAAACGCGACCAGCTCGGCACTATCGTTGAAGGTCCCGGCAATTGCATCAATGTACATCCGGCTGCGGCTTCCGGTTCCGACAAGAGCGTAACGTGTCTTCTTCATTGAATCTCCTTGCACACATTCATATCTGTGTGGTTTGGGTAATGGGCTATGGAGATTCTACCGGAACCTCCCTTTGACGGCTGTACACTATCAATGATAAACTGTGCCGAAACGCTCATGATTGTCTATTCTAACAAGGGATTGCGGCGGTATGACGCCTATCCGGAAAGGATCCGGCGGCGCAGGGTCTGGGAGTTCCAGGCAGTGCTGCAAGGAAAAATTCGCCCCGTACTTGCATCCGGACTTGAAAAGGCCGCGGCTCGGACTCTCTGGATATTCGGCCCCGACAATATGCACGGCTGGCGCGGCAGCGGGAGTCCTCAGGATATGAATGCCGAGATTGCGGTTGTTCATTACGATATTGTACCCAAGGAACTGGAGCAGTATTGCCGCCGGGACGGCTGGCTTTCAGTTTCCCTGAGTGCGTCTGAAGCCGAATGGCTCAGAAAGGAGGCCCGCGCGGCGTATGACCACTTTTTTAATCCCTTAAGAATAACGCCGATTTATTTTCAGCAGCTGCTGTTGAATCTGACCTTTTTTGTTCTGGAAAAAAAGGATGACTTTCTGCAGCCCGATGACCGTCCTCAGGCTGCGCGGATTGTAGCCAGAGCCAGGAGTATCTATGAGTCGAAAATGGAGTACGGCATAAGCGTTGAACAGGTGGCCAAAGAGAGCGGGGTAAGCGTCAGCCACCTGCGGCGTCTGTTTCAGCAGCAGGAGGGAAAGAGCCCTGCTGCCGTATTTTCAGAGATGCGGGTGCAACGGGCTCTGGAGCTCCTGGTCCGTACCCGGATTCCGGTAACCGAGATAGCTTTAACCTGTGGTTTCTCATCCCACAGCGCCTTCAGCCGGACTTTTCACCGCTATACGGGCATCAGTCCACGTCAGGCGCGGAAAGCCGGGCCCAGGGGTATGAGACAGGAAGGGTAGGTGTGTGCGTAAAAGTGAATTTACGCAGGAAGGATTAATCCAGCCGGCAGGCGGAACCGTATTTGTCAAAATCAATCCAGTCGATTCCCAGCGGCGAGGGGGGTAAAGTCCCCCGTTCGTAGGTTCCCGGCGTTTCGTCCTGCAGGGTCGGAGCAAACTTTTCCCAGGAGAGTTCTGTCTCTTCGGCACTGATAAAAAGGGTCCGGTCTCCCCGTATGGCGTCAAGCAGAAGCTTTTGGTAGGCCTCGGGGATTTCCGCATCCAGAAAGCTGTTTGAATAGCAGAAGGTCATATTGGTGGAGCTTATCCTGCCGCTGCCTCCCGGTTCCCTGGCCATAAAGTCCATCAGAATACCGGCATCCGGCTGTATGTTAAATATGATCTGATTCGGCGGAATCTGTCCGGCGGTGTTATAGAGCAGTTGGGGGCCCTTTTTAAAGCGGATTCCGATCTCCGTGCCCTTGCGGTGCACTGCCTTGCCTGTGCGTATATACACGGGAATGCCGTTCCAGCGGAAGTTGTTGATCGTCATCTCCAGTTCGGCGTATGTTTCGGTTTTTGAGTTCTGGGGCACACCTTTTTCGTCATGATATCCCTGGTACTGCATCTTTGCCCAGCGTTTGATTTCAAGAGCCTTGAGGATCTGCATTTTCTGGATCCGGATCTCCTCCGCTTCCAGGTTTACCGGGGCCTCCATTGTCAGCAGGGATAAAAGCTGCATCAGGTGGTTTTGTACCATATCGCGTATTATTCCCGCTCCGTCAAAATAGGCCCCCCGATCTTCAACCCCGATGTCTTCCAGGGCATTGATCTGGATCGACTCAATGTAGCGGGAGTTCCAGACAGGGTAGAAGATGGCGTTGGCAAAACGGAACACCAGGATATTCTGGACCGCCTCTTTTGCCAGGTAGTGGTCAATCCGAAAGATCTGAAGCTCATTGAAGCAGCGCTGAAGATCTGCATTAAGTTGACGGGCGCTATCGAGGTCATAACCAAAGGGCTTTTCAATTATAAGGGTAGTCTCGTCTCGAAAACCCTCCTTATAAAGGGCCTCGGAGGTGTCGGCGTAGACCTTGGGAGGAAGGGAAAAAAAGATGATGATTCGCTTAAAATTCTTGAGGGCGTAGACAAACTCCCGTATACCCTCTATTCCCTGGTGGTAGTAAAGCAGCTGACTGAATTCCCGGTCCCTGTCAAAGTGGGCTCGAAAACTGTCATGGCTGAAAGGGGTTCTTCCGGACCCAATGACACGGCAGGTATCATCAATCTCTTTTTTGTGGAACAGGCGTTCCAGGGCGGGGATCAGCTTGCGCTTGGCCAGGTCGCCGGAGGCTCCCAGTATAATAATTGCAGAATCACTAACGGGCATAGACTCTCATTCTCCTGTAGGTGTTACCTGGATAAGATAGGAAGAAGCAGTCTTTCTGGCAAGGGGTGATTCGTGTATGGAGTAAAAATGTCATAGAGCCCGCCGGAACGAGGTACGTTGATTCAGGTTGAAAGTGCAGCATGTACCCCGAAAGAGGAGCTGAAGGTGCGCAAGCTGCTCCGGCAAGCTCCCTGACAAAATAGAGTATACGAAGATTGTCAGGGAAGATCAAGAGTAAATAGAGAAAATTTATAAAACGTCGATATCTTTGTGTGTCCGGTTTACACCAGAATGTGATAATAAATCCCGAGGTAAAAGAATATCGATCCTCCCAGAACAAAGAGGTGCCAGATAGCGTGATGATAAGGGAACCGTTTTTGTGCGTAGAAAGCAACCCCTATGGTATAACTCAGTCCTCCGGCAAGGGCCCAGAAAAGAAACTCCCGGGGAATCCTTTCTGTAACGGGTTTCCAGAAGAATACAATAAGCCAGCCCATTGCCAGATAGACTGCGACATGAAAAACCTTGAATCGCTGCCAGAAGAGGATCTTGATTATAAAACCGATTGCAACAATTGCCCAGAGAATGGTCAGAATGACGGGTCCTTCAGGCTCCCATATACGAAAGGTAATCGGTGTATAGGTGCCGGCAATCAGCAGGTAAATAGCAAGATGATCAAAGATGCGTCCAATGCGTTTGGTTGTGTCCCGGCGTGCCCAGTGGTACATGGTCGAGGCTCCATAGAGAACGAGCATGGAGAGGGAATAGGCCGAAGCACTGAAGACCATCCAGGGACGCCCTCCCTCGACAGCCCGCAGGATAAGCGGCAACGTTCCGAACAGAGCAAGAATGAAGCCTGCCAGATGGGTCAGGGCGTTTATTTTTTCATCTCCGGGGGATTGGTCAGATTTCAGAGGAATCCTGGTTTGCAGCCAGCGGTGGAAACTGTTTTTACTGTGGTGTTTTCCCATGGATCTCTATGCTACACATATACGACCATCAGTACAATGTTAAGAATGCAAAAAATGATGGTTCCGGTGGAGTAATTCTGTTGCATTGGGGAGCCCTCAGGATATACCCTATATATATGGAACATTCCGTAACCCTGACAAAAACAAAAATCATCGGAACAATCGGACCGGCATCCAACAGCGTTCCGGTACTGGAAAAGATGATCGAAGCGGGGCTCGATATTGTGAGGATGAATTTTTCTCATGGAGACCACGAGTTTCACGCCCAGGCTGTGAAAAATGTGCAGGCCGCGGTCGCCTCGACAGGGCGTCCTGTGGCTATCCTTGCGGATCTCTGTGGTCCCAAAATCCGGCTTGGTGACCTTGAAGCCGATATTCCGGTAACCGCCGGAGAGAAGCTTGTTATAACGACAAAAGAATGCGTCGGTGCTCCCGGAAAGGTGCCTACCGCATATAAGCGATTGGCTGAAGATGTCCAAAAGGGGGATACCATCCTTATTGATGACGGACTTATCCGCCTGGAGGTCCTCTCTTCCGGAGGAAGTGAAGTCCTCTGCACGGTAAAGAACTCAGGTGTGCTGAAGTCCCGTAAGGGGATAAATCTGCCGGGGGTAAAGGTCAGTGCATCGTCGATTTCCGAAAAGGACAAGAATGACCTGGAGTTTATCATCAGTCAGCCCATCGATTTTGTGGCCCTCTCCTTTGTACGCAGCCGTGACGATA
Source organism: Marispirochaeta sp. (assembly GCF_963668165.1). Classification (NCBI taxonomy): domain Bacteria; kingdom Pseudomonadati; phylum Spirochaetota; class Spirochaetia; order Spirochaetales; family Spirochaetaceae; genus Marispirochaeta; species Marispirochaeta sp. The sequence continues at coordinate 394,965 of NZ_OY764209.1, read as the reverse complement.
TCAAGGAGCTGCGCTGGTTGATGAAGGACCGCGGAAAGCTGCTGCCCATAATCGCCAAAATAGAAAAGCCCGAAGCGGTTGCCGACATTGACGGTATTGTTGCCGAAGCAGACGTAATTATGGTTGCCCGGGGTGATCTCGGGGTGGAGATGCCCACCCAGGACGTGCCCATTTTACAGAAGATGATCATCGAAAAGTGCAATATGCATAATACGCCGGTTATTACCGCCACCCAGATGCTGGAGTCGATGATCACAAACCCCCGGCCGACCAGAGCCGAGGCCAGCGATGTAGCCAACGCTGTTTTCGATGGTACCGATGCCGTAATGCTCTCTGCCGAGACTTCAGTGGGAATCAGCCCGGTAAACGCGGTGGGCATTATGGACCAAATAGTTTCCGCTGCCGAATCTCGGCCGGAACTCCTGAAAAAGACCTCCTATCTTAAACGGGACCATGCCCTGAGCGATGCGGAGAATATCTGTCGCGCTGCTTGCATAATGGCCGAAGAGGCCCGCGCCTCGGCGATTATCGCCATTACCAAGCGGGGAAGGACCGCCCGGATGCTCTCCAAGTACCGGATATCCCTTCCGATTATTGCGTTCACCGAGACAGAGGAGACCCTGCGCTACATGAAAATACTCTGGGGAGTACATGGGGAACTGATGGACAATGTGGGTGAGACCGATGCCACCCTGCAGAAAGCCCGTAAGTTGGCCCTGGATATGGGCCACGTAAAGCGGGGAGACAAGGTTGTCTACGTGGCGGGAATTCCCCTTATCGAGAGTCCCAGTGCCAATATGCTGAAGACTGAAACGGTATAAGTGTGTCCCGCAGGCTGACGGTCATTGCCCCTCATGAAGCGGGAGTCTCCCTGGTTAGCTGGCTCGCCGGGCGTTTTACGTATCATGATTCAGCCGGATGGGAAGCTGAACTGGAAGATCGACGTGTTCTGGTGGATGGAGAACCCGCCGAAGGTCATATGGTACTGCGCCGGGGAATGCGCGTCAGCTATGATCCTCCGGCAGTTCCGGAACCGGAGGTAAACAGGGAATACCGAATTGTCCGGGAAAACCCGGATTTTCTGGTGGTCAACAAACCTCCTGATCTTCCTGTTCATCCGGGGGGTATCTATCTTCATAACACACTGCAGAGCATGCTCTCGGCCAGGTACGGGACAGTGTACCTGATCAGCCGTCTGGATCGGGAGACCTCGGGGCTTATGCTGATTGCCCGAAACGCAGGCAGTGCTGATTACCTCTATCGGCAGCAGCGGAAACGAAAAATACTAAAGGAGTACCTTTGCCTGGTGCATGGTGATTTTCCACCCTTTCGGGATGCCAGGGGCTGGCTGATGAAATCGGAAAAGAGCGCAGTACGGAAAAAGCGCATCTTTATGGAAGATCCCGCTGCAGAAGACCCCGGTGACGCGGGAAGCCCCGGCAGAAGTTACTGTCGTACCGAGCTGTTTCTGGAAAGCAGAAAAAACGGATTATCCCTTCTGCGCTGCAGGCTGCACACCGGTAAAACCCACCAGATCCGGGCGAGCCTCTGTTCCCTGGGTTTTCCGCTGGTAGGGGACAAGATCTACGGTCGGGATGAAACACTTTTTCTGCGCTTCATAAAAGGGGAGCTGACCGAGGAAGACCAAAAGTGTCTGCTGTTTCCGCATCAGGCTCTATTCAGCGCACGCCTTTCCTTTTGTTTTTCTCCTTCCAATATAGTGGTGGATGTAAGCGCAGAACCCCCTTTCTGGACTCAGAGCTTGTTCGCAAGACCGTATTCTGGTTCAGATTAATACAATTCTTACTTCCTCTCGAACAAAAACAGGAAATATGGTACAGTAAAAATACATTATTTTTATCCTGGAAAGAGTTGCCATGGCACACACGAACAGTCCTGTTCAGATTTCGGAGGAAAGCTCTCATTTAAATAAAACCATCTATGTAAGCCTCTTATCGGTTCTTGTCGGTATTGTGGCCGGTTTCGGGGCCGTCGGGTTCCGTTATTTAATCGGTTTTTTTCACAACCTTTTTTTTTACGGCACCTTCTCGTTTTTTTATGATTCTGAGGTCCCTTTTGTCAGTCGCTGGGGACTTTTTGTCGTGCTGGTTCCGGCGCTGGGGATTGCCCTGGCCAACTGGATTACTGAAAAATGGGCCCCCGAGGCCAAGGGTCATGGAGTTCCGGAAGTCATGGTGGCGGTTATGGAAGAACGGGGTGTCATTCGTCCGGTCGTTGCCCTGGTAAAGTCACTGGCCTCGGCGATAACCATCGGCGCCGGCGGTTCCGTGGGACGGGAAGGACCCATTGTGCAGATAGGCGCCAGTTTCGGATCCACACTGGGGCAGGTGCTTAAGCTTTCTCCCCGGGAAGTTATTATTCTGGTGGGTGCCGGGGTCGCCGGCAGTATCGGCGCCACCTTTAACGCTCCCATTGGCGGTATAATCTTTGCTATCGAACTTATACTGCCGGAATACAGCATTATGACCATAATGCCCCTTGTGATATCTTCTACTATTGCCACTCATGTGTCTCTGCTGATCCTTGGAAATTCTCCGGCCTTTACCTTGCCCATGTACCAGTTTGTTTCGACCTATGAACTCTCTTTTTATCTTGTCCTGGGGGTCCTGGCGGGATTTGTGTCCATTGGTTTTATTTCTGTTCTTTATAAAACCGAAGATTTTTTCGATGAATTGCCGATCAATTCCACTGTAAAAGCCCTGGCCGGCGGAGCTCTTGTCGGTCTGATCGGGTATGTCCTGTTTCGAATCTTTGGTGAGTATTATGTGTACGGTGTCGGTTATGCCTTTCTTACCGAAGTTCTTGCCAACAGCGTTCCCATTGTTCTGCTGCTCCTGGTGCTGCTGGCGGCAAAGATCGCGGCCAATGCCCTGACCCTGGCTGCCGGTGGATCCGGAGGCATTTTTGCCCCCTCCCTGTTTCTTGGGGCAGCCGTTGGAGCCATTGTAGGTCTCGGGGTAAAAAGTCTTTTTCCTGAGCTGACCGCCTGTCCGTCGGCCTACGCTATAGTCGGTATGGCCGCTGTGGTTGCCGGAACAACCGGAGCGAGTTTAACGGCAATTATAATGATTTTTGAAATGACGCGGAACTATGAAATCATGCTTCCACTGATGTTGAGTGTTGTGGTTGCGCACTTTATCACCGCGAAATTTTATCGCGAAACAATCTATACCAAGAAACTGACCCGTCGGGGGATTAAAATCCAGCTGGACAAGCGAATTCCTATTTTCCGGACTGTACGGGTCGGAGACATCATGAAGACCGATCTTGTTTCGTGTAATCCTGCATCCCGGGTTGGAGAGGTCTCGAGAGTGATGCACGAAAATGGGATCGGGCTAATGCCGGTTATTCATGAAGGTCAGGTGATCGGAACAATCAGTTACGAAGAACTGTTTCGTTCTGGCTGCCGGAAAGAGGAGAGCATAAAGAGCCTGTTTGCGCGAAAAGAGATAAACATAAACCTGAATTCTGACCTGTATGAAGCTTTGAACAGAATGAAGAAAGAGCGCAGTAACTTGCTTGTGGTAACCGATGTCGCGGCGCCGGCAGGCTTCGTGACCCGCAATATGATAATCTCGTCGTATCTGGTAAAACGGGAAGGGCTGTAAAGAAAGAGGGCCCCGCGCGGGGGCCCTTGATGCATCGTTTTAAAAATTCATTACCTGCTGAAGGAACTGTCTGGTCCGTTCTTCTTTCGGGTCAGAGAATATGACCTCCGGTGATCCTTCTTCAATTATTTTTCCTTCGTCCATAACGACAACCCGATGGGCCGCTTCTTTCGCGAACCAGATCTCATGGGTGACCACGGCCATTGTCATGCCTTCTTTGGCCAGATCTTCCATAACGTTAATTACCTCACCCACAAGTTCAGGGTCCAGGGCGGAGGTCGGTTCATCAAAGAGCATGACCCCGGGATTCATGGAAAGGGCTCTTGCAATTGCGACTCTCTGCTTTTGCCCGCCCGAAAGCATTGACGGGTAGGCGTCCGCTTTGTCGGAAAGGCCAACCTTTTCCAGCAGTTCAAGACCTTCTTTTTCGGCTTTCGCTTTGGGAAGTCCTTTAACCTGGGTGGGCCCTTCGATTACGTTACCCAGAACCGTTTTGTGGGGAAACAGATGAAAATGCTGAAAGACCATACCGACGTCCCGTCGCACAGCGTTGATATCGTGCCGTTTGGCATGGATCACCTTGCCGTTCATACTGACGGTCCCCTTCTGGGGAATCTCGAGGAAATTGATGCAGCGCAGCAGGGTACTTTTTCCGGAACCGCTGGGTCCGATTATTACCACAACCTCGTTTTCCTTGATGGTAAGATCTATCCCCTTCAGGACATGCAGGTCTCCGAACCATTTATTTATGTTCTTCAATTCTACTACCATATTTTCCCCTGCTCCTTGCTTCCAAGGGCGAAGCGTTTTTCCGTTTTGCTGACGATGATATTAAAGATGGTGGTAAGAATAAGATAGTAAATTGCTACAATGACCAGCATCTCCATGTACTTAAAGGATGATGATCCCAACTGACGCCCTTTCAACAGCAGTTCGGGAACTGTCACGGTGCTTGCCAGGGACGAGTCCTTAAGAGCAATTATGAACTGGTTTCCTAAAGGCGGTATGGCCCGCTTGAAAGCCTGGGGCATAATAATACGGCTCATTGCCTTGGAGTGGGTCATTCCGATCGAGCGCGCCGCTTCCATCTGTCCCCGATCTATAGAAACAATAGCGCCCCGGAAAATCTCGCCTATATAAGCGCCGTTGTGAACAGCCAATGCAATAACCGCTGAGGGAAACGGCGGAATAGTAACGAGGGCTGTAAGTCCGTAGTAGATAATGAAGAGCTGCAGCAGAAGCGGGGTACCGCGGATAACAAAAATGTAGATCCGGGCGATGGATTTAAGAAATCGGTTATGGGATATTCGAAACAGGGCCATTATCAGGCCGATGATCATACCGACAATGATCCCCAATGCAGTTATCGTCAGAGTAACCATGGCGGCTTCCCAGAAAAAGGGAAACCGCTTTACGATAATCGACAAGTCCCATGGAAATTTGGAAATCAGGGTGTCGAACAGATTAGTCAATTGTGTACCCTCTTACGGGTTGGTGATATTCTCGCCGTTAAACCAGTTCTCGCTGATTTTGGCAAGCGTTCCGTCCTCTCGCATCTCCTTAAGAATATTATTGACCTTGTCTCTGAGGGGATCATCCTTCTGAAATGCTATTGCACACTCTTCCTTCCGCAGCAGCTCCCCTGCCAGGGTAAGGTTATCGCCGCCCTGAATCTTGCTCATGGCGTTCAGGCCAACGACCCTGTCGGTAATGACCGCATGCAGGCGCCCGTTGATCAGCTCCATAAGGGTCTGATTATCATCTTCGTAAAATTTGATATTTACTCCCAGCTTTTCTGCGTCCTGGGCAAAGGTTGTTCCTGTTACCAGGCCCACATTATGCTTTCCGGTAAGATCTGCGGGGGAGTTTATTCCTGATTTTTTGCTTACGATTAACTGGGCTCCTGAATAGTAGTAGGGTTCAGAGAAGTCGACCACCTCCTGCCGTTCCGGAGTTATGGCCATACTGCCGAGGATCCCATTGTAGCGGCCTGCCCTCAGGCCCTCTATTATTCCGTCCCAGGCAGTAGTAACATAATCCAGTTCGTAGCCCAGGCGTTCTGCAATTTCCCTGGCCACATCAACGTCAAAACCGATTACTTCGTTATCTTCATTAATAAAATTAAATGGCGGGTAGCCTCCTGAACCGGCGAATTGAATTATATTGTCCCCTTCTTTGTTCCCTCCTGCGAAGAGAGGCATGGCAAGAGACAGGATCAGCAGAAAAATAATTCCATACGTAAATCTTTTCATATTTAGATCTCCTTTGCTTTGCTGATGTAAAGCATTTGTTTAGTATACGATATAATTATACGACTGATTAGTCAAGAGCCGATTTCTTATGGTTACGCTAATCAATACGAATGAGCTAATTACTCTATTAACTCTTCTTTATCTACTTACTGAGAGAAGAATTATTTCTTTACTAGTTTATTTATCTCAAAATAGTATTCCGTTTCCCGAATGTCTTGTTAATTTGATGGAGATTTCTGCAAGCTGAGATGGTTAGTGTTCGAATAGAAAAGCAGAAAACAGGGCTGCCTGCAAAATGCGGCAGCCCTGTTGTTATTATATGTGAAGGTTGAAAAACCAGGAATTGTAAGCTTGAAGCTATGCCTGGACTTCTTCGCGATACGCGTCAAAGAGTTCGGCAAAATCCTGCCCGTCGATCTTTATGATTTGATTTACGATAAGGATCGCGGCAAAGTTGGCAACAAAGCCCGGTACAATCTCGTACATTACAGCTCCGAGGCCAAGGCGCTCCCACACAACCAGCACTATTGTGCCGGTGATCATGCCTGCCAGGGCAGCCTGCCAGCCTGTGCGCCGGGAGAAGAGGGCCATCAGAATACCGCCGAGCCAGGGGGTGAATATCTCACGGATCATCAATATGAACACCTTTTCATGATCCCCTCCGGACAGTTCATCGAACATTGGAATACCGACTACACCTACAAGAACGGCAAAAAACAGCGAGAACGCAACCCACACAACTGCAATGACTGTAGATGCGGGGAGTTCCTTTATCGATCTGATGCTCATGAAGCGGGCCAGAATATGGGGTTGTCCAAAATAGCCCAGACCCCAGGCCATGGTGGAGATAATTGCCACCAGGGGCAGGGCCGTATCCGGAATAAGGCTGCCGGAGATGCCTTTAGCCGACATGGCTTCGAAAATGGAGGCACTCCCGCCAACGGAAAAGAAGGCCATCACGGGAACCGCTATTACTGCAACGAACATCAGAGAGCCCTGAAAAAGGTCGGTCCAGCAGACCGCAAGAAAACCGCCAAGAAATGTGTACAGAACAATTATAGCCCCTCCGATCAGGACCGCGATACGGTAATCGATGCTGAACATCGATTCAAAGAGCTTGCCGGCCCCGACCAGCCCGGAGCTGGCGTAAATTGTAAAGAAAATCAGGGTAATTATTGCGGAAATGATACGCAGAAGCCCCGTTGGATCCTTGAAGCGTTCTTCAAGGAATGAAGATAAGGTCAGGGCGTTGGTTTTTTCGGTAAAAACCCGCAGCCGCGGTGCCACCAGTATCCAGTTGACTACGGTTCCGATGAACAAACCGATTGCGATCCAGCTCTGGTTTATACCGTAGAGGTATACCGCTCCAGGAAGCCCCATCAGGAGCCAGCCGGACATGTCGCTGGCCTGGGCCGACAGCGCGGTTACCCAGCGGCCCATCTTTCTGCCTCCCAGCAGGTAATCCTCAATATTGGAGGTCCTCTTATAGAAGTAGTAACCAACAATCAGGAGGAGGACAAAATAGACAAGAAATGTGGTAAGTTCTGCTACATTGATCATCTGTATTCCTTATTAAAAAAGTGTTATATCTGTCCTGTTTTTTTTCGATTACAAAGCAATGTCAATTACTTTTTCCCTATTGAACAGCTTTTTACAATATGAGATTATTTGCCCATATGCGTAGCGTAGTAATCATTCTGAAAAATATCAGGAACACGCCATGTCCAGTCTCGGAATAAATATTGGTTCCACCAGTGTAAAAATCACAATGTTAAAAGAGGGCAGGCTCCTCTGGAGCGCGGTAGAGCCGCATGAGGGTAATTTTATAGAAGCTCTTAGAAATATTCTGTCTACCCGCGGGGTGGAGGCAGGGACCCTCGCACTAGCTACCGGGACGGAAGGCCGACACCTGGTTAATGTTAATTCGGTAATTGAGCCTCTCTGTATAGAAGCCGCGCTGGAACAGCTTGCCCTGGAGGACCTTCGGGCAGTTGTTACCATGGGCGGTGAAAATCTGGTGGTCTATACTGTGGGGAGTAATAACAAGATAATTACCAGTTTTACCGGTAACAAATGCTTCAGCGGAACCGGCGAATTTTTTCAACAGCAGCTGGGCCGCATGGATATGCGCATAGAGGATATACACTCCATTTCTGAGGAGAGCAGAGTCTGTAAGCTCTCGAGCCGCTGCTCCGTATTTATGAAATCCGACTGTACCCACCGTCTGAACAAAGGCGAAGCCACCAAGGGAGATATCGTTCTTTCCCTCTCTGATGTTATGGCCGGTAAGGTTATGGATTTCCTGAAACGGGCCAGGGTTACCTCCGGAAAGGTCCTTTTAACCGGCGGAATTACCCTGAATCGTCATATTGTAGGTTCTATACAGAAAAAGCTGCCTCAGGTCGAGTTCATTGTTCCCGATGAAGCAGGGTATTTCGAGGCATACGGTGCCGCTCTCATTGCCAGGACTGCCGGGTCGATGCTGCCGGCGGAAGAGAACCTGGTCAAGGAATCCAGGGTAGCCTTTCGACGTTTCAAGAGCCTTAGAGCGGCGGAAGAAAAGGTCACCTTTATTCCCAGTAAGAAGGGGAAGGTACGGCCCGGCAGAGAGTATATTCTTGGCGTGGACGGGGGATCTACCACCACCAAGGCGTGTCTGATCGACAGTGAAACCCACGAAATCGCCGCCAGCTATTACGGCCGCACCCATGGTGATCCTGTCAAAGCCCTGAAGAATTGTATTCTCGAGCTGAAAAAACAGATCCGCGAGGCTGTGGGGGAGGAAAAGCTGAGCATACATCTTGCTGCTGCTACCGGTTCTTCCCGGGAAATCCTCGGTGTTTTTCTGGAGACCCCCGGAGTCTACAACGAGATTATTGCCCATGCTGTGGGGACAACCTATTACGACGAAGAGATCGATACCATCTTCGAGATCGGCGGTCAGGATGCCAAGTATGTTTACCTGCAGAACAAGGTCCCCATTGATTATGCGATGAACGAGGCCTGTTCCGCCGGCACAGGAAGCTTCCTGGAGGAGTCCGCCGCGGGGGATCTGAATATCAAGCGGGTGGAGGATATCGCCGATATAGCTGTTTCCGCAGCTCACCCTTTAAAATTCGGCGAACATTGTTCAGCCTTTATCAATTCGGATATCCGTAACGCTATTCAGCAGGGAGCGACCAGGGAGGACATTACCGCCGGCCTGATCACATCCATTGTCGCTAATTATCTGAACCGGGTGGTGGGCAACCGTACCATCGGACGGCGAATTGTGCTTCAAGGCGGGGTGGCCAAAAATCGTGCGGTGCCCATGGCCTTTGCCATGCTTTTGAACAAGAATATCCTTGTACCGCCGGACCCGGAGCTGATGGGCTGCTTTGGGGTGGCCCTTCTGGCGCAGCAGAAGTTCAATGACGGCCTGCTGGAAAAGGGTTCTTTTGATCTTGATGCCGTTCTTGATACCGATATCGTCTACGAACGGGAGTTCAAGTGCAACGCCTGCGATAATTACTGTCCCGTCAAGGTCCTGTCGGTAAACGGCCATAAATACATGTTCGGCGGCCGCTGCAACATGTACGCCAATATGCGCAAGAAGAAGCAGATTGACAAGGAACAGGTAAAAGACTGGGTGGAAGAGCGGAACAAACTGCTCTTTGAAACCTGTGTACCCGATCCTGCATCTCTTGTTAAACGGCGGGATTATCTGGTTGGAATTCCAAAAGCCTTCTCGGTTTATACCCTGAACCCTCTGTATCGCTGGTTCTTCCATGAACTGGGCATCGAGACGGTCCTCAGCGAGAATGTATCCGCCGAAGGGGTCGCTCGGGTCGAAAGCGCCTACTGTTTTCCCGCTGAGATTGCCCACGGGGCGGTACAGGACATGGTCGACAGGGGTGTGGATTACATATTCCTCCCCCATTTCCGGGATCTTGAGACCCAGGTGCCCGATATGCCGGGAAATTTCTGCCCCATAACACAGGCGCTTCCCTACTATATTCAAAAGGCTTTTCCCGAAATTCAGGAGGAGCGTATTCTGCGCCCGGTAGTCAGCTTGATGTATGGTCTGAAAAAGGCTTCAGAGTTTTTTGTCAAGCTTGCAGTTGAGCTGGGATTCAGCCCCACGGAGGGGCAGTCCGCCTTTGATGTCGCCCTGAAGCATCAAAACGACTATTTTGCACGCACCGAAGCCCTGGGAAAAGAGGCCCTGGAGTGGGCAAGAAACCATAAGGAACCGGTAATAGCCATACTGGGCCGTCCCTACAATGCCTTTACTCAGGACGCCAATATGGGGATTCCCAGAAAGTTCAGTTCCCGCGGGTATTCGGTTATTCCCTTCGATATTCTGGCCGCCAGGGACCGGGAGATTTTTCCCAACATGTACTGGTATTACGGACAGCTGGACATGAAAGCCGCGGAATTCCTGAAGGATGAACCGAACATCTACGTTACCTGGATTACCAACTTCAGTTGTGCCCCGGACAGCTTTATGCTTCACTATCTGAAATGGATCATGGGAATCAAGCCCTTCCTGATCCTGGAACTGGACAGCCATTCCGCCGATGCTGGTGTGGACACCAGGGTCGAGGCTTTTCTGGATATAATCGAAGGTTACCGTTCCAAAATAAAAGATATACGGGAACGCCGCTACGACAACGGTTTACGTTTTATCAATGAGCCCGGTAAAAAGGTTCACGTGCTGAACCAGGAAAGCGGAGAACGCATTCCCATTCAGGGGAATTCCCGGATTAAAATGCTGCTGTCGAATATGGGCCGTATCGGCACCGAGCTCACCGCCGCGGCCATGCGGGGGGCGGGATGGTCAGCCGAGGCTCTGCCGGTAGCGGATCAGCTTACGCTGCAGATGGCCCGAAACTATGCATCCGGTAAAGAATGTGTGCCCAGCCACCTAGTTCTGGGAAGCGCATTAAAGTTCTTTGCCTCCGAGAATTACCGCAAGGACGAAATATATCTGCTCTTTGTTCCCACAACCAGGGGACCTTGCCGAACCGGCCAGTATTTTGTCTTTTTTCAGAACCTGTTCAGAGATTTAAGGCTGGAAAATGTCGTTGTATTTACCCTGGATGCAGATAACTCCTATAACGAGCTGGGCCCGGGACTGACCAAGCAGATATGGTGGGCCTTTGTCGCATCGGATTACATGAAAGACGTGGAGACTGCTTTACGGACTTGCGCGGAAAATCCCCGGGAAGCCCTGGAGATCTTTGATGCTATCTGGACAAGGCTGATAAATGTGACCGAACAGGAAGGGGCCAACAAGATTATTCCGACCCTGGAAGGAATCGCAGACGAGATAGCCGCGATCCCTTTAAAGAAGGAGTTAAAAGCACTGCCGAAGGTGTTGATCGTCGGGGAGATCTATGTCCGAAGGGATGACTTCGCTGTCGACGAGCTGGTAGGAGACTTTGCCCGTCATGGAATTATGGCCAAGGTAGCGGGCATTACCGAGTGGATCTGGTATCTTGACTTTGTCAAGGAATACGACTTGAAAAAACGGCTTAAGCTTCTGCCCTGGTATATGCGTCCCTTCAGCAGGGTCATGCGGCAGTTCATCATGTTTCAGATTGAGCGCCGCTATAAACTGTGGGTCGAGGGACGAATAATTAAGACCCTGAACAGAACAGCTCTTGTGCCCCATACTCCCCATGACATGAAAGCGATTATGCGGAATGCGTCGAAGCATTTTGTAAATCATGAGCTCAAGTCGGAGATCACCATCTCCACCGCGGCTGCAGCCACCGCCATGGAGGACGACTATTCGGGTATTGTCAATATCTCTCCCTTTGCCTGTCTTATCGGGCGAGTCATAGAAGGCCTGTATACCCCCTGGGCCCGGGAGAGAAACTTCCCTGTAATGTCGGTGGAGATTGACGGTAACCTCCTGCCTCCCTCAACCTTGAGTAAGCTCGAGATTTTCATGCTCAATGTACTGCGCTTCCGAAACAAGGAAGCCGGCGAGTCGATGATCGAGCATGAAGGTATAGAGGAGGTTAAGCTGTCAAGGATTATTGTAAAGGATCTGAAACCTGCGGGAGAACGGGAAAAGAAACTGGTAGAAAAGGGCTGAAGGTAATTTCGCAGGATTAGAACTATCTTTCACCGGCTATATAAACTACAATCTTTCACGGAATGAAGGAATATGCGGATTTTATCGCACATATGGATTTGTTGCATATACCGGAAAAAGATACAGTTGGTAATCTCATAGAAGAGTGGTTGTCTTCTGATTCCCTGCGCCTGGCTTTTCCAGAAGTGCTGGAAGATCCGTTTGAAACAGATACAGGCAGACGACGCACGCACCGATTGTATATACGAGGGTTCACAGCACTCCTGTTCTATCTGGTGTTTCTTGTGGCCGATTACCATATGGTTCCGGATATCTTCCGGATTGCCCTTGTTGTGCGTCTTGGGATTGTGCTTCCTTGCTCTGTTATCTATCGCAATTCTTTTTTTATCTCGTAATCCTTCACCTTTTACAAGAGAATTAGTTGCCGCGACCATATTCTTTATCGTGGCGCTGAGTTTAATCTTCCTGTTTCATATAAGCAGGTACAAGTATGCCTCGTCGTACCATTTAGGACTGATACTGGTTATAATTTTCGCGAATCAGGTTACACGTCTGCGGTTTTCCTATGCTCTTTCTGTGTCTGTTTCCACTCTGCTGGTTTATAACGTATCAATCTTATTGCAGCCGCTGATACCCGGTGGAGTTAAAATACACAATGTTCTGTTTCTGGGGGCAGCGGTAGTCATGTCGTTGATCAGTAACTATTCGCTGGAAAAAGAACGCAGAATAAACTATCTTTTTGCCTTGCGGGATAAGATTAAAGTTTGGGAGTTATCTGATCGAAACACTTTTTTACGGGAGATATCGAGGATTGACCCTTTGACAGGAGTTCCCAACCGTCGACACCTTGAGATTTTCCTGGCAAAACTGAGGCAATCATCTGCTCTTAAGCAGCTGGCAATAATCCTTATTGATCTGGATTTTTTTAAAGTTTATAACGATTATTATGGGCATCAACAGGGTGATGATTGTCTGCAGAAGGTAGCGGATGGGATTAACCAAGAGCTGCGCCATGGTGTTGATCTTCTGGCCCGCTATGGTGGTGAGGAATTTATCGTTGTAATCCCGGACCTGGGGTTACGCGAAGCGCGCAGTGTGGCTTTTCGTCTGTGTGAGAAAATTCGGAATCTTGCGCTGCCCCATGAATCCGCGCCGGGTATCAAAACGGTAACAATCAGCTGCGGAGTAGCGGCAGGTGAAAAGCCGTTTTCTGATGGTTTTGAGAGTTTGATTCTTCGTGCAGACCAGGCTTTATATCGGGCAAAGGCAGAAGGTCGGAACAGGGTCTCGGAATAAAACTAACAACGGATATATCCCGCCCGCTTATCAGTTTTCTCAAACCTGTGGACGTTTCCCGCAAAAGCAATGCAGTTTCCCGGGTTCTCTTGACGAAACCCCCGGAATAAGACGAGAATCACAGACATGAAGCATAAAGTCTTTTATTTTACTGGTACAGGGAACTCCCTTAATGCAGGCTTCAGTGTCCTGAATCCCAGTAATTATCTGCCCTTTGGGGAGGCCGTTCAGGGGAATGCGCAGGCGGAACTGCTCCAGACGGGTGCTGTTAAAATCTCCCGTATAGCCGGAATTATCAAGCAGGCCGGAACGCATTTCGACAAGGAAGCGGGATGGTTCAGGCGGAACATATCCCCCGGGCTTCTTTACTCTCTGGGGTATATGTTTATTCACAACCTGGACAAATCTTTTGCTGTGGATGAGAACTGCAGTTCCTGCGGTCTGTGTGCACAGGTGTGTCCTGTGGATAATGTGCGCCTGGAAGAGGGTAAGCCTGTCTGGCACCGGAAATGCCAGATGTGTATGGGCCTGCCTTAACCTTTGTCCCGAGGCAGCGATCCAGTTTGGGAACAAGACGCAGGGCTTAAAGCGGTATAGGAATCCGTATGTAGAAGTAGAGGAAATTACTGCGCAGAAGAAAGGCATAAACAGTGCCGGATAAAATCTACCCGGCGCTGCATGGTATTGTGTTTTAACCGACTGGACCGAATTCTTTAATCTTCTTGATGAATTTGCGTATCCGGTTGAAATTAGCATCCGGAGGGGCCGTATCGGCGATTGAGACGATCAGCTTTTTTCCATCTCCTGCGTCAACGAGAAAATCATCCAGGAATTTCTCAAATTCATATTCAGATACCGAATTCGGCAGGAAAATGATTGAAGGTACTCCACCGTATATGCTTACCTTGTCTGTGAACACTTTTCGGTGTTCCTTAAACGATACACTGGTCATCGGGGCAGGACAGACTGAGTCGGCTATATCAAAGCCGCACTCCATATAAAGATCCAAAAGTCCGCTGTTCTCACCGTCGGTATGCGATAGAAGAAATTTTCCTTTCTCGTGGGCTTTGTCCGCGCAATCCTTGAGTGTCGGCAGGATGTGCTCCCGGAAAAACGGCGGGTTTTCTATGGTGGAATCGTAATTGGATCCTACCCGGAGTATTTCCGCCTCTGAGTTCAGGCCGAGCTCAAGGGCAGCGTAAAATGATGAACGGATTCTATCTGCAAGCTCCTGCATTTTTTCCGGATGATCGAACATTTCATAGCAGAATATCTCAAAGGGCATCAGGTACTTCGAAAGCAGATGGTATGGTGATCCTTCCGAGGTTACCCAGAATATGAATGGGCCCCGGTCGCCGGCTCGTTTGCGCAGTATTTCATGTGCTTCAGGCCGCGGTTCGACTTTCATATGTTCATAGACATACCCCAGGGCGGCGTAGTCGTTCTCAGACTTAAATGCCTTTTCCTGAATATGGGTGTTGGTTATACCGGCCTTACGCATCTCTTCAGTGTAGAGGGTCTGGGTCCTGATTGTGCCGTGGGGGGTAAAATACTCTGAGATATATAAATCTCCTTCCTGACGGCACTTTTGATCGCACTCCACGATGACCCTGTAGGGAATATCGCTGGACTGATACCGGCCCAAAGCCCGATGAGCTTCATCATCAATAGAATCACGCTCAAGAAAATTTGGGTTCGTGGTATTAAAACCTACATCCAGATCTTCCATGATATCCAGAAGTGTAGCGTTGTGGTATTCCTTCGGTAAGGTCCCGCGATAATAATTTGAGAGATACCAGAGGTCCATTCTCGGTGCACAGGGAAGCTCGGGGGTAGGTTCTCCCTTGATTGCTGCAAGTATAATGTCACTGTAATTCATGGTTAACCACCAAACGTACGGGCTACAACCCGGGGAAGGAATAATACAAAATCAGGCACAAATGTGATTATGAGGAGGGATATGCCCAGAGGCACATAGAAGTAGCGCATCTCCTTTAAAAGACTGCGGAATGAGATTTTCGCGATATCCATCATTATGAATAAGATTATGCCGAATGGTGGTGTTATAGCACCAATAAGTAAATTCAAAACCAAAATAACTCCAAAATGTACAGGATCGACCCCAATCATTTGAATCAGAGGCAACAGAGCTGGTACTGAGATAAAGAGTATGGCATTGGTTTCAAGGAAGCACCCTACAATCAGCAGCATGATGTTGATTAGAATGAGAATGATAAATTTATTCGTCGATATTGAAAGAATAAAATTTGCTATATGCATGGGCAGGTTGTTTGCAGCAATTATCCAGCCGATTGGAAATGCGGCCGCCATAATGAAAATCAGGACTCCGAAGGTTACGAGGCTGTCAACTGAGGCTTTTTTTATCTCGTTGAGTCCGAGTTTCTTATTGATTACTCCTATAACGACAGCATAGAAAACGGTGATAGCTCCCAGTTCCGTCGGGGTTGCGAATCCGAATAGGATACCGAATACCAGAATAATCGGTGCCAGCAGGGCGGGTATTGCCTGTATAAAAGCGACAAATATCTCTTTTAGTTTACTGGCGGGTTCCACGGGAGTATGGGCCCTGCCGGTTACTGACATCCAGTAAACAAGTAGCATCAGCAACAGACCCATCAGAATGCCGGGGAGAATCCCGGCAAGAAACAATTCTCCCAGCGACACCTGTGCCAGAACAGCGTAGAGTACCATTATTACACTCGGGGGAATTATTGGCCCTATTATCGAGGATGAGGCAGTGACCGCTGCGGCAAAAGGAGCCTTGTAGCCCTTTTTCATCATCTGTTCGATCTCGATAGTTCCAAGACCCGCAGCGTCGGCCTGGGCTACTCCGGACATGCCGGCGAAAACAATACTCGCCGCGATATTTACATGCGCCAGACCGCCACGGATGTGTCCGAAAAGTGCTGTCGCGAACTTAAAAATAGATTCGGCAATTCCCGAACGGTTCATCAGGTTGCCGGCTAATATAAAAAGCGGCATTGCCAGCAGAGGGAAACTGTCCAGTCCTGGGGACATTCGACGCGCAAGAATAGTCAACGATACGGGGATTCCTTGACCGGTGAAGAAATCGACGAGGAGGTAACCAATAGAAGCTCCCATCAGCGAGAAAGCTACCGGGAATTCAAATATCAATAAGACTGCGGCAGTTAGTAATAGAACGGCAAGACTCATTTCTTTTCCCCCTCCAGTCGATAGGCCATGTAATCATTCAACATCAAATAGGGAATTGTAATAATCATTGATATCAGAGAAACCAGCAGGGGCAGCGAAAAAACGTAGAAACGTGGTAAAAAAGGAATCGCAATAATATTGCTCCGAGTCTCAATTTTATACAGACCGGTGGCGTTTTGCACTATCAGAAAAAGTATTAGCAACATTAACGCGTAAGATATTTCTGCAATTATCAGCTGTTTCTTGTAATCCAATCGGAATAGAAACGTAGAGATTTTTATATGACGCTGATGCTTTGTTCCAATGGCGGCCCCCAAAAAGGCCGCCCAAATAAACCCGTAGGTGCAGAGTTCTTCAACCCAAATCTGGGATTTGTTCCATACCGCGCGAGTCAGTACCTGAAGGCAAATACTCAACACAATGAAGGCGAGCAGCGTCAATCCAAAAAATTTCTCAATGGCTTCGATTCTGCTCAGCACTTGGTTGTATTTGCTTAAAAATTTATCTAATGTCACTGTCGTCTTCCTTTGTGCGAATATTTACAAGCTGTTTTTATTGGGCGAGATCACGGACTTCCTGCCAGAGACCTTTACGCCATTCGCCGTCATTTTCCATTGTTTCGACCGCTGAAGTACTCTTTTTAACGAATGCGTTCCGTGCTTCAGGAGTTAGTTCAATAAGAGTGGCGCCTTCATTCACCATTTTGTCGAGGGTTTCGATAGTTCCTTCCTCAGCAACCTCGCGTGCCAGGTCGGCTGCTTCCTGTCCGGCTTCAAGCAGGATCTTCTGGTTTTCAGGAGACAGGCTCTCGAATAGCGCGTTATTCATGGATACCTGATAGGTGGATACCAGATGGTTGGTCAATGTTACATTGGGGCCGCTTTCATGAAATTTAGCACCATAGGCTGCACCAATAGGTCCCTCAGCTGCTTCGAGAAGACCGGTTTTCATGCCAAGATAAACCTCTCCCCAAGCGACACGGTTGGGATTAGTTTCGAAGGTTTGCCATAAAAGCATATAGGTTCTGATATCGGGTACCCGCATTTTGAGGCCGTTGAGGTCATTGATAGTGTGCACGGGTTTTCTTGAAAACAGAATTCTGGGCTGAGTCGGGGCTATTCCAAGAATTTTTATGCCTGCATTCTCGATCAATTCATCGCTAAGGGCTTCAAACGAATTGCTATTGAAGAAGCGCTGTACATGATCGTTGTCATCGAAGGTAAATCCCCAGTTGAGAATCGCCAGGTCTTTTACCCAGTTAGCATACCAGCCGGCAACATCTCCGTAAAATTGAACAGATCCTTCCATCATTTGTTCTATGACCTGAATGTCATTTCCCAATGATTCACCGGCGATGTGGTTTACAGTGATCATTCCATCGGTCTTCTCGGTTACGAGTTTACAGAAAAGAGCGTTTGCGAGGTTGATGGGAGTCCCCAGGGAATCGGCTTCCCCGAAGGTCATAACGATTTTTTTCTCCTGGGATGTCCCTTTTTCTCCAGAGCCTTCCGCAATCAGCACTGACGGAATACATAGAAATAAAACTAATACTACAAGTAAACCCTTTTTCATGAGTTCCTCCTTAATTGAATCTATGTTAATCATAGCTTAGCTATGGCTTGCCATCTTCCGTAGTTATATGAGGAAAATGCACAATAGTAAGATTTTCTTTGTTTTTTAGAAAGAAAGAATAAGAAATATTCTATTATTACAATAATAGAATGAAATTATGGACCACTTGGGAAATAGCGATGGGGACGGTAATGGAGAGGTTTTTCTCCCACGATTTTTCTGAAGGCCGCGTAAAAGCTGCTCAATGTAGAAAAGCCGCACTCGAATGCAATATCAGCCACCTTTCTGTTGGTATGCATCAGCATTTTTTGAGCTTCAGAGACTCGCAGGAATAAAATAAAATTATTCAATGACATTCCATACTTTCGTTTAAACAAAGTCAGAAGATACTTAGGATGAGCGTTGATGGCACCAGCTATTGTATCTGCATCAAGATCAAAATCCGTGTAATTATCGATAATGTACTCACATGCGCGTTTATAAAGTTTTGTAGACTTCACTGTTGTTGTACTGTAATAGGTTTCCTTAAAATTAGGAGTGCCATCATTTCCTGTCGTCTTGCTGATATCTTCAAGAGTACAGCGTATTTGAGCGCAGATGGAAAGTTGGGCTGCCTTACGCACTCTCTGAGATGTATCATTCAGTTCTGCACTCCAAAGGTAAAAAAGTGAGCTGTAAGCATTCAAGTGCCGGTATATATCGGTAAGGATTAAACCATGCGTAAATATATCCCGAAATAACTGCGGGTTATCTATCCACTGGATGAATGAAGAGACTGGAACACACATCCAGTATTGAGTTTGATTGGGTTCAAGACTATCAATATAGTGGGGCATCCCGCCCCAGAAAATGAGGAGCTTCCCGGGTTTTACCTCGATCCTCTGGCCCTGCAGTTCAAGATTAAAAGCACCTTTATCGGCAAAGGTGATTTCGACCTCATTGTGTCGATGATGATCGCCCCATGGAACTACAGGACTGATTCCGCAGTTGAAACCAAAATTATACTCTCGAATCTGGTTCATATACTCCCATTGAGCCGCCAAGTCTTTTGTTCTGTACCACTTCGTATTTATAATTCTAACTTAAACGATTACATGAATTCTGCCGTCAAGCCGGCAACACTAAAAGATACAATAAAACTAAATTTGGAAACATTGCGGTGTCTGTATACTAGAGTAGGATACAATTGTGGGGATGTCAAGAAAATTGTTGTGACTGAAAGTGATTGCGCTATTTTTCATCCCTTTCTATAATGAAACAGACCGAAGAAGGAGGAAACTTATGAGAATCGGCTGCTGTACCAACATGCTCGCCAATGAGGGTGACTCTGCCGGTCAATGGGCAATTGAAGAGATAGCAAAATGCGGTTATGAGTATCTGGATTTGCCGGTGGCCCAGATAATGGAGCTGAATGACGCGGAGTTTGATCAGCTGAAGCAACGGATCAGCAATTCCGGACTTTCCTGCGAGGTCTGTAACAACCTGTTTCCGGCTTCGATCAAGATTACCGGGCCTTCGGCAGATCTTTCTGCTATTCGGGTGTACCTGGAAAAAGCAATCGGGCGCGTGAAAGAACTTGGTGGGGAGCATATCTGCTTTGGCAGCTCCGGCGCCCGCAATATTCCTGCCGGGTTCCCTGTCTCTGCAGCATGGGAACAGATGGTTTCTATCTGCAGGATAATAGACGAATATGTTTCTCCCAGGGGTATAAGCATTGTTATTGAACCCCTGAACCGGGGAGAGAGCAACATCATAAACAGCGCTGCCGAAGGGTATGAACTCAGCCGCGCAGCAGACAGGAATTCGATTCAATTGCTTATAGATTATTATCATCTTGCTTTGGAGAACGAGTCTACTGAGATTATCCTGAAAGCGGGAAGCGCGGTTCGGCACTGTCACATTTCGAATCCTCAAGGAAGAAGCTTTCCCTCCGAGGCAGATGGAGAAATGTACGATGACTTTTTCCGCGCACTTCATCAGATCGGCTATACCGGACGGCTGAGCGTCGAAGCCTTCACCAGGGATTTTTCGCGAGAGGGACGGGAGGCATTCCGTTTTCTCAAGCAGCGGACATCGAAAATCGAAAACGAAGGTACCTGAAAGTATTGAACTCCTGCCCGGGTTCAGTCGCCGGGCGGTGGGAGCGGTGCTGATTATGCATCTCTCTCTGTTTCCATCCTGAATTTCGCTTGTAAAGCAAAACATAAATACACTGTTTTTTTGCACCTAAGAGTTGATGATATTTTGAAACCATGATATAAGTATATGCGCATACACTTAAATGAATGGAGAATTGTGACCAGTTTGCAACAGGCGGCAGCAATTTTTAAAATTCTTTCGGTTGAGAGCAGGGTAATGATTCTGCACATGCTCAAAAAACGGTCATTCTGCGTTAACGCCCTGGCACGCCGTCTGGGTATCAGTCAGGCGGCGGTTTCCCAGCATCTTCGGGTTTTACGGGATGCCGGCGTCGTCGAAGCGGATAAGCGGGGCTACTTTGTTCACTATCGTCTCAACACCGATACCCTGGCCCGCTGGCAGCTGGTAAGCAACAGCTTGTTGCAGCTGGAGGAAGCAGGAGAAGAATATGCTGAAAGAAACGAACAGCGCTGTACTCGTAAAGGAACTTAAAAAAAGTTTTGGCGATGTAAAGGCTGTCGCCGGGGTCGATTTCGAGGTGCGTTCAGGTGAGTTATTCGGTTTTCTGGGACCCAACGGAGCCGGTAAAACCACAACTATTAATATGCTCACCGGCCTTGCGCGACCTGACAGGGGCACGGTCTATATCGGAGATATTGACTGCAGTAAGAATCCCAGGGCTGCTCAGCACCTGGTGGGAGTGGTGCCCGATGAAAGTAACCTGTATCCCGAATTAAGCGGTTTTGATAATCTTGCGTTTTGCGGTGCCCTCTACGGGATGCGAAAATCTCGGCGGGAGGCACGTGCGGCTGAACTGCTGGAGCTCTTTGGTCTGAATCAGGCTGGAAACAGGAAATTCGGCGGCTACTCAAAGGGAATGAAGCGCAAGCTCACTATTGCCGCGGGGATTATCCATCAACCACGGATTCTTTTTCTCGATGAACCGACGACCGGTATTGATGTTGCAAGCGCCAGGCAGGTGCGTCAGCTTATCGATGATCTGCACAAGGCGGGAACGACAATCTTTCTCACAACCCACTATATCGAAGAAGCAGAACGTCTGTGTGACCGAATTGCCTTTATCGTCTCGGGCAGAATCGTTCGTATTGCCGGTGTGCAGGAACTGCTGCAGCCGATCCAAAACAGGCATGTACTGAAGGTCTTTTTTACAGGAGAAATTGATGATGTGAAGCAGACAGTCTCGTCTGCTTTCTCTGAGCTCTCTTTCAGTTTTCCTGAAACAGGGGTTATGCGGGTAGAGGGGGACGATCCTGTGGGTGTCGGCCCCTTGATCAGGTATCTGGAGGAGAGGAGCATCGAAGTTTTTGAAGCCCGTAGAATACGGCCCTCCCTGGAGGAAGTGTTTGTATCGATTACCGGGATTGAAGCAGGTTTTATGCGGTCAGAAAAGGAAAAAGGGGGGGGCAGAGGATGAAACAACTTACAGCGTTCTGGAATATTCTGCTGAAGGACATGCGGACCTACTACCTGAAGCCGCCGAATATCAGCTGGGGTTTGATCTTTCCTCTGGCATGGACGGCAATGTTTTTTGTTCGTTCCGGCCGCGGCCTGGAAAGTGTACTCTCTCTGCTTCCCGGAGTAACAGCGGTTTCAATCCTCTTTGGTACAACATCAATGCTGGCGGTAACCGTTACTTTTGAAAAAAAGAACCGTTCCTTTGAGCGTCTGCTTCTTGCCCCCATATCCCTGAAACTCCTGATGATTGCCAAAACCTCCGGAGCCATTCTTTTTGGAACAGCCAATGCTTTTGTTCCTGTTATTATCGCTTTTTTTCTTGCAGATCTATCCGGTGTTGCATGGCAGCTGTTTATACCGGCCCTTGTTCTTATTGCTGCAGCTTCGACGTTCCTGGGACTTTTTATTGCCGTGGCAGTCAGCGAAGTCTTTGAGGCTCAGACTTTTTCAAATTTTTTTCGTTTTCCCATGATCTTTCTCTGTGGTTTGTTTATTCCCGTGGAAAATCTCCCCGTTTTTCTGCGTCCCGTCTCCTTCCTGTTGCCTTTGACCTACGGCGCCGATCTGCTCCATGGTTCTGTGGGGGGAGAGCACATGCTTCCGTTTGCTCTCGACATGGGGGTATTGGCCCTTTTCTGTCTTGCACTCTTTGCGGTGAGTTTGCACAATATAAAAAGGCGCTGGATAATCTGACCCGGCGGGATACTCAATTTTCGAGGTTCCCGCCCGGCCAGTTGAGTTGAGACCTACAATGTCCTGTTTATCGCACTTAGTATGGCCTTATACGAGGCAAAGGTTATATCCGTATCAATTCCGGCGCCGAATACCCTTCGGCCATCTTCGGTGATAACCGATATATAGGCTACCGCCTGGGCGTCAGCTCCTTCGTTGATTGCATGTTCATCGAAGGACTCAAAGTGAAAATCAAAATCCACATGTTTTTTCAGACCGTTAACAAAGGCGTCGATTGGGCCGTTTCCCCGGCCTTCGATCTGTACAGTTTTACAGTCTTTAAGAATCTGACCTGTTACGTTGGCCGCATGCTTGCCCGATTCTTTATCGGTTTCCATTCGTACATTTACATCCTCAAGGGCGAATGGGACTGTGGTATTCAGATAGTTTTCCTCGAAAACCGTCCAGATCTCCTTGGGGACCAGCTCGTCTTCGCGTTTGTCTGTCTCTTTCTGAATCAGCAGGCCGAATTCAGGATGCATTGCCTTGGGCAGGCTGAAACCGAACTCAGAATCCATAATATACGCTACGCCGCCTTTTCCGGACTGGGAGTTGATGCGTACAATGGATTTGTAAGAACGTCCAACGTCCTGGGGATCAATGGGCAGATACGGAACATCCCATATCTTTGTTCCGTCTTTGGCCCGGGCGTGCATCCCCTTGTTGATGGCATCCTGGTGGGAGCCGGAAAAGGCAGTGTAAACCAGCTCTCCAACGTAGGGGTGTCGTGGGTGAACATCCATCCCGGTGCAGTAGCGGTAGACGTCCCGTACATGGTTAATATCGGTAAAGTCGAGTTTGGGGTCTATTCCCTGGGAGAACATGTTCAAGGCGAGGGTAACCAGATCGGCGTTCCCGGTTCTTTCACCGTTGCCGAAGAGGGTTCCCTCAACCCGGTCGGCTCCTGCCAAAAGAGCAAGTTCCGTGGCGGCAATACCGGTCCCCCGGTCGTTATGGGTATGAAGGCTCACCTGGATGCTGTCCCGCTTGTCCAGGTGCCGGCACATCCATTCGATTTGATCGGCGTGAATATTCGCGGTATGGGCCTCAACGGTTGCCGGCAGGTTGATCACCATTTGATGTCCAGGTGTCGGCTGAATTACATCGATTACAGCGTTGCAGATCTCCGCGGCGAAATCCATCTCGGTTCCGGTAAAACTCTCGGGGCTGTACTCGTAACGGATTCCTGGATTCTCCTCGGCATCCCCCAACTCCTTTACGAGTTTAGCTCCGGCAATGGCAATATCGATTATCTCTTCCTTGCTCTTCTTAAAAACAAGGCGCCGCTGTGATGTTGAGGTAGAGTTGTAAATATGCACAACAGCTTTTTTTACGTCCTTCAGAGAGTCAAAAGTGCGCCTGATCAGGTGTTCACGGGCCTGGACGAGGACCTGGACGGTAACATCATCGGGGATCAGGTTGTCCTCGATCAGCTTGCGCATAAAGTTGTACTCGATCTCAGCTGAAGACGGAAAGCCCACCTCAATCTCTTTAAAACCGATGTCGGTTAACAGTTTGAACATCATCAGTTTCTTTTCCATGTTCATGGGAACACTCAGGGCCTGGTTCCCGTCCCGTAAGTCGACACTGCACCAGACCGGGGCTTCTTCGATTATCCTGTCAGGCCAGGTTCTGTCAGGCAGTGAGACAGGCTCAAAACGCCGGTACTTACTGTAATGCATTGTTTTCATTCTCTACCTCCAAAAAAAATGCCATGGACCGTTTTTTCGGCCCATGGCATGCAGTTTACCTTTTCAAGGTTTGAAGCTAACTTCCACCCTGACGGCTGCACGATACGGGCCCTGTTCCTAGTAGGAGGAGAGCGAGTAGGGATAGCAGCAGGCTAAGCAGAAGATTATGCTTCATGTTGAAAATAAAAGTAGTGCATAAGCTGTACTTATTCAAGTAGAAAAACCGGTTTTAACAAAAAAAATGTATATACGGCAGGTTTTCGTTGATACTCACAGGGAAAAAAACACGAAAAAATAGTAAAATTGACGGAGATTGTAATATTGTACAGAAATATCGTAATTCTCTACAGTTGCAGCCGGATATTTTCAATTGACAGCTGATATGGCACAACCTATCATTTTTTCAAGCGTTAAACTTTTAAAGGAGAGAAAAAATGAAACGTGTTCAATTTTTCCTGGTAATTGCTGTTATTCTCATGCTTCTTCCGGGTGTGGCTTTTGCTGGTGGTCAGGGTGAAGCTGGTGCTTCAGATGGAAAGATCACTGTAACCTTTGCCGGCACCGAAGCAGCTACAACTACCCAAAGTAAAATGATGCAGGCCGTTGCGGATGTTCTGAATGCGGATGGCCGTTTCGATGCAGAAGTCCTGGTCGCCGGAGCCCTTTCCGGAGATACTGATGCGTTGGTCACCCAGGCCAAGCTTGGGGTACCCCTGGTAGTTCCTTCAGATCCCGGACGCCTTGCCAGTCAGTTCAATATTCCCGACATGAATATTCTGATGGCGCCTTATGTATTGACAGATCCGGCGGTACTGGAAAAACTGCCCGACACCGAACTCTTCAAGACCTGGTCCTCTCAGCTTGAGAAACAGGGAATCGTCCTCATTGCCGATATGTACAATGGTTTCCGTAACTTTTACACCGTGGACAAGGTAGAGCATGTAGAGGATCTTTCCGGTATGAGGATCCGCGGGTTTGGTAATGATATTGGAAACGCTCTGGCTAAATACTTCGGATTCGCCAATATCGCTATTCCCTTCGGAGAAGTTTTTCCTGCCATCCAGCAGGGGGCCCTCGACGGTACTGAAGTACAGGTTTCTGCCGCAGCAGGAAACGCCTTCTGGGATGTTACTCCATACATCGCCATTACAAAGCACTACATGCTCCAGACAGCTTTTGTATGTTCCACCAGACTTCTTAATGGTATGCCCGAAGATGCCAAGGAATTCTTCCTGAAGACTATCCGCGACAAGGCCCTTGAATATGGTGCCATCGGCCAGGAAGCAGAAGCAGGTCTCTACAAGAAGATGACGGACAATGGAGTTACCATTACCGAAGTTGATCTTGAGGAGTTCCAGGATGCCATCGCTCCGCTCTACTCAAACAATGACTTGAAATTCTCCCCGGGCCTTAAGGACAACCTGTTCGACCAACTTGGTATGTAATTTCCCGGAGGATACTAAGGGGGGAGGAATTGCTTATTCCTCCCCCTTCTCCTTCTCATCTATGTGCATCTGATAGGAAGAAACTATGAATAAAATATTTAGCTGGCTCATTAAGGCTGAAAAAGTGGTGTGCGGAACAGGATTTGTATTCCTGATTGCTTTTGTATTCCTGTCCGCGTTCCTGCGGTTTTTCAGGGTCTCCATGTCCTGGAACATCGATCTGGCTATGCTTCTTTTAGCATGGACAGCGTTTCTGGGTGCCGATGTGGCATGGCGAGACGGCCAGATTATCGGAGTCGACATCCTGACCCGCACACTGCCGGATAAACTTCGGCATGCTATTGAGTTTCTGGTTTATCTGATTATTCTTGTAGCCTTGACTTTTATGTTCATTTACAGTCTCCGACTTGCCTGGACTGAGCGGGTGGCCAGGTATCAGTCAATGCCTATTCCCTATTCCCTGGTAATACTCAGTCTTGCTGTTGCCTCATTGTCCATGTTTTTCTCGACACTTCAAAAAATCAGGAGAGCTGTTCTGCAGTTTGCTGGAAAGGATGTACCTTCGAATCAAAGCAACGGCTCTGCTACAGATTTGGGGACACCCTTATGACTCTGGTACTTATCAGCTTTGTTATTTTCCTTGTTATGGGCATGCCGATCGCTTTTGTAATTGGTATCGCGGCGTTTACCTTTTTTGTAACCCAGCCGATGCTGCCTTTTGAAGGCGCTGTCCAGATGGTTATACTGCAGAGCCAGTCTTTTGCCTTCCTTGCAGTCCCATTTTTCATTTTTGCCGGCAACCTGATGAATGTTTCGGGTATAACCAGCCGACTGCTTGGTCTGGCCCGGCTTCTGACCCGCCGTATGTATGGGGGGACAGCCCAGATCAGTGTTGTTATGAGTACCATGATGGGTGGTGTATCCGGTTCCGCCACGGCCGATGCTGCTATGGAAACCCGGATTCTCGGCCCTGAAATGATGCGGATTGGTTATAAGAAAGGGTATATTTGTTCTGTCAACTGTGTATCCGCCCTTATTACAGCAACGATTCCGCCGAGTCTTGGTCTTATAATATTCGGTTTTGTGGGTGAAGTTTCCATCGGACGGCTTTTTGCCGGGGGTATCATTCCTGGTATATTGATGATGGTATTCCTGATGCTGACTACTTCTCTTACAAGCCGGTATAAAAAGTATGATCCTCCCCAGACCGATGCACCGCGGCTAAGCTTTGGTGAAATCGGGGAGAATCTCAAAGAATCGGTCTGGGCCCTGATGTTTCCGGTTATTCTTATTGTGGGAATCCGGTTCGGACTGTTCACTCCCTCGGAATCCGGTGCCTTTGCAGTCGTCTATGCCGTTATTATTGGGAAATTTGTGTATAAGGAACTTACCTGGAAGAATTTTAAGGAGTCTCTTGTTACCAGCTTTAAGGACAACGGCGCGATTATGCTGATTATTGCCATGTCGGGTCCCTTCAGTTATGCCATTACCTGGGTAAAACTCCCGGTTATTTTGAGCAACTTTATCTTCGGCATTTCCAGCAATCCTCAGGTGCTGGTTCTGATTATGCTGGGATTTCTCTTTGTAACAGGTATGATCGTGGACAGTAATGTGAATTTTATCCTGCTAACCCCGATCTTTCTGCCCATGGTTCAAAGTCTCGGGTTTGACCCCATCCACTTTGGTGTATTGATGGCAACGGTTGTAACCCTGGGTGTAATGACACCCCCCATTGGTGCGGCCTTGTATACGGTCTGCGGAATTATTGACTGCCCGCCGCAGGAGTATACCAGGGAATCTATTCCCTTCATGGCGGCAGTTCTTCTTGAGCTGACTATACTTGTATTTGTTCCGGAGGCTGTGACATTCATCCCCAATCTGATCTTTGGATAAAGAAATAATCTCTGGATCGTCGGCAGTTATGGGTGGTATTCCATGACTGCCGGATTCAGAATCTGGTGTCTAAAGAAATATCCGTGTGTGAATGGTACTGAAAAGACCGATCAGGAACTGGCTCGGTAATCCTTGGCCCGGGTGCCAACCAGTTTCTTAAAGATCCGGCTGAAATAATTGGAATTATTGAAACCCGTTTTATCCGCGATTTGAGTTATTGTCATGTCAGTGGTCAGGAGCAGCTCCTTTGCTTTTTCTATCCTCAGCATCGTCAGGTAATCTACAAAGGTATATCCTGTCTCCTGCTTGAAAAGGCAGAGAAAATAGGATGGGCTTATAAACACCTCATTGGCCACATCTTTATAGCTCAGCTGTGAATGGTAGTTCTCCTCAATATAACGGGTTGCCTTTTTTATTAATGACTTGGAACGGCTCTCATATACATGAGCGACGGTATCCGCGATTTCCACTACAGCGCTGGACATGAACTTTTCTACGGTTTCCATATCTTTTATATGGTTTATATCGCTGAAAAATTCCTCCATGCGTTCGTTTAGCTTCTTTTCGTCTCCCCCTCCCAGAATAGCGGAATCTATGAGGGATCCGATGAATTCATACAGCCGGACCTTGAGGCCTTCGGGTTTTTCCGTTATAAAAGGCTTGAATTTCTCGATAAAAACGGAAAATGCATTATGGCTGTTTTTTACATCTCCGACTTTTATGAGAGCAAGGAGTTTTTCCTTTTCCTTTACAGGGTACATATTCGTATGCTGATCCAGCTCATTAATATTATCCACATGTACGATACTGGAGTTTTCCAGGCGTTCAGCGTATTCCTGGGCGTTTAGTGCTTCGTGATAAGAGATTCGCAGATCCTCTATTGTCTCATAGGTTCTGCCGATACCGACGGCGAGGTTGCACTTCTGGGTTGCGCAGATTTCGCTCTGAACACCCTCCAGTATCTCCATAAAGGAGATGCGGTTAACTGAGTCGTCACTGTTGTTCAGCTTGAGAGCAATTCCTATCCTGTAGTTGGAAAGAGGGAGCAGAATAAAAGACTCTTCGTCCAGAACGCTGCTCAAGTTAACATCGGTAATCTTCAACACCTCGTCGATCATTTTTAAATCATGAAGTACCTTTGATTTCCCATCCTTTATTTTCATAACTACAAAGGTATTCAAGTCGCCGTTTTTCCCCAGGCAATCGAGCATTTCGGTCAGCTTGGCCTTGGAGAATCCGCTGAAGGCCACGTTGTGGATAATGTCTTCTTTAATAAAGGGAATCAGCTTTTCGTAGTAATGATACACTTCCTTTACATCAATAATAACACTGCCGCCGAAGAGCAGGGCACTGATTATGGAGACAACGTAATAGATTCCCCACTGTTTGGCCAGAGAACCGATAGTGAAAGAAAGACCGAATATGAATACCCCGCTGTTGAAAAGAAATATCTTGTTTCTCAGAAGATTATTCACTGATGTTTCAAGTTTCAGCTTGATGAGCTTTATAAAAGAGAAAATCGTCAGCAAAAGGCCGGTTACAACCTGTACAACAATGGTAACTTCCCTGCCATAGAATGGCCCCTGCATATTGGGGGTAAAATTGTCTTGAGCCGTGATTCCCGCGAAATGGAAAAGGACACGGCTTTCATGGGTACCGAGGGTATTGAAAATAACATAGATGAAACCAAGAAGAGCGCAAAAACTGATTATAATTGCTTGAAAGTTTTTTCTCCTTTTTCTGTTGAAAAGATCGGAAGCCAGTATAATAACCGGTGAAATTACTCCGCATAGTACTATCATGCGGATATTTACGATAATAAGAGGCATGGGATGGGGGCCAAGTATTAACTGAAGCGGTCTGCCCAGGGAAAAGAGACCGATACCGACGAGGTAAACTACAAAATACTTATAGGATGTGGCTTTAGACGGATTGGCAATGCTGAAATAAATGAAGTAAAGGAGGAAAAACAGCCCTGCAATTAAAGGAGCGATGATATTTGAGAACAAAGACATGCCAGCCGCCCTTTATGATTTAGTTAAGCAGATAAATGGTAGGAGATATTACCTGAGGCGTCAAGAAGAAAATTGAGCCTTTTAACCCGATCGTTTAACCAGCCCGCGAACTCCAAAAGGCAGCCACATGGTCAGGAAAAGCGCCAGACCCATGATCTCGAGCCCCGCAGCGTACCAGGGAGCAGGGCCAAAAATTTTCGCGAGAATGTCTACCATAGATCCGGTAGGAGGAGGAAAACCGATTACAAAGTAGTTGCCCCGTTGAAACGGTGGAATATGCTCCAGGGCAAGATTAATCCACCAGGCGCAAAAGACAACGATATTGCTTATCAGAATTACCCGGAAAACCGATACAAGGCTTGGTCTGAAACCCCGGCCTGCCACAAGATAGGTCCCGCAGGCAATTATAAGTCCGTGGGAGATAAAAAAAGAGAAATACTTGTATTCCGGAAAACCCCGGTATCCGATATCCGGTGCCAGCAGGGCCTGGAGTGCACCGCCGATTCCCCAGAAAAAAATAAGCTCGAAGAGTATCTGCCGGGTCTTTCCTGCGGGCAGAGCAAAAACAAAACAGAGAATTAAGATGGAAAGGCCGCACATCTGTACCATCAGGGCCCAGCCCGCATACCATCCTCCGGTAAAATACCAGTAAAACTGATAGATTATTTCATTCAGCCAGAGGCTGACAACAAGAATCAACTCGATCCGTCGGCGCTGTTCTCCGGTCCCCCGTCGGGCTGCTCTGATAACCAGAAACCACAATAAAACAAGGGCCGCCAGACCCGCGTAATGCTGCAGCGAAAAGTGACGGAATTCGCCGCTCAGACGTCCCGTTCCTGCCTGAATTACTGCATCGCCGCCCTTCAGGCGGCTTCCGTCTGCGCTGACTACAAAGAGGCTGAGCTGCCACTCCCCGTCACCGGGCAGGTTTATCAGGGAGCGAAACGACGCGAGCAGAAAGGAGCCGCCTTTTTCGTAACTGACCATCTCCCTGGGAATTTCGGTGGTGAGAACAGTTTCTCCGTTTTGTGATGCAACAAGTTCAACGTGGTAATCATTTCTGCCGTAGTACCAGGCAACACCCTCGATCGGGACCGGAATGGCATATTCTCCTCCGCTCCTGGGCGCGGAAGATTTCAACCCCGCCGGAACGGCAGCATCGATGAGCAGAAAACTGATTTGAACCGTAACAAGAGATACCAGAAAAAAGACTGCCAGCCGGGGAGGAAAATTCTTCATGGTAGTATTATTCCATCAGTCGGGGCAGGGGTAAAGAAAAACTTGCCTGGACTGGTCCAGATTCTCAGGACCGGGTAGAATGGTTCCCATGAATGGACAAAACAGAGATGATATCAGAAGCGGTATGCAGGTTGCCATAGTACTCAAGAAGGATCAGTGGAGCGGCAAATTAACCGAAGGTGTGGTTGCCGATCTGCTGACCCGCTCGGCTTTTCATCCCCACGGTATAAAAGTCCGCCTTACCGACGGGCAGGTAGGACGGGTTAAAGAGATCCGGTGAAGCAGCCCGTTCACATGCCTGTCAGGGTAAGAAAATTACTACTTGCATTATTGTGAAATCTGATCATAAAATACAGACTTTAATAATTCAATTTAATACAGGAAGGTAGTGTGGAAGCATTTAAAGCAGTACTCGAGGCTATTGATGGTATTGTCTGGGGACCGATAATGATCGCTCTCCTGGTCGGTACCGGTATTTATCTTACAATCAGGCTTAAATTAATTCAGGTCAGCTCCTTCGGACATGCGGTTAAGGTAATAAAGGGCGATTATGATCACGAATCAGAATCAAAGGATGGTGAAATCAGCCATTTTCAGGCCCTCTCTGCTGCTCTTTCTGCAACCATTGGAACCGGCAATATCGCCGGGGTCGCAACTGCGATTGCCATCGGCGGTCCCGGTGCACTGTTCTGGATGTGGGTTACCGCTTTTTTCGGAATGGCCACCAAATATTCCAGCTGTCTGCTTGGTCTTAAGTATCGGGAGATAGACGAAAACGGTGAAGTAACCGGGGGACCCATGCTCTACTTGGAAAAAGGGCTTGGTCAGAAGTGGCTGGGTATTCTGTTTGCCGTGTTTGCGGTGGTCGCTTCTTTTGGAATAGGCAATATGGTACAGGCAAACTCCGTGGCTGAACCGGTTGCAGCGACCTTCGGCCTTCCCAAGTGGCTTACCGGTGTGGTCATGGGCGTGCTTGTCTGGCTGGTCATCGTCGGCGGTATCAAGCGCATAGGAAAAGTCGCCTCCAGAATTGTACCATTCATGTCAGTTGCCTACGTCCTGGCAGCATTATTTGTTCTGGCTGTTAATTTCAATGCGATTCCGGCTGCCTTTGCCCAGATTTTTACACACGCCTTCACGCCGACATCGGCATCCGGTGGATTTGCCGGTGCTGTCGTTCTTCTGACTATGCGCTACGGAGTCGCCCGTGGTGTTTTCTCGAATGAAGCAGGACTCGGCAGTGCCCCGATGGCCCACGCCGCCGCCAAAACTGACGAACCTGTACGGGAAGGTCTCGTCGCCATGATCGGTCCTTTTATCGATACCATTATAATCTGTACCATGACTGGTCTTGCGATTGTTACCTCCGGCGCATGGAACTCGGGACTTACCGGTGCTGAGCTTACCAGTGAAGCTTTCAATCTGGCATTACCGGGTATCGGCCGCTACCTGATAGCCATAGCCATAGTGTTTTTTGCCTTCTCCACAACTGTCAGCTGGTCCTACTATGGCGACCGCTGCGTAATGTATCTTTCAGGAGAAAAACAGCTCGTCCGGGCCTACCGCTGGCTCTATGCATTGATGATTCCTGTGGGCGCGATATTGAAGCTGGAAATTGTATGGACTTTCTCGGATATCGCCAATGGTCTTATGGCTCTGTCGAACATTATAGGACTTCTGGGACTTTCCGGAACCGTTATCGCCCTTACAAAGGCCTATATCGAAGAAATGAAAACCCCCGTCGCTTAAGTAAGACACTGCATTCCGGGAGAGCCGCACCGTATGTACGGCCCTCCCGACAACAGTGGCGGACTGAGAATCCTTACGGCGGCGGAATTCTTTAACGCCAGTTGCGCGGCTGCTCAGGCTTCGTTCCAACTGCATCATCTATCCTGGCCATTATTTCAGGAGTCAGCAGCTCAGCCGCATCCAGGGCCTTCATATTCTGCTCAACCTGGGCCGGCTTCGATGCACCGGTAATAACCGTGCTTACATGGGGATTCTTCGTAACCCAGGCCAGGGACAGCTGGGCCAGACTCAACCCCAGTTCTTCGGCAATGGGGCGCAGGCGTTCAACAGCTTCGATCCGCCGTTTGCCTTCCTCGGTCTCGTAACGCTTTTTAAGCCATTCATAGCCCGGAAGGGTCAGCCGCCCCTCTTCTATGCCACGGCCGTATTTACCGGTAAGCACCCCGGATGCAAGAGGGCTCCAGGTTGTGGTGCCGAGGCCATACTCCTTGAAAAGAGGCTTGTATTCGACCTCGAACCGGGTGCGGTCGAGAAGATTGTACTCGGGCTGCTCCATGGTAGGCGGAACCAGGTGCAGACGTTCAGCTGTCTCATAGGCTTTGGTTATCTCGCGGGCACTCCATTCGCTGGTTCCCCAGTAATGAGCGTAGCCCTTGTCCACAAGGCAGGACATGGCCCGCACGGTTTCCTCTATTGGCGTTTCATAGTCGGGACGGTGACAGAATACAAGATCTGCATAGTCCAGCTGCAGCCGTTCAAGGGACGCTTTTGTTCCTTCCAGAATATGCTTGCGGCTCAGTCCCGTATCGTTGGGCCCCTTTCCGCCCCAGAAAATCTTCGTCGACAGGACCAGATCGCTCCGCTTCCATCCCAGCTTCTTAAGCGCCTTGCCCATGATGATCTCGGACTCACCCCCTGCGTAAGCCTCTGCGTTGTCGAAGAAGTTGACTCCGGCATCATAGGCGATTTTCATCATCTCCGCGGCAGCATCGACGTCTACCTGGGTACCGAAGGTTATCCATGACCCGTAGGAGAGGGTCGATACCTTCAGGCCCGATCTGCCTAAATTACGATATTCCATGTATAGCTCCTTATTTCTGCTAAGTTGGCATGTAATAAACTAATAAGATGCAAGGAGAAAGGAAAATTGACTCCCACACGGATAGAGAGCGCGTGCGGGACGAGTGCGTCTTGATTCGTCTGTTTACTTGTGGGGCAAGGATAAAAAAAGCCCCCCGCGACTGCGGAGGGCTGATAAATCAGTATGACTGTTGATCGCCTTTAGAAGGGTCGGTCTGCCAGATACTTGTACTCTTGATACTTCTTCTCCACACCCTTCTTGATTTGCTCAAGCAGCATTGCCGCCCGTTCGGGGTTGGCCCGCTTCAGGGCACGGTAGCGGTTCTCGGCATAGATGTAGTCTTCCACCTGGGTGGAGGGTTCTTTGCTGTCCATCTGGAAGGGGTTCTTGCCTTCCTCGGCCAGCATCGGGTTGTAGCGGTACAGGGGCCACATGCCTGAAGTAACCGCTGCTTTCTGCTGGTCCATACCGGTGGTCATATCGATACCGTGGGCAATACAGTGAGAGTAGGCAATGATGATTGAAGGTCCGTCATAGGCTTCCGCTTCCTGGAAAGCTTTAATAGCCTGGATCCGGTTGTAGCCCATGGCGATCTTCGCCACGTATACATAGCCGTAGCTCATGGCCATCATACCCAGATCCTTTTTTCCTATTCCCTTACCTGAGGCGGCAAACTTGGCAATAGCACCGGTGGGTGTTGCCTTGGACATCTGACCGCCTGTGTTGGAGTAGACCTCGGTGTCCATCAGCAGCACATTAACGTTCTTGCCGGAGGCCAGTACGTGGTCCAGTCCGCCGTAACCGATATCGTATCCCCAGCCGTCGCCGCCCAGAATCCAGACGGAGCGTTTGACCAGGTAATCGGCTGCACCCAGCAGGTTAAGGGCTTCTTTGCTCTTGGACTTCGCCAGCTGTATTTTCAGCTGAGCAATCATCTTTCGCTGTTCCTCGATGGCGTCCTGGCTGGCCTGCTCGTTATCCCTGATACTGGTCAGGAGTTTGGCGTCGATTCCACCTTCTTTCTTTTCAATCAATGCAGTACAAAGCTCTTTGGCGTACTTCTGCAGCTGATCGGAGGTAAGGCGCATGCCCATACCGAACTCGGCGGCATCCTCGAAGAGGGAGTTGGACCAGGAAGGTCCGCGGCCGTCTTCGCGCTTGGTGTATGGAGTGGTGGGCAGGTTTCCGCCGTAGATGGAGGAACAGCCGGTGGCATTGGCGATTACCGCCCTGTCGCCGAAGAGCTGGCTCATCATCTTGACATAGGGGGTCTCTCCACAGCCTGCACAGGCGCCGGAGAACTCGAAGAGCGGCGGAAGCAGCTGGGTGCCCTTGGTGTTGTTCAGGTTGATCAGCTCCCGGGGGGTATTGGGAATCTTCAGAAAGAAGTCCCAGTTTTTAACTTCCTGTTCCCGCAGCGGCTGTTGGGGCTCCATATTGATTGCCTTCTTGTCGGTTTTGACGCCGTCTTCCTTCTTGTGGGCGGGACAGATGTTTACACAGGCGCCGCAACCGGTACAGTCCTCGGGGGCTACCTGTATGGTAAACTTCATGCCTTCAAAACCCTTACCCCGTGCGTTGGTGCTCTTGAAGGTTTCTGGAGCCTTTTTCAGGACGTCCTCGTTGTAGACCTTCATGCGGATAACCGCATGGGGACAAACTGCGGAACAGTCGCCGCACTGGATACAGGTGTCGGGGTCCCATACAGGGATGTTCTCGGCGATATTACGTTTCTCGTACTTGGTCGTACCAGTGGGATAGGTACCGTCGAGAGGCAGCTTGGATGTGGGAATATCCTCGCCGCGGAAAGCTATAAGCTCGCCGGTTACCTCTTTTACAAACTGGGGAGCATCGGCGGGTACCGGGGGCTTCATGTGAATGTCGCCGGAAATGGAAGAGGGAACATCTATCTTTTGGATATGGCTGGCCGCCATATCGATGGCTTTGATGTTCATGTCGACAATTTCCTGTCCCTTTTTGCCGTAGGTCTTCTGGGTAAACTTCTTGATCAGCTCAAGGGCCTTTTCCTCGGCGAGTACGCCGGAGATCTTGAAGAATGCAGTCTGCATTATTACATTAATGCGTCCGCCCAGACCGACTTCGTTGGCGATCTTGACCGCGTCGATGACGTAAAAGTTCAGTTTCTTTTCGATGATCTGCTTCTGGACCTCAACGGGAAGGTGCTTCCATATTTCGTCCTTGCCGTAGTGGCTGGTAACGAGGAAGGTTCCGCCTTCTTTGCAGTTCTTAAGCATGTCGAACTTCTCGAGGAAGCTCTCGTTGTGACATGCAACAAAATTTGCACGCTGAATCAGGTAGGAGGATTTGATCTTGCGTGGTCCGAAACGCAGGTGTGAGGTCGTCATGGCACCGGCTTTTTTGGAGTCGTAGACAAAGTAGCCCTGAGCCGCGAAATCGGTAGCCTCACCAATAATCTTGATGGAGTTCTTGTTGGCGCCGACGGTACCGTCAGAACCAAGACCGTAGAACATGGCCTGGTGTACATCCTCGGCTTCGGTTACGAAGCTGGGATCCCAGGGCAGGCTGGTGCCGTTCAGGTCGTCATGAATACCCACAGTAAAGTGGTTCCTGGGATGATCCTCTTTCAGGTTGTCGAAGACACTCTTGATCATCGCAGGGGTAACACCGTGACCGGAAAGGCCGAGGCCGAAACGTCCGCCGACGATTTTGGGATAGGTCTTGAACTTGGGATTTCCCTTGCTCATCTCCTCACCGAAGGCCGTGCGTACGTCTTCATAGAGGGGTTCACCCAGGGAACCGGGTTCCTTGGTCATATCCAGGACACCGATCTTGGTGACGGAAGCAGGAAGGGCCTCCAGCAGGTGGTAGGCGGAGAAGGGGCGGAAGAGGTGCACTTTAACTACACCGACCTTTTCGCCCTTGTTTACAAGGTACTCAACGGTCTCTTCCGTGGTATCCGCGGCGGAACCCATCAGCACGATTACCCGCTCGGCATCCTTGGCTCCGACGTAGTCGAAGAGCTTGTATGCACGGCCGGTGAGCTTGGCAAACTTGTCCATGTACTTCTGCACAATTCCGGGAGCGTCTTCGTAGTACTTGTTGACAGTCTCGCGGGCGGCGAAGAACACATCGGGGTTCTGACTGGTTCCCTTGATGGTGGGATTTTCGGGGTTCAGGGAGCGTTCACGATGGGCTTTGACAAGCTCGTCGTCAATCATCTTCTTCATTACTTCGTAGGGGAGTTCTTCCACCTTGCGGATCTCATGGCTGGTGCGGAAACCGTCGAAGAAGTGGAGGAAGGGAACCCGGCTTTCCAGGGTCGCGGCCTGGGAAATCAGGGCCATATCCATTACTTCCTGCACGTTGTTGGAAGCCAGCAGGGCAAAACCGGTAGCCCGGGCCGCCATTACGTCGGTATGGTCGCCGAAGATCGAAAGCGCCTGAGCGGCGACTGCCCGAGCGGCGATATGGAATACCACGGGGGTCATTTCGCCGGCGATCTTGAACATGTTCGGAATCATCAGCAGAAGCCCCTGGGAGGCGGTAAAGGTGGTGGTCAACGCTCCGGTTGTAAGAGCGCCATGGACTGCACCGGCGGCACCGGCCTCGGACTGCATCTCAACGACATCGGGAATAGAATTCCAGATATTGGGTCGACCTTGTGCAGAGTAGAGGTCAGAAAGCTCGCCCATGGGAGAGGACGGAGTAATCGGATAAATGGCGATTACCTCGTTTGTAGCGTGGGCTACGTATGCGGCGGCTGTATTACCGTCGATAGTAACCATATTCTTCTCAGGCATAATAGCTATCCTTCTTGTATGGGATTTGTACCCCCTCAGTATAGATGATGATCCGCTAATCATCAAGGCTCGGGGGCTTTGAATCAATTGGTAAGACCAAAAAAGCGTGTCTTTTTTCCCTTTGGACTTACTCTTTCCGTAGAGCATTAACTGTAATACTGAGCAGCCGTGATTCGGACTTTTTAAAGGCACGCAGGGTCTCCATGTCGGCATTTGACAAGAGGACCTCGTCGGGAATTTCGATGACCCGCTCCGCCTTGATATGGATATCCGCAAACCCGGTCTTTTTTATTATCTCCAGGTATTCATTTTTTGGGAATGCTCCGGCAATGCAGCCGGCGTAAAGTTCAGCGGAGCGTTGAATTTCCTCCGGCAGGAGGCCTTCAACCACAATGTCGGAAATGGAAAAGCGGCCGCCGACCTTTAAAATGCGCCGGATTTCGGCGAAAGCCTGCGTTTTATCCGGTACAAGATTTAAAACACAGTTACTCAGGACCCAGTGGGCTGTTTCGTCGGACAGGGGAATAGCCTCAATTTCGCCAAGAATAAACTCGACATTTCTGATTCCCCGCTTACCGGCAAGTTCGTTGGCTTTATCAACCATGGCCGGAGTCATATCGACTCCGATTACTCTTCCCTGGGGTCCCGTTTCGGCCAGGGCGAGAAAGGCATCGTTGCCGGCTCCCGACCCAAGATCCACCACCGTATCTCCACTCTGTATATCAGCAAAA
Organism: Marispirochaeta sp.; assembly: GCF_963668165.1. Lineage (NCBI taxonomy): Bacteria > Pseudomonadati > Spirochaetota > Spirochaetia > Spirochaetales > Spirochaetaceae > Marispirochaeta > Marispirochaeta sp. The sequence continues at coordinate 356,963 of NZ_OY764209.1, read as the reverse complement.
CGGGTCGGCATGCCGCAGCCGAGGCCCAGATCCGCCTCCGTTTCGTAGCCTGCTGCTCCGGCATAGTCGCCAGAAACCATGGAAAAGAGTTCTGTTTTCTCTTCAGTGCCGCAGCCGCAGCCGCAGCCGCAGCCGCAGCCGGAACCGCAACAGGTCCCTGAATCTTTAACAATCCCGGTGTAACGTTCACGCACACTGTCTTTAATCTCTTTGCTGTTCATTATTGTCCTCCATATTTTTGCTTCCACAGCTAATACCTCCCAAAAGCATCCCGAAGGCTCGCTGGGCTTTATTGATTGCATCCTTGTCCAGGCAGTAACAGGTCGCAGGTCCGTCAATTTCTCCCAGTATAAGCCCGGCACTCTTCAGGACTTTTAGATGCTGGGAAACCGTCGCCTGGGCCAGCGGCAGATCGCTTACCAGTTTGCCGGTCATACAGCGGTCGCAGGCGGCAAGCAAAGTGAGTATCCGGACCCGTGCCGGGTGGGAAAGGGCTTTTGAAATATTTGCCAGATTCAGTTCATCTTCAGAGAACAGCTCGCTTTTATTCTGCATGCCTGTACTCCCCTTTTCGTTTACGTATATTGACGTTATACGATTAAGCAAGGATCGTCAATACTTTTCTTTACTGTCCATGAGCGTGGGGATAAAACCTGTTTAAATTCATAGCAGAGATAGAAATAAAGGACATATTTTAGAGAAGGCCATCATTTTTCGATCTTTCACGGCAATATCCGGAAAGAAATACATCCTGTCCCCACGCTTGTGGACACTACTAACTCTTTCTTGAACTTTATACAGAATCCGGAATCGGGAAGCGTATGCGAAAAAAGCTTCCCCCGGTTCCCGAGAACTCGAGGCTGCCGTGTATCTGCTCGGTCAGGGCGGTGATCATCTGCAGGCCCAAACCGGCTGGTACATCAGTAGAATCAGGCAGGGTAAAGCCTGGTCCGTTGTCGGAGATTTCTATGCATCCCTCATCGGATGCGCTGACCCTGAAAAAGTTCAGGGTAATCTTCGGTTTTTGTACGTGGTCAAGGGCGTGCTGAATGCTGTTAGTAACTATCTCGTTGATTATAAGACCGCAGGGCATGGCGATATCCAGGGGCAGGGAAATCGGGGACATATCAAGCGAATAATTGATGTTGCGGCCGTCCTGTGTCTGTATATACAGAGAAAGAAGCTCCCTGATGTGTCTGGAGAAGTCGATCCGGGTCATACTGTCTGAGGTGTACAGTATTTCATGAATAAGGGCTATGGCTGTTATTCTGTTCTGGTTCCGCTCCAGAACACGCCGAATAAAAGGGTTTCCGGATTTTTCTTTTTCCAGATTCAGCATACTTTTTACAATTTGCAGATTGTTTTTTACCCGGTGATGGATCTCCTTCATGAGGATCTCCTTCTCATGCAGGGAATCCACCAGTTTCTTTTCCCACTGCTGCCGTTCGGTAATGTCCCGGGCGGCGGCGTAGATAAGATTTTCACTGGCTGTTGATCTCCATTCAATCCAGCGATAGCTGCCATCGGCGCATCGATAGCGGTTAGTAAAACCGTTGGCTTCGTCTCCTTTTGTAAGCTGTTTAATAATATCCAGCGTTGACTGAATATCCTCAGGGTGAACAAGATCAAGATAATTTGTCCCCTCCAGGGTTCCCGCAGTGTATCCAAGGGTCTTTTCCCATTGAGGATTTACCCGGATGAGGGTACCTTCCAGGCTTGTAATGCAGAAGAGGTCCAGGGTCAGGGTAAAGAAGCGGTCAAGCTCATTGACTTTCTCCAGAAAAGCCTGTTTCCCCACTGAACGCTGGTACAGGTAAATCGACAGCAACAGGGAAATCACGATCCCCGATATAAGAACCAAAAGGGGCATATTCGATGCCGTATTCCGAATGTATTCGGGAGTTGCTTCTACGTCTACTCTCCATGTTTTGTCGGCAAAGGCGAAGCGTGTAGAGCTCTGCAGATGTCTGCCGAAAAAGACCAGCATCCCTGCGCCCTGGCTTTCATCGGCTTGATCATTGTACTTATAGAGTACTCTTTCTTTTCCATCAGTTTCTTCAACAATCTGAAAAGAGAGACCGATACGCGGTGCCCTGGAGATCGTTGAATAAAGAAGGGAGTTCAGATCGAATTGGGTATAGATTACCCCTTCAGACGGAGAAACCGGCATATGCACAAGAATGAGCGGACTCTTTTCATCGTCCACGAACACAGGGTCCGCCATGACGGAGCTTCCCGAATCCAGGGCACGTTTAAAGTCTTCTTTACTTCCAGGAGGACTGCCATTTTCCGAAACCTGTAATCCCGACGAGATGGAATACCCCCCACGGGTATCTCCGCTCTCCGCAGAAGGAATCCATCCAGTAAGAAGGAATATACCCTGGTCTATCCATTCGCGGGTAAAACGGAGAAACTCCTGAGGTGTTACCTCTTCCGAGGATGAGAAGAACAAGCGGATGGTATTCATATAAACAAGAGGGCGATTGAGGAGAGTCCGCACTACCTGGGTGCGGCGCAGCGCATCTGTATAGAATTGCTTATATAAATACTGCTTTGCTTCAAAGTATACGCTGAAAAAAACAGCAGCAGTCAGGAGCAGGAAACCGGCAAAAACAATAATATGCCGTCCGGAGGAAGCGTAAACCTTTGTGATTCTTGAAAAGGGAAGAAGGGGCTTGTTACCTTTTTCCATTGTTTTGCTTCTTCCCCTCCGCCTTGCCTACAACAAAAATACCACTTTTTTAGAGGTACCCTGTATCAAATCATAGAAGAGTCTGTGCCGGGTATCAAGAAATACTGCTGCTTTTCCGGAACAAACTCAGTAGGCTGTCAGTCCGCCGTCCACAGGCAGTGCAACCCCGGTTATAAAGGAGGCCTCGTCGGAAGCCAGAAAGAGGACCGCATTGGCAATTTCTGTCGTTTTGGCCATACGCCCCAGGGGAATTTCGTCTATTCTCTCCTGCCGTTTAACAGGATCTTTAAAAAGGTCCCGCATAATGGCTGTGTCTGCCGTGCTTGGATGTACTGAATTACAGCGGATCTGGTCTTTGGCGTACTTTACTGCAACGGCTTTGGTCATCAGGGTAACTGCACCTTTCGAGGCAATATAGGATTCCCCGGAAAACTTGTGGCCCACAAGTCCGCAGATTGAAGACATATTGACGATAGATCCGCCGCCGTTCCGGCGCATTACCGGAATTACATGCTTGATCCCCAGAAAGGGCCCACGGGTATTGATCGCCATGATCTGGTCCCACTCTTCTACGGGAAGTTCAGTAAAAGGCTGCCGTTTGGTTATGCCGGCATTATTAACCAGGATGTCGAATGTGTTACCTTCTTTTTCAATTTTTTCGATCAGGGTTACCCAGTCCTTTTCCTGTGTTACATTCAGTTTAACCGCGGCGGCCTTGCCCCCTGCTGCCTGAATTTCGGCAACAGTTTCGCCGGTCAGTTTTTCATTAATATCCGCCACATAGACAAAAGCCCCTTCCCTGGTGAAGGTCCGGGCAATCTCTTTACCGATTCCCTGGGCCGCTCCTGTTATCAGGGCTGTTTTATACTCCAAACGCATTGTCGTTCTCCTTGTTATAAGCTTCCTGTATGGATTCATTATAACAGAGTCTGACATCAGGTCAATTTAGGAATAGTATTCCCAGCATATTTTCACATCTGCATCCCGATACTGAAGGCGGTGTTCCAGATGCCGGTTTCGGCATTGTAGGCAGCTCCCATATCCAGGGCTGGAAAAGCGACTTTCTTTAAATAACAGCGTAATCCGAAATGGGGACCCCGGGCAAAAACGGAGTCGCCGGTGATATCTTCCGCAAAGGCTGCCTGATACGAAAGAAATGTGCTGAACATTCCGGCTCCGAAATCGGCAAACACTCCTTCGATTCCCCAGGAGGTCCCTGCCAGGGAGTTGGATCGGAAATCCCCGGGAAGAATAGCGACTCCGGCAGCTGAGGGACCCTCACTGAAAACCAGGGGGGCTTTATCGGCCCTGAAGCCGGAAGCACCAAGCATAAGCCGCAATCGTTTTGTCAGAGGCTGCTGCCAGGCACACTCACCTCGAAGAGAGAGATACGGGTCTTCCTCCATTGCTATGGACCAGGTGCTTTCGAATTTTGCAAAGCAACGGGAAAGAAACACCCCGTTCCAGTCTGATTTCTTTACACTGATTTCCGCCGAGACCGGAAGCATCCGTGCGGAAGGTACGGGACCGTCATCTACCGTGGCATCACGATAACCGAAGCCTGCGGACAATGAGATAAGCGGGTTCAGATCATAGCTCAGGCCCAGGAGCAGGGTCAGGTCTCTTTCGTCGTAGCTGAGTAATTCATCCTCCCTGTCGTCTGTGACAGTTGTTTTCCCATTTGAGAACGCGGCTACCGTGGCAAGTCCGAAGGGAAAGCTTTTTCCCGGGGGAGTCATGTAGCTTGAGAAGAAGGTATATCTGGCGGCGGAGAAGAACCCTGCCAAAAAGGCCTTGTGGTTCAAACCGAAAGCATTGGTCTCTATTAAGGTTCCTCCTCCTGCAATACCGTTTTTGTCTCCCAGAATTACCGGGATCGGTATAAGGGTCCATTTTTCCTGAACCGAAACGACCAGCGAGACGGACGCCGGATCATCGTATTCAAGGGAAACTTCTGCATCGTAGAAGAGGCCGCTTTCCTGAAGAACCGTATGCACCTCTGCAGTATCCAGCTCATCAGCTGGAATCCCGATATAGGGTTCCAGCATTTTCTCTACAACTGAAAGCTTGGTTCTATTGAGACCGTGGATAATCAAGTGATCAATGGTTTTAGATTGTTCCGCTTCCATCTCGGAGAACAACAGCGAGGGCAGTACTAATACAAGTAGAACTGGCAGAGACAAAACGAGGGAACGTTTTTTCACGGAGCAGGTCCTTTTTCTGTATGGAATTTTTCTAAAGTTATCTTAGTGAGGATTTTTATACAATGGTATTTCGAAAAATATTCCGGCACCACCCAAAGAGCTTTTCATGAGCCCGACTGTCCCGCCGTGGGCTTCGGCAATGCTCCTGACGGAGCTTAAACCCAGTCCTATGCCGCGGCTGTTCCTTCCGCGGTCACCCCGGTAAAAGGGTTCAAACAGCAGGGGTTCATCCTTTTCACTGATCCCGGGGCCGGAGTCTTCCACGGTAATACGCAGCATACCGCTGCATTCTTCGGCCCCTGCCAGGATCTCTGCGGCTTTCCCGGCATAGCGGACGGCGTTCTCCACCAGGTTTTCCACGGCCCTGGCAAGCATCCTGCGATTTCCCTGTATCCTCAGATCCTCGGAGACCTCTATCCGGGTGGAAAAATCCAGTCCCCGGGCTTCAGCTTCAATTGCATAGGGTTCAAAGACTTCCCGCGCGAAATCCTTTACCGGAATGGGTGCAAAACTGCGGCGCCAGCCATCGGTGTTGATCCTGGTTGTTTCTATCAGTTCACTGATTCTTTCTTCCAGCAGGTCGGTCTTGCGGCGGATAACATCAAAGCCTCTGCTGGTCTCTTCCTCTCCCTGGATTACCCCGTCCTGTAAGGCTTCAATAAAACCCCGGATCGATGTCAGGGGGGTCTTTAAATCGTGGGATACGGACATGAGAAAACGGGCCTGCTGTTCCTGGTCTTCTTTTAACTGCTGCCGCATCTTCTCAAAGGCCTCGAATACGGGCTTGAGTTCCGGGTCAAGGGGGACGATAACGCTCCCCGAGAGGTCTCCCGACTGGATTCTTCCGGCGCTTGTCTCCAGGGCTGCCAGGGATTTTCGCAGGGGAAAAAGAAAGCGGCTGCTGAGGAGAAGGGGGATCAGGATTATTACGATAAAAATTACCGTCAGGGTGGTTAATGGGTGTCCCAGCGCGTAAAGCAGAGGGTTTTCCGGGGCAAAGCGGAAAAACACCAGCCCGGGAATGTTCCGGTAGGTAAACAGGGCGTTGCCTATCATGGTTTTGTGCTTGTCGCCGCTCTCTTTCTCGCTGAGGGCGGTTAGCAGCTCCAGTTCGTCTCCCGGCCGCCGGGGGTTTGACAGATTATGCTTGCTTATAAAGCGCTGTACACCGGGATTAATATAACTCGGCGTGTGGTCGCCGTGGATTACTATAAGGATACGCCGGTCGATTTCTTCCGGTGAGATTGTACCGTCAATGATCTTGTGCAGGTCCCTGGTGACGAAGGGGGGAGCGGCGGTTATCTCCCGTACCACCGATTCGGGAATGGTGAGGCGAAAATAGAGGTAACCCATAATGGGCAGGGAAAAGGGGACAATGGCGACAAAAATAAAGAGAAGGGTAAAACGGCTGCGGAGGGTCATGAAAACTCCTCGCCAACGAGCATATAGCCTATACCCTTCATGGTGATGATAAAACGCGGCTCTGAAGGGTCATCCTCAAGTTTTTTCCGCAGACGCTGAATATGCACCGCCACGGTGGCGATATCTCCGTATTCGTTGCCCCATACTGTGCGGTACAGTTCCTCCGAATCCCGGGGTTTCCCACGGTTCCGGGCCAGGTCGATAAGGAGTTCCGTCTCCTTCGGGCTGAGGCTGATCTGTTCAAACCCGTTGCTGTCAGGGCTTATTCTTCGGAGACTTCTGGCATCGATATCAAGAATATACGGCCCAAAGGAGATCTCCATCTTTTTCTCTGAGTATACCGACTTTCTCCGCAGGTGGGCCCGGACCCGGGCTGCCAGGACTTTTGGACTGAAGGGTTTTGTGACAAAATCATCAGCCCCGTAACCGAAACCGAGGATCATGTCCGCGTCGTCGGTACGGGCGGAGACGATGATTACCGGAAAGTTATGTTTTTTCCGCAGGGCCTGGAGTACCTCGTAACCGTCCATGCCGGGAAGGTTTATATCCAGCACAGCCAGATCCACATCCCCGGCGGAGATCTTCGCAAGGCCCTCTTCTCCCGTGCTGCAGGAGAGGGTTTCGATACCTTCGTGATTCAGGTAGAGGGATATGAGCTCGTTGATTTCCGGTTCATCTTCAATAACCAGCACCCTGGCCTTCATTGTTCCTCCAATTATATCCTACGGACCCGGGGCAGAATAGACAAGCCCCGGGCTGTTTTCTGTTCCGTCACGGTGTTTGGAAAAGTTCCTCTGCCTGGGGGCTGATAAAGGCTGCTATTCCGTTGTCTGGATGGCACTTTCGCATCTCCAGCAGAATGGAACTGACTACAGCGGTTTCTTCCGCTCCGGTATAAATAATAAAGAAGGAGTTCTCCTCCGGCCATACGGGAGTCCCCATCCGGGGGCCGGACGCCCCGTTTCCAAGGGCGTTCCGGATCAGGGTAAAGGGCGTTCCCGGCAGTTCCTGTCCAAGGTTTTCCAGAAATATATCCTCTATGGTCTGGTCCATGATTATTTCAAGTCGATTCACAGCTGTATCTCCTTTTTGCCTGATGCTGAATTATGGAAAAAGATGGCGTAGAGTACGGGAACGAACACAAGGGTAATCAATGTATTCACACTTAATCCTCCCACAACAGTCAGGGCCAGGCCCTGCATGCGTGCGCCCCCCTCTCCGGCAAAGAAGGCCAGGGGTACCATGGTGGCGATGGTGGTCAGGGTGGTCATAAGAATCGGTCTGAGACGGCTGACGCCTCCCTCCAGGCAGGCTGTATGAAGATCTGAGCCTCGTTTCCGAAGCAGCCCTATATAGTCCACCAGTACGATGCCATTATTGACGACCATTCCGGCGAGCATGACGACGCCGATCAGAGCGATCATGTCAAAGTTCAAACCCATTATAAGAAAGATGCCGATAACCCCGATAGACAGCATGGGCATGGCAAGGATGATGATAAAAGGCGCCCGGAGGGACTCAAACTGGCTGACCATGACGCCGAAAACCAGCAGTACCGCAATGGCAAGGATCTTCAGCAGTACACCGCCGGTTTCTGATATGTCTTCCATCTCCCCTTTATAGTGCACTTCAATCCCCGGATCCGGAGGAAGCTGCTGTTCCAGAAGGTCCCGGACCTGGGCTTCAACAAAGTTGGGCTGAGCTCCGGGCACAAGGTCGCCTGAGATGGTGATGGTCCGTTTTTTTTCGGTATGGGGAATTTTCGTTGGTCCGGAGTTATCCTGGATTACAGCGAAGCTGGATACCGGTATCTTGTCTCCCGCGGTATTGAGAACAAATACATTCTCCAGGTCCCTGATACTCTGCCTGTCCTTTTCGCTGAGCCGGACTATCACATCGTAGCTTTCATCGTCAAAATCGGTAAAGGTGGTCGCCGTATACCCGTGGATTTTTCTGTACATCTCTTTGGTCGCGCTGCTGACATCCAGACCCAGGTCGAAGAGTTTTTCCCGGTTAATAATGATATCCCATTGGGGAAGACCTTCTTCCATGTCCAGGGAAATCTCCGTCAGTTCCGGAACCTCCACCGCGATCAGTTCCCTCGCGTTTTCGGCGTAATCCATCAGAGTTATAAGATTATCTCCCCGGACCTGGATATTCAGGTCTCCCGAAGCCATGGGGCCCATACGTCCGCCGAAGGAGAAGGAGGCTTCAGGAAAGAGAGGAAAGAGGCTTCTGAGTCGCTGGCGGATCTCGTCAGTGTCCAGGGTCCTGTCCTGAAGGTCCGGCAAGAGTATTGTGAGACTTCCCTGGTAGGAGTTTGACCGGGCCCCGACGGTCATGCCGATGGAAGTAAAAGCATCTCCGATTTTCTCCTCTGTCATGGCCTGGAAACGGTCCAGGACCTCTTCTGTTGTGTCCAGGGAACTGCCCAGGGGGAGCTTCATGTTCACCTGGATTGTCTCTGACATTCCTTCCGGCTGCAATGAGAGTCCGAGCTTCGGTATCTGCAGCAGCGCGACGGCAAGGATCAGGGTAAAAGAGAGGACTGTCAGCAGTTTGTGCCGCAAAGCGGTGTTCAGAACATGGTGGTAGCCGCGGCTTATCCAGGTCAAAGTCGCTTCTATTCCTCCGTCAATCAGGCGCAGCAGAGGATTCCGGACCGGGCGTTCTCCTCGGACGTGGATCTCCAGGTAGTGGGTCGCCAGAACCGGGACAAGGAGAATTGCCACAAAAAGGGATGACAACAGGGCTACTATCACCGTAAATCCCATGCTGCCGAAGATGTTCCCCAGGAATCCCAGATCGTCTTTAAAAAGTACAATTGGCAGGAAGACCGATATGGTTGTCAGTGTAGAGGCTGTAATGGCGTTTATCATCTCTTTTGTACCGAAGAGCCCTGCCGCAGTCAGGCGTTCGCCCTTTTCCCGATGGGAGAAGATGTTCTCGATGATAACAATGGAGTTATCTACGATCATTCCCACTCCCAGAGTCAGACCTGTCAGGGCCACCAGGTTAAAAGTAAGTCCCCCGAGACTCATGCCCATAACGGTAATGAGGATCGATACGGGAATGGTTATGGCGATAATCAGGGTGCTTTTTAGCTGTCGCAGAAAGATCATCAAAATGACCACTGCCGCCAGGACCCCTGTAAGGGCGGAGTTTAAAACCGAGTTCAGGGAATCACTGATGACCGTGGATTCATCGGAAACAACAAAGGCCCGTACCCCGGCTGGAAGCTGCCCTGTGAGACTGCCAAGGGCTTCCTTGAGATTGTCTGCAACCTGGATGGTATTCGCTCCGGTCTTCTTGTAGGCCTGAAGTTCCACCGCCGGCAGACCATCCTGATATACCCGGCTGGACTCTTCTTCATTGGCGTAATCAACGTCGGCCACATCCCGCACATGGAGTTTGTGGACCTCGCCCCCTGAGCTGATCCGTGTTATCAAGGTATTGCGGATTGCTTCCAGGTTGTTAATTTTTCCGCTGGTGCGGATCTGATACTCCATGCCGCTGGCAGTTGCAGAACCAGCTCCCATGCTCAGGTTCTGGCTGGCCAGGGCGTTTCCGATGGTACTGACATCCAGTCCCAGGGCATCAAGACGCCGCGCGGAGACCGTCACCGCCACGATTCTGTCCCGGCCGCCGGAGATGTCCACATTGGACACATCCGGAACCTGTTCAAGACCCGGCTGCACAAGGTCTTCCGCCAGCGTGTAGAGTTCTTCTATGTTTAAATCCCCCTGGAGAGATACTGTAAGTATAGGCATCTCGTTGGGGTCGAATTCCATCATGATCGGTTCGTCGGCGCCATCGGGCAGGGCGTTTTTAATGCGGTCGATCTTGTCCCGCATATCGTTTTTTATCTCTTCCAGGTCTGTTCCGTAGGCAAATTCAAGGAGGATCGCGGAACTCCCTTCCGACGAAGTGGAGGTGATGGATTCCAGGCTCTCCAGGGTGTAGAACTGGTCCTCCAGGGGGTCCGTCAGTTCGCTCTCCACCTCTTCCGGTCCTGCTCCGTCATAGGTAGTCAGGATGTAGATAACCGGCAGGTCGGTATCAGGAAAAAGGTCCACCGGCAGGGTATTTACCATAAACAGACCCAGCAGTGTCAGCAGGACAAAGACGGTCAGGACCGTAAGGGGGCGGTGTATAAGGGTCTTAAGCATTGTCTTCTCCCATGTCGCCGATTATCCGGACCGTACTGCCGTCGCTGAGCAGATTCATGCCGGATGATACAAGGATATCCCCTGCTTCAAGCCCTTCTGTAATCTCCGTCCTGCCCTCGATTGAAAGGCCTGTCGTCACCAGACGTTTCTGCGCCATTGAGTCTTCAATGATGAACACAAAGCTCTCTCCATTGCGGTTGATGACGGACGGTGTCGGTACTGTTACGGCGTTCATGATTTCCCGGGTAACCAGGGTAATATCCGCCAGCATGCCCGCCTTTATTCCTGCGGGATTCCCGGAGTTCCCAGAAAAAGTGAGGCTGATCTTCATGCTGCGGGATGCCGGGTCCAGAACAGGATAGACCTCGCTGACCCGGGCCTTGAGTCTGACCCCCGGATTTGCCTCGGTTTCAATATATGCGGTCTGCCCAAGGCGTACCAGGTTTACATATCGCTCCGATACCCGGGTGCGGATAATCAGGCTGTTCAAATCGCCGATTTTCAGGATGGGAACGCTGGTGGAAACCGTGTCTCCCGGGTCGACAAGGATCTCGGAAACTGTACCCCTGATTGGGGCCTCAACGGGGCTTATGCTGTATGAGGCGCCGGGGCGGCTGGGATCAACCTCGGCTACGGTCTCCCTTGCCTGCACAAAGTCTCCTACCTTGACCCGCAGGGCACTGAGAGTTCCGGCCACATCGGGATAGACCTGTATGGAGGACTCGGCTTCGATATCCCCTGAAAGACGGATATAGTCTCTCAAGGTTTCTTCGGCAGCCGTCGTTGCCCGTACGGAAACCGCAGAGATCTGGTCTTCCAGCCGCATGCTTCCAGGTTCGGAAGGCTTGCTGCTTTCCGGGATCAGTAAAAAGATTCCTGCTCCCAGGACAATCAGTAACAGTACAATAATGATTGCGGTTAATTTCTTCATGAATATAATCTCCTATTTAGCCGGTGAGAGCAGTTCATCAGTGCTGCTGTTAAGGGCGTATTCAATATCAAAAAGGGTGGTAAGAAGGCTGAGTTTTTCCGCCAGCAGATTCTGTCTGGCACTGTTCAGGTCGTTTTCCGCTTCCTTAAGGTCCAGAAACTCGATGCTTCCCTTGCGGTAGCCTTCTTCGGTCAGCTCCCAGGCCCGCCGGGCAACCTGAACACTGAGTTCCAGGGATTCAATATTCAGCAGGGAGTCTTCGAGGTTTTCATAGAGAAGAGAGACCTCCTCGGAGACACTCTGCAGTGTATGGATCCGCTGTTTACGAAGTGTGTCGAGGGTATTTTCCTGCTCTTTAAGGGATGTCCGGACCGAGGACCCGGGAAGCCATGAGTCCAGAGGGATGGAGACGGACAAACTCACTGAGCCATTGTCCGTCCATGGTTCAGTAAAGCCCGTATCCCAGGTCTCGGCCGAGAAGGGATCGCTGACCACCGGGGAGAGGCTTGCGGTCAGGCTCAGGGAGGGATAAAAACCCTCATGAAAGGTGCTTTTTCTGCTTATCTCGGTCTGCGCGATTGTATTGTCCAGAGCCGCCACCTGGAAATGGCTGTTCAGGTCTGCCTCTGCCGGAGCCAGGGAATCCAGATCTGCGGGGACCTCAATGGTCCCCTCCAGACGGATGGAATCGTCCCCTTCGATCCCCAGAAGGAGAAAAAATTGACTCCGCAGCTCCCGGTAACTGGTCAGCTGACGGGCGAGGGTGGGTTCCATGTTCTTGTAGGCTACCTGGGTGTTCAAGAGTTCCAGCTCGGAAATCCTGCCGTTCCGGAAGTCCGTCAGAGCAAGTTCGTATTCCCCTTTCAGGATTTCCATACTCTGCCGGGTAAGCTGAATACTGCCGTCCGTATACAGCAGATTATAGAAACTCACCTTTACGTCCCGTTCCAGGGCTTTTTCCGCCTCTTCCCGTTCAAGACCGGCTGAATCGAGGGCCTTGCGCAGATACTTGATACCATCGCCGATGGCGGGGTTCAGGGTCAGGCTGGCGGAAAGACCGGCACTAAGACTGACCGGCGAGGTCTCTTTTTCGTACTGCATAACCTGGTCGTAGACGCCGTTTCCTGCGGGACTGACTGGGACAAGACCGCTGGCTGTCGTGCTTGAGTTACTGCGGCTTAATCCCGCGCTTGCCTGGATGGATGGATAGGAGGCGTTTCCGCGGTTCGCATAGTTACGCCGCGCCGTATCGAGGGTCTTTTCTGCTGTATAGAGGCCGAGGCTGTTCTCCTTTGCCGTCTGCAGTGCGTCCTCCAGCGTCATTGATGATTCCTGCGCCTGCAGGGTCACGGTAAAGAGGAATATGGCGGCCAGATAAAAAAGGCCAGGACGACAATTCATAAATCAGCACCTCCTGTGGTGTTTTCGTGCCTTGAAGATACAGGAGGATGCTGCAGGGGCCCATTACGGGGGTATTACGGTTGAATAAACGAATGTTTAAAGTATAGCTGTTCTGCTACTGCTCTACATTGCCCCCAACACCAGGGCGATATTCATACTGAAAATTGCAGCACCCGCACTCAAAGCAAGAATACCGTGACGGGCGAGACTTCTGAATTCTATCGACATACCGATAGCTGCCATGGCGCAAAGAAGAAGCGCGGTTTTGATGGTCCCGATTACAGAGAGTAGTCCCGGAGATAGAGGGAAAACATTAACAGTCAAAGCGAAGATAACAAAGGCAACAATAAAGGGAGGAATTGGAAAACCCCCGGAGTTCCTTGTGCGGAAGGTCAAGCTCAAGGCTATCAGCACAGCACCGAGCAGCAGGACCCGCCCCATCTTGACTATTACGGCAAGGCGGGCAATCTCTTCTCCCATCCGTAAGCCTGTTGCCAGTGTCTGACCGACAGCCTGAACAGTGCCGCCGATTAAAAGACTGCTTTGAACAGTGTCGAGCTTCAGAATCCGTGCCAGGAAAGGCAGCAGAAAAATGGCAATGGCTCCCAGCAGATTCACGATTCCAATGGATATTCCGATCTCCTCCTGCCTGGCTTCAATCAGCGGAGCGGCCGCCGCAATTGCCGCGGAACCGCAGACCCCGTTCCCAATTCCTAACAGTAAAGCCAGACGTTTCGGTACAGGAAGGAGTGCTCCGAATAAAATACCGGCGGTGATGGAAAAGGCAATTACCCCAATAATTACCAGAATGGTTTCCCCTCCGAGGCCTGCTGCGGCATGGAACTCCAATTCAAATCCCATCAGGGCGATGGCGATGTTCAGAAGCCGCTTTTCGCAGAGTTTGATTCCCCTTTTCCCTTTTTCCGGCCAGGGGCTCAAGTTTCCAACGAGCATTCCCGCCAGAATGGCGGCGGTAACAGAACCCAGGGCGGGAAGCATACTGGAAGCTGCAAGTCCTGCGGCAACTGTGGCCGCTACGAGAATAAATCCGATCAGGTATTCAGTGTTCATATGAGCAGGAATGTACAGGAAACATTGAAATAAGTAAAATAATATTATTTTAGAGGAAACATTAGAATGAACTTATACATAAGCAAACGTCATATGGAGGTGTTTCTCGAAGTTTCCAGGTCCGGAACCATGTCCGCCGCTGCGGATATTCTGTGTGTTACCCAGCCTGCGGTAAGCCAGAGTGTTGCGGAACTGGAACAGCAGCTGGGGGTCCGCCTTTTTGACCGTTTTAGGCGCCGCCTCTCGCTGACCTACGCGGGGGAGGTCTTTCTGGATCATGTGCGCCGGATCAACTCCATCTTTCTTGAGGCAGGTTTTCGGATGGAAGCCATAGCCGAACTCCGGGAAGAGAGGCTTCGAATCGGTGCAAGTATGACCATTGGCAGTTTTATACTGCCATCGAGGATCCGCAGATTTACAGAGGCCTATCCGGGGATCAGGATTGGTATTGTGGTTGATAACACGGCGAGAATCCGTGAAGGCCTTCTTGGTAATCAGCTGGATATTGGTGTAGTGGAGGGACCTTTGGAACATCCCGACCTGATTACCCGATTTCTTGCAGTTGATCCTCTCTGCCTTGTCTGCTCATCCAATCATCCATGGAGTCGTACTGACATGATTGACAAATCCGAGATTGCGCGGGAAAACTTCATAATGCGTGAGGATGGAAGCGGTACCCGCTCTATTATCGAAAGCCTCTTTACGCGGTACGGCATAGATTATTCGCTGGGCCATACTATTAATAATATCGAAGGCATAAAAAAGGTTGTGACCGCAGGATTTGGGGTAACTGTTCTTCCCAGGATTGCCGTGGCAGACGAAATCGAACGGGGAGAACTATCTGAAACATATATAGAAGGGATTGTTCTGCGTCGGGAGTTCCGCTACGCTATTCACAAGGATAAAACACGCTATCCGGTACTCGCTGCCTGGGTCGAGCACCTGCGGGCCAGCATGGAATCTACAGAATGATCAGCGAAGTTAGCATCAATGAACAACACCTTGACACGGATTACTTAAACCAGAAGGGATCACTGACGCTGCAGGGTGTCTGTGAAAAGTCCAAACAATGCGTCGATGCTTAAGGCTAAAAAAGCTGTTGCCAGGGCTCCCTGGAGCACCAGGGCAGGATTAAAGCGCACCAGCCCTGCGATGATCGGGGCCCCGAGTCCCCCTGCTCCGGCCACTGCGCCTATGGCTGCGGTTCCCACATTAATTACCGCGGATATTCGTACTCCCGCCAGAATCACCGGCAGGGCCAGGGGAAACTCAACCAGGACAAACTGGCGGAAACGGTTCATTCCTACACCCTTTGCGGCCTCCCGGACCCGCGGCGAAACGCTGTCGAAGCCCTTGGTTGTGTTGACCACAACAGGCAGCATACCGTAAAGGAAGAGGGCCAGCAGCACTGGAGGCGCACCGAAGCCAAGGGACGGTACAGCCAGGGCGATGACAGCCGCGGGAGGAAATGTCTGGGCAACCCCGGAGAGTCCTGCCACGCTGCGCCTTCCGGCGCCACTGGGCTCCAGATAAGCAAAGAGTCCCAGCAGGAAGCCCGCTGCGGTGGCAGCCGCCGTCGAGATGGCCGTTAAAACAAGGTGTGTTCCCAAAAGGCTCAGAAGAGGAGAGCGCGGGTAGATCAGCTCCTCTGTTCCGGGGAACAGGCTGCCCAGCAGCAGTCGCTGTGCGGGAACCGAAGCTGAAAAAAGAAGCAGAAGGGCAGGAAATAGAAAGACCGGTATAAGTCGGGGGATTTTCATCGCACTGCAGCTCCTTCTGTCCGGGGCAGGTCCCCTTCGGAGCCTGCCAGCTGTTCGATGTCCCGCAAATTTACCTGACCAACCAGGTGCCACTCCCGGTCCAGTACCGGGAGATTGCGGATTCCCTGGCCCATCATTCTGGAGAGGGCGGTCTTCAGGCTGGAGGTTTCGAACACCGCGAGCTCCGCAGCGGCGACCCGGGTGAGCTCGTCTGCTGCAAGGTTTTGCTCCGGATCCCTGTCGGCCAGGTCAGCCCACCCGATAAGATAGCCCTCTTTGCTGATAACCCATACATAGGCTTTGCCCTCAGCACCGACGGGTATCGGATTTCCAATCCGGGCGGGGAAAACCGGCTGCATTATATCCTTGAGTGAGAAGAGGGATAGCCGCTTAATGGCCCGGTCGGCGCCGATAAAGTCCCGCACAAAACGGCCTGCCGGCTTCTGGAGTATCTCCTCCGGCGAACCTGCCTGTACGACGGTTCCCTCGCGCATAATAACCAGATGGTCCGCCAGCCGGATTGCCTCGTCAATATCGTGGGTAACGAAGACCACCGTCTTTTGCACTTTGGCCTGGATCGCGGCAAACTCGTCCTGCAGTACCGAACGGTTCAAAGGGTCGACGGCCCCGAAGGGTTCGTCCATCAGCAGGATTTCCGGGTCTGCCGCCAATGCCCTGGCAACTCCAACCCGCTGGGCCTCGCCGCCGGAGAGTTCATGGGGATATTTACCCCGGTACTCGTCGCTTAGTCCGATCAGCTTCATAAGCTCCTGAAGACGCTCTGCTTTTTTCTGTTCCCGCCACTTCAGAAGCCGGGGAACAATAAGGATATTCTCTTCGACCGTGAAGTGTGGAAAAAGCCCGATCTCCTGAATTACGTATCCGATTCCCAGGCGCAGTTCATGGGGAGAATGTTGGCGGACCGGGATATCATCGATAATGATCTGACCGGTGTCGGGATCGATCATCCGGTTAATAAGTTTGAGCATGGTCGACTTGCCGCAGCCCGAAGGACCGATTATCACGCTGATTTTGCCCTTCGGCAGTCTGATATCCACCCCGGCAAGGGCCTGTTTCTCGTCATAGGATTTGTGTATTTCCTCAAATCGTATCATGACTTCTCCCTGAAGGGCTTAGGTGTCAGCAGGTATTCAAGCAGTTTAAGTCCTTTGTCTGCCCCCACGGTAATGGCAATAAGCGGGACGACTCCCAGCAGAATCAGATCAGGCGCGGCCTGCCCGAGGCCCTGAAAAACAAAGTAACCGAGTCCTCCCGCGCCGATCAGTGCTGCTACGGTAGTGTTTCCGATAGCCTGCACAAAGGCGATACGCAGTCCGGCGAGCAGGACCGGCAGGGCCAGTGGGATTTCCACCAGGCCCAGCAGTTTGAAGGGACTCATTCCCATTCCCCGCCCCGCCTGGACCGCCCCGGCAGGTATAACTTTGAGTCCTGTGTAGGTGTTCCGCAGTATTGGCAGGGCGGCGTAGCCACTTAAGGCTAATATAGCAGGGAAGTTCCCGACCCCCTTTATCCCCAGCTCCCGCAGAACCGGAAAACGCATGGAGAGCCAGGAAAGGGGGGCTATCATCAGGCCGAAGAGGGCCAGACTGGGCAAGGTTTGAATTACGTTGGCCCCGGTAAAGGCTGCTTTGGAAAAAGCTGGAATCCTGTGCGCGCTTATTCCCGCTGGGACGGCAACAAGAGCTGCTATCAGGGTTGCGCTTCCCGCCAAAGATAGATGGGTTCTGACTTCGGTATAAAAACGCGCCTCTTTTACGGCAAATTCCCGTACCGGACCGAAGAAGTCCAGGGCTCCTGTCAGCAGAATGACCAGGGTGATTCCAATGGTCATGAGAAGAGCGGAGGATGAGCGCTTCAGGGAACTGCCGTACAGGTAAGCTGTCAGGATCCAGCCCCAGAAGCCCCAGTTTCCGCCGATGCGGGCGGTCGCCGCTTCTTCCACAGGGATGGTTTCGCCTGCCATGCTGAGTATGAACAAGGCAGAGGCACTTATCAGGGCCGGAAAGAACAGCTCCATGCGCTTCCGGTGGCTCCTGCTTGCGAGTACCAGCAGCAGTATCAATCCGCCGGGAAACAGCAGGAGCAAGGGGTCTATTTCCCATAGATACAGGTCTGTACCCTCGGCGACCCGGTTGGGCGCGTAGGAGAGAAAGGGAAGCAGCGTCAGCCCTCCGATTATGCTTGAGGTAATGACCGCGGAGTAGCTTCTTTGGCCCACAGTATATGCTATTGCAGCTGCCCGGCCTCAATCAGCCAGTTTTCGGCCACCTGTTCAGCACTCATGCCTTCCACGGCGATCTTTGCATTGAGATTTTGCAGGGTTACCAGATCGAGTCTGCTGAAGACCGGTTCCAGCAGATCGGCGATCTCCGGATATCTGTCCAGAACCTCCTTGCGAATAATGGGAGCGGGCTCGTAGACAGGCTGGACACCTTTGGAATCTTCCAGGACCACCAGCCCAAGAGCGGGCAGCTGTCCGTCTGTACCGTATGCCATGGCCGCGTTGACCCCGCTGGTACCCCGGCTGGCTGCCTGTTCGGTGGTGGCGGTGTTTCCGCCGGAGAGAATCAGCATCTGCTCTCCGGAGAGGGAGAATCCGTAGGTCTCTTCAAAGGCCGGCAGGGCGTCAGGCCTGGTGGCAAACTCCTCGCTGCCGGCAATCTTGAATTCGCTTCCGGAATTAATATAGTCAGCGAGATCTTCCAGGCTTTTAAGATTATTCGGCCCGGCGACATCCTCCCGGATGGCGATAGCCCAGGTATTGTTTGCCGGTGCGGGCTCAAGCCAGACAAGATTATTCTTTTCCAGGTCCAGCTTTCTTACAAGCTCATAACCGGCTTTCCGGTTCTTCCAGGTTTCCGTTGGTGTGTCGGAAAAGAAAAACCCACCGTTGCCGGTATATTCAGGATAGATATCGATTTCTCCTGCTATGATGGCTTTCCGCACTACATCGGTAGGACCGAACTCCGTACGGTTTTCCACAGTAAAACCATCGTTTTCCAGGACCTTCATGATCACGTTCCCCAGCAGGGCCCCTTCGGTGTCGATTTTTGAGGCAACAATAATGGGTCCCTTTATTTCTTCTGTTTTTTCGTTTCCTCCGGCAGCGAAAACCGTATTGACAGCCAGACTGATTAAAATCAATGATACTATCTGTTTCATCATGACTCCTTTTTCTCGGACGCCATCGGACAGTTCCCGTCCTCCGGCTCCGTTCTGCCACGCTCAGAGCCAGCAAAGCCGCTCCTTCGCCTGGCCTGTTTGTACTTAAACATAAGGAAAGCAGGGGCATTTGGCCAGAAAAAATGAAAAATCCGAAGGGGAAGTGATACTATTACAACTGTAAAATTCGATGTATACCGAGGTTAATGTGAAAAACCGTTTTTTCCCAGTTTTTTTGTTGTTTGTATTTGTTTCGGGATTTGGACTCTTCGCCCAGGTCTCCCCCTCGTCCGGCGACAGCGATGAGACGAGCCACAAGGCCTTGAGCTGGATGGTAGACGAGGTATCGGAAATGCTTGTTCGTGAACTTGGCGGGGACCGGCCGCCTGCGGATGTCCGTGTCGGTGCTGTTGTAATGAACGGAGAAGCCGTGCTGCTGGGTGAATATCTTGCAGCTTCCCTGCCTATCCGGATGAGCAGACGCTCCGGACATCGTATATCCGTCTGGAGCCGTCCCGGAGAGGGCTTTCTCATCTTGAACGGAACAGTTTTTCGGATAGGGGATTCCCTGAATCTGTTTATCTCTCTTACCGATGAAAGCGCCAAGGTAATAACAGGAAAGGAGCTGCGCCTGCCCATGACCCCTGCGATATTTGAGTTGCTGGCGCCTGCACAGTATGGGGCTTCCGCTGCAGATCTGTATGAGCCGGATTCCCAGCTAAGTCCCCTGGCGGTGATGCCGGGAAGCGAACTGAACGGAAGGACTCTGTATCCCGAAGGGGACACCGACTGGTTTTCCTTTACTCTTTCGGAGGAAGAGAATCCTTCCATACTGACAGTGATGACCGCCGGAGATCTTGATACCTATATTGAGGTCTACGGTAATGGGAACTTCAGCGAACCGCTGGCCGAGAACGATGATTCCGACGACCAGAACGCCCGGGTCTCTATTGATATTGCACCGGGTGATACAGTAATTGTCGCGGTACGCGGATACGACAGCTCGGAGACGGGTGCCTATCGGCTGATCAGCCGTTATGAAGAGTTTGAGGCCGAGGCAAGTGAGCCGAATAACCGCATGGTGGATGCAAACCCCCTGGAGATTGACGGCGGGACAGGCCACTATCGTATTTTCCCTTCCGGCGATGTCGACTGGTACCGAATTACCATTCCGCGAACACAGGAAGAATCCTTCCTGAATCTGGTCACAGGCGGGAACCTGGATACCTATATGGAGCTCTACAATGAAGCAGGCGAACTCCTGGTTTCCGATGATGACGGCGGCGGCGACGTTCAGGCGCGGATCAGCTACGGTCCGGTCAATGGAAACGAAACCTATCTGCTGCAAGTCCGGCATTATGAAGATGGAGGCACAGGAGAATATACCCTTTCCGCTGATTTTTTTGTTCCTGTTTTCGATGAGTTTGAACCGGATAACAGCCGGGAAGAAGCCTCGGAGCTTGAAATACCTTTACCGGGGAGATCAGTAATCAGGGATCACAGTTTTTCCACCTCCGGTGATACGGACTGGATCGTTTTTACGATTAAAACGGCAACAGCTGTAATCTTCGAAACCGAAGGACCATTGGATACTTATCTGACTCTCTATGACGAGAATCAACAAATACTGCAGGAGAGTGATGACGACGGCGATGAGTACAACGCCCGTATAGCATACACTTTTTCTCCCGGTACCTATCGGCTGGAAACGCGGCAGTACGAGGAGTACCCGCAGGAGGGAGCCGGATACCGGCTGCGGGTTTCTGCAGAATAGTCCTTTTCTTTTTTTGCGTGCCTGATTATGTTGAAAACTGATAAGGAGGAGTAGTATGTCAGCACTTGTATGGGGAGTCCTCTCGGTCTCCGGACATTTTCGTCAGCGTATTCAAATTCCTGTCAGGGATTCATCAATAGTCAAGATTGCCGCCATCGCATCCCGGTCCAGGGAAAAGGCCGAAGCTGCCGCGCAGGAGTTCGGGATTCCGAAAGCCTATGGTTCATATGAGGAACTGTTGGCGGATAAGGAGGTACAGGCGGTGTATATTCCTCTTCCGAACAGTCTGCATGCCGAATGGGTGCGCAAAGCTGCGGACGCGGGAAAGCACATTCTCTGCGAAAAGCCATTTACCATGACCGCCGATGAGACCAACGCGGCCGTCGAATATGCCCGGTCCAAAGGGGTCAAGGTTATGGAAGCCTTTATGTATCGCCTGCATCCCCAGTGGAAACGGGTCCGGGATCTGATAAAGGTAGGCGAAATCGGGGATGTCCATGGGGTCAACGTCTTTTTCTCCTATAACAACTCCGATCCCTCGAACATCCGTAACAGAAAAGAAGTCGGCGGAGGGGCCCTCTACGACATCGGCTGTTACGCCGTCAGCTCCGCCCGCTTTATACTGGACAGCGAACCTGAAAGAGTCGTCAGCCACATCGTACGAGACCCGGACCTTGGAACCGACATACTGACCTCCGCGCTGATAGACTTTGGCGGCCCCCGGGCTACCTTTACCGTGGGCACCCAGTCCGCTCCCTGCCAGCGGGTCGACGTCCTCGGATCAAAAGGCAGCCTGACTGTTCACCTGCCCTACAACATGTACCCCGACGTCCCGGCAAAGGTTACCGTGACCACCGGAGTCGGCAGCCGGGAAATCCAGTTCCCCGTTACCGACCAGTACGCCGAACTCTTTGACCAGTTCTCCCTGGCAGTACTGGAAGACCGCCCGGTCCCCACCCCTCCTCAGGACGCAACAGCAAACCAGAAGGTACTGGATGCGATCTTCCGGTCAGCTGAAACCGGTCAATGGGAAACAGTATAGGCGTCCTGGGGAGGGTGCGCGAAGGAGTGAAGCGGCGGCTTTGCCGTCGCTGAACGACAGGCTGAGTGGAGTCAGAGGACAAAGTCCGATGGCGACCGAAAAAGAGACGCGGTTGAGAATCAGAAGGTGCTGGATGCGATTTTCCGATCGGCTGAAACCGGTCAATGGGAGTCTGTGTAAGCGTTCTGGGGAGGGGTGCGCGGAGGAGCTCTGCGGCGGCTTAGCCGCAGGGTGAATGTTCAGTCAATTTGCGAGAGAAATTGTCTAACTGTTCGTGCGAGGGTTTATTCAATTTAATTTGAGATTCTACAAGTGTCCCAAGAACACCGTATTCAACAGATCCGTCGGAAAGCATTTCAAAAGTCTGCTTCTCATTTCCCATCGCATTAGAAGGATGAATCAGAGTCTCGATTCTATCGTTGGATCGAGATTTTACCAGCTCCTTGAACTTTTTCAGCCTGATCCTGAGGTTAATCGGGAGGGAAGGTAGAAGCAATATTTACAACGACTTTTTTCGCACCGCCGTTTCCACTGCTCTCCTTGTCCCTTCTGCAAATACAGGCAGAGCAAACAATACCACCAGTAAACATACTATCAAAACCACAAGTTTTTCATGTTACCTCCTTTTGTATCTTTGCCGAAATATTCCCGCGCGCCGGAATGGAATCCCACACGCAATTTCCACTATGTTTTCCGGATATCAATTGGAAGCTATTACCTACTGTTGTTAATCATTACTTGATACCATATACGGTATGGTCCTTCCGTTCTGCTGTCAAGAATTTTTATTCCGGGAGGAAACAGACGAGAGCTGTTCCAGGAAAATGAAACAAAAGAAGGTAGTGCGCCTAAGCTTGAGCGAACAGGCTGAAAGCTTAATCAAGGAACGTATTCTTGCTCTCGATTTCGGTCCCGGTGAACGCATTGTGGTGGATAAACTTGCAGAGGAACTGGGTGTCAGCCGAACCCCCATTCGGGAAGGTTTACGAATTCTGGTACAACAGGGATTGGTGAACTACAACGGTATATCCTACTCTATTTTCAATCCGACTAAAGAAGATATTGAAGAGATTTTTATTATACACAAGGCCCTGGAGCCGGTAGCTGCGGAGCTGGCGACAAATAAAATTTCCGCAGAAAGAATAGCGGATCTACGCATGCTGTTTAGCCATAATCCTCCGAGGGACGATGAGCAATCACTGGTAGAGATTGACGTTCATTTCCATAACGCCATTGTTGCCGGGGCCGGTTATTGGAGATTGGAACAAATATTATCCAACATGCAATCCCAGTTTCGTCTGATCCGAGGTTGGGTTGCCAAATGAAACAGGGAAGAAGTCAGAGGAACCGTGAATATTCAGGAAATCGATACCATATATGAACCTCGCGAAATATTCGACTGCATTGAGCAGCATAATCCTGACGGTGCGGCAAAAGCGATGTATGAACACCTGGAAAAAGGGCGGGATAGAATGATTCACAATCTTTTAGATACCCGACTCTCTGAGTCGATCTAAAATGATCGTAATTAGCAAAACATCAGTTCGGAAATGTTTTGACTCTTTTTAGTTCTACAACAAAGCAAGAGTATAAAGATACTCAATTAGTTGATTAAATGTTTCAAGTTATTAGGGCCTGTTCACACTAAAAAGGGTATCAACAATTAAAGCGAAGTGGATAAAAAACACAAACATCACATCTAATTTCTCAAATCGGGAAAAAATGCGCCGAAAGCCCTTAAGACGACGGAATAGTCGCTCTACTTCATTACGTTTTTTATACAGTTCCTTGTCATATTCCCAGGGATTACGCCTATTTCGTTTGGGAGGCACCACTGGTGCCATCTCAAGGTCAAGAACCAGTTGCCTGGTCTCATCGCCTTCATAGGCCCTGTCCATGAGAACCTTGGTGCCTTTCCATCTCTTATCTTTCAAGGTGTTTAAGAGCTTTCGGCCTTCGGGGGCATCTCCGGCCTGACCGGGAGATAACGAGAAAGTTACGGCTGTTTGAGCCCCGGCCGCCACCATGTGAATCTTGGTTGTCCATCCGGCCCTCGACTTTCCGATAGATTGAGGACCGTTTTTTTTAAAGCGCCCGTTCCATCGGGATGGACCTTGACAGCCGTACTATCCAAAGAGACATGATCAACCCGAATATTGATAATTTCTGCCTCTTGAAGGGCGAGAAAAACCTTCTCGAGTACACCTTGCTTAGCCCAGCGATTGGCTCTCATATAGACACTATGCCAATTCCCGAATCTCTCAGGGAGTCCTCGCCACTTACAACCATGTTCAGCAATATGCAGGACCGCATTAAGGACATCAAGATTTAAAAGTTTCACGTTTCCTCGTTGAACCGGTAATAAGTCTTCTATTATGGCAAACTGTTCTGGGGTAATTTCCATAGGGAAATTTTAACATGGATTATCAATTAGTGTGAACAGGCCCTAGGTATCCAAAACAATCATACCAGCTACAACTATGGAAGGTCCTTTCGACTACTTTGGCTTCGCGCAGTACTGGTCCGCTCAGGGACCTTCCTTTCGGTGGTTGAGCGGAGTCGAAACCACCGAAACAGTGTTGAAGCTTGCCTGAAAGAACACCCTCTTGACCCTTTCCAAATCTTTGTTAAACTGTTGCGAATAGTCCATTAAAAATGCGGAATGAAAGAAAATGAAAAAAACTACCTTCGCTTTTTTGATTGTTGTAGTATGCAGTGTTTTTCTTTTCGGCCAGTCGGTAGACCAATCCGGCGCGTTTACCTATTCAGTACCCATAGAAGTCCCCCCCGGAACCGGCAGCCTGACGCCGCAGCTTTCCTTAAGCTATAACTCAAATCAAGGTAACGGCATGTGTGGCGTAGGCTGGAGCCTGTCCGGCTTGTCGGCAATTACACGGGATCTGTCATGTCCGGTTAATTTTGACGATGATGATCACTATCTTCTTGACGGGCAAAAACTGATCGAAACCAATGATGCAGGAACGTATAAAGAGTATCGCACCGAGCGGAAGAGCTTTTTACACATCCGCGGCTATTCCTTGAGTACCTCGAATTCCTATTGGAAAGTTACTGCCAAGGATGGCCGGGTAATTTACTACGGCCGTCCCGACTCCTATCATGACAGCAGCAATGACGGGCACATCGATGCGGTTAATAAATCCGGCAAGGCCCGGGTATGGAGCGTTTCCCATGTAGAGGATGCCAAGGGGAATTACTATTACGTAACTTATTTGGAAGATGCTGATAATGGGGATTATTATCCCTTACAGATTATCTATTCTCAGAATGATGCGGACCCGCTGACTGCAATGAGGGCGGTCAATTTTTCTTATGAAGAGCGCGATGATCATTTCACGATGTATAATCCGTCGAAGGTTGATACTGATTATCGGTTGAAGTGGATTTCGATTGTGATTGGTGCGGACATCAATGGAAGCAATGGAACCTTGTGCAGAAAGTATCAACTTAATTATGAATATGGTGAATCAACCGAGAGAAGCAGGATTACATCAGTACAACAATATGGAAATGATGGTGCAACTACTGAGAACGATATTAGTGTTAATTGGTCGGATGATGCAACCTCAAAATTACAGGGGCAGACGTTTTATGCGACAAGTTTTCATGAAGGATCGAATTTATATCCTGGAGATTATAACGGAGACGGCATAACTGATCTTGCGTTCTGGGATACGGGGAACGGAATTATTCGGGTGCACCCTGTAGAAGATGGTAAATTACAGGGGCAGACGTTTTATGCGACAAGTTTTCATGAAGGATCGAATTTATATCCTGGGGATTATAACGGAGACGGCATAACTGATCTTGCGTTCTGGGATAAGGGGAACGGAATTATTCGGGTGCACCCTGTAGAAGACGGTAAATTACAGGGGCAGACGTTTTATGCGACAAGTTTTCATGAAGGATCGAATTTATATCCTGGGGATTATAACGGAGACGGCATAACTGATCTTGCGTTCTGGGATAAGGGGAACGGAATTATTCGGGTGCACCCTGTAGAAGATGGTAAATTACAGGGGCAGACGTTTTATGCGACAAGTTTTCATGAAGGATCGAATTTATATCCTGGAGATTATAATGGAGACGGCATAACTGATCTTGCGTTCTGGGATACGGGGAACGGAATTATTCGGGTGCACCCTGTAGAAGACGGTAAATTACAGGGGCAGACGTTTTATGCGACAAGTTTTCATGAAGGATCGAATTTATATCCTGGAGATTATAACGGAGATGGCATAACTGATCTTGCGTTCTGGGATACGGGGAACGGAATTATTCGGGTGCACCCTGTAGAAGACGGTAAATTACAGGGGCAGACGTTTTATGCGACAAGTTTTCATGAAGGATCGAATTTATATCCTGGGGATTATAACGGAGATGGCATAACTGATCTTGCGTTCTGGGATACGGGGAACGGAATTATTCGGGTGCACCCTGTAGAAGACGGTAAATTACAGGGGCAGACGTTTTATGCGACAAGTTTTCATGAAGGATCGAATTTATATCCTGGAGATTATAATGGAGATGGCATAACTGATCTTACGTTCTGGGATACGGGGAACGGAATTATTCGGGTGCACCCCAATACTGGTCCGCGTTCTAATTTATTAACCACAATAACAAATTCCTCCGGCGCCACCATCTCCCCCACCTACACACCCGCCCCCAAACTCGACGGAGCCGTCTGCCTGGAAAACTCTTCCAACCCAATCATCGCCAACCCAAGCTCCCGCATGCTGGTAACCGAGCTTGCTATAGATGACGGCCTGGGCAACACCACAATCACCGACTATTTCTACCATAACGGCCTGCTTAAAACCGGCTACCGCTACGAACGCAAAAACCTAGGCTTTGAGTGGGTTGCGAAATATGACCAACAAACCGGATTAACCACCCGCACCTGGTACAACCAGGATCCCGATACCTTCTACGGCCTGGTTGAGAAAACAGAGGTCTACTTTGGAGACTGTTACGATTATGCAGACTTTTGGTCTGTTAAAGAAAACACCTACGCACTCAATTCGACTACAGGAGCCATCGAACTGCGGCGTGTTGTCGAGCGGCTCTACAACTTTTCCGATGATCCTGTAACCACCATGGTGGAGTATCCCTCATATGATTCATACGGTAATCAGCTTAATTCCGTCGATTACGGCGAAGTCTCCTGGCCCGGCCTGACGAACCTTGATGTCTATGACGATATTACCAAAGAGGTCGAGTACATTACCCTTGATTCGGAGAGCCGCTATATCTCCGTACCTGCTACAGAACAGACCCACGCCTATACCCTTGACGGGCTTTTAACCACGGTATCGGAAACCCGCTATCTATATGACGGCGACACCGCAGGCGGCTACGTGGATGCTGGCCTGGTAACCCACAAGGAGTTTGAGAACGGAACAAATGATTCAGCCATGGAGTACGGTTACGACGATTACGGGAACCTTATCTGGGCCGATGATGCCCGAACGGTATCGGGAGAGGTTACCCCCGCTTCTGGCCATTCAGCTCAGTTAACTTACGATTCAGATTACGCTACCTATGTAGTGAGCAAAACCGATGTGGACGGTAACACCGAAACCGTCTCGTATGATGATCGCATGCAGCCTGTTATAGTAACCGATGTAAACGGTGTTGCATGGAAGAAGGTCTATGACGAGTTCGGTCGGGTCATTGCGGAAATCGCTCCCGGGGACAGCGAGATTGCACCAACCAAGCGCTATACCTATTCCGATCCTTTAACCGACGGTCTTCCCAACTGGGTCAAAACCGAGGTCAAGGACTCGGCGCCGACCGAGGCTGCCTCGTATTTGGTGGCTTACGTCTACTCCGACGGCTTGGGCCGAGAGCTCGAACGCAAGAGCGAAGCCACCGACGACTGCTGGATAACCATCGATACCCACTACGATAGTGCCGGGCGTGAATGGAAGATCAGCGTCCCCTACTATTCTGACTCATACGAATATGACTACACCGGCGAACGTGATTCTTCAGATCGGGTGTTCTCTGAAACCCTATATGATGGTGTGGGCCGCATAGTCGAAAAGATCTATCCCGACGGTACATCAACCAAAACCAAATACGGAAAACGCAGCAGTATTACCATGGACCCCGCCGGACATGTTTCCGCCCGGTCAGTCTACGGCCGGGACGTATTCGAATACACCTACGAAGACGATTTTTCCGCATTCTGGGATTATCTGAATGCCGCGACCTTTATCGACAGCTATTCGTACTATACCAATACCAGGGTAACTACTGCCGGCAACGCAACACAGATATCCGACCAGGACGGCAATACCATTACCACTAAACTGGATATGCTGGGACGCAAAACCTCCTATGACGATCCTGACAAGGGCCTCTGGTCCTATTCGTACGACAAGAACGGCAACCTGATAAGCCAACAGGATGCGGAAGGCAACACCGTAAGCTTTAGCTATGACGAACAGAACCGTATGACCAGTAAAACGGTAAACGGCGACCCTGCAGCAAGCTATACCTACGGAACCGACTCTTCAGTGTATGAAGTCGGTCAGCTGATATTCGTAACTTTCGACGGCAACAGCGATGCCTTTACCTATGACGAACGGGGACGGGTAACGACCCACACCCGGGAGCTTTCCGGCATGAGTAAAACCATGCAGTACACCCAGTATGATTCCATGGACCGGTTGCGTCGGGAAGTCAATCCTGATGGAGAAGAACTGATTCATACCTATCTGAATGACGGGAATCTGTCGTCCCTGGAAAACAGTTCCGGCTATGCCTACATCTCCGCCCTGGACTCTGAACCCTTCGGCAAGATATCAGGCTTTACCTTCGGCAACGGCGTTACCACGGAATACGGCTATTATGACGGAAGCGACGGCGGCGCAACCAGTTATCGGCTGCAAAGCATCGATATTGCCCACAGCGGGACCATCATCGGCAGCACCTGTTACGAATATGATTCCGTGGATAACATTACCCGGAAAACCTTTACCGATGATTTTGACGGCGCGTATACCGAGAATTTTATCTACGATTATCTGAACCGTTTAAGCAGCTACGACACCGACATCCGCGGCACAACAGAAACCAAGGCGTACTCCTATGATGAAGTTAACAATATCTACCAGAAGAATGGCTTGACATACCTCTACGGCGGCCTTAAACCCCATGCCGTAACCGAACTGCAGGACGCCGGCAACACCATCCGCACCTTTGAATACAACGCCAACGGCGACATGACCCGGGCAACGAATTATACCTCCGTTAGCATAACCGCAGGAGCCGAAGGCCTAAGGGGTGCTCAGCCGGTGCTGGAATTGTGGGTAGGCGACAAGCGGGAAATGCGCTGGCGTCTGAATGACGAAGACGTGCGTGATTACACCTGGCACGGCTATTGGAACGGCAGTGATCCTATTTATGTCCGCTATGCCGGAGATCAGGGAACCGGCAGTGCCGACGGCGTCCGGGTAGACCGCATTATGGTAAACGGCGAGACCGTGGAAAGCAATGATCCAACCCAGGTCTACTTTGTAACCGGCACCTTTGACCCGGTAAACGGAATAAGCGGCCTGCAAACAATCACCTTAAGCGATGATGAGCTGATGGACCAGTACGGCGCTTTCCGCTACAGCGGAATCACAGCAACCCCTGAAGAACGGGAGTTTGATTACGACGGTGAGAACCGGCTTATTCGCCTTGAGATTGGGAGTGAGGTTAGCTATTACTCCTACGATCCATCAGGGGATAGGATATCATCTTCCGAATCAGGCGGAACAACCTATTTCTTTTTTGCAGGTTACGAAGTCCGCGTAGAAGGAACAACGACTACCGTAACAGCAGGCTACTTTGCTAATGCTATGCGTATAGCCCAGCGCAAAAGCGTATATGAAAACAGCGTGCTGAGTTCCGAAGAACTCCTTTATCTCCACACCGACCATTTGGGATCTGCTGTGCGGATGACTGATGAAAGCGGCAATGTAGTTTCTTCTCTGGCCTATTCTCCTTTCGGGGAGACCATTTATGCCGCAGGAGATGAGGAGACACCGTATCAGTTTACTGGCCAGCATAATGACGGGAACGGTATCTATTATTTCCATGCCAGGTACTATGATCCGGTGCTGGGGAGGTTTTTGCAGGCTGATAGCGTGCTGGATGGGTTGAATCGGTATGCGTATTGCGGGAATAATCCGGTTGTTTATACGGATCCGACGGGGCTCTGGAGTTTGGGCATCGGGGTTGTGTTCGGCTGGGATAGTGATCATGGCTGGCATGTTGGAGTCGGTGCTGCTTGTGATTTCTCTAATGAAATTGGCCTTAGTTCTGGAAATATCAGCTATGTATGGAATGAGGATGGCACGCAGACTGCAACTGCAAGTGTTGGAGTATATGCAATTGCGGGACCAATTCAGGGTTATACATCAATAGGTGGGTCATATAATACTGAAACTGGATATTCGCTCTCGTATAATGTTGGAATAGGTGCATATGGGGTGGGTGTTGAACTTAGTACCTCGCAATACTGGACAACCTCGGGTAAATATCTGGGAGGCACCGTTTCATGTGGGGTATATGTTGGCTCAAATTCTTTAAGTGCTGGATTTGGATACAGATATGGATGGGGGGCATTCTCAAGTGGATGGTATGGTCGAGCTGTCGGATTCTCCTGGTCTGAAAGTGGGGGGGACTGGTCATACAATGGCTATTCTGACGGGATATGGAGTCGGTATCGTTCTGATTCGAGAGTCCCGATTAGTGTAAGTATGCCGCAGGTATGGAATGCGCCGAATACAATTATTGGTTTGGGAGTTGTAGCTTATTGGGCAATGACAGGGCATGTGAATGGGTTCGATTTTAGCGATGGGGGATGGAATGCCTATACTGATCTTGATAAAGGAAAAACGCAAGCACAGACCTTAGGTGATGTAGTTGCGTATTATATTGACGAAGATAAGAATCCGAATAATCAATCTACAACCTATATAAGTGGATACACAGGGAAAAGGGAAACCCTCGGTACACATGAATCTTGTCATCGACGATATGATTATCCGGCATGGGGTATATCTTTTGTCCCATTGTATTTCGCCTCAACTAGATTTCATGATTGGATAGAGCATAGAGCTGACCTCTATGGTGCGACCCCATAAAAAATGCTGTAGTAAAAGGATTAATTGCGAGGGAATATTATAATGAGCCCAGGAAACGAGACAGCTTCTGGGGGTGCCTTTAAGGTGTAACTCTCGCCTTCCAGGGAGCAGAGAGGTATAGTAGTACCATGAGGAAGAGCTACAACACCGCATTCAAATCGAAAGTGGCACTTGAGGCTATCAAGGAGCAGGAGACCATACAGCAGATTGCACTTAAATACGATGTGCATCCGAACCAGGTATCGCAGTGGAAAAAGCAGCTGCCGGACAATCTTCCTGCGACTTTCGAGCGTCCTAATAAGAAGCGAGAAGAGGAGCGCAGGCTTGAGCAGGAGCGTGACCAACTGCTGCGAACTGTTGGAGAACTGACAGTTGTGAACGAATTTCTCAAAAAAAAACACCGCGAGTATTACGGGAAAGATCCGGAATGATTGATCCGAACCATCCCGAGCTGAGCATAGCGCAGCAGTGTCGTACTCTTGAGGTCACTCGGAGCTCCTACTACCGCAAAGGCCGAGATATGCGAACAGAGACGGATCTGGAGGATCTCACAGTCATCCTGGAGTATCACAAGAAGGTCCCCTTTTACGGCTATCGCAAAGTATCACGAGTGCTGTTACCTGAGCATCCTCACCTGACCAGAAAACGAGTCAGGCGGCTGATGAAGCGTTTTGGACTGCGGGCATTATATCCTGGGCCAAATCTGAGCAAGGCACGCAACGATCACAAGAAATATCCGTATTTGTTGCGCGGTAAGCAAATACGGCATCCCAATCAGGTTTGGGCCAGTGATATCACCTATATTGGTCTTCCGCAGGGGCACGTCTATCTGGTGGCTATAGTGGATCTGTACTCTCGTAAGGTCTTGAGCTGGCGGCTTTCGAATAGCATGGATCCGTCATTCTGTGTTGCCGCGCTGCAGGAGGCGATCGAGACCTATGGGGTCCCGGCGATCTTTAACACGGATCAGGGTAGCCAGTTCACAAGCAGGGCCTACCTGTCGGTGTTGGAAGAACACCAGGTGGAGATCAGCATGGACGGCGTTGGCCGCGCACTGGACAATGTGTATGTCGAACGACTGTGGCGCTCATTGAAATATGAGGATATCTACCTGCGGTCATATGAGAGCATGGTGGAATTACATCATGGGATTGAACACTACTTCACGTTCTACAACACCGAACGGCTACACCAGTCGCTGGAGTACAGGACACCGGAAGAGATGCATCAATCATTCGCTACGGAGAACCCGCTGCCGTTGGCAGCGTAGAATAAAACAGGAGGGAGGAGTACACCTTAAACTTCCTATAAAACTGTCTTGACAATTGGGCGCAGTTCATATGGAAAAGAAAGCGATAACTTTGATTTTGGTATTTTTATCCTTTAGTAGTATGTGCGGATGTATTTCGGGAGGATGGGATGACAGTAGTTATTACAAGCTCTTACCAGATAATGTAAGCATCTATATAGTTGATAAAGACCAGAAACATATTGCCGTTTTCGGGAATAGAGAAAAAACAAATCAGTCAATGGGGTCGGTAGAGATAGGAAAATTATTTAACATATCAACTGTGTTTATTGGTAGTTCTATTGACGATTTATATGCAATTTCTATAAAGCCAGTCGGTATTGTTTATAACGATGATGGAAGTATTGTTTTCCGATATAAAGGTGGTGCAAGTTTGAGTAAGAAGTTAATAGAAGATCTGTACGAAAATCAATATTGGAGTATAACCGAAATATATTACATGGATGTAATTGTGCGAGATCAAAAAGTGCAAGAGATAAGATTAATGTACATGAAAGCATAGAGCTGATTATTGCACAGAGATTCAATGAAAAAATCAATACAACGTTTTTGGAAATTTTTAGTTTGTTTTTTTATCATGTTAGGTAATAGCAATGGATGTGCTACGTATAAGGCGGATTCAGATGTTTTCTATCAGAACCTGAAAATGAACACTGGAGTTTTTATTGTTCAAGCAGAGAAAAAACAAATCATACTTTTCAATAATGGTGTTTCAAAAAATGATATGGATAATTTCTTTTTGGGAGTTCCAGAAGGCTATTCTATTTCAACTGTAAAAGTTGGAGAATCAGTAAATGAACTGGATGACCTTGATATGCAGCCAATAGATATTCTACAAATGTCTGATGGAGATTCCATATATCGGTACAAAAATCGATTCTCTAATACAAACGGTACGAGTCTTAAAGAAGACGATATTTTTTGGAATATCAGTGAAATTAACTATCTCGATATATATGTCCACAATAGAATCATACAGACAATGAAAGTTCGATTTTTAATGCCGTAAAATAGTGTGAAGTACAGTTCGCCGAATGACTGAGCTGACCTGCGCCGACCTAAGGAACGAGCTTGAGAGGCGGTTTCTGGTCCAATGACCATATTCGACGGCAGTAAAAGTTCTTTGAAATAAATATACGACTAAAAATGGGGAGAACTACTCCCCCGAGACGATAAAGCGCCGCCACTCAACTTTAGTCTTGCGAAAGTTGATAAGGTAGCCGACCGGTACCTTGGATAAACGCAGGTAATTGATAAGTTGTGCCTCCATTACACTGGTAAGCTGCCGGACCGACTTGAGTTCCAAGATGATCTTGTTGTCTACAACAAGATCCGCGATGTAAGCCCCGGCTAACTCGCCTTTGTAATAGAGCGGGTAAATTTTTTGCCTTGAATGGGGAATACCTTTCCGCTGAAACTCGATAACCAACGCACCCTCGTAGGCACTTTCCAGCAGACCGGGACCGAGTATATTGTGTACTGAGAAAACTGAACCCAATACCTGATGTGATAATACCTTGAACGCCAATTGTGCCATAGCTGGACATTCCGGTTAAAACTGCCACTGATTCCGGTTGAATCCTGCCACCCTGTGACCCTCAATCAACCTGCTGAAATAGTAACCTGAGGTGGCAGGTTTGTGCTACTTATTTCGGTACATTTTCTTTCGGATTGATTCTCCCTGAAGCTCAATTCGGAATGCGCCGTAGACAATTCGATCCATAATGGCATCGGCGATGGTGGAGTCACCGATGATCCCGTGCCATGAAGCGACAGGAAGATAGTAGATTTCCTCCCATGCCGATCTTCCAGAATATCGAGCAGAGCCAGGCGACCCTCTTCATCAAAAGGACTAAGACCGAAGTCTTCCAGGATTAACACATCATTTTTCAGGATCTTCGGTAAAGTCTTGAGATACGTACCGTCTTTCTTTGCTGCTTTCAATGAGCCCAATAAGCGTCCTGCAATCTGATAGTAAACCTTGAATCCATGGTCGCAAGCCAGGTTACCGAGAGCACTCCCGATAAAACTCTTCCCTACCCCGGTTGGTCCGGTAATGAGAATATCCCGGTGCTCCTTAACCCACCCGCAGTCGGAAAACCTGAGCATGTGGTTTTTGTCAAGATTGCGGTTGAGAGTGAAATCAAGCTCCTCGAAAGAAGCCTGATAGCGAAAGTTGGCTGTTTTGCGAAGCCGTTCACGTTTGCGAAAATGGCGGTCATCCCACTCCGCATCAATCAGATGTGATAAAAGCTCATCCAGGGTAAACTGGGAGTGCATCCCTGTTTCAAGGGTCGTCTGAAAGGCCCGTGCCATACCATGCATCCGCATGTCATGCATTTTGGAAATGGTTGCGTGATTGTTGTTCATCGTTGTCTCCTAGGTATAATATTTTTCTCCACGAATATTTTCATGGATGGCGGGAAGCAGACTGTACTG
The DNA here is from genome assembly GCF_963668165.1 of Marispirochaeta sp. Taxonomy (NCBI): domain Bacteria; kingdom Pseudomonadati; phylum Spirochaetota; class Spirochaetia; order Spirochaetales; family Spirochaetaceae; genus Marispirochaeta; species Marispirochaeta sp. The sequence goes on along the minus strand of NZ_OY764209.1, from coordinate 322,405 downwards.
TTTCTGCTGTTCCTCCTGTTCGTACATAATTTTAAGCTTTTCGACCTCCTTTGAAATAAAGCCGTAGTTTATCCGTTCTGCGTTGCAGGCTATCCGGCAGGCCATATTGAGGATCGCGTGACCGTGCTTTGTTGCCTGAGACAGGATGCCCATACACGATTTATAGGCCTGTTCCGGATGAGGCTTGGATTCAAGAATGTGGGTAACCGCCCGCAGGGTATCATTACCGACGTTTCCAGCCCACCATTTCAGCTTGTCCGGATTCCACTTGTCGTCAAAGCGGTGCTTCGACGGCATATGGTCTCTCATTGTGGTGTACTTATTGTTGTGGCAACATCTTTTGTGAAGAGCTATGCGGATGTTGTCGTGATAAATCGAAACAATCCTCTCATCGTAGATGAGTTTTACCCGTTGGCCCTTCAGTGCATAGGGAACACTGTAGTAATTGCGGTCTTCCTTGAGTTCCACGTGATAATTGAACTGAACAAGGCTATTAGGCTGGATGTGGTTAATGGGATACTGATGGATTGGCAGGGGGGTAAGTTCACTCCTTTCGACTTCTTCGAAGAGTTCGCGCCGGGAAACTGTCATCTTGGTCAGTTTTCGGTTATTATGGTCCTCGAGCCGGTCCTTGATCGCCAGATTAAGCTCTTCGATGCTGTAAAAGGTTTTGTTACGGAGTGGGGCAAACACCCGTTGATAGATAATCTTTACCGCGTTCTCGACATGGGCTTTATCCTTTGGTTTCCGTGCCCTGGTGGGAAGGATCGCTGTCCGATAGTATTCGGCAAAGTCAGCAAACAGCAGGTTGAGGTCCGGCTCATACATACACGCCTTCAGTACCCCCGCCTTCAAATTGTCGGGAACAATAGCGGCGGGAACGCCCTCTATGTACCGAAGGGCTCGCTCATTGGATCGGACAAAATCTTCCTGGGTTTGGCTTTCGGAAGCTTCCGCATATGTCAGCCGGCTTGCTGGCAGAATAGCCACGAAGACTTCGGCATCTCTGGTTATACCGGTTTTTCTATCGGTTAGAACCATCTTCTTACCGGTATAATCTACAAACATTTTATCGCCGGCCTTGTGTTCGATGTGCATGGAGAGTTTCTCATCCTGCCGCCACTGCTGAAAGTGGTAGCAAAACTGCGTGTACTTGAGCCCCTGCGGATTCTACAGACAGATACTCTTCCCATAAGTGGGTAAGAGTGACACCGGTTTTTTTCAGCTCTTTCGCATAGTGGGGAAATTGCTCCTTCAATTCCATTGATTTACTGGAAGGCTTTTGTGCTTTGATAAAATACTGGCTCAGCTCAGAGTCTGGCATTGATTTGATCTGGGTGTAGGTAAGACCGGCGCCTTTGATTTTCTCACTTGTGTCCGCAACAACCGGTCGTGAGATATTCAGAGCATTTGCAATCTGCCGCTGGCTCAACGACGCCTCGGCAAGCCGTATTATATCCCGGATTTTGTTCATACTCGTCCTCTTTTTTGGCAATGTACTCCTCCTGATTGATCATGCTTTTAGGGGGAGTACAATGCACCATATTTGAGGTCGATTGAAGGCGTTAAAGGATTCCGGAAATCACCTAAAAAGTGGCAGTTTAAACCCGGATTGGGTGGCAGGTTTGAACCAGAATGCCCGGCAGATTAAATCCGGAATCGATGGCAGGTTTGCTCCGGATTTTCCAATAGCAGCACCTCCTGTTTTTCCTGGACCACCGGCCAAGTGAGGAGCAGTCAAGATTCGCCGTCAGGCGATTTACCTTGATCTTGACTGCGACGAACTGGCGGTAGACTGAAAAAAGCAGGAGGAAGGCAACCGCGGATTGCGGGGTAAAAGTATAGGGCAGTTCACCGATAAACTGGGGTTAGCGAAGAAGCGGTACACGGATGGATATCGTGTAAAACAGAGAAGAGGTTCACGGATGTGATTATTTATTTGATCAATAGTTAAAAATCCGTGACCTGCCCCACTGCGCAAACCCGCTATTATCCGTGTGACCCAAAGTTGTACCCCATATATCCGTAGTTTACTTACACACTCCTCTAATCTGTGCAGAAAGATGCTACCTTTACGGCGGCCTTAAACCCCATGCCGTAACCGAACTGCAGGATGCAGGCAGCACCATCCGCACCTTTGAGTACAACGCCAACGGCGATATGACCCGGGCAACCAATTATACCTCCGTTGTCATAACCGCAGGCGCCGAAGGCCTAAGCGGAGCTCAGCCGGTACTGGAACTGTGGGTAGGCGATAAACGGAAAACAAGCTGGCGCCTGAATGATGAAGACGTGCGTAATTACACCTGGCACGGCTACTGGGACGGAGTAGACCCGATCTATGTCCGCTATGCAAGCGATCAGGGAACCGGCAGTGCAAACGGCATTCGGGTAGACCGCATTATGGTAAACGGCGAAACTGTGGAAAGCAATGATCCCACCAAGGTCTACTTTGTAACCGGCACCTTTGACCCGGTAAACGGCATAAACGGTTTGCAGTCAGTCACCCTGAGCGATGATGAGCTGATGGACCAGTACGGCGCTTTCCGCTACAGCGGAATCACAGCAACCCCTGAAGAACGGGAGTTTGATTATGACGGAGAAAACCGGCTTATACGCCTTGAGATTGGGAGTGAGGTGAGCTATTACTCCTATGACCCATCAGGGGAGAGGATCTCCTCTTCCGAATCGGGCGGAACAACCTGGTTCTTTTTTGCAGGCTACGAAGTCCGCGTAGAAGGAACCACCACCACCGTAACCGCAGGCTACTTTGCCAATGAAATGCGTATAGCCCAGCGCAAAAGCGTGTATGAAAACAGCGTGTTGAGTTCAGAGGAGCTTCTGTATATTCATACGGATCATTTGGGAAGTGCCGTGCGCATGACCGATGAAAGCGGGAGTGTGGTATCGTCGTTGGCCTATTCACCTTTTGGTGAGACCATCTATGCCGCAGGAGATGAAGAGACGCCGTATCAGTTTACCGGCCAGCATAATGATGGGAACGGGATCTATTACGTAAGCGTCAATTAAACCACACCCCTTGAAAAAAAATCAAGGATCGATGTTCCAGGGGAGCAGCGCTTTCCAATCCTCCGTTGTCCGCGCCGATGGAGCCAGTTCGAAAACCTTAATCAAATAGTCATTAGGATTCACAGAGTTCTGTTTCGCCGTTTCAATCAATGAATACATGGCACAGGAGCTTTCAGCCCCCTTGGGACTTCCCGCAAAGAGCCAGTTCTTCCGACCGACGACAAACGGCCGTATAGCCCGCTCGGCAACATTGTTGTCCGGGGTCAGATACGGTGAATCGAGGTACCGAACAAGTTTCGGCCATTCATTCAGAGTATACCTAATCGCTTTCCCCAAAAGCAGAGACGGTGGCACCTGCAGGCTGCGCTTCTCAAGCCACTCTTTGAACTGCTCCAGGACCGGTTCTACCAGGGCCTTCCGCTCAGCGACAAACTGCTCGGGACTCAATTCCTTGCCGTGCAAGGTTCCCTCTATTGCATACAGCTTCTTAATTTTGTTGATCGCTTCCTGGGCACTTCCGGCCTTCTTGGAAGCCTTCGCGGCCTCATGAAACTTCCGCCTTGCATGCGCCATACATCCGACATGAATGATGTCAGCGTTTCCAGCGAGTGCTGTCTCATAGGCTTCATACCCATCGGTCTGGAGATAACCGCTGAACCGGTTAAGAATATCTGTAATGTGCCTGGAACCCCTCGTTTCCCGGTATGAATAGAGGACCGCAGGCTTCTTCGGCGGACCGCCACGGGCAAGCCACATATAGGATTTTGATGTGTTCTTTTTCTCACTTTCTCCCATCACCTGGACAGGAGTTTCGCCCATGTTGATGACAGGCCCACTGTGAATATGCTCCTTCAACCGTTCAATCAGCGGCTCAATCTTCTCAAACGCCGCCTGCTGCCAGTTACTCATATTCTGCCGACTTATGTGGATGCCGATACGTTCGAACCGCTTCTCCTGCCGGTAATATGGGAGATGATCGATAAACTTATTGACGATGATGAACGAAAGCAGGCTGGGAGTAGCGATACTCTTCGGAATAATAGCAGGCCGAACATCGGCTATTCGTACAGCTGGATTCTCTTCATCACCGGACCCTTCGCACGCTTTACAGCCATATTTCGGACGGACAATCCGTTCTACCCACATTTTCGGCGGAATTACGTGAAGCTTCTCCGAGGTCTCCTCACCGATTCTCGTCAGCGTATGGCCGCAGGCGCACTGCTTCTCCTCTTCCGGTATATCGATTATCACTTCTTCACGGGGAATACTCTCATCAATCGGCTTTCTGCCGGGTTTCTTACGTTGGTACGCTTTTATGACCGTGGTTGAATCTTCGGTATCCTGCTCCGGCGGGGTACTTTCCTCACTGTCGAATAGAAACTGCTGCCTTTCCTCCAGGAGTTCTTTTTCGCTTTTGCGTCCGAACTTCTGAAGTAAGAGTAGTTTATACTGCTCTTCAAGGGAGGCATACCGGTTTTCCCACGCGCGAACAGCTTTGTCCGCTTTCTCTTCGATCGAGTAAATGTATTCCTGTACTTCCGGAGGAAGTGTTGCAACATCCATCGTGTCTGGAATTCTAGCATGCCTTTGCCTGCATGTAAATTCCTGTCTGGCAGATATTTCTATGAAACGTGCGAATATTTCAACGCAGTATGCTCATGCCGGAAATCAATCCCCTTCAAGAGGAGCGATAACTGTTCGGTGCTGATCTGTCGCGCATCCTCCTGGGTCATGGGCCAGGGGAATTTGTGCTTCTCTAATCTTTTCTGCCAGAGACAAAAACCGTTCCGGTCCCAGTAGAGGGCTTTGAGTATCCGCCGCTGCCGATTACAAAACAGGTAGAGGCTGCCGGAGAGGGGATTCTGATCCATATAATCCTGCACCATTACCGTCAGGCCGTTTATTGCCTTGCGCATGTCGGTGTGACCGGGACGGACATAGATTTCAATTGTTGACAGATCAAGCAGCATCGATGGCTCCAAGGAGCATCAGGACACTTTTTAATGATTCTATCCCGATATCAGCCGGTAGATGGATACGAACATCCCGACGTTCAATACAGATACCTGCTGAAGAGTTACCGATTGTGTGCTTATTCGGCTGTACTTTTACCAGCAATGGCGAAGATGCTGATTCTCTGGCAGTACGTTTCTTCTCGGCTTTTACCCAACTGTAGAAGGTCGTTGAAACAATGTCATGTTCACGGCAATATGCCTGGCCGCTCAGACCGCTTGAACGCCATGCCGCTAAATGGGTTGCTTGTTCTTCACTGCTGTATTTCTGCATCTTGATTCTCCTTATGGAAACCCATTGTAGATGCAGATCAGTGCCTTTTGTAGGTGCGGTTTAATTGACGCTTACAATTGTTCGGCTGTGATCTGGATGTCGTTGATTTTGCTTTTGACGTATCGGCTATTTTGACGCACCATATATGCACCTCCTGGGTGATTTTGTGTTCTTGGCTAAATCATTACACCACATGGAGATATCTATTTCAACTGTAAGAATCGCTCAGGTCAGGTTTAATTTAATTTGAGATTCTACAAGCGGCGGCTTAGCCGACGCAGAGCGACAGGCCGAGCGGAGCCGGAGGATGCGAAGCGTCCGATGGCGACCGAGAAAGAGGAGCGCGGGGGAGCGAAGCGGCGGCTAAGCCGACGCAGAGCGACAGGCTAAGCGGAGCCGGAGGACGAAGTCCGATGGCGACCGAAAAAAAGTCCGATGGCGACCGTAAGAAAGATGTTCTTATTCGTTCTGTTGCGCCCTGAGCAGCGTCGTCTTGTAGATATGTTCGTTAAAGGGCGGCAGAACATGTATTTCCAGAGGTTTGTGGTGGACTTCCAGCCACTCTTCAAGGTTGGTTTTCAGTTCCCGCTGATCATATCCCAGGCAGATAACATCCGGGCTGGTTTTTTTCAGGATATGGTAGCTGCCGATCTCTTTATCTGCGGGGTAGACTTCGTCTGCAAGGCCGGTTTCTTCGAGAATCTGCATGCGTTTTTCCATTGGATCAACCGGGGCGTGTTCTTTGCGCTGCCGGACAAAATCATCCCTGGCTACAACGGCGATCAGAGTCTCGCCGAAATGCCGTGCCTGGGAGAGAAAATATCGGTGTCCTTGATGAAGCAGGTCAAAGGTGCCGAAGACCAGCACTCGTCTATTCACGGTTCTTCCTTTTTATATGATGAATGTACCATATTCCCTGCCATGGGGTCAAAGCCCGCTCCGTGTCAGCATGCCGGCTTTACTACACATGCGTAAAGAAGTGATTATCATTTTTCGAAAAAACTATTATCTTCGGTATTGATATAAGTATAGCTAATATATACAATAGAAGTATAGAAATTACTTATACCAAATGGATAAAGCAATTGATTTCGAATGGTATAAGGTGTTCTATGAGGTGGCCCACCGGGGAAGTGTATCGGGAGCGGCGGCAGACCTTGCGGTGAGTCAGCCGGCGGTCAGCCAAAGTATCCGCAACCTCGAGCAGGCCTTCGGAACCCGGCTTTTCCATCGACGTTCACGGGGAGTAGAGCTTACAGAAACTGGGAGGAAGCTCTACTCCTACGTGCGTGAATCCTACCGTCTTTTAAAGATGGGGGAGAGGGCTGTTCTGGAGCTGCTGGATCTTTCCGCTGTGAGCCTCCTTATCGGCGCACCCGAGGACCTGGGAACCTATCTATTAACGCCTCTTTTCCAACAGTTTCGGCAGCGTCACCCTGCAGTCGTTCTGCAGACGAAGATCCTGAATAATGATGATGTTGTACGGGGTGTAACTGAAGGCGCCCTTGAAGCCGGTTTTGTGTCCCTGCCGGTGGAAACCGGTCCGCTTGAAGTTCTGGAGTTTATGCAGGTCGAGGATGTCTTTATCGCCGGTCCTGAGTTTGCAGGGCTTCAGGGGAAAAAAATCGGTGTCGATGAGATTATGAAACTGCCAATGGCAGCACCCTCTGAGAAAAGCAGCTCCCGGCGCATACTGAACAATTTTCTGAATGTCTCCCACGAATGGGCCCCGGTCTATGAAACGGACGGCGTGGAAGGCATCCGTCGCTTCGCTGCTGCGGGACTTGGAATCGGTTTCCTGCCCAGGGAGGTTCTGCAGGGGTCTCCACGGGAGGACGGGCTTTTCGCGCTGAATGTGGAAAAGGAGCTTACCCCGAGAAATGTCTGTTTTATCTACCGCCGGGACATACCCTCGGCGAGCGGGGTTGAGCTTATGCTGGACCTGATCAGGGCTCATGAAGCCCAATTATAATCGTACAACAGTAACAGGAAGTGCAGTTTCGCGAAGGCATCTATAAGCCGCTCCTGGGAGCCGGCTTCAGTGTTGGTTTGCTTGTAGGGAACCGGAGCGGAACGGTCGTAGCTGTCGAATATTTTTCGCACCTGTCCGGCAAAAAGATCAAAACTGAACTGCTCCTCCGCGGCGCTGACGGTGTCTGCATTTGGTTTGCTTCCGAAGAGCCCGGCCGTAATGCTTAATTGCTTGCGGTTGAGTTCCATGCACTCATTTATGAATCCGGAGGAATCTATCATCTGTATCAGCTCCATCTGATCCGGGACTCCTAATAAGGAGAAATCCACACATCCTTCCAGACCGATTTCATCAATCTGCCTGTGGAGCCTCTCCCGGGATTTCGCGGGCAGGTGTTCATCCAGGTCTGCCAGTTTTGCCCGGTATGCCTGCCGCAGCTTTTCCGCTTTTGAGCTGGAGAAGGGGACTGGGAGCTGCTGGTAGAACCTGCTGGATTTTGGATCAAAGAACTCACCCATACCGTCCAGGACATCAATTTCTCTGGCGAAGAGGGGCAGCCCCCATTGCAGGGACTCGATAAACAGGTAGCCAAAGCCCTCCTGAACGGAGCTGGCTATCATCATGTCGCAGGAACGTCCCAGGTCAGTGAAATCTACATCAGCTTCCTCAAGTCTTCTGCCCATCCCCCAAAGCCCCGGGATCAATCCCTCCATGTAAGCTTTTTCCACCGTCGCCGAATAACGCCGCTCACTGGTCGAGACACCCGGCAGGGTAACAATCAGGTTGCAGGGCCGTTCCTGGTGTTTGCTCAACAAGCGCGTCCAAACCCCGGCTTCCAGTACATTCTTGCGCCGGATTGTGCGGACGGGGTAAAACAGGTGCAATCCCTCGGGATCGTAATTCCCGGTTTCTGAAAAGGCTCTTTTAAGCCGTGTCCTGATAGCCTTTGTATCCGGAGGGGATGAAAAACTGGCTGCGCTGCCGCCGCGAACGGGATTGTTAAGCAGAAACAGGTCTTCCTGCGGCAGCCCGGACTGGGCCAGGAGCTTTTTATCCCGTTTATTGATCAGGGCGTAACGAACATTGGGCCCCTGGGGATAGGGATTCAGGGTGATTGCCGTATTCAGGCGCTGCAGGTTTTCATAACGGGCGCATTCCGGAAAATCGTGAATATGGAAGAGCAGTTGTTGCCGGGGATCTTCCCGCAGGATTTCCAGAATAGCCTGGGTAAACTGGGGATTTTTACCCAGATGGTAGTTGTGAATCCACCAGAAACTGCCGGCAAAACGACGCAGGTGTGATTTTATGGCCGGTACTGATGGTGCTGAAGCCATTCCTGTTACATAGCCGATATCCGGGAGTACCGCTGTCTTTATTTCTACCCCCGAACCGGCGATCCTGTGACTGATAGATTCCGCCATTTCGCTGGTGTTCTCGACGGTGCCGGATACAAGGGTAATTGATTTCAGCTCAGGAATATTGCGGGCCATGGCCTCCGCGGACAGGGCAATTACACTGCTTACGCCCCCCGGCAGCAGGTGATAATGGAAGATTGTTATTCCTGTTACTCTGTTTCCCATTTAATGCCTCATCCTGTATCCGAAGGGCTTGTCTTTATTTTTTGTATAGTACCTGCTTCCACTTTTTTATGAAAGATCTTGCTGAGGGCATCTCAAAAACTACCCTTTTTACCACGTTTTTAGAGGTGCCCTTGAAAAACACGGAAAGCAGCTCTAATCTAAAAAGAAGCACGTTTCCCGGGAGGAATAAGATGTCTGAGTCTGTTCGTGAGCTTGTTGGGTTTATCTATGGTCCTGAAAAAGAAGAAGCGGTTTGCTCATCCCTCCTGGAGCGGGTAAAAAAACGGGTCGCCAGGATCACTGCCCCCCCAACCCGGGGAGAGGGTAATCTTCCCCTGGATGAAGCCGACTCTTTCATGATTACCTATGGTGATCAGTTCCGGCGGCCGGGTACGCTTCCGCTGGAATGTCTCAAGGAGTTTTGTGAGGAAAAACTCACCGGAGTTCTTTCCGGAGTCCATATACTGCCCTTTTTTCCCTATACCTCCGACGACGGCTTTTCCATAGCGGATTACACGAAAGTCCACCCTGACTGGGGAGGCTGGAAACAGGTGTCGGGAATCGGTACCTCTTTTAAGCTGATGTCCGATCTTGTACTTAACCACTGTTCCGCTTCGCACCGCTGGTTCAAGGGCTTTCTGGAGGACGATCCCCGGTACCGGGATTTTTTTATCAGCGTGGATCCCGATACTGATCTCTCCACGATAGTCCGACCCCGGGCGCTGCCACTCTTAACACCTTTTGAGACTGCCGCGGGAACGAAGCATGTCTGGACCACCTTCTCCGCAGACCAGGTAGACCTGAACTTTGCCTGCCCCGATGTTTTGATCGAGATGATCGATGTATTCCTTTTCCATGTGCAGATGGGAGTCCAGGTTATCCGGCTGGACGCCATTGCCTACCTCTGGAAAGAAATCGGACACCCCAGCATCCACCATCCCAAAACCCATGCGGTGGTTCGGCTTTTCAGGGCTATCGTGGAGGAGTACGTCCCATGGGTGATTATCCTTACCGAAACCAATGTGCCCCACAAGGAGAATATCTCCTACTTCGGTACCGGAGACGACGAGGCCCACATGATCTACCAGTTCAGCCTGCCCCCTCTTACCCTGGACGCTTTCCGGCGGGAGGATGCCGGGCATCTGAGGGACTGGGCTGCCACTTTACCGCCGGTGGACGGCCGGACAACCTATTTTAATTTTCTTGCCTCCCATGACGGAGTAGGGGTAACCCCGGCTCACGGAATTCTGAGTGACCAGGAGCTTGAGGGGCTGATCCGGAGCGTTGAAGAACGGGGAGGCCTGGTCTCATACAAGGCCGTCAAAGAAGGAAAAGTCCCTTACGAGCTGAACATCAACTATCGTGATGCGGTAGCCGGAGACCAGACTGAGCCGCGGCAGACAGCGGCTCAGTTCATTGCCGCCCAGTCTATTCTTCTTGCCATGCCGGGGGTCCCGGGAATCTATGTCCACAGCCTTATCGGTTCGGGCAACTGGAGCGAGGGGGTAAAGGAAACCGGCATGAACCGGACCATAAACCGCCGGAAGCTCCAGCTTGACCAGGTTCTGCAGGAGCTCTCTGATCCGGCATCCCTGGAGGCACGCATTTTTAAAGGATATACAAACATGCTGAAGGTACGGCGGGAACGGCCTGCCTTCCATCCCGCTTCCCCCTTTCTGGTGCTCAAAGCCGACGGTCCTGTCTTTGGGCTGCTCCGGGGCGACGAGGAAAGGGGCAGGGTCGTATGCCTGGTAAATTCCTCATCCCGGCCGGCCCAGTGGAAAGTAGATCCTGCGGCGAAACTGAAAGGCGTGCTGACGGACTGCATAAACGGCGGCAGTTTTACTGTGGCTGCCGGCAGTATAACGCTCGAGCCTTTCCAGGTACTGTGGCTTGAAACTATGACTTAAGCTTCTGACTGGAGAAAGTTCATGCGCCGAAAAAGGTTTTCATAAGGAAATGGAGAGCCTCTTCTGCCATTTCATACGAGTAGTACTTGCGGGCTATTGTATAGTTTGTCTCCGCCATGCGCCTGACCCTGTCGGGATCGCCCAGGATCTCCCTGGTAAGCTGCACGATCCTGTCCGACAGATACTCATCCATCTCTATAACCTCGAAACCCTTGGGCTTTATATCGTGGGAATAGATTGAGTAGTTGTTTACCATAATGGGCCGCCGGAAATAGACGGCTTCCAGAAAGGCATTCCCGAAGCCCTCGAAGATCGACGGATAGGTTACCAGGTCGGCATAGGGGTAGACGTCGTAGAGGGTATAGGTCTTGCGCCCGTCGGCGGTGTATTCCCGTTTTTCCCGGATCAGGTCGTCCACGAAGATGGCCCGGATCTTCATAAGATCGGCATAGTCGTGGACCCTCTGCTGGTACTCATACCCTTCGTCTCCGGAGGCATGGGATATAACCAGGGCGGCCTTGCGGCCGAGCCGGGCAACAAGTTCTATGGCGTGTTCTATCCCTTTGCGCTGTACCACCCGGGTAGGCTGAAGGATCAGCAGTTCGTCATCGTTAATGGCAAAAGCCTTTCGGACATCCCTGTTCCATTCGTCGATTCCCGGGGCGGGGGTGGCATAGTCCATAACATTGGGTATCAGGGTGGAGTTAATGCCGGTTCGCAGGGCCAGCTGGTTTTGTGCCGAAGAGTTAATGACTACATGCTGGATGTTGCCCAGGTGGGGGGGGAAACAGGCATTAAAATAGTCCCAGACGCAGTTACGCAAAAACCGTTTTCGTTCCCAGAAGAAATCGTGATGATGGGCGATGGTGGGAATACCGGTTTCGGCAATAGTCTCGGTAATCGCCATTCCCAGGGGAATATTGAGGGGAATCGTCAGGGTATTCTCCGGAATCAGCACATCAAGGGAGAACTTCTTTATAAAGGCGGCTATTTCATCTTTCAGTCGTTCACGATACAGGTGAAGTTTCTTGGTAAGCTTTGGCGGCCGAAACTGATTGTTGTAGCACTCCCGGTAGATCTCCTTGATTTCCTCTGTCTGGAAATGAGCCTCCGGTGCAATAAAGGAAACGGCAGGAGGGGTATCAAGCTCCCCGGCCATATAAAAGCAGTGGTGTCCCATGCGCTCCAGAATGTGGGTCCATTTTTTTGTCTCCAAAGAAACACCGTCGGTGCCGGAAATTCTAAAGGACATGAATCCGATGTTTTTTCCCATACGCCCGTTTACATCTCCTGTTTAATCTTCCCGGGTTCCGATTATAATCTCTACCCGCCGGTTAAGGTGCTGTTCTTCGCTGTCCATTGTGACAGGGGCCTGGGCTCCCAGACCCTGGACACGGTTTTGCGCTATTTCTATTCCGCTGCGCCGCAGATATTGAGCGACCCTTTCGGCCCTGAGCTCTGAGAGTTCCTGCCGGCCCTGTTCGGTACCGTGGGGGGCGCAGTGGCCGGAAATTTCGATGGGAGCGTCGGAATAACGGCGCAGCTCGGGAATCAGTCTATCCAGGGCCGCTTCCGTTTCTCCGGTCAATACTGCACTGTCCGGGGTAAAATAGAACACCCGCTGCAGCGGTTCCGGCGGGACGGCAGGCTGAGCTGCCCTGTCCTCCCGCGGCAGTTCCTCGACTGCAGTTTCAACGGAAGACTCCGCAGGAGAAGTCTCCGGTTTCTCCGTAGAGGCCTCTGGTGCCGGGGCAGGAGTAGAGGCTCTATCAAGGGCAGGCGGCTCGCGCGTTACAGCCGGAGTACGGGGTGCCGTGGTCCGGCTGGCGCCGATGGAGTCTGCCTGTCCGGACCCATGCTGCAGGAGTGTTAAAAGGTAGTATCCACCTCCCGCCAGCAGCAGTACGAAAAGCAGGATCAGGAGTATGACTAACAGCCGTCGTCCTGTACCAGGCAGCTTTATCCTGTCGGTAATAACCGGCTTGCCGTTCAAACTGAGTTCAATGTCGATTTTTCTGTATCCCCTCGTGCGGGTATTGAGCCCTATCTTCGGTTCCCCGGCTTTGGCCTTTGGTATGGACTTGACAGTGTACTGTTTCAGTTGTACGTTGCGGCCTGCGGCATCCCGGGTATAGATGGTGACGATGGCGGTCCGCTGGTAGTCCTGTATCGTAGTCAGAGTCAATTCCCGAAAGCTGTCCCTGGCGGGTTCGAAAAAAGGGATCAGGCTTTTATTTTCAATTTGTACATAGAGTTTTTGATCCACACCTAATATTGTATGCGCTATACGCTTCAGGTCAAGTCTATTTCCCTGCTGTTGTATCGGGAGCGCAAAAACTGCAGATTTTCGAACATTCTCCGATAATGTGAGTAAGACTATTGATTCCGGGGAAATCTTACAGGGTTACCAGAGACAGGAGGCCCATATTCTTTTTTCAGGGGTTATTCTAAAAATTATCGAAGAGATCTCGGACGGTTTTCTGATCATGGATCAGAACCGGGATATCCTGTTCTTCAATGAAGTCCTTTTGACTAAAACAGGTTGGCGCAGCATGGATATCTTTACCCGCAAGGAAGAGTTTCTCTCCTATCTGGACATTAAACCTGGAGAGGAGACGAAAAAACGGATCGAAATTCCGGATACTGACGGCGAATCCCGCTTTTTTCAGTTGAATTCCTTCTCTGTGCAGTCCCAGGAGGGCGGCTATACACTGATCAGTCTGGTCTCTGTCGCTGCCCAGGATTATACGGATCCCGAAGGATATCGGGAGCGTTACGATCTTCTTTTTAATAATCTTCAAGAGGCCTTTTTTACCACTGATCTTGATGGGCGTATTCTTTCGGTAAATCCCAGTTTTTGCGATTTTTTTGGTTATTCCCTTGATCTGGTCCCGGAAACCATGGATCAGCTTTACGCGTCTTCGGACAGTCTGGAAGAAAAGATCGATTGCCTGAAGAATTACACCCTGTGCCGGGATTATGAAACAGCCGTGCTTTGTGCCGATGGAGTGTTGAAACGTGTTCTTGATACCTCCTGGGTGAACTATGATCCCGAAGGGCATCCCGAAGGATTCACTACCCACTTGAAGGATGTTTCCTATCTTAAAAACATCGAATCCAGACTGATGATCTCGGAGAAGAATTTTACCACCCTCTTTGAAACGATCCTCTCATCAATTGTCATTGTAGATCCTCTGGGAATGATACTTAACATGAACTCCGCTGCCGAGAAGGCCTACGGATATACCTGGGAAGAGATTTTCGGTGAGCATTTTGACGCTGTTTTCCGGACGGACAAAAAATCGCCCTCCTTCTCCAAGCTGGCCTCCATCGTTGATCGCAATGAAGGGCATTACATAGATCCCGAGGCTGTGCGCAAGTGCAAGGACGGAGAGATAAAATATACCTACGCCTCCTATTCCGCCATAAAGGACGCTACCGGTGAACTGATCGCCTATTCCGTGGTGGAAAAAGATCTGACCGAAAGGATGAACCTGGAGAAGAAACTCAAGGAGACCATCGCAAGCCTGAAAAAGACCCAGTCGGCGGCTATTATGGGGTTTGCCAAGCTTACCGAGTACCGTGACAAGAGTACCGGGAAACATCTTGAGAGAATCAGGGAGTACACCAGGGTCCTGGCGGCAAAGCTCAGGGATCTGCCGCAGTACAGGGATTACATCACCGATGACTACCTGGAGGATATCTACATATCCGCGATCCTCCACGATGTAGGCAAGGTGGGTATTGAAGACCAGATCCTCTTGAAGAACGGTCCCCTCTCCGAAGAGGAGTTCAAAAAGATCCGGGAGCATGTAGTCCTGGGCGGCGAAGCGCTGCGGGATGTAGAACGTCAGATGCAGCAGGAGTCCTTTCTGACTATCGGAAAAGAGATTGCCTACTATCACCACGAGCGCTGGGACGGTAAGGGGTATCCGGAAGGAAGAAAAGGACAGGAAATACCCCTTTCTGCCAGGATTGTCGCGCTTGTGGATGTGTATGATGCACTGACCAGCCGACGGCCGTATAAAGAGGCCATCGCCCATGAAGAGGCTGTGGAGATGATACGCCAGGAACGTGGCAAGCATTTTGATCCCCAGATAGTTGATATCTTCGTGGAGAACCAGGAGGTTTTCTTGCGGATTAAACGCTTTGTCGAATTTGAGGAAAACCCGGCATCCATCCATGATCTGCTGCAGCGTTCCAACGGGGAAGAAGCAAAGCTTGACGAAGCAAGATGAGGATGCTACTGTCCGACAAATTCTCTATCTTGGTAATCAGAAGATAGCCCAAGAAGCTAGTATAAGGAAGTCCCCCGATGAGCATAGAGGGTAAAAGCTTTTTCCGCCTGCTGGAAGAACGAATCGCCGCCTCGGCTTCTCTGTTATGTGTTGGTCTTGATCCCAGAGTTGAACCTGGAAAAAATGCTGCCCGGAAGATCATGAATGAAAATCGCTGTTTGATTGATGCCACTGCCGAATACACCGCCTGCTATAAACCGAATATCGCCTTTTATGAGACCCATGGTCCGGCGGGAATCGAAGCCCTGGAAGAGACCCTCAGGCTTATCCCTGAGGACATTCCGGTGATCCTGGATGCCAAGCGCGGGGATATCGGGGCCACTGCCGAAGCCTACGCTGCTCTCGTTTTCGACAGGCTGAAGGTCGGGGCGGTAACCTTGAGCCCCTATATGGGGAAAAGTTCCGCCGAGCCGTTTTTAAAATACAGTAATAAAGGGTTCTTTTTTCTCTGCCGCACCTCCAATCCCGGAGCGGAGCGTCTGCAGGAACTCACCGTCGGCAGTTCCGGAGGTGATCCCCTGTACATTAAGGTTGCCGATGAGGTCAACGGCTGGTCCACCGGTTCGGGGGTGGTGGTAGCAGGAAATGATCCCGCCAGCCTTGCCGCTGTCCGGCGTCGCTTTCCCGAAATCTGGATCCTGGCCCCCGGAATCGGCGCCCAGGGAGGCAGTGTAGAAGAGGCGGTGACTGCCGGAATAGCCCGGGGAGGTTCCCGGCTGCTTCCCGTAGTTGCCCGGGGTATTTCTGGAGCAAAGGACCCGACGGAAGCGGCCAGGGAGTTCCGGGACAGCATAAACCGTGCCCGGGAGATGACCCTGAGAAACGGTGTCGGATCCAAGGCCCCTTCCCGCTCCAGGGAGTACCGTAAGGAGGAGATCTTCCAGGGTCTGGTAGACACCGGTTGTTTTCGCCTGGGGAGCTTTACTCTCAAGTCCGGCCTTGTCTCTCCCTTCTACCTTGATTTGCGACGTATCTCCTCATCTCCCCGCCTTATGCGCCAAGTAGCGAGGGCTTACGCTTCGATACTCCCGGATCAGCGGGACCATAAAATCCAGCGTCTGGCGGGTATTCCTGTGGCGGCCCTGCCCTTTGCTACTGCCATCTCCCTGGAAACGGATATCCCCATGATTTATCCGCGGATGAATGCAAAAGGGCATGGCACCGGTAATACTGTGGAAGGGGCCTGGTCCTCCGGTGAACGTGTCGTATTGGTTGATGATTTGATTACAACCGGAAAGAGCAAGATTGAGGCGGCGGAGATTCTGCGCGGCGAGGGGCTGGTGATGGAAGATCTGGTGGTTCTGCTGGAACGCGGAAAACAGGGCAGGAAAGATATGGAACGTAACGGTATTCGTCTGCACTCCTATGCCCGGGCGGAGGAACTTTTTCAGTATCTTCTTGACCGCGGTATAATCGGGCAAAACAAGTTCGATGAACTTGTGGCCTTTATAGCCGATTAGGCAGGCAGATATGGGAGATTTTCTCGCCCTGGCAGGACAGATATTCCTCTCTCCCCTTACGATCGGGGAGATCGAATTTCCCTTTTCTTTATTGCGGGTAATTGCAGAACTTCTGCTGCCGATTCTGCTGATTATTATTCTCTATAGACTGCTTATACTCTCCTTAACCCGTCTGTTAAACCGGACGACTCTGGATGAAGAGATCCGCAACAAAATTCGGCGTTTTTTACGCCTGGGATTCGGTGCGTTGGCTCTGCTGGGAATTACCACTTTGGTGCTGCGTCTGCTGGGCGCGGAGATCGCAAAATACAGCGGGTTCCTTTACAGGGTCATCAGTTCTCCCATTTTTGAATCCGGGGGAACTAAAATATCCCTTTTGACCCTGCTGATGCTGATTCCCGTATTCTACATTGCGGGGAGAGCCGGTCATTTTACCAGGAGCTTTACCGATAAGCACCTTTTTACCCGGGTTGGGCTGGATGAATCAAAGCGATTCTCCATATCGAATCTTCTGCGCTACGCCATTATGGTACTGACCGCGGTGGTCGGACTGTCGGTTATCGGCATAGACCTTTCCGCTCTGGCGGTAATGTTTGGTGTCCTCGGTATCGGCCTGGGGTTTGGATTGCAGTCGGTTGTCGCCAATATGTTTGCCGGAATCGTAATCATCTTTTCCCGTCCCATAAAGGAGGGAGACCGGGTTCTGGTCGGCGACTACGAGGGAACGGTTACCAGCATCAGGCTTATCTCCACGATTATCAACACTATTTCGTATGAGACAATTATTGTTCCCAACCGGCGTCTGATCGACGATATAGTCTACAATTACTCGTATGACGACAGAAGGATCATCCTGCGCAATTCTGTGCAGGTCAGCTACGATACCGATCTTGATCAGGCAATCGAGGTTATGCGTACCGTGGGAAGAAACAATCCCTTCGCCCTCACGGTTCCGGAAGCAGACGTACGAGTGCGGTCTTTTGATGATTCGGGTATTACGCTTCTGCTGTTAACCTGGCTGGCGGATGTGAGCGACAAATATTCCGCCTCATCCTGGAACAATCTGGAGATTTGGCGAAGTTTCAAAGACGAAGGAATCGAAATTCCCTTCCCGCAGCGGGACCTGCATCTTAAAGACGGAATTGAGCCTATGGTCAGGGAACTGCGGGAGTTGAGAAAAGTCCTGGCAGAAAAATCCTAGGCCGCGACCGACATTAACCGACCTTGACCGGTTTTGCCGCGACAATGTCCTTAATACTTATATTGCTGAAATACTCTTTTAAATGATCTGAGGCTTTTACCCAGACCGTATGAGTTATGCAGCCGGGATGTTTGCAGGGATTCGCACCGTTTACGGCACAGGGTGCCAAATTCATTCCCTCTCCGACAGCGTCAAAAATTTCTGTTATGGAGATCTCTTCCGGGGGCCGGTTCAGGCTGAAGCCGCCTCCGGGGCCGCGGGTAGAGTTGATCAGTCCTGCCTTGCGAAGCTTGTAGAATATCTGTTCAAGAAACTCCGGCGAAAGGTTTTCCATTTCCGCGAGCTCGCGGATCGAAATGGGCTTGTCGGTGTAATTTGCTGCCAGTTGTGAGACTGCCCGCAGGGCGTATCGTCCCTTGGTTGTAATCCTCATCTCATCTTTACCTCGTTACTAATGTATCATAGAAGCGGAGGAGTTGAAAGGGCTGTCAGGCCTGTCTTCCGGCACTGTTTCGCAGCAGAACTGCCCGGAATCCCCGGTATTTCCGGTTCCCGCGGAGTTCAAAACCGGTGAGTCCTTTTAGAAACAGGTGGATCTCCGCGCTTTTACCGTATACAAGCAGCTCACCCGTATTTTTCAGCATTTTCTGAAGCTCCTGCATCCCGTAGCCGGGAGGTACTCCGGGGACACTCTCCAGAGCCATGCAGATTCTGTCGAAGGGCCCCTTGATTTCTGCGGTTCCCGCGGGAAAAGGGGCCGGATGGATCTTTACCGGAAGCTCAGGCGTCTGTATTGCGAGATTACGAGCAGCGGTTGCCAGCTGCAGAAGATCCCGGCCCGCAAGAATCGCGGATTCAAGTGAGTTTCCAAAGGCGAGCCGAACCGCCAGGTGTCCCTGACCGGGATTGATGAACAGGGTCTTTCCAAAGGCCTTATTGCCGCTGATTGCCGCCGCGGCCTGGGGCCCGTAAGACGGGGTGTCAAACTCTGGAAGACCGTAGACTGTTTCCAGAGAATATTTAAGCCTGGCCAGCTCAAAATCCCCACGCCGCCGAAAGGCTGCCCCCAGTGCTTCCGGGCTCTCTTTTTTCTTTGACTGAACTTTGGCGGCAGAAAGGTGCAGGACCAGGTGGTTGGCGGTTTTCTCTTCGTAGAGAATTTCTATTTCTGCATCCGCAGTGTATTTACGAAAAGCATCTTCCAGGGGGGAAACAATCACCAGAGCGGCGATTCCGCCGGGATTAAGCAAGCCGGCAAGGTCGGACACAAAAGCCTGGTGTACAGGGCCCCCGGCTTTGGCTGGAACATTACTGACGAGCATGTCGCACGGGCTCATGTCCAGGCAGTGCATCAGAGCAGTATCAGCGCTGTCCACGGCAATCGTGTTTATGCCGGCGTTATGAAGGCTCATCTCTACCGCCAGGGCGTCCCGGTCGCAGAGAGCCAGTTTGGCATCCGGTATGGCCTTCTTCAGTGACAGCCCCAGTGTTCCCACACCGCAGCCAACGTCGAGGATCGACCTGCGGGTGGCGAGATTACCGTGTTTTGCAAGGGTCTTTAGAAGCAGCCGGCTGCCGTCGTCGATCTTGAAGCTGGAAAAGAGGGCGTGGGAAAGGTCAAAAAAAAGGCGTTCCCCCATAAACTGAAAGGGAACGCGCTTGTTGATCAGCTCCGCAGGGATGATCAATTGTTTACCCGTTCGACATACTCCCTGGTTTCGGTATTCACCATGATTCTTTCGCCCTGTTTAATAAAAATAGGGACCTTTACCGAGAGTCCTGTTTCCACTTTAACAACCTTGGTTGCTCCGGTAACTGTATCTCCCTTAACGGCGTCTTCCGCTTCGGTTACCTCGTAGACTATTTTATAAGGGATTTTGATGTCGATGGGTTTGCCTTCCCAGAAAACGACCCGGTAGGTTTCGCCGTCTTTCATAAAAAGACCCTTGTCCTCCATGCCTCCAGCGGCGGGAATCTCGAACTGCTCATAGGTAGATGCATCCATGAAATGATAGTTCTCGCCGTCTGAGTAGAGGTACTGGCAGTCGTGGTCTTCAACGATACACTCCTCTACCGTGTCCTGGGTTTTGTATGTCGGCTTGAGAACCGAACCGGAAACTACGTGTTTAAGCTTCAGCCGTACAAATGCCGAGCCCTTTCCGGGATTAACAAACTCCCGCTCTGCAACGAGATAGGGTTCCCCTTTTTCAAGAAGGAACATTCCCTGATCGATCTGTCCTGCTTTGATCATTGTATTGCCTCTATCCTTTATCTTGAGTACGAAATCAGTTTACGTATAAATGAGGCGTAAGTATAGACTATTTCGGTGATTTAATCGAGACCCCGGCCTGTAAATGAGAGCCGCCGGGAGCCTCATTCTGACTGCGGATCAATTAAGAACCATTGTTATATACGGTTTGCGATATACGTCGATGCTTCTTATAATAGTGCCAACAAAAACGGAGCAGGCAAGATGCCGAAGAAAATTCTTGTAGTCGAAGACGAAGTCATTATCGCCATGAATACCGTCCGGGTTGTGAAAAATCACGGGTACGAAACCGAGACAGTCTTCTGCGGAGAGGCAGCCGTCTCGCTGATGCAGGAGCAGTCTGATATTGCTCTGATTCTGATGGACATAGACCTTGGCAGAGGCATTGACGGTACCCAGGCTGCTGAACAGATCCTCGGTAAACACGAGATCCCCATTGTTTTCTTAACCAGCCATTGCGAGAAGGAGATGGTGGAGAAGGTGCGGGGAATTACCTTCTACGGTTATGTTTTGAAGAGTTCCGGCGAGTTTGTGCTGATGGAAGCCATCCAAATGGCCTTTGAACTCTTTGAGAAGGCCCCGGCAGGTATTTTCCTGACCAGCTCCTCCGGAAAAGCCCTGCAGGCCAACCGGAAGATGGCCTGTATTGTCGAAGCCTCTAGCTCCGAAGAGGCGGTTGCCTATTTTTCCGACCTTGAAAGCGGGCTCTACGTGGATGCCGAAAGGCGCCGGGAACTGCTGAAATCCCTGGGAGAAACTGGGAAAGTTGATGATTTTTAACAGCAGATAAAAACGATAAAGGGGAACCTCCGCTGGTTAAGCATTAACGCCAGGGCCCGGGATTCCCGTCCGGACGGCAGTTTCCTGATCGACGGTTCCGCCCAGGATATTCCCCGGGTTAAGGAGGCCGAAAAACGGCTCACCAGGGAGCGGTACTACCTGTCCACCATGCTGCATACCAGCCTGGACGGCTTCTGGGTTCTGGATATGAACAGGCCGGGTCGTTGATGTGAATGAGGCTTACCTTGCCATGTCGGGCTACAGCCGGGAGGAGTTTCTGGGAATGAGTATCTCCGATATTGACGCTGATGAACACCAGAAGTTACACAGAGAGAATCCAGCGCATCCTCTTCATCGGATCTGAGCGCTTTCAGACAAATTATTGCCGCAGGGACGGAAGCGTCTTTACTGTGGATATCTCGGCATCCTACATCGACTCCGGCGGCGGCCGGCTTGTCTGTTTCTGCCTGGAGAATAACGGCCCTCCTTTTCCGGAGGACATAAATCTGGAAATCCCGATACCCTTGGCTTGAGGCTAATCAGCGCCCTGATTGAACAGATCGGCGGCAGCCTGGAGCTGCGAAAATCCCCATCCCCCCGCTTCAGTATACGAATCCCCAGGGAAGCGATCACGGAGTAAAGGGAAAATAGATAACCTCGTTCAGGTGCTCCCTGCCTGCAAGCAGCATAAGGAAACGGTCAAAACCCAGGGCCACACCGGAAGAGGCAGGGTAGGGGGTCTCAAAGGTGCGCCAGTATTCAGTATCCGGCTTGACCTTTATTACAGCCGCCTGCTCTTTTTTTACAGCTTCAGCGGTGAGAAACTCTTTAACCGTTCCGGCCCCGGTCATCTCGGTATAACAGTTTGCAAGTTCTATCCCTTTCCAGTAGAGCTCCCAGCGTTCCCGATATTGAGTTCCCTCTTTTTGTTTCGCCAGGCAGGTAATCCCCGCGGGGTAATCGTAGAGGAACAGGGGCTCCTGTGACGGCAGTTCCGGTTCGATCAGGGTAATAAAAAGGCGCTGAAACAGATCATTCCAGTCATCTGAGGAGGAGGCAAAAATATCCCGCTCCGACAGCACCCGGCGCAGACTCTCCGGATCGTCACACAGATGCTTCAGATCGAGCCCCGCAAAGCGGGAAAAGGCCTCCTCCACCGTCATCCTGTGGAAATCCGGGACCCGGATACCGGCAAAATCCGCCATGGCCCTGATATATTCCCGAGTCTCCCGCTCAATGTCGCGGTAATTGCAGCCCGGCCGGTACCACTCCAGCATGGTGAACTCGATATTGTGCAGCCTGCCGGACTGCTCCCGGTTGCGGAATGTCTTGCCCAGCTGAAAAACCGGGATGCCCGGAAACATCTTCAGGACCTTCTTGAGCCAGTATTCCGGAGAGGGCAGCAGAAACAGCTCCCGGTCTTCGCCGTAGGGATTGGAGAAGAGGGCGGGAAAAAGTTCAATAGTCGGCTCCGGAATAACCTTTTCTGCAAGCAGAGGAGTGTCCGTTTCCAGAAAATCTCTCTCGCGAAAAAAGGCCCGGGTCTCGTGCAGAATGTCGGCCCGCAGTCGGGCAGTGGGTAAATCAATCATGGTGTGAGTAGAAGATATACCAATTTTCAGCTTCTTTATAGCAATTTTCTGATGTGTTTTTCTTGCATTAGTTTCCACAAGGGGGTAAGCTGTCTGATAGGTTCGGTCATGGGCCGACAAAATTAAAACTACTAATTTTAGGAGATTGAGCATGAAGAAACTCGCACTTCTGCTTCTGGCTCTGGCGATTGTAATCCCCGCCTTTGCCGACGACGCGAAAGTCCTGCCCGCGGGGGTTTTGAGGACGACTATTTCTGCAGCGTATAATATGTTTGATGAGGCATACGATGCGGATGGTGATGCGGAAGATTTTGATGGTGGTAAAGTCTCTGTTTTTAACATGGGCGGTGCGCTAGAATACGGTGCCACTGATCAGATAACCATAGCACTGCAGTGGGCACCAGGATACAACATCTACTCCAGTATCGAAGATGATCCGATGGGAGGAACTAACGACAAAGCTAATATCAATGGCCCTTTAGATCTTTTTATTGGAGCCAAAGCCCAGATAATGGGGCCAAACGGATTTGTACAGAATGAGATGATGCGCCTTGCCGCTGCAGCAGGGATTTTAGTTCCATTGAAGAACACAGATTGGGAAGAGGAATTTGATAATTACAGCGCCGGTGATGATTATAATATGGGCTCCGGAAGCAATGAGGTTTTAGGAATAGGTTTTCGACTTTTCTATGATTACCTCGTAAACCAAAACTTCTATATTAATCTCTACAATGAGACAATTTTCTTCCCCGAAGCAGAAACAAGTAACCAATACACTGCGTACTCTCAGGCAATGACCGCGCAGCCTATTGAAGATGTGAAGGTTGCGTATGGTTATAAGTCTACGTTTGAAGTCGAACCAAGTTATACTCATCCTGTAAATACTACCCTTGATGTTACTGGTAGCCTCCCAATAACCTATATTATTACTCCCGATATGGAAATTGAAGGGGATGCAGTAGATGATACCGCAAGTAGTTTTCTTAAAATGACACCCTATGTATCCGCTTTCTTTAAATCTGGACTGCCTTTTGAACTAAAAGCAGGTTATTCGATTCCCCTTATGGGCAAAAGCACGGAAAAAGCGAGTACCCTTATCTTCCAGTTCAAGAGCTACCTCAAGTTCTAAAACCGAATTACGCACAACTTCCCAGCCCGGCACACCCCGCCGGGCTTTTTTGGGGTCCATCCTCCAATGTCCTTGTCTGCCGCGATTTTAATTTCTTTATTGTTTTGTCTCTACATTTTTTACGTGCCCCTAGGAGATTAAGAATTTCACACAAAGGCACAAAGGACACAGAGACCTTAGATAGTTCTCTTCTTAAAACTCCGCGTTTTCAGCATCCTCTGCGTTCCCTCCGTGGTTCATCTATCTCTCCCCATCATTCCGATCTTTGTTTCAATAATCCGGATCAAAGATTAATACGATAGGAAGGATAAAAGATTTACCAGAGAATCTCCGATCGCACTGAGAAACCTGCACTTCGAGTACTTTTTTCCCTCTTCCACTGCGTCCTCTCCCCTCAGCGATCTCCCCGGCCTCTGCGTGGTCCTCCCCTCTGCGTCCCTGCCCAGCGAATTGACCCAACCAAAGAAACGCGATACAATATAAACACATGCGATACATTCAGGAGGACAACATGCCCCTAAGCCTTAGAATACCCAAGGATAAAGAAAAGCTGCTACGAGAGTATGCTGAAAAAACCGGCAAAACCAAGAGTACGGTGATTATGGAAGCCGTTGAAGAAAAACTTGGTATCTACAAGGACCGCAAAACCCTTGTCAGAGAACTTGCCGGTTGGATGTCTCAAACTGAAGCGGTTGAACTGCGGAAAAGTCTCAGTCATTTTGATGAAATTCACGAAGACGACTGGGAATGAAACTTGTTCTTGACACCAGCACTTACTGTGATTATGCCGAAGGATTCCCGGAAGTCGTCGATGTGCTGGCGGAGTTTGGCGATGAAATTTATCTGCCCGTTGTTGTACTATCAGAACTGACTTTTGGTTTTTTACGGGGATCAAGACAGGAAGAGAATGAAAAAAAGCTTCAGAACATTATCGAAAGCCTGAAAATCGGTATCATCAATATTAACCGGGATGTCGGCCGAAAATACGCTCTTATCTATGATCAGCTTGTTCGTAAAGGGCGTAAAATCCCTATCAACGACGTATGGATAGCCGCCTGCTGCATGGATATAGGCGGAACTCTGTTAACCCGGGATTCCTATTTTGATGTTATTGACGCCCTGGACAGGTTCCCTCTCCATACCTGAAAAAGCCTGCTGACAACCCGCTGATTCTCCCTCTGCGCTCTCCCCTCAGCGATCTCTGCGTCCCTCTGCGTTGCTCTGCGTTGCTCTGCGTGGTCTTCCCCTCTGCGTCTCTCTGCGACCTCCGCATGGTCTCCGCGTGGTCTCTCCCCCCTCTGCGTCCCGCACTTGCCATTATTCACCTTCTTTGCTATGATTATATTCAACCCATGTCTTTCCGTTCAGCAACGTAAATGACTATTAACACGACTCTGCACCACCGCCCCGCTCAAAATCGCGGGAATGCGGTTAATTGTGCAGGTACAAAATACACCGGCGGCGGAATGTCCGGCCGGTTCAAGGAGAAGTTATGCCAGAAAGCTACCCGGAGGTGATCGCCCTGGAACAGCATATTGAGCCGCGCCAGGTTGAAGCGGTTCTCAAGCTGTTTGAAGAAGGAGCGACGGTGCCCTTTATCGCCCGCTATCGTAAAGAAGCAACCGGCGGACTTGATGAGGTGCAGATTATCGCAATTCGCGACCGCATAGAGAAGCTCAAAGAGCTCGATAAGCGTCGTGAGGCGATTCTTAATACCATGCGGGAGCACGATCAGCTTACTCCTGAACTGGAAAAAGAGATCAACGCTGCGGACACCATGGCCCATCTGGAGGACCTCTATCTGCCCTTCAGGCCCAAACGGCGCACCCGGGCGATCATTGCCAAGGAAAAAGGCCTCGAGGAGCTTGCCCACAAGATCTACGATGAAGACCACATTGACCTGATGGCTGAGGCCGAAAAGGCGGTGAATCCGGAGAAAGGGGTTGATTCTGTCGAGTTTGCCCTGCAGGGTGCCCGGGACATAGTCGCCGAGTGGATGAGCGAGGACCCTGATGTGCGGGCCGATCTTCGCCATCTTTTCGAGGATGAGGCCACCATCTCCTCCACTATCGTCAAAGGAAAAGAGAGAGACAGGGATGCCCACAAGTACAAAGACTATTTCAACTGGTCCGAAAAGGCCTTCTCCGCTCCGTCTCACAGGGTTCTTGCTGCCCTGCGGGGAGCTGATGAGGGCTTTCTTACGGTACATATTCACCCCGACGAAGAGGCCACCATCGATATGCTTGAGCGGGGATTTACCTCGGGCAGAGACGATGATACCGAGCAGCTCAGACTGGCAATTCGTGATGCCTACAAGCGGCTGATCGCTCCGTCTCTGGAAAACGAGTTCCGCAAGACCGTTAAGAAACGGGCTGACGAGGCCGCGGTTCAGGTTTTTGCACAGAATCTCAAAGACCTGATGCTGGCCGCACCCCTGGGACAGAAACCGGTTTTAGCTATCGATCCGGGGCTGCGTACCGGCTGCAAGGTAGTCTGTCTGACAGCTCAGGGCGATCTGGTTCATACCGAAACAATTTTTCCCCTTCCTCCCCGGAACCGTAAACAGGATGCCGCCGAGACAGTGAAAAAGCTGATTGATAAATACAAGATCGAAGCCATTGCCATCGGAAACGGTACGGGCGGTAGAGAGGCTTTCTCCTTTGTCCGTTCTCTTGGACTCAAGATACCCCTGGTAATGGTCAACGAATCGGGGGCATCCGTCTATTCAGCCTCCAAAGCAGCCAGGGAGGAGTTTCCGGACTACGATGTTACCGTTCGCGGCTCAATCTCAATTGGACGGCGACTTATGGATCCTCTGGCGGAGCTGGTTAAAATCGATCCCAAAGCAATTGGCGTTGGACAGTACCAGCACGATGTTGACCAGAAACTCCTGAAGCGCAGCCTGGATGACGTTGTAGTCTCCGCGGTCAACTCCGTCGGAGTAGAGGTTAACACCGCATCTCCCCATCTTCTGCAGTACATCAGCGGTCTGGGAGGAAAGATTGCCCGTTCCATCGCCAAGTACCGGGAGACTCACGGGGCTTTCAAGAGCAGGGAAGAACTTAAATCCATTGAGGGCATGGGGGATAAGACCTATGAGCTGGCTGCCGGTTTTCTGCGCATTCAGGATGGAGAGAACCCCCTGGACACCAGCGCGGTCCATCCCGAGCGTTACCCCATTGTAGAAAAGATGGCCAAGGACCTGGGGGTGGATATAAAGGCCCTCATGGAGGACGCCTCTTTACGGGAAAAGATCGACCTTTCCAGTTATGTAGAAGGCGATGTGGGACTGCCTACACTGAGAGATATAATGGAAGAGCTTGCCAAGCCCGGGCGTGATCCGCGGGATGAGTTTGAGGCTGTTACCTTTGCCGAGGGGGTAACGGAGATTTCCCAGCTGGAAACTGGAATGGAGCTTCCCGGTATCGTTACCAACGTTACCAACTTCGGGGCTTTTGTGGACATCGGTGTGCATCAGGACGGGCTGGTCCATATATCGGAACTCTCCGATGATTTTATCCAGAACCCGGCGGACGTGGTAAAGGTCCATCAGCAGGTCAAGGTCAAGGTTCTGGAGGTCGATGTGGACCGCAAGCGGATCGCTCTTACTATGAAAAGCGGCGCTCCGGCTCAGCGGAACAATGACCGTCGGCCTCCCAGAAACGATAATCGCGGCGGCGGCCCCCGTGGCGGCGGTAAACGCGGCGGCGGAGGTAGAGGCGGCAGGAACGATAACAGTTCCGGAGACTCGTATAATCCTTTTGCCGACCTTTTGTCCTGATCCTTGTCCGGCATGAAAATACAACACGGTCAAAGTATTCACGGGTTCCGTATCGAATCAGTCAGTGACCTGCCTGAATTCCGCGGCAGGGGAATAAGCGCTCGCCACGAAGCCACCGGGCTAGAGATTTTTCATCTGTACAACGACGATCCGGAGAACCTTTTTTCCTTTATATTCAAGACCCCGCCCCGGGATAACAGCGGCGTTGCTCATATTGTTGAGCACGCCGTGCTCGCGGGATCGAAGCGCTTTCCCATCAAGGACCCTTTTCTGGTACTCTTAAAAGGGAGCCTGAATACCTTTCTCAACGCCATGACCTATCCTGATAAGACCGTTTACCCCGGGGCCAGTACGGTCCCCAAGGATTACTACAATCTGATGACAGTCTACGGGGACGCAGTCTTTTTCCCCATGTTGAAAAAGGAGATATTTCTGCAGGAGGGGGTGCGTCTTCAACCCTCCAACGAGGGGCTTGAACTCTCCGGGGTTGTCTTTAACGAGATGCAGGGAAACTACTCTTCCTTTGAGTCTGTGGTAGGTGAGTGGTCCTACAGGGGGCTTTTTCCGGATTCAAGCTACGGCTACGACTCCGGCGGTGAACCGCAGGCGATTCGGGAACTGAGGTATGAGGATTTTCTCAAGTTTCATTCCGATTATTATCATCCTTCCAACTGCAGAGTCTTTTTATACGGAAATATCCCCACAGAAGAACAGCTGGCCTTTTTACAGGAGCAGTTTCTTTCTGCTTTTGACGGCCCCAGGAAAGTTGATGCTTCGATCAGCATGGAACCGGACTGGGCTGCACCGCGGACCTTGACGGTGAATGCTCCGGCCGGCTCCGGGGATGATGATTCCCGTGAAAACGGAGCCAGTGTACTTGTCAGCTGGCGTTTAAAAAATGTCGATGATCCGGAGTACCTTCTTACCTGGGAGGTTCTCGCTGAAATCCTGCTGGGGAATCCCGGATCTCCTTTATACAAGGCCTTGATGGATTCCCGGCTGGGTGAGGACCTTTCCCCCTCCTGCGGGCTCGATTCGGAACTGCGTGATCTGGTCTTTTCCGCGGGCCTGCGGGGTATGGACCCGGATAAACGGGAAATGCTCGAAGAGACGATCTTTGGACTTCTGAAGAACCTCGCCGCCGAAGGAATTCCAGAGGAGTTTCGCGAGGCGGCCCTTGCCAGAATTGACTTTCGGCACCGGGAAATACGTGGCGGAGTGCCTTTCGGGCTCAGGCTGATGGGCCGGGCTCTGCGGGGATGGCTGCACGGGCACAAACCCGAGGCTACAATGCGTTATGAAGAGGTTATTGCTTCTTTCAAAGAGCGCCTCCAGCGAGAGCCGGACTATTTCTCGCGACTGATTAAAGAGGAACTTATTGAGAATTCCAATCGGGTGGTGGTAACTATCCGGCCGGATGATCAGTACTACCTGCATAACGAAGAGGATGAGCAGGACTGGCTTTCACGCAGGAAAAGTGAACTGGGTTCAGAAGGAATCGCGAAGCTGGAAGAGGACTATCACCGGATGACGATCTTTCAGGAGACCCCCGATAAGGCTGAGGAGCTGGCAAAGGTCCCCTGCGTTACTATCGATGATCTGCCCCGGGATGTACGGAAATATTCTCTGGAGGACCGCCTGCTGGACAGCAGCAAGGTTGGAACGGTCCCCGTTTCCCTGCATGAAACCTTCTGCAACGGGGTGGTTTATCTTGATCTCGCCATCGATATCTCCGGACTGGAACAGGATGAATACCTGCTTTTACCCTATTTTTCTAAATATCTCTGCAATACCGGGTATCCCGGAGTCTCTTACGACCGGGTCGCGACCCTTTTGTCCCGGCATTCCGGCGGGTTTTACTCCTTTCTCGAGGCCTCGGACCGCATAGATGCTCCCGAAGACCCGGCGCTTTTTCTCTATTTTCGGATAAAGGCTCTGGAGGACGAGCTGCCGAGGACCCTGGAGATTATCGGGCGTCTTTTGAATACCGGTATCCTTGATGACCGTCAACGGCTTAAAGAGGAGCTCCTTGAACTGCGGAACGATATGCGTTCCGCAGTGGTCTCATCAGGCCATTCCTTCGCCTCTCTGCGGGCTTCACGGGGTTTTTCCAAGGTTCTTTCTCTGGAAGAGGCATGGCGGGGTATTGAGCAGTTTCTGTATATAAATGCCTTGAGCACTGATTTTGATGATTCATGGAAGAACCTTTCAAAACGCATGTCCAGGCTGCGAAAAAAGATCCTGAGCCGGGAACGGATGCTCCTTAATCTGACCGCCGATACCGGGAGTCTTGAAAGAATTGAACCGGCTGTGACAGGCTTTTTCGCAGGGTTCTCTTCCGCCGGAGAAAAAAAGAAACCCAGGGAACTTTCCGACGTGGCAGCAGTGCCGAAGTATCAGGCCCTTGTGATCCCGACGACGGTAAATTACGCAGCACAGGTCTTCCCCTCGTCCAGGCTTGGAGACACGGAGCATCCCTATGAGGATTTACTGGCCCATATTCTGAAGGTCGAATCCCTGTGGGAAAAGATCCGGATGCAGGGAGGAGCCTACGGTGCCTTTGCTTCTGTAAATGCCACCGAGGGGGTCTTTTCCATGGCGAGTTACAGGGATCCCCATACCTTCCGCACACTGCAGGCCTTCCGGGACTCCTTATCAGAGCTGACCCGGGGAGTAGACCCGTTGTTGCTTGAAAAATCCATTATCAGTGTTGTGGGAAGGGAACTCCGTCCTCTTTCCCCTGGAGAAAAGGGTATGCTTGCTTTCCGGCGAAGGCTCTATTGTATCAGCGACGAGGAGAGACAGAAGAAGCGGGATACCATCCTTTCTGCTGCTCCCGCTGATATCCGCCGCGCTGCGGAACGATTAATAGCTGCGCTTGACGAAAACGCAAAGGCGGTTCTGGTGACCAGTAAAGAGGGATGGCAGGAAGCTTTGGAGCATATTCCGGATCTTGCCGCAAACTATCTAACCCTGCCGGTCTAAGGCGGGGCTTAATAACCCCGTTCCCTGTCTACCAGGTTCTCCGGTTCCTGGCCTTTTATATAAAGCTCCAGGTTACTTAGAAAGAGGGCGTTGCCCCGCTCCTCATATTTCGGGGTTATCCCCGCGTAGTGTCCGGTGAGAATCAGGTTCTCCATCTCCCATGCCGGGGATTCTTTACCCAGGGGTTCCGGATCTATAACATCCAGGCAGGCTCCGGCGATGGTTCCATTCTCAAGAGCATCAAGCAATGCGTCGGTATGGACGGTTTTTCCCCGGCCAACATTGATAAAGACCGACTCTGAACGCATCAGTTTGAACTCCGCTGCTCCAAAGAAGCCCTCGGTTTCATGCGTCAGGGGGAGAATGTTCAACACCACGTCTGCGGTTTTCAGGTATTCCCGGAAGCCTTCCCAAGGGACTACTTCATCAAAGGGTCCCAGCCGGTCAAGGTGACGGCGCTTCGCCGCGATTACCCGCATTCCGAATGCCCTGGCGATGGTAGCGCTGCGACGCCCGATGGCCCCGGCTCCGAGGATCAGCATGGTTTTTCCTTCCAGTTCAAAGATCCTCAAGGCGGGTACCTTTTTCCAGCTGTGCTGCCTGCGGAACCCCTGGGAGTATTGTAAACCCCTGGACAGGGTCAGAAGCAGGGCAAAGATATGTTCTGTCAAAGCCACCGGATGGATTCCGCTGGCGGTACTGATCTTGAAGGAACTCTCCATAATTCGGGGATCTTCCAACAGGTGATCGACACCGGCAGTCCAGGCCTGGTACCATTTCAGGGATGGCATCTTCAGAAGCACATCGATATCTATCTCCCGGAATGCAAGCTCCGCATTCGCCAACCAGGGAGCAAGTTCTTCTTCGGTTTTACCGCAGACTACCTTGTACTCCGGTGCAAGGGTTTGTATCTGTTTGATTAGTTCGTCATCGGCCTTTTCCGGATCTGTGCCATAAATTATATACTTCATTTGATAAACTCCTTGTGTGTAGAATATAGTCCTGGTGTCTGACAGGGACAAGGGAATGTTTACATACGGTAGACGATATGGGGTGAGCCGGTAAAGGGATTCTCGGTGATCGCCGCTTCTACCCCGTAAACGGCCCGTATTGCCTCAGGGGTCAGAACCTCCCGGGCGTTACCGCTCCGAAAAACTGAGCCTTCCTGCAGAAGCAGGACCGTATCCCCGTAGCTGAGAGCAAAGTTGAGGTCATGCAGTATGGCTACTACAGCTATTCCCTGGTCGCGGCAGAGTTCCTTGAGTAGCGTAAGAATCGCCGCTTGGTGCCGGATGTCCAGATGATTAGTCGGCTCATCCAGGGCGAGGATCCGGGGTTCCTGGGTCAATGCACGGGCTATAACCACCCGTTGAGCCTCTCCTCCGGAAACCTGAGTGATTCGATGGTGCTGCAGATCAAGAATGTCCGCCCGGAGCATGGCCTTTCGGGCAATTTCATGGTCCCGGGGACTCAGGCTCTGAAAGCGTCCAAGATGGGGATACCTCCCCATGAGGACTATCTCTTTTACACTGTATTCATAATCCAGTGCGGGGTTTTGGGGAACACTGCCCGCAGACCGTGCATATTCCCTGCGGGACAATCCATTAATATCCCGGCCGTCCAGCAGAACCATTCCCTTTTCGGGGTTCAGTATGCGAAGCAGGTTTTTCAGCAGGGTGGTTTTTCCGGACCCGTTGGGGCCAATAATGGCAGTAAACTCACCAGGGCGTACCATGAGGGACACGTTCCGGACAACCTGATGATCCCCGTAGGAGAAGAAGACTTCTCTGGCTTCAAGTTCATCGCTCATGATGACCCCTTCGATCTTCTACGCAGCAAATAGAGAAAATAGGGGGCGCCGAAGAGAGCGGTTATGATCCCTACAGGGATTTCCGTTGGCTCCAGCAGTGTTCGTGCCAGAATGTCGCTCAGAACGCAGAAAAGGGCTCCGCTGAACATAGCCCAGGGAATAAGCAGTTTGTGGCGCGGTCCGGTGATAATACGGACAGCGTGGGGAACGATCAGACCTACAAAACCGATTATACCGCTTACCATAACAGCGGCGGCGCTGATCAGGGTGGCGCATACAAGCAGGAAAAGACGGGTCCGCGGAACATGCAGCCCCAGAGTGCTGGCCGTGTCTTCACCCAGACTAAGGAGGTCCAGGTCACGGCTGAAGAAAAAGATCAGCACCGACCCCGCTAGTATTATGGGGCCTGCCAGCAGTATCTGTTCCCATCCGGCAGCGGAAAAGCTGCCGAAGGTCCAGATAACGATAGATTCAACCTGCTCGCGGTTCAGGTACATCATAAGAGAAATCCCGGCGGAAAGGAGAAAGCTCACAGCTATTCCTGCCAAAAGCAGACTTATCAGTGAACTGTCCTGGATGCCTCCAGCCACTCCCAGTACCAGCAAGGTTGCCGCCATGGCGCCGAGGAATGCGGAAGCCGGTACCAGACCTGTTCCCAGCAGGGGCAGGGCAGCGGCCCCGGTAACCATAGCCAGAGTGACTCCGAAGGCAGCCCCGGAGGAGACCCCCAGAACATAGGGGTCCGCCATTGGATTGCGAAAAACCCCCTGAAAGACGACCCCGCCCGCGGCAAGTCCGGTACCTACCAGCAGGGCAAGAATAATACGGGGCAGCCGAATCTGGAGAATAATGAGTTCCATGGTCCGGGGGTAGTGCCAGTCAAGGAAAGGAAAGATACGATTCAGGATAATGCCGCTTGAGTCCCTGAATCCGATATTCGCAGAACCGAAGGAGGCGGAACCCAGAATAACCGCCGATAGAATAAATGGCAGGGCAAGGCTGAGGACTCCGATCAGGGTTTTTCGGGGGGCTTCATTCACCTGAAAGCCCCGGGATGGATAATCTCTGCCATGACTTCAAGCCCCTTGATTAAACGTGGTCCCTGACGGTCGATAAGGTCAACGTCAATTTGATGAATTCGTCCTTCCTTAACGGCTCTCAGGCTGCGGTATCCGGGACTCTTAACAAGCCTCTCCTGTAAGCCGGGAAGATCAGGACAGATTATAAGGTCCGGATCGCCCTGGACAACCATTTCTACACTGTAGGCCCATCCTTCCAGGCCGGCCGCAATGTTCTGCGCTCCCGCCATAGTCAGCAGCTGGTGAATGAAGGTGTTGCCTCCAGCGGTGTAATCGCCGCTGGCACCGAAGTCTATGACGTAATATACCTTCGGTTTCGGCAGACCGGCCACTTTGCTGCGAACCGCGTCGATTCTACCCCGAATTTCTTGTTCAATTTCTTCAGCTCTGTCCTGGGCTTGCACCAGAACGGCTGCTTTATCGATGGTCTGGAAAAGTCCATCGAAACTCTCGGGTCCAAAGAGAATAAGCACTGGCACGTCGAGACGCTCGAGTTTGTTCAGGCTTTCTTTTTGAAAATGGGCGGAGGCGATAATCAGGTCAGGGCTGAGGGAGGCGATCTTTTCGATATTGGGCTCCATCAGGCTGCCTGCATCGGGAATCTCAAGGACTTCAGAAGGGTAGTCGCACCAGCTGGAACGTCCCACCAGCCGGTATCCTTCTCCCAGCGCAAAGAGAATCTCCGTTATATTCGGTGCCAGGGATACGATCCTCACCGGTTCGGCGGGGATTGTTACCCGGCGGTCAAAGGAGTCGGCCATCGTTATCGGATACCCTGCATGTGATGATGCTTTGGGACGGGTCTCCTCGGCAGAGCCGCCTGCGATTAGTTGAGGAGATATTAAAACCGTTAGAACCAGGGCAGGTATTAACGGCAAAGAATGAAAAAATCTGCGATTATGCACGTACCGAGCTCCTTGCCCACAGTCTGACGGGCGGGCCGGGAAAGGGTCCGAACCGTGACTTTGTCGTTTTTATACACCGGGGAATTGTCAAGGGTCAAGGATATAGTCAGGGAGAAAGCTTCTTCCTAAAATGCACAACACAGGATAGAATCTATAGGTATGGATCATGCAGGGGTATTACGGCGTATTCTGCGGCGTTACTATACAGAGAATGGCCCGCTTCTGGCCAAAGGGCTCTCTTATAACTTTCTGCTGGGGCTGTTGCCCTTGCTGTTTCTGGTTTTCTGGACTGCCGCCATGATGATCCATTTAGCTCCGGGTCTGCAGGAAGTCCTGGAGACTGAAATCCTCACCTTTCTTCCAATGCAGATGGCAGAGATAGTTCGGTATCAGATTGCCTACCTCGGCAGGGCAAAGGGGGCCATTGGTACCTTGACGGCGGGGATCTTTTCGGTAACAGTTTTCTTTCTCTTTGAATCCCTTGAACGTATTATAAGAACCATGCACGGCGGAGAACCGCGGTCATGGCTTTTTGCCCGGCTTATTTCCCTGGGGATGGTGCTGGCCAGTCTTCTGCTTGTGTACGCATCTGCCATCCTTTCTCTGGGAATCAAGATTGTTCATGAATTCCTGGGGATCGGAGGAGATCTTCTCCCCCTTGCTGCCACATCCCTGGCGGTGGTTTTAACCGCACTGTTTTTCGCCCTCTGTCAGATTGTCTATTCCGGTACGCCTTTGCGGGTTATACCGCTTTTGATTATCTCTTTTGCAGCCTCCGGAACATGGCATATAACCGCGTATCTTGCAGGGATGCTGATTCGCTACGCCGGAAGAAGGTTTATTGTATACGGAGCTCTCGCCACTGCAGTCAGTTATACCATCTTTTTGCGGGTCCTTGCGGAGATAATAATATTCTCGACTCTACTGGTCAGGTATTATTCATCTGTTAAAAGATTTGACGGGAAGGAAGCTCTGGAAAAGCCCCCGGAATCTCAGAGCTGAGGTAAGCTTATACCAGGGCAAAAAAAGACCGCCTGACTGAATATGCAGGCGGCCCCCGATGGAAGAAGCTGAAACGTCCTCGTAAGTTACTCCATTCTCATTGTATGCTAGGACGGGTAAGAAATCCATAAAAAAAGTTAAATATCCATGGATTCCCGGTAAAA
Source organism: Marispirochaeta sp. (assembly GCF_963668165.1). Taxonomy (NCBI): domain Bacteria; kingdom Pseudomonadati; phylum Spirochaetota; class Spirochaetia; order Spirochaetales; family Spirochaetaceae; genus Marispirochaeta; species Marispirochaeta sp. The sequence continues at coordinate 287,172 of NZ_OY764209.1, read as the reverse complement.
TCCACTCGCTACGACCAAATTGGTCCACTGTTATGTACTCTTCTGGTTGTGATCCAGGTTCATCAGTCTACTTTGGGGGGCTTCCTGCGTACGGTGAACTCCCTCCTGGGTGAAACAGGTATGAGATCGGCCTTGCGGTATGCCAGACGATGAAACTCTTCCTGCGCCCGCAGAGGTTCTTCCCCGGGTTCCGGCTCAAGCCGACGATAGGTACCGTCGGGCATCAACTCGTGACTCTTTATGTTGGAATTGAAATAGATGGACAGGATCTCGGACAGCCGCCGCTTGTGGTACTCCTGGATAACCGGGAACATCAGTTCTACCCTGCGTTCCAGGTTGCGGGGCATCCAGTCTGCGCTGGAAAGGTAGTACTCATCGTTCCCCCCATTCTGAAAGAAAAACAGCCGTGTGTGTTCCAGGTATCGGTCAATGATAGACACGACCGTGATGTTCTCACTTAAGCCTTTTACACCCGGGACCAGCATACAGATTCCCCGAACATTCAAGTCTATCCTGACCCCTGCCTGAGAAGCCATGTAGAGGGCTTTAATGACATCGGAATCGGCCAGGGAGTTCATCTTGGCGCAAATATAACCCGGAGAATCCTTGCTTGATCTTGAGGATTCTCGCTCAATCAGGTTCAGTATCCGTCTTTTCAAGGTGACTGGGGCCATCGCAAGCTGCCGCAGTTCAGGTATGTTGGAGTAGCCGGTTATCGCATTGAAGACCAGGGCGATGTCCTGGCTGATCTCCTCGTTCGAGGTCAGAAGCCCCATATCGGTGTAGAATTTCGCTGTTGAGTCGTTGTAATTACCTGTTCCCAGATGCACATAACGGCGGATACGGTCTTCCTCCCGACGGACAATCATAAGGGCTTTAGCATGGATCTTCAAATGAGCGATACCATAGACCACAATCACCCCGGAGCGTTCGAGTTCCTCCGCCCAACGGATATTGCGTTCCTCATCGAAGCGCGCCTTCAGTTCTACCACAGCGGTAACGTGCTTGCCGTTGGCGGCGGCCTCTTTTAAGGCCCGTACAATTGGAGATGATCCGGAAGTCCGGTACAGGGTCATCTTGATGGCAAGAACTCCCGGGTCCTGGCTTGCCAGCTGCAGCAGCTGAACCAGGACATCAAAGCTTTCGTAGGGATGATGCAGCAGAATATCCCGTTCTTTCAGGGCATCCCACAGGTTTTCATCCTCGTCAATCTCCACCGGACGATAGCTCTGCCATTCCGGATCATGCAGTTTCTTATCACTCTGGGACAGAGCCAGGTTCATCAGGCTTTTCAGGTCAACAGGTCCGTCGATGGAGTAAATATCCTTTTCATCGATTTCCAGTTTCTCTATAATCAGGCATTTCAGCTTATCGGAGGGGGTGTTGATCTCCAGCCGTACAACCCGGCTTGTGCGGCGGCTCTGTATGATCTCTTCCATAGCCTCTACGAAGTCTTCATCCCGCTGTTCATCAACTCCCATATCAGCGTCCCGGGTAACCCGGAAGATAGCGGCTTCCGTTACCCCGTATCCGGGAAAGAGGTTTTCCGCCATGTAGAGAATGATATCGTCCAGCAGGGTAAAGGTCTTGTTGGTACCGGGATCAGGAATGAATATAACCCTCTGCTGGGCTTCGGGGATTTGCACCAGGGCAAACTCTTCTTCCGCGTTCTCCGGCCGGCGCAGGGCAAAGAGAATATGCAGACGGAGTCCGCATATAAAGGGGAAAGGTTCCTCTTCGGTAATCCTGACCGGACTGATCACAGGAAAGATTTCTTCGTTAAAGAGGGCTGTAATGGCCCTCAGCTGCTGCTGGTTCCACTTCTCCGGCGGAGCGTAATCGACCCCCACTTTTCTTAAGGAGGGAATAAGTTTGCCTTTCAGGCATTCATACTGTTCATTCACTATTGAGCGGACCCGGCGGTCTATTTCTTCAAGCTGCTCCGAGGGGCGTAACCCGGAGGGACAGTTTATCATGTCGCCGTGGCGAACTGCCCGTTTGAGTGTTGCCACCCGCACCATAAAGAATTCGTCAAAGTTTGAGCTTGTAATGGCAAGGAACTTCATTCTCTCAAGCAGGGGGACCGACGAATCCAGCCCTTCAGAGAGGACCCTGCGGTTGAATTCCAGCCAGCTTAGTTCCCTGTTAAAAAACCTGTACCTGGGTGATTTCTTTGTCTTACTCATTTTCACCGTTCCTTAACGCAGTATTACCTTCAGGCCGAAGACTTCTTCAAAAAGGTCCTTCTTTTCCGCGACCCCCGCCCGCTCAACGGCAATATCGCCGCTGTAGTTACAATTGATAATTAGACGGTTTTCGTCTCTCTCCAGGCGGATGCCGCGTATTCTTCCGTTATGCCCCCTGTCCAGGGCATCGGCAATCCGAAGAATCGCAGCCAGTTTGAGTACCCGGAGTCTGTCTTTTCTGGGAAGCTGGGTATAGCTGAGATTCGAAGGATTTGGTGCCCGTTTGCGGTGAAAGCGGACAACGTTGGAGACAATCTGGATGTCCTCCCTGGTCAGGCCGAAAATGTCTGAATTTTCCACCAGATACTGTCCGTGCTTGTGGTGTCCGGCGGTCCGAATGTAGGTGCCGACATCGTGCAGGATGCCTGAGACCTCAAGGAGGAGCCGCCCTTCCGGCTTCAGCTGAAAGTCTTTTTTAAGGTCATCGAATAGTTTTAAGGCCATACGGGTAACCTGGCGGGCGTGCTTTTCGTCATAGTGGTATTTCCGTCCCAGGCTTACGGATGAGGCTTTGATCTGGTCGATAAACTTTTCCCGCACCGCGTGGCCCTGATGCAGAGTGTAGCTGAGGAGGGCCCCTTCCCGGATGCTGATTGACGGAACGATCAGCTCTTCTGCGGCTGTTGCTTCCAGGAATTCCTGGTACAGAATCAGGCCTGGGGTCAGCAGCTCCGCCGTGGCATAGGGTATCTGCAGGGTGTCCATGATTTCTTCTACACTTAAGCCCGAGATCCGGGCAACGAAACGGTAAAAATCCGCTTTCTGTACAATTGTGTAGAACTCGTGTTTTTGTTGTCCGACCTGGCTGGCGGCAACCCGGGCGTCTCCGCCGACGGCGACAAAATGCTTGATCCGCTTAAGTTCAAACTCCCTGTCCAGATGGTCTTTGAGGGTTTGAACGCTTTCGGCGATGTACTGGCCCATATGTTCTTTGTATCCCAGGGAGTTGAGTACCTGCTGCTGGGTGCGTACGGTGCCGATTTTCAGGGAGTGGGCGGCTACCATGCGGTTGCGCTGCAGCAGCATCAGTTCTGTACTGCCGCCTCCGACCTCCATAATCAGGGAATTGGAACGGCCGATCTGGGCGCTGATGGGCGCCAGGGCATACTGTACGGCGATATAGGTTAGACGGTTCTCCTCTATCCCGTCGGCGATGGTAATCATTATACCCGTCTGAATCGCTACCCGGTCGATAAAGGTGTCCCGGTTAGCCGCTTCCCGTACTGCCGAGGTAGCGATGGCTTTGACGTCTTCGGGGGCTATATTCCAGCCCTTGAGGATCTCAATAAAACCCTTAAGAATTACAACCGCCTGTTTCAGGGCTTTCGTGCCGATGCGGCCGGTGGTAAAAGCGTCCCGACCCAGGGGAATGGATTTTCCCGCGGATTCTACAATGCGCCAGTTATTCTGTTCATCGATCTCTGCTATCAGCATCCGGATCGCCGTGGATCCGATGTCGATAACAGCCATCAGACAGTAATTCATTGGTCTTTGAACTCCAAAGCCGCCAGGGCTGCGGACCCCACAAGGGCCGCGTCATCACCCAGTTCCGCGGCCATGACCTTTACGTCTTCAATCAGTCCCGGAAGGCTGTGTGCCCGCAGGGATTTTACGATCTGCTTAAGAAAGGGCGTGCCGAGTTTTTCCACCAGACCGCCGCCAAGGATAATCGCTTCGGGGTTCAGCATATTCACACAGTTTGCCAGACCGATTCCAAGGTAAAAAGCCCCCCGCTTAATGATCTCCTTAGCGGCAGGGTCCTGTTTTTTCAGGGCTTTTGCGAAGACACCGCTCTTATAGCCGGCTATATCCGTACCCGCCATATTCAATAGTACAGGGGCCTTACCGCTGGAGGCAAGAGCAACCGCGTCTTTTGCGAGAGAGCGCCTGGAAGCCAGAGCTTCCAGACATCCGTACTGGCCACAGCCGCACAGTGGTCCGTCGGTCTGAAGAATCATGTGACCTACCTCTCCGGCGTTTCCGTTAGCGCCGCGGTACATTTGTCCGTTGATAATAAGGCCGCCGCCGATACCGGTGCCCAGAAAAACACCAAGAAGGTGCCGGTATCCTTTGCCTGCCCCTTTAATAAACTCACCGAAGGTTCCGGCATTTACATCGTTATCCAGGCAGACCTTAATACCGGCCTCCTCCTCCAGATAACTCCGTATCGGAATATTTTCAAATCCAAGGTTTGGGGTACTGATCATTATGCCAGCCTCCCGGTCCATGGGTCCGGGAGCGGCAAATCCAATCCCCTTGATGGCGGAGCGGGGGACCCCGCTCGTAAGAATGACTTCTTCAATAGCTGCGGCGATCCTCTTGAGCACCGCGCTGTTCCCTTCGTGAGGGTCTGTGCGTTTTTTTACCCTGCCGAGGATCGCATAGTTTTCATCCAGCAGGGAGGCTATCATTTTGGTTCCTCCCAAATCGAAACCGATCCAGTATACAGTACCCATTAATAGCCTCCCGTTGGTGTAATCAGGCCCCCGCTACAGCCTGGACGGCTTCTTTGGTGAGGGCGGTAATCTTGTCGAACTCTCCGGCGCTGATCAGGTCTGAGGGGACCATCCAGCTGCCGCCGCAGGCCAGAACGCGGGGAAATGCCAGATATGCAGCGATGTTCCTGGCGTTGACGCCGCCGGTAGGCATAAAGAGGATGTCGCCGTAGGGGGCAGCCATTGCTTTCAGCATGGCAAGTCCGCCGGAGGCCTCGGCGGGAAAGAACTTTACCGCCGGCAGTTCCCGTTCAAGGGCCATCTCGATTCCGGTGGGATTGTTAATACCGGCAAAGATCGGCATGTTCATGTTCAGGCAGTGGTCTACAACCCGGGGATTGAATCCCGGGGAAACCATGAACTTTGCCCCGGCCTTTTTTGCCGCGTCCGCCTGTTCAGGGCTGAGAACCGTACCGGCGCCGACCAGCAGCTCCGGGACCTCTTTGGTCAGGAGGCCGATGGCTTCCGCCGCTGCACTTGTGCGAAAGGTTATCTCCGCACAGGGAAGACCGCCAGCCATGAGGGCCTTGCCCAGGGGAACAGCCTGTTTGGCGTCCTCGATCTTTACAACCGGAACGACCTTGATTTTTCTCAAGGTTTTAATCATTGAAGCATAGGTCTCTGCGAGTTCCTGTTTCATAACTCTTACTCCTTCGTTGGTGGTGTAGATGAGCTGTGCTCATCGTCTTTATAATATCCAAGACGGCGCGAAACGCCGTTGACACACTCAAGCAGGGACGGGAGAAGTTCGGCTTCAGTCCTGAGGGCAGAAAGGTAGGGGATACTGACAGCGGCTACAATACCGCCGAAGGAGTCCCTCACCGGTGCTGCGATACCGCTGATGCCGATGGTCTCTTCCTGCCGGTCTCTGGCGACTCCCTCCTCGCGGATAGCGGCGATCTCCTTCTTGAGCATCTGTTTATCGGTAACAGAGTTCACCGTGTACTCCTCCAGATCCTGTTCAAGATACCCTTCGATCTCCTCATCGGAAAGAGAAGAGAGCAGCAGCTTGGCTGCGGCACCAATATGGGGCGGAAAAATGGTTCCCGACTCCACGGTTATCTTCATGATTCGGGGACTGAGCACCGTATTAATCACGTAAACCTTCAGGTGCCGGATGATACTGAGCTTAACCGTTTCCCTGGTAAGGGAAGAAAGCTCTTCAAGATACGGAGTGGTAATGCGGTTCAGGTTAAGACGCCTCTCCGCAGCCCGGGAGAGGGACATGAGCTTGGGACCCAGAAAAAAGCGGCCGCTGTGACTGTGGCGGCTGTGAGAGTCATGCTCGATATAATCAAGATTACTCAAGGAGATCAGCAACCGGTGGGTCGTGGACTTCGGTATTCCCAGCACAGTACTTGTCTCCTTGAGGGTTGCGCCCTCAGGATGCTGCATGAGAAAAGAGAAGATCATGTCCGCCTTTTCTATTGCCGGTACCATACTGGATACCCATTGTAGTCCTATTCGCCGGAGAGGTCAATTGTCCCAAATAAGGAACAGCGTACCCTATTTGGGACGCTCATTCTGTTCCCGGGAAACAAGGGAGGAGCGAAAGGTATCAAGAAATGCTGCGATACCATCGGGATTATCTCCTCCTCCCTGCCAGAAAGGCGGTTTGCCCCCGCCTTTGCCGTCGATCAGCGGCATAAGTTTGTTTTTAAGGCTGTTGTACAGCTCGGGACGGGATTCCGGGGCAGCGATAACCCATTTGACTTTTCCGCTGAACCGCGCGGCAATGGCCATTATGACCGGTCCGATTCTGCAGATTCCGTCGGCGATCTCCCTGATCTGATCTGCCTCGTCTTCCTGCAATTCGGCAGTGACAATTCTTCCATCGGGGCTCTGTATGCCGTTATCGTAGAGTTCAGCTGCGATGTAGCGGTTAAGCCTGTGCAAGGTTGAGCCAAGATATTTGTCCCGATTTGTGTTCTTCTCAAGATATTCGTCCAGTTTTGACAGCACCTCGCCCTGGGGAGCGGAAAGCAGATCCACCATGCGGGAGGCGATTCTGCTCTTTTCCCGATAATCCGCCATGGCGGCATCTCCGATTACGAAGGAAAGGCGGCTGTTTCCCCTGACGCTTTCTGTCGTAATATGCTTGACCAGTCTGATCTCCCCGGTGCTGCGCAGATGAACCCCGCCGCAGCCGACCAGATCGGTGTCGTCAATTTCAACGATTCGAATATTTGTGTCGGTTTTTAACGAGCGCCGCAGTTCAATCTGTTTCAGTTGATCCTGATCGACGAGACAGGCCTTTACCCCGCGGTTTTCACAGATAATCCGGTTTACCTCGTCCTCTATCTGCACAATCTCGAAAGGGGTGATAGTGGTCCCTTCGATCTCGATGGAGGTATACAACTCTCCCAAATGTACCGAGCGGGTCGGGTAGCCGCACAGGCGGTGGAGCACGGCGGAGATCAGGTGCTGTCCGGTATGCTGCTGCATGTAGTGGCGCCGGTGCATCGGTTCAATGCGGCCGAATACCTCCCGGGTACCATCCTCCAGGGATGCAGAAAGAACGTGGATCACCTCATCGTCTTTCAGGAGTACCTCTTCCACCTCCCGGTCGTTCAAGGTGCCTCTGTCCGAAGGCTGGCCGCCGCCGGCGGGGTAAAAGCAGCTGGCTTCCAGGACCACCTGCCAGCGGGGTCCCCGGTTGGTGTCGATTTTTTGTGAACTGATAAGCCGGCTGGCAAATTCAGTGCGGTAGGGATCTTTATAGTAGAGTTTTTCCGTCATGGCTGCGCCATCCCCCGGGCAGCCCGGATGCCCGATGCCCAGGCGGCGGTAATCCCGCGGCTGGTACCCGCGCCGTCCCCGGCGAAATAGATGTTATCTTTAACCTGGAAATTATCGTCCCTGTACTCCGGCTTGTTGGCGTAGAGCTTGATCTCCGGATAGTACATCACTGTGCTGGGATGCAGCAGTCCGGGAACAATGGTATCAAGCATTTTCATGGACTTCCAGATGCCCCGGAGGATCTTTGCAGGCATGGAAAGGCTGATATCCCCGGGGGTGCAGCCCTTCAGGGTAGGCTCGAAGTCGTAGAGGTCCCCGCTGAAGGAGTCCCGCTTGGAGCGCTTGCCCAGACGGAAGTCGCCAACCCGCTGCATAATCGGGTGTCCTCCCCCCATCAGCATGGCCTGCAGCCCCAGACCCTCGGCAAAGGCCTGTCCCGAAGCCACCGGTTCGGTAAGCCGGATGGTCTTGAGCATGGCGAAGTTAACCAGGCCGTTCTCCCTTCCCCGGCTTTTTGAATATGCGTGACCGTTGACACTGTAGTAAATATCGCCGTTATGAGTAGTGTATTTTTCCTGCACCACATGGGCGTTTCCGGAGTTTGTGCAGAAGGTGCGTACCTGCCCGGGGAAATGGAACTTTGGATCATAGTAGTCCTTCACAATAGGGAAGCGCTCCTGCCGGGTTTCAATCCGGATACCGATGTCCACCACGTGGTCCACATAGGAGACTCCGAGGGTGTCCATTATCTGCTGAAGGAACTTGAACCCCCGTCTCCCCGGGGCAATCAGGATATTGCCGTAGCCAAGCTCCCGTTTCGATGTGCGAATGCGGGATGCTGCCTTGTCTATCGTTAACATCTCCTCACCCAGGGCAAAGGCCACCCCTTTTTCGGAGAGCTCCGCCGTCAATTCCTTGATGAGCTCAAGTCCGCCGTCGGTTCCCAGGTGGGTCTGCTCAATCTCCAACAGTTCCACCCCCAGGCGCTGGGCCCGCTTCGCGTAGATACCCAGGTTTGATTTGTCCAGGATGGCGGGGGCCAGTTTTCTACGGACCAGACCGAGGTATTTATTCGCCTGTTCGCGGTTCCAGTTTTCTGCGGGAAAACCGATGGGGTAGGTAAAGTTCATTTTGCAGTCGTTCCGGAGGCCCCCGGTAGAGTACTTTTCCATGTCGAGGATCAGAATACGGGGAGAATTCGCAGTTTCCAGAAGATGAAACGCCGCCCCCAGTCCCGCGGGACCCGAACCGACGATGATGTAGTCGTAGTGTTCCATTGTGTACAGTTCCGCCTTTTGATCTTCATGATACCCGTCACCGACCAGGCTTTCAAGGAGCCGGCATCAGGCCCGCAGGAGCTGTCCCCATCTCTTCTGTATTCGCAGGGCTAATGGGAGGCGCACGAATCTGGGCAGGGAGTAGTGCCGTTTTCGAAAACTGAGAAAGATCCACTTGTGTTCAAAAATATTGAGCGCCGCGGAAATATCATACAGGGGCGGAATGACGATGGTAATCTCCTCTCCGACTCGCTTCAGCTCCCTGATAAAAGCCTCAGGATCATCGACATGTTCCATGGTGTGGGAACAGAGCACACGTTGGAACTGTTTGTCGCGGAAGGGAAGCCTGTAGATGTCATCTATCTGGATAAAATTGGGTACCTCCGCGTGCCTGACGATATCGGCATTAATGCCGCCCCCGTCGGTTTTTCCACAGCAGATATTCAGGTCCCAGGACGCGCTGGCAAGAATCCGCTTTTTTAATATCCTGTAGCTGATGAAGTTGCTGACGGATATGTAAACCAGAACAGCGCCCAGTGCAAAGATTGCTGTAAGCATGGAAACCTTCCTTGAAAAGGCACAGTTTGTATTTCCTATATATCCTCTATACTATGCCACAAAGCTGAGAGCAGAATACAGCTGATTATGTTAGTTGTGTGTTAAATCGCAGGCGTTGCGGGGTTACTTTTCTGATGTGGAGAGGGGTTCATCCTCCCTCACCTCCATGCGCCAGTAGTCGGTGGTCTGATCGGTCACATGGCGGTAGTCGATGCCTAAACCGGCGAAGTGTTTCCGGGCGCAGCGGATCTTCCGGCTCTCGTTGGTATGCTGGAGCTGTTCCAGCGCGATGTTCCCCTTTGTTTCCCGTATCAGCTCCAGTTTTCCCCGGTGCTCGTTATCCCAGCGCAGAATGCCCCAGTCGGGATTGTAGTTGCCGATTATCCTGGGGATTCTGATCTTGAAGGTGGACGGAAATTTGAAGTAGAGGATCACCTTGTCGTCGTCGTTCAGTTTCTCCGCAGCATTGGCGGGAATCACCCGCAATTCCTCGTCGGTCTCGGCGTACTCGGTCTGCAGGTTCCTCACGTAATTGGCGTAGCTCTCGTTGGCGACAACGGTAAGGGTGTTGAGTCTGCGGTTGAAGAGGCGTTCACCCTTCTGATTCACCGGGAGCCGCAGGCCCCGGCCGATGGTCTGGCGCCGCTGCTTCTCGGAACTGATCTCCCGCAGGGCGCAGATCTGGAAGACGTTGGGATTATCCCAGCCCTCCCGTAAGGCGGAGTGGGCAAAGATAAAGCAGACCGGCTCGTCGAAGGCGAGGAGCCGCTCCTTCTGCTTCATTATCAACTCGTAGGCTTCCTTTTCCGCCTGCTTGTCGGCGGCTGTCTTGGCCGCCTCGTCGATGGCGGTGTCGATAAAGGCTTCCGCCGCCTTTTTTGTAGCCTTCTTCTTTGCGAAGTAGCCCTCCCGCACCTGCTGCGCTGCAAGTTCCTTGAAGTCGGGTTCCCGTTTTTTAAGACGGTCGAAGGTTTCGTCGAAGATCCTGCGGATAATTCCGCTCTCTCCGGTATAGTTGGCCACCCGGTCGATGAAGAAGAGGCTTAGCACCTTGATGCCCCGGCTCTTTAATTCCCGCTGCTTGTCGAAGTAGGTTTTTACGGTCTCCTCGATCTGACGGCGGAAGAGGGCCTCACGGGAGACACTCACCAGCCTCTCCTCCAGCAGAGTCAGTCGTTCATCGTTCAATTCTACAAAACCTTCCTTGATATTGATCTCCTGCACCTTCCAGCCGGTATAGGCGGGGTTGTCGGTTTTGGCCTGCAGATCCGTGTGGGGACCGATCTGTACCTCCCGATCGATGAGGCTGCCTGCCTCCATCACCATTGCCTGGACCCGGGCGCTTAAGGAGCGGCCCTTCTTTTCAACGCGTAAAAGATGCAGATAATCGGGCTGCTGCACCGTGTTCTGGGCCTCGATCATCCCCAGTACCTCGATACGCTTGACCAGGTTCCGCTGAAAGGCCTGAAAAGGACTGAGACGGTAGAGGGGATTCTGTGCTCCCCTGCCCGGGGTGGCGCTGTAATTGATAGCCAGCAGGGGCTTGAGGGTGTGCAGGGCGGCCCGGGCCTTGTCGGTGCGGTAGTTCTGGGACTCGTCCAGAATCAGGATTGGCCGGGTCTCCTGCAGGTGCTGGTAGGGGTAGCGCTCCCCCATCAGCTTGTCCGTCTTTTTGAAGATCGTATTGCTCTGCTTGTTGAAGGAGTCCACGGTCATCACCAGAATCTCGATACCTTTTCCCAGGGCAAAGTTCTTGAGCAGGGTGGGCTTTGAGCCGTCGTAGGGAAGTATGGCGGCGTTCTCGTTGCCGTAGAGGGCTTTGACGTGTTCCCGGGTCATCCGGAAGCTTTTTAAGACCCCTTCGTAGATCGCCACCGAAGGTACAATGATGATGAATTTCCTGAGTCCGTAGTGTTTGAAGAGCTCGTAGATGGTTCGCAGGTAGACGTAGGTTTTGCCGGTACCGGTTTCCATCTCCACCGTAAAGGAGGGGTACTCCCAGGTATCCGGGGAGACCCCTTCCACCATAAAGCCCGAGTCCAGGTCCACCGACAGACCGGGGGCAAGCCTGTTCTGCTCCTGCACGGCGTTCAGGTTCTCCTGCAGCCAGTTCAGATCGAGCTGCATGTAGGGGGGCAGGTTGGGGGTAATCTCGTCTCCCAGTTCAAAGACGCCGGTATCCGCGCGGAAGAGACCTTCGAAGAGGTTCACCACGCTGTCCACGGCCTCGATCCGGTGCTCCTGGTTGGGGTCGAACTGTATGCGTATCCGGCTCATCCTTGACTCCCCCGTCTATATCGTCTTGATGAGGCCCTTGTCGGAGAGCCTGCTCTTGGTCTGATCGTCAACAGCCGTATCCAGGCAGACGAAGATGTCCCCGTCCTTCAGCGCCAGGGCCTTTACGGTGGCCGCTTGTATCGTGTCGTCCAGGCAGACCAAAAGGCGGTTCTCGTGGAAGCCGCAGCTGATCTGCCGTACCCGGTTGTCCCGGTACTCCTCCATCTCACGAACCCTGCTGTCCAGGGGAAAGCCCTCGATCAGCAGGATCTCCGTCAACAGGCCGTCCTCGGTGCCGCGCCAGTTTTCTACCAGAGGGGTGCGGTACTCCTCGAAAAGGGCCTCCAGCTCCTTTACATCCTGACCGTGGTAGTTGCGCCAGGGCTTGTAGTGGGACTCTGTCAGCTTAAAGACTTTGAAGCCCAGGTCAAGCCCGTAGGTACCCCCCAGTTCCGCGGCCTTTTCGTCGCTGATCTTTTTGATTACCCGGCGGATGCGCTCCTTGCCGATCTCGGCGATGGTTTTGTAGCCCGCCTTGCAGGCCTCGGAGTTTGAATCCGTCTCTTCCGGCATCTGCACCAGGATGAACCTGCGCTTCCCGCCGTCTTCCCGGTTCAGGTCCAGCACGGCATGGGCGGTGGTGGCGGAGCCGGAGAAGAAGTCGAGGATGATGTCGGAGCTATCGATTGATGATATCCAACTAACAACGCGGGACATAAGTTCAGCACTTTTTTCAGTATCAAATTCTCTCGTCTCATTTCCACTCAGGGTAATGTCCATCCAATTATCGCTTACAATTTACCTGCAGTTGGGGGAACATAATACTGTACGACCCCTTCTTCATTCTTCCTAACAAAATTAAGCTTTGTGTTTGTTGCAGTTAGGTTGTCCAGGTACCATTCATCCAATGTCATTCGTCCCGCTATTTGGTTCAAATAGAACACATAATTTTGGATGGCATTTTTTGTTCTATGTTCTTCCCATCTCCACTGGCCCCTTTCTGGATTCACTCCAAATAACTCGTAACGCATAGTTGGTCTATCAGTTCCACGCCAGAAAGTATCCCACTTGCCTGGTCTTTGCTCACCATGAGACAAAAACAACTTTGGTAAACGTGTATCTGCATATTTTGAAAAAACCATTATATATTCGTGTCCTTGGGATAGGGCAGAAAGATCATCGAATTGAGCTTGTACATTTTTTATCCCACGACGAACAGATATAGTGTTTCTATAATTCTCCTCCCCGAACACCTCGTTCATCACCATCCGCAAGTGATGCACCTCGTTGTCGTCGATGGAGACGAAGATCACCCCGTCCTCCTGTAACAGCTCCCGGGCCAGACGCAGGCGGGGGTAGATCATGCTGAGCCACTTGGAGTGGAAGCGGCCGTCGGCCTTCTTGTTGGTGGTCAAGGGGCTCCCCTCGCCGTCGATCTGGCCGGTCCGCTTTAAGTAGTCCTGCAGGGGTTCGGCAAAGTCGTCGTCGTAGACGAAGTCGTTCCCGGTATTATAGGGAGGGTCGATGTAGATCATCTTGATTCGTCCGGCGTAGCTCTTGCGCAGGATCTTCAGGACCTCCAGGTTCTCCCTTCAATAAAGATGTTCCCGGTCTCCGCCTCATTCACTCCCTCGCCGAAGGAGGGAACCAGGGTACCGGTGCTCGGCTTGTTGGCCAGCCTGCGGGCCTCCCGCTTACCGGGCCAGAAGAGGCCGAAGTGCTCCTCCGGCAGTTCCTCGTCCTCCAGCCGCTCGTTCAGGAGCTCCCGTAAGACCGTCCAGTTGATGCGGCCGTCGGCGAAGGCCTCGGGTACGAGCTGCGCCAGATCTTTCAGGGTATCGTGGTTTAGGCTGCCCTCGGGGCGGAGTTTTTCAATCGGCATCAGTTGCTCTCCTCGTCGTCCGGGTATGCATATTCAAAGCCCTCCTTCAGGCCGTTCTGAAACTTGTAGTCCAGCAGACCGTCGTGCTGCAAACGGCCGACGACGATGCCGGGGTGTAGGCTGATTTTCTCGGCGAAGCTGCGGATGTCCCCTTCGTAGAAGCTGCCGGCGGCGATAAAGCGCCGGTATTCCGCCCTGGGAATCAGGAGATTACCGGCGAACTCGTTCGCCTCGGCCTCCTTCGTATCATCCTCGCCGTCGTCGCTCCCATCTTTCTGGTCGATGAAGATCCGCTTTCCGTGGAGCAGGATGTGGGCTGCTTCGTGGAAGAAGCTGAACCAGAACTGGTCGTTGCTCTTGTAGCGCAGGCTTAAGGAGATCAGGGCCCTCCCGGGGCTGAGCCAGCGGGCCGCCCCGCTGATGCGGGTCCCCTTCAATTCCGGGACCACCACCAGGGCCACCCCGGTCCTGGCCAAAAGTTCCACCATCCTGGGGAAGAACTCTTCCGGCGGTAACAGCGTAAAACTTCGGATCTCGCTCAAGGCCTCGGTAAAGCGCTTTTTGTCGAATTGATCGGTCTCGATTCCTTCGGCTTCCCGCTCCGCCAGGGTCAGCCAGACCTCTACCGCTTCCCTGGAGACCGGGTGCTTTGCGCTCTGCCGGTAGAGGGCCGCTTTGCCGGCGCTGTACTCCTCCCAGGCCTCGATGCCGCTGACCCCGAAGAAGCGGAAGAGCGCCTCGGCCAGTTGATCTGCTCTGCGGGTATCAGGGAGAATCCCCAGGCGCTTCAAGTCGGCGGTCGGGAAGCGGCGTACCCAGGCGGCGACTTCTGCGGCCTGGAGCCTCCGTTCTTCCTCTTCCCGTGCCTTAAAGAGCTCGTAGCTCTTGGCCATGGTGCTCCAGATCGCGGCATTGATACCCAGGACACGCTCGAAACGGAGGGCCGCCTCGGGGGAGTAAAGGGCCTTGCCGTTGATGATCTGACTGACCGCCTTTACCGAGAGTCCGACCCGCTCGGCGAACTCACGCTTCTTTATCTCCCGCGCCTCGAGGACCTCTTCCAGATACTCTCCGGGATGGACCGCGTAGTCCGGCTCATAGCTGTTCAGCGTCGTAATGTCTCTTTCCATTGTTTCCCTCAGTGGTAGTCCTCCACTCTCAGGATGCGAATGACGGTTACGGCGGAAACATCCGTCGAACCGTCTCCTTTTACAGGCAGCGGATCCCCCGCCGGTTCAAAAACGAGCCTGAAGGGATGGTTCAGATCCACCGCATACTCTCCCTTTCGATCTCCTTTTAAGGGATGACACCGGTCGGGCTTCTTCGTCGGCACCGTGCTCAACGTCGGCGCACTTCGCAAAACCATCATTCGTATGCGAATCTTCCTGACCGTCTCTTTGCCATAAGTTTTGAGCAGCTGCTGCTGTGAGTTGAAAATTCTTTCCAACCTGGCCGACGCAAACTGAATATCCACTTCTTCCTGCTGTCTACATACTATAATATACTTAACCTTAATGGTAAAGAGTTTTACTCAATTATATTACCCTCGATAAACTCTTCCGTGCTGAATTCGGTCCCGTAATCATCCAGATACTTTCTGATTCCGTGCCTGCCGCTGTCGGTTTGCCGAACATATTCCCGAAAAGAGGGGCAGGAAAAGCGGGCGTCACAGTTGCGGCAGATGTGTACTGCAAAGGCTGCCTTGTCTCCGGGGTTCTTCTGCTGCAGTACCTGTACCGGCGGCGCGCTGAAACGCTTGTTCTCGATATCCTCCACCGTGCGGCCGAACTCCTCAATCATCGTTTCGATCTCGTCTTCCGAATAGCCCAGGGGAACAATCGGGTCCCAGGCCTCAAGCTCGCGGAGGATGTACCCGGGATTCCCGTTTCTGAGGGCGTATTTCAGCTGATTCGGCAGGGGTGTGCTTATAACAGCGGTATTTGTCAGATGGTTCTGTCTAAGGCCTGCTCCTTGATATAGTCGTTGATTCCATGACCGCCCTCGGCCTTTAAAAATTCAAAGTTTTTCTCAAAGATATCACGCAGGCGCTTTTCAAGGGCAGGGAGGTCGATCATATAGTCCCTCGCGAGATAACTTCTATGAGTTGGATCAATTCAGAGCTGCGGGCCCGACCGACTGCATCAGAAGGAAACTGACCGGCAATAACATATTCAAAGTCCGGATGGGATTTTAGCTGAGAGAAGTACCCTGCCAACGCCGTTCTGAGATCATGGGAGCAGGCTTCAAATTCATCAATGATTTCGGGACGACCGTCCAGGAGTGTCAGAATATCCTCTATGTCATGGCTGGTGTAAAGATCGTTGTTTCCGCGGCCGCGAAAGGCCTCGAACTTTGTGGTCAGGAAAAACAGCGGCGCGACCAGGCGAATTGGCAGGTCGTCTTCCAGTGGGTATTCCATGGCGTTTCTGATAGCCTCAGGATACCACCTGTTCGAGAATCCGAGAATGCTTTCTTCCGTAGGCATAACGTCGACAAGGAGGTCGTCCACCTTCCAGCGACAGATCGGGTTCCCCGGTTCCGAAGCCTCCAGAAAACCGCGTTCCCTGAGTCGCTCGGCGAAGCGATAGTAGTCGTTCCGGTTAATCACCCCCACGATGACGTCGACATCTTTTGTAATCCTGACATCGTATATAACAGGTCTTGTGAGAAGCAGTTCTGTAGTTGCTCCGCCGACGAAAACTACTTCTTCGCGAAGGGGTCCGAGCCGGTGTGCAACCTTGGTGACCATATCCCTGTTTGAATCAGACAAGATGTTCTATCCTCCTCGTCAGTTCCTTCGCGGCAATTTCCCTCTCACGGGCCCGGCCATCCCGAATCGCATCGAGAAGAGCCAGCAATTCATACAGCAGCGGATCGTTCTGAATGGCGTCTGGCACTGATTTGTAGAGGGGTGTAAATGCCTGTCCTTTCACCGGTCCCTTTGCGGAAGGCCATACGGGAGGAAGATCGGTTCCCATATTTATCAGTTGATTTAGTGGCGAGGCTGCAAAGCCTGTCGGATAGCCGATTGTTATGGCCCCCTTCTGCGGAGGAAACGCGTACTTTACACCATGGATAAGGAATTCCTGTACCGGTTTACGCATGGGGCGTTGATCCTTTGAATCGACCAATTTGGCATTTATAAGACGTTTAACACCAGCGTGAACTTCCGACGGGCTCATCCCCAGGGAAACCGATAAGGCTGCGTAACCCGGCCGCTCTTCGCGCCCCTGGGCAATGAGTTTGAGCAGTACGACTATATCCTGCGGTTTGAGATTCATATTATATATTCTATTCGCGAATCGCGAATAGCGCAAGGGGAAAGATCTGTCGGGAATAAAAAGAATTCCGGTAATCTGATTATTTCTGGTATTTGTATCATCACCGGTAGAGCGATGTTGTATCATTCTCTCTTCTCCATCATCACCAGATGATGCAGATCTTCCACCGTCTCATGCACCAGGCGGCCGAAGAACATTGTCTGTCCCCGGGAGGGAACAAAACCGTACTTGCGGTAGATCATGTAGTTTCGCGGACATCTTTTATAGAGCAGATAGTCCCCGGTATAGCTGTAGCTTTTTCCCAGCTCCTCGAACTTTCGTTCGGCTGCCGGTATGGTGCCAGGGTCCAGATCACTCACAAGAGGGAGGCGTTCTTCTTCCAGGATCTCCTTGAACTCGGCTTCTGCAGCTTTTGCGTGGGTATAGCGGGGGAGGATCAGCAGGTTTTTGGCCCGGGAGAGGCCGACGTAGAATATGCGCATGGTGTCGAACTTGTCGATCCACTCCAGGGGTTCCCCCTCTTTGTTCAGGAGGTTCCGCACCGCACATTCAACGACCGGTGCTTCCCGCTCCGCCCTGTAAAGGCTTCCAAGGACGACCACCGGAAACTCCAGGCCTTTGGACTGGTGTATCGTCAGGAAGGGCACCCGTCCTTTGGGGAAAGGGTCGTCCGTGTCTTCATACTCCGACTCCCCCAGTCGAAACAGAGTATAGGGAATGTACCGTACCTATCGACATGGAGGCAAGGTCCTGGGTTTTTCCGGAGCCGGGACCCGCTGTCAGGAATAGCGGGCCAGCATTATGCAGAATCGCGTTTCGCTGGGCCGTGTTTGGTTCAAAACCTGTTTTTTTCCAATAATACTCAATACTTTGCATAGTACGCTTATAACTTTCCGCGTTATACACAAAAAGTCGGAAGGGGCAAAGGACGGGGAGAAGTCTGAAGAGTAGTCAATGTCAAACTATTATTACATGAGTCCGGAAAGTGCTGGATATAATGCATTATACGTGGCAAATGCTTTCATGTATGCTTTATAGGCAGATTCCGACGTTGGGGTGTATGTTTTTCCTTCCGGTTTAAGAAACGGGATTGAGGGGTCAAGAGGTTCAGAGAAAATTCCAGCTGCAATTCCACCCATCAAAGCGGCTCCGAATGCTGATGCATCGGTAACGGCTGTGGTGGTATAATTCACGTGCAGCACATCAGCTTTAATCTGGCACCAGTGATCACTCAGTGTGCCGTTTCCAACTGCAATGATGCTGTCAATGGCAACCCCCAGCTTCTGCTGGCCGAGGTCACGCAGCTGCTTCAGGGAAAAAGCTCCGGCCTCAAAAACTGACTCCAACAAATCCAGGCGTGTATTTTTAAGCGTCAGTCCATACCAGACTGCTTTGGCATGGGGATTCCAGATGGGGCAGCGTTCTCCTGCCAGATAGGGAAGGAATACCACGCCGTTGGCTCCAGGTACGGCTTCCTTTACCTGCTCATTAATTACCGAATAGTCCTGGTATTCAGAAATAATATTATTACGCAGCCAGTCGATTGCCCCTCCCATCATGGAATTAGCTCCATGGGAGATCCATAACCCTGGAATTACGTGACACCGATTCATAAACAAGGGATCGAATTCCGGTGTGTCCAGTACGAAGGTGAGGACCCCCGAGTTTCCCGCTGATTCGAAGGCCTGATGAGAATCGGTAAACCCGATGGCAAAGGCCGCGGCGGCAGTATCGCCGGAGCCGATGGCTACTGGAGTTCCGGGGGGCAGCTGTAAATCCTCAGCCACTGTATTCTTGACCCCGCCGATACGGGAAGAAGGGGCTGTAATTCTTAACAGCTTGGACCGAGGGATGTCCGCTATCCTCAGCAGCTCGTCATCCCAGTCACCGGGAAATGCAAGCCTAAAAATACCGGAGTAGGATGCCTGGGTGGTATCGATGGCAGAATCTCCGGTCAGTTTGGCGGCGAGGAAACTGTTGAGCATGCCGATATGTTTTGCATTACGCCACCGTTCAGGCTCATGGTCACGAATCCACATCATTGTGGATGCACTGCAGGTTGAAACAGAGCAACGGTTACCTACCAATGTGGCATAGGCTTCGGGACTTTCAAAGTTTAATTCATAGTTTCTTGCTTCATCGGCTGCCCTGTTATCAAGGTACACAATCCCATTGCCTATGGGATTGAAATCATCATCCATCGTGATGGTTGTGGGACATGTAGTTGATAAACCTATCCCTATGACGGAGATCTCAGGATTACTGGTAATGGACCTTACTGTTTGCTGGACAAGCTCCCAATAGAGGGTAACATCCAGTTCCGCGAAACCCGGTTGTCGGGAAATGACCGAAATATTTGCCTGTTCTTTTTGGACCATTTTGCCGTCAGGGGTAAAGGCACATACCTTTACCCCGCTTGTCCCTGCGTCAATCCCCAACAGAACCGGTTTCCTTCTCATGGGACCAATACCACCTTAATGGCATCTCCCGATTCGGCTTTCGAGAACGCTTCGCGAATTTCTTCAAGCGGGTAGGTATCTGTGACCAGCCTTTCCACAGCGACGGCACTGCTGGCAATCAGACTTACCGCGGTTTTCTGATCTCTACGCTGAAGAGCGCTCGCTCCAACAACAACCAGTTCATTGTAGTGAATAAGGTTCACGTCGACTGGAGGGGTCTCGCCGGCAGAGAATCCGGCGAACATGCTGATTCGCCCGCCTTTTCTGGCAACAGAAAGCGCGTCATTAACAATCTTTGGATTTCCGATCGCCAAGATGACTACATCGGCACCCAATCCGTTTGTCTGAGTTAATACCGTGTCCCGCAGGGATTCACTGATCGGGTCTACGGTGATGTCCGCCCCGAAATTTGCCGCAGTATTCCTCCGCATTGCATTTGGCTCGCTCACAATGACGGTGGAAGCTCCGGACGCTTTGGCTACCATCATGTGCATGATACCGATGGGACCGGCACCAACAATCACAACCGTATCTCCGACGGTAATATCGAGTTTACGCTGTCCATTGATGACGCAGGAGAGGGGTTCAGCTAAAGCCCCGGCGGCAAATGACATATCCGGGGGAAGCTGCTGGATGTTCCCCTGGGTTATGAACTTGGCGGGAATCCGGACATACTCAGCAAAGCATCCATCATATTCATAGCCGATGGCAACTCTATTCTGACATACGTTCTCCATCCCGTTCAGGCAATAAAAGCATCCTCCGCAAGGTAATACCGGATCGACGCAGATGCGGTCCCCTTCTTTAAAAGCGCTTACCTGAGCACCTGCCTCGGCTATTTCACCGGCGAACTCATGGCCGATTATCGAAGGATACCGGACCCCCTTGGTTTTTTTGCCGTGGTAAATACGCAGGTCCGTGCCGCAAATGGATGCGGCTTTGACACGAACCAGCAATTCCGATTCATTAATCGAAGGGGTTTCTGTTTCCGTATAGATCAGCTCGTCAACACGATTCAGTATGCCTGCATTCACCTCGGCTTATCCTCCCTATCTATTTTGTGTTTGCCTGGTACACGGCCAAAGCATCGTCAACGGACACATCTTCATGAATCAATGCCTTTAATGCGAGGACCACGGCAGTTGGAAAGGTATCGCCCCATACGCTTCTTCCGAAGGTCACACCTGCTAAACCGATGTCCAGGGCTTCCCGGGTCATGGATAAATAGTCAACAAGCTTGTTTCCGGCAGCGCCTCCGGCTAAACAGACTTTGGCCGGACATGATTCAATGACTTTCTGGAAAGAATCTGCTGAACCGCTCCAGATTGTCTTTATGATATCCACACCCAGTTCCGCGCCGGCTCGAACGGCGTAGGCAATCCTGTCCGCATCTGAAGGATTTTCGACCATGGAACCCTTGGGGTAAATGTGTGCCACAAGCGGCATGCCGGCTTTATCGGCCTCCTTGCTGATCTTTCCAAGCTGAGTAAGCTGGGCAGCCTGCTCAGGTCCGCCTACGATCACCCCCACGGAGATCGCATCAGCACCAAGCGTTACAGCCTCCTCCACATCCGCGACGGGTGTGTCAAAATACGGATGATAGGGGAGGGAGTAGGATGTAGATTTCATGATCAACGCCACCTTGCCTGCATAGGGCTGAAACCAGTTCCTTGCAATACCCTTCTGGATTGTAATGGCATCAGGTTTTCCTGCGCATACCTGTTTCATTACCTCGCGGATATCTTCCAATCCGGGAAGAACTCCCCTGGTGATCGGATGGTCCATGGTGATTGCGAGTAATCTTCCTGATTTTTCATTCAGCAATCGGGCCATTCTAATGTCTTTTCCAACGCTCATTTAAAACACCTCATATATGATAGTCTATTTGATGTGCCTGATGGCACAAAAGCAATTTCTTATGTAAACAACCGCACGAAGATCAAGGAGATCTGTGGCGACACCGCGAAAACACAGATGAAGATAAAAATCGTTACGTAAAATTGCCATGAAGCTTTTACGATCTTTTCTATCGATATCTTTGATACCAGTGAAGTTGCGAACAGACAAACTCCCACGGGGGGTGTACTTAATCCGATGGCTAAAGAAGTCACCATAAATACCACAAAGTGTACCGGGTCAACGCCGACCTGAACTGCGGCAGGCATCAGGACGGGGGTGAGCAGGAGAATAGCAGCAATGATATCCAGGAACATTCCGACGATAATAAAGATGAATCCCATCAACACCATAATCAAAGCCGGGTTTTGTGAAAAACCCAGCAGGAACGCGCTTACTTTGAGCGGCAATTGGTCAACGGCAAAAATATAGGTGGCAATCGATGCTGTCATGGCAACCAATAAAATGGTTCCAGCAGTGGTTCCTGCACTGATTATCATTCGCGGGAACTGTCTCCAGGGCATCTGTTTATATACGAAGGTCGATATAAAAATGGTATAGATAACGGCGAGTGCTGCGGCTTCGGTGGGGGTCACAATCCCGCTGAACATCCCGAATAATATGATAATCGGAGAAATCAGGGCCGGGATAGACCGGGCAATGATGTCTACGATACTCCTGAGCGTTCTTTTGATTATCTTGCCGTACCCATTCTTGCGTGCGATGATATAGTTTTGAATCATGAAGATTCCGGAGAGGGTTATTGCCGGTCCAAAACCGCCAGCAAGACATGCACTTACCGACTGTTCTCCAGCGACGGCAGCTACAATCATTAAGATCGATGGTGGTACGACAGAGGAGAGGGTGGACGTAACCATTGTCAATGCTGCGCTGTAGCTCTTGTCATAACCCTCATCGGTCATCGCCTTGATCTCGAGAGGGCCCAAGCTGCCGACATCAGCCACCGATGATCCGGAGATTCCGCCAAAGATGAAAGAAGCTATGATATTTACCATGCCGAGGCCACCATGGAATCGTCCCACGAACGAATTCGCCGCGTTAAATATCCGGTTTGCTACTCCGCCTTTCTCCATAACCGTCCCGGCAAGGATGAAAAGTGGGACCGCTACAAGAAGGAAGCTGTTCATTGAAGTGTACATCAGCCGGGCTATGATGGTGATTGGGAGATCGTAAAGTACAACAGTTATGATGGAAGAAATTCCGAGGGAAACAGCCAGTGGTATTCCTAGGAAACTCAGGATGAAAAATAGCCCGAGAAGAAGTAAACTCATACAGCACCCCCTTCAAGCTGATCAAATGATTCTCCCTGGTCCGGCATCGTTAATCGTTTCTTTGTTTGCTCATCAAAGAATGCACTCTGAACCAACCCGACAGTGGCGAGTATATTGCATATAAACAGGGGAAGAGTCACAAGAAACATCGGCATACCCAAAGCGGGAGACATTTCTTCGCTATTGAACTGCCTGACAGTCATTGTAAGATTCCAATAGGTCAACAAGACAAAGAAGGCAAAACAGCTGATAACATAGATGAAAAGAAGTGTCTTCTGGATAATCCTGGTTTTGGGAAGCAGATAATAGATTACATTGACAGATGCATGTTCAGCATTGCGCATACCTACCGCCATGCCGAAGTTCACTGTCCAGAGAAACAGGTAGCGTGTCAGTTCTTCCGACCATGGGACCGATTCTCCGGCAATTCTCCCTGCCACTTGTATGACGATCACTATCAGCATTCCGCTTACAGTCAGAAGCAGTATCCCGTCAACGATTCTCCACAAGAAATTTCTCTTTTCCAAATTACTATCCCTGTAATGTTCCCCGCAGGTTGGCTGCGGGGAACTATGTATGATCAATACGGTTTACTTATCTACCTAAGAAATCCAAAGATTCCTGTACAAACTCAGAACCAACCATGGATTCAAATTTCGGATACAGTTTCAACGCTTCGGACTGGAACATTTTTACCTGCTCCTCGGTTAATCTGTTGACCTTCATGCCCTTTTCTTCGAGCTGTGCAATGATCTTCTCTTCTTCAGCAATGTCGGTTTTATTCTTGTAATCAGCAGCCTCTTCAGCAGCGTCTTTAATCAGTTGTTGAGTTGTGGCATCAAAGGAGCTCCACACAGCGTTATTCATAAAGATTCCGAAGGAATCGGCGATATGGTTCGTCAGGGAAAGATACTGCTGGACCTCGTAGAATTTATTAGCAAGAGGAACTTCAACCGGGTTCTCCTGGGCGTCAATCGTCTTCATCTGGAGAGCGGTATAGACTTCGCTGAAGTTCATGGGTGTTGGATCGGCTCCGAGTGCTCCGAAGAAATCAACCCAAAGTTTGTTGTTGGGGACGCGAATCTTCAAGCCTTCCAGATCAGCGGGTACAGAGATGGGGCCCCGAGAGTTTGTGACGCTTCGGTAAGTCCTTATTGCCAGAGATAAACCCACAATGTTCATGCGTTCAAGGGAGTTCAGTAACGTTTTCCCGGGAGCGCCATTAAGATATCCAATGAATTCATCGTAGTTGGCAAACAAGTAAGGAAGTGATACTGCATTCATCCTGGGTTCAAACGATGCAAATACAGAAGTGGAGAGTATCAGGGCATCCAGACCCCCGTCTTCCAGCATATTTATTGCTGCATTCTGGTCTCTGCCAAAAAGTACGCCATCCGGGAATACTTCGACTTTTACGTCCCCGTTGGTTTTCTCGGCGACTTTCTCGGAAAAAACCTTTGCAAACATACCTACCGATGAATTGGCGGGATCCGGAATGGAAAGCTTGATGGTTGTCTGTTTGGATCCATCCTCTTTTTGGCCTTCAGCGAACGCCAGATTCGAAAACATCAGGACCAGGATCATGATAGCCAGAACTGTTTTTCTCATAAAAACCTCCTTGGTTTCTGTGCCGGGCAGTGGATCCTACGGACCGTCACCCATGCTACCTTTGTGTTATTGAAAATAATTATACCGGTAGATTGAAGAAAATTCAATAAAAAAATTATTTATATGGAAAAAAGTTTTATCTTAAATCAACTGAGAATTATAAATGGATCTGGTAAAGCCTCATGAATCACTTTTAAATATATGTATTATAAAGAATTATGTTACATTAAGAATATTTTTATATGGAATAAATTGTCACTTTACTGGAAAGGTGATGGAACTTTTATTAGTTCTATAAATATGGTATAGTGATTCTGACATGAAGATATTAGTGTAATAAAGGAACAATCACAGCCATGGTACCAACTTTTTCTGATAATCCGGACATATCCTTTACCCAGAGGTTGAACCGGGAAATACGAATTCTCAGTAAAAAGGAGAAGGAAGTCTGTTCCTATCTTATGGAACATTCAAAAGACGTTGTCCATATGGCCATCACCGAGCTTGCTGAAAAATGCAGGACAAGCGAGCCGTCGTTGGTACGTTTAGCCCAAAAGCTCGGGTATAAAGGTTATCAGGCGATGAAAATATCGATCGCACAGGAGGCGATCGACACTACGCAGCAGATATACGAATCCCTGGCTCCTTCTGATACCATCTCTACTATAGTAGAAAAGGTATTCAATTCAAACATCAAAGCGCTGCAGGATACACTGAAGATTGTCAATAAAGAGGGAATCGAACAGGCTATTGAACTGATTATCTCTTCAAAACATTTGGTTTTCTATGGTGTTGGTGGTTCGAACATTATTGCGCAGGATGGCCGGCACAAGTTTCTCCGTATTGGCTTTCTACCTTTGGCCTTCTCCGATTCGAATGTGCAATTGATGTCTGCCGCAACGCTCAGTCCTGGAGATGTAGTGATTGCGATATCACACTCTGGAGCTTCTGAGGCTACCATAGAGATGGTTACTTTTGCCTCACGTGCAGGGGCAAAAATCATTACCATCACCGATTACAACCGCTGTCCGATATTGAAATACAGCGATGTCCAATTATTTACATCATCTCCGGAAACGGCTTTCAAACCCGAAGCGCTGTCGTCCAGAATCGCAGAACTGTCAATTATCGATTCATTGTTCATCGGTACAGTCATGAAACGATATAAGGAGTCCTTTGAATACATGAAAATGACAAGAAGTGCACTGGACTCTAAAAAGATTTAACAGCTATTGTTTGTTGATTGATCGTCAAGTCCTGCACCGCCGGGGCAATCCCTTTAATCCGGCAGGGTCGGTCCCGCACCTATTACGAAGGTTCCCTCGAAGTAGAATCGTCTGGTGCGGGCCGATTCGGCCAGGAATCCTTCCATTCCGAGCTGTTTCAGGCGGCAGAGGTTATAGACCTTCAGGTTGTGGGGGGTACGCTCCGCACCCTGCTTCATCGGCTGGAGCCGTCGGCAGGGGAATTCGGTACACTGGTAGCAGAAGTCTACTCCATTCTCCTTAACGCAGGCCAGGGTTTGGCAATCCTCAAGAATCGGGCAGCCCTCCTGTTCTCTGCAGCCTTTGCACTGCACTTCCTCCATGCTCTTTTCTGTCATCTTTGCCACCCGCTCCCAGACATCGGGCCGCTTGTTTTCCGCGAACAGCTCACAGTTGATGCAGTCTATACCGCAGGGGGCCACCTTGTTGAGTTCCATGAAAATCTCCTTCACTCGTGATTGGGTCTTCAGCTGTATTGGTGTCGTTTGAGCGGGTGATGTGACAGCAGAGGCTGTTTTTTTCTATACCTGGCCAGGGAGTTCTTCCCAGAGGTTCCGGATCCGGTGGTACTCTCCCGCCCTGTGGAGGGAGAGGGTTCTCTGGGAAGCTTCCCGGATCCTCCGGTACTCCTGCTGCAGATCAAGGTAGCGGATTGGTTTATGGGCACCTCTAAAAACTACTCTTTTTGCCCTATGCAGCGTTGTCGGGATTTCCCGCAGTCCTCAACTCTTGTTATCACAAGAGCATGCGGGTGCTATAAAATCCCTTCGCCTTGCCCATGACAAAAATACCACGTTTTTAGAGATTGTATGATTTACGTGGTTGGGCGCAGAGAGTTATCCTCTATCTGACGGGATTGGGGAGCCGGCGGTAGGTTGAGGGCACCGGGAGGCATAAGACCTCGCTTTAGAGATTAACTGAAACCTGCCACCGAACACCATAGAGCGGTGCGCCGAGTGACCGGCGCAACCGCGAATAGGAGTACGGTGTAACTCGCGTCTGACCAAAGACTCCCAGTCCTTCTTATAACCGAAAGGAGGGAAAAATGGAAGAGAAGATTCGGTATGTAGGCATCGACCTTGGTAAACGGACTTACCAGTGTGCGATTCTCGATGAGAAAGCCAAGAATCAACAGTTCAATGGAAAAGCCGATGGGATTGGCTTAGAGCGACTTGCCAAGAGATTGGGTAATGATGATTTGGTAGGACTGGAAGCGGGGAACAATGCGTTCAATATTGCTCGATATCTGACTGACCGGGTTGGGTGCCATGTTGTTGTTCTGAACCCTGGGAAGCTTGCAATGATTTACCAATCGCTGAAAAAAACGGATAGGGAAGATGCAGTACAAATTGCCCGCCTGTTACAGCGGAACCCGGGAGAAGAATTGCCAACCGTACCGTTGCCAACGAAGAAAGAGGAAGAGGAGAGGTCAGTTGTAGCCGAACTGGCAACTTACAAAGCAGACCGAACAAGGTACATAAACCGGCTCCATAGTGTGTTTCTCGATTCGGGTATTACAACGATAACGAAAGCGGATCTAAAAACGGCATCGAACAGAGAGAAGAACGTATTGACCCTTCTTACCGGACGGCATGTTCGAGAAGCGAGGCGACTGATAGAAATGGTTGCCTACTGTGAAGCGATTATTGAAGATTTAGAACAGGAAACAAAGCAGTTCCTGGAATCCGAGAAGAACACTGGGATTCTCATGTCTGTCCCAGGAGTCGGTCCTGCTACCGCGTTGGCTTTTATTGCCTACGTAGGGGATGGAAGTCGATTTGCGAATGCAGATCAGGTGGCAAACTACGCAGGCCTCACACCTCGGGTCGATAGCTCTGGGGAAACTCATCGAATGGGGCCAATATCAAAGCGAGGATGTGCATATTTGCGCAGAGTGATCGTACAGGCAGCATGGTCACTGGTGCGTTCGAAAAGTGGGGGGCACTTGAAAGAGGCTTACAAAACTTTAATCACTCGAAAACCTAAAGCAGTAGCGATTATTGCCATTGCTCGGAGATTAGTAAAGCTTCTGTACACCTTGGTGACAAAGAAGACATATTATCGGTATAGCCAGCTTAAAGAGAGGCTTGCGAAGCTGAAATATCATAAATTACAAATTATTGGATTGGGGTCTTGACGTAAAACATAGGAGGTGCCCTTATCTAACTTGCAGCGGCAGCGGCAGCGGCCGTCGGGGTTGTAGAGGGTGCAGTGGTCGTTCAGGAAGTAGTTGATCTTCCGGGACGCCCTGGAGTAACGCTGCCGGAGCACCGTTGGCTCACTCTCCAGGATTCTGCCAAGTTCCTGATAGGGAAGCCCGGTAAGGAGCCGCATCAGGTAGATAATCCTTGTCTCGTTGTCGAGGCAATGGATGATGGCGGTATAATCTCATACATTTTACACGCAGGTATAGCGGGGCCGCATCCGTAGCAGACAGCTTAACTCCCGTCGCTTCCGCGGCCAGGGATTCAAGGCTCTCCTTTGTCATGGACGGATTGAACTTCTGCTTCAGGAGTTCAATCTGAACGTTCATGAGCCGTCCTTAAAAAAGCGGTAGATCTCGGCTGCTTCCGGAGGGCAGCCCTTTGCGTAGGAATCGGCCCCTTTAAGGCAGATTCCGATGCCGACCCCGGAAACTTGTGTGCCCCGGTAGCCCTGGCCGATGTGAACGGGGGCGGACGGAAAATTGTCCTCCTTCTCGAGGAAAGAGAGGGCCCGCATCAGGGAGGCGTAACAGGCACTGCAGGCGCCGTCTTCCCGGACAATCTCTTTAAGCCGGTATGCGGCAACGCTGCGCTGAATTCCCTCCACCGCTTCTCCCTTGTTCAGGTAGCGCAGCTTTGTCTCGTCGGAAAGCTGGCTGCCGATTCCCAGGGCGGCGGCCTTGCCGATGTAGGCCACCTCCTCCGGCTGAAGACCAAGAAGCCCGGCGGCATAGGAGTCGATGAGGACCGGATCGGTTCCCGCAAAAAAGAGGTTCATGCGAACCGGGTTTCCTCCTTCTTCGTAGTCGGGGTCCCCTTCCAGGCCGTCCACCAGGATCAGGTCCGCCCGGACTATCTCGTTCAGGTCCGCGATGGGCTGGTGCAGCCCCATTCTGTGGTAACGGCGTTTCTCACTGTCGGGAATGCAGCCCTTCAGGTTTTTAAGGGCGCAGGTCAGGGATGTCTGACAGTGGCCTTTTAAAACAGGCATGTTTATAAGCCGGTCAAGCTGGAGGACGGAGCTGCAAATCCGGTACTCGCCGTTCGTTGACTCCATTACAACTGATGAATTCTTCTGTAGATCGATAAGGGGAACATCATATTTGTCGGAAAGCTTGTTGTAGCCGCAGACTTTAAAGGCCCGCTTGGTGCTGTCCCCAACCCAGGAGCCTTCCAGGATCTGTATCCGCCGAAATCCCTTCTCCTGCAGGAATGAGATAGCCCCGGCGACAAAGGCAGGGTGAGTCGTCGCCCCGGAGGAGGCTTTTTTGGCAACCACCAGATTGGGTTTTAATCCGATCAGTTCGTCCCTGCCCCAGTTCTGCCACTGCCCGGATGCTTTCATCAATTCTCTGCCGGCTTCAAAGGGATCGGTGCCGAACCAGTGTAGAATCTCGTTTTCCCGCATAGCTGTAACTCCTTGTTTTCAGTGTAATGACGATGCCGTTTTCCGTCCACCGGGGGCTGTTCTTTCCCATGGAATTGTCCTATTATCTGCTTCATTATGAGCAATAGCCAATCCCCCTCCGTGTCCACCCGCTTTCCCCTGGGTTCAACGCTGCTTGTGGTCAGTGTCTTTTTTCTGACTTTTGTCGCCCGGACAATCCTGTCGCCTCTGCTGTTGACAATCCAGGAGGAGATGGGGCTTTCTCTATCAGAGGGCGGCAGCCTGTTTCTTGTTGTCTCCGCAGGTTTGATGACGAGCATGTTGTTATCCGGATTTATTCTGAAAGTCATTACCCATCATGTAAACATAGCTCTCGCGGCTCTTATGTCCGGTTCCGCCCTTTTTCTGCTTGCCTCTGCCGAGGGACCTTCCGTGTTCCGGGTCGGCCTTTTTTTTCTCGGAGCCGCCTCCGGGCTCTATCTGCCGTCGGGGATTGTGACAATCACCGAAATTGTTCCGGTCCACAAACGGGGTATGGGAATTGCCTTTCACGAGGTCGGCCCCATACTGGGATTCGCCTCAGCGCCGTTCTTTGTAGAAATAGCCCTCCGTTTTGCCGGTTGGCGGAGTTTTCTGATGATTTTGGGGACGGTGATCATCATAAGCGGAATTGTGTACGCTCGTTTTGGTAAAGGGGGGAGTTTTCATGGTACTCCGCCTCTCTGGTCGGAGCTTGCCCTCATTGTAAAAAAACGGGACTTCTGGATTATCGCCTTCTTTTTTATTGTGGCGCTTGGAGCTGAGGCCGGAATATATGCCATGCTTCCCAGTTATCTTATTGTGGAAAAAGGGATCGACCGCAGCTTTGTCAATTCCATGGTCGGTACATCACGCCTGACAGCCCTGCTGATGATCTTTGCCTCCGGCTTTCTGGCAGACCGTTTCGGTTATAAGCGGGTCATTTCTCTTGTTATGCTTACATGCGGGCTGGTCACTGCGGTTCTCGGCCTGACGACCGGAGTGCCGCTTATTGCCGCGGTCTATCTGCAGCCCATGCTCGTTTGTGCGTTCTTTCCGGCGGGCTTCATTGCCATGTCCGGAGTAAGCGGATCACGGCAGCGTAATCTTCCGGTCTCTTTGATTATTCCTCTGGCGTATCTTTTCGGAGGCGGGATGATCCCGGCTCTTATCGGCCGTTTGGCCGAGCAGGGGGCCTTTGGCACTGGCTTTGTGCTTACCGGCTG
Organism: Marispirochaeta sp.; assembly: GCF_963668165.1. NCBI lineage: Bacteria > Pseudomonadati > Spirochaetota > Spirochaetia > Spirochaetales > Spirochaetaceae > Marispirochaeta > Marispirochaeta sp. Next base: position 257,062 of record NZ_OY764209.1, on the reverse strand, counting down.
CATAATGGTGGCGGGTGCTGTGTTAGTGCCCTTTATGAAAACACAGGTCCGCTAGGTTCTTTCCTGTCCCGCTTTAAAATCTAGTAATTATCTCAGGTCCCCGCAGTTGACAGAATCGGGCGCAAGCCATGATACTGTAAAGAGAACTACTATCAGGAGGAATGAAATGCCGGAATTTGGAAATCCCTTTAGTGCATTAGATAATGATAGGATGCTGAAACCCGATGAGCTGGTGCGGGCCATACGGATGATGATAGCCGCCGAGTATGAGGCAATTCAGCTTTACCAGCAGCTGGCCGCTTCAACGGACAACGAGCTTGCTAAAAAGGTGCTGATTGACATTGCCGACGAGGAGAAGGTTCACGCCGGAGAATTTCTGCGCTTACTGCAGGAGCTGGACCCCGCGGAGATGGATTTTTACAAGGAAGGGGCAGCGGAAGTGGAAGAGGAGTTTCTTGGAAAAGCCTCCGGGAAACATGAAAACGGCGGCTCTTCATCCAATGGTCTCGGCATTGGCAGCTTGAAAAAGTAAAAAAGGGGGGAACCTGTGAGTATTCTTAAACGTAATCTGGCACCTATTACTGATGCCGCCTGGAAAGAGATTGACGCCCTTGCCAGGGAAACCCTGACCGCTAATTTGTCGGCCCGGCGTTTTCTCGATGTTTCCGGTCCCCATGGATTGAGCTTTACCAGTGTTGATCTGGGCCGGCTGGAGGTAGTTGAAGACTCAAAGAAGGGGGCAGTGGGCTACGGCATCTATAAAGTCCAGCCACTGGTAGAAACCCGGATCGGATTCACCTTGAACATTTGGGAGCTGGATAATATTGAACGGGGTGCAAAAGACATAGAAATGGATTCTCTGGTCGAGGCCGCTGTAAAGATGGCAGCATTTGAAGAAAAGGCTGTTTACGAGGGGTTGAAGGCCGGATCGATTGCCGGTTTAAAGGAAGCAGCCTCGGGAGAGAGCATCCCCCTTAAACTGAATAATGACGCTGTCATCGATGCCCTGGCGGTAGCCCGGGAACATATGCAGGCTGCGGGAGTGCAGGGGGGCGCCGATTTTATTGTGAGTCCTGATCTCTGGAAATTCCTGAACCGGGTCAGTCCCGGGGGGTCTCTGAAAAAGCTGGTGGAACGCCAGATCGAAGGTTCGGTTATTCGCTCCGATCATATCAATGGGGCCCTGCTTTGTGCCAACCGGGGCGGGGACGCGGAGCTGATTCTGGGGCAGGATATCTCGGTCGGGTATCATCACCATACCGCGGAAGAGGTTTTCCTCTTTTTTACCGAGTCCTTTACCTTCCGGGTCCTTGCGCCGGAAGCCCTGGTCTGTTTTTCTTTGTAGAGCGCAAAAGAAAACCCTGGAGTCGACATGAAGTACATTTCCATCAACGGGCCCTATGAAGTTGAAATCAAGGAAACGGCGATTCAGGAACCGAAGGAAGGTGAAGCCCTCCTGAAGATGCTCTACGGCGGTATCTGCGGTACCGATCTGAGTATCTACCGTGGAAAGTTTGCCTACGGTTCCTATCCCAGGATTCCCGGACACGAGTTTTCCGCCGAGATCGTAAAGATCGGCAAGAACGACCGGGGACTCAAGGAGGGGATGCTTGTTACTGCCAACCCTTACATGAACTGCGGCAGCTGTTACTCCTGCCAGCGTGGGCTCGTCAACTGCTGTATGCACAACGAAACCATGGGGGCCCAGCGGGACGGTTCGTACGGGGAGTTTTTCGTCATGCCAATAGAACGGATCTATGATGGCAAAGGACTTCCTGCCAAAACGCTTGCCCTCATTGAACCCCTGTGCATCAGTTTTCACGGTACCCGGCGGGCCTCCATAAAGCCGGGGGAGAAAGTGCTGGTTATAGGTTCCGGTACTATAGGTATATTGGCCGCTTTGTCGGCCAAATACTTTGGCGCGGAGGTCTATGTAAGCGATATTGCCGCTGAAAGGCTCAAGCATGCCGAAACCCTCGGCGTGGACGGGACCATACTGAACGACAGCGATCACGCCCTTGCGGATGCTGTAGACAGGATTACCGGCGGCAATGGATTCGACGTCGCTATAGAGGCCGTAGGCCTCGCGGCTACATTCCAGTCCTGCATCGATGCGGCAGCCTTCGGCGGGCGTGTGGTCCTGATAGGGATCAGCAAGCAGCACCTGGATTTTGATTTTACGGTAATCCAGAAAAAGGAGCTGAATGTATACGGCTCCAGGAACGCCCTGAAGGAGGAATTCCTGACTCTTATTGATCTTGTTAAAGAGGGCAGGATTAATGTAGAGAAGGTCGTTTCGAAGATCTACCTCTTCCAGGAGGCTGGTGAGGCCCTGGCGGAACTCGATAAAAACGGCGGCGGACTTTTAAAAGTGCTGCTGAAATTTGATTGAACCGGTTCGTTGTTTGCGTCGTGGAGTTTACTCAACGGAAATGATGGGCTACACTACCGGAAAGAATCCAGCAAGGAGGATAGAGCATGAACACTGCGGACGGCAGTAGTTGTCTGGTCCAGAACACAACTGACGACCCTTTCTCGCGGATAGAACTGCCGTGGTCCCGGGCACGTATCGGCTTCATGTAATCTTTCCTGGGCGGATACGAGAAGCCTCCGGCCGCGGCGAGCATATTCGCGGTCTTTACAAGGAGGCTTTATATGGAATTCGAGAACCCCGTTACACTTCCCGATCTGAAAAACATACTGCAAAGCGGAGCCCGCGATCGACTGCGTGAGATTTTTGCCGAAGAGCATCCCGCGCTTCTTTGCAGAGGTCCTCTCCGGGTTTTCCCCCGAAGAGGCCAGGTCTGTCCTGAAACAGGCCAGACAACCTGAACGTTCTGAAATTTTCACCCATCTTGAGCCGGAGCAGCAGCTGGATATCATTGAACAGATGCGCAGGGACGATGTTGCTTCCCTCTTTGCCGAGATATCTCCGGATGACAGGGCCGACCTGTTCAAACGGCTTCCGGACGAACGGAGGGAGAGCATTCTGCCTGGCCTGGCCCAGGCTATCGAACATCTGCGGACCGTCGCTCCCGACCGGGAGACTATTTACTATGCCTATGTAATAGATACCGGGCGGCAGCTTCTGGGCTTTGTTTCCCTGAAAGATCTGATTCTTGCACGACGGGACGAGCGCATTCTGAATATCATGCACAGGGACATAATTTCCGCCAGGGTTGATGAGGACCAGGAAGAGGCGGCTGCGAAGATTCAGCGTTTTGACCTTCTGGCTTTACCGGTTATCAACGGCGAGGGCTCCCTGGTCGGGATTATTACCCACGATGACGCCATGGATGTCCTGACCCAGGAATACAACGAGGGCGTCGAGATGCTGATGGCAATCGCAGGGCCCCATGAGGGAGGTTCGTATATCAGGATGTCGCCCCGGCACTTGCCCTCCAGGTAGTGACTGCGACATTAATCGGGTCCGTACTGCCGCCATTGGCAGCGGCCTGCCGGTTTGATCCGGCCCTTGTAGCCCCAGTCCTGCAATTACTACATATAGTGGATATTACCGGTCTTGTGATCTACTTCTCGACGGTGCGCTTTGTTCTGGGAATATAGATCCGGTTTCTGAAGCGTGCTGCTCCTCCTCCGGCAGGAGCAGCGACAGTTCCTGTAAAACCTCGTCGCTGATTTCAGGAAAGGTCTCCAGAGTCTCCGGATTCTGCACGAAGTTCTTGAACAGCTTCAGTGCTTTTGCCGCGTAGATCCCTTCTGATATGCGGTCGTCCATGGTGTATTTTATTTTAATAACCAGCCTGGTGACGGGCTCATTTTTTTCGTCCAGAACGAGGGCCTTGTGCATACGGCCTATGACCATAAAAACCGAGGCATTTCCCCATTCGTACAGATGGTGATATGCTGCGTCCAGGCCTACACTTCCCAGGTTTGCCACATAAAGACTGGTGTAGAGGGGGTCTATCTCTATCATTCCTTTGGGAGCAACACCAAAATAGTCCAGGAAACGGAAGGCTTTTACAACACCATTGACCAGAAAACGGGGCAGCCTGGCAAAAAAGTCAACTTCGTGGTCGCTGACGTTACCCTCTAAATTCCGGGCTTCATTAACATCGCGGGTTACCCTGCGGCGAACCTCCTCCAGGGTGTCGAAGGGGGAAAAGGTAATCTTTGCATTGGTTTCCGGTCCGTCATCGCCGATGTCCTTTTTGACAATAAAGGATACCTGCAGACGGTTTCGCTGATAAATGCGCTGTCCCGATATAAAACGGTTCAGCTGGGGGCGCAGGGATATAGTACGTACTGCGGCTGCCAGGAGAACGTGAAAAAGAGATATCCTTTCATCCGGTTCTCTTGAACGGTTGCGCTGCTTGAGGAATTTACGGGTATTCTCGATTTCAATTGTCTGGGAAAAGTAGATGGCCGACTCATTCCGTCCGCGCATTACAAAAGGATTGATAACCCGGAACGATGGGAGCCCTTTAATAAGGACTCCGTCATATCGCTTTCTCATACCCATGGCCAAATAATACCATGGAATATAGTGAGAGGGGACCCTATGTTTTAGATATTAATTTCTTGTACCACACGTTCATTGATTCTATACCCGTGGAGATACGGGTGTTTTTTACGAGGGTTCCTGCATATTTGTAGCCGGAACGCCGGAATACCATGTTCATCCCCATGGAATCGAGGCGGGCAATGGTATAAGCTGTGGGCAGGCCCTGCTGTATTGCAGCCTGCTCCAGTACTCTCAGCAGCTTTACCCCTAAACGCTGTCCCCGGTATTTTGGCAGCACCGCGAAGTCGGTCATCTCCGCGGCTCCGGCGCTATGGTTAATCTCGGCGGAAGCCAGGGCAACCAGCTTCTTTCCATCCCGGATTCCAAAATAGAGGGTTTTTGTTCCCATGGTTTCTTTAAGAAACTCGGGATCGTTAATAGGAAAGGGATAATCCGGAAATATCTCCTCGTACAGCTTGGCCATTTCCGGTGTGTCCGACTCCTTCATTTTTACAAACTGAAGATTCCTTCCCAGTCTCCCGGGCAGAATCGGCCGGTAAAAACTCATGACCCGGCGAAACTGTTCCATCTTTTTTGTAGGAGCGGCATCCCGTTCTTCTGCATAGAATTTACCCATGAAAAGGCCGTCTTCGGTGCCATCAAAAAAACCGGGTACCCGGGCCTCCTCGCGGTATTCTGCTTCAAGAAAAGCAGAACCGCAATGCTCCGGAACTATAACAAATGCTTTGGCATAGCCTTTTTCGGTACAGATTTTATCGATCTTTTCCACAATACCGGGGAAGTCCTCCTCTGCCAGCTCCATCAAATAGAGCCGGTTGTTGTAGGGACCATGTTGTATTTTGCTGGACCCCAGTGTTTCGATTCGATCATGCTGTATTGTTTCTTTTGCCATTTTTATTCCTCCTCTCTTCTTTCAAGTCTGGCGTTATCTGCCGGTATCAGCGACGATACCTCGTCCCAGTCAGCAAGCAGCCCCTCAATTCCAATTGCTTGAGATTCTCTGGCGCTGTCCAGCTTCAGCTGCAGATGGCAGTCATCGCACTCCCTGTCGCAATACGTTGCCGGGTAGGCTTCAGGTTCCTGGTAGACACTGATGACTCCCTCGTAGTTCCGTAGTACCACTTTGTTAGCTGACCATGAGATCAGGTAATTTGGCATGATTGGTATCTTGCCCCCGCCCCCCGGGGCGTCTATAACGTAGGTAGGTACGGAAAAACCGCTTGTATGTCCGATCAGGCTTTCGATAATCTCGATTCCTTTTCCCACAGGAGTGCGGAAATGGGACAGTCCTTCTGACAGGTCGCACTGGTAGAGGTAGTAGGGGCGAACCCTGTTGGCGACAAGTTTGTGAACGAGACTGCGCATTATCCGGGGGCAGTCATTAACATCCCGCAGCAGTACAGACTGGTTTCCCAGAGGGATCCCCGCATCCGCAAGCCTGCTAAGAGCCTCCCGTGACGAGTCTGTTATCTCCCTGGGGTGGTTAAAGTGGGTATTCAGCCATATTGGCTGGTATTTCCTGAGCATCTCCACAAGTTTGTCGGTTATCCTGTAGGGGAGTACCACAGGCATGCGGCTTCCGATACGAATAACCTCAACGTGGGGTATTGAGCTTACCTCTTTCAGTATCCATTCAAGATACTCATCGGAGAGCATCAAAGGATCTCCCCCGGAGAGAAGCACATCCCGTATCTGGGGTGTTTTTCGTATATACTCCACTCCCTGCATAATGGTTGCTCTGTCGGGGATAAAATCGCTGTCACCCACCTTCCTCTTTCTGGTGCAGTGACGGCAGTACATTGAGCAGACATTACTGATATGAAAGAGCACCCTGTCAGGGTACCTGTGGGTTATTCCGGGGGCAGGACTGTCATGGTCTTCGTGCAGGGGGTCCGCGGTTTCGCATTTCTGGATAGTGAGCTCATTTACCGAGGGAAAAGACTGCTTGAAAATAGGATCGTTTCTGTAATCCCCCGTTTCAATAAGAGAGAGGTAGTACGGGGTAATCGAAACAGGAAAGCGTGCAAGGGTCTCTTCTATTTCCAGACGTTCCTCTTGTGAGAACTCTATTCCCGTAAGGCGTTCAAAGGTTTTAGTATCCTGGATGGAGTGTTTCAGCTGCCACTTCCAGTCCTGCCAGAGAGTACGGTTTGCCTTGTTCTCGATTAATTCAGCAATATTTTTCTGTTGTACAGTAAGCATATATCTATAGCTCCTTTGCGGTAGTTTTTGTCTGAGGGGTGAAAAGGTTATAAGTGTAGATTGGAAATTGTTTTATGGTAGATAAATAGTAGTGAAATGGCAATACCAGACATCTAAATACAGGATATAGTGATTTTTAATCCATGTCAACATATTTAGAGTACAAAACAACAAATGTCCCGGGCAATACTATTGGACAAACATGGGAGCCTTTTCCCCTTTGCAGGGGATAAAAAACCGCCCTGGTTGTCAAAAAAGACAACAAAGGCGGCTTAATGGTTGCAGTATAAGTAATAACGCGGATATTATTCGGTTTTAAACTTCCCGATTTCCTTCGCGAGGGTCTCTATACTGCGGTTGTTCTGCTGAGTCATTTCGGAAATGTGAACTACAGACTGATTTATCTCCACCGCGCCCCCGGCCATCTCGTTGATGCTTTGGCTGATCTCTTCGCTTATCTGGGCCAGGCGGGTCATTTCATCTATTACCTCGGAGCTGCCGGCGGTCATCTCTCCGGAAGAGTCCGCTACCTTGCGGGATATATCCTGAATCTCCGCCAGGGCATCCAGGACCTGTCTGCTTCCTACAACTTGTTCGTCCATGGCACTCTTGATCAGTGACTCCTGCTCAGAAACCAGCTGGCTCAGTTCATACTGCCGGTCAAAACGCGCTCTGGCCTGTGCCAGTGAGACTCCTATATGATCGATCGACTCCTTGAGGGTTGTAAGGGCGCTGCCGATGACGGTCCCCTGGCTGCCTGCTTCTTCTGCAAGTTTACGTATTTCGTCGGCCACAACCGCGAAGCCTTTTCCGAACTCCCCGGCATGGGCCGCCTCGATCGCAGCATTCATGGCCAGCAGGTTGGTTTGGGAGGATATCTTCTGGATCATTTCACTTGCCTCTTCCAGTCCTTCTGAATGGGTCATTACCGTGCGGGAAATCTGGGCCAGCTCCTCCATACTTCGGCGGCCCGTTTCCGAGGCTTCCTGCAGCTCCCTCATCGAGGCGGTGTTGCGCTCAAGACTCTCGGTTACCGATTTTATATTGGCCACCATCTGTTCAATGGAAGCGGATGACTCGGTAACCCCGGAAGCCTGTTCAGAAAGCCTGTCGTCCAGGGTTTTGATTCCCAGTGCAATAGCGGCGACCGTGGCCCGGCTCTCTTCAACTCCGGCAGACTGGCTGACGATACGCTCCTTGATGCTCTCTATATTCGCGGTAATCTGGTTGATCGCCGAGGCGGTTTCGGTCATGTTCGAGGCAAGGTCCACCCCCGAATCCTGCAGGGAAACAGTTTCGTGCTTGATTGATTTTACCAGGTCCGACAATTTTTCAAAGGTCACGTTCATGTAGTGGGACAGCTGATCTATCTCGTCCTCCCCTCTGACAGGCAGCCTTTGGGTCAGGTCGCCTTCTCCTTCGGAGATATCCTGCAGATTCTGAACAGTAGCACCGATGCGCCTGGTTATGGACCGTATTGTAAGAAGCAGCAGAGCTGCTATTGTGATTAAAACAATGAGGGTTGTTACGATATTCACCGTTCTCAAGGTGGCCACGTCCTTAAACAGCTCGGCGTATTCCACTCTGGTGGCGAAAATCCAGCCGGTAACAGGAATCTCATTAAATGCAGCGATGATCCATTCCCCTTCCCAGGGATACTCCACCAGTCCGCTGCGTTCCGCCAGCATGGTCGCGCCGAACTCTTCCGCGGCAATATTCATCTGCATGATGTTCTCTTTTACCGGGTGAGCAATGATTGTTCCATCCGAGTCCATCATGTAGCCATAGCCGGTCTCTCCCAGCTTGACGGTGTCCACGAAGTGCTCGGTAAAACGGGCCAGTTCGACAGAAGCATGCACAACACCGGTAACCTCGTTGCCGTCAAAGACCGGAGCCGCCACGACAAAGATGGGCTCGCCGTTTATTTGACTGACAATTATATTCGAGATCGCGGCCTGCCCCTGCATGGCCTGTTTAAAGTGGGCCCGGGTGCTCAGGTTCAGCACCCCTACCTGGGCGGGATTGTTATTGGCCCGGGCTACTCCGTTTTTGTCCAGCAGACCCACTGTGGAAAAGATCTGATAGGTATCCCGCACCTGTTTGAGGTATGCGTTGGCCGCACCCGTCAGCCCTGAATCATTTCCCGGTCTCAGTACCTGGGCCATAATGGGGGATGCGGCTACTGCCAGTACGTTTTTTACCCGGTTACCGACCCATTCGTTTGTCTGGGTTGCCATGACCTGGGTCAGCTGTATTGCTTCGTTGTGATGGACCTCTTTCAGGGCACTGGCAAAGCGAATGTATGAGAACAGAGATAAAACCGCCAGGCCCAGGCTTATTACCAACAGGGCAGGGAGCATTACCTTTCCCCGAAGTTTCAGTTTCATGATTATTACTCCTTCTCCGGTATGCTGGGGGTAAAGTCCTGGTAATCGGGAACAGGAAAACCTGCAGGAAACTCTCTTTCAGAAAAAGACTTCCAGGTCTGGTTTCTTCCCAGAAAAGCTATCTTTCCGCGAACTATCAGATCAGACCCATCTTTCCAGATTGCGGCGCCGTAAATCTTCGGTATTTTCCTCTCATCGTCGCCGGGGTCCATGATGCTGCCGCCAGTCCACTGGTCTTTTCTGCTGTTGTATTCAAGGTCCCAGAAGATATCCAGCCCGGCAAAGGGAGGGTTCCCTGCAAGATAGGGGCTGCGTTTTTGCTGCTGATAGATATGGTCCTCCACTGTACGCCCGTCGTCGGCATAGATAAGAACGACCCTTCCGTAGAGCATATCGTTGTGGATGTAGACCGCTACTACTGATTTCGGCAGCCCGGTTTCATCATCAATGGTTTTCCAGAAACCGGTAACGTCCTTCTCTGCGAAAAGCGAGGGGGATATCAGCAGCATCAGGACCAATGCCCACAGAATAGCCTTAATTTTCATACTAACTCCTGTTGTTAAAAAGAGACAAACCTTACTATGTTGTCTTTTAAAAAGTATTATTACTTTTTGCTGCATTCGCAAATTTTTTTCCTCAGCTTGACCTGATTTGTGCACCCTGATAGTTTTACGGGCATGAGAATGACAGGATTGTTTTCGCGAACCCTCCGTGAGACCCCCGGAAAAACTGAATCCAGGGGGCACGAGTTCCTGCTGAGGGCAGGGTATATTCGTCAGACCGCCGCAGGTATCTATACAGCCCTTCCTCTTGCTTTTCGCAGTCTGCGGAAGATTGAACAGATAATCAGAGAAGAGATGAACGCCATCGGCGGCCTCGAGATGCTGATGCCTGTAGTTAATCCCGCGGAGATCTGGAAAGAGACCGGCCGTTGGTTCACCATAGACGCGGAACTGTCCCGCTTTAAGGACCGCAACGACCGGGATATGATTCTGGCCATGACCCATGAGGAGACGGTTACCGATATTATGCGGGATGAGCTCCAGACCTACCGGCAACTGCCTTGCATGGTCTACCATATTCAGACCAAATGGCGGGATGACCCCCGGCCCAGGGCAGGACTGATCCGGGTACGGGAGTTCACCATGAAGGACAGCTACAGCTTTGACCGGGATTATGCCGGCCTGGAAAAGCAGTACGATGCCCATTATCATGCCTATTTTCGCATTTTTAAACGCTGTGGCCTGCCGGTTATCGCTGTTGCCTCTGATACCGGCATGATGGGCGGTAAGGTGAGCCATGAGTACATGTACCTGAATCCTATTGGCGAGGATACTCTTATTCTTTGTACCGACTGCGATTACAGTGCCAACAGGCAGGTTGCCGCGATCCACAAGCAGCTTTACCCCGAGGCCCATGCGCCTCTGGAAGAGGTTGAGACGCCTAATTGCGCTACCATCGAAGAGCTCGCCGCTTTTCTGGAGATTCCAACACGTAAAACCGCCAAAGCGGTAATGGTAATGGGTCGCTTTGTTGACGAAAAGAATAAAGAGGAGACTCTGGAAAAACTGGTGGTCGCGATTATCCGGGGAGACATGGATGTAGAGGAGTCAAAACTGCAGAGGGCCTGCGGAGCTTTGAGTCTTCGGCCGGCTCACGAAGAGGAAATCCGTGCCTGCGGGCTTGTTCCCGGTTATGCCTCCCCGGTGGGAATCAAGGACTGCATGGTAATCGTCGACGATTCCGCCGCGGGGTCCAATAATCTGGTAGGCGGTGCCAACAAAGAGGGTTTCCACCTTATAAATACCAATTTCGGCCGCGACTACAGCGGCACCATCGCCGATATAGCCTCCGCCCGGGACGGTATGGGCTGTCCAAAGTGCGGCAAGAAGCTGGAAGCAAAGCGGGGTGTAGAAGTCGGGAATATCTTTCAGCTTGGGACCAGATACTCGGAATGCATGGGATGTACCTTCCAGGATGAGAATGGAAAATCCCGGCCTGTGATTATGGGCTCCTACGGTATCGGGCTGGGGCGTCTTCTGGCCTGTCTGGCCGAGGAATATAACGACGAAAAAGGACTCAAGCTGCCAGCCGCGGTTGCTCCTTTTCATGTGCATATTGTAAACCTGCTGAAAACATGCGAAGAGGCGGAAAAAATCTATGCCAACCTGATTGAAGGGGGTCTTGAAGTCCTGCTTGACGACCGTACGGATACCGCGGGAGTCAAGTTCAACGATGCTGATCTTCTGGGAATGCCTCTGCGCATAACCCTGGGCAATAAGGCCTTAAAAGACGGTGAAGTTGAGTTTTCCCGCCGCGGCGATGGTGAAGGCTACAGGGTCCCCCTGGCAGAAGTCGTTACCGCCGCCAGGGAGGCGGTTTTCGGTTAAGGAGCTCTATTTTTTGTCCGGAACGGCTTTCAGGTAGACCGTCTCATCGGGGTTCAGAAAGCGGTAATTTGACAGGTGCGCCACCATGCTCGCCGTAAGGGTCGTGTTTTTCGGCAGGACCAGAACTCCGTTTTTCAGAACGATGTCATTCTTCAATACCATGCCGGCTGCAAGGTTTTTAATCTGGATTGGGATACCCGCGGCCTTGCTGTCGCTCATCACCACTTCCTGCAGCCGCAGAATCTGGATGATTCGGGGGTCATATAATGTATGTACCCCCTGGGTTATCTTTTCCAGGGCTGCCGGGCGTTCCATCTTTTCGTCATACAACAGCCGGATATAGTCTGCCGCCGCCCGGATGATCCGTGATCCCAGGGGAATATCTTCTCCGGCAATTCCGCCGGGTTTTCCTTTGCCGTCAAAGCGTTCGTGGTGGTGTTTTACCAGAATCGCTATCGGCCCCAGAGCGGAGAGGCTCTCCAAGAGGCGGGCTCCTTCCTCGGCATGATCACTGCTAAGGTAGTCCGTCGTGTTTGTTTCCAGCAATCCGATTTCCTGCAGCATGGCAGCGGTACGGATTGCATAGAGCTGTTCCTGGTCAAGTTCCATGGCAACGGCGATTCTCTCTGCCAGACGGGCAGCCCTGGAAGAGAACTCATGAATATCCGGACGCACCAGACCGATTATATGGGAAAGCAGGGTGACTATGCCTCCAAGGGTCTCTTCTGCTTTGCCCTGCTCGGCTTTTACCGTAGACAGTGCCTTCTGCAGATACATGGTACGCTTGGCAACCTCTTTTTTCAGGGACTCGTTCTGGGCCTTCAGCTGGGCTTCCAGTTCCCGGTTATACCGCTTCAATCTGCCGAATTCAGCAGCGCTGCGGATAGTGCTGACAAGATCTCCGTCGTTCCATGGTTTGACCAGGTAACGGTAGACCTCTCCCTTGTTGACAGCTTTAAGTATGCTGTCGGTATCGGCATAACCAGTAAGAATGCAGCGGACTACGTCGGGGAAGCGGTCCTTTACATAATGTACGAACTGGCTGCCCTCAATCTTTGGCATCTTTTCGTCCGAAACCAGAACGTCTACATTTCGGGTAGCAAGGATGCCGGCGCCCTCTTCTGCACTCAGGGCAGTCAGAATTTCAAATTCGGGAAACTCAAAAAAAACGCGTTTCAGGGACTGGAGAATATTGTATTCGTCGTCAACGAATAAAACAGTATAATTTGCCATACCTTAAGATTATAGGTTGAGCAATAAAAAAAGCAAGAGTAATTTGCAGAAAATCAATTATCTCCATATACTGATTATATGAACTACTTTCTGATTGGGGTAATTCTGTTCTCCCTTCTTTCCATGGTGCTGACGGTGGGGCTTGTACTGTACAGAAAACGGGTCTGGTCTGAAAAGGGAATGCAGGATATAAGTGAACTTATTGCCGACAGCATTGTCGACTTGGTCCAGGGAAAAGACTTTACCTCCCTGCTGCGGGTGGTAAATGAGGCCGTTGGTTCCCGCTGTGTAATCCTGATATTTTACCATAACCAGGTACCGATGGATTTTCGTTTTTACAGTCGGGACCCGGGGTTACGGATACTGATTCCGGAACCCGGTATGCTGCAAAAGCAGTCCCCGGTCGAAGAGCAGGCCCTTCTGGAGGAGCTGAGGTTGAATCAGGTAGTCTGCCGAGAAGGGCCCTACCGCTCTCTGTACGGTGGCGTAGAGGGAAACAACGCGATAATCCTGGGCTTCACTTTTCAGAAACAGGTGTACGCGGTGCTCCAGTTTATCCAGCGGGACAAGCCCTTCTGTGACAAGGAGTCCTACTTTAATCCGGCTTTGCTGAAGAGCCTGAACGCTGCGACACTTCGTTATTACCTGGATTATGTACAGACGGAGAAGCGCAGAAACGCAGTGATGGCTCTGCGGAAATCCGAGGAGCTCTATCGGCTCATATTCGAAGACTCCATGGATATGGTCTACCATACAGACAGAGAAGGAAATATCCTTGCCATTAATCACGCCGGTGTCGGCATGTTGGGTTATGAATCGGAGATGGAGCTTAAACAAAAACGGCTGCATGACTTTTTTTTCGACGCAGAGCAGCGAAGTTTGTACTTTGATCTTATCCGAAAGCAGGGTCAGATAAAGGACATGGAGGTTATCCTGGTTTCCCGGAAGGGCGAGAAGATCTTCTGCCTCGAAAGTGCCAGTGCCTCCTTTGACGGGACAGGAGAGGTTAAATCCTACACGGGTATTGTCAAAGATATAAGTGAACATATTGCCCTTGACCGGGAGCTGTACAAGGCCAACATTGATCTGACCGAAGCGAATACTCAGCTGAAGAAAGCTCATGCCCAGGTTGTGCAGGCCGAAAAGATGGCATCCATCGGGCAGCTGGCAGCTGGACTGGCCCATGAGATTAATAATCCCCTGGGCTTTGTGCGCAGTAATTTTTCTACCCTCCGGCGCTACAGCGATTTTCTTACTGGTTTCGCCGACGACATTACCGGACGTATTACCCCAGAAAAAAACGCAGCCCTGAAAAAACTGCGGCAGAAGTATAGAATCGATGATATTAAAGAGGATCTGGAGGCTGTTTTCAGTGAAACAGAAGAGGGAATGGAACGTATGATGGAAATAGTTCAGAATCTGCGAAACTTTTCTCACGACAGCAGAGCGGGGGATGTGGGCGAACTGGACCTTAATAAAGCTCTGAAAAGCAGCCTGGTCATTGCCCGCAACGAAATTAAATACCATGCCTCGGTCTCTCTGGATCTGAAGCCTCTGCCGGAAGTACGCTGCCGTCCAGGAGAAGTCAAACAGATTATCCTGAATATGATTATTAATGCTGCTCAGGCTGTCAGGGAGAATACTCCACGGGATACCGAGGGAAGAATCCGGGTCTCTTCATTCGCAGAAGGCGATTTCGTCTGCTTTTCCATAGAAGATTCCGGTCCGGGAATTCCGCCAGAGATCCGGAATAGAATATTTGATCCCTTTTATACCACCAAGGACGTAGGCTCCGGAACCGGACTGGGGTTAAGTATCTCCTACGATATCGTGGTCCACAAACATCACGGCAGAATACATGTGGACGATTCCCCCCTGGGCGGGGTAAAATTTACCGTGATGCTGCCCCGCGTAGGACTGGGAAGTGACGAAGAGCTTGGCGAGCTTGAGGAGCTGGACCGGGAATAGTCCCCTTTTTGATGTTTCTCCTTGACAGAACGCCGGCTGTGGTGTTTTAATGTTACTGCGTATAGTAACGTTGATTTGCTGCCCTAAGGAGGAACTATGGCTACCCGTGTTTTTTTAACAGAAGATGAGATGCCCAGACAGTGGTATAACATAGCTGCCGATTTGCCTTCTCCCCTGCAGCCGCCCCTCGGTCCCGATGGGAACCCTGTAACCCCGGAGATGCTCGCACCCATTTTTCCCATGTCCCTGATTGAGCAGGAGGTCAGCCGGGAACGGTGGATTGATATTCCCGAAGAAGTACTGAGTATTCTTGCCAAATGGCGTCCTTCTCCCCTGCATCGAGCCTATTCTCTGGAGCAGGCTCTGGGCACTCCGGCACGGATCTATTACAAGAACGAAAGCGTCTCTCCCGCGGGCAGCCATAAGCCCAATACAGCGGTGGCCCAGGCCTATTACAACAAGCAGGCCGGGGTAAAACGACTGACCACCGAAACCGGAGCCGGTCAGTGGGGCAGCGCTCTTGCCTTTGCATCAGCCCAGTTCGGTCTTGAGTGCAAGGTGTTCATGGTACGCATAAGTTTTGACCAGAAGCCCTACCGGAAACTGATGATGCAGACCTGGGGTGCCGATTGTATTCCCAGCCCCAGTATGGAGACCCAGGCGGGCCGGGATGTCCTTGCAAAATATCCGGATACTCCCGGAAGCCTGGGCATAGCGATCAGCGAGGCAGTGGAAGCGGCGGTTACCGACCCCAAGAGGGAGACAAAGTACAGTCTCGGAAGTGTCTTGAACCACGTTATGCTGCACCAGACGGTAATCGGCCTGGAAACCCGCAAGCAGTTGGAGAAATTTGGAGAAAAGCTGCCGGATATCGTTATCGGCTGTGCGGGCGGTGGCAGTAACTTTGCGGGAATGGCTTTTCCTTTTGCCCATGAAAAAATTAACGGAGCGGATATTGAGATTATCCCTGTAGAACCCTCGAGTTGTCCCACCCTGACCAGGGGACCCTTTGCCTACGACCTGGGTGATTTTTCCGGAATGACTCCTCTTTTGCCGATGCACACCCTGGGACACAACTTTGTAGCGCCACCGATACACGCCGGAGGACTTCGCTACCACGGCATGGCACCCCTGGTGTCCCAGGCAGTGGTGGAAGGTCTGCTGAATCCCCGGTCGATCCATCAGCTGGAGTGCTACGAGGCGGCTCTGACCTTCGCCCGTACGGAAGGAATCATAGTTGCCCCGGAGACGAGTCATGCTGTTGCCGGTGCTATACAAGAAGCGGTGCGGGCAAAGGAGGAGGGCAAGGAGAAGGTGATACTGTTCAATCTGAGTGGTCATGGACTTGTTGACCTTAAAGGCTACGAAGCCTACATGAACGGAGAACTCAACGACTATGAGTTTCCTCAGGAAGAGCTGGACGAGAATCTGAAGGCTCTGAATGGCTTTCCCAGTGCTGCCATGGTTAAGAGCGGGAAATGGTAAAGGGTTCTGTCGGATATCCGGATGGGAAAAAGCGCTATTGCCGGCGCCTTGGCCATCCGGTACCTTTTCGCTACTGCCGCCTGACCGCCGACGGCACCCCCTGCACTGCCATTAGAGGCTGCTGGACAGGAGATGCCGAGGTGCGGGAGCTTACCGCAAAACTTGCAGAATCCCTTCCTGGAAGTTGTGCGTCTCCCAAATCCGCTCAGCTCTATGAGCTGATACTCCGGGCCCGGGAGGCAGGAGTCAAAAAGTAAATATATCCCCGCTCTTGATTGAAGGGCCTTTCCGGGGATATACTCCATTTTCATTATGCAATTCGAAACTCGTGGCGCCGGTGTTCCTTTTCACCCGCGCCGTTTTCCTTTTTTCTACGGCTGGATAATTCTGGGTCTCTCATCCCTTGGCATGCTGATGAGCATACCGGGACAGACAATGGGTGTCTCGGTATTTACTGATCACCTTATGGTGGCCCTTGATTTGAGCCGGGTAAACTTGAGCCTCGCCTACCTGCTCGGTACTGTGGGAAGCGCCCTGCTCCTTGCTCAGGCTGGTAAACTGCTGGACCGTATCGGAGCGCGGCTTATGGGTACTGCGGTCGTCCTGCTTCTGGGGCTTACACTTTTCGGTGTTGCCGGCATAGATGGTATTCGCGCGGTATTCGCCCGCGTTCTTCCCTCTGGCTCGGCTGCAATAACAGGTTTTCTGCTTATTTCCGGAAGTTTCTTTTTTATGCGCTTTCTCGGGCAGGGCTTACTTACCCTTATAAGCAGAAACATGGCCATGAAGTGGTTTGACCGGCGCAGGGGTTTTGCCAACGCAGTAATCGGGATTGTAGTAAGCTTCGGGTTTTCTGCTGCTCCCATGCTGCTCCACACCCTTATTGAAGGTTTTGGCTGGCGCGGAGCCATGCGGGTAATGGGGGCCGTACTGCTTTTCGGCTTTTCCGGTTTGTTTGTTCTCTTCGCCCGGGATAACCCATTTATCTGCGGTTTGCAGCCGGACGGAGACCAGGCTCCGACAGAAGAGGAGGAGAAAACTGCCAGGCTCTCCCGGACCGGCCCCGACTATACCCTGACGGAGGCCAAAAGGACCCTCACCTTCTGGGTATATGCCATGACTCTGGTACTCTTCAGCTTGATAATAACAGCTGTTACCTTCCACATTATCTCTATTTTTGACGAAGCAGGAATGGGACCGGAAAAGGCTGTCTCGATTTTTCTCCCTGCTGCAGCGATTTCTCTTGTGTTTAACGTGGGGGCCAGCTGGGCCAGTGACCGCTTGCCCCTCAAGATCTTTCTCTTTATACAGCTTGCAGGTCTGCTGATAGAGCTTGTGGCTGTTGCCTTTTTGAATGATGGATTCTTCTTTATCTTGATGATCGTCGGACACGGAATAAGCGGCGGCATTATGAACCTTTTGAGTACGGTTGTCTGGCCCAGGATTTTTGGTATCAAGCACCTGGGGTCGATATCGGGATTCGCCATGGGAATGAATGTGGCGGGCTCGGCTGTAGGACCCTACCTGTTCAGTCTTTATTTATCCCGTTTCGGCAGTTATGCAAATATCTGCTGGATACTGGGGTTTATCGGACTTGTGATTGTTGTACTGGCAATCATTGCCCGACCTCCTGTAAAGAGCTAATAGTGTCCCAAACCGTGGGGATGATTTGAAGCAAACTCCTTGTATCGCTGGTATTTACCAGTAGATCCGCGAAAAAAAGGAGTTGCAAGCATGTTTCGTCCCCCATTTTGTCCCAACAGGGACTGTCAGAATCACCCTTCCGACCAATCTGTCACCGGTTGGTATGTAAAAAACGGCAGTTACCAATCCCGCCTCTTTGGAAAAATCCAGCGTTTCCACTGCAAACACTGCGGTGCAGGCTTCTCTTCCCAAACCTTCAGCATCGATTTTTTTGCAAAGAGAAAACTTCCCTGCCGAACAATCTTCTCCCATCTCTTTACCTCCTCCGGAATCCGGGATACCGCGCGCATTCTGAAGGTCTCGCCGACAACAATCACCAACCGCATCAGCAGGCTTGCACGGCAGGCAATCGCCATCCACGCCTCCTTGTCTGCAGAACTCCATTTAACCGAAGATCTGGCAGCCGACGGATTTGAAAGCTTTGTTCTGTCCCAGTACTTTCCCAATAATATAAACCTTCTGGTTGGAAAGGAATCCCAGTTCTGGTTCTCCTTGGACTATGCCCATTTGCGGAGAAAGGGACGCATGACCGAGTATCAGAAAAAACGAAACATACAAATGCAGGCCAGGTTCAACCTGCATCGGAGAAGTATTTATCGATCATTCCAGGAGTTAGTGCGTGTATGTTTCGATTTGCAGGAGCAAAGTGCCTGTTCCAGTGTTCAGCTCTTTACTGATGAGCATCTGCAGTATGCTAAAGTGTATCGTGATCTTACTGCCGAAGACCAAAAGCGCATACACCACCGGCGAATCAGCTCAAAATTACCCCGGACACTGCGAAATGATCTATTCAGTGTCAATTATCTTGACCGGGAAATACGAAAGGACAGTGCAGATCATACCCGGGAGACAGTCCGGTTTGCCCGCAATGCGTCCGACTGCATGGAGCGACTTGCCATCTACCGCTTGTATCATAATTACTGCAAACCCTACCGGATAGCGAAGCAGGGAGACAACACCATAACCCACGCAGAACGAGCGGGGATTCTTGCACAGCGGATCAAAAGTGAGATGAAAACACTGTTCACCCGGCGGCGGTTCTTCAGCAGAATGTGTCGGATGTCTTCCAGCGACAGAATGATATGGCTGCGCAGCATTGTGACTCCCATGAAGATTACGGCAGAGTATCTTCCGGCCTATGCGTATTCGTAAAATATCCCCACGGTTTGGGACACTAACTAAGTCTTGAAATCCGCTCCAGGTAAAGGTCCATCTCGAATTTTCTCTTAAGTCCCCTGGCTCCCATGGGACGTATTTTTCCGAAAAGCGGGCGTTCAGGAAAGGGACGGTCGTGTCTGCCGAAGATCCAGGCGATTCCCGCGTAGCCGTTGCAGTCCCTCCCGTCGATACTGTAGGTATCATTCAATTCAAGCAGCAGCTTGTAGGCCTCCCGCCAGTCCGGTATCCATTCAATAAGCCGTTTTCCCCAGTACATGCGCATGTAGCCGTGCATTTTTCCTGTAGCAAGAAGTTCCTTCTGGGCGGCATTCCAGTAAGGATCCCCGGTTTCTGCTGCTATCAGCTGTTCCCGGGAATACAGTTCAGGCCGTTCGTCGCCGCGGTGTTCATCCAGGTTTTTTTGCGCCCAGTCGGGTACTGCTTCGGGACTGTTATATGACGGATTATGAAGGCAGAAATTGATTGCCAGCTCTCTGCGCACAATCAGTTGCTCCAGAAAGGCCGCTGCGCCTTCCTTGAGTTCGCTTTCATCCCGGGATGCACTCATTACCGCCAGGGCTGCTGTAACGGGAGAAAGGTGACCAAAGTGGAGGTATGGGGATAATTCGGACTGCATATTGAGTCCCGGATCGTTACGGGAGTCATGAAAATGCCTGAGGTTGCGGGACAGAAACCGATCAAGGCATTTACGGGCTTCCCTCTCGCCTCCGTACAGACCGGTGAGCGGACCGGCAGTGTCCTTGATGCCGAACTCAGCCATGTTCGACAGAACTGCCGCAGGAGGTACGGACCGTATGGGCGAAAAGGGGAGGGGCTCGGACCGACGGCGGTGATGCCTGATATGCGGCTGGCGGCTGACTGGGGCGAGATACAGGTCCATGAGCCGCTGGAGCTTTGGCCGCAGGGTTGCGGCGGAATACTCAGCCTTGTCGCTTGCCTGGTGCGATGGCACAACGATATCGCTTTCCAGCTGTATCCGGGGCAGGGACAGTCTCTCCCCAAGGTTCCGTCGCCAAAGGCGTTGAACAGCGGTATACCCGGTGTCGCAGACCAGGCAGGCCGCCCCCTTCACGGCCTTCGGAATGCCTTCTTTCGGGGAGGCGATATCCACGATCAGAGGAATACCCAGTTTCTCCAAAGACTGCTCCAGGTCGATAAGTCCCTGAAGCAGAAACGCGAAATGCCGTGCATTGGCCCCTGGATAAGCGGGGACCAGGCAGAAATAGGCGTAAAGGGGAAGCTCCATGGTATTAGCCGTAAGTACTGCCGCTGCCAGGGCGTGGTTGTCGCTTATTCTGACAGATTGCTGAACCCATAAAAGGACGTGGCTGCACTCCCGTGGAGGGCGGCCGGGAATAAACTCTATTCTGGAACCAAAAATCCGCTTTAGTTCATCCTTCGGTATCCCGCGTGTGGATTGCGGTTTAATGTTGGAATCACTGCTCATCGGCTGTGTATCCTGGGCTGTGTAATTTGAGAAGCAAACTCCAGTCCGGCATTGAGGCTTGATGCCACAAAATCCGCGGGGGAGTTATTCCGGTTTACGTCGTCCCTCAAAAAAACTCTTCCCCCGAGCATGATTGGTATGCGGGCAAGCCGGATTTCACGGCGCACACGTTCGATAACCAGGTTCGCGGCGTCTATATTCTCGTTGAGGGAAACCGAAAAGGCGAGCAGATCTGGACGCAGAGAAGCCGCAAAGCGTATCAGCTGGTCTGTGGGTACCTTGTCACCCAGGAAAAATCCCTTCCAGCCTGACTGTTCAAGCAGGTCCCGCAGCATCCTGATTCCGATGCTGTGGCTTTCTCCAGGAACGGTGGCGCAGATGCACGAAGAGTTCTGTGGAGAGGCTTTGGGGTAGAGTACACGCATACGTTCCATGTATCCCTTTACAGCATTGCTGACAATGTGCTCTTCCGCTACCGAGATGCTGCCATCAGCCCAGAGATCCCCGGTTAGTACTAAAAGGGGGGTAAGAAGATGAAGATAGATTTCCGCCATACCGGTGCCGGCGCAGACAATCTGATGAATTTTGTCCCAGGCTTCCAGTTCTTTCCCTGCTAAAATGTGCTCAAGCGTTTCCTCAGCAGAAAGGGCCTGGCCGAAGGAGGGGTATTCTCCGCATGACATGGGGTCTTTTTTTACCCTGACTCCTAAGATTTCGTCCAATGACGCGTTAAAAAGCTTCGCCAGGGAAACAAGTTTCTGCCGGTCAGGAAAACGGCTGTTGTTTTCGTAATTTGCAATAGTGGTCTGTCCCACCCCCAGGGCGTCGGCCACCTCCTTCTGATTCATGTGATGCTGCTTGCGGTAATATCGTAACCACTGTCCAAACTGCTGTTCCATATCTGCTCCAGAGAAGAAGATAACACAAAATGAAATGTATAGTCAAAATAGTCTTGATTTAATACATACTGAGATATGTTATTCTCAATATGATGTTGACAACAGCCCGTAAGATATGGAGCAGCGGCATGCGGACAGCTGTCCTCGTACGTCTCGATGATGAACTTGCCGCCTTTTCTGCGGAACAGCCCCGCACGGTCTGGGATATAGCACGGGCGGACCTGGAAGTACTGAGCTCCCTCTATGAACGGGGAAACGCCTCCCGTATAGATCTGGAGCGTGCCGGGAGCAGTGAACAGGGAGCCAGGGCTGCGTACGAGCAGAACCTCAAAATTCTGCAGGACAGAACAATTAAAAGTCCTATTGACGGCCGAATAGTCTGGATAGATGAGAACGCTTCCCCGGGAAACTATGTAAACGCCGGGACCCTGCTCGCGCTCGTGGTAGATGTCTCGGGTTTTACCCTTATGCTTGAACTGGGGGAGCAGCAGATCGGCCTTGTAGGCCGGGGCAGAAATACGCGTGGCCGCTGCAGGGGATACACCCTTCTTCGGTACTGTGGATGCCGTGGCCGCAGGCAGCAGCGGATCAGCTGCTGCCTATCAGGTCGATGTTTCTTTTCCCGCGGCTCCGGATTCCGGGATAAAACCTGGAATGGCAGCCCGGGTGGTCCTGGAGACAAACATGGAGAAGCCTGTTCTCCTTGTACCAAGCGCTGCGCGTCTGAGGGGTGAGCAGACAGCAGCGTTTTTCTGTTCCAGCAGGGGCAAGCCCGCCTGGCCGCTGTAAAGGTTGCCGCCCGTCATGGGGATTTTGCGGCCCTGGAATCCGATTTGAAGGCCGGGGATCAGGTAATAGTATCCGGAACCCGGCGTCTTACTGATGGAGCTCCTGTACAGGCGACGGAAATCCAGTTTACACGGCGGGAGATGTAAAGCCTGATGAATGCGGGATCCTTCTCCGTCAGGAACCATGTGCTGGTAAATATTCTGATGATTGCCCTGCTTGTCCTGGGCCTGTTCAGTCTTAACCGCATGCCCAGGGAACAGTTTTCCGAGATTCCCTTTTTCTGGGTTACCATTTTCGTTCCCTGCCCTGGAGTAGCGCCTGTGGAAATTGAACGCGCTATTACTGTCAAAATAGAAAACGAAATGCAGGGACTCAAGAAGCTTAAAGCTGTCAGTTCGGTGATCAGTGAGGGGCTTTCTCGCGTCCGGGTAGAATTTGAAGACGGAATCGGGGAAGAGGAGTTTGCCCGCCTTTTTCAGGAGACCAGAACGAGATTTTTTTCCGTAGAGCTGCCGGAAGGTGCTCTCGAAGCGCGCATTGATGATTTCTCCGCGGCGGATTTCTTGCCTGTTATCGAAGTCGTGCTTTCCGGGAATTCGGATTACGACTTGCTTAACCATGCGGCAAAGGATCTGGAGGAACGAATGGAAGGTATTGCTTCTGTGGCGGATGTTACCTCTCTGGGATCCCGGGAAAACAGAATCACTATTGATGTCCGGCAGGAGAGCAGTGAATCTACGGGAGTCTCGCTGCGGGAAATCGCGGATGCAATAAATGGAGTGAATGTTTCCCTGCCTGCCGGTACTGTAGCGACGGCCAATCGTGAATATGTTGTCAGGACCGAGGGGCAAACAGCTGCTTTTCGGGAGTTGTCGGATCTTGCCGTCCGCCGTGATTCTTCGGGATTAAATGGCACCATCAAGGTCGGTGATCTGGCGGAAATATCCGAAGGCTATAAAGATTCGGGAACTCAAGCCTGCTTTAACGGAAGACCCGCGATTATTCTGCAGGTAGCCAAGGTAAGCGGTGGAGACTCTTGTATCGGATATCGCCGGTGCGGAAGCGGTTTTATTCCGTAAGGCCGTAAATGGCCCTCCCGTATCTTCTCCCGTAGGATACCGGCTTTTCGGTGATGACTACGATGAGCTTAGCCAGGCTGCAGCACGTATCAGGGAGAAATTGTCCGGGGACCCGGAATTATTCAACATTCAGGACAATATAGAGGCCGGAACCCCTGAGATCCGGATCGCAGTCGATTCCCTGCGCGCGGCGGAATACGGTCTTTCTGCGGCATTTGTCGGGGCCCATCTGCGGAGCGCTTTGGACGGAATCCAGGCCGGCAGCTACTTTATCCGGAACGAAGAGGTCCCGGTAATTGTTAAATACTCTGCGGATGCTGAAGACTCCGGCATCAATCTTATCGAGAACATGAAAATCCCGCTCTCTTCCATAGCCAGCCTTGAAGAAGTCTCTCCGCTGGCTTCGATAAAGCGTCTTGATGGAAAACGGGAGGTAAACATAGAAGCTTCGGCCTATGATGAACAGAATATCCGGGGAATCAATCGGGATATACAGGACTACTTCGATACCGAACTGAGCCCGGTATTTCCGGGAATAGAGTTGAATGTGGGGGGTGAGTTCTCCGATTCTGATGACCTGCTGCTGCAGATCCTGCGGATTTTTCTGTTAGGTCTCTTTCTGATGTATATGATCCTGGGTTCCCAGTTTTCATCGTATACACAGCCCTTTCTGATCCTCGCGACTCTGCCGTTTGCTTTCGCGGGAATTGTCCTCTTTTTAGCGGTTTCGGGAACGCCTTTTTCTACTACGGTTCTCTATGCTGCCGTTGCGCTGGCGGGAATTGCTGTTAACGACAGCATTGTACTGATCAGTTTTATTAATGAGAACAGGAAGAAAGACTCAGGTGTCATGCAGGCGGTACTGGATGACGCTGAGACCCGATTCTTCTTACCTCGGTAACCACAATCGCGGGTCTGCTTCCGGCTGCCCTTGGAATCGGGGGAAAATCGGTGGTCTGGGCCCCCATGGCAAGCACCATTATATTCGGACTCTTCTTTTCCACCGTAACAGCCCTGGTTGTAATTCCTCTGATTTACGGAGTCCTCTATGATCGGCCTTCCTCAGGCCGGCGCTTCAAGGAACGCAGCATTGTCAGGGAAACAGCTGAAAAAGGCGTTGAGAAAGAAAGGTAAATGCTATAAGGCCCCCAATAAGAAAAAGCACAGCGAAGGTCACAATGACCATAAGGGCTGCTTTGCCGAAGCTGCGGGTCTCTTCGTCGCTGCCGGCAAAGCCCCAGAGGACCGCCGCAATGACATTAATAATGGGAATCCCCAAAAGAAGCAGGCGTATCAGGTATCGGGTAAATATCTTGTTGCTTTCGTGTGCATGATCACCCACGGTATGAGTCTCTCCTGTTTTTGTGTCTGCCTTGTGTATCATGGATACGGTATCCCTTCAATCCCGTAGGAGTCGATTATTGCCGCGAAATCCGGGTTCTGCATCAGGGCCTTAAAACTGCGGTCAACGGCTTCCGGATCGACCCGCTTTTCGAGCTCGTCTCCCAGACGGGCACGGGATTCTTCGTCCAGGCTGATTATACGGCTGGTTACATTCTTGAACTCGTTCAGACTTACCCAGAAACGGGTGGTCTCCCTGATCTCCGCAGCATCTTTCGGTGCGCTGAAGAGGTTCATAAGTCCCTCGAGGCGTTTCTTCTCGACTTCTGTGAGGGCCCCCGGGGGGAGGGCACGTGTGTGCCTCCGGGTTAACTCCCGTGGTTTTGCGGCCAGTTGCTGGTTGGCACGGACTGCACTCTCAGGACGCTTTTCCGGTTCGCAGAGAACGCTGCCCTCCAGAACACTCAGCCGTGTTTCCCGGGGTTCTACTTCCAGGACCAGATCGGTACCGGTAACGCGATACTCTGCCGACGGCGTGGTAAAAAGATAATCCGTGCTGCGGCTGTCTGCAATATGTCCGCGGACTGCGCCTGCTATAAGATTGAATCGGCCAGCCGCCTGCTCGGTTCCGGCGGGCAGTTCAGCCAGTACAAGGTTTGTATCTTCTCCTATTTTGAGCATACTGTCGTCCCGCAGAATCAGCTCGATGAAGGAACCCTTTCCGGTTTGTATGCTTGTATCCTGGTGAATATCACTTCCTCGAGCGGGAATAAAGATGCGACCGTTCCGGTCTCTGGCTGTAACCTGTCGACTGATATGACTGACCAGGGCCGTCGGCTCCCCGGGAATAAGGGATTCAGGACTGCCCAGAGCGGAAAGGCGCAGAGCGGACGCTTTAAGCTCCTCCTCTCCGGCCGGAAAAGCTGCTGCGACTGCTGCCGCGAATCCGGCACCTTCCCTGCCGAATAGAGCACTCAGTTCTGCGAGCACGGTTTTCTGCAGTTCGGGATCTATCCTGAGATCTGCTGCCAGTGCGTCCTTTCGTGCCTCGAGACTTTCTATGCTGACTATTCTGGCTATCCTGCCGAGTCTGAGTTCCGGAGGCAGGGCTTCCTGCAGCAGGCTGTAGGGGAGTGCGACTGTACTGCGGGATACCCGGGTAAAGGGCAGGTCAGCATCCTCCGGAATAAGACCTGCAAAGATACTTTCGGCGATTCTCCGGGGCAGGGCGAGCTGTGAAAGGCGTATTCCTGTAAGGGAAATGAGCAGACCATCGTCGTCCTGCAGAACCTGAAAATCCGCCCTGACGCTGGTAGAGACAGGTTTCAACCTGATACCCCGTATAGAGGAATATGCAGGCAGAGTAATAACAAGATCAGCGGCGGCGGAGATTCCTTCCGGTTCGAGATCCAGATTGATGCCCCGGATATCGATGCCCTGGTCCTGATTTCCGCTATACGGCAGCTGCTGAGTCATTGCCGATACAAGCCGGCCCAGGGGTGCTTCTTCGATCATGGTGATTTGGCCAAGCTGCAGTTCTTCCAGGAAGCTCAGTATCTCCTGCTGCATACTGCCTGTTTCCTGCAGAATTCCGGCCTGGGGAAGGGGCTGGGTTGCCCTCTCCACCAGGAAACCCGCCAGGGTCAGGAATCCCCCCACAAAATAGAAGAGGTAGAGGATTATTCCCAGTAAAAGACCGGCGGCGGTAAGAAAAAGCTTATGTGCAGGAGATGAAAGATTCATTGTTGTGTTGAGTATACTGCAGGGAGGGGGATTTTTCAGCCCTTTTTATATCACTGTAACAATTCCGGGAAGACAGTGCTTGACCATCCCCTATGCCAGGCGGTAGGCTCATTCAAACGAGGATTGATCTTGAAGGAAGAGCAAGAGAAAACCGCTCCCTGGAATCTTGAAGATTCCAAAGAGCAGTATGGCATAGATCACTGGGGAAGCCGATACTTCGGGGTTTCCCGGAACGGTGAAGTAACAGTCCGGCTGCGGAAAGGAGATTCCTGGAGCGATGTAAGTCTTTACTCCATGGCCCTTGGCGCCCAGGAACGGGGACTCTGCATGCCCGTTCTCTTTCGGTTCAGGGATATTCTGGATTCCCGGATTATCCTGTTGAACGAAAGCTTTGCAAAGGCAATCAGGGAATACGGCTACAAAGGGGAATACCGGGGGGTTTTTCCGGTTAAGGTGAATCAGCAGCAGGAGGTCATAAGCGAGATCGTCCGGGCCGGCAGAAAGTATCATCACGGACTGGAAGCAGGCAGCAAGGCGGAGCTGATCGCCGCCCTTGGGTACATGCACGATCCGGGAAGCTACATAATCTGCAACGGCTATAAGGACGAGGAGTTTATCGATCTGGCCCTGTACGGTAACAAGCTGGGGCTCAAGGTAATCATCGTTGTCGAGCGGCCCGGAGAGCTTGAACTTGTCCTCAGCCGGGCAGAAAAGGCCAGTGTTCAGCCGTCCCTTGGATTACGAATTAAACTGACCGCCAAGTCCGAAGGACACTGGACCGAATCCGGAGGTGACAAGAGTATCTTTGGCCTGACGGCCCTGCAGATTACTGAGAGTATCGACCTGCTGCGGGAGCGGAACATGCTGGATTGTCTTGAACTGCTCCATTATCACCAGGGCTCCCAGCTGCCGAATATCCGGAACATCCGTATGGCTTTGACGGAGGCCTGCCGTTATTACGCGGAACTGAAGCGGGAAGGCGCGCGGATGGGAATCCTCGATATCGGCGGCGGTCTGGCGGTAGATTATGACGGCTCCAAGACCAATTTTGCCTCCAGTAAAAACTATTCCATGGAAGAGTTCTGCTACGACGTAGTGGAGATTGTTATGTCTACTTTTGATGCCGAAGGAGTCGAGCATCCCACCCTTGTTTCAGAATCCGGCCGTTCTCTGGTGGCCTA
This sequence comes from Marispirochaeta sp., assembly GCF_963668165.1. Classification (NCBI taxonomy): domain Bacteria; kingdom Pseudomonadati; phylum Spirochaetota; class Spirochaetia; order Spirochaetales; family Spirochaetaceae; genus Marispirochaeta; species Marispirochaeta sp. The sequence goes on along the minus strand of NZ_OY764209.1, from coordinate 229,549 downwards.
CTCATCTGTTCTGGTGTTCAATATTCTTGATATCAATAAGGCTGCCCACGATGAAATTCCGGACAAGCTGCCCGAGGACTGTCATGCCTATCTGAAAAACCTCAAGGAGTCCGCGCTGAATATAACCAGCAAAACTGCCCAGGAGGCCTTTAATGACGCTCTTTATTACCGGGATGAGCTTCACGGTCTTTTTATCCACGGGACCATAAGCCTGCGGGAAAAGAGCCTGGCGGACAGATTTTTCTGGCATATAATCAACAAGATTGTCAGGACCACCAAACAGATGGACTATATACCTGAGGACCTTACCGGAATAGACAGGGTTATTCACGACACCTATTACGGGAATTTCAGCATCTTCCAGTCCCTGCCCGATTCCTGGGCTATTGATCAGCTCTTTCCGATTATGCCTATTCACCGCCTCGATGAGGAACCAAAACGGCCAGCGGTTCTGGCGGACATTACCTGCGATTCGGATGGCAAGATTGACAAGTTCATAGATTTGCAGGGGGTGAAAAATTCCCTTCTGCTCCACGATCTTAAATCCGACGAGGAGTATTTTCTGGGGATTTTTCTTGTAGGCGCCTACCAGGAAACCCTTGGAGACCTTCATAACCTCTTCGGAGATACCAACATCGTCTCCATCAGTCTTGATGAGGAAGGGGCCCTGGTCTATGAGCATGAGACCAAGGGAGACTCAGTGGCCGATGTCCTCAGCTACGTTGAGTACGATCCCAACGAACTGGTCCGTGGTTTCCGCTCTCTGGCGGAACGGGCGGTACGCTGCAAACTGCTGTCTCCCAGGGAACGGCGGGAGATCGTCGAGGCCTACGAGGCGGGGCTGCGGGGTTACACCTACTACGAATGGTAGGGCGGTCAAGATCATGAAGGATTTCGAATACAGGTTTATTCCGGCAGACGCGTATACCGATGCAGACAGGGATGCCATTACCGGGTTGTGGCTGTCGGTCTGGCCGGATCACAACCGGGAGTACTATACCGAAAATATGGCCCGTACGGCGGAGATCTCCGGGGATCTTCCCACAGGCTATCCCGGCTTCTGGAAGGGGGATAGGATCGCTGCTGTGGCGCTGGTTTTTCCCAGGGAGATACAAACTCCCCGGGGTTCCTTTACTGTGATGGCTTTAAGCGGGGTTTGTGTAAACCCCGATTTACGGGGGCAGGGCCTGGGAGCTGGGGTGGTAAAGAAGGCCTTCTCCTTTGTCGGCCAGGGCACCTACCCTGTGAACCTGTTCCAGACAAGCTTCAGGGTGGCCCCTTTTTATAAGGATCTGGGCTGTCGTCGGGTGAATAACAGCTTTATCAATTCTCTGCCTCCGGAAAAAACCGATCCGGAGACCCTGCGCCACTCGGTTTTCTGGGACGAGGTCGCAATGATCTATCCCGCAGACTTTGACTGGCCTGCGGGACAAATCGATCTTCGCGGACCCGGTTATTAAGCCAGGTTCTCCATCATATCCATCAGCCCACCGCCGTTCTTGACGTCGGAGAAGCCCATCTGCGTCAGCATACGGGCGGCGTAAGCGCTGCGTGCTCCGGATGCGCAGTAGACGATGACCTCCCGATCCTTATCGCTGATTTCTTCAGCCCGGTATCCCAGTTCATCCAGGGGAATGTTTACCGAGTCGGGATATGCCCCGTAAGCAAATTCTTCAGGAGTGCGGACATCGATTACCAGAAGGCCGCCGCCGGTTAAAGCCCCGCCTGATCCCTGCTCCGGAACCTGTTCCTCCGCTTCATGCTCATCTTCAAGACTTTTTTCCTCGGGCTGAAGGAGGGGGACGTGCAGGTGGCTGAAACCAAGTGCCCGGGCATGCCGCTCAAGGCTTGTGAAGCCGCCGCTCAGATTGTATACCTCATCAAATCCCGCCTGGACCAGCTGACGCAATGCCTGATGGGCCTTTTTGCCGGTTTCGTCGTAGACAATCACCGGACGGTCCCTGTGAATGGACCCCATGCGCTGCTCCAGGTGCGTGAGGGGAACATGGTCGGCCCCGCTTACATGGGATCTTTCAAAGGCAAAGTAGTCCCGGACATCGATAAAAGCCGGTTTGTGTCTCCCGGTAAACTGGTCCAGCTCAGCCGCTGTAATCGCGGGACTGTACCCGGATATCCGGTTCTCTGCTGCAAAGGCTGCCATGTTAATGGCATCATTGGCGCTTCCCAGGGGCGGGGAATAGGCCAGGTCGAGTTCGGAGAGCTCATGTACCCGCATACCGGCAGCGGCAGCAGTGGCAAGAACGTCGAGGCGACGGTCGGCTCCGGCAAGACCAGCGGTCTGACCTCCCAGAATGCGGCCTGTTTCGCGGTCATAGATCACCATAACCGTGACCTGTCGTGCCCCGGGGTAATAGGATGTATGATGTTCCTTGTGGACTGTAACTGCTTCTGCCCGAAAGCCTGCCTGACGTGCCTGGTTAAGGTTGAGTCCGGTGGATCCGGCAACGGCTTCGAATACTCGTACAATGGAGGTGCCCTGGGATCCGGAATACTCTTTGGGAATACCAAGGGCGTTGTTCGCTGCGATTCTGCCCTGCCGATTAGCCGGCCCGGCCAGAGGAATGCGTACCTTGGCGCCGTTGATCTTATGCTCAATCTCGATCATATCGCCGGCGGCAAAGATATGCGGGTCCGAAGTCCTCAGGTTGCGGTCGACCAGAAGGCCCCCGGCGTCGCCAAGTTCCAGACCGGCGTCGGATGCCAGTTTCAGGGTCGGGCGGACACCAACGGACATCAGCACCATGTCGGCGTTCAGGCGTGAGCCGTCATCCAGCAGTACCTGGCTGGAGCTGATCTCCTCAACACTCTTTGAGGTGTAAACTCCCACACCGAAAGAGAGGAGCTCCTCCTGCAGGAATCCGGCGATCTCCGGTTCCATAGTGGGCATTACGTGGGGCATGCGTTCAACAACGCTTACATTCAGGCCCCGTTTTCGCAGGGCTTCTATCATCTCGAGGCCGATAAAGCCTCCGCCCACTACCACCGCGTTCTCCGGCTTGCGGTAACGGATAAAGTCATCTATGGCGTCCATATCCTGCAGGGTCCACAGGGAAAATACATGATCCAGCTTAACCCCCCTCAAGGGTGGAACCAGGGGTTTTCCTCCCTGTGCCAGGATAAGTGAGTCGTAGGAGTACTCCTCCTGCTTTCCGCTGGGTATATGCAGCGCGCTTACCAGCTTGTTCCGGCGGTCGATGCTCTGGACTTCGGTTTCAGTGATCACTGTTACATTGTACTGGGATTTAAAGCTCTCCGGGCTCTGGAGGATCAGCTTGGAGCGGCTGTCAATATCGCCTCCTATGTAATAGGGCAGACCGCAGTTGGCAAAGGATACATCCGGGCCTGCTTCCAGGACGGTAATCTCGGCCTTTGCATCAATGCGCCGTGCCCGTGCTGCGGCAGTCGCGCCTGCGGCGACCCCGCCGATAATCAGCAATTTCTGCATATAAAACTCCTTTCGAGTATCTATATATAGAGAATATTATATATAATACTGTATGTCAAGGGGTTTATATAGAGATACTGTAATGTAAGATTTTTGATTAGTTGACTATTTTATTCAACAATAGCTACTTTCTATACATGAAACAGTTTTTTTTATTAATTACCCTGATAGCGTTTACCGCTTGCGGAGCCTTCAGCGCTCCCGGATTGGAAGAGGAGAGAATCGAGTCCCGGGATGAGTCCTTCAGTCTTGTCCGGATAACAGAAGGGATTCCCAACCCCTGGGCTTTTGCCTTTCTCTCCGAGGGTGAGGTTCTGATCACCCAGCGTTCGGGCAGGCTCTGGCGCCTGGATATCGACTCGGGAAAACGTTCTGAAATCGGAGGGCTGCCCGAGATCAACGCCGGAGGTCAGGGGGGGCTTCTGGATATTGTCCTGCATCCGGACTATCCGCGTACCAGCTGGATTTACCTGAGTCATGTGGTCTCCACCTCAGGCGGTGCCGCTACTGCGGTAAGCCGCGCGCGTCTGGCTGCAGACCGGCTGACTGACCTTGAGCGGGTTTTTACTGTCGATAACACAGGAAGCACTACCATGCACTTCGGATCCCGGCTGGTGTTTGATGACGAGGGGTATCTCTATATTTCGCTGGGTGACAGAGGAGAGGACCAGAGGTCCCAGGACCTGTCCGATCATGCCGGAACGATTCTCCGTCTCCATGACGACGGCCGTATACCGGAGGACAATCCCTATGGCGCGGCCTTCAGTTACGGCCATCGGAATGTGCAGGGGATGGTTTTTGATCCTGTCAGCCGGGAGATCTGGACTCATGAGCACGGTGCCCGGGGCGGAGACGAGGTGAATATTCTTAAAAAAGGTGCCAACTACGGCTGGCCGGTGATCAGTTATGGTACTCACTACAACGGCGCAAAGATCGGAGTCGGAACCGCGGCTCCCGGAATGGAGCAGCCCCTGGTCTACTGGGATCCTTCGATTGCGCCCTCGGGGATGTCGGTTTATACAGGAGATTCATTTCTCTCCTGGCAGGGAGACATCTTCCTTGGTGCCCTTGCCGGGCAGCACCTGAGGCGGCTGAAGCGGAATGAGAGCAGTATTGTTGCTCAGGAGGTGCTGCTGAAGGGACGTATCGGACGGGTGCGGGATGTTCGCCAGGGCCCGGATGGTCGTATCTACCTGCTGACGGATGAGCGGAATGGAGCCCTGTATCGCCTGGAGCCTGTATTGCCTTGAGATTTTCTTTGTTTCAGCACTGGCGTTCCGTACAGGGATGGGCTATGCTCCAGAATAGAACACCATAAGGAGCAAAGGAGTGAGTATGGGCGTGCAGATCTACTCCAAAGGAGCGGCCCGGGAGGTTACCGGGTCCCGACACTATCTTGAAGTCGACGGAACAAAGATCCAGATAGACTGCGGGGCTTTCCAGGGGCGGAGAAAAGAGGCGGAAGAGAAGAACCGGGCAATTCCCGGTGATATGGAGAATGTATCCGCCGTGGTACTGACCCATGCCCATTTCGACCATAGCGGCATGCTGCCCCTGCTGTCCAAGGGCGGCTACAAGGGAAACATCTACGCGACCCCGGCAAGCCGGGACCTGGCTTCCCTTATCATGATGGACAGCGCCAAGATACAGGCCCGGGACATCGAGTATTTAAAGAAGAAGGCAGCTAAAGCGGGCCAGCAGTTTGACAGCGAAGTTTTGTACGAAGAAAAGGACGTTCTTGAGGCGGTCAACCAGTTTGTAACTGTCTCCTACCGGCGGCCCATCTACGTTACGCCTCAGATTGAGCTGACCTTCTACGATGCGGGCCACATCCTGGGTTCCTCCACCGCGGTGCTGAACATCTCCGCCGACGGGACCTCCGCCGAACCTATGAGGATTGTCTATGCCGGGGATTTGGGGCGTAAGGACCGGGTCATTATCCGTGATCCCGACAGGGTTCCGGACCCGGATTACCTGATAATGGAGAGTACTTACGGGGACCGGCTGCATGGAAACACTACAGATGCGATGGAAAAGCTGGCGGAAATCGTAAGTTCCACTGCTGCAAAGAACGGCAAGATAGTAATTCCCGCCTTTGCCGTGGAGCGGACTCAGGAGATCATCTACTACCTTCACCTGCTGACAGATCAGGCACGGATACCGGAGATTCCCATCTTTGTAGACAGCCCCATGGCTACCAATGCGACTTCGATTTTCCGGGTCCATCCGGAATGCTACGATGAAGCGACCAATGAGGCCTTTATCCAGCACCACAAGAACCCCTTCGGCTTCAATAACCTGCGCTATACCGCCAGCGTGCAGGAGTCCAAGGAGATCAACGATGTGCGGGGGCCGGCTATAATCATATCGGCGGACGGTATGTGTGAGGCCGGCAGGATCCGCCACCACCTTGTACAGCATATAGGCGACCCTGCCAGCACAATCCTGGTAGTGGGTTATATGGCAAAGCATACCCTGGGACGGCGCATAGTGGAGGGGCAGAAAAAGGTGAAAATCTTTAACGAGACCTTTATCAGACAGGCCCGGGTAGAGAAGATTGACGCCTTCAGCGCCCACGCAGATTACAGCGAAATCCGGGATTACGTAACGCAGCTGGATCTTGAGCGGCTGAAGAAGGTGTTCCTGGTCCACGGAGAAGACGACGCCCAGACCCATCTGCAGAAGGTGCTCCTCAATGCCGGGGTAAAGGCGGTAGAGATCGTTGATGCCGGGAGAGTTTACAAGCTTTAGATCCTTCAGCCCTCAGCGTACTTGAACATCATCTCAAGGTTCTTTTTAGCCCTGACGCGAATTTCCTCATCCAGCCGGACGTAATCCTCCGGTCTGGGGTCTTTTAACACGCGCAGGATGTTTTCCAGTGTGTTGGATTTCATATATTTGCACATCTGGCAGGCACCAAGGAACTTTTTGCCGGGTTTCTCAACTTCGATGCGGCTTATAAGTCCGCATTCGGTGAGCATCATCACCTTTTCTCCCTGCAGCTCCTGGATTTTTGTGAACATCTGGCTGGTGGATCCCACGAAGTCGACCTTGCGGATTACCTCCGGTTTGCATTCCGGGTGTGCCATGACGTAGATATCCGGATGAGCCGCTCTGAACTCGTCGATCATGCGGGGTTCGAACTCTTCGTGGACGTAGCAGGTACCGTCCCAGAGACGGATATCCTTTCTTACCCCCCGGCGCTGCATCTCGTCGATGATATTCATCCCCATCAATTTGTCCGGCAGAAAGAAGATTTTATCCGATGGAAAGTTCTCGATGATTTTATACACATTTGAGCTGGTAACGCTGGCGTCGCATTCCGCCTTTACCGCGGCGGTGGTGTTTATATAGCAGATAAAGGCGTAGTCGGGGTATTCGGCCTTAAGCTTGCGTGCATCCTCGGCGGTAATACTGTCCGCCAGGGAGCAGGCGGGATCGTATCCCGGGATCAATACCTCTTTGTGAGGGCTCAGGATTTTAGCGGTCTCTCCCATAAAGCGGACTGCCGCAAAGACAATCAGGTCGGCCTCTGCTTCAAGGGCATTTTTTGAAAGCTCGTAGGAGTCTCCTGAATAGTCTGCCACTGAGTAGATAATATCCGGGGTCACGTAGGAGTGGGCAAGAATTACCGCGTTTTTCTCTTTTTTGAGCTTCTCAATCTCCTGAATGATGGGCATCGATTTCTCTATATGCCGCCTCAGGTCTTCGTCCTTGATGCTCGAGAATCTGACCTGCTGGAGCTGGGAAAAAAGCTTCTCCGCGGTAAGCATGAAAACCCCCTTCGGTGTGTAAATAGATTAGTGTATATCTAATCTATACCGAAAGCCAGTCTCTGTTCAATGGTATCCCAAAGTATACAGTAAGCCGGGATCCCGGTTTTCATTTCCCCGGCTGGAGCGTATACTGATTGCCATGGAAAAACCGATTGCTGTTATTACCGGAGCAAGTTCCGGCATCGGCCGTGCCTTTGCGGAGGAGTATGCCCGCCGCGGCTACTACCTTGTGTTGACGGGAAGACGTTCCGGGGTCCTGGACACCCTTTCTGCCGAACTTCGGGAAAGATGGAAGGTTTCTGTGGAAACGGCTATCTTTGATTTATCGGACCCGGAGGAGCTTGAGCTCTTTGCCAACAATATTGCCTCCCGCCGGATAGCTGTGCTCGTGAACAACGCCGGTTTCGGCAGCCCCCGGGCATTCAGTGTCGATACATTCGAGAACCAGGCGCGGATGATCAAGGTGCATGTCGACGCCGTAGTCCGTCTGTGTCATGCCGTGCTTCCCGGCATGCGCGAGGAAGGGGGAGGCGCAATCATCAATGTCTCGTCCCTGGCGAGCTTTTTTCCCGCACCCCTGGATGCCCTCTACAGCGGAACCAAAGCCTTTCTGACCCGTTTTTCCGAAGCATTGCAGCTCGAACAGTCGGGGACCGGTATTCGTGTGCAGGCCCTCTGTCCCGGGTTTATCCGTACAGAATTTCATGAACGTCTGGGACTCGGGAAAGACTTTAACCGGAAAAGTTCGGGAATATTCCGCTGGATGGAGCCGGAACGGCTTGTGAGGGACTCTCTCAAGGCCCTGGACCGTCGCCGGCCGCCGGTTATCGTGGTCCCGGGTGTTTTTTACAAGGTAGTGTACCTGGTTCACAAAATTATACCGCGCCAGCTGATTTACCGGACCATGGACGGGCGCATGATGAACCGGGTAGAAGACCAGGAATAGGAGCCTTCGTACATTGATCTTTCGTAACAATTGGTACCTACGTGGTCAGGAATGAGCCGTATACTTGTACCTGTAGCAGGAAAATTTTCGCTCAGGAACGGCTTTGCCGGCCTTGAGCGAGGCAGAGCGGAGCCTTGCCGGAGCTGATGGCCCGGATTCCCGACGTACCGATCTACTGTACCGCCAACGGGGTTAAATCACTGAAGGGCCGTTACCACCAGGACTGGAACTTCGTTACCGTAAAAACCGGAGACACTCTGGATGTCGGAAACGGCAAACAGTTCATATTTATCGAGGCGCCCATGCTTCACTGGCCGGACAGCATGTTCGCCTACCTTACCGGCGATGCTGTTCTTTTCAGCAATGACGCTTTTGGGCAGCATTATGCATCGGAAAACCTCTTCAACGATCTGGTGGACCAGAATGAGCTCTACGAAGAAGCCATCAAGTATTACGCCAACATCCTGACGCCTTTCTCAAGTTTCGTCACCAGGAAGATCAACGAAGTTCTCTCCCTGAACGTACCGGTGGATATAATCGCCACCAGTCACGGAGTTATCCGGCGGGAGGATCCGACCCAGATTGTCACAAAGTATCTGGAATGGGCCGACTCCTATCAGGAGAACCGCATAGCACTTATCTATGACACCATGTGGAACGGGACCCGACGCATGGCCGAGGCAATTACCGAAGGTATTCATGCTGTCGATGATTCAGTCGATGTACGCCTCTTTAAAATGTCGGAACGGGACAAGAATGACGTCGTTACCGGGATATTCAAATCCAAAGCGGTGCTTTTCGGATCTCCTACTGTAAACAAGGGGATTCTTACTGCTATGGCGGCCCTTATAGAAGAGGTAAAGGGCCTCAAATTAACAAATAAGAAGGCCGCGGCTTTCGGCTGTTATGGCTGGAGCGGGGAGTCTGTGAGCATCTTGAATACACAGCTGAAAGAGGCCGGCTTTGAGCTGGCAGGCGATGGTATTAAGGCCCTCTGGAACCCCGATGACAAGAGCCTTGAAGCCGCCCGGGGTACGGAAAGAAGTTTGCCGCTGCTGTAAAATAATAAAACTTTCAGCGTACCCGTCCTGAAGATGGGTATGCTTATTCCTCTCCGTGAAAAAAGAGTTCCTTAAAATCTGACCAGTTTTCTTCCAGTTCTTCCTGAGACCTTTGCTGCCGTTTCCGAATCTCTTCTTTCAGTACCTTTACCCGTTTTCTCAGCTCCGCTTTGGTCTCATAAACCGTGTCCGATGTGGAGTGAAGAGCCTTCAGTGCCCGTAACAGCTCAGGCTTCAGTTGGTTTCTTTCAGGTCCGTAACCGAAATTTTCGATGGGCCGAAAAAAACTGATATTTCCGGTGTTATGAACGACTGTCATCAATTCTCCATCGGCGTAAAACTTTCCGTCGCGGATTTTAAGTTCTCCTTCAGCGGTGGCAATTACATAGTTAAAACGTTTTGGGAGGGGATAGAATCCTTCAGTTCTAAACAGATAATTAACCACCAATTGATCAGGCCCAAATTTTTTCTTTGATAATACCATGGTATCCACAGCCTGACCGAGGCGGAGCATTTTCTCACTGGGTCCGGCGATGAAGCCTGCGTTGATCATTTCCTCCTCAATTAAAACATCTCTAATCCGTTTCTTATCTTCCTTGTTGAAGAATTCATCGGTAAGGAAGACTGAAAAAGCGGATTTCAGGTCCTCCTGAACGCCCCGGAACATATCAGGATGTTCAGTAAAGACTGGTGATATATCGTCCTGAAAAATTATGTCGCCGCCGTCGGAGAGTATTATCTGTTCGTATTTTTCCTCTGACAGGAAATCCGCCAGGTCACGGAATCTTATTATTACAACGTGGCCGTCTTTGGGGTACTGTCGTACTCTTACGCCATGGGATTCAAGGTAGAACCTCTGGGCTGTACTGAGCCCGTAGTCCAGAACCGCCACATCAATCAGTGACAGATCAGAATTTTCAGTAAGTGATTTGTACCAGTGATTGATCAGAAAATCACCGTAACGCGTGTCCGATGCGGTAACGATACAGAATGGTTTCATAGGCTGCCGAAGAGGGAGAAACAAGCGGCCCAAGGGGGCCGCTGCTCATATCTCATATACGTTTTTATTGTTTGGGTGCTTCATTCCTGATCTCGCCGTCCACCCAGACCCCTGAGCGCTTCTCGCCCGGGCGCGGAGGAATCTCCATTACCATGCCGGGATACATCAGGTCCCAGTTGTCCGGTTCAGGCAGTTTATTCTTGTTTGCCTCGTACAGAGGCTTCCATGCGGAGGTGTCGCCGTAAACAAAGGGGTATCCTGCTATACGCCAGAAGCAATCTTCTGCGCCGGGCAGTTTGCGTACCAGATACGCCGCAGGGAGTCCCGATTTCGATACTTCCTGAGACTGAACTCCTCTGGCTCCGCCGAAGGTCTCCAGCAGGGCTATGGCTTCCCGGCTGCTATCTGAGCTCTGGCTGAAGGAACCGTTGTTGTACAGCTCTCCGGCGGCTTCAATAAAACCAACAGCTTTGGCAAAGTCCTGGGGATTTTCCTTTGACCTGCCGGACCGTTCTACCTGACCGCGAAGACCGACAGCCCGCTGCAGGAGCTGGTTCGCGCGGTACTGGGCCAGCATGCGGGCTACGTATTCATCCGACTTTCCGGCGTATTCAGCGGAAAGTTCAGCGTATTCCCTGGCTTTAAGGTATTCTCCCTCTTCCAGAGCCTCCTCCGACAGTTGTTTGTAGCGCAGGGATTCGCGGTAATCAGGATTGTTCCTCAGGTTTTGTGCAGACAGGGAAAAAACAGCGATTGCCAGGATCAGAAGAACCAATACTATACGTTTCATTATTCTTCCTCCTCCAGGCCGGCTTCCTCGCGGGCATCCGCAGCATTCTGCTCAACCGTATTCAGGGCATTCTGGGCATTCTCCAGGGCCTCAATAGCTGCCTTTTTATTGGCCTCCGCCTCCTTGAATGCCGCGAGATAGGTCTTTTCTGCTTCCTGATATTTTGCCTTTGCTGTATCCCACTTCTGGGCCTGCTCTGCCTGCCGGGCCTCTGCGTAGAGCTGCTGTGCCTGAGCATAGGTTTCAGCTGCCCCTTTTACGGCCTTTAAGGAATCGGCCTGGGCTTTGGCATCGTCTGCCTTTTGTCTAAAAGCGCTGAGATCGACTGTTTCCACCTGGCCCGGATCAGGTTCCGGTGCCGAAGCACAGGCTGCCAGCAGGGAAACCAGTAATATTGCAGCTAGTAGTTTTTTCATGCTTCCATCCTTATTTTTTTCTGTTCTTACCATTAGACTACCCCCTTATAGGTAGAAAAGGCAAGAAAAAACCCGTTTTCGGACGTGTGAAAACGGGTTTGAGACCAGGTCCCTGTCTGGATTAAATGTCGAGATTTGCCGGTTCGTAGTATTCCCTGGGGTGTTTGCAGCACGGGCACTTTGCAGGGGGCTCAGTTCCTTCGTAGATATAACCGCAAACACCGCACTTCCAGGCGATGGGAGTCTCCCGTTTATAGACGGTATCGTTTTTGACCATCTCAAGCAGACGATCGTAGCGGTCACGGTGGTGGGCTTCTACCTTGGCTATCTGGCTGAATAAGGTTGCCGCCTCTTTATTTTCCTCCGCTTCGGCTTCTTTGGCGAAGGTCGGGTACATGTCGCTGGTTTCGTAATCTTCTCCGTCCCGGGCGTCTTTCAGGTTGGATGCAGTGTCGCCGAGATGTCCGGCCAGTTTGAACTGGTCCTTGGCGTGACGCATCTCGTTATCCGCGGTCTCTTCAAAGATCCTGGCGATATAGTGATAACCTTCCTTTCTGGCCACCTGGGCGTAAAAGGTATACTTGTTCCTTGCCTGGGATTCGCCGGCAAAGGCTGCCATCAGGTTTTCTTGAGTTTTTCCCATTTTCATTCTCTCCTTGAGGTATTTACCCTATGATAGAATGGCTGATCCTGCCTGTCAAGAATGGTTCCTAAATAAAAATGGGGTAATCTTGAGTTGATATAGCTACTCATCCATTGCATAATGACGCTTCAGGGAGACAGAAGAGATGAAGATAGCCGAAAGGATCAGTAATCTTGGGACTGAAACCGCCTTCGCCGTATCCGGAGAGGCCAGGACCTTTGCAGCTGCAGGAAACACCGTATACCCCTTTCATCTGGGAGACATGAACATCCGGACGCCTGAGAATATTATCCGGGCTGCCCACGAGGCTATGCTGGCCGGCAGGACAGGGTATGCTCCAAATGCGGGAGTACCGGAGCTCAGGGAAGCCCTGGCGGCGGATGTAAACAAGGCCCGGGGCACCTCTTACACCGCAGCCAATGTGGCAGTGCAGCCCGGGGGCAAGCCGGTTGTCGGTAAGTTCATCCAGACCCTTATGAATCCCGGTGACGAAGTTTTGTACCCGAACCCTGGTTATCCGATTTACGAATCCCAGATCGAGTACTACGGAGGCAAAGCTGTTCCCTATGGATATGTCCCTGGAAAGGAGAACTTCCGCCTTAATTTCGACGTCCTGGAAAAGGCCCTTACTTCGAAGACACGGCTGCTGATCTTTAACGACCTTCAGAATCCCACGGGGGCGGAATCGTCCCGGGAAGAGCTGGAGGCTGTTGCCCGTTTTGCAGTAAATCATGATCTGAAAGTTCTCTGTGACGAGGCCTACTTTGATATCCGGTACGGGGGGGAGTCCGTATCCCTGAGCTCCTTTCCGGGTATGGAGGAACGCTGCGTTATTCTGTACACCTTCTCCAAAAAGTTCGCCATGACCGGCTGGCGTCTGGGAGCCGCTTTGGGGCCCGCGGATGTTATCGATGTTATTGCCCGGATTAACCTGAACGACGAATCATGCTCAAACCACTTTATCCAGATAGCCGCCGTTGAGGCCCTGAAGGGGGACCAGAGCGGACCCCGGAAGATCCTTGAAGTCCTCAAGGAGCGGCGGGACGCGGCTGTGGAAATCCTGAACTCCATACCCGGGGTTTCATGCTATCGGCCGAACGCCACCTTTTATCTGTATCCCGACGTAACGGAGCTGATGCAGAAGAAGGGGCTTACGGATTATGAGGCCTTTCGCAAGGATGTGCTCCATAAAACCGGTGTCAGCTTCTGCACCCGCCTCCATTTCGGACGGGCCCTGCCGGGAGAAGACCGCAATTATGTTCGCCTGGCTTATTCCGGAATCGATGAAGAGTTGATCCGGAAAGGGCTCGGACTCCTAAAAGAGTACGCCCGAGCCTGAAAAAGAAGAGGAAGAACATGAAACAGACCTGTACCCAGTCTGCACCCCTGAATCTCACCGCCCTTGTCCTGCTCTTTCTGTCCTGCACTGTTCTGTCGCTTGAAGCGCAGCAGGGCAGTGGTGCAGGACGCGGCGCTTCGGGAGACTCCGGAGGCGGGGGATCAGAGCTGGTTGGTACCGCCAGGGTGGAAACCCGGGGAAGGGCAATTCAGGTCGGCGGCAGACTGGAACCCAAGAGCCGCATTATGCATACCTCCACCTTTACCGGTGTAGTGCGGGACATCCCCGTTAAACCCGGGGATTCCGTTCGCCCTGGCGACATCCTTTTTACGGTTGACCGCAACGAGGCCGGACAGACTTTTCAGCTGCATACCGTGCGTTCACGTATCGACGGCGTTGTCTCGAAGGTTGATCTCTTTGTGGAAGAAGAGGTCAGGGCAAGTGGTGCCGGCGTTACGGTAATCGGCCGTAAGGAGTTTATTCTTGAAGCCAAAATCAGCGACAAGGATGCTTTTAAAGTCGTTCCGGGGCAGCAGGTTTCCGGCCGCAGAGTCGACGGCGGAGAATTGACAGGCCGCCTGACCCTCCGTTCGCCGGAACCGGATTACGAAACTGGTCTTTTTGAACTGACCTTTGAATTCCCCGCCGAGCCCCAGACCTTCGCCGGAGCCTTTGTGCTGATAGATCTGCCTACAGAAACCATACGGGGTATTTTTGTTCCTTCCGAGGCTGTTGACCGGCGTTACGGACGCAACTTTCTCTGGCTTGTGGAACCCGAATCCCGCACTTTAACACGAAAAGAGGTAGAGCTCGGGACCTCCCTGGGAAACGAGACCCGTGTTGTTTCCGGCCTTGCCGAGGGGGATCTGTATCTGCGGGAACTGAGCGGACGTGAGCAGGAGGGTGCTCCCCTTCCCGGTGGAGGGCGCTGAAAACCGTGTTGCGGCTGATATTCAAACGGCAAAAGGTCCTTATTCTGGGCTTTCTGCTCCTCTGTGTGCTGGGAATTATCCTGGTTACCGAACTCCCGGTACAGCTCTATCCCCAGACCCAGCGTCCCCGGGTTCGGGTCAGGATAAATTACTCCGGCTATTCAGCGGTTGACTTTTCCCGTCAGTATGGTGAAGACGTGGAGTCTCAGTTTCTTACCGTCGAAGGGGTAAGCACCCTGGAGGCGGAGTACCGCAATGACTCCGGGGATTTTACCCTGACCTTTGACTGGAATACAGACAGCGACACCGCCAAGGCGGATGTAGAAGCGGTTATGAACACAATCCGCACTCTTTTGCCGGAGGATGTTCGGGACGACTACTGGGTCCGGTTCTTTTCCGGGGAGAACGCCGGCTTTCTGCTTATGGGGGTACGGTCCTCCAGTATATCGCCCAAAGCCCTGTATGAGCTGATTAAGGCAAATCTTGAGAACCAGCTTTCCCAGGTGGAGGACGCGGAACTGGTGGAGATCGTCAATATCGAGGACAAAGAGGTGGAGGTGCTTTTAAATAACGCAGCCCTCCTGGCCTACGGTCTGAGTATTAACGATATTGACGCGGCCTTCAGACCGGGGCATCTTCCCCGGCCCCTGGGAACAGTAGAGGATACGGACAGGAGTTTTTCGGTTCGGAACCTTACTGATGTCGATACTATCTACGATCTTGAGAACCTGATCATCGCCGATCGGGGCAGTGTAGCTATCCGGCTCAAGGATGTCGCTGCTATCAATATCAAGTATACCCTTCCAGGCCATGCCCTGGTTCTCGGGGGGGCCCCGGCGGTAAGAGTCAATGCAACTCCCAAAGACGGCGGTAATATCCGGCAGATGTCCCAGGATGTTCTTGATATTCTGGAGACAGCAATACAGGACGGGGTCCTTCCGCCGGATACGAGTTTTCAGCTCTATGTGGACCCTGCGGAGTACATTAACCGTTCCATCCGCAATGTTGTTACTGCGGCCCTGATGGGGGCGGGGCTTGCCATGCTGATCGTGCTGCTCACCCTGGGAGAGCTGCGGAACACCCTGCTAATCGGCATTTCGATACCGGTAACCATGATACTCTCCTTTATCCTGATGTACTTTTTCGATGTCAGTTTGAATCTTATTTCCCTGGGAGGCATCGCCCTGGCGGTGGGTATGGTAATCGATCCCTCCATCGTGGTACTGGAGAATATTCACCGTCACTATACCGAGGCTCCTGAGATCCGGGAGCCCCGGCACCTTATGCACCTTATCATCACCTCGGTGGGAGAGGTGGCTGTTCCCGTAACCGCCTCCACCCTCACGACGGTCCTGGTTTTTTTGCCCATTTCTTTTACCGCCCCCCTGACCAATGCGATCCTCGGGGACCAGGCAAGTACCGTAATCTTTGCCCTGGTTTTTTCGCTGCTGATTTCTCTGACCCTTATTCCCCTGATTGCTTTTCGGCTTCATCCCCTGAAGCTGCCTGGCAGAGTGGAGAGGCCCCGGGGGCTGACCCGGTTTTCCCTGGCTGTAATGCACGGGCTCACCAGAGGGTATCGCGGTCTGTTGTTGTTTCTTATTAAGAGCCGGTTCAGGGCCGGGACCCTTGTCGCGGGTTCCTTTGTGATCCTCGCGCTTTCTGTGACGCTGCTGCTGCCCTTAATCCCGAAAGAGATTATTTCCTCCCCCTTAAGCAACCGGATCATTGTCTTTTTCGGCAGCATGGAGACTGAAGATCGGGTGGAGATTGTTGAAAACGTGGTACCTCAACTGGAATCCCTGGTGCAGGAAACCCTGGGAGACCAGGTTGACCGGACCTTCGCCCAGGTTTCCGGCCGTTTCAATATACTCTTTATTGATCTTGAGAGCTCCAGGGGGGCTGAAGAGGCTCTGGCCTCACTGCAGCGTGTTTTTGTTTCCGATAACAGGTTTTATTTTAACGTAAACATGTGGGACCCGGCACAGCTGCCATTGCCGCGGACCAATGATCTGCAGCTCAGCGTACACGGGCCGGAAGAGTCGGTAAAGGTCAACCTGCTGGAAGAGACCCGGGATATGGTTAACGAGTCGGAATTGTACGGCATGGTCTTTACGGATCCGGCGACGGGTGTGAGCAATCAGCTCTCTCTGCGTCTTCGCCGGGAAATAATCGAAGGCTTCAGCGGGATGACCGAAGCTTCTCTGAACACTCTTACCGGAAGGATCCTGCGGGGAACCTCGTCGATGGATTTCGAAGACGGACAGGAGACCATTACTGTTTCCGCCGTGTTCCCGGAGGAGAGCCTTGACGGAATCGAGAAGCTGGAGAACTTTTTGATGTACACAAACGCAGGCATTGTGCCGATGAAGCATTTTTATGATTTTTCCCGGGACACCGCCGTGGCGGGTATTGCCAGCGAGGACGGAGAACACATCTTCCGGCTCTACGGCAGGATGCTGCCTGGGACGCCGGCGGCAGAGCGTGGAATAAATGAAGAAAAGATTCGTACTATTCTGGAGGAAAAGCTCAGCCTGCCCGAGGCTTATTCCATCAGTTTTGACAATCCCCAGGAGGAGCTGGACGAGGCAATCCGTTCTCTGTTTATAGCCCTGGCTGCCTCTGTGGCCCTGATTTACCTGGTACTGGCCTTTCAGTTCAACTCCCTGCGGCTGCCCCTGGTTATTCTGGTTACTGTTCCTCTGGGGTTTATCGGGGTTGTTCTCAGTCTGTTGATATTTAAATCATCCCTGAACCTGAACTCCCTGCTGGGCACGATCCTTTTAGCCGGCGTAGTGGTTAACAACGCGATTATCATGATTGATTTTTATCTGCGGATTTCATCCCATCACGAATCCAGGATCGACGCCATCACAATTGCCGCGGGGCTGCGCTTCCCGCCGATTATTATTACCATGCTGACCACGATTCTGGGTATGCTGCCCCTGGCTATCGGTCTTGGGGAGGGCTCGAACATTGTTCAGCCTCTGGGAATTGCGGTGTCCGGGGGGTTGTTTATATCAACCCTGTTTACTCTTTTTGTTGTTCCCGCGATTTTGAGTTTTCTTCCAAAGGCGGAAAAAGAAGCATGATATTTCTACTCTCCCTTACTGCAGCCCTGCTTTTCGGTATCGGCGACTTCTCCGGGGGCTATGCCTCCCGCAGGCAGGCTGTCGGGGCAGTCCTCTTTACCTCCCAGCTCTTCGGGCTCCTGCTGGTAAGTTTTGTATCTCCCCTGCTGCTGGACGGTTTACCTGTGACGGCGGATCTGCTGTGGGGTGCCGCTGCGGGTATCGGTGGAGCTGTGGGTATTCTCTTTCTCTACCATGCCCTGGCTCATACCGTCGTGGCGATCGTTTCTCCAACAGCGGCCCTGGTCGGCGCCCTGCTGCCCCTGGTGTTCGGGCTGATTATCGGAGACGGCGTCAGTTTAACAGGATGGATCGGGATTGGCCTTATTCTCCCGGCGGTGGTACTCCTGAGTTACGAGCATCTTGAGGCTGGTACGACTCTGGAGGAACGCCGCAGGGCATTCCTCTTCGGAATAGGTGCAGGGACCGGCTTCGGACTCTTTTTTATTCTGATTGCCCAGACCGATGCGGCGGCGGGTTTGTGGCCCCTGGCGGGAGCGCGATTTGCCTCTCTGGCTCTGGTGGCCTTCTACAGCATACTGGGCTCCCGGCCGCTTCTGGTCCGCAGGCAGGGGCTTATCCCCACAATTATGGCCGGGACCTTCGATATGGCCGCCAACATCGCCTTTATGCTGGCGGTCCAGAGCGGAAGGATCATCCTGGTTACCGCTGTCACCTCGGTTTACCCGGCCCCCACGGTACTGCTTGCCCGTTTTATCAACGGGGAGAAGGTCCACCCCCTGCGCTGGGCGGGACTCGCCGCGGCAGCCGCGGGGGTGGCCTGTATGGGGATCGGGTAAGCCGGCCTATGATCTGCTCCTCGCGGCGATCATCTCTATTTCCACCTTTGCTCCCAGGGGCAGGGCTGCCACTCCCAAGGTGGACCTGGCGGGGTAGGGAGGCGAAAAGCGGCTCTCGTAGACCCTGTTCATTTCCGGAAAATCCTTCATGTCGGTTAGGAATACCTGGACCTTGACCACGTCGCTGAAGGAAAGTCCGGCTGCCTTCAGGACGCTTTCCAGGTTTTTTAATACCTGGTCCGTCTGGACGGCAATCCCTCCTTCCACGAGTTTCCCGGTGCCCTTATCCAGGGGTGTCTGCCCGGAAAGATACACGAAGCCGGCGATTTCCGCCGCATGGGAGTAGGGCCCGACACTCACGGCGTCCGGGGATGTATGGGCTATAATGCTCATTGAAAACCTCCTGGGTCGGCTCTGTTTTGTCCGGTCCTATACTACTCCTATCGAAAGGCCGAGGCAATCGTCTTTGGTCTCTCCCCAGGTTGCTCCTATTCAGTACCCGACCCCGGCATTCATAACACTCTCCGGGTCAAAGGCGTGGCAGGGGGTTACCCCGTGGACCGCTCCGCAGTGGGGACAGATGGTCTCGAAGGTCTCCATTTCGAACTCCTTGCTGCATTGCCCGCATGTTACATGCAGTGGAACCGGCATGAACTGGGATGAAAACCCCATCATGCGCACCTTGTCTACAATCTGTCTTCCTGTTTCAAAGCTTCCTGAACATCCTTCGTGCATGGTCGTGTCCTTATATTGTGATATTGTCCAGGCGTTTCCCCGCCCGCAGTTCGCCCCGTAAGGTCTGAATTCTTCTGTCCAGGTTCTCTATTTCGTGTAAAATACCCCGCTCACCATCGCTGGTCTCGATGATCGAGGCGATGCCGCCGTTTTTTATAATGATCCGCTTGTCCGCCATCAGGGCCAGGATCGGGTCGTGGGTTGCCATTAAAACGATCTTCTCTTCCGACAGGAGCAGCTCCAGGGCCTTCTTGCGGTCGATCCCCGCGTTCTCGATTTCATCGATCAGGACGATGGGAGACTTGCTCAGGATGGCTGTGTCGGCGATCATCAGGGCCCTTGACTGACCGCCGGAGAGGGAGGTGATGGGGGTCTCCGGGGTAAACTGTTCCCCCGCAAGTTCGTTTGCTTTGGCGATGATCTTTTCTGTTACCCCATTGGTGTTCTCTATCAGCCTGCTCTCCGCGTGCAGGGTAACAAACTCCTGGACCGTCAGGTCCATGACAAAGTTCATGTTCTGACTGAGCTGGGCCACCAGCTTATCGGAGGTGGAAAAGCGCCACTTCTTGTCGGGTTCGGTGCCGTTAACCAGGACCTGTCTGCCCGTCGGCGTGTCCCGCTGGGCCATCCACTCGATGTCCGCCAGGAGCCGGCTTTTTCCCGAACCCGTGGGTCCGACGATGGAGACAATCTCTCCCGGCCGGATTTCCAGGGCGTCGAAACCCTCGGCTTCTCCGCTCTTTGTGGTCCCCGGCAGGATGCCTACGCTCAGGACACGGGTCCCGCTGTTCAGGCCCAGGAACTCCAGCATCTGCTCTATGTAGGTCCTGGCACCGGAGACGGTTTCGTCAACATCGATGGCCTTGTCCTCTTTAAACTCCTCTTCCAGAGAATGGAGATACTCTTTGAGCGGGAGCTGTTCCCGCGCGGAGAGTGTAAGCCCCGCGGCGGAAAAGTATGAATCAACAAAAGGATACTGCTCCAGCAGGGCCGCCACGGGCAGGGTTTCCAGGTCTCGGCTAATTTTGCTCATGCTGGTTCTCCAGTTTGATTTTCCGTACATTTCCCATCTGGAACTGTTCGCCTATGCGCGTTTCTCCCAGGCAGTAGGAACAGAGGGCAGAGGGCATGGGAAAGCGCAGCTCTTTACCTTTGACGGTGTCTATCTCGTTTTCTTCGTCATGCATCAGGCTGCTCAGTTCAAAAGCACCCTGGCCTGTAAGACCGTTGACGTGGATAATCATTGCCCGGGGATTTACCATGCCGACGCGGCTGGCAAAGACCTCACGCTCGGCCTGGGAGACGATATCCCCCTTGGTAATAACCACGATGTCCGCGCTTTTGAGCATGGGACCGATTTTCTTCGGCGTATTGATGCCGCTTAAGTTGTCTATTACGCAGACCGCCCGGATATCCTTGATGTAGGGTGAACAGCGGTTGCAGAGCCCGGCGGATTCGCTGATCAAAATGTCCAGGCCCGTGCTGATTCCCCACTGGGTGACCTCTTCGATGTTGCTGACGAAGTAGTGGTCCGGACAAAGGCTCCCGGAGAGGCCTTTCTGCACAGGGATTCCCGCCTTCGCGTAGAGCTGATCGTCCTCGGTGGAGAGGCAGTCGAATTTGGCCACGCCGATCTTGAAGCCCTTCTGCCTGAGGGATTCGGCGGTCTTGAGGATGACCGCGGTTTTTCCCGATGACGGGGGGCCGGATACTGTTATCAGGTTCATGCGCTCTCCTCCGTCATGTCAACCAGGCTGCTGGTATGCTTGAAGATCTCTTCGCTGGCGCTGATCTCTTTACTCAGATCGCGGGATTTTATGTAGTCCCAGCCCAGCCACATGAAGGGGGTCCCCTCAGCCAGCCTGTTATCAACCTCCGGATTAAGGGAGGGGAAGAGTCCCTGGTGGGCCAGGACTTCGCCGATCTTTTTGGAACCGAAAAAATCCACTACCGGTTTCAGCTCCTCTTCCTTGCCCCGTTTGGTGAGCATGAAGATGGGGCTCACTATGGCTCCGTCCTCGGGCCAGACAGCCTGCATGGGTCCGCCTTCCCGGACGGTCTTGGTGAAAAAGTAGGGCATGATGGTTACCGCCGGCCGGGCGTTCTTCATTCGGTCGCTTTTTACCATCTGGGAAGGGTGCAGGGCCTGGAGCATTACCCGGCCGAGCTCTTCCACGCTCCTGTCGCCGTAACGGCCGCGGATGGTAAGCAGAATGGCGTTAAAGAGGTCGAAGTCCCCCACCGGCAGGGAGACGGACTGGCTGAAATCGCCGTTCAGAAGATTATCCCAGCTTTTGGGCACGGGACGGTCTCCCAATTCCTGGGTGTTTACCAGGAATACCGCCGGGACCACGGCGATTATGGAGTAGACCCCCGCGGGGTCCTTGAGATCAAGTCCGGCGAAGGCGGAATTCTCGCCCTTCCAGTCCAGCAGGTCCGTAAAGGCGTTCTGCTCCCGGAGGCGGCCGATACGCTGCCGGTCGAAGAAGAGGTCGAAGCCCGCGGAGATAAAGATATCCGGCAGGGACTCAACGGAGGTGGAGCTGCCGATGTGTTCCTCCACCCACTGGGTGCCCACGCTGGCGGCCTTCAGCTCCGCGTCTATGGCCCTGTTATGCTGCTTCCGGTAGGAGCTGCTGAAGCTGTTGAACTCCTCGAGGATGGGAATCCGCACCGGGCAGGGGAGGAGTCCGGTCATGGTAAGCGATTCTTCCTGCCCATTCTGCTGCGCCCCGCTCAGGGTAAGATCGGCCCCCTCCCTGTGCTCTCCGATCGCTTCGTTCAGGAGACCGACGAAGAGCTCTGAATTGATTTTCCGCATCTCCAGGGCCGTTTTCAGGGAGACCAGCTTGCCGTATCCGGCGCGCTGGGCGTACTCGGCCATTTGGGGAAAGCCCCGGGCGACGAAGATATCCACGGTTTCGGGGTATTTTTCCGTGATGGCGTAGATAGTATCGTTTATATCAATGTAGTTCATTCTGGAACCTCGCTTTCATGATCAATACAGTAATATAATACTGAAGAGATTTCGGTAACATAGGATACGAAACGGGATCATTACATGAAGTTGCTGTTAAAAATCTTGACCTCGAGTTAAAGTGCCGGTACTCTGGTGCTGCGATATTCCTCGCATAAAGGCGGCAGTCATGAAACTGATGGTTTTTGTCTTGAACCGCGAAGAGCTCCTGGAACAGGTCCTGGAGGCCTATGCCGAGGTGGGAATACCCGGAGGGACAATCCTGGATTCCGAAGGAATGGGACGCTTTCTTACCTACGAGGTCCCCCTGTTCGCCGGGTTCAAGGAGTTCATGAAGGGGAACAAACCCTACAATAAAACGATTTTTTCCGTCGTCCGGGACGAAAGCCTGATTCCCCGGCTTCACAAGCTGCTGACCGAAGTCTGCGGTGATCTGAAGGATCCCGGAACCGGAATCCTGTTTACCGTCCCGGTCGACTGGGCCGCGGGACTGGCGGAGGAGGAGTAATGGCAATAAATATAAGCGAACTGCTGAATCCGGCCTGCATTGAACTGGACCTCGCTGCAAAGAAAAAACCCGATATAATCAAGGAATTAGCATCTGTTCTGGCCAGGGGCGGTGGTGTGGAGGACCAGGATAAGCTCTACAAGGAGTTGATGAAGCGGGAAAAGATGACCAGCACCGGAATCGGGAGCGGCATCGCCATTCCCCACTGTCTTTCTTCCCAGGTACAGGAGATGCATGTCGCCTTCGGCCGCAAGCTTGAGGGCGCCAAATTCGATGCTGTGGACAATCAGCCGGTCAGCCTCTTCTTTCTGCTGGCAGGCCCCGAGGGAGGCCACTCCAGGCATCTTCAGGTTCTTAGCCGGCTCGCTCGTTACCTTCATGACCCTGGTTTTTGTAATGAACTCCTTGCTGCCGCTGCCCCCGAGGAGGTTATCGCGGCCTTTACGCGTAAGGAAGAGGAATGAAACTCGAGACCCGCTGGGCTCTTGTCAGGTTTGCCATCACCTTCCTCTCTCTTTTTGCGGGATGGATGCTTTTTACCTGGTCCCTGGATCCGGGGTCCCTGGTGGCGGGAGTGGTTTCAAGTCTGCTTGTCGCCTTCTTTACCTATTCAATCTTTGTCGATGAAACAGAGGCCGCCCGCAGGGCTCACTTGCCCAGGCCTCATTACTTTATTGTTTACCTGGTGGTCCTCATCTTTAATATGTATGTTGCAAGCTTCCAGGTGCTGTGGCAGATTCTGCGGGGAAAGATTAATCCCGGGATCGTTCATTTCCGTACCAAACTCAAGACCGATATAGCCAGGGTGGCCTTAACAAGTTCCATAACCCTTACCCCCGGTACCATAACTCTGGATCTGACGGATGATCATCTGGTGGTTCACTGGCTCGACGCCCGTACCACCCACTCCCGCTATGCCGGAGAGCTGATCAAGGGAACCTACGAGAAACTGCTGAGGCGTATATGGCTCTGATGCTTAGAATTACCATCTATTTTTTGGTCGCCTCCAGCGTAATCAGCATGGTACGGGTTGTTATCGGTCCGACGGTGGCGGACCGCATGATCGGCTTGAACCTGGTGGCGTCCCAGATCCTGGTTTTACTTGTACTGGTCTCTGTAGCTCTGGAGCGTTCCATATATCTTGATGTTGCCCTGGTCTACGATATCTTCGGCTTTATCGGTATCCTGCTCATGACCCGCTACTTTTCCGGGAAAAAGGGGGAGGTATGAATATCGCGGCGGCCATTTTTTTTGGCCTGGGGGTTACTTTCAATCTGATGGGAAACATCGGCGTGCTGGTTTTTCCCGATGTATATACCCGGCTGCAGGCTTCGTCTACCTGCGCCACCACCTCTGTCCTGTCGTTCTTTATCGGCTGCATGTTTATTGCAGGCTGGGGGCCGATGACAGGCCGGCTTATCGTTATAACCATCTTTTTCTTCGTTACCAATCCTATCTCGGCTCATATAATTGCCCGCTTTGCCTGGCAGGCCGGAATCGTACCCTGGCGGCAGAGTTACACCAGGCGGCGGGAACTGGGGAAAGACGATGATTGAGGTTGTTCTCGCCTTAATGGCAGTCACTGCGGTAATCTCGCTTCAGGTTCGTGACATGCTTGCGGCTGTGCTTACGTTAAGTGTTTTCAGCCTGCTGAGCTGCCTTGTCTTTTTTTCTGTTCCATGCTCCCGATGTCGCCCTGACAGAGGCGGCTGTCGGGACCGGTGTGGGGACGGTGGTTATGATCTGGATTGTCTACAAGACCGAAAGGCGCGACGAGACATGAAGACAAAACACTGGCTGATTTTTGCGGAGGTCCTGGTCCTGTCGCTCACGGCGGTGTTTCTCTTTATCTCCCTGCATGGGGAGCATCCTGTATCCTCAGGAATCCGGGATTATATTGTGGAAAACGGCAGCGAAGAGACTGGAGCTTTGAATCTGGTTACAGCCATATATCTGGGCTACCGGGCATTTGACACCCTGGGAGAAACCATCGTGCTGCTGTTGGCTGTCTCGGGGGTTATTTATTTTACCGATTTTTCCATAGGGAGGAAGGACCATGAAGAAGACGACTATTCTTGATCTTATCTCCCGTAAACTCGCGCCCTTTATGATGCTCTTTGGCTTTTACCTGCTCACTTACGGGCATCTTTCTCCCGGCGGCGGGTTCCAGGGCGGAGTAGTTATCGCCTCGGGGGTAATCCTGCTTGCCATCAGCCGGGGAGTCGAGGCAGCCGAATCCCTGTTTCCGGTTTCAGCCCTCACCAAAGTTGAAGCCTTTGCGTTTTTTCTTCTCCTGGCCGCCGGATTTGCCGGTGTCGTAGCGGGTATCGGCTTTCTCGGTAACCCCATTGTCCGGGCGGATGTTCAGGCTGTTCCCCGCGCGGGGATGATACTGCTGTTCAACATTCTTATCGGTATTAAAGTTGGTGCCGGGGTCAGCCTGATCTGCATGCACCTGTTCAGGGAGGAGTAATGGCCTGGCTGCTTATTGGGGCGATTTTTCTAATCGGACTCTGGGGAATTATGAACAAGGCCAATATGATCAAGAAAGTCATGGCTCTGAGTATTGCCAACAGCGCGGTTATTCTGCTTTTTATCTATTACAGCTCCTTCTCCGGGGAGACGGCACCAATCGAGGGCGGGGCAGCTGAGATGGTGGATCCCCTGCCCCAGGCTCTGATGCTGACGGCCATTGTAGTTGGAATATGCGTGGTCGCCCTGGCCCTGGTTCTGATCTACCGGCTCTACCTGAAGTTCGGCACTCTGGATATGAGGACCATAGAAAAAAAGGCCTGGGAACTGCATGACTGAAAACCTGGTTATCTGGATCCTTGTTTCTCCCCTCTTTGGTGCCGCCCTGGCGCTTTTCGGCAAGATCTATAAAGCTGTGGAGCGGATCTTTTGCTACGCTGCCGTGCTGAGTTTTATCGGGCCGATATTCGCGCTTGTTCTGCTGTGCCTGCCTGTTATGGAGGGGACTGTCTATTTCTATTCTCTGGGAGGCTGGGCTGAACCCTACGGTATCAGTCTGGTGCTGGACGGCTTTGCCTGGGTCTCCTCGGCCCTGATAAGCCTGATTACGCCGCTTATTGCCCTTTTTGCCCTGGGAAACAGGAAATACGGAGCCCATTTTTACTTCTTTCTGATGCTGCTGACCGGCGGTATGTACGGGGTGGCTTTGACGGGTGACCTTTTTACCATGTTTGTCGGTTTCGAGATTATCGCCATAGCGGTCTATGTGCTGATTGCCTATGAAGGCACTCCGACGGGACTGGTTGCGAGCTTTAAGTACCTGATGCTCAGCACCACGGGAATTCTCTTTTTCCTCTTCGGGATTTTTCTGGTCTACCGCGATCTGGGGGTCCTTTCCATAACAAGGATCTCCGCCCTGCTCCAGAGCGCCGGAGGAGTACGCAATACTCCCACTATGCATCTGGCTCTGGCCTCCCTCTGTGTGGGGATCGGGGTGCGTACCGCCTTTATTCCCTTTCACACATGGCTGCCGGAGGCCCATGCCTACGCGCCTCATCCGGTTTCGGCACTGCTGTCCGGGGTGCTGATCAAGGTCTCCTTTTTTGCCATGGTGCGGATCCTTATTCAGTTCGGCGGTGGCTATATGTCCCAGCTTTTACTCTGGATTGGTGCGGTTACTGCCATAAGCGCGGTTATTAGCGCCCTTGCCCAGAGTGATGCCAAGCGTTTATTGGCCTATCATTCTATATCCCAGATGGGTTACATTCTGGCGGTCTTTGGGGCGGGTTCCTCCTTTGCCCTTACCGCCTCGTTTTTCCATGCCCTGAACCACGCCCTCTTTAAAAGTCTGCTGTTTTTAACTGTTGGTACGGCTGTGGGTCTGAGCGGGGTGCGCAACCTCTACAAGATCTCCGGTCTGGGGCGCAGGGTTCCGCTTTTTGGACTGACCTTTTTTGTGGGAGCCCTTTCCATCTCCGGGATTCCGCCCTTTAACGGTTTTGCCAGCAAGGCTTATATAAGCTCCGGAATGGACGGTTCTCCCGCCTATGCGCTCCTGTGGATAACAAGTTTCCTGACCATTGCAAGTTTTATCAAACTCAGCAGGATCTATTTTCCCGGCCTCAAAGCCCGACACCCGGCAGCGCAGGCAGATCAGGCAGTTGTTCAGGATTACCTGCCCGGAAAACTGGAAAACAGTGTAGTGATTCTGCTGGCCCTGCTCTGTCTGGGGACCGGGGTCTTCGGTATTTACGTGGCCCGATTCCTGCATCGTCTGCTCTATTCTGAGGCCTTGAGGTATACCCTTCCCCTTTTCGGCTGGGATAAGCTGCTTTCGGTTCTGCCTGCTGTAATTCTCGGGGCCGCTGTGTTCCGGCTTGTAATGACCTCCGCAGGAAAGCGTTTTTCTTCCCGCCTTAAAGCCCTTGCCCCGGATCTGCATACGGTGCTGATTTTCTTTTTCATCGGGCTCCTGGCTTTCGCCGCGGCAGCATACTAATTGTTAAAATTGGCAACTTATGGGTTTTTCGCTATAATAGAGAAAGTATGCACCATTCGCATCTGCATCATGGAGGACGCTCTTTCGTTACCGCATTAGCAGTGCTGGTCGGGATGTGTACGCTGTCCTTCCCTGCCGATGCAGAGGAGACTGTTCTTCACCTATTCCAGTCGGAGCTGCCTGATTCGCAGGTAGAGGAGCTTCTCTATCTGGCCGCCGGTGTTGAGCTTACCAGGGCAGGTCTTTCCAGCAGTCGGAGTTCGGAAAACGCGGAGTATACCCTGCATACCCGGTACCACCTTGAGGGTAATAGTGTTTCCGTTTCGTATCGGCTTGTCCATAATCTTTCGGATACGGGAGCAGAAGAAAAACTCGCCGAAACCGGTATCAATCTGCGGATTAACCACTACCTGGATTCAATCATTGCCTCCACCATCGGCTACCTGGTCAGAATCTCCGGAATAAGCAGCGGTCCTTCCTCGGAGGCGCGGATTGAGGGGATTCTGCCCGAGCATGCAGAATCTGGCGAGAGACCGGGTGAGGCTGCTGTAAAAGATGATACAGCAACAACCTCAAGGAACCAGCCGGCTAAAGAGGTCAGTAATCCAGAGTTTCAGGACCATTCCTCCTCTTTGCGGATGCATACAGCTGCCGGCGCCGGGGCCCTGATGCTCTTTGGCGATATTACTGAGTATTTCCATTACGGTGCCGCGGGAACCGTCTTTGCCGGAATGGAGCAGCCCTGGCGGGAGTGGTCCATACTGCTGGGGGCCAGAGTCAACCTGATCCGGGTTTTTAACGACAAGCTGACCTCTGGAGCCCCTCTCTATGTAACCACCGGTGGTGTCAGTTTGCAGTTTGGCAGAAGTTTTGATCCGCCGTACCAGCTTATCGCGGGGCTCAGCGGCGGGGCGGCTCTGATCACCGTCGCTGAGTCGGGTGACTCCCTGACCAAAACGGTCCCCTACGGGGAGGGAATTGTCTCACTACGGGTGCCACTTGGCAGGCGGCTCTATGCAGGCCCGGAGCTCAGTCTGCTCTTTATCTTTGATGATGATATACTTATACGCGGGTTTTTGCCTTCCCTCTCGGCAGGGATGGAGTTCTGATATGCTAAAGACATTGTTTCCATTGCTTATAGTCTCTTTTCTCTCTGTTTTTATGCTCCTTGACGGCTGTGAGGATTACGCGCTGCTGGACCAATATCAGCTTGATGTGCAGGTAACAGGACTTCCGGCACCGGAGAGTTTTAATGTAGATGGGGCTACGGGGGACCCAAACTCAATAATGATTACATGGAACTATTCAGTCAGCGATATCGACGGGTTTCGGATAATGAGATCTGAGAATGGCGGCGCTTTTACGGAGATTAAAAATGAAAATGATCTGGATATGGGCAGTGCCGCACGGTCTTATGAAGATACCGGTCTTAATGGCGGTACTGAATACATCTACCGCATGTATGCTGTTGCCGACGGTTATCTGTCCAAGGCAACAGCCGAATTAAGCGCTTATTCAAATCCCTGATTTTTTTGCTTTTATAGCTATTCGCCAATTTCTTCCAGCATACGTATAACCTCGGCGTAAGCCTCCCGACGCCCCGACAGGCGCTCCTGCAGCCCCAGGTTGGATAAATAGCGGTCCGTGGCTTCCAGAAGGCCGGGGTATTCCGCCCGTACCCGGGGAGAACTTATCAGGGCCCGCAGCAGCGCCCGGGTGCTGAGGTCTTCCATGCGCAGTGCCGTACTGTTAGCGGCGATCTGCTCTTTTTCCATTATCTGCCGCAGCGCCAGGTCCAGGGCATCCAGGAAGAGCCTGTGCTCTCGCTGTAACTCCTGGTTCTGCGTTTCCAGGTTCTGGATCTTACGGAGAAGATCCCTGTTCAGTGAGGGCTGCTCCGGAAGAACCTCCGGGGCCGTCTGTGTTTCCGCAGGCACAGCGGTGTTAGAAATATCTTTCATGCGATGGGAGATAATCTGGTCCCGTTCGGCCTCCGCCGTCTGCAGCTGCCTTTCCAGCTCCAGCAGTTTATCGGAGGACTGACCGCTCCGCTGTAACGCTGCATACTGCTGTCGTAAGGCGATGATTTCCTGCTCCTTTTCCTGCAGTTGTCTGTCGGTCTGGGCCTTGAGTTCTTTAAGGAGCTGCCACTCGGTGGTAAGAAAGCGATTCTCCCGCAGTGCCACACTGCGGATCTGTTCCTCAGCTGAGGCGTGCATAATCCACATAAATGCTGCTGTTACTGCGACAAGAATTATATTGGATACCAGCGGAAAAAGGAAACTGTTTCGCGGTACTTTTGCATCGCTGTTTTCTTGCTCTGGTTGCATAATCGTCAGTATCGCTTAGTCTACCATTTTGTTCTCAGGAATGCTATGGTACGAATATGCTGAACAACAGCCGCCTGCGCTTTCGCCTTGTTGTTATGATCATTCCACTGGTTGTGGCAGTCATTGTTGCCAGCGGTACATTTGCCTCCCTGGAATCCCGTAAAGCCCTTGTCCGGGTTGTGAATCGTCATATGGCCTATAAGGCCGAGCAGCTGCGGGATTATGTTAACAGTGAATGGGGAATCCTCAGCGAGCTGGATCTTTCGGTTCAGGAAGAGTATCGCATAATCGCCGAAGAATCCCTCCGCTCCTACGCGGTCTCTCTGCTGCGGGGCAAAACCGAGAGCATTATCGCCTTCGATGGTGAAGGTGAGGTAGCGATGAGGATCGGTTACGGTGATTTTTCTTCAGAAGAGCCCTGGAGCAGCCCCGGTGCTTATGATTCTCTGAAGCAGGGCTGGTTTTCCGGAGTACTTTTCGGAGAACAGCGGGTTGGGGTGGCTTTTGATCTGGGAGTCTTCGGTTGGACGGTGTTGATCAGCGAAAGTGAGGAGGCCTATTTTTCCGAGATTCAGAATATCAAACAAACTTATTTCTGGATTCTGGCCTCCGCCATTGTGCTTATAATCATTTTTATCGCTGCCTATG
Source organism: Marispirochaeta sp. (assembly GCF_963668165.1). NCBI lineage: Bacteria > Pseudomonadati > Spirochaetota > Spirochaetia > Spirochaetales > Spirochaetaceae > Marispirochaeta > Marispirochaeta sp. The sequence continues at coordinate 199,580 of NZ_OY764209.1, read as the reverse complement.
TGGGGCACATCATCCGTCCGGTAGAACGTCTTACCCGGACCGTACGACAGATTTCCGGTTCCAGGGATCTGTCCCTCCGGGCCCGGGTAGAGTCGGCTGACGAGATAGGGTATTTGGCCGGCAGTTTCAATTCCATGATCTCCACCCTGCAGGAGAGTTACATGAATCTGCAGAACGCCCGGGATTCGGAAAAAGAGGCTCGCAAAACAGCAGTCGAACGGGAACTGGAAACCCTCTATCTGCTGGGTCGGGTCTCGGACTTCCGTGACGAAGAGACAGGTGAGCACCTGCGGCGTATCGGTACTATTTCCGCCCTTTTTTCCCGGCTCCTCGGGCAGAGTGAACGGGAGCAGGAGCTTATACTCAACAGTGCGCCCCTGCACGATATCGGGAAAATCGGGATTCCCGACGCCATTCTGTTGAAGCCCGCACGGCTGACAACGGAAGAATTTGACCAGATCAAGCTGCATACAGTATTCGGATATAATATTCTAAAGGATGCCGAGAGCGAATATCTCTCCCTGGGGGCGCAGATAGCCCTGACCCATCATGAAAAATGGAACGGCAGCGGCTATCCGAACGGGCTGGCCGGAGACGACATACCCCTTGCTGGACGGATTGTGGCTCTGGTAGATGTGTTTGATGCCCTGATTTCCTCCCGACCCTACAAGAAGGCATGGTCTCCGGAAGAAGCTTTTAAGCTGATTCTCGAACAGCGGGGGGAACATTTTGACCCCGGTCTTGTAGATCTTTTTGAAAAGAACTTTTCCGGTTTCCGGGCACAGATCAGCCAGACAGATGTGTCCCTGCGGAGCTGATTTAGATCTCTAAATAATCTTTTTTCGACAAAAAGACCTTTATGGTCAATTTTGTTTGCAAGGTATATAGTTTTGGTACTATACTATCCTTTGAAGACTGTGTGTCGGATACTATCGGCCGCTTTCAGGAGCATGATCGTGAGGTCCCGGGCTTTTTTACCTTTATATGCAGTTCTTGGCTGCCTCGTACTCTTCAGCAATCCTCACCTACATGCGGTTCCCATACCGGAGAATTTTCGTTTTGACTCCTTTACAACCGAGGACGGCCTGGCAAACTCGTCGGTATCCAGAATTGTACAGGACAATGAGGGAATAATCTGGATCGCTACCCAGGCTGGATTGAACAAGTTTGACGGGTATGCCTTTACCCATTACGAGCATGATCCTTTCGATTCGAGCTCTCTTTCGCATAATCTTATTCAGACTATGTATGTTGACCGCGACGGCGTGCTCTGGCTGGGGACGTACGGCGGGCTGAACCGCTTTGATCCTGTCACTGAGTCCTTTACCCGCTACATCCATGACCCTGACGACGATACTTCACTGAGCAATAACGTGGTGACTGCGATTGTCAGGGACAGCGGAGGAAATCTCTGGGTCGGGACCCTGGATGGGCTTAACCGTCTGCATGAGGAGAGCGGGAGCTTTACCCGCTACCTGCCGGATTCTGAACAGGATCATGCCCTTGCTGACGGGATCGTTCGTGATTTTATGGTGGATGCCCGGGGGGACTTATGGGTCGGCACCTACGGCGGGCTTTGCCGTTACGAATCGGATAGGGATGATTTTTTTGTATATCGGCATGATCCTGTCGATCCGGCATCCATTCCCTCTCCATATATTATGAGCATTATTCAGAATCCCGAAGACGAAGACCATCTCTGGATCGGTACCTGGGGCGGCGGAGTCTCCGAATTCGATATTAATTCCGGGACTGTGCGGAACTATTCCCTGCCGGAGAAGAATGTGTACCGGATTATCTATGATTCCAGGGGACGAATGTGGATCGGTACCTGGGGCGGCGGACTGATCGTACTGAATCCTGAATCCGGCAGCCTCGTTCATGTGACTGCAGCCGACGGGAAGGGCCGCCGGGGTCTTTCTCATAATGTTATCTACTCCCTGATGGAGGATGCCTCCGGGATGATCTGGATCGGTACAAACGGAGGCGGCATACATACCTACGTGGACTGGAAAAACCAGTACGCTTTTATTGTGCCGGATGAGGATTCTCCATCGTCCCTTGCTCCGGGCAAGGTGGAAACAATTCTTCAGGACGCGGACGGGACCCTGTGGATAGGGGTCTATTCCGGCGGATTAAACCGTATGGACCCGGAAAGCGGGGAGATCCGGCGTTATACCCATGATCCGGAGGACCCCTCCAGTTTAAGCAACGATATCGTGAACGTGCTGATGAGGGACTCCCGCGGGGCTCTTTGGGTAGGGACGAATGAAGGACTGAACGTGTATCTACCGAAAAAAGACGCGTTCTTACGTATCTACGCCGACGACAGCGCCTTCACTCCGCCAGAGGACATTATCTTTGTGCTCTATGAGGATAGTGGAGGAGGACTCTGGGTCGGCACCAACACCTCAGGCGCCGCGCGGCTTGATCCTGCTACTGGACGGTACCGTCGATTTGTCTATGATCCTCAGGACCCGCAGAGCCTAAGCGATAATCTTGTGCGGACTGTACTGGAAGACCGTGATGGAAACATCTGGATAGGCACTAATAACGGGCTTAACCGGCTGGATCCCGATCGCGGACTGATCCGGCGGTATCTGTATGACCCTGATGATCCTTCCGGATTGAGCAGCAGCAATATCCGTGCCCTGGTCCAGTATCCGGCAGGGGATCTCTGGATCGCGACATCCGGGGGCGGCCTGAACCGCTACCACCCGGAAAGCGACAGTTTTTCCCATCTTTCCCGTCGGGATGGACTTTTGAGCAACCATATCCTTACCATGGCGGAGGGCCGGCCGGGAGAGCTCTGGATGAACACGACAAAGGGTGTCTCGGTATATGATACCGTTGCCAAAACCTTCCGAACCATTGATTCCTCCACCGGCCTTCTGTCGGATGAGCTTACCAACGGGCTGTATATAGGTCGTGGAGGCGAGATATTTGTGGGCAGCATCGCGGGCATAAACATTGTGGATGAAGAAAAGGAGCAGGGCAGGAACTATATTCCCCCGATTTCGCTGGTTCGCTTCGAGGTCCTGGGAAAAGAGCTGTCTCTTACGCGTACCGAAGATGGCAGTTTTGAAGAACTTGTTCTCGAGGACTCGGACAACCTGATCTCATTTCAGTTTTCCGCCCTGGATTATTCATCCCCGGAGCGTAACCAGTATGCCTATATGCTGGAGGGTTTTAATTCGGACTGGATCCACACCGGGTCCCGGAATTATGCGTCCTACACCAACCTTGATCCTGGAAGTTACACTCTGCGCATAATCGGTGCAGGCAGTCATGGTAACTGGAACCGGGTCGGGGTCTCAGTACCCTTACGGGTCCTTCCTCCCTGGTATTTGAGTCTCTGGGCAAAACTGGCCTATGTCCTGGCTGCCTTAATGCTTATCCTGTACCTTCTGCAGCTCACCCGGGCAAAACAGCGCAAAGCCGAAGAACGTTACCTGGAACAGGCACGTCTGAATCGGGAACTGGATCGTAAGGTTCAGGAGAGGACCGCTGAAATTGAAAAGGCGAAGCAGGCAGCCGAAGAAGCCACCCGGGCCAAAAGTATTTTCCTGGCGAACATGAGCCACGAGATCCGGACCCCCTTGAACGGAATTTTTGGCATGCTTTCTCTTTTGTCCAGAACGGAATTGAATCCAGACCAGCAGTCCTTCCTTGGGAATTCCAGAAGCGCCGTGGAGAACCTGAACATTCTTATTAATGATCTGCTGGACATAGAACGGATTGAATCGGGGAAGATCAGAATTGAGAATGAGCCCTTTTTTATCCGTGAAGCGGCAGAATATGTTCATGCCTTGTTCCGGCAGAATGCCGCGGAAAAAGGTATCGATATGCAGCTGGCACTGGATATTGACACAGCTTCCGGGGCGGTCAGCGGCGACCGGAACAGGTTTATCCAGATTCTGAGTAACCTGGCTGGGAACGCGGTAAAATATACCGAGGCTGGGAGTATCCTGCTCCGGGTTTCCTTAAAGGAGACGGATTCCGGGGAAATCCTGTGCCGTATAGAAGTAGAGGATACGGGGATGGGCATACCAGAAGACCAGCTTGTCCGGGTGTTCGATAGCTTTTCCCAGGTGGATATGGGATACGGAAAATCCTCCAAGGGAGCCGGGCTTGGGCTCGCAATTGTGAAACAGCTGGCGGAGGCCATGGGAGGATCAGTCTCTGTTGAGAGCAGTGTGGGGCAGGGCTCAATATTCCGGGTACGCCTGCCCTTTTCTCAAGTCCCTGATAATTTCCATCCCAATGATTCCCGGGAAGGACCGGTGGAAAGTTTTTCTCTGGTAGGGGATATGGGGCCTCGGGTCCTGGTCTGTGAAGACGAGGCAATCAACCGCATCTATATAAGCAAATTTCTGCAGTCCCAGGGCTACGAGGTGGATATAGCCGTTAACGGTAATGAGGCCCTTGTCCGGGCGCAGGAGAACAGCTATTCGTTGATTCTGATGGACATCGGTATGCCTGGCATTAACGGTCTGGAAGCCGCCGGTCGACTGCGGGCCCAGGGGGTCGAAACCCCGATTCTGGCGCTCACTGCCCATACCTTCTCCGAGGACATTCAGCGCTGCCTGGATGCCGGCATGAATGACTTTGTCGCCAAGCCCATAAACGAACAGACCCTGCTTCGCAAGCTGCAGGCCTGGAGCAGCGGATTATAAGAGACGCGCAGGCCTGTACTCCCTGGAATGCTGGAGTCCCGCTGTTAACTATGAAGACTGAACCTTTTCCGGAAATCTGCAATTCAGGTTCGGATACCACAGTTCAGCGGAACATACTGCAGTTCGTACGGTTTTTCTTGATGATTTTTCCTGTGACTCCATACTGAAGGCAATCAACAAGGAGGATTGTTATGAGAAAAACCATTATTGCCTTTCTGCTTATCCTGTTTTTTACTGCAGGGCTTTTTGCTGCAGGCGAAAAAGAAGGAGCCGCGGAAACCTACAAGATCACTGCCGGGATCGGCCTGAATGACAAGTCGGCCCAGTACGAATCCCTTATCTATTTTAAGGAACTTGTAGAAAAAGAGAGTGATGGAAGAATAAGCGTCGATGTCTACCATTCGAGTCAGCTTGGAGACGACCGCGAGATGATGGAGGCCCTGCAGCGGGGGGAACAGGAAATGACGTGTCCTTCCACTGCGCCTATGGTGCCCTTTGTACCGGAGTTCGGGGTTTTTGATCTTCCCTTTCTCTTCCCATCGGAAGTAGAGGCAGACAGGGTTCTGGACAGCAAAGTAGGTCAGCAGCTGCTGGATAAACTTTCCGACATCGGTATCAAAGGACTTGTTTTCTGGGAGAACGGATACCGGAACCTGACCAACAGCTATCAGCCTGTGCGCACCCCCGCGGATGTCAAAGGAATGAAAGTACGGACCATGGAGAACCCGATGCACCTGGACGCGTGGCGTGCCATGGGGGCAAATCCGACCCCGATGGCTTTTGGCGAGCTCTTTTCCGCCATGCAGCAGGGAGTTGTGGACGGCCAGGAAAACCCCTGGGGTACTATCTATCTGCAGAATTTCTTCGAGGTTCAGGATTATGCAACCGACACGGGCCATGTCTACTCACCCTTTGTGCTGATGATTGCACAGAGTTTCTGGGACGGACTTCCCGCGGACCTGCAGACGGTTGTTATGGACGCAGCAGTCAAGTCCCGGGCCCACAATCGGGAGCTTAACCGCCGCTATAACAAAGAATACCTGGAAAAGCTGAAAGATGTTATGGAAGTTACTGAACTCACTCCCGCTGAGAAAGCCGAGTTCCAGAAGGCTGTACAATCGGTATACGACAAATATGCCAATGCTATCGGACAGTCGTTGATTGACGACGTACAAGCAGAGATAAACAAGTAAAATAGTCTTCCGGGCCGATGGGGAAGGTACTGGAACAGGGTTCCCGGACTCCATCGGCCCTCTGCTTATGCAAGGAGGAGACCTGTGGCGGAGCGTCGGCTTTTTTCTGCTATCGAGAAAATCTATAAAACGGTCCTGATTTTAATGACCATCGCGATGTTTTGTACCGTGACCTACAATGTGTTTATGCGCTTTGTCATGAACCGGTCGGTGGGCTGGGCGGATGAGCTCGCCCGCTTTATTTTTATCTGGATGTCCTTTCTGGGGGCTGTTCTGGCATTCAAGAATAATGAGCATGTAGGTCTCGGTTTCATTGTAGATAAAATCAAATCACCTTTTCTTGTGCGAATTGTTGGAATAATTCAGGAGAGTCTGATTCTGGTGGTACTGCTTTTTCTTACCTTTTTCGGATATAAAGCGTCGATTACGGTTATGAATGTTTCTCCTGCCCTGTCTATTCCAATGTCTGTTGTTTATCTGATTGTTCCCTTTTGCGGGGCACTGATGTGTCTTCTGGGGGCAGGAAAAATTATCGCGCTGCTGCGGGGTTCTGACCCGGTTATCAATGCACGGCGATCTGTGGAGTAGTTTATGTTGTGGATTTTTCTTGTCGCCCTCTTTTCATCAGTGCTGATCGGAATCCCGGTTGTCTTTTCTCTGGGAATCGCAAACATAATAATGCTGTGGGTCATGGACCTGCCCTTTACCATTATTTCCAGCCGCATGATTTCAGGAATGAACAGTTTTCCCCTTCTGGCAATTCCTTTTTTCATGTTTGTCGGCGAGGTCATGAATCATGGCGGGATTGCCCGCAGGCTGGTAAAGCTGGCTGATGCTTTTGTCGGTCACATAACCGGCGGGCTGGGACATGTAAATATTCTGGCCAGCATGTTTTTCGGCGGTATAAGCGGGTCTGCGATCGCGGATACCGCGGCTATTGGAGGGCTGATGATCCCCCCGATGGTTCAGCAGCAGTATCCCCCGTCGTATTCCGCCGCTGTTACCGCGAGCTCTGCCGTTATCGGTATTATTATACCTCCAAGTATTCCGTTTATTCTTTTCGGCATAGTAACAAGTACATCCATCGCCCGGCTTTTTTTAGGCGGGATCATACCGGGGATTATCGTCGGCTTCGCACTGATGCTGACTACCTGGATAACCAGCCGGCGGCATGGATATGGAAAACGGGAAGAGGGTAAAAGGTTTTCCATAAAGGTTATCTGGATCGCCCTCCGGGAGGTCTGGCCGGCACTTACCTTACCGATAATTATTGTTGGCGGCATACTCGGGGGCCTGTTTACTGCTACCGAAGCCGGAGCTGTCGCCGCAGTGGTCGCGCTTTTGCTGGGTCTTTTTTATTACAAAGAAATAGGGATTCGGGATCTTCCGCGGATTTTTCTGGCTACGGCAAAAACCACAGCGATCGTTCTCTTTTTATGTGGTATGGCCATGGTATCGGCATGGCTGCTTACCAGGGCGCGGGTTCCCTTTACTTTAGCCAATCTTCTGACCAGTATGACTGATTCAACACTGATTATTCTTTTGGTATGTAATCTTCTGTTGTTTCTTATCGGTTTCGTAATGGATCTGACCCCGGCGATCCTCATTCTCGCTCCCATTCTTACACCGGTCATGGCTCAGATAGGAATCGATCCGGTCTACTTTGGGGTGATTATGTGTATCAATCTCGGGATCGGACTGGTAACGCCGCCTGTCGGTACGGTGTTGTATGTTGCAGCAGGTGTTGCCAATATTAAGATGGAAGCTCTGGTACGTTCTCTGTTACCCTTCCTCGCAACACTGCTTGTTGTTCTGGTTCTTTTGATTGTATTTCCTGATCTTGTAATGTTTATTCCCAATATGGTCTACTAAGGAGCGATTTTAGCAGCATGGAAAGCTTGTTTCTTTAGCTGGAATGAACCATGCTGCATCCGGACAGGACATGAAGCATTTACAATTGGGTTTTCTTGGTCTGGTGATTATTCTTGCCGGGATTCTGGTTTCCTGCGGTCTGCAAAAGGCCGCGGATGTAACAATTTCACGGGACAGCAAGGATCTGAAAAGATACAGCGGAACAGAAATTCGGTTTATTACAAATAAGCATCCCTGGGTAGATGTAATCCGCTCGCGGATAGATGAGTTTACGGAGGCTACAGGAATCTCTGTAGTAATCACCGAATACCCCGAGGAACAGTTTCGTACCAAGCGTACTGTCGAGCTCCTGTCCGGGCTTCCCCGTTTCGATGTTTTTATGATAATGCCGGGGAACAGCCTTGATGCCTACCTGAAGGCCGGGTGGATCGAAGCTTTGAATCCGTATATGGAGAATCCATCAATGGCATGGCCTGCCTACGATATGGATGATATCTTTCCTACGGCCCTCGAAGTCGGAGTTCGATCAGGGGTAAATTATACATTGCCAATAATGCTGGAGACCTCCCTGCTGGCATATAACAAGGAGCTCCTCGAAAACTACGGTGTCGATCCTCCCCGCACAATGGAACAGCTGCAGGATGCCGCCCGGAGAATCTGGACCGATTCGGGAGGAGAAATCTTCGGGATTACCATGAGAGGAAAGCGGAGTGCAGCCACAAGTCAGTGGATTGATTTTGCCCGTTCCTTCGGCGGAGACTGGCTGGATACGGAGGGAAAGGCCGCCTTGCATTCGCCCGCGGCTGTGGAATCCCTTCGGTTTTACGCAAGCTTACTGAATCGCTATGGTCCGAAAAGTGCGCCCTCAAACGGATGGTACGAAAGTACCTCCCTGTTCATGCAGGGGCGGGCAGCCATGATATACGATGCCAGTGTTTTTAAATCCAACTATGAGAATCCTCAGATGTCCGAGGTCGCGGGCAAGGTGGGATATCTGCCCATACCGGAAGGGCCTGCCGGGGCAGTTCCTCATGCTTCCAGCTGGGGGCTTGCTATATTTCCCGGTTCCGAAAAGAAAAACGCTTCCTGGTTTTTTATGCAGTGGGCAACCAGCCGTGAATATGCTCTTGAGGGGCTGCTTGCCGGAATCCCTGCAGCAAGAAAAAGTGTCTGGGAGCATCCCCGTTTTCTCGAGGGAGAGTTGTCAACGGAATGGACAAAATCATCTTTGGACAGTTACAGTAAAGCTTCCTCATTATGGAACCCGCCTGTAATTGCTGTTGAACGGGGAAGGAATATCGCCGGCAACCCGATTGTAACCGCGATTCTTGGCGGAGACGTCCAGGCGGCAGCCGATGATGCTTCGCGGCAGCTGGACGAGCTTATCAGAAAAGAGAAGAGCGATTCCCAATGAGTCTTCGAAAAAGGATTTTCAGAACCTATCTTATTTTGATTATCCTTGTACTGATTTATCTTTTACTCTCGCTTCTGCTTGGTTCATTTCGACTGTACATGGAAAGGGACAAGAATGACATCCTGGAGGTCAAAACGATCTGGGGAGAAATGCTGGTCTCCATGAATGAAACGGTTTATAACTGGAACGACGGGAAAACCTTTGATATCTTTATTGCTAATAGTCTCCTCTTTGAGAAGAAACTCAGCCAATTAATACGTTCCCGCGATTCCGGATGGTGGTACGGCAGTGAGGTCAGCCATTACCTGGAGAACCTGTATGCTGTCTGGAGAATGGCAGAGGTCAATATTGACCGCATTATGGAGACCAGGGGCAGTCCCGAGTTTCTTGCTGCCGAATCTCTTCTTGTACAGGAACCGGGTTTACAGCGGCTGTACCACATTTATATCCGGTATATCGAAAGCGGCCGGAGTCGGAATGATGTTTATGCCTACGCATTAAAAGAATACATAGACGGAGTAGAGTTTTTTCCAATTTACAGCAGTACTGTTAATTATGTCTTTGTTGTTGTCCTGGATAAGGTCGAATCTCTGTACGGAAGAATCAGTGTTGTACAGAATTTTTTAAGTATTGTGTTTTTCATTCTTTTCATGCTCAGTTTTGTATTAATTTCTTCCCATTTTACCGATTCAATATCACGTCCAATTACCCAGTTAAATATCAAGCTGAATGAGTTTATCGGCAAAACTGTTGAACGCGAGAGACTGAATCAGAGTGATGAAGTAGCCATGCTGGAGGCCAGCGTGGATGATCTTATTGAGCACTATACCCATCTGGCAAAACTTGCCGGACGGCTTTCCCAGGGACACATTGAAACATCTCTGCTTTCGCTTCCGCGCCAGGGTGTTGTAGGTAAAGCCCTTAAAGAGGTCGCTTCTTATTTAAAAGGCCTGGCCAAGACCGCGGACTGGATACGGGATGGAAGGTACGGAACCCTGGTAAAGGAAAAATCTGAACATGATGTGCTGGCCCGAAGCTTCAATATTATGTCCCGGGAGATCGCCGGCAAGATTACTACTCTGCGGAACATGTTCGAAGCCATTGATGAGGGCATTATTCTGGCAGATATTGATGGCCGTATCCTGGAGGCGAACCAGAAGTTCTTAAACCTGATGGGAGTTGATGATCTGTCAGAGCTGGAATCCGTGGATGTTTTTTCACTGATCTTTATTGAAGAGGATGAAAAAGCGCTGATCATGAAAGGGCTTCCCGTTTATGATTTTTACAGTGATATCTTCAATCTCAAGAAAGAGCGGGTTCCTGTTAAAGTGAACGTGCGTCCCCTGGCGAATTCGCCTGCCAGTGAAAACGGTATAATGATGCTGATCTCGAATGAATCCTTACGGGTCAGAATGAAGCGCGAACAGGAGACCCTGGCTGCCCAGGCCCTGGAAGCGGAGCTGAGGGCCCTGAGAGCGCAGATCAATCCTCACTTTTTCTTTAACACCCTGAATACAATTGCCCATTTGATTGAGACTGATTCATCCACCGCGGTCGGTGTGGTGGAAAAGCTCGCAGGAATGTTTCGTTATACACTTCTGTCTACAAAGCATAAAACGGTCCGGCTGCACGAAGAGATGCTGCATATCCGGGAGTTCCTGTCCATCGAAAGGATTCGTCACGGACAGCGGCTGGAAGTGGATTTCCGGATAGAGAACTCTGTCGTCGATTCAGAAATCCCCCCCATGCTGTTGCAACCAATAGTTGAAAACAGTATAAAACATGGCGCGGATAGGAATGGGAGCATAAGCATCCTTATTGAGGCGTATTCTGATGATACGGATCTCCTTATTGATATTAGCGATAAAGGTGATACAAATATCGATGTTGAAGGGCTGCTCGATAACAGCCGTACCGGACTGAAGAATGTTAATCAGCGTTTGATGACCCTGTACCGTAAGCATCTGGAGTTTAAAAGGAGCAATAAAAAGGGCTTAATGGTCAGGGTTCGGGTACCAGTCGATGGAGCAGGTGAATGATACGTGTGCTGATAGCTGATGATGAGAAACCGGCCAGGGGCCGCCTGGCCTCTTTTATTTCTGAATACTCCGAATTCATGATTCTCGGTGAAGCCTCGGACGGAATGGAGACCGTTGCCCTGGTAAACCGGATGGAACCGGATGTGCTTTTTTTGGATATACAGATGCCGAAGAACAGCGGGTTCGAGGTTCTGCAGCAGATTGAGTATGATCCGATCATTATTTTTACTACTGCCTATGACGAATATGCCATAGATGCTTTCGAAGTACATGCTCTTGATTACCTGCTGAAACCCTTCAGCAAGGAACGATTCAGCAGAACAGTGGCCATAATCAAGAAGATTCTTAACGACCCGAGGGACTATAAATCCAGGGTACGAAACGCCATGCAGCAGATTGACAAGGATGGAGATTTTCTTGAGCGGGTAACCGTAAAGGACAAGCACATATTCACCATCATTCCAGCCAGGGATATCCAGTGTATAAAAACCGCCGCCGGCCTGGTCTATATTCAATCCGGGGACAAGGAATATCCGACTGATACTACTCTGAACCAGTTCGAACAGCGTCTGGATCCATCCATGTTTATGCGTATCCACCGTACAGCGATTGTTAACCTGGAAAGAATAGAAAAAATCCTGCCTTGGGGGCAGGGACGTTTTGCCCTTGTGCTTGAAAACGGTCATTCTCTGCATATTTCCCGCGACCGCCTGCAGGAGTTTAAAGTAAAGGTCGGCCTTAAACTTTAGCCCTGTTTATAATCTGCTCTAGAGATAATATCCCAGTGCAACAAAAAGCGGCAGGCTCACCGCCGCGCCCAGGTAGCTCAGAATAATGCCGCTGCCGGAGTAGGGCAGCTGCTCCGGTCTGCCGTAGTTCTGAATCGCGATCATGATGTTGGTGGCCGGCGGTACAGCGGCTTCGATCACCAGAAAGAGCTGCATCCAGCGCCAGGTATCTTCGATGGTCATGGGTTCTCCCGGAAGCAGGGCGGGGCCGCCGAAGAGGAGCCGTAAGGTCAGCATGATAATCAGCACCAGCAGGGGATAGAGGACCTGACGTACCAGCAGAAATGGGCCGAACTCGCGGTGCCGGGTCAGGCTTTCGTGGGGTACTCCTGCGAGGATCCCTCCCAGGACGATCATGATACCGTCCATGGCGAATCGGGAGTATTTTTCGATCGGCACCGCAATGATCCTTGGAATACAGTCGTAGAGTCCGGTGGCTGCAAGGATTATCCCCAGGGCAATACCGACGAAGGGTATGGTCAGGCGAAAGCGTATCTGCAGAGGCTCTCCCGGAACCCGCTTGATGATGTTAACCGCGAAACTCCAGAATATCAGCTGATAGGCCATGACATAGGTAAAAAGGTAAATCAGGATCGGTTCGGGCGCGATGGCTTCAAGAATCGGCAGGGGAACATAGCCCACATTGTGGATGGCGAACAGCAGAATGAATTCGCTCCTGTTCTCGTCCTGCAGCTCTGAAAAGATCCGGGTATGTTTCAGCAGCCAAAGGACCATCAGGTATTGAAGAAAGATGGTAACGACGCACATGGCGAAGAACAGCGGCATCCAGTAGGCTCCCCGGGCAAAGGCATCATCCCAGGATACCCCGTAGCGGGAGATATAATACAGGGGGAAAAGGACATTCACGATACCTGCGGAGAGCCAGGGAAGCAGCTTTGTGCGCATCCACCGGGGGTGGAAAATAATGTATCCGGATACGACAAGTCCGATCAGTCGAAAAAACGCTGCTGCCATGGAGTCCTCTGTATTCTTCTGGTATTCATCTTATTGCTTCTTGACTGTAGACTAATTACAGGAAAAAGCCAATCCGAAGCGGTCCTTCGGATCATTTTGTAAGGGAGTTCGAGGGTGGAGGAAAAACTACGGAAAATCGGCCGCGGCAGCAGCGCGGAGGTATTCAAGCAATCGGATACGGAAGCGGTAAAGCTCTATTTTCCCGGTTACAGCCTGGTCGCGGTGGTCAAGGAGTATGAGAATACCAGCTTCGTACGCCGGGTTTACGACAAGGCCCCCTGGGTTACAGAGCCTGAACAGAAGGACGGCAGAATCACTCTGCCCCTGGAACTGATTCCCGGCGAACAGCTGTCCCGGCTTCTGAGCTCTGGTGATGCCCGGGATGTCGGTATGAGCCTTGGTATATCTCACCGGGATCTGCATGTCAGACCCTCCGAGGGACTGCCCCGGGCGGGTGATGTATTCGGACCCGTGATCCGTGATTCTTTTGGAATTTCTCAGCGTAAGCGTGCCGGGTTCATGTCGTTTTTACAGGAAAGGCGGGATGACCGCCTGTGTCACGGTTGCTTCCATCCTGGAAATATACTTCAGACAAAGAGCGGCTGGCGGCTCATTAACTGGAAATACGCCTTTTCCGGCGACCCCCTGGCGGATGTGGCTGCTGCGGTCTATGCACTGCGCTTTTTCACTCGCGCCGGAAGGCGCTCACCCATGCTGGAGCCTCTGCTGCGGCGTAAACTGATACACTGGTATCTTAAAGGCTATTTCGGCAAAGAAGAGGTCCCCCGGAAAGAGATCGGGATATGGATGGAGCTGACAGGTCGCCGATTTGCCGGAAGATGATTTAATTAGTATCCTGTTATATAAGAACACCCATAGGAGTAATATATATGTTGAAACGACCACTGGGAAATTCCGGTATAGAGGCTTCGGTTGTCGCCTTCGGCGCCTGGGCCATCGGCGGCTGGAAGTGGGGCGGTACGGATGATGATGTCGCCGTACGGGCAATCCATACGGCCGTCGATCGGGGCATGGACTTTATCGATACCGCTCCCATTTACGGATTCGGCCACTCGGAACAGGTTGTCGGCCGGGCCATTCAGGACCGTCGGGATAAGGTTATCCTGGCAACCAAATGCGGTATGCGCTGGGACGAAAAGGTCGGACGCTACTTCTTTTCCCATGAGAGGGAGACTCCGGAGGGTACCAAACCGGTTGATATTCACATCTATCTGGACCCTGAGTCTGTTCGTAAAGAAGTGGAACTGAGCCTGAAGCGTTTAAAAACCGATTACATTGACCTTATGCAGACCCACTGGCAGGAGCGGGTCTCCACCCCCATCGAGGACACCATGGAGATGCTGGTCAAACTGAAGGACCAGGGAAAGATCAGGGCCATCGGTGTCTGTAACTCGGAACCCGAGGAGATGAAAAAATATCAGGCTGTCGGTCCCCTTTCATCGGACCAGGAAAAGTTCTCCATGCTCGACCAGGACCATGCTGCAAAGCAGCGTCAGTTCGCCGCTCAGGAAGGACTTGCATTTCTTGCATACTCACCAATCGGCCAGGGACTTTTGACCGGTAAGGTAGGACCGGACCGGCAGTTTAACCCCGGTGACCAGCGCTTGGAGAATCCCCGCTTCAGTGTTGAAAACCGTAAACAGGTCATGGCCATGCTTGATGAGTTCCGGCCTGTCGCCGATGCCCATAAGATCAATCTGGCCCAGCTTGCAATCGCCTGGACCTTCCATCAGCACGGCTGTACCCATGTTCTTGCAGGTGCCAGAAACGAGGAACAGGTTACGGAAAACGCCGCTGCGGGAGACGTGAGCCTGAGTAAGGAAGAATTGAGCCTCATGAAGCAGGTTATAGACAGGCACCTGCCGGGCATACAAAAATAGGTCTTTCAGCAGGATTTGTTCTGTTTATTCAACCGCGTATTGGAGGCATATAGATACATCGCGGAACACACGGAAAAGACCTGCAAGGTGTTACTGAAGTTTTAGAACTTGCTGTCAATGTAGGTATCCGAGCTGTTGTTTGCAATCTGCTTGAACTGCAAAGGAGAGAGATTTTCAAATTTCTTGAAACATTTGCTGAAATAGAACAAATCATTAAAACCTACCTCCTCGGCGACATCGGAGACTGAATGTCCGTCGAGGAGCAGTTCTTTTGCTTTGTGAAGTCGTATTTCGATTAAGTATGTTATTGGTGATTTCCCGGTTACCGATTTGAAAATGGAACCTATATAGGAAGGACTTACTGAAATTACGTCAGCCAGCTCTTTCAGCTTTATCGGCTGTGTGTAATACTCCATCATATAATTGATAACCTGTTCAACTTTCTGAATATTGTCATAGATATAATTTTCGGTTTTCCACTGGGTCAGTAAATACAGTATTTCCATAAACAGGGCACGTCCGCGGGACGTTTTATTGTTGTAGGATGAAATAAAAGTTTTGGTAAACCTGGAGAAAAGTTCCAATAATCTGGAAAACAGGAACTGATCCTCAATCTGCTCTACCGGTAAAAAGGGTAGATCAGGAGAATGCAATTCCCATCTGTTGTTACTGAATGTGGGTAAAGTGTAATAAAACTCAACGGTATAACATTGCATAAGGTTGCTTCCGAATGTATGCCCTTTTCGATAATCTCCGGGCTTGAAATAGATTAAATTTCCGGGTCCAACCATAAATGTCTGCTTATTACATGTTATTTCTGCTTTTCCTTTATAGACCAGAACCAGATTATGTCGGTTAAATATAGATGGTCCCTTGAGTTTCCAGTTTATTGAGCATTTTCTGTTTGCGACATAAACAAACAGGGGAAAAATGTTTATATACAGGTTTTCATCTGGAATCCGCATTCTCTTTCTCGTGTAAATAGTGAGATAGTACAAATGATATTATATCATACATGGCGCCATGGAGGAAACGGTAGTACCATAAGCCCAGTTTTCGAACCTATTAAGGAGGATGAAGTATGTTTGGAAAACGGACTATATCTATGTTGCTGACACTGATGCTGTTTATTCTGTCGGTATCACCGCTTATCGCCAATGGTTCCAGTGAAAAGGGTGATGGTTCTTACAGGCTTAATGTGGGAACGGTTCTCACAGAAAAGGATCCCCTCTATGCGGGACTGCAGTTATTCAAGAAAAATGTGGAAGAGCGTACCGGAGGAGCAGTCACCATTCGTCTTTTTGCAAGTGCCCAGCTTGGCAAGGATGAGGATGTGCTGGAACAGGCAAAAGTGGGAACAGATGTCGGCATCATCACTGATCCCGGTAGGCTGTCCGCATATATCAGCGATTTTGGTATTCTAGGTGCCCCTTACCTTGTCGCGGATTATGACGAATCCCTGAAGCTTTTGAACACGTCAGTTTTCAAGGACCTGGCAGATCAGTTCGCCAAAGACGGGCTGAAGATTCTGGCTTTTAACTACTACCAGGGTACGCGGCATCTTTTTACCAATAAACCCATCCGTACCCCAGACGACCTTTCCGGATAGCGGGTAAGGAGTTCAGGATCAGAAATTGTTACTGCGACTGTAAAGAATATGGGAGCCAACCCGACTGTGATCCCCTGGTCTGATGCCTATACTGGGTTGCAACAGAAGGTCATCGATGGTGTTGAAGTTCATTATTCGGCGGCTTTGGGGGCAAGCATTTATGAGGTAACCAGGTATCTTTCCAAGACAGCCCATTTTCAGCTGCTTACCGGTATGGTTGTTTCAAATGAGTGGTTTGAGAACCTGCCTGCTGAGTATCAGGCCATAGTAGAAGAAGAGGCATATAACGGTGGTAAGTACGCTTCTGAGCAGGTTGTTGCAAAAGAGAAAGAGTTCGAGAAATCGCTTGTAAGTAAGGGGCTTGAGATAGTTGACTGTGATGTAGCCGCTTTCAGGAAAGCAGCGGAAAATACCTATGATGCAGTCGGATACAGGGCTCTGAAAGACCAGATCGACGCTGATCTGGGCCGCTGATCCGATAAACTTTCGAAAAAAAATCCTGTGTCCCGGCAGGTGTCCCGGTGGATACTGGCCACTCTGCCTGCCGGGATTTGATTAGTGAGGCTGAATATGAGTTTAAAACTGTTGGAAGAGCGGCTTGTGGTAGTAATGCTTGCCATGCTGATTCTCCTGGTATTTATAGCAGCGAGTCTGCGCTGGTTTGGCGTGTCTGTGGCTTGGTCTATAGATATTGCCCAACTTCTCTTTTCCTGGGTTTGTTTTATCGGAGCCGATCTTGCTCTCAGAACCGATAGTCATGTAGGCGTGGACATGCTTGTCAACAGACTCCCCACGAAACTCCGGCAGGGTTTAATACTGGTACTTGACATTCTGATATTTGGTTTTGTACTGCTGATTTTCTATTTCGGCACCAAGCTCTGTTTGCAGAATTATAAACGGACGTTTAACACCATTCCGATATTGAGCTACTCCTTTGTTACACTCAGTGCACCGGTCGGTGCGTTTCTCATGGGATGGACCGTAGTGCAACGCATACGGTTGCATATTTCCAGATTCTTAAGCAGATGAGAGGGTATGCAGGATGATATTATTGGTAATAGCTTTTATTCTGCTCCTTGTGCTGGGGATGCCTGTCGCATTTACCATAGGCATATCGAGCCTTCTCTTTTTTGTTAGTGAAAGTCTTCCGCTTCAGGTTGTTATCCAGCGGATGGTAACCAGCACTCAGTCTTTTCCTCTTCTTGCGGTTCCGTTTTTTGTTCTGGCCGGAAATCTGATGAATGAAACCGGGATTACCCGAAGACTGATTGCCTTTTCGAAAGTACTAACCGGTCACATGTACGGAGGGCTTGCTCAGGTATCCGTTGTTCTCAGCGCGCTGATGGGTGGTATTTCCGGGTCGGCGACCGCGGATGCTGCCATGGAATGCAGGATTCTTGGCCCGGATATGGAAAAGAAAGGCTTTTCCAGAGGATTTACTGCTGCGATACTTGCTATGGGCGGACTTGTAACCGCAACGATTCCACCAAGCATCGGACTTATTCTTTTTGGTGTTGTCGGTGAAGTCTCCATCGGAAAACTTTTTCTGGCCGGTATTGTTCCAGGCCTGCTGACTATGATATTCCTTATGATAGCGGTCTATATAATCTCCAGAAAAAGAAACTATGCAGCAGAACAGGATCGACCTTCCTCTCCCAAAGAAGTTGTCTCGGGGATTTACCACAATTTATGGGCACTCCTGTTCCCTGTCATTCTGATTGTAGGTATACGTTTCGGTCTTTTTACCGCATCGGAAGCAGGTGCGTTTGCGGTTGTCTACGCGTTTGTAATAGGAAAGTTCGTATATAAAGAACTGACCATGCCGAAGCTTGCGGAAGTACTGAAGCACTCGGCAAAGGATATCAGTATTGTAATGCTGATAATTATCTGCTCGTCAATTTTCGGTTACGCCGTTGTATATGATCAGCTTCCCCAAACTCTTGCAGGATTTATCAATACCGTTGCTGCCGGACCATATGTGGTTCTTTTTATTATCCTGATTTTCCTCTTTTTTATCGGAATGATTATGGAAGCCACAGTCAATGTTCTGATCCTGGTCCCGATTTTTCTCCCTATTGTAACCGAGGTCGGGTTTGATCCGGTTCATTTTGGTATGCTCTTTTTCCTTGTGAATACCATGGGTGGAATGACTCCACCTGTCGGAGTAACCATGTACACGGCATGCTCCCTGCTTGGATGCCCCATAGAAGTTTATGCAAAAGAGGCGCTTCCATTTATTCTGGCTGTGGCTCTTCTTGTTATTGTTCTCGCATTTCTTCCGCAAATTGTAATGTTTCTTCCGAATCTTGTGTTCGGCTAATTCTATAGTAAGAGGTTTCTGTATGCGTGTCTCCTTTGATGTGATGAAATCACAGATAAAGAAAGTATTTATTAAGTACGGTATGTCGGATGAGAAGGCAGAAGTTTGTGCCCGTATTCATACCGAATCGAGTAATGATGGAATATACTCTCACGGGTCCAACCGGGTTGCGAGATTTGTTGGCTATATAAAAAAGGGCTGGGTGGATATTAATGCCGAACCGAGTCTTGAGAAAGAGTTTGGAGCAGTCAAGGTTTTTAACGGCAATATGGGGCCTGGTATTCTGAATGCACTGCATGCTACCGACTGTGGAATAGAGCTCGCAGAAAAGTATGGTATTGGTATGGTTGGTCTTAAAAATACTACACACTGGATGCGGGGGGGGAGTTACGGATTGTACGCAGCAGAACGCGGTTACATTGCCATTTCCTGGACAAACACCGAATCCTGCATGCCTCCCTGGGGTGGTAAGGATTGTAAACTCGGGAATAACCCCTTTGTTATGGCAATGCCTGGTGTTGCTAATCCTATTATGCTGGATATGGCAATGTCGCAATATGCATACGGCAAGCTTCAGGTAACTCGTCTGGCTGGAAAAAGGCTACCCTTTCCGGGCGGGTTTGATAAAAATGGGAATATAACCGATGAGCCGGGTCCCATTGAGGAGTCTATGCGAATCCTTCCGATGGGCTACTGGAAGGGATCGAGCTTTGCTTTTATGCTTGATGTTCTGGGCGCTGTGCTCGCTGACGGTGTTAGTGCTGCTGATATCGATACCATTGGAAAAGGAAGCTGTGGCGGAGCTTCGCAGGTTTTTATTATCATCGATCCGAAGAAAGCAACCGCAGAAGCTGAATTGAAGAAGACGATCGATAAAGCAATTACGCATATAAAAAGTTCAGCCCTGTCAGAAAATTCCATGGGTATTATTTTTCCTGGTGAAGACTATGTAAAAGCAAGAAAAAACCATGCAGAAAACGGTATTTTGGTTGATGACAGTATCTGGGAAGAAATCCTCACTCTTTAAGCAGGGGTCCCCAGCGAATATGATATCGATAAAGGAATAGTATGAAAGCTATACAGGTTCCAGAACCCGGGAAAATAGAGCTTATTGATAAGCCTTTACCGGAAATATTCTCATCGGAAGATGTTCTTGTCAAAGTGGAGGCAGTCGGTATTTGCGGCTCTGATATGCATATCTACCATGGGATTTGCTAATGATCCTGCAGATATTCCTTTACTTGAGATTTCCTCTAAAGAGCTTGGTATTTACGGTACCCGGCTGCAGACAAAAAAATTTACTGAAGTGATTCAGGACTTTCCCATGTTTCTTGGCCATGTGGATAAAATGATTTCTCATGTCATGCCTTATTCTGAGTTCAGGCATGCCTTTGCACTGCTTGAGGACATTCGTGAGAAAACAGGTAAAAGTGTACTTACATTTGGTGAATAAAGGATGATCAGCATGAAAATGACCCTGCGCTGGTTCGGTGACGAACACGACAGCGTTCCATTGAAATATATACGCCAGATCCCCGGAGTAAAGGGAGTTGTAACCTCCCTGCCGGATATCCCCGCAGGCGATGTCTGGCCTGCTGAAGAAATTCGGGCAAACAACGAGCAGGTGGAAGCGGCCGGTCTCAGTCTCGAAGGCATAGAGAGTGTCAATGTTCATGAGGACATCAAGCTCGGACGGCCGGACCGGGACCGGTATATTGAAAACTATATCCGCACCATGGCGCACATCTCGAATGAAGGTATCCGGCTTATCTGCTACAACTTCATGCCGGTCTTCGATTGGACACGGTCGGACCTGGCTAAAGTGCTTGAAGACAACTCCAGGGTACTTTCTTATGAAGCGGGTATAATGGAAACCGCCAATCCCATGGGTATGCTGGCCCACATGGAGTCCAAGGCGGAAGGCTTTTCTCTTCCCGGCTGGGAGCCGGAGCGTCTGAAGGTTCTGAAGGAGCTGTTTGAGTTGTACGAAGGATTTACCGAGGATGATCTTTTCCGGAACTTGAAGTACTTTCTGGATGCGATAATCCCGGCCTGCGATAAATACGGCGTAAAGATGGCACTGCACCCGGATGATCCCCCCTGGTCCGTATTCGGCCTCAAGCGTATTGTTACTTCGGAAGAGAAGATCGCCCGGCTGCTCTCCATGTGCGACAGTCCATGGAGCGGCTTGACCTTCTGCACCGGTTCACTAGGGGCAGACAAGCAGAACGATCTTCCCGCCATGATCCGCCGCTTCGGCGACAGGATTCATTTTGCCCATATCCGCAATGTGCGCTATCGGAAAGACCATGATTTTGATGAATCGGCCCATCTCTCTTCCGAAGGCTCTCTGGATATGTACGAGATAATCAAGGCGTTCCACGACATCAGTTTCTCCGGTATTGTCCGGCCCGACCACGGTCGAATGATATGGGGGGAATCCGCAAGACCGGGCTATGGCTTATATGACCGAGCCATAGGAGTCGCATACATGCTGGGCTTATGGGAAGCTGTAGAAAAGGGGAAAAAGCATGAAGCTTACATTGGAAGGAATCAAAAAGGATATTCCGCAATGGAAAGCCGGCGGGTATAAGCTGCCGAAACATAATATAAAAAAGGTCAGGGAGAAAACCTTGGCCTCCCCGGTCTGGGTCCACTTCGGGTCCGGCAACATCTCAAGGGGCTACCTGGCAATGCTGCAGCAGAGGCTGCTGGACGACAGTCTCTCGGACCGGGGAATGATTATCTGTTCATCCTGGGACGAGGAGGTGGTGGACAGGGTATTCCGGTCCCATGACAACCTGAATGTTGCTGTAAGCCTGCATGCCGACGGCACTGTTGAGAAACAGGTCATCGCAAGTGTGGCGGCATACATAAAGACGAACTCCGAACTGCCGGACTTAGTGAGAATTTTCAGGAACCCCTCCCTACAGATGGCCAGCATAGCCGCTACGGAGAAGGCCTACTCCCTCACTGACGCTTCCGGGGACTATGTCCCCGCGGTGGCGTCCGCGTTGAAAGCACCCCCAGAACATCCGGGCCATTTAATGGTTCTGATTGCTTTTCTTCTGCATTGCCGCTACCTGGCAGGGGCCGCTCCTGTGGCCTTGGTGAGCATGGATAACTTTTCCCACAACGGTATGAAGCTTTTCACCTCCGTTCGTGCAATCGCGGAAAGCTGGGTAAAGGTGGGATCCGTTGAACAGGGTTTTCTCGATTATATCGGCGACCCGGCTACGGTCGCTTTTCCCTGGTCCATGATAGACAGGATAGTACCGAAGCCTTCGGAGCAGATCCGGGAGATGCTGATCGCCGACGGTTATGAGAGTGGGGATATCATCACCACAGCCAAAGGCTCTCAGGTTACCACCTTCGTCAATCTCGAGGAGACTGAGTATCTGGTAATTGAAGACTCCTTTCCCAACGACAGACCCGCCCTCGATAAGGTGGGGGTTATCTTTACCGACCGGGACACCGTGGACAAGGTTGAGACCATGAAGGTCTGCACCTGCCTGAATCCCCTGCATACCGCTTTGGCGATATTCGGCTGTCTTCTGGGCTATGACAGAATATATGAAGAGATGAAGAATTTTCTCCTGCGGCGATTTGTAACCCGGCTCGCCTACGATGAGGGACTCACGGTGGCGGCACATCCGGGGATAATCGATCCGGAAAAGTTTGTCCACGAGGTGCTGACAAAGCGTTTCCCCAATCCTTTTGTCCCGGATATGCCGCAGCGCATTGCCTGGGACACCTCACAGAAGGTACCGGTGCGCTTCGGAGTTACCCTGAAAGCCTACGCCGCACGGGGTGCCGATGCCCTTGAGTCCCTTGTCTATATTCCCCTCTTTATCGCCGGCTGGCTGCGCTATCTGCTGGGGATCGACGATGAGGGAAATCTCTTCGAGATCAGTCCCGACCCCCTGGGTCCGGCGTTGCGGGAGAAGCTCGCCGGGATTTCCCTGGGAGATTCAGGTCCTTTTACGGAAACCCTCAGGCCGATTCTCTCGGATGCCGGGATCTTCGGCATTGACCTGGTTGAAAGCGGGCTGGCTGAAAAGATCTCCGTCATGTTCGGGGAGATGCTGAAAGGCCCGGGTGCCGTGACCCGGACCCTTGAAAAGTACCTTGAGGAATAGATAGTGTCTCGAACCGTGGGGATGAGCTGAAGCAAACTCCTTGTTCTGCTGGTATTTACCGGTAGATCAGTTAGAAAAAGGAGTTGTGACCATGTTCCGTCCCCTCTTCTGTCCCAACAGAGAGTGCCGGAACCACAATCTATCCTCGATAACTAATTCCCCGTATGTAAAAAACAGGGTAAGTGCTCCACAAACCCCACCTTTCGTTGGTAGCTTATGTAAACAATAATCCTCCAAAGATTTTTTGGAGGAAGCATATGGAGCTAAAAGAACGACATTGGGTGCAAAAGGTCGCGAGCTGGAAGCCCTCCGGTTTGACGAAATCCGGGTACTGCAGACCTGAGGGGACAGAGGATGAGGGCTCTCCGGCGATAAAGATCGCCCCTGCCCCCGATCAGCTTCTTCCGAAGAGTATCGCCTCGGCAGGCCTGCTCTCCTACATCGTCATCTCAAAATATGAAGATGCACTTCCGCTGGCCCGCCAAGAGAAAATATTCGATCGAATCGGGGCAGATATCCACCGCCAGAGCATGGCCCGGTGGATAATCAAGGTTGGTGAAAGGCTCTCTCCCCTGATGAAGGTAATGGATGAGCGGATTACCACGGGACAAATAGTACAGATGGATGAAACGCGCATCCAGGTGCATAACGAACCAGGTAAGGAAGACTCTTCACTGTCCTGGATGTGGGTCGCCAGGGGTGGACTACCGACAACACCGATTACCTGCTACATGTATCATCGAACTCGTGAAGGAGCGGTGGCCGAAAACTATCTGGCCGCGTTCAAGGGATATCTGCAAAGTGACGCCTACGGCCCGTACAATAATATAGGTGAATGGGACGGGGTTGTACATGTAGGATGCCTTGCCCACGTGGGCCGGAAGTTTGACGAGGCCGATAAGGCTGCTGCAAAGGGAAGCGCTGCCGCGAAAGAGGTCCTCTCGATGATTGGAAAAATCTATCGAGTGGAGAAAGAACTGAGAGCAGTAGAGGATCTCTCGCAGAATGAGTTTCTGCGCCGTCGCCGAGAGAAAGCCGAGCCGCTATTCGACAAATTGGAGAAGCATCTGGGAAAGAAAGTTGAGCAGGTACCTCCTTCAACCGCGCTTGGAAAGGCAGTCTCGTATGCCGTGGTTGTACTGCCGAAAGTGCGCAGCTACCTGGATCTGTACCATCTATTTTTATGATTCAAGATTATTACCGGATCAGTGCTTCAGATTCCTTCCGATGGAAAAAAAACTATGGCAAGGGGCATACCTTCAGGAAATCTTCCATATTTTCTATAAATGTATCCAGAACAGGCACCTTGATGGAAATCATCGCTGATGAACCATTTTTGAATACCTCATTCTATTGCCGGAAACATTCGACAAAAAAATGCACACATGACAACAAAAGACAACTTTTTTATCGATGAGTCAAAATATGCAACCTCATCGCAAAAAAGGCAAATTGACGAAATTCAAAACCCGCGGGTACCATAATCTATCGGATGCGATACATTATCACCGCGCGGTAGTGCATCATCGACGATCACAATTGAATCGAACACATTAAGGAGTGAGATAATGGAAAAAAAAAGAAGTAAGAAGGCGATATTTCTTATCGCCATTCTCACCATGATCTTCGTTGCAAACGCTTGGGGATCCGGTTCCTCCGAGTCCGGGAAAAAGGCGGACGAAGGGGCAGGCGATAAAATCACCCTGAAAGTCCTCGACGGATACGGCGGAATGGTGGAAAAGATGATGGCTCTTTACGAGGAACTGAATCCCGACATCACCATCGACTACGAATATGTTCCCTCAAACAACTACTACGCGAAATTTACCGCACTGAACGTCTCCGGCCAGCTCCCCGATGTCATCTGGACAAACGGGAGCTTCCTTGTCGAGCAGGTACAAAGCGGCGTGTTGCTTAATCTCACGGACGAACTGATGAACGGCCAGTGTTATGAGGGTGATGCCAAATGGATCGACACCCTCAATCCTGCGCTGATCGAAAACGCTCGTGCGGCCGTACGTCCTCTGGGAGCAGCGGTGGCCGATAAATCCTATGCGCTGCCCTTCACGCTGACCAGCGTCGCCGTTATCTATGACAAAGCGGTATTCGATAAGCTCGGACTAAAGGAGCCCAAAACCTGGAACGAATTCAACACAAACAACGAAGTACTGAAAAGTGCGGGATACATCCCCATCTCCATGCAGGGGCAAAATATGGACTGGTGGCCCCGCATCTTATGGGACCAGTTCTGCCGGGACAAACTCGATGCGGACCCCAATGCCTTCGAAGAGGGCAAGATGGATTTCTCAGACAGCACGGTAAAGGCGGGACTCTCGACGATTAAAGACATGTGGGATAAAGGATATTTTCCCGAGTCCGCCCTGACGGCGAACCGCGATGCCATGCTTCAGTTGTTCGTTCAGAAAAACATGGCCCAGCTCCTTATCCAGGGACAGTATCTGGAGTATCTGACTAATAATGCGCCTGCCGGTATGAAACTTGCCTCCTACGCACTGCCAGGAGTCGCCGGCAAGCCGACGAGAAGCCTCGGCGGAGCGAGCGAACAGTGGGGCGTTCCCGTCAAGTCGACACATCATGAGGAAGCGGTTCGACTGATCAAATTCCTTACCTCCAGAACATCCTTCGCCGAGGATTACGCCCGATTCGTCACACCGTGTCTGAAAGAGAACGCAAGCAAGGAAAAAAACGACCTCAACAAAGGCTACATGGCGGCTGCGGCCAACGGATTCATCCCCGAGATTTATGTTCCGGTAAACGCCACGACCGAACTTTCCAACGACTTCAAAACGGACCTGATGCCCAACTATCTGCTCGGCATATACAGTCTGGATCAGATAACCGCCAAAATGGATCAGCTCTACAAAGAGACGTATTTGGACGTCATGAAGAAATAAGAGATAAAGGACAACCTTCATGATAATCGATGGGAACGAAAGAGCCAGTTTAATAAACCGCAAAAACGAGCGGACCATCGCCCTGTTGATGATAGCTCCGACTATTATCTCGTTTGTGATCTTCCTGTACATTCCCTTTGTGCAGGCGCTGCAGACGAGCGTGTACAAGTACAACGGACTCGGACCGCTTCAGAATTTCGTCGGTATGAAAAACTATATCAAGGTATTCAACGACCCCAAATTCTTCCATTCGCTATACGATACCTTTTTTCTAATGGGGGCCGGAGTGCTCGCCGTTCCCATCGGTTTCATCCTGGCTTACGTACTTTTTCTCGGAGTCCCCGGAGGCAAGATATTCAGCTCCATGCTGTTCATACCCTATCTTATCTCCATGGTGGTGGTGGGCTGCATTTGGCGGATCATCTATGATCCGGCGATCGGCCCGCTGAATCAGCTTCTCAAGGCCGCGGGAATGGGAGGGCTGGCCCGGGCCTGGCTGAGCCGTCCGGAAAGCGCCCTGGGGGCGATAGCCGTGACATGGATATGGCGGAGCGCCCCATTCAACATGCTGATCATCTACGCGAATATCAGTAAAATGCCCGACGACTTTATCGAGGCGGCGGACATAGACGGAGCAAACACGCTGCAAAAACTTATAGACATCATCATTCCCTATCTTAAACCGACCTTTGCCACCCTGTTCATCCTCTCGGTCACGAACGCCCTTCGGCTCTTCGATCTGGTCTGGGTTATGACCAAGGGCGGCCCCGGAGGCGCCTCGGATGTGGTGACCTCCTATATATACACCAAGGCATTCACGAACATGGACTTCGGCCTGGGAACCGCGGCCTCCGTGGTGCTAATGGCGATCATGGTGAGCATTATGGTCATCTTTTCGCTGGGGAAAAAACTCATATCGGCAAGGGATACCCAGTAGATGTCAGTGAAGAAGAAAACCTCAAAAGGCGTGCTGTTTTTCGTGATGTTAGTTGTCTCACTGATTTCCGTGTATCCCCTGCTGTGGGTTATCGTCCAGTCGCTGAAAACGGAGACCGAATTCCTGACGAGCATATGGACCCTGCCCGGTTCGCTTCACCTTTCCAATTACAAAATAGCCTGGTCGGATGCGGATATTTCCAACTATTTCACGAACAGCGTCGTTGTCACGCTGGCGACCACGATAGTAAACATCGTGTTCGTCATGTGCGCGAGCTATGCCTTTGCCAAGCTCAGGTTTCCCCTGAAGAACTTCTTTTTCTATATGATAGTTTTCAACATGTTGATCCCAACAGCCATCATACTGCTTCCCATGTTCATCATGGTGAACCGAATGGGAATCGTGAACACACTGCCGGCACTGGTTTTTCCGTATTTTCAGGGATTCGCTCCCCTAGGCCTGATCATCGGGAGAGCCTACTTCGCCGATCTACCCAACGAACTGCTGGAGGCGGCCGAGCTGGACGGGTGCGGAACCTTTACCACGTTCCTGTGGGTAATGCTTCCCCTCACGAAACCCATCGTTGCCACATTGGCGATCCTCTCGAGCATGATGGTGTGGAACGAGTATCTCTGGGCCCTGGTTTCCCTCACGGACAAGACGAGATACACTCTCTCCGTTGGAGTCGCCATGTTCAGCGATCAGGCAGAATCCGTTGGCTATACGCCCATTTTCGCTGCCCTCTCAATCAGCACAATTATTATCGTCATCATCTATCTGGCAATGCAGAAGCAGTTCGTCCGCTCGATAGCGGCGGGCGCCGTAAAAGGCTGAGATCGTTCGAAGAAGGATATATGGATATTTTCAGCGAATTCGCACATCCTGACCGGATCTGGTCCCCAATCGCCTTCTGGTTTTGGAACGGAGAATTGAATCCCGACTTTCTGGCATGGCAAATGGACGAGATGACGGACAAGGGAGTCTACGGCGGCTTTATGCATGCCAGGGCCTATCTGAAGACGCCCTATCTCGGCAAAGCATGGTGGAAAGCTGTGGGCCGCTGCGTGGAGCACGGACGGGAGATAGGTTTTTCGCCCTGGCTCTACGACGAATATGCATGGCCGAGCGGCACCGTGGGAAGCATCTTCGAGTATGGATATCAGGAGCCGTCGAGAATACTTGCCATGGGCGAAGAGCATATGGCCAAGGGGCTCTCCGTGAAAACCTTCGGCAGGAGAGAGCGAATCGATCGGGAACATCTCCTTGCCGAATTCCCTGGAAAAGACGGTACGACGCTCACCTTTTACCGTATCTGCTATCCGCTCAATGTGGATTATCTCAACAGCGAGACGATAGAACGGTTTATCGAAATGACCCATGAGGCCTACAAAAAACGTTATGGAAAGGATTTTGGAAAACTGATTCCCGGTATATTCTTCGATGAAATATACAACAGGGGCGTGCCGTTTCCCTGGACAGACCGTTTGCCTGCCGAATTTATGGAGCGCTGCGGATATGACCTGATACCCAAACTTCCTTTGCTGGTTCAGGGAGACGGGGAGGAGGCCGAAAGGGTGCGGTTCGATTATTATACCGTCGTCGCCCGGCTCTACGAAGAGGCTTTTTTCCGCCAGATCTCCGAATGGTGCGAACGCAGCGGTCTCAGATTGACGGGGCACACGGAAGAGGAGTTTCGACTCCATCCCCGGAGACAGGGTCACTACTTCCGCACCATGAGACACCTGAGTATTCCCGGTGCCGACAATCACGACTACCGTTACAAACTTCCCCGGAAGATCACGTTCTGGGAACCGAAATATGCCGTATCGGTCGCCCGCGCCTACGGACGGGAAAGGGCCATGAGCGAAGCTCTGGGCGGCGCGGGATGGGGATGCAGCCTGCAGGAACTGAAGCGCGGCATCAATGTGCTGGGAGCAATGGGTATCAATTTTTTCACGCTCCACGGATTTTACAACGAGTGCGAACATCAGGGATCGCAGGCGGACTGGCCGGCAAGCTTCTTCTATCAAAATCCCTATTGGAAGTATTTCAGAATTTTCGGCGATTACATAAGCCGCATCAGCCTCATGAACGGCATCGGACGCGCCGCAGTGGATATAGGGCTCTATTATCCCGTTGAAGAGCTGTACGTCCGAACAGCCGCTGGCGAGCCGGACGCCGAAGGTGAGTCGCTGAGCCGGGGATTCCAGGATTCGCTCGTCTCACTACTCTCGAAGCAGATGGATACGGACATGATCGATGCGGAGAGCATCTGCAGGGCCCGGGTCGACGATGCCGGGCTGCATATCGGGACTCAGACGTTCAAAATCCTGGTCTGTCCGGTCTCCCTGCGGTACGACGCGAGCGTATGGGATACGTTTTCATCTTTTATCTCTCAGAGAGGATATCTGATCTTTTACCCTGTCGCAGGCGATACTGTTCCTCCGAAAGTGTTCGCCGATTCCGCAAACTGCCGCGTCTGCAAACCCTGTGAGCTTCCCTCAGTCGTCGAGACGCTGTTTCAGCCGGACGTAAGGGTTCTGAGAGGCGACGACGGGGAACTCTATGTTAATCACCGAAACGCAGGCGAACGGGATATATACATGATTGTGAACGGTACCGATCGACCCCGTGAGGCCGAACTGCTGATCCGCTGCCGGGGACATGTCTCGATGCTGCACCCGGAAACCGGACGAACCTGCAGCGTTCCCGCAGAAGAGACGGAAAACGGTACAATCGTACGCCTCGCCCTTCAGGAGGACGAATTGGTTTTTCTGGTATTCGGCGGCGACCCGCCGCAGGCTGAGGAGGACCCGCGTCTTGTCAACCTGCATACTTTTCTCGCTGTGACGGGAAAGTGGGAATTTCTTCCGCTGCCGGGGACGTATAAGTACGACAGGGATCTGCCCGACATCGAAGATACACAGCTTGAAATTCCTCTGGCCGTATTCTCGGGAACGCATAATGGACCGTCCGATCTAATACGGATTCGCAATACCGCCGATCAGCCCGGATGCTGCGGTCGGCATCTCTCGGCATGGGAAGCCCGCTGGATCACCCGCCGTCCCGGATGGAGCGATGATATCGGTGCGACGCATCTCTATTACCGAAAGAGCTTTACTCTGAACGAACCTGTTTTGAATGCCGAACTCTGCGCGGCTGCCGTCGGCGCATATACGCTCTATGTGAACGGAATCCGCGCAGGCGAGGGCGGGACGGAACCTACGACATGGCCGGTCGGGGATCTTATCCGTCCCGGGGAGAACCTGATAGCCGCGGACGTCCTGAACAGGACGCCCATGGCGGATGCAAATTACGCCGAGGCGGAAACCCTGCCCGCCGATCGGCTGACATCCCTGCTGCTCGAGGGAGAGTTTCAATCGCAGTCGGAACGCGTCGTCATACGAAGCGACAGCAGCTGGTTGGTCTGCCGTGATCCGCAGCCGGGATGGGAAACTCTCGAGTTCTCCGTAGAGGGTCGTACTGCGCGATCGGATGCCCGGATATCGCGGCGTCATGACGACATCCCGGCGCCGAATATGTGGATTCAAGCCTGGGAACGGGGCCGTCCTCCGCTTCAGCCGTGGGGAGACATTCCCCGGTGCGGAAGGAAAGTCGTTTTTCCCCAGGAGATAGCTTATCGGATAGAGCTTCCCCTGGGAACGACGGAAATTCGGATCCCCGACGTGAGAGGGAATTTCTCCTGCTTTCTCGACGGTCTTCCCCTGAGATTCGAAGAGGAAAGCGCGGCTCTCTCCCCGAACGGAATGACGCGTCAGCTGGTCATCGTTGTGACCGCGACATCCCCTGATGACGGACTTCTTTCTCCCCTGAAGGTCCGGGTAAGAACGCACGAGTCCCCGTTGGGAGACTGGCGATTTCAGGGACTGTCGTGGTTTTCCGGCTACGGACTGTACCGAAACCGCCTTGCCCTGAAAAAGAGACGGAAATGCCGCTATTATCTGGATTTGGGAGACGTTCGCTTTTATGCGGAGGTTTTTGTCAATCGGAGAAGGGCTGGAATCTGCCTCTGGCAGCCCTACAGATTGGATATTACCGAATACCTGGAAAGCGGAGATAACCTGTTGGAGATCGTCGTGGCTAACTCGGCGGCCGTCGAAAGGCGCCATATGCTCGTTGATGAGGGTGCTGCCCTAGCCTGGAACCGCTACTGGAATGAGGACAATATCGACAGAGAACCGCAGAATCTGATCTCCGGTCTTCTAGGTCCTGTGCGGCTCTACATTGTAAAATCCGAATAAATGGAACAGCCCGCCGCGAACTGTTTGTGCACTGCATCCTTTTTCGGCTTCCGATGTGTGTTGATTATTTCCGGCTGTACTCTTGAGGTACCCGGTATCGGCTACGGTACTGGCCCGGCGTCCTTCCTTCCAGACTCTTGAATCGGCGCATGAAATTAGAGATATTGAAATACCCTGTCTCGGAGACGATCTGTCCGATAGGTTTGTCTGTATGCACCAGAGACTCCTTTGCGTATTCCATTCTCTTATGAGTTATCATTTCATTAAAGCCACTGTCCAGATTTTTGGACATGAATCGACTCAGGTAACTAGGCGACAGCCCGAGATCGTCAGACATGGAGACTAGGCTCAAGTTGGGGTTTCGGTAGTGTTTTTCAATGTAGTTCAGCAGACGGTCGGTGAGGTCCAGCTGTGTCTTTCTGCAGTTGTCCGTGACCTCCCGACAGACATACTCCAGCATCTCCTGCAGCTTCTCACCAAATACCGAGGGAGTTTGCTCGGTTGTGAGGGAACATAATGAGGCCGCATCGACATGCAGGCTCTTTTTTTGAGCCTCTTTGACGATATTGTTGATGATATCAAAACAATACATTCTGCGAATATATTTCTGCAGATCCATCAGGTCCAGAACGATGTCATGTACAATGCCAGGAAGATCCTCCGTGTTTCCCGTGGCGATGCAGCGGTTGATTTTGAGAATGTTTTCGGTCTGGAAACTGATGCTCTGCGTGTCGTAGTCCATCTCATGCTCCTGAAGAAACGATTCTTCCTCAACGGTCGAGCTCTGTTCCTCGAAAGCCAGAGTTATTGATTCCAGAAACGAGAGCCTGATTCCTCTGTACGAACTGTACGCCCCTCCCAAATGAATAGACAGAAAATCGGAATCCGTTCGGTAAAAGTCTTTGATAAGTCTCTTTACGGCCTTGCGGAGGGCTGCGTCCGGTTTATAAGCCGACCCGATTATCACAAAAATCGCATTATACTGATAGAGATAGGTATCCATCATAAACGGGAGCTCTTCGGTGGCGTGGGTCGTGTCCAACCGTTTCTCTTTATGCATCTTGAGCAGCTCTGGGGATGCCTCCCCATCGCCCATAACGACGGCGACGGTAAAGTAGAGGTCCCGCATTTCCCCCGCCAGAATGCTGCCCATCATGTCGGTTACCTCAATATCAAACCGTCCAGAATATAGCAGTTCACTGGCGAGCCGCTCTTCCGCCAGTGGCCACTGCTGTTCCAGCTCCTTGACGAGGGCGGTATTTCTGTCATGCAGACGGTCGTACTGCATGCGTATTTGTTCCAGATCATCATCCTGGAGGATGGTATCGTTCATTTCGGGGGAAACATATTCGGAAAGCTGATGAATGGGGCGGTAATAGCGTACCGCCGCATATCCGGCAAGCACGCATCCCGCAATCAGCAATATGAGTATGCCGATGAACAGCGAAGTGTTGTTTCGCGCGACATCTTTCAGGAACTGGGGTGAGCGCACGATATTCACCAATCCCATGTTGGTTTTCGCTATGGGCCAGATAATTGCCTTCTGACCGTTTCCCGTATAGAGAAACGCGGTGCTTCCCGTTTTAAGTCTTTCTCCGAACGCTTGCCCCCATTTTCCCATATCGACGGTCTCCGTGCCGGCTCTATCGTCATAGGAGTACAGTACGTTCCCGCCGTCGGTTATCATGTATACGCCGTCGCTGTACTCCCCGGCGCCGAGCGTGCCCATGTCCCGGAGGCGATTACTGTTAATTTCGATAATGAGCCACGAATCTGAGCTGTGGCCGTAGTTGGAGACGGGGTAGGTGAAAATAACGATTTGTTTGCTGAATGAGATGTTCTTCAGAAGATACTCTCTGTCGTAACTGTCATACAGCGGGGTATTCGTCGAGAAGAGATGCGTCTGAAAACTCTCTGTCTCCGACTGTGCAATACTCATCTGGTCGTGAAGCAGCCTATCCATGGAGTAGTAGCCCGAAGAGGAGAAGCAGTACCTTCCGTAATCCGCAAGCAGATAAATTTTTGAAATATAAGGATTGCTCTGGCTTTTCTCGGACAGAAGGCTCAGTACGTCGATTTTATTCTCCGCAGTGTCCAGATCTCTGCGCAGAGACGGATCGAAACTGATTTCGTTGCAGGTCGCCATGAGCGAGCTGTGCAGTTCGCCAAAGCCCTGAGACAGATACTGGACAACTTTCGTGTTGTGGTCAAGAACATCCTGCTCAAGGTTGTGGTAGAGTATGAACTGCAGTGAGAAAGATAAAATCAGGAGAGGGAACAGGAAGAAAGCAGTGAAGGCGGCAGCATATTTGAGCAGTAGTTTGTTTGCCATTATGGGGTTCCCTCAGATTATTGATTTCTTTTTCAACGATGAAAGCTGAATCACGTAATTTTATATTGGGATTAAAGACATTGCAAATTAATTTATCTGGTCTTCCCAGGGGGGCGGTGTTAAAATTTCGAACAAAATAATAAAATACACTCAAGGAAAAAGGAGCTTATTGAAATGTCCAATGTCCGAAGAATATATGATGTTGATTTCGAGAGACGACAAAAACAAGTCAGCCAAATAAACAATTGACTATTGTAGTAGCTCTCCAGAAATGACAAGCAAATAACGGACCCGCAATTGCGCCTCCCAAAATTCCTGTAGGACTTTGACTGAATACTATTTCCAGGAACACCCCGTAAACTGGAATTCTTCCGAAATCAAAGACGCTTGATATACTAAAAACTAAGGGGTTTAAGAATGTCAAAGCAGCAGTACTCAGATGCACCTAAATCCTACTTGGTATCTGCTTACAAGCTCACTATACCTTCACTCAGCATTTTGTGATTCAGGGTTGAGATTCTTTCACCCTATGGATATTTTGCGATGCTCCCTTATATATTATTAATTGTCCTGCCAAAACCATAAGAGTTTTCTTTATCGGGATTGTTGATAATTAAATTGGAACCTGACCTGTAAGATCATGTAATTGTAGTTTGATATGAGACGGTGAGTTGCTTCTTTCCATCGGAGAGATCAAGACAATCTCGATACTAACCCATTCCGCAAAAATATATGTTTACACTCTTTAGTTCGCGTTTCTCACAAACCAGCAGGGGATCTTTCGCCATTCGTCATGATCGTTTAGATCTTCATACCCCTGACAAATGCCGAAGATTCGTTGGGTTAATACGTGGAGAACGGAATGTCCTGTGTAGGATTGATGTCGGTGATCCTGAAAACAGTCTGCCAGTCGCGCAAGGATTCGGTGGTGCTTTTCAATTTGGTGGAGTATCACCAATCCGCCGTCGGAGGTTGATGCTTCAGCGTCATTGCTGACGACATTTCTCTTCTTCCAAAGCCTTGAAAAGTCAATTGATCGGCTGTACACTCTGTATTCATGGAGGGGTCCTTTCCTGATTGTTATTTGTTTGATCACTAATAGCTTATGGGCACCTCCTATGTTTTACGTCAAGACCCCAATCCAATAATTTGTAATTTATGATATTTCAGCTTCGCAAGCCTCTCTTTAAGCTGGCTATACCGATAATATGTCTTCTTTGTCACCAAGGTGTACAGAAGCTTTACTAATCTCCGAGCAATGGCAATAATCGCTACTGCTTTAGGTTTTCGAGTGATTAAAGTTTTGTAAGCCTCTTTCAAGTGCCCCCCACTTTTCGAACGCACCAGTGACCATGCTGCCTGTACGATCACTCTGCGCAAATATGCACATCCTTGCTTTGATATTGGCCCCATTCGATGAGTTTCCCCAGAGCTATCGACCCGAGGTGTGAGGCCTGCGTAGTTTGCCACCTGATCTGCATTCGCAAATCGACTTCCATCCCCTACGTAGGCAATAAAAGCCAACGCGGTAGCAGGACCGACTCCTGGGACAGACATGAGAATCCCAGTGTTCTTCTCGGATTCCAGGAACTGCTTTGTTTCCTGTTCTAAATCTTCAATAATCGCTTCACAGTAGGCAACCATTTCTATCAGTCGCCTCGCTTCTCGAACATGCCGTCCGGTAAGAAGGGTCAATACGTTCTTCTCTCTGTTCGATGCCGTTTTTAGATCCGCTTTCGTTATCGTTGTAATACCCGAATCGAGAAACACACTATGGAGCCGGTTTATGTACCTTGTTCGGTCTGCTTTGTAAGTTGCCAGTTCGGCTACAACTGATCTCTCCTCTTCCTCTTTCTTCGTTGGCAACGGTACGGTTGGCAATTCTTCTACCGGGTTCCGCTGTAACAGGCGGGCAATTTGTACTGCATCTTCCCTATCCGTTTTTTTCAGCGATTGGTAAATCATTGCAAGCTTCCCAGGGTTCAGAACAACAACATGGCACCCAACCCGGTCAGTCAGATATCGAGCAATATTGAACGCATTGTTCCCCGCTTCCAGTCCTACCAAATCATCATTACCCAATCTCTTGGCAAGTCGCTCTAAGCCAATCCCATCGGCTTTTCCATTGAACTGTTGATTCTTGGCTTTCTCATCGAGAATCGCACACTGGTAAGTCCGTTTACCAAGGTCGATGCCTACATACCGAATCTTCTCTTCCATTTTTCCCTCCTTTCGGTTATAAGAAGGACTGGGAGTCTTTGGTCAGACGCGAGTTACACCGTACTCCTATTCGCGGTTGCGCCGGTCACTCGGCGCACCGCTCTATGGTGTTCGGTGGCAGGTTTCAGTTAATCTCTAAAGCGAGGTCTTATGCCTCCCGGTGCCCTCAACCTACCGCCGGCTCCCCAATCCCGTCAGATAGAGGATAACTCTCTGCGCCCAACCACGTAAATCATACAATCTCTAAAAACTACTCTTTTTGCCCTATGCAGCGTTGTCGGGATTTCCCGCAGTCCTCAACTCTTGTTATCACAAGAGCTTGCGGGTGCTACAAAATCCCTTCGCCTTGCCTATGACAAAAATACCACGTTTTTAGAGGTGCCCTTATCAGAAAAGGCCCCCTTTTTTCATTTGATTTGTGAGAAATGCGGGATAGCGCGCTTCAGCCTGGAACTTCAGGAGAAGAGTTTTACACCGTCACCTTCATGGCGCCGGTGGTCAGTCCGCCGTCCACCATCATAAGCTGCCCCGTTACATATTCCGATGCCTCGGAGGCCAGGAACACCGCCATGCCCGCAAGGTCCTCGGGTTTTCCTACCCGCTTCTTGGGGATGCGGTCTACAATGTAGTCCACCCAGGCCTGGTTCTCGTAGAGGACCTTTGTCTGCTCTGTCTTGAACCAGCCGGGTCCCAGGGTGTTGACGTTTATGCCGTCGTTGCCCCACTCATCGGCAAGGCTCTGGGTAAGCTGGCGGATTCCCCCCCGGCTCGCGCAGTAGGGGCCGATGCCGCCGGAACCGAACTTGCTGGTGCCGGAACCGATGTTGATAATCCGTCCGTACTTCTGCTTCAGCATGGACTTTTTTGCCACCGCGGCGCACATAAAGAAGGCGCCCTTGAGATTGGTGTTCAACACCATGTCCCACTCTTCGCTGCTCATCTCGATGGTGGGTTTGCGCACGTTGCAGCCGGCGTTATTGACCAGAATATCGATTCGTCCGTACTCCGCCATTATCTTGTCGGTGGCTTTGTCTATGCTGTCGAGGTCCCGGACATCCAGGGCCACCGGCAGAGCGCGTCTGCCCAGGGCTTCTATCTCTTTACAGGTGCCTTCCAGGGATGATTCCTTCCGGCTGGTTACCGCCAGATCAGCCCCTGCCTCCGCAAGGGCTTTTGCAATTGCCAGTCCCAGTCCCCGACTGGCGCCTGTTACCAATGCGATTTTTCCGCTCAGATCAAACATTGAATTCGTCATTTTCTGTACTCCTCTCTCATCTCTCCCCTCATGGCTCCAGAATAACCTTCATGAGTCCGGGCTCACGGTTGTAGAGCTTCCTGAAATAGTCCGCTCCCTCTTCCAGGGGTGCAACCTTGGAGATAAGGGAGTCCACATCCACTCTTCTGCTCTGAATCAGCTGCAGTGATGAGGCAAACTCACCGGATGAAGCGTTGGAACCTCTGACGGTTATCTGGTGAGAAACAATGTACTGCAGGGGCAGTTTGATCTCCGGTGTAAGGTTGCCGATGGCGGTTACGGTGCCTCCCTTGCGGACACTGTAAAGACAGGCATGGACGGTGCTCTCCATGCCAACCGCGTCCAGTGCAACCTTGGCCCCCAGGCCTCCGGTCAGTTTTTTCATCTCTGCGGGAATGTCGTCCTTCTTTGGGTTAAAGGTTCCGGTGGCGCCGAAATCCATGGCCTGCTTCAACCGGCCGTCATCCACATCGGCAACATAGATACGTCCGCAGCCGGCGGTGCGCAGGACCTGCAGGGTAAGAAGCCCGATTATACCGGCTCCCATCAAAAGAGCAGTGTCGCCTATGGTTATGGGGGTTATACTGACACCGTGGACAGCCACCGCCAGGGGTTCGATCATGGCGGCCTGAACAAAGCTTACCTCGTCGGGCATAGGGTAGAGTACGATGGCGGGAACAACAACATACTCAGCAAAGGCTCCGTCCCGGTGGTATTCGTCGCAGGCGACACCCAAAACCTGGCGGTTCTCGCAGAAGTTGAAATGTCCTTCCCGGCAATAGCGGCACTCACCGCAGAAGAGGGTTGAATCGAAGGTTACCCGGTCTCCCCTGGCGTATCCCTTTACCCCGGGTCCCAGTTCTTCGATAATTCCTGAAGCTTCGTGACCCATGATCAGCGGGGGAATACGGCGGCCGGTGCTGCCGTCCAGGCCGTGAATGTCGCTGCCGCAGATACCGCAGGCTTTAACTTTGATGAGGACCTCTCCCGCTTTGGGCGAGGGTTTCGGAACCTCAACTATTTCCAGATGCTTGTACTCTTTCAGTTGCAGGGCTTTCATTATTTACTCCTTCAGAATCCTGATATTACCTTGTTTTTGGTGATCTTGCATACAAAGATGAGATCATATGTATGATACCATACAAGTCTACAGGATGCAGCATACAATCTCAAGATAACCCGGAAATTTGATTTATGTATTGACAAAGCCTGCTTTATTCGCTAAAACTTTATCGAATGCTGAGGGTGGATTACGATCTCTCGAGGCTTCCAATCTTTCCATTCCTGATCCGGAGGTACTAATCTGATGGAAAAGCGTTTGGGTGTCGTTTCTATTCTGCTTGAATCCAGAGATTCCGTGCGGACCATGAACACGATTCTCTCCGACTTTGGCGAGTTAATCCTGGCCCGTCAGGGGCTTCCCCTGCGGCACAAGGGTATTCACGTCATATCTCTGGTTGTGGAGGGCACAACCGACGAGATAGGTGCGCTTACGGGAAAGTTGGGGCGTCTTGAAAAGGTCCAGGTAAAATCCGTTCTCACCAGATACCGGGAGGACGATTATGACGAAACTGCAGACAAAACCTGATTTTATTGACCGGGAAAAGATTACCCGCCTCGGCGTACGTAAAGAGCCGGACGATCAGCGGCGTCGGGAGATCCTGGCCAGAGCAAGAGAACTCAAGGGCCTCGATTTACGTGAGGCCGCCGAACTGTTGGCGTGCAGCAGCCCCGAAGCGGTGCAGGACCTGCTTTCCGCCGCGGCCTTTGTGAAACAGGAGATCTACGGCCCCAGAATGGTGCTTTTCGCCCCCCTGTATGCGGGAAACAAATGCTGCAACGACTGCCTCTACTGCGGTTTCCGCAGAAGCAATACCGAATTGACCCGTGTGACTCTTACACGAGAGGAGATTGCGGCGGAGACCCTGGAACTCCTGCGCCAGGGACACAAACGGCTTCTGCTTCTGACCGGCGAGGCCGCCGAGTACACCATGGACTATACCCTTATGGCCCTGGAGACCATGTACTCGGTCAGGGATGAGAAGGGTTCCTCCATCCGGCGTATCAATGTGGAACTTGCCCCCATGTCGGTGGACAAGTTCAGGCGCCTCAAGGAGGGGAAAATCGGGACCTATACCTGTTTTCAGGAGACCTATGATCCGAATCTGTACCGGCAGTATCATCCGGCGGGGCCAAAGGCGGATTATCACTGGCGCCTTGGGGTCATGGACCGGGCCATGGAGGCGGGAATCGATGATGTGGGCCTGGGGGTCCTTTTCGGCCTTGCGGACTATCGCAGGGAGGTTCTTTCCATGCTGATGCATGCCTCCCATCTTGAGGATCGCTTCGGCTGCGGGCCCCATACTGTCAGTGTCCCCCGGCTTGAGCCGGCACTCGGCGCTCCGGTGAGCGAAGCCATACCGTATCCCGTTTCGGACCTGGATTTCAAGAAGCTTGTCGCGGTTTTACGGCTCACCCTGCCGTATACGGGGATTATCCTTTCCACCAGGGAATCGGCGGAGCTGCGGAGTGAGCTCTTCCGCTACGGTGTCAGCCAGGTTTCAGCGGGTTCCCGGACCAATCCCGGGGGTTACGGCGAGGAGCAGTCACGGGAGCAGGAGTTCAGTCACAGCCAGTTCTCTCTTGGAGACCACCGCACACTGGCCGAGGTGGTGGATACGCTCGCGGACTATGGACTGGTTCCCTCCTTCTGCACCGGCTGCTACCGCATGGGCCGTACCGGCAGCGACTTTATGGACCTGGCGAAGCCCGGACTTATAAAGCAGTTCTGCCTGCCTAACGGTCTGGCGACCTTTGCCGAATACCTGGAAGACTATGCTCCCGAGGCCCTCAAGTGCAAAGGGCTGTCCCTTATAGAGAAGATTGCAGAAGAACAGCAGGATTCCATCGCCTCCATGATCCGGGACAACAGTGCCCGGGTCGCTTCCGGCGAGAGGGATATCTATGTCTGAGTTGTCCCGCTGGGAAGACCTTTTTCGTGAGGGAAACCTCAAGGAACTTTCCTTGGGGGCAATGAAGGTAACCCGG
Source organism: Marispirochaeta sp. (assembly GCF_963668165.1). Taxonomy (NCBI): domain Bacteria; kingdom Pseudomonadati; phylum Spirochaetota; class Spirochaetia; order Spirochaetales; family Spirochaetaceae; genus Marispirochaeta; species Marispirochaeta sp. Next base: position 159,685 of record NZ_OY764209.1, on the reverse strand, counting down.
GAGCACTTTGGCAACTCCGTTTTCCTGCGGGGACTGCTGGAATACAGTAATTACTGCAGCTGCAACTGCTTCTACTGCGGTATCCGCAGAGACAATGGTCGGGTAGAACGCTACCGCCTTGATGACGACATGATATATGCCGCCGTAGATTCCGGGTTTATCCGGGGCCTGCGCACCTTTGTACTGCAGGGCGGGGAAGATCCGGAGTTCGGGACCGACCGCATGTGCCGCGTTGTCAGGGAGATTAAAAGACGGACCGGAGATGCCGCAGCGGTGACCTTAAGCTGCGGGATCCTCTCCCGGGAATCCTATGCCGCGTTAAAAGATGCCGGTGCGGACCGATATCTGCTGCGCTTTGAAACCGCGGACACCGAGCTGCACAGTTATTTGCGGGACGGTGTCAGTCTGGAGCGGAGGCTGAAGGCCCTCGAGGACCTGCGCAGCCTCGGGTTTCAGACGGGCTCCGGCTTCATGGTGGGACTCCCCGGCGAGGACGATGAGCTTATCCTGCGGAACATCCGCCTTGCCAGGAAGCTTGAACTCGATATGATCGGTATCGGCCCCTTTATTCCCCACCCGGCGACCCCGCTGCGGGATGCTCCCCAGGTCCCCCTGGAAAAGACGCTCCTGGCTACGGCCCTGCTGCGTCTTTTCTGTCCCAGGGCTCATATACCTGCAACAACAGCCGCCGGCAGCCTCGAGCCCGATGGCCGGGAGAAGATGCTCAGCTGCGGCGCCAACGTGCTCATGCCGAATATCAGCCCTGTGGAGGTAAAACCCCATTACCTGCTGTACCCCGGAAAAATCTGCCTGGACGAGGATGGTCTGCACTGCATCGGCTGTCTTGGCGGGCGGGTCGCCGCCGTCGGCCGAAAACTAAGCTTCGACCGGGCGGATGGTTTGATCTGCAAGCGGCGCGACAGGGTGGAGGCCGGAACGTGAGCGACTCAGTTCTCTGGAAGCAGGAGACCGCAAAGGCCGTGGAAAACTTTGGCCCAGGAAGACTTCCCCGGCAGCTTATCCGGGCGTATGGCGAGGTTAAACAGGCGGCCCTGGGTGCAGCTCAGCGTTATAAACCGGAACTTTGGCCGGAAGAGACAGCCCTCGCCATTTCCGCGGCCTGCACTGCGGTTATCCGGGGAGACCATGACGAGGATTTCCCCCTTTCTTTATCCCAGGGCGGGGCAGGGACCAGTATTCATCTGAATATCAACGAGGTCATCTCCTCTATTGTGGAACGCTCAAACGGCTATTGTCTTGATCCCCTGGAAGATCTGGCCAGGTTCCAGTCAACCAATGATACCTTTGCCACAGCCGTCAATATCGCCCTGCTTCGCGGACTGAGGGAGCTGGAGAAACTGGTCATTCATCTGCAGGAAAAGCTCGTCCTTCTGGAGACAGAATATGACTCAGTTCTGATGACAGGACGCACTGAGATGCAGGACGCTCTTCCTTTCGGACTGGGGCAGCTCTTTGGTTCCTGGGCGGGAATGATCGAACGGGACCGCTGGCGCCTGTCCAAGCTGGCGGAGCGTATACGGGAGGTCCCCCTTGGGGGAACAGCCATCGGGACCTGCTTTAACGCTCCCCGGAACTACATGAACGACGCCCTGCAGAGCCTGCGTTCTTTAACGGGTCTGCCCCTGGCGCGGAGTCAGAACCTGCCCGATGCGGTGGCCCACAAGGATTCCCTGGCAGAACTCGCCTCCGGATATGCCCTTGCTGCGGGTAATCTTCTGAAAATTACCGGGGACCTTCTTTATTACAGCAGCAGCCCGGTCGCCGAGTTCCGTCACCCCGAGCTGCAATGGGGTTCCAGTATAATGCCGGTAAAGGTCAATCCGGTACTGCTGGAGTTTGTTCAGGGGCTTGCTCTCCGGGTCGATGGAGAAGGGCGCACGGCGGGTATCTACGCCCGGGAATCCCGGTTGCAGCTGAACGCCATGCTTCCTTTCCTGGCGGAGAGTCTGTTCCGGCAGGAGGAGGACCTCTCCGCCGCCCTGAAGGCCCTGTGCCGCTTCTTTGACGAGGTAGATATCGATACGGTGCGTATGGAAGCCAACCTTGCTGCGTCGCCGGCGCTCCTGAACGCCCTCCTGCCGAAGCTCGGCTACCACCGGCTGAAACCCTTGATCAATGAGTTTTCAGCCCGGCCGCCCCGGGACCTTGAGGAATTCCGCAACCGGGCAGCTGAAGTGTTATCCCTGAACCCGGCCCTTCTGGATCGATGGCTCAGTCCGGAAGAACTTATAGGGCAATCCTTTTGAAACGAGAGGTAAGCGTATGAAAACAACACCCCTGGCGGAACAGTCGAGGATCGTACTTCTGGGGATCCGCAATGCCGGTAAGAGTTCATTGATGAACGCCCTTTTTGGAAAGAATGTGGCAATCGTTTCTGAGCAGCCCGGTACAACCACCGATCCGGTGACCCGGAGCTTCGAGATTCCCGGCCTGGGCCCCGCAGCGATTGTGGATACCGCCGGTATCGATGATGAAGGAGAGCTTGGTACCCTGCGGGTAAAAGCAGCCATGGAACGGATTAAAAGCGCGGACATGGTAATCATGGTAAGCCCCGGACCACAGGCCCCCACTGCACCGGAACGTGAACTTTACACGCGACTGTTCGGGAAGGAGTCGGCTGTGCGTAAAGTGCCGGCTCTGCTCGTCCTTACGCGGGGAACGGAGTCGCCGGAAAAAGAAAAACAGCGCTGGATGGAGGAAGCCGGCGGTTTTCGCGTGGAGAACACTGCGGGAGAAGGAATCCCCGATCTGATAGCAGCAATCGGCAAGACTGCTCCGGTTGCCGAACCGACACCCCTTGAAGGACTGGTCACTGAAGGAGACCTGGTCGTGCTGGTAACCCCTATCGATCTGGCGGCCCCGAAAGGACGCCTGATTCTGCCCCAGGTGGAGACCCTGCGGGACGCCCTTGACCATGACTGTGCCTCCCTGGTGGTAAAGGAGCGGGAGCTGTACCAGTTTTATCGGGCCCTTAATGTTCCACCGAAACTCGTGATCACCGACAGCCAGGCCTTTCACAAGGTTGCTGCGGATATTCCGGAGGAGCAGCCCCTTACCAGCTTCAGCATCCTCTTTGCCCGGAAAAAGGGAGAACTGGACGGATACAACCCGGGACTTGCGGCTCTTGAGAAGATGCAGCCGGCTCCCAGAATACTTATGCTGGAGAGCTGTTCCCATCACCGGCAGGCGGACGATATCGGAACAGTTAAAATCCCCCGGCTGTTTCGCCAAATGGTCCGTCGGGATGCGGAGTTTATCTTTTCCCGTCAGATGCCGAAGGGTGAAGAGCTGAAGAGCTTTGATCTTGTTATTATGTGTGCTTCCTGCATGCTCACCCGCACAAAGGTCATGACCAGGCTGGATTCTTTCCGGGATGCCGGAGTCCCGGTCCTGAATTACGGGCTTTTTCTGGCCTGGGCAAATGGTCTGTTCCCCCGGGCTCTGGAGCCTCTTCAGTCGATTTTCTGAATCAACTCCATATAATCCCCGATCTCCTCGTCATATAGCCATGGAAGGGCGATTGTTCTCATGAACACAGTAATCGCTGGTGTTTTTCCTTGACAGCTCGTAATATCGGATACTATGATTAGATATCCGGGGAACAGCATACACAATTGTTTCTTTCATGACTGTTTTCCGGATGAGAGTCTATAAGAAAATGTTCGATGTTTTTCAGGAGGTGATCCGGTGCATTGCAACACCCTGGTTGCCGCCGGATTAATGTAACGAGGAGGTTCTATGAAGAAAACTATTGTATTGTTTGTGTGTGCCCTGATTGTACTGTCATCAGTGGCTGTTTTTGCCGAAGGTGCAAAAGAGGGTGCCGAGGGCAAAAAGATCGTTGCCAATATTGCATCGACTTTTCCGCCTGATTCTCCCCAGGACAAGGGCCTGAAGAAGTTCAAGGAACTGGCGGAATCCCGCTCCAATGGGCGTATCCAGATACTGATTCACCCCTCCAACGCCATGGGTGATGAACGCCAGACCTTCGAAATGCTCTCTGAAGGTTCCGTTGAGTATGGAGTTCTTGGAACAAACGACATATCCACATATTTCCCGAAATACTATATTTCCGAGGTCCCCTATGTATTTGCCAGCCAGGATGATTTCTGGAAGTTCTGGGAAGGTCCGGGAAAAGAACTGTCCCAGATGATCGAGGACGAACGAAACGTCAGGACCGACGGAGTTATCTATCGCGGAGCCCGCTACCTGACTGCCAATCGTCCTGTTCGCACCGTTGAGGATGTCGAAGGACTGAAAATGAGGCTTCCCCCGGTAGACGCCTGGTTCAAGGTCTGGGAATACCTGGGAGCGCTGCCTTCGAACATTGCTTTTGGTGAGGTCTACATGGCTCTGAAGACCGGTGTTGTTGAAGCCCAGGAGAATCCTCCCGAGACGATCCTGAATTACAAATTCTACGAAGCCCAGAAGTATATGGTTGCCACTGAGCATATCTATTCTGCTGCCCGGGTTATGTCTTCCAAGCAATGGTGGGACACCCTGAGTGCTGCCGACCAGAAACTCCTGACCGAGGCTATGGACGAAGGTGTGGCCTATGCCAACAGCATTACCAAGGATGGGGATGCAAAATTTGTTGCGGAACTCAAGAAATTGGGCATGACCCTCATTGAGGTGGACAAGTCTGCTTTCAAGAAGGCTGTCCAGCCTGTACTTGACGAGATCGCTGAAAAGGAGTGGGACCCCGAGTTCTACGCCAAAGTTCAGGAAGCTCTCAAATAATCAGCCCATTGCATGCTTCCGGCGCCCCTCTCACGGGGCGCCGTTTCTGTAAACCCCATCAGGATGGTTTTCCGTGAAAAGAATAATCGAAGGAATAAACAGCGCGATCCTGCTCTGTATGTTCGTAATTACCGTAATTACCGTGATTTTCCGGGTCTTTCTGGGGATATCCGCGTCGTGGTCTGAGGACCTGGCCCAGTTCTCCTTTATCTTTCTCGTTTTTATCGGATCCTCCGCTATCATGAAGGAAGAGACCCATATAAGCATCAGTTTTCTGGTTGACCGCGTTAACCCTCTTTTACAGAGGCTTATGCGCATCGCCACCCGGCTGTTGATTCTTCCCTTTATGTACTTCTTTGTTGTGGGAGCCTGGCGGAACATTCTGAATAACTGGGGAATATCCCTCTCTACAGTCCGCTGGATGAAGATAGCCTATATGTACTCGGTGCTCTTTGTGACCGGTTGTATCATGATCCTGTATCTCCTGATTAACCTGTACAAGGACATCTTTCTGTTTAACCGTAACAACGAAACTGAAAATACCGGAGGTCCGGCGTGATCCTCTTTCTTACCCTTGGATTGGTTATATTTTTGTTGATGGGGATGCCCGTCGCCCTTGCCCTGGGTCTTTCCTCTATCGGTGCCCTTATATCAGGCGGAATGATCTTTCAGGCATCCATTATTGCTCAGAAGATGCAGTTTGGTTTACAGAACTTTATTCTTTTGGCGATTCCTCTCTTTATTCTGGCTGCGAAGCTGATGAACACCGCGGGTATAACTCAGAAAATATTTGGATTTGCCGATACCCTGGTGGGATTCCTTCCCGGCGGCCTGGCCCATGCCAATGTTGTTGCCAGTCTGATCTTTGCCGGAATGTCCGGGGCGGCCGTTGTCGATGCCGCCGGTTTGGGACAGATCGAGCTTGATGCCATGGAAAAGGGAGGGTATCCGAAACCCTTTGCGGTGGCGGTAACCTGTGCCAGTTCCACCATCGGACCGATTTTCCCGCCCAGTCTGCCCTTTGTCGTATTCTCCTTTGTCAGTGGAGTCTCCGTGGGGCGGCTTTTTCTGGGGGGGGTAGTACCAGGTGTACTGATGACCGTTATTCTTATGCTGATGGTCGCCTTCTATTCCAAAAAGCACAAATATCCTCGGCAGCCCTTTCCAACCTGGAAAACTGCGTTAACGAGCTTTCTGGAGGCCCTGTTACCCCTCTTCACCCCGATTATCCTGCTGGGAGGTATCTGGCTTGGTTTTGTTACCCCTACTGAAGCCGCTGCAGTTGCCGTCTGTTATGCCCTTTTTATCGGGGTTGTTGTGCTGCAGGAACTTAGCTGGAGAGACCTGGTGCAGGCTTTTTACGAGACCGCTAAAGAGACAGCCATGATAGGTTTTGTCGTAGCTGCGTCTACCCTCTACGGCTGGGTGCTGATGCGCTCCGGTATGACTATTCGTATGGCAGAGTGGCTGATCTCCATCAGCGATAGCGCTCTGGTTATTCTATTTATCATCAATATTTTTCTGCTGATTGTCGGATGCTTTCTTGATTCTACCGTCGCCATCCTGATTCTCGGACCGATCCTTATGCCCGTGATCCAGCGCCTGGGTATCGATCCGGTACACTTTGGTGTAATCATGGTGCTGAACCTGATGATCGGTCTTCTGACCCCGCCCTTCGGCATCGTGCTGTTCGTTATGGCCGAAGTTTCAAAGCTGAAGTTTGAGAAAGTGGTCTATGCTACATTGCCTTTTCTTATTCCTCTGTTTGTTGTGCTTATTTTAATTGTGATTTTTCCCGGCCTTGTTACATGGCTTCCAAATCTTGTAATGGGACTGGGATAGCCTGAAGGAGTATCTGTGAGCAGCGATTATACCATTGAAGATAAAAAGAAGATTCTCCACGACACCTGGCTTATGAAAAATACGGGGATTGTCCCTTTCATGATTGAACTCGGCCCCTTCCATGCCGCGTATAAACAGTATGTTGAGGACGACCAGGCGGAACTGGAATGGAATATCAATTATCACCGGGAGCGGGAGGCCTTTCTCGATTTCGCGATGCCCAATATCAAACCGAACCTGGGTATCGGCATTGTGGCCGAGGCCTTCGGCTGCAAGGCGTCAAATAATGAGGAGGCCGACCCCTGGATCAAGCCGCGTATTAAAGAGGAGAACCGGAAGGAGATAAAATCCCTGGAGGTCCCGGATGCCAAAACCAACCCGGCTTTTGTAAAAGCCTACCAGCGGATTGAATACCTGCAGTCAAAAAGCGATGTGCCCCTGCGCCTGGTGAATGTTCCGTCTCCCCTGGTAACAGCCTCTTTGATCTGGGAGTATACCTCTTTTATTGGCGCCACAATGCTGTTTCCCGATGATGTTCATCTTTTGATGGAGAAGGTTACCGAGGCAACCATCGCCTTTGTGCAGGAACAGCTGCGGCGTATAAAGAATCTCTACACCATGGGCCATGAGATGTGGCATATTCCCCGGGATATTGGTATTCGCATAAGTGATGATACCGCGGCCCTGATGTCGCCAAACCTCTACCGGGAGTTCGGAGTCACGTACAATAACATGATCTCCCGTGCCTTCGGCGGCATTGTTGTCCATTCCTGCGGGGATGTACAGAATGTAGTTATCCCGATGATGGAAACTGAAGGGCTTAGCGGGCTCGATTTTACTATTCCCCAGAATCCGAACTGGGAGATAATCCGTGATGCTGCCGCCGGGAAGGTGCCCCTCTGTCTGCGGCACTTCTACTGGGACCACGGCGATCAGGCCCGGGTCGACCTCGCTGAATATACCGGCACGATCCTCGATTATTTCGGCCGACGGGGGGTCCTGATACAGACGTCCACTCCCGATGCGAAAACCGCCATACCCTTGAGCAGGGAACTCGCGGAGCTCTGTCTGTGACCTCCCGGGAACGTTTTCTCGCAGCGGTCCGGGGCGACACAATGGACCGGGTTCCGGTAGCTCCCTATTGCGGTAATTTCGGAGCGGTCCTGGCCGGGATTCCCATCTCGATCTATAACACCGACCCGAAAAAAATGGCAGAAGCCCAGATACGAGCCTGGGAAGCGGTGGGGCAGGATGTAGTCGTTGCCCAATCTGACAACTATTACATTGCAGAGGGCTTCGGCTGCAGGATTAATCAGCCGGTCAACACCACACCGAATCTTACTGCCCCGGCGGTAGAGAGCCTTGACCAGGTGGATCGTCTGAAGGTCCCCGATCCCTGGAAGGACGGCCGTATGCCGGTATATCTGGAGGCCGTTGCCCTTTTGCGCGAGCACTTCGGTACAGAAGTCGCCGTCCGTGCCCCCGGTACCGGGCCTTTTTCACTGGCAAGTTACCTTGTAGGCGGGACCGCCGAGTTCCTGACCCAGATAGCCCTGTGTGAAGCCGACGAAGACTGTGAAAAAGAGGAACAGCTCTTTCGTGTGATGGAGCTGGCTTCCGACGCGCTGATTCTTTTCCTGAAAGCCGCTCTGGAAGCAGGTTCGGACACCGCTCAGGCCGGGGACTCCCTGGCTTCTCTGAGCATGATCTCCCCGGCAATCTACGAAAAATACGTCTATCCCTACGAGGTAAAGGTTTTTTCAGCCCTTGCCCCGGTGACTGAAGAAAAGGGGGCAGTGACAATCCTGCATATCTGCGGTGACACCCGCAAGATTCTGCCTCTTATGGCAAAGACCGGGGTTGATGTTCTTGAGATCGATGCCAAGGTTGATCTGGCGGATGCCCGGGAGCTTGCCGGTCCCTCGGTTGCTCTTATGGGGAACCTGGAGCCCACAACAGTCCTTTTTCAGGGAACGCCGGAACTCATTCGGAAAGAGTCGGAACGCTGTATTGAATCTGCAGACGGTCCGAAGGGGGGCTTTATTCTCGGATCAGGCTGCGAAGTCGTGCCCGGAACCCCTGCGGAGAATCTTAAAGCCATGGTCGAGGCTGCCGTATACTTTTCTTCATGATAATTTTTCTCATTTTCATGGATATTCTCGAAGTGGATACACTAAAATAAAAAGATGGAAAAATACGATGTCGTAATAATCGGCGGCGGGATGGGCGGCATAACTGCTGCCAACGCCTGTGCGAAACAGGGACTCAAGACTCTGGTGCTGGAGCAGAACCACCATACAGGCGGAAATATGTCCGGCTTCCGGCGCAAGGGCTTCTACTTTGACGGCGGAGATCAGTCCTTCGAAAGTCTCGGGATTGTCTTCCCCATTCTTGAAGAACTGGACCTCCTGGATAAGGTCCGCTGGACCAAGGCCCGCTTCCGGATGGTATCTCCCGACTTTGATTTCTTTGTCGATTCCTTCGATAACGTCGAGGAGGCTCTGAAAACAGCTTTTCCCGAAGAGAAGGGAATCTCCGTTTTGTTCAAGGAAGTTCGTGAGGTGTCTCGTTTTATTGAAAGTAAGATGGACCCCTGGAATTTTCCCCTGCTGCAGAATTTCTCTTTCGGCCGGCTTGCCTCATTTCTCCCATGGCTGCCGAAGCTCCGGCGCTGGCTTACCTTTGATTACCGGGTCAAGGCTTGTTCGGTGATTCGTGATCCGGGCTTGCGCAAATGGTTTACCGATATCGGATATTATCATATGCCCTTCATCTTTTTCGCCGGATTCTGGCACCTCTGGATGAAGGACTACTGGTATCCTGAAGGGGGCATGCAGTCACTGCACGATCTTCTGGCGGAGAATTTTACCCGTTTGGGCGGGGACCTGCGCTGTAACACAAAGGTAGAAAAGATCGAACATGCTGGAGCAAAGGCCCTCTCGGCCGTAACATCCCGGGGAGAGACCTGTTCTGCGGATAATTTTATTTACGCCGGGGACTATAAGCGTCTTGTACATACCATACTTGGAACGGATCTGTTTAAACCGGCTTTTGTCAAGAAAATTCAGAGGGCAAAACTGACTGAGTCTCTTGTGAATGTTTACCTCGGTGTGGGGGCTTCTACGGAGGAGCTTGATGCGCGTCTTGGGGCCCAGCATGTCTTCTATTTTCCGAACTATGATGTACACTTTCCTTCTGCCCGGTCTCCGGAGGATATTCACAGTCGGATGTGGCTTGCCCTGAACCATTTTGGCAAAGAAAACGCGGCATCTGCACCTCCGGGGACCTCCTCCCTGGTCCTGCAGACCTACAGCTCCTGCGACTGGGCGCACAACTGGGGCATCGAAGAGCTCCAGGGGCGCAGATCCGAGGAGTATTCCCGTCTCAAGAAAAAGGTAGCCGGCGAACTAACGGAGCTGGCGGAGAATTTGCTTCCCGGTTTGGAGGGGAGAATCCTTTATTCCGATGTCGGGACTCCGATTTCCAGTGAGCGTTTTTCCCTCAATACCGAAGGATCCTCCGGCGGCTGGTGCTATGATGACCGGGAGTCCCCGGTTTACCGCTTTCCTTTTTTAAATCTTTTTTCCACCCCCCTCAAGAACCTGAAGACCTGCGGCCATTACAGTCTCTGGCCGGGAGGGGTAATAACAGCCGCACTAAGCGGCAAGATTGTCGCGAACTTGAGTTCCGGCAGGAAGCCTTTGGCAAAATTATAGAGCGGGGATGCTTATTAATGTACTCGATGCTTCACTACTTTCTTGATACCCTGCGTGTGCTTTTGCCTCTCTTTGTAGTTATTGCCGGCGGCTGGATCATGTCCGCCGCTGCACCAATCAATGAGGAGACCCTCTCCCGGGTCCTGGTGGACTTCTTTATGCCCCTTCTGGTCTTTGTGAGTCTCTATGAATCCACAGTCAGCAGGGAGGCTATGGGCAACCTTCTGGCTACTGTATTATTTATGATGCTCAGTACCTACCTGATCGTTGCCATATACGGCCGGATTGCCGGGAAGGATATTCGTGCTTTGGCACTGCCGGTAATCTTTATGAACTCGGGTTTCCTCGGGTTTCCCCTGATGCAGCTTTGGAGCGGCAGCGAGGCTCTGAATATTATAATTGTTTTTGATCAGATCTACGGGCTCTTTCTTTTTACCCTGGGATTCCTGATAATCGGCGGCGGCTTTAATCTAAAGGGGCTCATGCTTTCCTTAAAGTCCCCGATTCTGATAGCCGCCGCGGCTGGATTCCTGTTCCATCTTTTTGAGGTTCCGGTCCCGGAAACCATCCTTGAAACATGCCGTTTTGCCGGTGCCGCGGCAGCCCCTCTGGCCGCGTTTATCGTGGGGGTTTCCTTAAGCCTGCGCCGTCCAAAAATAGATGCAGCAGTGATATGGGGGATACTGCTGAGAATTATTGCCGGTTTTATCCTTGGAATCGCCGCAGTTTATATTTTCCGCCTTCAGGGACTGACAAAGACTGTAGTCCTGGTCGCATCAGCGCTTCCATCGGCGGTATTCTCCTATGTACTTCCCGCCCGCTACGGCATCGACTCATCGGATGCCCAGAGTATTGTAGTGCTGACCACGGCCCTGGGCATTATTACCATCCCCTTGAGTTTTGTTCTGGCGTCATTGATATAATTTCAGAAGGGGATTATTTATCTATATAACCTTCTTCCGCAAGAATCTCCGCAGACCACCTGGCAGCCAGGGCTACAACCCTGGTACATTTGTCGGTGTGGGCCCCGGCGTCTTCAAACTTCCGGAACTCATCGGGGTCTTCAATGTAAAAAGGGCGGCCCATTATGCGGGTATGAATTTCGCTGCAGGTAACGGTACCGAATTCATCGATAAACCGCTGGTGGAGCTTTTTTACCAGTCTGAAGGTCGCCATCCGAATCTGTTCCGGATCAGCAAAATTGTCCCGATCCCGGCCGACATGGTAGCCTATCATCAAGGTTCCTCCGGCGTAGGCACCGCAGTTTCCATCGATTTGTCTGGCGCCTCCGCCTGCCATACCGGTCGCGGCCTTGAATATTGCATCCGTCTCGGTATTTCGTATGTCCAGCGCATCCTGCAGTGCTGCGATGGTGCACTGGGCGCAGCCCCGGTATTCTTTTTCAAAAGCGAATCCAAGATCGTAGGCTTTTTGGGCAATCTTTTCAGCAGTCTTCTTTTCCGTCATTTTCTCTTCCTTATCCCTTGAGATTGTGTCCATTTCCCCACATAATGTTGTATTATATCATACTAATTCAGGAGTTTACTATGCAAGATAATAATCCTTCTCTGGCGGGAAAAAATGTATGGATTACCGGATCTTCGCGGGGTATCGGCAAAGCTATTGCCGAACACTTTGCCTCCTGCGGCGCCAATGTGGTTATCCACGGCAGCCGTCCGGATTCCACCAGGGTTTTTAACGAAGGGGAAAGCCTTGGAGCCAATGCGAAGGCGGGTGGCAGCAAAATTCGGTGTTACCTGCCTGGCTGTCCAGGGGGACCTTACAGACTGGAATGTCGTACAGCGTCTTGTGGAAGAAATCCATCAGCAACTAGGCCCCATCGATGTGCTGATAAATAACGCGGGCGGCGATATCGGAACAAAAGGTGTTTCCGCGGAAATGGCAGGTAAACCGGATGGAAACGACTCGGTAAACATCTCTGTGGAAGACATTAAAACAGTAATGGACAGAAACTTTCTCACCTGTGTTTTCTGCTGCAAAGCGGTGGCACCGGAAATGATGGAGCGGAAAAGCGGGAAAATCATCAATATCGGCAGTATCGCCGGGCTCAAAGGGCTTCCCGGAGCTGCGATTTATGCCTCTTCAAAGGCAGCAGTCCACGAATACAGCCGCTGCCTGGCGGTGCAGCTGCGCCCTTACGATATTAATGTCAATGTTATTGCCCCGGGAGACACCCTTACCGAGCGTTATATTGCATCCCGTGAAACTGATGATTCACGTAAGGTGCACGAAGGAACCCTGGATCGCTATGGCTGGCCGGAGGAGGTGGCGACAGCGGTGGAGTTCCTTGCAGGCGATGCCTCCCGTTTTATTACCGGAGAGGTTATACGGGTCGACGGCGGCAGCCAGGTCTGGCCTTCCTGAAGCGTTGACATCCGGGGGTATTGTAAGTTATCATACAAGTGGTGATCGAGGATGAGCAAAGTAACAGTGCAACGGGTGCGGCGGGAACGCGTCAGCGCCCAGGTGTTTCAACAGCTGAAAGCACGGCTGATCGAAGGGGTCTGGCGGGCCGGTGAGAAACTGCCCTCGGAGGGAGAATTATCCCACCTCTTTGGTGTCAGCCGGGTCTCTGTCAGGGAAGCCCTGCATCGGTTGGCGACCCTGGGACTGCTGGAAACACGGCACGGCGAAGGGACTTTTGTCTGCTCAGCTTCGTCGGATTACTATATAAACAATCTGCTTCCCGCTCTGGTACTGGATCGGCCCGGTATTTATGATGTTCTTGAATACCGGCAGACCATGGAAAAGGGGATTGTCGCCCTTGTTGTTGAAAAAGCAACGGATACGGATATCGAGGTCCTTGAAAACCATTATCGAAAGATGCTGGAATGTAAAGCAGATAGTACGGAGTTCGCCCACGCCGACCTTGATTTTCACCTGGCTCTTGCCCGGGCAACCAAAAACCAGGTTTTTTTCAAGGTAAACAGCATCATCAGGGACATTCTCTGCGCTTCCATGGAGAATATTGTCGGTCTGTTGGGACCGCAGGACGGCCTTGATTTTCATAAACGTATTCTCGAGGCAATCAAGCAGCGGGATAGTGAAACCGCCCAGGCCCTGATGGAAGAACATGTGCGCCGAACCGTGCTGCGCCTGCGGGACGAAAAGCGGTTTTCAGATGAAAGGTAATCCGAATGTAGTTTACTTACGGTATAAAGCGCCGGTCGTATATTAATGGCCGGAGATGCATAAAATTATCAGAAATTTTATCGAGTAAGGAGTTTTAAGATGAAGATTGGATTTGTTGGCCTCGGAATTATGGGTAAACCAATGGCAAAAAACCTGCTGAAAGCAGGTTATGAGCTCACTGTCTACGACATTGTCGAAGACGCTGTAAAAGAAGTCGTTGCAGCCGGCGCCGAAAAGGGAAGTTCTCCCGCGGACGTTGCAAGCAAGACTGAGCTGATTATTACCATGCTGCCCAACTCCCCCCACGTAAAGACTGTTATTCTTGGAGAGAACGGCGTAATCGAAGGTGTTAAATCCGGAAGTATTGTTGTGGATATGAGTTCAATTGCGCCCCTGGCTTCCCAGGAAGTTGCTGCAGAACTCGCCAAGAAAGGCATAGAAATGCTGGATGCCCCCGTATCCGGTGGAGAGCCCAAGGCGGTTGACGGCAGCCTGGCCATCATGGTCGGCGGCAAGGAAGAGGTTTTTAACAAGGTCAAGGACATCCTTCTTGTAATGGGTGCGTCCGCTGTCCTGTGCGGTGATATCGGCGCCGGGAACGTTACCAAGCTGGCCAACCAGATTATCGTTGCCCTTAATATTTCCGCCATGTCAGAGGCTTATGTTCTGGCTACCAAGGCCGGAGTTGATCCTGAAAGAGTATTTAACGCCATTAAGGGCGGCCTTGCCGGCAGCACCGTTCTGAACGCCAAGTCTCCCATGGTGCTGGACGGCAACTATAAACCAGGCTTCCGGATTGAGCTGCACATCAAGGATATTCAGAACGCTCTGGATACCGCACATGAGCTGTCAGTTCCGGTTCCCCTTACAGCCCAGTCAATGGAGATTATGCAGGCTCTCAAGGTTGACGGCAAACAGAAGGACGACCACGGCGGAATTATCCAGTACTATGAAAAACTGGCGGGCGTTAAGGTCCGGGCCGGAAAGCAGTCCTAAGGCACAATGCTATGAAACTGCGGGATAAAGTCTGCATTATTACCGGCGCTGCGCAGGGTATTGGAGCGACGGTTGCTGCGACCTTTCGTAAAGAAGGCGCTTATGTTGTTATCTGCGATATGAACCGGGAGGCCGGAGAGGCGCTGGCTAAAGAACTGGCTCCTCAACCGGCTGAAGCCGGCGGAGCCGAGTTTGCCTTTCTTGACATCTCGAAAGAGGCAAACTGGCAGCAGGTAATGAATAGTGTTCGCAGCGTCAGGGGACGCCTGGATGTTCTGATTAACAACGCGGGAATCAACATCCGAAAGGATATAGAAGAGATGCCCGAAGCAGATCTGGATGCCATGCTCTCTATCAATGTAAAAGGTCCTTTTATGGGCATTAAACATGCCCTGCCGCTGATGCGGGACTCAGGCGGCGGGTCCATTCTGAATATGGTATCGATTTGCGGACTGGTTGGACACAAGTTTACCAACGAGACCTATACCATGTGTAAAGGAGCTTTGACCCTGCTGACCAAGTCCATAGCCTCCCGCTACGCTAAGGACAACATACGCTGTAACAGCGTCCATCCCAGCACTGTTGATACCCCGGGCCTGCAGAAGGTTCTGACCGACCCGGTACTCAGGGAGCAGCGGTACGGGGAAATTCCTCTTGGTCGACTTGCAACCTCGGAGGATGTAGCACAGGCTTTTCTCTATCTTGCGTCGGAGGAGGCTTCGTTCCTGAATGGAGTCAACCTTCCGGTAGACGGCGGTCTGACCTCCTATTGATCGCCTGTAAAAAGCAGTATAAGGACCGTCCTCCGGGCGGTCCTTATTATAATCAGATTATGCCGATTATTACCGCCATACCGGCAAAGGTCACCATGTTGACACCGGCAGTTATAAAAAAGAGCTCCCGGGGTTTTTTTTCGTAGAGTACGCTGTTAAACAAAGGCGGAACAAGAAAAACCAGCCACACAAAGAGCCCCAGAAACAAGCCGCCGAATAAGCCGTCGATTCCTGTAAAATTCTTCAGCAGGCTGAACCCAAGTGCCTCGATCAATGCGACTACAATGGCACCCAGCATGATGCCCGGAGTCATTCCGCCCTGCAGATCGTCCTCACGACGCCCCACAAGAAGCGTCCACTTGTTTCCAAACATCATCGGGCTATACCACAGGCTTCCGATTATCAGGTTATACAGAACTGCCAGCAGAATACCCAACAGATTAATCTCAAATTGCTCCATCCCGTCCTCCTTGAAAAAGGGTGGCGATTATTCCATGAACAATCCGGCCACCTTGTGTAGAATATCAAAATCCCGGTTAAAAACAAAGAGATTTTCTCTTCTTACCTTGTGTCTTGCCGAGATATAGCTTCTTGGTTACAATCATGCATATGTTTGACGGGAATGGTCATAACGACAATGAGATAACGGATCCACTGCAGAGTCCCGATGTGCTTCCTCATTATGATCTTCTCGATCGTTTGGGTGTAATCGATGAGATAAATCGCCTGAAAACACTGGTTATTGAACGGAACGATCTTTTGGGAGAGGCGACCGTTCTTTTTACTCAGACAGAGATTCCGGAGATCGCCCGGACGGCGGCCGGGTTCCTGGTTAACAAGTTTGTACCCAGGCGCCTCTCGTTTATCTACTCTCCTGACGGCAGACCGGAAGTAACTGTTCTTTCCTTCAGAAATATGAAAGAAGATCCTCCGGAAACACATCTGATGGATTTGTCGCCCTTTGACGGGTTTTTTGCGGAAAACATAGGCCTTGTCCGATTTTCTGATTTACGGGAAAGATTGAAGGATCCTGTTGCCCTGGAAGACCTGGACATTATGGATCCGGAACTGGTCATTCCGGTCAAGGGCCATGCCGGCCTGTACGGAATGGTTGTTATATCCGAGAAAATTGTAGGCGGCGATTACAACATAAGCGAACTTGCTTATGTTGACCGGCTTATGAGCTTTGTCTCCATCGCCATGCAGAACAGTATTCATTACTCGAGTTCCGTAACCGATTCAAAAACCAGGTTGTACAACACCGCTTTTATTCAGTCTGAAATCGAAGAAGAGATCAGCAGAATAAAACGGTACGGCGGTGTATTCAGTATCCTGATGATAGATCTCGATTTTTTCAAGCGTTTGAATGACAAATATGGACATTTGGCGGGAGACCTTGTATTAAAAGAGGTCGCCGCCATTATCGGCAGCTCTGTCCGGGAAGGAGATGTGGCAGCCCGGTTCGGCGGGGAAGAGTTTCTTGTGCTTCTGCATAGTGCCGGTGCCTGCGATGCTTACTCCATTTCAGAGCGCTTGCGCCGGACCATTGAAGCACGCCGGTTTTTTTATATGAACCACGAACTCAGGGTAACCGCAAGTATCGGCTGTGTTTCTTTTAATGGTAATGAGAATGTATCCAGAGAAGATCTCACATATCTTGCTGACAAGGCACTGTACCGTTCAAAACAGACCGGGCGGAACACGACATCTATTATCGGTTCAGGACTGCTCTTCCGGGCCTCCAACAGACTGCACCACCTGGATAAAAATTAATCATCGGTGGTGATATTGTCACCACGCGGATTCGGCAATAAACATTGTCGAAGTACTCATTTATAATGATTTTTCCTGTCTATAACTACATTGATATATTTATATTGTTTACTAAAACATGACAATAAAAAGAATTAAGCCTCAATAACAGAAAGCGCTCTTCTTATGTCAGTATCTGTCTGTTATCCGATCTTGAATAGTTGAACATCTTGGCATGTTCATTGCTTTATAATTCTCAGTATGGATTTAAAGCTTTGCATCATAGCCGATGATTTCACCGGAGCCGGGGATTCCGCGGTTCAGTTCAGGAAGAACGGATATACTCCTTTCCTTGCACTGCAGGATTGGGATTCCGGTGTTGATCTGGGATTGTATAATGTACTTGTCGTCAGCACCGAATCCAGATTTATGCCTCCCGAAGAATCCTACAGCAAGGTACGAAGCGTTGTTGAAACCTGCAAAATGCTTGGAGTTCAGCGGTACTTCAAGAAAATCGATTCGACCATCCGCGGTAATATCCCCGAAGAAATCGCTGCAGTAATGGACGCCGGAGGGTATGAATGCGCCATCGTATCGCCTGCCGCGCCCAGGAACGGACGAACCGTTGTGGGGGGGAACTGCCTGGTACACGGAGTTCCCGTTGGAAAAGATAAAGCAAACTCCGATCCCTTTACCCCGGTGTTATCTGCCTCCGTACTCGAATTGCTTAAGCGCACCTTTCATGAGAGTGTTGGATATATCGATCTGACAACTGTGCGTTCGGGAGATAAAGCATTCCTTAAACGCTTACAGAGGCTTCGGCAGGCGGGGATGAAGGTTATTGTTGCTGATGCGGAAACGATCGAGGACCTGAGGATCGTTGCTTCGGTAAAAGAGGACCAGTCGGTCCTCTTTGTCGGAGCCTCCGGCCTGGCGGAAGCGCTTACCGATTCCGGTGAAGAATCCACACTGGAATTGCCTCGAATTGAATCAGGAAAGCTCCTGTTTGTTGTCGGAAGTGTAACGGAAACAACCAGGACTCAGGTGGCGGAACTCCAGAAAAGTGTAGAGCTTGTTTCTCTTTGCGTATCGGTTCAGAACATGCTCGACGATGAAAAACAGGAACTGTCCCGGCTTTTACTGGAATATGCCCGGTCTCGTCAGAATATTGCGGTTTTAATTACAACCTTCGACGGGGATGGGGAATATAGAAAGGACATAGATTATGCCGCAGGCCTGGGTATAGACGAAAAGAAACTTGGGGAACGGGTTTCGAAGTTTCTGGGCAAGCTGGTTGCCGAGATATTTTCCCAGCGGCATATAGAAGCAGTATTCACTACTGGTGGAGATACTGCTGGTGGAGTCAGTAAATCCCTGGAGGTGAAAGGAGTGGAACTTCTTGATGAACTTTTACCCGGAATCCCTATTGGGAAATTTGATACGCCCTATGCTGAACAGCCGGTCTATCTGATATCGAAAGCGGGCGGCTTCGGTAAAAATAATGCAATGATACAGGTGTGTAACATCGTTACCGGTGTTCAGTAAACCGGAACGTAAATGAATATTTCTATAAGGACTTACTATGAAAACTGAGAAACGGCCGATTTTAGGAATCAGTGTTGGTGATCCCGCAGGTATAGGACCAGAGATAACCGCCAAGGCACTTAATGAAAAACATGTATACAACATTTGCAAACCTTTGGCGGTATGCGACTTGAAGGTTATGGAAGCTGCTATTGAATTCTCAGGTCTCTCCCTCCAAACCCGGGCGGTGTCGTCTCCCGCTGAAGGAAAGTATGAGTACGGTACCATCGATGTGCTCGATATGCGGAACATCGATATGAGTAAGCTGAAATATAAAACTGTATCCGCCATGACTGGAAAGGCCAGCTATGAATATATCGAGAAGGTGATAAAGCTTGCCATGGCCAAAGAGATCGATGCCACCATTACCGGTCCGATCAACAAGGAAGCTATTAACGCTGCCGGTATAAAAGAAGCAGGACACACGGAAATCTATGCCCGGCTGACCGGAACAAAAGATTACGCGATGATGCTTGCAGAGGGGGATTTCCGGGTTGTTCACGTGTCGACTCATGTTTCGCTGCAGGAGGCAATAAACCGCTGTAAAAAGGAGCGTAATTACCGGGTCATTAAACTGGCGTACGACGCGCTGAAACGGCTGGATATTGAAGAGCCCCGTATAGCCGTTGCCGGATTGAATCCCCACGCCGGCGAGAACGGTATGTTCGGTCGCGAAGAGATCGACGAGATTACCCCGGCTATCGAGCAGGCACGGGCTGAAGGCATCAACGTGGAAGGTCCTATTCCTCCGGATACTGTTTTCTCCAAGATGAAAGGCGGGCAGTACGACATAGTTGTTGTGCAGTACCACGACCAGGGTCATATTCCTACCAAGCTGGCAGGATTCAATTACGACCGTAAAACGAATACCTGGCTCTCCATGTCCGGGGTCAATATTACTCTCGGGCTGCCGATTATCCGTTCCTCCGTCGATCACGGAACTGCCTTCGGAAAAGCCGGTGAGGGCAGGGCGAATCCGGAGAGCATGCTTCAGGCCATCGAAATGGGTGTGAGGATGGTGTAGATGAGTTTGATCAAAAGCTTTTCCTTTCTTTCGCCCAAGAACGTATATTTTGGTGAAGGTGAGCTTGGGCGCATTCCGGAAATTCTTACTTCTATAATGGATCCACAAAAAGGTGGGACTGTTCTCATAATTACCGATATCGGCTTTAGTTCAACTGGAATACCCGCTTTAATCGTTAAAAGGGTAGAGGACGCCGGCTATACAACTGAGCTTCTGGATTCAGTACCCCAGGAGCCCTATTCTGAAGATGTTGAATCGTTAGCAGCTTCCCTCGGAAGTAGAAATATCCGCTGTATCATCGGTGTCGGCGGAGGCAGTGTGCTCGATACCGCCAAGTTTCTTTCCATCATGCTCAAATGGGGCGGTACTGTCGCTACCTTAATGGAATCAGGAGCTCCAGGGGCAGGTCTGCCCTGTATTATGGTTCCAACTACAGCTGGAACTGGATCGGAATCTACTCCCAATGCAATTGTGGCTTTAAAAGAAAAACAGCTGAAGGTAGGTGTGGTCAGCCCCTTCTTTATGCCGGATTATGTGGTGCTTGATCCTGTTATGACCAAAACTCTTCCTCCGGCACTGACTGCCTCCACCGGAGTTGATGCCTACTGTCATGTTCTTGAGTGCTATACCTCAAAGAAAGCAAATATTTTCAGTGATATGGTCGCGCTGGAAGGAATCCGTCTGATCGACGGCGCAATCCGGGAAGCCTGTAAAAACGGCGATAATATGCAGGCCAGGGCAGATATGCTGCTGGGATCCTTCTACGGAGGCATGGCCATTGCGTCTTCCGGAACTACCGCGGTCCACGCCCTTTCGTATCCTCTGGGCGGGCGCTACCGGATTCCCCACGGTGTTTCCAACGCCATTCTTCTTGTACCGGTTATCGATTTCAATAAAACCGCAGTCCAGGAAAAACTGCTTAAGGTTGCCGGGACTGTCGGCATTGAACCAGGTGCTGATCCTTCTTCTACGGTAGACAGATACATCGAGCATCTGCGTCAAATGATGCGGGAGATTAAAATCCCATCCAGTATGACTGAGTTTGGCATCAAGCCGGATAAAATACCCGAACTCTCCGAAGCAGCTTTTCAGGTCAAACGTCTATTGAACAACAACCCGCGCGAGATGAGTCATGATGAAATCCAAGCCCTCTACGAGAGTATCCTGTAGGTAATGAAATGTACAAGGTAGCAGTAACACAAAAATTACATGATGATGGTCTGGCGGTGCTTCAGAAAGAGTCCACAGTTCTTAATTTGGATAAAAAGACTCCTTTGATAACAGCGAAGGAAATCGCTGGCCAGGATGGATTGATCATCCGTATTGCGACTATTGACCAGACTGCCATCGAAGCTTCTCCGCAGCTGAAGGTAATCGGCCGGCCGGGAGTCGGATACGACAGTATAGACATGGCCGCCGCCACGGAATCTGGAATTCTGGTGGTGGTTACCCCTGGGGCGAATACCCTCTCTGTAGCCGAACATGCGGTAGCGATGATGATGATGTTTGCTAAGGACATGCTCTTCTGTGACCGGGAGCTGCGAAAAGGAAACTTTCAGGCCCGTAACCGCTACAAGGCCTTTGAACTGGATAAAAAGGTACTGGGACTGATCGGCCTGGGCAATATAGGTAAGGAGACTGCCCGGTTGGCGAAGGGACTTGGCATGTCTGTCGCCGTCTATGATCCCATTGTGTCGCAGAAGGTTATCGAGGCCCTGGGGTATACCTATGTGGCTACCCTGGATGATTTGCTCAAGGCATCGGACATCATTTCAATCCATGTTCCCCTGCTGGATTCGACTAAAAACCTGATCAGCGGGCGTGAACTTGAAATAATGAAGCGCGAGGCGCTTCTGGTCAACTGTTCCCGCGGCGGCATCGTCGACGAAGATGCTCTCTACGATGCCTTGGTCGATGAGAAGATTGCCGGTGCGGCGCTGGACGTGTTCAGCACCGAGCCGCCGCCTGCGGACGATAGACTATTCACTCTAGATAATGTCATTGTGACGCCCCATATGGCAGCCCAGACCAAAGAGGCGGTATCCCGCATGGCAACCCGTTGCGCCCAAGGCGTCCTGGCGGTCATTCGGGGTGAGCACTGGCCCCATGTAGTAAATCCCGAGGCATACGATCATCCTCGCTGGAAAAAATAAAAATTCGATAAGTGTAGAGATCAAGGAGACATAAATGCTTGTACCGGAAGGAATAATTTCACCAATCATCACTCCCATGCATGACGATGAGTTGATTAACGAAAAGGAGCTCAGGATTCAGGTAAACCGCATGATCGACAGCGGCATAGCAGGACTTTTTCCGCTGGGAACAAACGGCGAGTTCTACGCGCTTACAACTGACGAGAAGCTAGAAGTAATCCGTATCGTTGTTGATGAAACCAAAGGGCGTGTCCCCGTCTATGCCGGGACTGGTTGCATAAGTACACGGGAGACAATCTGGCTTTCCGCCAAAGCTAAAGAGCTGGGTGTGGACGCTCTGTCGATCGTCTCCCCTTATTATGTGGCTGTAACCCAGGATGATATCTACTCCCATTTTACTGCAATCGCCAAGTCTATCGAATTACCGATCATCATCTACAACATTCCAGCCCGGACAGGCAACAATATCGATTACACCACAGTCAAGCGGTTGGCAGAATTTACAAACATCGTAGGAGTGAAGGACTCAAGCGGAAATTTCGACAATACCCTCCGCTATGTTGAGGATACTGACCGTAGACTCGCTGTTCTGGCCGGTAACGATTCGCTGATTCTCTGGACCCTGTTAGCGGGCGGCAAGGGCGCTATCGCGGGAACTGCGAATGTTTACCCCGAGCTTTCGGTCGGTATCTACAAATTGTGGAAAGAGGGAAGAATCAAGGAGGCTATGGAGCTGCAGATCAAACTGCGTCCCTTCCGTGATGTAATGAGAATGGGTAATCCAAACTCGGTGGTCAAACGGGCCATGAATCTGCTGGGCTATCCTGTTGGGCCGGCCAGAGGCCCAGTGGCTGGAGTGAATGAGAAAATAGATTCAGCCTTGAAAGCTGCTTTCAAGCTGTACAAATAGGGATCTTCCGGCTCGTATTGAGACCGGAAAATATAAATAAGGAGAGAACTATGAGAAGATCCAAGAGTTTTCTGTCTGTACTAATCGTGTTGTTGTTGGTATTCGGTGTCGTCATGACTGTATGGAGTGAAGGCGCTCAGGAAGGTGATAGCGAAAAAGCCTGGCCCACGAGAGCTGTAACAATGGTCGTTCCCTATGGCGCTGGTGGAGACACAGATTTCAACACCCGGACTTTTGCAAAATATCTGGAGAAAGAATTGGGAGTCCCTTTTGCTGTAACAAATATCGCCGGTAGCGGCGGTACTATTGCATCAAGGAAGGTTAAGGACTCTGACCCTGATGGGTATACTATATTAATTAATCATACCAATATGGTCATGACTGAGGTTTCGGGTGTTGTTGATTTTGGCTTTGAGGATTTTGAAATGGCTTGTGTTGGTGCGGTTAATGCTGATGTATTAACTGTTGCAGCAGATGCACCCTACGATACTCTAGATGAATTGGCTGAGTACAGTAAAGACCATAAACTTAAAGCTGCAGGGACTGTCGGTTCTCTTACACAGATGGAGACTACTTTGCTTGCTAATGCAGGGGCGAATCTAAATATTATAGATGTTGGTGGTGGAGCAAACAGGCGTGCAGCTCTTGCAGGCGGACAGATTGATTTGATCCCTAATGCATATGGAAGTATTCTGCCCTTTATTGAATCTGGTGATATGAAACCTCTGGCGTTGCTTCTGAATGAACGAAACCCGCTTATTCCTGATCTTCCTACTGCTAAAGAGCAGGGGTATGATATTGTTGTTCCAATGATGTACACCTTTTTCCTGCCGAAAGGAACACCTCAGGAAGTACTTGATACCATTTCTGACGCTGTGAAGAAAATTGTTACCACTAATCCTGCATATGCAGAAGAAATTAAGAAAGCGTATCTGCAGGCTCCTTTCTTCATGAACGCAGACGAGGGTAAAGAAGAATTCCGAAAGATAAAAGATCTTTTTACAAAGACATTTGAAGGAATGCAGAAGTAAAGTTATCCAAAAGACATTGACTAATACCGCGTATCATAAACGATGCGCGGTATTTCATCTATAAGGAAGATGAGTATGATAAAGAAATATGGAGATATTATTTCCGGAAGCATAATAATTATCGTTTCGTTAATTATTATGCTTACGAGCTTCACTTTTAAAAGGCTTACTGTATCAAAAATTGGTCCATCTTTTGTTCCGCAGGTTATAGCAGTATTTTTAGGAATTCTTGGCATCGTTATCCTAATTAATGGGATTCGGACCGTTAAGCTGCTTCAGGAAATTAAGCAGGAAGAAAAGCAACAGGAAGCTGAAAATATTCGCGTCAGAGCAGTAATAGGAACGTTTGTTGCTATGTTCATCTATGTCTTGCTTCTTGAAAAAGTGGGTTTCATGATTATGACCGCGATTTATCTCTTCGCCCAGTTCATTGTTTTGATGCATAAAGATGAACGTAATTTTCCAGTGATGATTATAACGGCAGTTGTTATATCGATCTCGGTATATCATATTTTTGTTTATGCCTTTCAACTTCGGTTACCACCCGGAATTCTTGGATAGGAGGCTTAGTAATGTTTGACATGTTTATAGTTGGTTTTGCCACTATTATGTCGGTTAAGACCATATTCCTTATTGCACTTGGTGTGGTTGTTGGAATTATTTTTGGCGCTATTCCGGGGCTTACTGCAACAATGGCAGTAGCATTGGTGCTGCCCATAACATATGGGCTTGGACCAGTGCAGGGAATGGCTGTGTTGATTGGACTCTATATTGGGGGCATTTCAGGCGGTCTTATTGCTGCAGTCCTGATTAAGATACCCGGTACACCTTCTTCTATTGCGACTACTTTTGATGGTAGCCCTATGGCAGAACGGGGTGAAGCAGGTAGGGCTCTTGGTATCGGAGTTTTCTTTTCATTTTTGGGTGGGATGATTGGATTCTGTGCATTGTTTTTTATAGCCCCACCTCTAGCAAAGATTGCCTTGAAATTCAGCCCAATGGAATATTTCGCCATCGCATTGTTTTCTCTAACCATGATTGCCAGCCTTTCTGGTAAATCTTTGAGCAAAGGTTTAGTCGCAGGCCTTATTGGTGTTCTATTGGCGTGTGTTGGAAATGCACCTATAGATGCTTTTCCACGTTTTACATATGGCATCTACTCCCTTGAGGCTGGGTTTAATCTTCTTCCCGCACTTATTGGTCTTTTTGCTGTATCGGAGATTATGAAAACAGCTGAGGCTGACATCAGCATGAAAGACGTTAAGGTAGCTGATTTCTCTATAAGGGGATTCGGCGTCACGTTAAAAGAATTTAAACAACAGTTTGCCAATATGGTTCGTTCCAGTGTCATTGGGACAGGTATTGGAATACTGCCTGGTGTAGGGAGCGGAATTTCCAATATCATTGCTTATCTCGCCGCTCGGAATAGCTCAAAGCATCCAGAGAAATTTGGAACCGGGTGCATTGATGGACTTGTTGCTTCCGAGTCTTCGAATAACGCAACTATTGGTGGAGCGTTGGTACCTCTGTTAACCCTTGGAATCCCTGGTGATACGGTGACTGCTATGCTGCTTGGAGGATTAATGATTCACGGTATTGCTCCAGGTCCTCTGTTGTTTCAGACTAATGGAGATATTGTCTATGCTATTTTTGCCGTACTTATCATTGGTAATATTTTCATGCTTATAGCTGAGTATTTTGGCATGCGAATGTTTGTTCGGCTTCTGAGGATACCAAAACATTATCTTCTTCCGGTTATTATTGCACTTTGTGTAGTCGGTTCATATGGTGTTAACAACCGGATGTTTGATGTTGTAACTATTTTGATTTTTGGTAGCCTTGGGTATGTTATGAGTAAATTCGATTTTCCTTTACCGCCGATTATCCTCGGATTTATTCTTGGACCAATTGCAGAAACTAACCTGCGCCGAGGACTTATGTATACTGAAGGTAGTTTCCTTCCCTTTATAACAAGACCGATTGCTGCCGCTTTCCTGATAGTTGGCATTTATTCTGCTGTCTCTACGGTAATAAAGAATAAACGACGGGAGAAACTTGAAAGAGAAGCTCACATGAAAGAACAGTAATTTATGTCAGTTGTCTGCTTTGCATATATTCTATCAGAGGAGATTTCCATTTATGGATTTTATGGGTAGTAATCCTCCAACAAAGACAGCACTGAATAATAAATCGGTTGCCCGGATCATATCGAAGCAGAAGATACCAAGATTCTATCGAATACAGCAGAACTTTGATGACTATTGTATGCAGGACATCCCGAAAGCAGTAGTATCAGCGTTGGAACGGCCAGATACATTTGATTGTATTAAACCAGGACAACGCATTGCCTTGACTGCCGGAAGTCGCGGTGTATGCAATATAGTAGAAATCCTGAAGACTGTAGCTGATCAGATAAAAAAGAAAAGTGCACAACCTTTTATTATTCCTGCGATGGGGAGCCATGGGGGGGCCACAGCCGAAGGACAGACGGCGGTTCTTGAGAGTTATGGAATAAGCGAGGAGTCTACCGGCTGCCCAGTGCTTTCGAGCATGGAGACCGTGCAGATAGGCATCGCCGGGAATGGCAAGCCTGTCAGAATAGACAAGATTGCATCCGAAGCGGACGGCATTATCCTTGTCGGGCGAGTCAAGGCGCATACTGCTTTCTCAGGGAACATAGAAAGCGGTTTGCTAAAAATGGCGGTTATCGGTCTCGGCAAGCAGTTCGGGGCTGAAATATGCCATGCTGATGGCTTCGGGGAGATGGAAGACAACATCTGCAGTATAGCAAAGGTGATTTTTGATTCGGGAAAAATCTCTTTCGGCATAGCACTGATTGAAAACGCTTACGACAAGACCAGGCGCATCAGCGCCATCCCGACGAACAGAATCTTCGCCGAGGAGCCGGAAATGCTGCTTGAGGCCAAAAAACATATGCCATCGATTCTGCTTAACCCTGTTGATGTGTTGGTGGTAGACGCGATAGGGAAAAATATAAGCGGAAGCGGTATGGATCCTAATATCTCGGGCACTTTTTCAACTCCCTATATATCGGGAGGTCTGGAAAAACAGCGGGTTGTAGTACTGGACATTACAAAAGAATCCCATGGTAATGGACTGGGAATGGGCGCAGCAGATTTCTCGGTTCAACGGGCATACGATAAGTTTGATTTTGAAATGACTTATCCCAACGCGCTTACTTCAACGGTTATTCGTCCAGTTAAAATTCCGATGATTTTAGCGAATGACAGATTGGCAATAGCAGCAGCTATTAAGACCTGCAATATGATTAATTTCGATAATCCCCGGGTGGTACGGATAAAGAACACCCTTGAAATAAGAGAGATTATGATTTCCGAAGCCCTATACGCCGAGGCGGAAGTGCATCCGCAAATCAAGATTATTGGTGGACCCGAAAAGCTAAAGTTTGATGTTTGGGGTAATCTCTTTTAGAACCATATTCTTGGAAGCAGGTTTGCCGCGGAAGAGTGTGAAAAAGCTGTACCTGAGCTTGTGGACAAGGGAGACGGACATATGGTTGCGTGTATTCGTCTGGATGCTATAAAATCTGAACAGGCTGGCGGAGCTGCATAGCTCCCTTGCAGCTTCTGCGTCGCCCATACAGGTAACCCATATTTCATGTATGGAATATCAAGGAGGCCACAATGAGCACAATACACGTTAACCTTCCTTACGGTGACGCAGAGCTTGGGATCGATATCCCCGAAGAAAACCTTATTGGAGTGTATTCACCGGAGGATGTTCCTCCGGTTTCCGATGTCCGTACGGAAGTCCAGCGGGCTCTGGAAAACCCCATTGGCTCAAAACGGCTCGATGAACTTGCCCGAGGCAAGAAAAAGGTGGTGATTGTTGCCGACGATAATACCCGCCTTACGCCGACGGATATGATTGTCCCTCCCGTGCTGGACGCGTTGAACGCGGCGGGTGTTCCCGACAGTGCCATTACACTGATCATAGCCCTGGGGACCCACCGTTTCATGACTGATGCGGAGATTCTGAAAAAGTATGGTCCTGAAACAGTCAGACGCATAACGATTAAAAACCACACCTTCAAAGATTTTACTAGTCTTGTGGATCTCGGTACTACAGAAAACGGTACCAGGATCATGATTAACTGTGAGGTTTACGAGGCAGATTTTGCTATCGGGATCGGGAGCATTGTTCCCCACCATATCCCCGGATTCGCCGGTGGGGCCAAGATAATCCAGCCCGGTGTTTCCGGTGAAGATACCACGGCGGAAACTCACCTGCTCTCGGTACAGGCCCCCCGTTCATGGCTGGGGGTACAGGAGAACCCGGTGCGCAAGGAACTGGATATAATCGCCAGAAAGGTAGGACTGCATACCATATTTAATACGGTTCTTAACCGGCACGGCGAGGTAGTGGAAGCCTTTTTCGGCGACGTGGAAGCAGCGTTTCGTGAAGGCGTCAAGCGTTCAAAAAAGATCTTCTCCGTCACGATTCCCAAAGCTGCTGATATCGTGGTTTCAAGTTCCCATCCCTGCGACATTGAGTTCTGGCAGGCCCATAAGACCCTGTATCCCTCTGACCTGGCAGTTAAAGAGAAGGGAATCATCATTATCGTTACTCCCTGCTATGAAGGTGTTGCGAAAACCCACGGTGACATGCTTGATATTACCCGGGAATCCTCCAGCCGGATCCGCGAAATGGTAAAAATGAGTGAGGTGAAGGACAAGGTTGCAGCTGCTCTGGCTATTGCCTGGGCACAGGTAAAAGAGCGGGAGACCGTGTTCATCGTATCAGAGGGAATCGATAAGGAGACGGCGAAAAATCTCGGATTTATCCATTTTCCCAGCGTTCAGGAGGCCCTGGATGAGGCTTTGATACGCAAGGGGGCCGGTGCCGGAATTACTGTTTTGACTCATGCCGCTGACATGCTGCCTGTTCTTGACTGAATAGCAGACTCCTTTTTATCACGACGCATTTGCTGTATACTGATGCAAAACAATAATGGAAGAGTATATGGTCAGCATAAATGAAGATGAACTGAAAAAACTGGTAATCCGGCGTCTTGTGGAGGTGGACATCCCTCAAAAGGATGCAGAAGTCATTGCCGATGTACTGGTATTCGCCGACCTGCGGGGAGTCCATTCCCACGGGGTGCTGCGGGTCGAACACTACGTACGTAGGATAAAATCCGGTGGCATGAACTGTAATCCCGAGCTTAAAGTAGAGATGCTGAAGCCTTCAATCGGACTGGTTGATGCCCAGGGAGGCGCGGGACATGTGACAACCCGTTTTGCCGCTGCCGAAGCCATAAAGGTAGCCCAACAAGAGGGGATCTGCATGATGGGTGTCCGCAACAACAGCCACTGCGGTGCTTTAGCCTACTATGTGCAGATGGCCCTTAATGCGAAGATGTCCGCAATGGTTATGGTCAATACCGACGCCTGCGTTGTTCCCTTCGGTGGCCGTCAGGCATTCTTCGGGACCAATCCCTTTGCTTTTGGATTTCCCGGAAGCAAAGAATCGATACTGCTTGATATGGCTACCAGCGAGGTCGCCTTCGGAAAGATCTTCTACGCCCGGGAAAAGGAACAGCCTATTCCGGAACACTGGGCTGTGGACGCCCAGGGAAACCCGACAACCGATCCCAACATGGCAAAGTCACTTTTTCCTTTTGGCGGTGCAAAAGGTTACGGTATCAATATCCTGGTCGAAGCACTCACGGGTCTTATGATCGGGGGTGTTTTTGGACCACATCTGACAAAAATGTATGGGGACTTTGAGACATACAGGGATTTATCCAATTTTATTCTGATCATAAATCCCGCGGTGTTCGGTGATGATGATTACCTGGAAACAAGCCAGAAAATGATTGATGAGCTCCACAGCCAGGCTCCTGCACCGGGATTCAGCAAGGTCATGATTCCCGGAGAGATTGAATCACAGGCCATGGAGAAATCACGGCGGGATGGGATCAGCATTCCCCAGGGAGTGTATGAATATCTGGCGGGATAGAGGCTTAATCGTTCAAGGAGAGATTGTAAAACTTGTCAACTCCCAGGATAGCTGCTCCTTTTAGTGTGGGAACTGATTCACCGTTATTAAAGATTATTGAAATCTTCCGCGTCAGCCTGGGCAGCGATAGATCATTGACCCGTTTATCTATTCCCATTTCCAGATACCTGCAATTGGAAGCA
Organism: Marispirochaeta sp.; assembly: GCF_963668165.1. Taxonomy (NCBI): domain Bacteria; kingdom Pseudomonadati; phylum Spirochaetota; class Spirochaetia; order Spirochaetales; family Spirochaetaceae; genus Marispirochaeta; species Marispirochaeta sp. Next base: position 129,805 of record NZ_OY764209.1, on the reverse strand, counting down.
TAATCCCCCTCGACAAGGATTATTTCCGGATCGAAAAACATGATGATATTGGATATTGCCAGGGCAAACCAGTAAATAATTTCGTCCAAACAGGACCGTGCAAGAAAATCACCTTCGTCAGCTGCCTGGAACACCGAATGGAGGTCGAGTTTTTTATCCGGGGAGTTCAGTACTGAGTCAGGATAATCCTGCATACGCTTTTGTATCGCGGTAAGGACCCGTTTCTCGGATATTACCTGCTCAAAACAGCCGGTGTTGCCGCATTCACAGGGTTCCTTGTCGTGGGGATTGATAGTGATATGTCCTATTTCCCCTGAAAGAAAATGCTTGCCAGGATATATGTTACCCCCTAGAAGAATTCCGGCTACGACACCATGCCAGCCTGCATCGATGAGCACAACCGATTCATGGTCCCTGGCTATACCCAATCTGCTCTCACCATATGCCTTGTAGCGGATCCAGTTATCGATATAAATTGGACACTTTATTTCAAGTACATTGGTCAATTGATCCCGGAAATTGCTATATATTCCCCAGGATGGAAAATGTGTTGAATAAATGCAGATGCCATGTTCCGAATCAACGTTGCCATGAATCGCTACCATGCAGGCCAGAAAAGGGTAATCATTTTGTTTATTGCTGGTGTTATGATCAAGAATAATCCGCATCTTGTTGGAGATTTCTGAAAAGCTTTCATTTTTCTGTATGGCTATTTCGTCTTTGATCAATTCTCTGTATGTAAGATCAAAAATAGAAAATTGAATACTCTCATATTTTACATGAAAAGCGAGAATCAGTTTCTTTTTAGCATTAAACCGATATAGAGACGGCTTTTTACCGCCTTCATCGGTTGATGCACCTTTTCCGGCTTCTTCTATGATTCCTTCTTCCAGGAGTTCATCGTTTATCTTCATGACTGTAGTGCGGCTAAGTCTGATCTGGCTGGCAATCTTTGTGACGGATAGAACATCCTTGCTGCGATACAGTTCAATGATCAGCTTCTTGTTCTGCATCCGAAGATTTCTAGGCTTGTTTCCATGTTGACGGCTGTGCATGGATTTAATAATAGAAGGTTAACTTGTATAAGTCAACAAAGTATAGATAATTTTGTATCGAAACCAAGTTATATAATTTAGTTGACAAACAAAAAAGTTATGGTATGATTTTTATAAAGGAATTAATAATGACTATCTCGAACAGTATAGGACTTAACAGAATCATACAACCGGAACTCCCGGTAACTGATTTCATTCGCTTTACTTCAGATTGCGGTTTTACAGATATCGAACTGCGGAACGATCTGCAGGATCCGCGAATCACAGGCAGTGAAACAATAGCGGATGTAAAGCAGGCTTGTACAAAGTACGGTATTACGGTGCGAACCGTAAACGCTTTGAAACGTTTTAATGATCCGTCGCTTTTCAAGCAAAACAGGGAAGAGCTCATCTCGTTGACAGACATAGCGCAAAAGCTTGGATGTTCGGATATCGTTCTGTGTCCGGTTAATGACCCTGCCGATACTCGATCAGCGGGACAACAGTTTCAGGACACCTTGGATGCTCTACAGTATTATGCCCAAATCTTTGAGAAAAAAGAGATGACGGGATTGGTAGAACCCCTTGGTTTCGGGATATCCAGTCTGCGATTCAAACAAAAAGCCGTTGAGATAATCCGGGCTTCGGGGGTTGCTTCGCATTACCGAATAGTACACGACACCTTTCACCATTATCTGGCTGGGGAATCCAGGGTGTTTCCTGAATGGACCGGTATTGTGCATGTTTCGGGTGTGACGGTTTCGATGGACAAAGGAGAGATCATTGATGATCACCGGGTGCTGGTTGATGACAATGACATAATGAACAACAAGGCCCAGCTGGGTTTACTCCTTGAAGCAGGCTACACCGGACCAATCAGTTATGAACCTTTTTCGCCATCTGTCCAGCACAGTTCACGCACTGATCTGAAACAGTCTCTATTTATTAGCAGGAAAATTCTCTTCGGTTTATGAAGAGAGTAAATATTAAGGAGGGTTTTTATGAAAAAACTTGTTCTAGTGATGGTTGTGTTACTGATTATTGCTGCGCCGGTTGTTTTTGCCGCGGGTCAGGAAGAAGGGGGAACCGGTAGCAAGGGCAAGATTCAGGTCGGTGTATCCATGGCACTTTTTGACGACATGTGGCTGACCAACTTGAGGGACGCGATAGCGGAGTATGCAAAAGAAATCGATGACCTGGAAGTGTTCATTCAGGACGGAAAGAATGATACTCAGGTTCAGCTCAGCCAGGTAGAGAACTTTATTGCCCAGGATTTTGACGCCATTATCGTCAATCCTGTGGATACGGATTCTACCTCATCGGTAACCAAGAGATGTGTGAACGCAGGAGTTCCTTTAATCTATGTAAACCGTGCGCCGAATGAAGAACTTCCAAAAGGTGTGTACCTGGTGGTATCTGATGAAGAAGTCGCGGGGAGAATGCAGGGTGAAGTTCTTGCTGAAAAACTAGGAGGAAAAGGAAACGTTGTTGTCATGCTTGGTGAGCTCTCTCACAGCGGAACTCACGGCAGGACCAGGGGAGTCAAAGAGGTCTTTAATAAGTATCCCGATATCAAGATTATTGATGAACAGACAGCTAACTGGAAACGGGATGAAGCTCTTAACCTTATGAGTAACTGGCTGCAAACAGGAGAAAAAATTGATGCAGTTGCGTCCAATAACGACGAAATGGCTATAGGCGCGATTATTGCTCTAAAGAATGCCGGCTACAAACCAAACAAGGATGTCTGGGTCGGAGGTGTTGATGCGACAGCAGACGCAATGGATTTTATGAAGGCCGGTGATCTCACAGTTTCAATTTTTCAGGATGCTGTTGGTCAGGGACGGGGAGCAATAGATACGGCGTACCGGGTTATTAAAGGTGAAAATGTTGACCAGAAAGTCTGGATTCCCTTCGTAAAGGTTACCGAAGATAACTTCACGGAATTTATGAAATAAGGGTTGAAAGATTAGAATACTCATCCGGATCGGCTCTTTCTGAAAAGGTTCCGGTCCGGACTGTTAAACATCTAAACCCTTTGGGAGACACCTGTATGAATGACTATATACTGGAAATGCTGGGAATGGTAAAGCAGTTTCCAGGAGTCCTGGCGATTGATAATGTAGATTTCAGAGTCCGCAAGGGTACAGTTCATGCGTTGATGGGTGAAAATGGTGCAGGAAAATCCACCATGATGAAGATGCTGATCGGATTGTATACTCCGGACAGCGGCATTATCAATTTCAAGGGAGAACCTGCAGAGATAGAGAATACTAACAAGGCTTTACGGCTTGGTATTTCCATGATCCATCAGGAACTGAATCCGGTTCCCGCAATGACAATCGCCGAGAATATCTGGCTTGGAAGAGAGCCTGTTAACAAGTGGAAAAAAATAAACCACAAAAAAATGTGGCGGGATACACAGAAACTTCTGCAAGACCTGAACATTTCCCTTAATCCAGATACTCCAATGAACAAGCTGAGTGTGGCAAACCAGCAAATGGTGGAGATTGCCAAAGCGATATCCTACGACGCAGAGCTGATCATTATGGATGAGCCGACCTCTGCGATTACCGAATCGGAAGTAGAGCACCTGTTTTCCATTATAGATAAACTTAGAATAGATAAGATATCAATCATTTATATTACTCATAAAATGGATGAGGTGTTCAGGATTGCTGATGAGATTACCGTACTGCGGGACGGACAGTACATCTCTACTGATAAAGCTGCGGACATGGACAAGGCGATGCTGATCGCAAGAATGGTCGGACGTGAACTGAACCAGTTTTTCCCGAAAAGGAATGCTCTTATTGGTGATGTTGTTCTAAAAGTTGAGTCCTTTGGACGGGACGATCTCTTTAAGGATGTGAGCTTTGAACTGAGGGCGGGAGAAATCCTGGGGATAGCAGGTTTGATGGGTGCAGGCAGGACGGAAATTGTCGAAACCCTGTTTGGCATATACCCGAAAACTGAAGGAGCCGTCCATATAAAAGGAGTTCCTGCGGATATAAATTCGCCCAGGGACGCAATGGAACATAGAATGGCCCTTCTGACGGAAAACAGAAAAGATAGCGGTCTGTTTCTATGTTTGTCAGTAAAAGAGAATATTACAATAGCTAACATAAATTCTTACCTCAAAGGTATGCATCTGGACCAGTCAGCTATCCGCAGGGACAGTTATGACCAGGTAGAAAAGCTCCGCATAAAGACTCCCGGGATTCTCCAGCAGATGGAAAATCTAAGCGGAGGAAATCAGCAGAAGGTCCTTATATCCCGCTGGCTTTTAACGGAGCCGGATATTCTGCTTCTGGATGAACCTACCCGCGGAATTGATGTCGGTGCCAAGGCAGAGATTCACAAGCTGATGGGGCTCCTGGCGGAGCAGGGCAAGGCGATAGTGATGATATCCTCGGAGCTTCCGGAGATTCTCGGAATGAGTGACAGAGTACTGGTAATGCATGAAGGAAAACAAGTGAAAATTCTGGACAGAGAAGAAGCGACTCAGGAACGCATACTATCCCTGGCTTCCGGAGAAGAATAAAAGGAGAACAAGCATGGCAAAAAACAACGATGTAAAGATAATCAGAGAAAGCCTGTCTGTCAGCAAATTCAGCATTCTAATCATTCTTATTGGAATTGCTCTTCTGTTTGAGGCTTTGGGCTGGTTTATTGTTGGACGTTCTTTTCTGCTTAATCCGCAGCGCCTGTTTCTTATGATACTGCAGGTATCTGTTATAGGAATAATTGCCATCGGTGTAACGCAGATAATAATAGCCGGCGGCATTGATCTTTCTTCAGGTTCAGTTGTGGCACTGGTGGCTGTAGTCGCGGCCAGTTTTGCTCAGGCGGAGAATGCAACCCGCCCGGTTTTCGAGAACATGCTGGGGATCCCTGTCTGTTTCCCCGTTTTAATCGGTCTGACTGTCGGCGCCTTGTGCGGATTAATAAACGGGATATTAATCGCAAAAACGAAAATTCCGCCCTTTATTGCTACCCTGGGAATGATGGTTTCTGCCAGGGGAATGGCCCAGTTATACACAGAGGGAAAACCGGTAAGCATGTTAACTGATTCTTTTAACTTTATCGGTAATGGTCCCGGCGGAATAATGCCGGTGATTATCTATCTTTGTATGGCGGCTGTCGTGTATTACCTGTTAACCCAGACGCGCTACGGAAAATATGTATATGCAATCGGCGGGAACGAAATCGCGGCAAGGGTTTCCGGTGTTAACGTGGAACGTTATAAGATAGCCATCTACACATTCGCCGGTTTTCTCTCCGGACTTGCCGGAATCGTACTTGCCGCCAGGATTAACAGCGGACAATCAGGAATGGGAGTGAGCTTTGAGCTTGACGCGATTGCTGCTGCTGTTATAGGCGGAGCCAGCCTCAGTGGAGGTCTGGGTACTATTCCGGGTACCATAGTCGGTTCTCTTGTTCTGGGGATAGTACAGAGCGGTTTCACTTTCTTGCGTGTTAATGCATACATACAGGAGATAATCAAGGGGATGATTATTGTCGGTGCTGTTGTAATGGATGTAATGCGCAACAAGCAAAAGACTTAGGAGTGTGTGCATGTCCAGAAAAATAAAACTGGGAATTATCGGTGCAGGGCGTATTGCCCATGTGCACGCGAAGAGCATTACGTTCCACATCCCCGGAGCAGCGATAAAATCAATAGCCGATCCGTACATGACCAAAGAAGCGGAAAGGTGGATTTCCGACTTCAATATTCCGAATCTCTCAAAGGATTACCGTGATGTCATTAATGATACGGGAATTGATGCTGTACTAATCTGCTCATCAACGGATACTCATGCTCCCATCACACGTGAAGCAGCGGCCGCGGGGAAGCATGTCTTCTGTGAAAAACCAATCGACCTGAATATCTCCGAGATACGGAAAACAATTGATGCCGTGGATAAAGCAGGGGTTAAACTCCAGGTCGGTTTTAATCGCCGCTTTGATCACAACTTCATGGCCCTTAAGAAAGCTGTGGAAGATAAAACAATTGGTGATCTTCACATGATAAAGATTACGTCCCGGGACCCGTCACCCCCTCCGATTGAGTATGTAAAAGTATCCGGCGGGCTTTTCATGGATATGACAATACATGATTTTGATGTAGTCCGATTTCTTTCCGGCAGCGAAGTTGAGGAAATCTTTGCCTATGGCGATGTTCTGGTAGACCGGTCTGTTGCAGATGCGGGAGACATAGATTCTGCTGTTGTCAGCATGAAGCTGAAAAATGGCGCCATGGCGGTGATCGATAATTCCCGCAAGGCGTGCTACGGATATGATCAGCGGGGTGAGGTTTTCGGTTCCAGGGGAGCTGTTGTGACTGCCAATGATACACCGCATACGGGGATATTTTTCGGTGAGAACGGTGTTGTCGCGGAGAAGCCTCTTCACTTTTTCCTGGAACGGTACCGGGAAGCTTATATCAATGAAATCAATTCCTTCGTGGAATCAATTGACCAGGACAGTACGGTAGCTGCAGGCGGAATTGACGGACTCAATTCCGTAATCATCGCCTCTGCAGCCAGGGATTCCATGAAGTCGGGAAAAAGCGTCAAGGTTTTGTATTAGGTGAGTGATATGAAGAGTTATCGAGAAATTCTTAAAACCGCATTGGAACATAAAACAGGAAAGGTCCCCATGGATTTCGGATCCTGCACGACAACCGGAATGCATGTTTCCTGTGTAGCGGAACTCAGAAAATACTACGGTCTTGATGAAAAACCGGTAAAGATTGTTGATCCGTATCAGATGTTGGGGGAAGTTGATGAGGAACTGCTGGACAGTATCGGCATAAGTGTTGACGGGATATTTCCACGGGAAACTATTTTCGGATTTCCTAATGATAACTGGAAAGAGTGGAGGACCCCGTGGGGACAGAATGTACTGGTGCCGGGGGAATTTACCGTTACAATGGAAAACGGGGACTGCCTTTTGTTTCCCAGAGGGGATACTTCGGCCGGGCCCAGCGCTCGCTTGCCGGAGGGCGGATACTTTTTCGATTCCATTATTCGTCAGAAAGAAATAAAAGAAGATGAGCTCAAAGCTGATGACAATCTTGAGGAATATACTCTTCTGACAGACCAGAATATTGAATACTACCAAAAGGAACGAAAAAGAGCAGCACGATCCGGCCGCGGACTGGTAGTTAATTTTGGAGGAACTACTTTCGGCGACATCGCGGATATTCCGGGGCCGGGGCTGGCTAACCCGAAGGGAATTCGGGATGTTACGGAGTGGTATATTTCAACCGTAATGCGGCAGGACCTGCTGCATGAGATTTTCAGTCGTCAGCTGGATATCATTCTAACAAACATGAGAACACATCTTGATATTTTCGGCGACGATGGTATAGATGTAGTTGTAACTGACTGTACTGATTTCGGTACGCAGAATTCTTCAATCTGTTCTACTGATACCTACCAAAGCCTGTACGCGCCCTACCATAAAAAACTGAACGACTGGATACACACCAATACAAACTGGAAAACCTTTAAGCACAGCTGCGGTGCTGTATACGATTTTATTCCGGAGTTTATAGAATCCGGCTTTGATATATTAAACCCTGTACAGTGTTCTGCCGCAGGCATGGAACCGGAGAGACTTAAAAGAGAGTATGGCCGGGACATAGTCTTCTGGGGCGGAGGAGTTGACACCCAAAAGACCTTGCCCTTTGGAAGTCCGGAGGAGGTACGAAGACAAGTCCTGGAGCGCCTTGAAATATTTTCTGACTCGGGGGGATATGTTTTTAATGCTATCCACAACGTACAGGCAAAAACACCAATAGAAAATATTGTCGCGATGATAAATGCAGTAAAAGAATACAACGGGGATACTTAATAGTCAAAAAACTTGATTGGGTTTTTCCCTGGAGGCGACAATGCTGATTAAAAAGAAGCTCAACCTGCTCAACCTTCTTCTGATTGTTGGTGTGGTAAGCGGAATTGTTATATTTGCCATCAGGCTTACGCCGGCGGTCATCATGCGTTCGGAAAAAGATACCCTTATGTTCCTCAACTCGGAAATTTCCGAACTCCGGGCGGAGGTAAACAAACTTGCGCTCTCGCCTTTGGCGAACCAAAAGATGGAGATAGAGGAACGCTACAATGGACTGAAGGAACAGTTCACTCTTCTGGGGCAGGTAAAAGCCCTCAGTACTGATGATGATATCCTGGAAGCTGTAGAAACAATACAGCGATTGTATGCGCTCTTAAACGAAAATTATCAGACTCTTATGCAACGTCTGGAGCGATTATCTAAAGATGCCCGGGATATCTACTATACCGATAACGTAAAGATTGAAACCTTCCGGAACTCTAATTTTCTCAAAATGTCTGAGAGGGCTGAGGAAGTCACCACAGAGATTGATAATTTATACTCCTTTATCGCGATTATTGATTCCAACCTCTCTTCGACTTACCAGGTGGTACGTGAACAGTTTGAAGTTATCAATAAGCTTATAGAGAAGAGGGAGACCTTCGCTTATCTATATGGCGCCGTAGTCATACTGATAATTACGATTGGTACCTTTACGGCAGTTCTTCTGAGCACAGGAAAGATAGCCTCAACGATAGTTAAAGCCGCCCGGGGAATACGGGAAATGAGCAGCGGGGATATCTCGAAAGAGTTCTCTGTCGATAGCCGGGATGAAATAGGCGAATTATCCGGGAATCTGAACTTTCTGATCGGGAATTTAAAAAAGGTCTTTGAGTCCATGAAGGCCAGTTCCGCAGAGGGTGTTCGGTTAAAGGAGGAACTTATTGCATCAACAAGTCAAACATCGGCGGCGGCACAGGAAATATCATCAAACAGCGGGTCCATACGTAAACAGGTGCTTCAATTATCGGAGCAGGTGGCCGGTGCCGAGGAGGCTGCAAAGGTTCTGAAGGAGAGCCTTTCAGCCCTTGCCGGGTATATCCGGAGCCAGACAGCAATGGTGGAGGAATCGACCTCTTCAGTGACGGAAATGATCAGTTCAATAAAAAATATTGCGGGCATTACCGAGAAGAAACTGCAGGCGACAAACATCCTTGTAAGAACAGCAGAAAACGGTGGAGAGAAGCTCAACACTACCACCACAACAATTGACGCGATAACGGAAAATCTGGATCAGATTAAGGGAACCGCGACCATAATCCAGCAGATTGCGAGCCAAACCAATCTTCTCGCCATGAATGCTGCCATCGAATCAGCCCATGCTGGAGAAGCCGGCCGTGGTTTTGCTGTAGTTGCAGATGAAATACGTAAGTTGGCGGAAGCTTCGTCCGCTAATTCAAAAGAGATAAGCGGTGTAATCAAAGAGGTTGTCAGTCGCATTGAGCTGGCTTCCAGCGCGGGAGAAGAAACACAGCAAGCGTTCTCGGCGATTAATAGTGAAGTGAGCGGGGTTTCCCTGTCTCTGCATGAGATTTCCAACAGTATGGATGAACTAAACACAGGGGGAGAACAGATCCTGGAAGCAATGACGGGTTTGCAGGAGGTCTCAAGCGGTGTTCAGCAGGGGAGCATCCGCATGAATGATGCCTTTGATGAGGTATACCTGGCCATAGGTTCTGTGGACCAGGTTTCAACGGAGGTAGCCGGAAGTGTCGCGGAAATTGATACCGGAATACGTGAGATCAGTTCTTCCATGCTGATGCTTTCGGAACTGGCAGAGAATCTGGGAGAAATTACGGATCTTTTGGAGAAAGAGGCGGCACAGTTCACGACTGAATCCTCCGAAGAAGTTCCGGATCAGGATAAGCAGCCTGTACCGTAAAAACTGAAGACTGAAAATGCAAAGTTTGCGATGAGATTTGCGTAGATTTGCACGCACTGTCACGCTGGACTGATATAATTTTTTCAGTGTGTTGATCATACAGCAATAAAAACAAATCGGATTTAATTCGGAAAGGCGGATTAAATAACGGTAAATTGAGGGAGGTTCTACATGGCTACAATGAAGGCTGTCCGTCTCTATGCGGACTGGTCGCCGAAGCCCGGGTTTAAACTTGGAGCAAAAGATGTTGATGGAAAACAGACCTATCTTGGCAGCAAGGTATGGCGGAACCCGGTACTGAAGATCGAAGAGGTCGCGATTCCAAAACCGGGTCCCAAAGAGGTTCTTATAGAGCTCAAACAATGTGGAATCTGCGGCTCGGATGTGCACATGGCACAACCTGATAACGACGGGTATATCTGGTATCCGGGACTTACCGGTTTTCCCTGCACCCTGGGGCATGAACTTGCCGGTGTGGTTGTCGAGGGAGGCCCCGGCGCGATAAACAAACGTACCAATAAACCCTTCAAGGGCGGCGAACTTGTCTGCGCAGAGGAGATGCTCTGGTGCGGTTCATGTAAACCCTGCGCAGACGGGTACCCGAACCACTGTGAGCAGCTTGATGAAATCGGTTTTAATGTTGACGGAGCGTTTACGAAGTATATTGTACTACCCGACCGCTGTCTCTGGAACCTTGAACCCCTGCTGGAACGCTACGCAAAAGAAGATATTTTTCGCCTGGGAAGTCTCGTCGAACCGACCTCGGTGGCCTATAACGCAGTTGTTGAGCGGGGCGGTGGAATCCGACCTGGCGATACGGTTGTTATTTGCGGAGCGGGCCCCGTGGGCATAGCTGCCTGCGCGATTATGAAACGCATGGGTGCCGAGAAGGTGATTCTTTCCGAGCCGGAAACCGCCAGGGCCGATTTGGGGCGAAAAATGGGTGCTGATGAAGTGATTAATCCGAAAAGTGAAAATTTCGCAGAACGGGTTCTTGATATGACAGACGGCATGGGTGCTTCTCTCTATCTTGAAGCAACCGGGCTGCCCACTGTTGTTTATCCCGGAATCGAGCAGGCTATATGGGAAGGGCGGACACTGAACGCCACCGTAGTCGTAGTTGCCAGGGCGGACGCAAAAATCCCTGTCACAGGAGAGGTCCTGCAGGTTCGCAGAGCCCGGATAGTAGGAGCCCAGGGACATTCGGGGCACGGTACATTTCCACGGGTCATCTCATCCATGGCCGGAGGAATGGACATGCTTCCGATTATTACCAAGGAAATCACCCTGGATGAGGTTCCTGAGAATATCGTCATGCTGCGGACTGATCGCAACGAGTGCAAGATCAGCTGCAAAATCAGTTAATACAGCATTATAGAACAGGAGAATTGTATGGCAGGAATACGAGGAGATTTTAAATTTCTCACCACTGATCATCCCTTGATTGTTTTTGAAGACAATGAAGTAGGCCGGCTGAAAAAAGAGGTTTTCGACGCTCCGGATGAAGAGATCGACAGGATTCTGGATGAGTACCAGATTCCTTCAGAGTCCGAACTGGGCAAGGCAGGGTGTTATATACAGAACACCCCCAGAAGCGAGGTAGTCCGCAAGCGCCGAATCAACGATATTGTGCTTATTCCCGTCGGATGCACGGAAAACCATGGGGCCCATGCAAACTCGGGCCTGGATACATTCATGGTAACCCAGATAATTGAAGGTGTGCGCCGTTATACAGCCAAACTTGGTCATGAGGTTGCCCTGGCATTTCCTCCTCTCAACTACGGTGGGCATCCGTATCATCATGTTGGCATGGAAGGCACTGTAATCATGCCCCAGGAAGTAGTTGTGGAAACACTGATTCACACCATGCTGGGGCTCTGGAATGACGGCTTTCGCAAACAGATTCTTATAAACAATCACGGACATTTCTGGATGATGGAAAGCGCTCTCCAGGAGTTCTGCAAGAGATTTGCCCTTCCCGGCATTTTTCAGATAATGGACTGGCATCGTACGGTACGGGAATTCTTTATTCCCGTTGACCGCGAGGGCAGCCTGGAAACTACCTTTGTTCACGCCGATGAATCGGAAACATCTGTTGGTCTTCTTATGTTCAAGGACATGATAGACATGAGTAAGGCAGTTGACACTCAGGGAGAGAATTACCTTCCCGGCGGCCATTTTGACACCTCGGTTGATCCTTGGCGGCGCCCGCATAAATGGTCCGAAGGACAGGGCCATTTCCCCGTGGAAAGAAAGGGAACGCCGGAAGGCGTTGTTGGTAAGCCAAGTCTTTCAACCGCGGATAAAGGAAAGCGTCCCATAGCGGCTGTGCTGAAGTATCTGACCCTTACGATTGAGCAAATCTATGAGCGGTACCCCTCGGGAAAACTGCCGCCGATTGACAAGATTACCCTCAGGGATCCAAAGGAACTTGAACCATTCCTGAAGGAACCGGGCAGTAAGGGGTGGAAATCCGCTTATGAGCTGCCGATTCGGGGACCTTTTTTCAGGTAAGAAAATTAGTATTTTATAAAAAGAGGGGCTGTCCGGTAGGGGCAGCCCCTTTGCTTTTTATCTGAATATTGCGGGTCAGCCAGGGTTTAAAACACTGGCTAATAGGGGGCAGTCGTTATGTATGCGGATGTCTGGAGGGCATAGTATTCGATGTAATGATCAGGTCGAATCGCGCAGGACGATCCCTGGTTCCACAGAAATCAGCTGATTGGGAACACGCTTGTTCTGCTTTTTCATCTCGATTAAATATAAAAGACGTTCGCACGTGAGCCGGGCTATCTCCTCTTTAGGCTGATGAATGGTGGTAATCGACGGATCGGACATATAACTTAACTCTGTGTCATCATACCCTGCGACTGCAATATCCTGGGGTATGCGAAGCCCCTTGTTTTTTAATGCACGAATGATTCCATAGGCCATTACATCATTCATGGCAAAAACTGCACGGACTTTTTTAAACAGATTCAGGTTCTCCTCAACCAGCATTACCCCCGATTCATAGCTGAAGTCTCCCCGAAGGATATTCTTTTCATCGATTTCAAGGCCGGAGGAAGTAAAGGTATCAATGAATCCGTTAATACGCTGATTGTACTCGCTGGTCCTGGCAAAGGAAGAGGCGATAATAATCCTGGTATATCCACGTTCAATAAAGTGCTCCGCCATCAGCTTACCGCCGACCCTGTGGTTAACATAAATTACGTTTTCGTGCTGTGTCTGCTGGCCCGGCGGATAATGGGAAAAAACAAAAGGAATACCAGTCTCTTTCAAAACATTATGGACTTCGGTGTCAAGACTGTATTGAAGAAAAATGAATCCATCCACTTTACGTTTTCTGGCAATGCTGACCACGTTATTTGAATTATGAAAATGGTTTTCCTTAAAAGAGACCAGAAGATCATATTTGTCTTTTTCTAAAGTGAAGCGCAGATTGTTCAACAGCATATTATGATAGAGGTTGATATTAAAACTTGCATAATTGTCGGGAAGTATTATACCCACCGTATTGGAGTACTCCCCATAACCGTAGGGCTTGCTGTACGAGAATCCCATGTCCTCGGCGATCCGGGAGATCCGCTCACGGGTTTCTTCAGAAACCTGAGAGCTTCCATTCAAGCATCTGGATACAGTAGACGCACTGACCCTGGCTGCGAGAGCGACATCGGTGATGGATACGGTCTTCCTTTTCACAGTATTCGCGACTCCCTGATTGTTGTACGATGAAGTATAGCATGAAGAGGATTGTGTTGGCGCAAATCTTCGAAAAAGAAAATGCAAAGTTTGCGGACTAAATAGTAAGAATGGCATAGGGGAATATCACTCAGCTGAAATACTCCTCGGTAAACACATCTTCCACCAGGGGCATGGTGTTTCTGGCGGGTGGTTCAAAGTTGTATATGGTCTTCAAAAAGGACAGTGTGATATCCAGGGTGGCACCCCAGAGTATCTCCTGCCTGTTTCCTTCGGAATGACGATAACAGATTGTCTCTTTGCTTACTGAAGTCTGCGAAACCGAACGTATGGAATAGGCGGCGTAGTGCCGGGGATCAAGAAGCTGAGAAACCGGGATCAAGTGAATACTTTCAACCTCCCTGCTGGCTTTAAATCCGCGGGCACTGCGGGTCCATGCGCAAATGGGGTAGATTGTCTTGTCAAAAACAGAAAGCTGTCTGGGGGATAAAGTGCCTAACAGCCGTACCCGGAAAGGATTCAGGCGGATCTCTTCCCAGCTTTCCCGCAAGGCAGCCGATACTATCAGGGCGAGTCTTGCGGCATTTCGCGGGTCCTCCCTGCGCATTCGCTGCCAATTGCGCCAGCGGCGCAGAGGTGTTCGCGGCAGAAGCAGCACACTGCTTATAAAGTGGTCCGGAATTCCGGCAATCCGTCCCCCGGGGCTACAGAGGTCACCGGGTTGAGATACCAGGGGCGAACGTTTTGTAAGAACCAGGGACAATTCGTTATGCCGGTTATATGTCAGAAGAAAAAGAACCGCCGATAAACCCGTCACCGGCACTGATGTTGTGGTCAGTCTCTTATGATCTGTATTGTACAGCTGATCCTCGATACCGGCCGGGAAGGACCTGTCCGCGTTGATCATTAATCTTCGTGTTTCCAGATCCCGATGGAATAGAGTTTTTTTCTGGCCGCTTCTGCCCAGCCGCGGTTGGCAGCAGGGCTTGCGGGGCTTGGATGAAGTACTGAATCGATGGTAACGCCCCGAATCATATCTACCGGCATGGCTTCAGCAACGATTGACAGGCGCTTCGCTGCAAATTTGCCGATCCCTATCAGGAACTCCGGGCTCATCAGTTCAATAAGCCCAGAAATATAGCGGTCACAGATGGTATAGAGCTCCGATGCCTCCCGGGCCGGGAGTTTGTCGGGAGTCAGGTTCTTGCCGGACTCCTCCATGAAAACGAGGGGGCAGTAATTGGCCACGTAGTGTTCATGGAAAAAGGCCTCGGGAGCCCCAAACTGTTCCCGGAACAGGCCCCACAGCCGCCGGCCGCTGACTTCACTCTTTTGACAGGAGAAACCTTCTATCGGCCGCTTCGGATGCTCGTGTTCCGGTCGGTTGACTGCACCGTCAATACCGAGCCAGTCCCGGACTGCGCTAATCTCCCCGAACGGTACTCCGGTCTGGGCCATTCCCCAGGGGCCGGGATTCATTCCCAGGAAAAGTACCTTTTTTCTGCCGGCTCCGTATTTTGTAATATACGCCAGATGAGGTTCTTGTGCATATTGTAGAGGGTTGTAAATCGCGGAGATCCTGCCGTTGAATTTGAGGGTGTCCGCTTCTGCGGCAAGTTTTTCCGTAAGTTGATACAAATCCATTGATCAAGAGTATAGCTTTCGTAATTGACGGCCGCAAGCCCACCCGGGCGGCAGTTACGCGCTCCTGTATACCGGTATTTCCGGCAGTTCCGGCGGGGTCCGCGTTCCGGCGGCCTCTTTCAGCTCCTGAACACGGCTTTTTAAAACCGAAACGTTGTAGGGCAGAACCTCTGCCAAAAGGCGGTGGTGCAGGTATTGTTCCCGGTTTTTAAGACGCCGGTCGGGTCTCAGTCCCGATACGCCAAGGAGTTCCTTTATATTTGGCAGAAGATAGGCCTCAATAAGGCGGATAAAGTGTTCAAGATTAGATACCCCGTAGAGAACGAGTTCACTTCGTTCAAGCTCGCTCTGCTGGGAGTCGAGGAATACCCTGATTTCTCCCTGGAGCCCCTTTTCCATGGGACATTCCTCCAGCAGAATGCGGAACCATGTTTGATCAAAGCAGGACATATACTGTTCCCGGACCGCGGAAAAACAAGAGTAGATTTTATCGGAAATCATATCATATTCCATGAAACTTCCTTCCTGCTTTATTTTCGGCTGGCTGGGGCAGGGGGTTGAGACTTCGTTTCGCGCCCCCTGTTATTTTTCCTGGCTGCGCTTTTTCCTTACTCCTTTTTTGCGGGATTTATGCAGGGCTTCCTTTTTTCCCTGATACGCCGGGACCTCCAGCATGGGTGGCCGCTCTTCTTCCACAATCAGATGCTCAACAGCTTCGAAGCGTTCATCATGTACCTGAAACTGACGCAGTACCGTTTCCAACGGCGGAAGATCCCCGATTATTTCCAGCTTCTGCAGCCGGGAAAGGAATGTCTGAAGTATTCCAAAGGACATTCTCCCCAGAGAACGGGTCTGCTGATTACGGTGGACCCGCTGATCAAGATCAGTCTGTGCAAAGGCGCTCATGCCGTAGAGCTGATGCACATCTATCAGATGACTCGTTTCCACCCCGTAGCCGATAGGAAAGGGGATTTGCTCCAGGACCTCCCGGCGAACAGCGTATTCGCCGCTTAAAGGCTGGATTATAGCACTCAGTTCCGGCAGAAAAAGGCTGAACAGCGGACGGACCAGGATTTCCGTTACCCGGCCGCCGCCGGAGGGTCTGACCCCCTGACTGAAGGCCAGAGGCCGGTCGTAAAAGGCCTTAACGTATTTTACCTCCGGCCGGTAGATCAGGGGTGCCACCAGGCCGTAGACAAAACGGGGATGAATATTCTTGATGTCAGCGTCGATGTAGACGATTATGTCACCCTTAAGCTGATATATGGCCTTCCAGAGGTTTTCTCCTTTGCCCCGTTTTGGATCCAGCCCAGGCAGAATATCAGAACTCATGTAGGTGTCTGCGCCGAAGGATGCTGCTACCTCCAGGGTTTTATCATCACTGCCTGAATCGATGACCGCGATTTCGTCCAGTAACGGGTAGCGGTTGACCAGTTCTGATTTGAAAACGACTATTTCTTTACCGATTGTCTTTTCTTCATTGAGGGTCGGAATACAGAGGGAAACCGTTATTCCCTGTTTTTCCTTTTCCTTTACCAGCTGCTTCAGGTCCCAGAACTGTGAATGGTGATAGGTGTTCTTATTGAGCCATTCATTTAGGTTCGTCACAGTGTCCTCCGTCGATGGCAAGAATAAGCCCCAAAAGCTGGGCTATTCCTTTGAATACAGGCTCTATATCAATTGACTCATTGATCTGGTTCAGATTCTCCCCGTTGGTAAGTCCCAGGGTCACCGCAGGAATCCTCTTATCGATAAAAGCGGAGAGTTCGGATGTTGACGGGGTTATTCTCGGCAGAATATCCAAAGATTTCATGATCTCCCGGGTGGTTCGGGCCATAGGATGGGAGAATGATATACCCCCCGTCCTTCGCTGGGCGTAGATGCGGAAATCCACATCCGCACCTGAATGGCTCGCGACTTCGTGGGCAATATATTCCGTCTTCTGGCCGATATTCTTTACCATTCTGTTTGATTCAGAGCGAATTTCGAACTTTAAGGAGGCCTGGGTTGCTATGGTGTTGAAACCGGTACCTCCGGTAATGGATCCGAGAACTATATTGGTTTTTGGACGTTTAGGAAGGGGAATCTCGAGAATGCGGTTTATGGCGTCATTTATTGTTACTATTGCACCGACTGCACCGAATCGGGTCCAGTCATACTGTTCAGGAACCGAGAAACTGATGCCGCAGCGCATCATTCCTATGGAAGAGTAGGAAATCCTTCCCAGTTTTACTCCCTCAACACAGATCCCGGCATTAATCGGAAGGTCTGTGTGGTCAAGAAAGAAACGCAGTCCCCGGATGTTACCCATTCCAAGGGATTGGGCGCTTCCCATCAGAATAATGTTGCTTTTCGGTTTTATGTTCAAATGCTGCAGGACCAGAGGAAGGGTTGCTATAACCGCCAGTCCCAGACCGTTGTCCCCGACCCCCGGGCCGATTATACGGCGGGGTTCAACGGTTATGGTATGGTCCACCTTGGTGTCGAAGACCGTGTCCATGTGGCCCACGATCAGGATGTTCCGATCTCCGGTTTCTCCGGGAATGATGCCCAGCCCGTTTCCGACCTCGTCGGTGGAGCAGTTCAGCAACTGCAGTTCCGTAAAACGGTTTACCAGGAACTCCATGCGTGCGGCTTCACTGAAGGTCGGAGCGGGAATTTCCGAAAGCATGACCAGATTGGCAAGGATTATTTCGCGTAAGTCCCGGACACGCTCTTCAATGTCATCTAATCCGGAGATTATATGAGCCATTCCTTTTTCCATAATCCCTTCCTTTTTGATCAATAACTCCAGTCGCTGGAGTTGTCTCTATTGTAGCGGTGGAAGCCGTCTCTTGCAACTCAACAAAATTTATAAGAAATCAGGATGGTCTAATTGACAGAAGTAATGATAACTATTACTATTTAGTTGTCCCGATAAGGGAAAGTCTGCACACTATCAGGAGGAATGCGATGGACGAACATGTTGTAACTATGCCTTTATTAGGCGATGATTTTCCGGAGTTGAAGGTGAATACCACCCATGGACCTATGAATATTCCAGGTGATTTTAAAGGAAGCTGGTTTGTTCTCTTCAGTCATCCCGCTGATTTTACTCCCGTTTGTACTACTGAATTTGTCGCTTTTCAGAAGCGTATTGATCAGTTCAATGAGCTGGAAGTAAAGCTGATCGGCATGTCGGTGGACCAGGTATTCAGCCATATCAAATGGGTTGAATGGATTAAGGAAAAGCTTGACGTCGAGATAACCTATCCGATTGTTGCCGCAAACGATGCGATTGCCGCCAAAATGGGAATGCTGCATCCCGGAAAAGGTACAAATACTGTGCGGGCTGTATTTGTTGGAGACCCTGAGGGAAAGGTTCGCCTTGTTCTGTACTACCCTCAGGAAATCGGTCGTAATATGGACGAAGTTGTCCGCGCCGTAAAAGCTTTGCAGATTTCCGATTCTAAAGGAGTTGCCATTCCCGCCGGATGGCCGGAGAACGAGTTGATCGGCGACCGGGTCATCATTCCTCCTCCCGGAAATACCGAAGAGGCGGCTAAGCGGCTTTCCAAATATGAAGGTTACGACTGGTGGTTCTGTCATAAAGAGCTGTAATGCTTAACCGTATCGAATTGTTGCCCGTTCCGGAGAGGAACGGGTTTTTTTTGGTTTATACTTGACTATTAGTATAAGCATAAAGAACTTTAAACATATCAGAAAGCTAAGGAATAAGGAGTAGCAGAGATGATCGAAACACGCTATTGCGGTCTTGAACTGAAATCCCCGGTTATAGTAGGTGCTTCACGCTTAACCAGCGACATTGACTCAATAAAAAAGGCGGAGAAGGCGGGTGCCGGTGCGGTTGTTGTCTCATCCCTTTTCGAAGAGCAGATTCAGCTGCAGCACTACCGCCACGATGAAGACATGGTCCAGTATGATGACTGGCACGCGGAAATGACCGACATCTTTCCTGACCTGGAGTTTTCCGGTGCAGAGGAGCACCTTGTCTGGGTCCGCAAAGCAAAAGAGGCCCTGGATATTCCGGTAATCGCGAGCCTCAATGCCGTAAACCGTCCGACCTGGGTTTCCTGGGCACAGAAACTGGCTGAGGCAGGGGCAGATGCTCTGGAACTCAATTTTTACTCCCTGCCGACAAATCCGGATCTTACGGCATCTCAGATTGAAGACGAACAGGTCGAAATTGTACGGGAGGTAGTAAAAACCATATCAGTCCCTGTCTCTGTTAAATTAAGCCCTCATTACACTAATCCGCTTAACGTTATCAAACGCATGGATAAGGCCGGGGTTGAAGGAGTCGTGCTGTTTAATCGTTTTTTCCAGCCCGATATTGACCCTGTAAAACTGCAGAACGAATACCGCTACAATCTAAGTACCGGTAACGAGTATCAGCTGCCTCTGCGCTTTGCCGGGCTTCTGTCAGGTGAAATTGGCGCTTCCATCTGCGCTTCCGGAGGAATAGAAAAAGCAGACACGGTAAAAAAGGAGATTCTGGCCGGAGCTGACGCCGTACAGATCGTCACCGGCATTTACCGCAACTCCATGGACCTTATAGGTGAAATTAACGATGAGCTTAAGCGCTGGATGCGTTCCAAGGGCTTTGAATCCATAAAGGATTTTCGAGGAAGCCTTGACGCCCGGAATAACAAGGATCCGAAAATCTATAAACGTTCCCAGTATGTACGCTTGTTGCTGAATCCCTGGGAGTATATTGTACGTCCCTAGGCATCAGCCGATTTATACACTTGCCAGGAAGTGGCCGCCAGGCTTTCGACATCGCTGTGTAAAGCCTTCCAGCCGAGGCGTTCCCGGGCCAGACGGGATGATGCGACCAGTTTGGCCGGATCTCCCGGACGCCGCGGGGCCACCCTGGCGGGTATCTCTTTTCCGGTAATGCGCCGGGCCGTATCAAGAATCTCACGCACGCTCAAACCGCTCTCGCTGCCCAGGTTAACCGTCAGGGATGTGTTTTTTGCTTCAAGGTAACGGAAAGCCTGGTAGTGCGCTGCTGCCAGGTCGCTTACATGCACATAGTCCCGTATCCCGGTTCCATCGGGGGTGTTGTAGTCGTCACCAAAGATTGAAAGGGCAGGACGGGTACCGGCAGCTACCTCCATAATTATCGGCAGAAGATTAGCAGGATTTTGTTCAAGTCCGGTAATGCGTCCTGTGGGGTCGTATCCCGCGGCGTTAAAATAGCGGAGGGCGGCAAACTTAATCTCTTTAAGCTGGTCATACCAGGAAAGAATGCGTTCTATCTCCAGTTTGGTAAAACCGTAGTAGTTTTCCGGATTCAAAGGATGGTTTTCATCAATAGGCAGGTACTCCGGCTCGCCGTAGACCGCGGCGGAGGACGAAAAAATGAACCGCCGGATTCCGGTTTCTGCCGCTGCATTCAGAATATTGATTGTCCCGGAAATGTTATTTACCGAGTACTTTTCCGGGGCAATCATGGACTCACCGGCGGCTTTAAAGGCTGCCAGGTGAACCATGGCGTCAAATCCCTCAGACATTGCTCTGCGCAGGGAATCATAATCAAGGATAGATCCATGAACAAAGGCGGCTTCCGGGAACAGGTTTTCCCGCAGTCCCGAGGAAAGGTTGTCGAAGACCGTTACCTCCGCTCCATTGTCCAGAAACTCCCTGACAACATGACTGCCAATGTACCCCGCGCCGCCCAGTATCAGTATTCTCACTGCATTCTCCCCATAACCTTATGCTGCCAGAAAAGAATAGGGGAGAATGGTCCGTGCATCAAGCCCTCAAAATGTTTTTGCCTTTGCCATGAAGTTTTTCTTGACGAATTAAAAAGGTCACCATATAATTGACTTGTCTGATGAGTATATCAACATACGAGTTGATCAGAAGAGGAGTTCCATGGAACCTATTACGAAGATACGGTTATCAGAGCAGGTTATTGACGCCGTTAAAGAGATGATTGAAACCGACGGTTTTAAACCGGGAGACAAGTTCTATTCCGAGAACCAGCTTTGTACCAGGCTTAAAGTCAGCCGTTCATCAATTCGGGAAGCGATTCGTATTCTGGAAGCAGTGGGAAGAGTCCGGGTGGAACATGGCAGAGGTATTTTTATTACTGACTCCCTGGAAGAAACCTTTACAGCTTTTTCCGGATGGCTTAAGAGCAATGAACAGTCCATCGTGGAGCACTTTGAGGTCAGGCTGATGATCGATCCAAAGGCGGCTGCCTATGCTGCTCTTAAGGCGGACGAACAGGATATTGAAGCATTGCGGAGTGTCTGCAATAAGTTTGAACAGCTTTCCAAAAGTAAAAACACCGCCGGTATCATCAAGTGCGACGAGGAGTTTCACCGTCTGCTTGCCAAAGCGACAAAGAACAGGACTCTCTATTTCCTGATGAAGGCCATGACTGATTCCCTTTCCGAAGGATGGATTTCCAGCCTCCATACGCCGGGGCGTATAGAAAAAACAGTATGTGAACATACGGAAGTTATCGACGCGATTGTTGCACGAGATCCGCGAAAAGCAGAAGAGGCCATGACTCTTCATCTGAATAATGCCCTCAATGACATTCGTAAATCGATGTCCTCTGAAAAAGAGGTTTAGGCAGGAGGAAATATGCCGGTTCGGATTACTACACTGGTTGAAAACAGCGGAGGAGAGCATCTTGCTCTTAAACATGAGCATGGTCTCAGTTTTTATATTGAGAAAGATAATCATTCTATTCTGTTTGACACTGGACAATCACAAAACTTTATCCTGAATGCGGAGCAGCTGCAGCTGGACATGGGTGCCCTTAGCCATGTGGTGGTAAGTCACGGGCATTATGATCACAGCGGCGGTCTCCGCTCCCTGAATCAGGTTCATTCCGGATTCAAGCTTACCCTTGGCCAGGGATTTTTCGATGAGAAATATGCCTTTTATAACGGTTCCTACGAATTCCTGGGGAACAATTTCGATGAAGCCTATTTACAGGATCAGAGTATTTCCTACGCTTTTGTTGAGTCACAGGTCACGGAAATCCTGGATGGAGTGTGGGTGGTTACCGGTTTTTCACGAACCCACCAGGATGAGCTTATAAGTTCACGATTTCTGCTGAGAAAAAATGGCCGCTTCGAACCTGACCTTTTTAATGATGAGGTCCTTGTCGCCGTCGATTCCCCGGAAGGAATCATTGTTCTTCTGGGGTGTTCCCATCCAGGGATGAAAAACATGATCGACACGGTACGGCATCTCTTCCAGCGTCCGGTATACGCTGTACTGGGTGGGACCCATCTTGTTGAGGCATCCCGGGAAAGCCTGGAGAAATCAATCAGTTATCTTGCGGACGAATCCTTTAAGGTTCTTGGAGTGTCCCACTGCACCGGAGCGAAAGCCATGGAGATATTAGGCGCCTCAAACCGCCGGTATTTCCATAACCGGACCGGTTCGATCCTTTATGTTGAATAAAAGCAGTATCAGGGTATGAGGCTGAATCTTACGCAGCCTTTACATAAAAGGTAATCATAGGAGGTTACAGATGTTGGAACACAGAAAAATCACTGCACTGCTGGTGCTGCTTATAGCGGGTCTCGCCCTGCTTTCCTGCCAGCAAAAACAAACCGTCGATGCCGGCGACGCACCGGCAAAGACGGTAGAGAAGATTGTTTGGAAATCTTCCGGTCACGGTCCTGCTACAGACCCGTCCCAACTTTATCATGACATGTGCTGCAAGGCAATCACCGAGGCATCGGGTGGGCGCCTTGAAGTAAAACCCTTTGTCGGCGGTTCAATTGTGCCTGCGTACAAGGAACTTGATGCAGTTCACGAAGGGGTTCTGCAGATGGCCTACACATGTCCAATGTATAATCTGGATAAATGGTCCGCCGCGGGTCTTATCAGTTCCCGGCCGGGAGCGCTGCCAGGGGAAGCCCTGCGTACCTGGTTCAATTTTGCCGGCGGTGCGGACCTTATGAACAAGATGATGGCAAGCTACAATGTAATGACCTTCCCCGGAGCTTTGTCTCCCTTACCCGAGGAAGTATTCTTCCATTCCAAGGTCAAGATTGAGACTATCGCCGATTTGAAAGGCCTTAAGGCTCGCTGTATGGGAGACGGCGGAGAAATCCTCAAGCGTATGGGTGCTGCTACCGTTATTATCCCCGGAGGAGATCTATACGAGGCAATGCAACGCGGTACCATCGATGCCATGGAATATTCAACCCTGGCGTCCAACTGGGAAATGCACTTCAATGAGGTAGCAAAGTATGTGATTCTTTCTTCCTCCCGTGCACCCAGCGATCCTCAGGTGTTCTTTGTTAACAAGGATGCTTTTAATGAACTGCCTGCAGACCTGCAGCGCATTGTAAAGGCTGAGGTTGCCTACTGGACCCAAGCCCAGCATGAATACCTTGTCAGTGAATCCATTAAAGCTGCAGAGAAATTCAAGGAAGCCGGAAACGAAGTCTATAAACTTCCAGAGGAAGTTGCTAACGCTCTCATAGCAGAGGCGGCAGCTTTCTACGAAGAAAAATCCGAGAATGAGCCTCCAATATTCAAAGAGATTTATACCTCCATGAAAGAGTTTGGTGAGGCTTACGCGTCAGTCAAATAAGTTGGAATAGCAGTTCTCTACTCCCCGGGAAAAACTCCCGGGGACAATTTTCAGAATGGAGGATACAATGTCCGTTATTCGTAAGCTGCTGAGGTTCGTGGACCTTTTGAGTGAAAAAGCGGGCGCCATCGGAAAATGGTTCGCCTTTCTGCTTGTGCTCATTGGTACCTATGAAACAATATCCCGGCATTTTTTTAATGCTCCAACAATATGGGCCTATGACTCACTCTGTATGGCCGGTGGAACTGTCTATCTGCTGGGAGCATCGTTTGACTATTTGCATGACGCCCACACACGGGTCGATCTTATCTATTCCCAGTTTTCGGAACGGGGCCGGGCGCTGATCAATGTAATTTGTTCTGTCCTGTTTTTCTTTCCTTTAATGACAGTAATGCTGGTAATTGCTACCCAATGGGCAATCAAGGCCTGGAGAATACATGAAGTTATGTTTAACAGTTTCTGGTATCCCCCTGCAGGACCTTACCGAACAGTATTTGCCTTAGGTCTTTTTTTACTGGTACTGCAGGGCCTGGCAAACCTTATTCGTGATGTATACATGCTTATACGAGGTGAATCCATTGATTGAATTAAGCGCGGAAATAGTTGCATTCTTGATGCTTGGCGGAGTATTCGCTCTGGTTTTAACCGGTTTTCCTATTGCCTTTGTTATCGGCAGTGTTGCCTTTTTTGTCGGTTTGCTGGTATTCGGTCCAACTACAACATTCCATATTCTTTACAGTCGTTTTTATGATCTTTCACTGAATTATCCATATCTGGCGGTACCACTGTTCACTTTTATGGGGGTTGTTCTACAGCACTCCGGGATTACCAGGGATCTTTACACCAGCTTGTATGAGGCCCTGGGAAAGGTGCGGGGCGGGCTGCTGATTGTTACCATTATTTTCGGTACCGTACTTGCCGCCTGTCTTGGAGTAATCGCCGCATCTGTGACAATTCTCACCCTGATAGCCTTGGGCCCGATGATCGAGCGCGGGTATGACCGCTCTTTAGCCTCAGGTGCAATAGTCGCGGCAGGAACCCTGGGTATTCTTATTCCTCCAAGTATTATGCTGGTTGTATATGGTCCTCAGGCGGGATTATCCATCGGTCAGATGTTCATGGGGGCGGTTTTTCCCGGTTTGATTTTGTCGGGTCTCTATATTCTTTACATCATCATCCGCTGTCAGCTGAATCCGGCTTTGGGGCCTGCTATTCCCGATGAACAGATTACCCCCTTTTCTATCGAGAAATTGGTACGGTTGATGAAGGCTCTTCTGCCGCCGGTTTTACTGATTATGGCAGTATTAGGAACCATCTTTTCCGGGATTGCACCTCCTACAGAGGCCGCTGCAATGGGATGTACGGCGGCGGTTCTTCTTGCTGTTGCCTACCGTAAATTCAGCTGGCAACTGATCAAGCACGCGTCACTGGAGACCCTGCGGGTTTCAGCTTTTGTTGTAATGATTGCTGCCCTCTGTTATGCCTTTGTGGGCATCTTCATGAATGCCGGTGCCGGAGATGTTGTTGCTGATTTAATCCTCTCAGTACCCGGAGGCCGATGGGCGTCGTTTCTCGTAATTATGCTGATTGTCTTTCTTCTTGGTTTGTTCATTGAGTGGATCGGGATCGTTTTTATCATTGTTCCCATTTTCTCTCCTATTCTCCTGCAGCTGGGGTTCAACCCGCTCTGGGCAGGAATGATGATCTGTATAAACCTGCAAATGGCTTTTCAGACACCTCCGATGGCAATGTCCATTTTCGTTATGAAAGGAACAGCTCCGCCGGAAACCGGTGTAACCATGGCACATATTATAAAGGGTGTTATTCCTTTTGTAATCATCATCATGTTTACACTTTTGCTCTGTACCATTTTCCCTGGTATAATTACATGGCTGCCTGAAAAGATGATCGGCGCGGCAATGTAATCTTCCGGGAGGTTTAGACCCATGGAAAAGACAGCTCTTATAAGCGGAGCGGCACGGGGAATCGGTCTTGAAACAGTCCGTATACTGCTTGAATCCGGTGATTACAGCGTGCTGATTGCAGATATCGATTCCGACAGGGGCGAAAAGGCAAAGAAGGTATTGTCCGGGCAGTTTGGCTCAAAAAAAGTCGATTTTATAACGGCGGATATTGCCACGGAAGCGGAGGTAGACAAGACTGTTTCCTGCTGTGAGTCGGTTTTTAAGGGTCTTACCCTGCTGGTCAATAACGCGGCGGTAAACAAACCTTCCCACCCGGCGGACCTGAGTCTGGAAGAGTGGAACCGAGTGCTTGCGGTTAACCTGACCGGCCCCTTTCTGTTAAGCCGCCGCTGTCTGCCCCTGCTGCGGGCTTCCCGGGGTTCCATCGTCAATATCTGTTCAACCCGGGCCCTGATGTCTGAGCCCGGGACAGAGGCCTACTCCGCCAGCAAGGGTGGGCTT
Source organism: Marispirochaeta sp. (assembly GCF_963668165.1). Taxonomy (NCBI): domain Bacteria; kingdom Pseudomonadati; phylum Spirochaetota; class Spirochaetia; order Spirochaetales; family Spirochaetaceae; genus Marispirochaeta; species Marispirochaeta sp. The sequence continues at coordinate 103,645 of NZ_OY764209.1, read as the reverse complement.
GCGGCCCTGACCCATGCCCTGGCCATGAGCCTGGGACCGGAAGTCCGGGTCAATTCCATCAGTCCCGGCTGGATTAACTCTGCCGGGGAGCCATTAACCCTGCAGGATAACCGGCAGCATCCGGCTGGCCGGGTCGGTGTCCCCCGGGATGTCGCCGCAATGGTGGCGTATCTGGCTTCGGACCAGGCCGGTTTTATTACCGGACAGAATTTCATTGTCGACGGCGGAATGACACGGAAAATGATATACACTGAATAAGATCTTTTCTTTTTTCCCTGTTAATTTTTTTTACTGTCCATAAGCGTGGGGATAAAACCTGTTTAAATTCATAGCAGAGATAGAGATAAAGGGCATATTTTAAAGAAGGCCATCATTTTTCGATCTTCCACGGCAATATCCGGAAAGAAATACATCCTGTCCCCACGCTTGTGGACACTACTTTAATTTTTCCGCGAATCCAGCAGCTCCCGAATCTCTTCCCTGGAAAAACTGTAGGCACTGTTGCAGTTATGGCATTGGGTTACAAGCGGGAATGGTCCTTTCTGTGCTATTTCTTCAAGGTCGTTTATTTTCATGGACCTGATAAAACTCATAAAGCGTTCACGGGAACAGGGGCAGTAGAAGTTTACATCCCGATGCTCCATCGGTTCGAGCTGGTATCCCGCGAAAACTGATTCGAGGATATCTGTATTTGCCGTGCCTTCCGCGATTGTCTCACCGATCGATCTGATTGAGGAGACCCTCCCCTGAATCTCATTCAGAAAACCATCCTGAGCCCCGGGAAGTGCCTCGATAAAAAGACCACCGGCTCCGATTATTCTCCCCTCCCTGTCAAACTTTATACTTACCGATATTGATGTCCGTGTCTGTTCGGAGACCAGATAATAACGGGCAATATCCTGTCCGATATTTCCGTAATACAGGTCAATGTTGCCGGAAAAAGGTACATCGCTGTTATCTGCGAAACGCTGTACTGTCAGAATCCCCGGACCAAAGAAAGGCGATGTATCGAAGCTGTCCAGAGGTGCCTCCACAGGTATTGGTACCTGCTTCAGGTATCCCCGGACATTACCGCCGGCGGTGGCTTCTACCGAGAGGCCTCTTACCGGTCCCGCGCAGCCGATCTCCAGATTCAGACGTCCTGCCCCTTTCAGGCTGCGGGTCATAAGCAGCGTCCCCATATATGCCTGTCCCAGTATCAGAGACTCAAGGATCCCCAATTCATGGGCACTTCTCATTAGGTTGGTAAGTGCTGTCGCGTTCAGAAATGCTCCCCGAACTGCGTTGTCCCATTCTTCATCCAGGTTCCCTGTTAAGGGCGATGCGTGCAGCAGAAAGATGTCCATACAGTCCTGGGGCAGGCGCCGCAGGTGTTCAGTTATCAATGCGTCTTCAATTTCGATATGCTTCATTTATTCAAGTCTGTGATGGAGGACAGGTGTATGTCAATCCCGGTACTGCTGACAATGTGGAGCGTTTGTGTTACCCTGCCGCCCATGATTCCGCAACCCCGTGACCGGGATGCCCGGCAGATAGCTGCTAAACTTGCCAAGAAACTTGCCCGGGCTTTTCGGCATTTTTCCATGCTGAATAAAAATGAGAGACTGCTTGTTGCCCTTTCCGGCGGAAAGGACAGTCTCTCCATGCTGTATCTCCTTACCAGATTACAAAAGTCCTGGGACCACCCATTTTATATGAAGGCCCTTCATATCCGCAGTGACTTTAGCGGCTGTTCAGCAGATGAGCGGATGGAAAAGATTATCCGGTCCTGGGGAGTGGATTACGAGATTCTGGATGTTCCGATCAAAGGAAGGCTCAAACCGGGACGGAACCTTAACTGCTACTGGTGCTCCACGCAGCGTAGAATGGAACTCCTGCGGTATGCCGAGGCCAATGATTTTGGCGTAATTGCCCTGGGGCACCACCAGGATGATATTCTGGAAACCCTGCTGATGAATATGGCCTATAAGGGGGAAATCTCCACCATGATGCCGGTAATGAAGTACTATAAGTATCCCCAGCGGGTAATACGCCCCTTGTGCTATATAAAGGAACGGGAAATTATAGATTTTGCCAGGGCCTTCGGGTTTGCCACCTACGCGACACGCTGCCCCCACGGACAAACCTCGAAGCGACTGGAAGCCCGCAGGGCTCTGGAGGTCCTCTCCTCCCGGGGTGAGTTTGTCAAGGACAAGATGTTTGAATCCATGAGCCGGGTTAACCTTGAGTATCTTCCGGTTCAGGAGGGGGCCCAGGCCTCCCTCCGTTTTAACTCGTAAAGGCAGGGTCAGAATCTGTCGAAAATAAATTGAACGCCCCTGTGTGCGGTATTCTGACAACGAGGAGGAGATATGAAAACCTATCGTGTAAAAGGTGAAGGCTCGACAGTGACTTATGTACAGATTTATGAAGAACAGGAAAACGAGCTTATGGTTCTTGTAACAAAACTGAACGGCGATGAAGAAAAAACTGAGCAGGACCGAATCAGCCGGGATCTTTTTCAAATGTGCCTCGATACAGGCTACCTGATCGAAGACGAGTCCCTGTCGGAAGATGATACGGTCTGTCAAAAGCTCAGTGCGTAAAGGTTCAAGAGCTGCTTACATAAAAAATGAGAAAGGTACGGTTGCATTCTGCGGATGACTGTATATATTTAAAGAGTGTTAACGTAGTGATACTATACTTTACCTAGGATGGTTGCTTGATGAGCGGGGATTACCGCGCTGATGCTGAAAAGCTGTTAAATGTTATAACCCTTGATTCAGAGCTGAACACAATCAAGGATGTTGATATCCTTCTTGAGCGGATCCTTACCGAAGCCCGCAGCGTTGTACAGGCAGATGCAGGCTCGATTTATATAAAAAAGAAGGACAAACTCGCGATCTCTTATGCCCAGAACGCGAGTTTGCAGCGTAAGCTGCCGAAAGGGAACAAACTGATTTACAAGTTTTTTGAGGTTCCGATTGATAAGAAATCCATATCCGGCTATGTCGCTGCCACCGGGGAGCTGTTGAACATCAGCGATGTTTACGAACTCCCTGAGGATTCTCCCTACGGTTACAACCTTAAGTACGACAAGCTTTCGGGATATCGTTCATGTTCCATGCTGACCATACCATTAAAGACCAACAACAACGATCTGCTCGGGGTCATTCAATTCATTAATAAAATTGGTTCTGATGGGGATATCTGTCCCTTTACCAGAGAAGATGAGATTCTTGTTACCCATTTTGCAGCCAATGTAACGGTGGCATTACAGCGGGCCCAGATGACAAGAGCGATTTTACTCCGTATGATCAGCATGGCCGAACTGCGGGACCCGAAAGAGACAGGTCCTCATGTAAACCGGGTCGCCGGATTTTCCGTGGAGATTTATGAGAAATGGGCTCTGAATCATGGGGTTCCAGAGGATGAGGTCCAGCGCAACCGGGATAATCTGCGTATGGCGGCCATGCTGCATGATGTCGGGAAAGTGGCGATAAGTGACCTTATTCTGAAGAAGCCTGCCCGCTTTAACGATGAAGAGTATGAGATCATGAAAACGCATACCCTGAACGGAGCAAGGCTTTTTGTGGATACTCATTCCGAGCTTGATGATATTGCCAGAGAAATTGTTTTAACCCATCACGAGAACTGGGATGGTTCGGGGTATCCGGGTCATGTAGATATCATAACCCAGAAACCGACAGGGAGAAGAAAAAAGGTTGTCGGCAGAAAGGGGGAGGAGATTCCTCTTTTCGGACGTATTGTCGCGATTGCCGATGTGTATGACGCCCTCCGTTCCAAAAGGGTATATAAAGAAGCCTGGTCGGAAGACGATGTTCTTAAAGAGATGCGCTCTTTAAGCGGAACAAAGTTTGATCCTGAACTCATTGATATTTTCTTTGAGGTTCTCCCCTCAATTCAGACAATCGCAGAAAAGTATGCCGACAAGGAATAGCCTGTAATTACTGCATGCGGAAAAAGTTCTCAGTGTTGCCAAAGCAGGTGGAAATTTCTTTTCCCGCAACGTGGAGTTTGTCTAAAAGTTCTGAGTCAATCCTCTGAAGCTGAAAGTTTTCTTTTGCCTGTTCTGCGGTACGGGCCCCTGCTAATGATCCCTCGAGATATTCCCTGCTGCTGATCCAGTGTAAAGCCGCGGAGCGGAGAGGCACATGGTACTGTGCACACAGCGCTTTGAGGGTAGAAAGCCCCGCCGTCAGTTCTACGGCATGGTCATCGGAAAAAAACGCGGTATGGTCCCGATCATCACCCTCGGGAAACCGACTCCAGGGTTGGTAGTTACCTGACAGGAGACCCTGGGCCAGGGCTCCGTAGGCGATGCGGGCAATTCCAAGTTGTCCGCAGAGAGGGATGATCCCGGTATCCGGGTGCCGCCAGATAAGATTGTAGCCGAATTGACAGGCATCAAGGGGCAGATTCCCATGGGCCAGTGTCAGTTGCCGGGATGTGAAGTTTGATACTCCGACGTAGCGTATTGTGTGCTTTTCTTTGGCTTCCGCCAGTGCTTCCAGAGAGGGAATCGGGTCTACCCCTTCCATGGGCCAGTGAATGTAATATATGTCGATAACCTCGCATCCAAGCCGCCTCCGGCTGTTGTCTATCTCCTTGAGAAAGTTCTTTTTGCTTCCTTTTATTCCGCCTTTACTGGCGATCAGCAGCCCGTCCCGAACTGATGGACGCCGTCTGATCAGGTTCCCGATAAGTGTTTCGCTGCGGCCTGAACCGTAGGCGGCTGCGGTATCTATATGCCGTACTCCCGCTTCAATAGCTGTCGCCAGCGCAGCCATTGAGTCACGGTCATCCTGGACACCCCAATGGGTTCCGCCGAAGGCCGCACATCCCAGGCCAGGGGACGGGGTTGTATTCAATTCTCCAATTAAAGGGCTTGTATTCATAGGTGGTTCCAGTGTATTGCCTTGAGACGGAAAAGGTCAAATATAGTTTTTCGTGACGCTGACAAAGGTATTTGACCCCAGGTAAAATCTGGGGTAGGATTTCATCAAGTCTATTTCAATAAACAGGATGTACAATGGAGGAATTTCGGTCTTTTTTCTGGGTTCGGCAGACCTGTTTACTCGCCGCTCTTATCTTCTTTGTTGCTGTTTTTTCAATTCCATTGGCAGCCCAGGAGCTGGGCATTAAATATATCCATAAAATCGAAGACCCGGTTTCCCTGGCGAATCAGTGGGAGATCAGCTGGTTCAATGAAGAAGAAAACCGGGAACTCCTGGAACCCGGAGAGATGATCCGTTTTGATAAAACTGCCAAAGAGAGTTTTCCGAAAGATATCCGGCAGCGTGCCCTGTTCTTAGTGAATCCCCAGTTTCGGCATATTGGCGGATTCCTGCTGAAGACAGAAATTACACGTCCGACCCGCGTATATCTCAACGGTTCCCTCCTTGGGGAATATGATAATCCAAAGCCCGCCGGGAATGGCATAGCTGACGGAATTGTATTACTCAATCTTCCGCGTAAATTGCTGAAATTCAACGAGACGAATGAGATTATCCTCGCCATCAACAGCCCCGGCCCTGTGGTTTTTGTACAGGATGTTAAGATTGCCCGGGAAAACGGGCTCTCGAATTTTCTTAATCCACGACGCATCAGCTTTTTTAACGCCCAGCTCTATACTTTCTTCTGCATCTTCATGGTTTATTATACCTTCATCTATTTTCTTGTGCGGCGCAATGAGGTCTTTCATCTCTACATCGCTGCGGCCAACCTGTTTTTTGCTTTCTATTTTTATCGTATGGCGTATGATCCGGTTTTTCTGTCTTCCTTCAGTAGTTTTGTTGTATCCAAGGCGGCACTTCCTCTGGGAATTGGCTTTTGCACCGTCTCTTTTATGGAATATTTTAAGATCCATGAGAAAAAAGGGCTGCAATTTCTCATCCTGCTTCATAGCCTTGTTCTTAGTGGAATTATTCTTTTTTCCCCAGGTAATGAAACTGAAGCCTACCGGGTTTTCAGTATTGTACTTATACCTCTGGTACCGGTGATGGTGTTCGTATTCTATATAACAGTAAAGGCCCTGGCTGCTGGTAATCCGGATGCCCTCTGTATTTTCGCCGGAATCATGATCGCTGTTATATTTGGTCTGCATGATATGATTTACGCAATACTGAAAATCATTGACACCGGCAACAGCTTCTATGTTGCACCGTTTATGTGGCTCCAGGGAGTCGGGCTGTTTATTTTTAACCTGTCCGTTTTCACCTCCCTGGCCTTGAGAACAATGCGGTCCAGGACCGAGCTTGAAGCATATACTTCCAAGGTAGAAGATCTTGTAGCCCAGCGTACCAGTGAACTTGACGCGGCAATAGAAAAGGCGGAGACGGCGAACAGGGCAAAGAGTGATTTTCTTGCTAACGTAAGTCACGAAATGCGAACACCCCTGAACGCGATAATGGGATTCGGCGAAGCTCTGCACTGTTCCCTGGAACACGACCCGGGCTGCAGGCAATACGCTGAGTTGGTAGTCGAAGAATCACAAAGACTCTCCGAGTTGATAGATCAACTTTTGGATATTTCCAGAATTGAGGAAGGCAAGCTTGACTTGGTGGAGGAACCGTTCAATTTGCCTGATCTTATCCGATCAATTGAGGGCATTCTTCGTCCCAAGGCGGAAGGACGCGGTATCCTTCTCAAGCTATATCTACATCCTGAACTGCCCCGGAGGGTAACAGGCGATGGTCTTCGGCTGCGGCAGGTACTGATTAATTTGCTGGATAATGGAATAAAATTCACATCCCGGGGAGATGTGTCTCTTTCTGCCGAATTTGAATACGACACGGAGGAGATCGTTTTCTTACTGTTTTCCGTACAGGATACAGGTATAGGAATCAGAGAAGCCGACTTGAAACGGCTTTTTGACAAGTTCTATCAAATAGAGGCGGGGCGAACCAGGAGTGCCGGGGGTTTTGGATTGGGAACTGCCATTTCGAAGCTTATAATCGATAAGATGGGTGGAACAATCACGGTCTCCAGTGTATACGGTGAAGGGACCACCTTTACTGTGCAGGTCCCGATGCGCTGTGTCTGCACGGGGGATACTTCGGTTCCCATGGTTCGTCCGGATTCCCTTATTCAAATGCTTCCGCCCCCCGGGTGTCGGGTCCTTGTTGTTGATGACTATCCGAGTAACCTGAAGATAGCGGAGCACCATTTATCATTGGCTGGCTGCGACGTCTTCTGTGCCCGTGGCGGCTCCGAAGCCCTGGAGATGATTGAAAGAGACAGGTATGACCTCATTTTTATGGATATATCGATGCCTGACATGGATGGGTGTGAGGCTGTCAGAAAGATGCGATCCCGCAAACTCACTATTCCGATTATTGCTCTAACCGCCAACGCCTATCAGAAGGATTTCTTTACCTATAAAGAAGCCGGTATGAACGATATTCTCGTTAAACCTTTTCGTAAAAATGAGCTTATCGATATGGCTGTACGCTGGTGCTCTGCAAGCGGTATCCCCTGTTCTGAATACAGGCAGGAAAAAGGTGTGGTGGAAGTACGGACACAGGGTGTTCTTGATTTTGGAAAACTGCTTTCAGATTTTGATAATAACCGGGAGATTGTACAAGATCTTATTTCGGGATTTATTGCTGATACTGAAGGCCGTATCAGCAGGATTCGCCGGGGCGTCAATTTAAATGATGGAGAAATTGTTCATAGAGAGAGCCACGCGGTTAAAGGCGCCGCCTATAATGTCCGGGCAGAAAAGATCGGATCCGCGGCCAGGATTCTCGAAGCTGAAGCAAAGGCCGGTAACATGGAAAATGTCCTTTTACATGTTCAGAAAATAGAAACCGAGATAAACAGTCTTAAGGAATATTTTTTGCAAATCCAAGTCCAGGAATAAGATACATATTAATTATTACAAATAGTAGAAACTTTATTTGAGTTTTTTATAAAGCCGGGTATACTTATGCATATGCCTGCTTTACATGATGCCGGAGCTTTGTTGAAAATCATTGAGCGACTTCATTCCGTGAAAGATGTTGATATTCTCCTCGAAAATATTCTTCACGAAGCGAGAACATTTGTAAATGCCGATGCCGGCACTCTGTATCAGCTCAAGGACAATCAGCTCTATTTTGCCTTCATCGAAAATGAAACCCTTTTTAACAGGGGTGAATCGGAAAATGATAAATACCTCTATACGACTCGCAGTATTCCTGCGGACACAAAATCAATTGCCGGCTTTGTTGCCGAGACAGGGCAATCCCTTTTAATTGACGATGTGTATTCTCTTCCTGAAGAGGTCTCGTTTCAGTTTAATTCTGAGTTCGATAGAAAAAGTAACTATCGCACCCGGTCTATCCTCGCTGTGCCTCTCAAGAATTCCGAAGGAAGCATACTGGGGGTTATTCAACTTATTAACGCGATTGATAAAGAGGGAAACCCAGTTCCTTTTTCTCAACAGGATCGACTGTTTATCTCCTACTTTGCCCAGCACGCCGCAATGGCCCTGGAGAAAGCTGAGTTTGCTAAAGAAATGGTGCTGCGGCTGGTGGAGATCTCTCAACTGAGGGATCCTCATGAATCACGTCTGCACGCTCAAAGAGTGGGGGAGTACTCCGCTGCTGTTTTTGATGCCTTTGGATCCCGGATTGGTACACCACCGGCTCAGCGGAACAGGGGGAAGGAAGCCTTGCGGCTCGCCGCCCTGCTGCACGATATCGGAAAGGTTGGTCTTGATTCCCGATTGCTCTCCAAGGGGGATGAGTTTTCGTCAGATGATAAAGAGACAATGATTTGGCACACTATTTTCGGTGCCCGTCTTTTTTACAAGCGAAGCTCTGTATGGGACAGGGTCGCTTTTGAAGTTGCCCTGTCCCACCATGAACGCTGGGATGGATACGGGTATCCCGGACATATTGAAAACATCTTTTCCGATACGCTGAAACCAGGACCGGGAAAGGTTGGAAAAGAGATACCCCTGTCCGGGAGAATCGTCGCCATAGCGGACGTTTTTGATGCACTGGTGACTCCCAGAACCTATAAAGATCCGTGGGATGAAGATTCAGCCTTTCTGTATATAAAGAGCAAAGCAGGTAAGCAATTTGATCCCGAACTGGTTGATGTTTTTCTTTCAATCAAGGATACCATTGTCAGTATTCTAAAAAATACCCGCTGAACCGTATAGCGTGTTATCTCTAAATGTAAACGTGTGCTTATAAAATGATTTGATTACCAGAAAAGCGAGGGAATATATGAGCCGGAGCGGTTTTACTGTGTTTCATCTTCTGTTGTTAATTGTCTTGTCAGGGGCGGCCTGGTTGTTCTGGGAGGTCCCCGCCCTGCTGCCTGTAAGGCTTATCGCGGACCTTCTGTACGACAGCGGCAAGGCTCTTGCCGTGGTGGTGAGCGGCGGTAGAATTGACTCGGTTAGTGCGGGGCTCGAATCCGGTTTTACCATAGTGGTAAGCGGGGGGGCTGAAGGGCTGACTGTTGTCGCCGGTTATGCCGGAGCCATGGTGCTGGGTTTCCTGCTCCTTTTAACCTCGGTAATCTTCCGTTTCGATAAGATCGTAACCATGCTGCTGGGAGCCGGGCTTGTTGTCTTGTCACTTGTTTTTGCCTCTGTTGGGGTTGCCATGGTGTATGCGGTGATCTTTGGTATAGCACTTTTCCTTATAGGCTTTCTTCTTCCCGGGATAGTAAATGATCTTGCCTTGAAACTCTTTGGCATGCTGGGCATTTTTTATGTTTTCTTTGATATCCGGGGCGACCTGATTGCACCTTCCGGACGTATTTCCGACGCGACCCGCATGGCAGGCTATCTTTTTGGGACCCCCCTGCTGTGGACTGTCCTGTGGGGCGCTGCGGGATTAATCCTTTTTCTAATTACAATCCGGCTTGTTACAGGAAGAGCCCCCTCGAGGAGAGGAGGCCGCTATTCCAGAAGGGATTATTAATTTTTAGCGGAATATTTCTGTTTCACCTTCAGAGGAAAAACTGAAAAGGTAATCCTGCAGCAAAGGAAGCTCGGTGTCCATGACCGTATCACCGCTGAACTGGTAATCAAGGGTCCGGTTACCCGACAAAAGGTCAATAACTGAACGGCCTACCTCTACAATATTGAGAGAAAGGGGAATGGTGACAACGCTTCTGCTTTTCTCCCGAAAACTCAACGGACGTACCGTGTTTCCCCGGACCCATGAGTGTCCCGCAATCGTCAGATCATAGTTGAACTCATTCATGTCGATTTTAAAGCTGTTGGGATTGTTAACCTCAAGCCGCAGCTCAACATCAATCCTGGTAAGGCTGATGTTTCTTACCTGCAGAGAGGCCATACTGAGGGAGGGAAGTTTCGGGACCGGGATAGTACCGGCATACGTAAGAGGTACCTTGAGGCTGCTGTACCCGGGAACGGTAAAGGACAGGCCAAGATCAATCTGATAGTCCAGATTATCTTTTTCCCGGGCGGATTGAACAGTGTTAAAGATATTCGAATACCCGACGGATACCGGTACCTCAAGCAGGGAGGAGCCCCTGGCAGGCAGTTCAATTCCTTTTTCCACGTTGCCCCTGACTACTGAATTCTTTTCCATAGCAAGATTATACTCCAGTCCGGCCAGCTTTAGTCCGATTGAGTTCGGATTGTGGACCTCAACGTAGAAAACTAAATCGACGCGGTCAAAACTCAAGCCGGAGAGTTCAACTCTTTCGATGCTGGCATTGGGGCGGGTTAAGTTCAGAACCCCTTCTATTGTTGAGCAGCCGGTGAATAGTAATGTGACAAAAAGTACCGGCAGCAGTATCGAAAAAATATGTGTGCTGTTTTTTGTTGTGCGGATCTGCATGTTTGCTCCTTTCGTTTTGTGTTCCGCGTAAATAAGGACGACTGGTTTTCTTGTCCCTTTTAGCAAGAATAGAGGAAGTTGGCCTGATAGGCAATATATCTGAAGAAGGATTTTACTGATGGTGCCCTGATTCCGTGCAGGGAAAAACATGCCGTGGTTCTGTTTTCTATCGGCCGCTGGCCGAATATTGACTTGTGTGCCGGGTCCGGTCATTGTATATTTACTACATGAATACTTCTATACTTCATTTATTTAAATCTATTGTGCAGGAACATCCCGACAAGGCAGCTCAGTATTCAAAGAATTCCCGTGGTGCGTTTGTCCCAGTCACTTTTTCCGAACTGTACCGGGAGATGTCTGTGTTCGCGTCCGGCCTGTACGACCTGGGTGTACGGCGCGGCGACCATCTGGGATTAATCGCCGATAACCGTAAAGAGTGGCTTGTCGCGGATCTTGCCACCATAAGTCTCGGGGCCATAGACGTTCCGAGGGGGCGGGATTCAATGCCCCAGGAGATCTCCTTTATTCTGGAGTATGCAGAATGCCGCCTGGTTTTTGTGGAAAACCGTGAAATGGCGGAAAAAGTATTGAGTGTTGTTCATGACCTGCCGTCCATGAAGTTCATGGTTGTCCTGGATCAGGATTTTAATCCTTCTGAGCTCGATAAAATTCCGCGGGGAATAAAACTGTACACCTACGGAGACATAATCGAGAAGGGAAATAAACGGATCAAGAAGGACCCCGATCTTGTAGAGCAGGAGATAAGCAAGGGTGATATCGATGATGTTGTGACCATAATATTTACCTCCGGTACAACAGGTGAACCGAAGGGTGTAATGCTGACAAACCGTTCATATCTGCATCAGGTTAAAGGGGTTCAAAAGATCGTAGATATACAGCCCGGGGACATCTGGCTCTCTGTTTTGCCGGTGTGGCACTCTTTTGAACGGGTTATTCAGTATATTGCCCTTGGGACTGCCAGTGCTCTTGCATATTCCAAGCCCATTGGAAAGATCATGCTGCAGGATTTTCAAGCTGTCCGTCCCCAATGGATGGGATCGGTTCCTCGGATATGGGAAGCTGTTAAAGCCGGAATTTACCGGAACGTTGCAGATAAACCGGTGGTGAGCAGGGTCTTGTTTCATTTCTTTGTGTGGGTGGGGGGCGTTTATGCCACCTTACGAAGCATGTTTCTCGGGCGTATGCCCAGATTCAAATACCGCAACAGGTTGCTGGACAAGATCATCAGCCTGGTACCGCTGCTTGTGCTCTTTCCCTTCAAGCAGCTTGGCAATGTGCTTGTTTTTTCTGCCATTAAGAAAAAACTTGGCGGCCGTTTCCGGGCCGGGGTCTCCGGAGGAGGGTCCCTGCCGGCAGCGGTGGATTCCTTTTTTCAGGCCGCCGGTGTTTGCCTCTTAAACGGATACGGCTTAACGGAAACAGGACCGGTAGTGGCGGTCAGAAATTACTTTCGCTCCGTACCTTTGACCCTGGATGTTTTTCCCGAGACGGAGATCCGCATTGTGGATGACGAAGGCAAGGATGTACCGCCGAATACCCGGGGAGTAGTCCTTGCCCGGGGTCCTCAGAACATGAAGGGTTATTACAAAAGGGAAGATATAACCCGCCAGATCATCGATGATCAGGGATGGCTGAATACCGGCGACCTGGGTGTCTGGACAAGGGACGGGGAGTTTGATATCCGGGGACGCGCAAAGGATACCATTGTGCTGTTCGGCGGCGAGAATATCGAACCCGGCCCAATTGAGGCAAAGTTGAGAGAATCGGTCTATATCGAGCAGGCCATGGTCGTGGGGCAGGACAGAAAGTTCCTCGGGGTTCTGATAGTTCCCGATGCCAGAGAGGTAGAACATTACATTAAAGCAAACCATGTTCCCTATATAACCCGCGAGGACATGCTGGAACTCCCGGACGTATGGGAGCTTTTCAACAGCGAGATACAGGAACTTATAAGCAGTAAAAACGGCTTTAAACATTTTGAGCGTATATACCGTTTTGCCCTCATTCCCCGCAGCTTCGAAATAGGACGGGAACTCTCGGCGAAACAGGAGGTAAAACGCCATGTTATCGCCGAGCTTTACAAGGAAAAAATCGATCAGCTGTTTCGCTAGAAACAGCGACCCTCACGTTTTTTTCGGCATTCCGGGCGATCACAACGATAACAGACTTCGTTGTCCAGAGCCTCCCCTCTAAAAAAGGCCCGGAAGTTGCCGAGGGTCGTCTCTGCAATATTTGCCAGGGCCTCTTTAGTAAAGAAGCCCTGGTGAGAAGTTATCAGGACATTGGGAAAGGTCAGAAGACGGGCTAATATATCGTCAGAGATGATCTCTCCTGAGAGGTCCTCAAAAAAGTATTCCCCCTCTTCCTCGTATACATCCAGGCCGGCGTAGCCTATTTTCCCGCTCTTCAGTCCTGCAACCAGGGCTTTCGTGTCTATAAGCCCTCCCCGACTGGTGTTGATAATCATGACGCCGGGTTTCATCGCCGCCAGGGCGTCTGCGTCTATCAGATGATGGGTCTCTTTTGTAAGGGGACAATGCAGTGATATAATGTCTGACCTTGCATAGAGAGCGTCCAGGTCTACGAAGTGAAAACCTTCATGCTGGGCATATTCCTGATCGGGATATGGATCATGAGCCAGTACATCCATTCCAAAACCCCGCAGTATGCGGATCATTATACGACCTATTTTACCTGTTCCGATTACCCCGGCAGTTTTACCATGAAGATCAAAGCCCTCGAGTCCGGCCAGGGCAAAATTGCTTTCTCTGGTCCGCAAATAGGATTTATGGGTCCGTCGATTAAGAGTCAGGATAAGCGCCGCTGCGTGTTCGGCAACTGCGTAGGGAGAATAGGCTGGAACCCGGAGAAAATGCACATTGTTAAAAGCGGCTTTAAGATCCACATTGTTGTAGCCTGCGCAACGCATGGCGACCACCCCGATATTTTCCCGCTTCAGGATGTCAATGACCCTGGTATCCAGGGTATCGTTGACAAAGGCACAAACCCCGTCAAAGCCTTTTACCAGGTCTGCCGTTTTTGGTGACAGACGGGCTTCAAAAAAACTAATTTCAAATTCCTTTGAATCAATCTTTGCTTCAAAGGAGCGTCGGTCATATGATTTTGTGTCAAAAAAAGCAATCCTCTTCATACTGCCTCCTGATCCGGCTTTTTACTTCATGATAAACGTACGCAGATTTCTCCTGAAAGACAGTAATATATGGTACAAAGCTTAAAAAAGACCGCTGATGTTTCCCTCCGCGTCTATATCTATACTCTCTGCCGCCGGGATTCGGGGAAGACCCGGCATTCTGAGAATGTCCCCGGTCAGAGGAACCAGGAACCCTGCCCCTGCGGAGATAAAAATACGCCGAACGGTTACCAGGAAGTCCTTGGGGCGTCCCAGAAGTTTTGGATTATCCGAAAGGGAGCTTTGAGTCTTGGCGATGCATACCGGCAGTTCGCTGTACCCAAGTTTTACGATACGCCGCAGGTCTTTTTTTGCTTCGCCTGTATAATCCACCGCCTGGGCCCCGTATACCTCGTGTGCTATCAGGGCTATTTTTTCTTCTACCGGGAGCTTCCATTCATATAACTGGCGGGCTTTCTGTTTTTGTCCGGCTTCGCATACTTTACTGACCTCTTCTGCCAGGGAGACCGCGCCGGCACCCCCGTCGGCCCAGCCTGTGGAGACCGCATAGGCTGCATTTTTTGCCTGGCAGATCCTTCGCACAGCCTTAATTTCTTCGTCCGTATCACCGGGAAAACGGTTTATGGCAACGACCGCCGGGACATGGAATTTAGCGATATTCTCGAGGTGTTTCTCAAGGTTCACACCTCCCAGGGCCACCGCCTCCGGATTCGGCAGGTCAAGTTCACTTTTCCTGACTCCGCCATGCATCTTAAGCGCCCGCACTGTGGCAACAAGCACCACAGCCTCGGGAGAAAATCCCCCGGAAGGTGCCACAATGTCGAAAAACTTTTCCGCGCCAAGGTCAAAGCCGAATCCCGCTTCCGTTACAGTATAGTCTGAACAGCGTAAGGCCAGATTGGTGGCTATTACTGAATTGGCCCCCTGTGCAATATTGGCAAAAGGACCGCCGTGTATCAGGGCGGGGATACCTTCTCCTGTCTGGACCAGATTGGGCAAAAGGGCTTCCCTGAGCAGCGCGGAAGCTGCTCCTTCGATCTTCAGGTCGCTGACCCGTACCGGTTCTCCTTCCTCGGTAAAGCCCAGCAGGATACGGGCAATACGTTTTTTCAGGTCCTCGTAGCCCATGGAAAGACACAGGATTGCCATTATCTCCGAGGCTGCGGTTATATCGAATCCACACTCCCGGGGTACACCGTTTGCGCTGCCCCCCAGCCCGATTACCATGCTGCGAAGTGCCCGGTCGTTCATATCCATTACCCGGGGCCACACAAGGTCCCGGGGGGATACCCTGAGCCCCTGCCGGTAATGAATGCAGTTGTCCAGGGCGGCAGCTATCAGATTATGGGCGCTGGTTACAGCGTGAAGGTCACCGGTAAAGTGAAGGTTGATATCCTCCATGGGAAGCACCTGGGAATGTCCACCTCCCGTGGCACCGCCCTTTATGCCGAAAACCGGTCCGAGGGAAGGTTCCCTGAGGGCGACTACAGGCTTCTTGCCGATTTTCGCGAGACCCTGCGCCAGGGCTATGCTGGTAGTAGTTTTTCCTTCTCCCGCGGGTGTCGGGGTAATGGCACTGACAAGAATCAGTTTCCCCCGTGGGGCTTGAGCCAAAAGCCGGGATAAGGCCGGCTGTCTGATTTTTGCTATATACGGACCGTAGCTGCGAAGATCCTCTTTTCTGATTCCCATACCTGCTGCAATCTCTTCAATGGGCCTCAGGGAGTACCCTCGTGCTATATCGATATCATTTACCATATTTTCATTATGCCGGATAAATCCTGTGAAGGCCAGAAAATTATTCTGCCGAGATGTCCGGGTTATATTACTTGCAACTGAAACGCTGTACCGGGTACACTCAACTACCGATTTACGAACAGGCAGGAGAGGGGTTTCATGCATTTGCCCGCAGATAATATGCTGCTCAATTTCCTTACTTTGTTTGCCAGTTTTTATATACTCGCGAAAAGCGCGGACTTCCTGGTGGATGGCGCTGTGGGTGTGGCGGTCAAGGCAAGAATTGACAAGGTGATTATCGGTATTGTCCTTGTAGGCTTTGCAACCACCGCCCCCGAGTTCACCGTGTCCCTGATGTCAGCCATTCGGGGCTTTCCGGAAATAGCCCTGGGAAATGCCATCGGTTCGGTCATTGTCGATGACGGAGTGGCCCTGGCTCTGGCAATCCTGCTTGCTCCAAAAGCAATAACAATAAACCCCAGGGTCCTGAAACGGGTTGGTCTTTTCCTGGTTGTAATAGATTTATTCGCTTTTGGTCTGGCCCTTAACGGTGTTATAAGCCGGCTGGAAGGAATCATGCTCCTGATAATCCTGGCGGGATATTTAATTGTTCTTGTAAACACCAGCAGAAAGAATGCCGGGCTTGTACCCCCTCCTGAAGACGAGATAGAAGAACATATAAAACCCGGAACCCTCGGGAAACAGCTCCTGCTCTTTTTTATTGGTGTGGCCGGTGTCATAATCGCCAGTGAATTCCTGGTCAGTTCGTCATTAAACATTGCCCGGTTTTTTCAGGTTCCCGAGGTAATAATCGGGCTGACAATAATTGCCATCGGAACTTCTTTGCCGGAGATCGCAACCTGCATTACCGCTGCCCGCAAGGGTCAT
Source organism: Marispirochaeta sp. (assembly GCF_963668165.1). Classification (NCBI taxonomy): domain Bacteria; kingdom Pseudomonadati; phylum Spirochaetota; class Spirochaetia; order Spirochaetales; family Spirochaetaceae; genus Marispirochaeta; species Marispirochaeta sp. The sequence continues at coordinate 87,037 of NZ_OY764209.1, read as the reverse complement.
GGTGATCTTGCTTTTGGAGATATTATTGGGGCGGATATCCTCAATATTCTCTGGATTGTCGGTGCTGCCGCGGCGGCCAATACAATCCAGGTGGCGACGAATGTAATCTACTTTGCTTTTCCGTCCATGATAATTATTGTTGTTACAATGCTGCTTCTGGCCCGTCATAAGTACCGTCTCCACCGCTGGAAGGGCGTGGTACTGCTGCTGCTGTACGTTGTTTATCTGGTAAGCATGGTCCTTTTTTTCTATGTTCCGGGAAGGGAGCTGCCTGTCTAAGGGTCCCTCCGTTTTTATCGCGGCAGATGATGACCGGTTGTAAGGAGTTCTTCCAGAACGGCGGAAGGGACAGGTTCGGCAAAGTAGTACCCCTGCAGGTAATCCCCTTCCACATTTCGCGCTGCCTCTGCCATGTCTTTATTTTCGATGCCTTCAATGAAAACCTTTTTATTCTGATGCCGGGCCAGGATGGCCATATCCTGTATTAATACCAGGTCTTCAGGATTCCTTGCAGCAGCACAGGCGGCAATATTTATCTTTACGCCGTTTACGGGATAATCACGTAAAAACGAGATAAAATCGGAACTGCCAGCGAAATCAGAAAGCACAAAATTTATCCCCAGCGCGCTTACGCGGTCCATCGTCTTTTTTACCTTTTTCCATTGCGTCTCACCGGCATTGCCGATTTCAAGATTCAGTTTGACTGCATCTGTGTTTTCCCGCAGTATTTTTTGTATCAGAACCTCAATATCCGGATCCATCAAATCGAGGAATGAGAGATTTACGTTAAAGAATATCCCGTGCCGCCCGCCCAGTGGGGCAATCTGTTCGGCTGTCTGCAGAAGGACCCAGCGGGTCAGGGTGGAAATATTCCTGTTCTCTTCAAGGATGGACAGAAAGGTCTCCGGTTTTAAAATTCCGCGGTCAGGATGCCGCCAGCGCAGAAAGGTCTCAACTCCACGGATTTCGCCCGCGGCGTCGACTATGGGCTGGTAGAGTAGTCCAAACTCATCAGCGCGAAAAGCCCGGGTAAGCTCGCTCTTCATTTTAAGCCGCTCAGTCGCGTTGGCGTGCAGCACAGGGTCCCAGTGGAGGAACCCGGTTCCTTTTCGCTTGGCTTCCCTCATGGCTGCCGAAGATCGCTGTATCAGCTCTTTGCTTGATTCGCCGTCCTCCGGGTAGGTGCTGATACCAATAACCGAGGAGAGGTTAAAGCTTGCCTTTCCAGTATGGTAGGGCAGGCTGATTATCTCTCCCAGTTTATCCGCTACCTGGGCTACATCCGTCGTCCGCTGCAAGGTGGTTAGCAGCACCGCCAGTTCATTGCCTTCAAACCGGAAAACATAATCCGATTTACGGAGAGTTTCTTTAATACGGCAGCCGATACTTTCCAGCAGAAGATCACCGGTTTCGAATCCGATTGAGTCGTTTACTGTTCCCAGGTTGGCAATGCCTATAAACAGCAGCGCCTTGAAGTAATCTCCCCGGCTTCTGCGGGCTTTCTCAAGCTCCATATCCAGGATTATTTCCAGGGAACGGCGGTTGAAAAGGCCGGTAATATGGTCGCGGAACTCATAGTGGGTCAGCCGGGATTCAATGGCTTCAATATCCGAGACATCATGGAATACCGCAATTATGTGGCTGGCCTCTTTATCCCGTCCGAAGGGATAAAAGGCCTTTTTAAAACGGAAATAGTTACCCTCAGCTGATTCCGGTTCAATAAAAACCGTGCTCTCATTCCTGATGCACTCGAGAATACGCAGTTTCCGCTCTTCGGGGCTGACAGTTTTGCCTATGCCGGGCCAGAGATCGAAAAAGTTCCTCTCCAGGATCTCTTCCTTGCTCTGGTTGAAGGTTTTCAGGTAGGCGTCGTTTACCAGGACAAGATTAAAATCCATATCCAGGACAGCGATAAAGTCATCGGTGGCATGAATGATATGATGAATAAGGTCGTCGCTCATGGGTTCTTCAGATTATCCAGAAATATCATGGCGGAGACAAAGTTGGACTCGTGGATTAACGTTCCCCCCGAATAGTAACGAATGTAGGGGACCTCCCAGTTGTTCCACACCTGCTCTTTAAAACTACGGAATTCTGAGAAGTTCGGCAGACGGTCGTATTCTGTCTCAAAGGTTTGAATCTTCAATTCCTCTGTCATATCTGCTGATTTCTCCAGCTTTCGTAACCAGCTGCGCATAAATATCCACTGGGGACACCAGCTCTGGGTCATAATACAGGCCACAAGGGCCGAAGCCTCCAGGATCTCAGCAGGAAATTCGCCATTGGCTATTGCGGAAGCCAAATGATCCGTTGTAATTTTATTACGTATCAGCATGTAATTTTACTGTACCAGTAAACGTCGGGAAACACAAGAAATCAATCTACGGCGGGAGTAGCTATGTATCGTTGTCTTCTTGTCGACCATGATGACACCTGTGTCGACAGTACCCGACATATCCATTATCCGGCCCATTGCGAGATTATACGGCGGATGCGCCCGGACCAGGAACCTGAATCTCTTAATGTCTGGTTTGAGAAGAACTTTCATCCCGGTGTATTTGACTACTATATCGGCGAACTGAACTTCAGTCCCGAGGAAATGGAAGAGGAGTTTGCCATCTGGCGCAGTTTTACCAGTACCAGAGTGCCGCTTTTTTTTCCCGGAATTGTGGACACTCTCAAAAGTTTCCGTGCAGCCGGAGGTATGGTCGTAGTGGTCTCCCATTCGGAAAAAGAGCATATCCTCAGGGATTACTCTCATGGCGCGGAAGGTTTTGTCCCGGATCTCGTGTTCGGATGGCATAACGATCCGAAACGCCGCAAACCTCATCCCTGGCCGGCACAGGAGGCTCTCCGTCATCTTGGCGTAAATCCTGACGAGGCGGCAATGCTCGATGATTTATCCCCCGGAATCGATATGGCCAACAGCCTGGGAATCAATACCCTGGGAGCCGGGTGGGGGCATCAGGTCTCTTCCATTATGGAAGAGATGCAGAGGCGCTGCCGCTGGTATTTTACCCGGGTTGAGGATTTCAGGACTTTTCTACTGGAAGAATAGTTAAATTATTTCTAAAATTATAAGGTATGAAGGGAAAAAAACTGCTGCAGGTTATCGGCACCGCCGGTGCGTATTACCTCTTTGCGGTCATCGGCCGCGTCTTTGAGCTTGGTGATTCCATGGTTTCTCCTTACTGGCCCGCCGCAGGAGTAGCACTGGCCGCGGGTTACCTGTTTGGAATCTATGGGTACGCGGGTATTTTCCTCGGAGTCTTTTTACCTCTCATTTTTTTTATCGAGTTCCTGGGGTATGCTGACGTACTTACTTTTCTGGCTGTGGCTCTGGTAATGTCCACCGGCTATAGTGCTGCAAGCTGGGTTTTCAGTTTACTTTTGAAGCAGGCTCTGGGGGACGGAAAGAACCTTCGCCGCAGCAGGGATATTCTGCCTTTGATTTCGGCTTCCGCTGTAGCAGCCCTCATAGCCGCATCAGCTGGAGAACTGACGCTCTATTTTATTCTGGGAATCAGATCCGGCCTTGGAGCAAATTATATTCTCTGGTTCACCGGAGTTTTCAGTGCCGCCCTTATTCTGACGCCATGGCTGATCTCCTTTTTCGGTTTACAGTCGGCAGGAAAACACAATGCTCTCAGGCAACGCCTGATTTTTATTCTCTTTCTGGTGTTGATTATTACCTTTGGGATTCTTCATCATTATTTGCACCATCCGTTCTTTCTGTATATGCCGATCTTTCTGGTATTAATCGGACCTGTCATGTTCAGCCTGCGGCAGCAGGGAGCTCTGCTTAACAGTGTTGTCCTGATTGTGCTGACAGGTTCTGTGAACGAGACCGGAATATTTAACAGAGGTGGTACGATTCGCACTCTGGTCCCGATCGTGCTGTTTCTTTCCGCCGTCGCTGTGGTTGTTTACGGCTTTATAATGGCCCTCAGTTACATGAGAGAACGACAGCTGACCCGGGTTCTACGAGGAAGATACCGTTCCGTTTTTATACTTACGGCTTTTGGTATAATCTTTGTTGCTGGAGCATTTGAATACTTATCCGCTTCGACAAGCCGTTGGCATGCTGGTCCCGGCGGCCGGGTACTTCTTGGGGCAGGAGACTTTTTGCCGGAGGTAGTTCTCGGGCTCGGAGTAATTTTCATCCTGCTGGCCTTTTCCTACCTTCTGAGCAGTATAAACCGGGAGGTAGAGGTAGAGTCCCTGGTTGATGCCCGCACCTACGAGCTTCAGCAGTCCAGGCAGATGCTGTCGTTAATCATGGACAATATTCCAATGAGTGTCTTCTGGAAAAACTCTTCCGGGGTGTATCTGGGCTGTAACCGCCGTTTTGCCGAAGACACCGGGTACGGATCTCCCGGGGAGGTAATCGGACAAACCGATGATCAGCTTTCACCTCCACAGATCGCCCAGTTTTTCCGCAGGGATGATCAAAAGATTCTAGATTCCAGGACGGGTAACCTGAACTCCCAGGAACCAATGCCGAGACTTGACGGGCTTATACGCTATGTCCGCTCCAGCAAGATCCCCATCCTCGATGAAGACGGACAGGCCGTCGCGGTACTGGGCTTGTACGAGGATATAACGGAAGAGCGGGAGCGAAATGTCAGGCTGGCGAACAGCGAACGAAAGTACCGGGCCCTCTTCCAGAATTCCAATGACGCGATCGTGATTCATGATGCCTCCGGAGACATCCTGGAGGTCAACGAGAGTGCGGCGGCACTTTTCGGGTATCAGAAAGAGGAGCTTGAGAGCCTCAATATCCTTTCATTGTACCGTAAACAGAGCCGCATTGATCAGATGATCCGCGAGCTTCAGCAGGGGGCCCAGTTACGCAAGGAACAGGGTTTTTATAACAAAGAGGGCGAAGAGATCGATACGGAAATTTCCGTTTCTCTGCTGGATCCGGAGGCCGGAATTGTACAGATCATTATCAGGGACATCTCCCAGCGAAAGATAGCCGAAGCACGCCTGAAAGAGGCAAAGCGCCAGGCTGAGGAGGCGAACCAGGCAAAGAGCCACTTCATTGCCAATATGAGTCATGAAATCAGGACCCCCATGAACGCTATCCTTGGTTTCACCGAGGTGCTGCTGAGGGAAACAGGAGACAGCGACCACCGTTCTTATTTATCAATTGTTCAAAAGAGTGGTACGGCCCTGCTGGGGCTGATCAATGATATCCTTGATCTTTCTAAAATCGATGCGGGGAAACTGGAACTCAATCCGGGTCCGGTGAGCATCCGTGAACTGGTGCAGGAGGTTCTGGATCTCTTCTCTGTAAGCTGCGAAAAGAAAGGCCTGGCCCTCATATCCGATGTGGACAACACCTTCCCCTCCCAGGTAATTATAGACGGAGGGCGGCTGCGGCAGATTCTTTTTAACCTTGTAGGCAATTCCGTAAAATTTACGGAGAACGGATCCGTGGGGGTGGAAGTCCGGCTGATAAAGATCAGTAACAAGACGGCGGATTTCAGTATTATTGTCAGGGACACTGGCGCAGGAATCCCGAAAGAAGAACAGGACATTATCTTCCAGGCCTTCCATCAGGTACGACAGCAGGATATAAACAAGTTCGGCGGGACGGGACTTGGGCTGACTATTTCTCAGCGTCTGGCGGACCTTATGGGAGGAGATATCCGTCTAAGGAGTGAACCCGGTGATGGCAGCGAGTTCTCCCTGATGTTACGCAAGGTCCCTGTGTACGGAAAACCCGAGGAATCTGAAAGTAAGCTTCCCATTGCTGATAATGACCTTGTGTTTCAGGATGCTGTTATTCTGGGGGTCAATGATTCGGAGGTTGATGTACTGCTTTTAAAGAAGTATCTGGAAGCAGCCAGAAACCTTCGTTTAGATACTGCCGCCGACAGCAGTGAAGCTGTCAATCAGGTCAGAAAGGCCCCCCCGGACCTTGTTCTTCTTTCTTTGGGCTTTACGGGAAAAACCGGTCTGAAAACCGCAGAAAAACTCAGAAAAGAGCTTGGAGATGCTGTTCCCATTGTGGGTATTACCGCCTCTATAATTCCGGAGACCCGGAAACTGGCACTGCAGGCGGGTATCCGGGAGGTCCTGGTAAAGCCCTTGAGTCATGGCCGATTCATGGAGATTCTTAAGCGGTATCTTCCTCTGGCACCGCAGCGGAGCGTTGTTATCGACGGTTTCTCGGGAAATCAGGCTCCGGACGAGGCAATTTTACCAAAATTGCATGCTGCTCCGGAGATGTATACGAAAATTGCTAAACTATTTCTTGAGGAGTGGCAAAATTTGTCCGATTCATATTATACAGAGGACTTGGAGGATTTTGCAATGCGAGTTGCCGCTGCCGCGGCCGAATATGGTGCTGAGGACCTCAGGCGTTGGGGTATTGAGCTGCATCTGGCAGCATCCTCGGTTGATATAGAAGGAATAGAGAAATCCATGAAGGAGTTCCCGCGCATACTTGGCACCGATTTACATGGGTCGAAGGAATCGCCATGATTGAGACCTTGACACCGGTTCCGGAATTCGAAGAGATGGCCATCCTGATTGTCGATGATGTTCCGGCAAATATTCAGTTTCTGGGCAAGCTGCTGAAAGACGAGGGCTTCAAGATTGCTCCCGCCTCTAATGGTAAAAAGGCTCTGGAGATGATCCCACGGGTCAAACCGGACCTTGTTCTGATGGATGTCATGATGCCGGAGATGAATGGGTTTGAGGCCTGCCGCCGCATGAAAGAATCCGCCGAAATGAAGGATATCCCGGTAATATTCCTTTCCGCCCGCACGGAGACGGAGGATGTAATCAAGGGATTCAAACTCGGAGCGGCGGACTATATTCAAAAACCTTTTAACGCCGATGAACTTCTGGTACGGGTAAGAAACCATATCGAACTTGTTCGCAACCGCCGCCTGATAATCCACTATATGGACGAACTGGGCAAGCAGAACGTGCTGCTGCAGCAGCTTGCCATAACCGATGGCCTGACAGGCTTGTACAACCATTCCCACTGTATGGACCGGCTTCAGCACGAAGCGGCGAACGCAAAACGTTACAACAATCCCCTTACTGTTGCCATGCTGGACCTGGACTATTTTAAAGAATTGAACGACTCCTACGGACACCCCTTTGGAGACACAGTTCTTGTGGATGTCGCAGAAATTATCCGTTCCAGCATTCGTGAGGGTGACGTTCCCGGCCGCTACGGGGGAGAAGAGTTCATCCTGATTTTACCGAATACATCCCTTGACGGGGGACTGGTAATTGCCGAGCGCATCCGCTCCAAGATTGAGTCCCACACCTGGGGCAAAGAAGGGGTGAATGTTACCATCAGTGGAGGGCTGAACTCCCTGCAGAGCGATGAGACCCCGTCGGAGCTGATCAAGCTGGCGGATGACAATCTGTATCATGCCAAGGACGCGGGCCGCAACCGTATTCTGCCCGCCCTGTAAAACTAAAACCGCGCCCCCGCGCTGATTCCCAGCCGCGGATCAATCAACTCTACATCATGCACCAGGCCGTCATACTCGGTGCCTTCAGATACTCCGTCCGCATCATCGTACCAGTACTGCCGCTGCTGTCCTGGAGAAAAGAACCAGCGGTAAGAGCCGAAGATACGCAGGTACGGTGTAAAGGAGCGGCTCCTCCGGCTTCCGTGGAGCTCCATAGCGGCCGCAAAGCTGAAGCCGTAGCCGAATCCCCGACCGGTGGAGAGCTTGCTGCGCAGCAGATGATCGTCCCGGTCAAGTACCAGGCCCACTGATGGCGCGGCCGCGATGCTGATGCTCGCGTTTTTGCCTATCATCGCCTCGGCAAGGAGCCCTGCATCGATGATATGGTAGATAATGCTGTAGTCGATGGCGTCTTTTTTGGTGTATGGGATTGTCGTCTGACTGTCGATGCTGCCGTCCTGGTCCGTATCGTAGAGTTTATAACCCTTAAAATCGGTAATCAGCTGATAGGCCCAGAGGAGCCGGTAGCCGGCGCCGAAAAAGAGCCTGAAGTCCGGGAACTCCCGCAGCTGCCAGTTTCCCTGCAGATTCAGATCGAAGGAGCGGTACTCCAGGTTGGATTCGGTGTAGATATACTCCGGTTCCGAGGCATCGTTCAGGTCAAGCCAGTCTTCGTCGATCATTTTACTTGCCGGCGGGGTGAGATTGGTGAGGACTTTTACGGTAAAGCGTCTGGATCCGGACAGGTCTTCCTTTTCCGCTTCGATTCCGATGTAGGCGGTATCCAGGGGAAAGACCAGAAGGCTGCGCACAGAATCAGTTCCATCGTTCACCTGCAGTTCATAGGAGCTTTCGCCGAAGCCGTATTCCCCGATAATCCCGAACTTCCAGCCGCTCTCCTTAGCGAAGAGGGAAAGAGGTACAAGGGAAAATAAAACAATGAGAAGAACTATCCGGCAATGAATCGCTGATTGAATTTTCACGCTTAGTTGCAGTATGACCCTTTATTCAAGTTTTAAAAAGAGTGATTATGGCGTCTGCGGTATCAATCGTCGAAATAGAGTTCATTGATCTCGTCCCAGGCTTCGGGATCATCGTCCCGCAGACGGGAGAGCAGCTCATACTGTTCTGTAAGGTAGGCAATGCGGATCAGCCTGGCCTGCTTTAGCCACCCCTCGGGATCACTGCTGTCAAAAGGAGGCTCAAACATCCAGGAGGAGCGCATCTTTTCAGCATCCATTGATTCAATGGAATCTATGGTTTTTAGTACATCATCTTTTGACATTTTTTTCAGATTAAGGTCCATAGTCCCGGTATAAAAGGAGGCATGCAGCATTTCCAGCTGATTCGTGGCCACATCAATGGCTTTCTGATCATGCTTCGGTAATACCTCTATTTTTTTTCTATAATCCTGAGCAGTTGCTGTCATGGAAGTCCTCTCTTAATAATAGTCTTTACTGTCTTTAATGTAAGCCCGGTTGGCATATAAATCAATGTTGAAGGAGCCGTTTTGCCAGCTTTTCCTCCTGTGGCAACTGTGCTACCATGCGTATCAGGGTATGGGGGATGTATGGATACGATTACAATCCTGGTTGTCGAGGACGAGGATACGATATTCGAACTGATACGCTTTAATCTGGAAAAAGAGGGTTTTAAGGTTCACGGGGTTTCCCGGGGAAACGAAGTCCTGAAAGAGCTTGCCCGGATAAAACCTGACCTGCTGGTCCTTGACCTTATGCTGCCCGGAGCCAATGGTATCGACATCTGCAGGTATCTGCGTTCGCAGGAAAGCACCAGAGCCCTGCCGATTCTGATGGTAACGGCGAAAAACGAGGATTCCGATATTGTACTGGGCCTTGAAATCGGCGCCGATGATTATCTTACCAAACCCTTCAGCCCCAGAGTCCTTGTTGCCCGGGTACGGGCTCTCCTGCGGCGGGGCCAAGATACTGGAGACAGCGAGGTTCTTAAAGAGGGTAAACTGACAATCCACGATATCAGCATCGATCCTCGGCGGCATCTGGTGGAACGTGGCGGGGAAGTGGTTGATTTGAGTTTGACCGAATACCAGATACTCCATTTTCTCGCCGGAAATCCCGGCTGGGTGTACTCCCGCAACCAGATTATCTCGAATATAAAAGGCGATGATTATCCTGTAACCGAGCGCTCCGTGGATGTACAAGTCCTCAATATACGTAAAAAACTCAAGGAGTCCGGAGCTTTTATCGAAACAGTCCGGGGCATCGGTTACCGGATGAAGGAAGAATCCTGATCCTGTGGATCCTGCAGGAGAGAGGCTTATTCTTCTATCAGTTCTTTTAAGGACCGGCGGGAGACAATACTGTAATCCCGGCCGTCCCGGCGCAGAATATTCTGATCCACCAGCTGAGCCATGCAGCGGGAGAGGGCCGGCCGGGTCACCCCGAAGACATCCGCCAGGCTTTCCAGGTTATACGGCAGCTGCAGGTGGTCCGAGCCCTGCCGGTTTGCAAGATCCAGAAAATAGCCGGCAATTTTCTGCCGTATTGTGGTAAAACGCAGCAGGCGTATCTTCTCCGCCAAAAAGCTGATCTTGTCCCCGGCGTCTTTTAAATAATTCCGTAAAAAACGCTCATCCCGCCGGCAGATATCAAGCACTCCCTGGCGTGAGACTGTTACCACCTCGGTATCGGTTTCCGCCCGCAGCTGAACCGGCAGTACAGCCTCGCTTGAAAAGAGGACTGCCGTGGCCACCGGGCTTGGACCTACAAGGCTCTCCATCTTCAGACTGGTTCCTTTTTCGTCGACTATCTCCGCCTTCAAGGTTCCCCGGGTCAGGAGCAGAAGCCGTTCGTAGCTGTCTCCCCGGAAGGCGACCAGTGCGTCTTTATGGTACGAGGTAAAGACACAGCGGGCATCCTGGCAGAGGGCCCGGATCTCCTTAACACTGAAGCCGGAAAAAAGTGAGGAAGCCGCCAGGTCCTGATATGCTCTTTCTGGAATCTCAGCCATACGGTAACATATATTACAGAAACTCTCATCGATCAAGCTCATACTGACAGAGAACAGGAAACTGACAGGGATTCTGATCCCTGAAATAACTTTTTAAGAAGGAGAAAACCATGAGTATGTTCTGTTTTCAATGTCAGGAGGCAGCCAAAAACATTGGCTGTACCGTCAAGGGCGTCTGCGGCAAGGAGGACCATACCGCGGGTGTACAGGATCTGCTGATCTACAGCCTGAAAGGTCTTTCAGCCGTTGCTCTGGAAGCTGGAGATGAAGAAAGCATTAAAAGCGCGGGCTGGATGGCAGCGCAGGGGCTCTTTGCCACTATTACTAATGCCAATTTTGATGATGAAAAGCTGAAAGGTTTTATCAGGAGCACCCTGTCCCTTCGGGATCAGCTGGTACAGAAGAACGGCGGTACCTCGAAGGGTGATGCCGCGACCTGGTCACTCCCGGAAGCCCAGTGGGTGAATAAGGCTGCGCAGGTCGGAGTTATGACGGAGGGCAACGAAGATGCGCGTTCTCTCAAGGAGCTCACTGTCTACGGCTGCAAGGGACTTGCCGCATATACCGAACATGCCGGCCGCCTTGGTTACGAGGACCAGTCTGTTTACGCCTTTTTACTGGAAGCCCTGAGCACCTGCCTGGAAGATAAAAGTGTGGACGAGCTGGTGCAGCTTGTTCTCAAAACCGGCGAAACCGCGGTAAGCGCGATGGCTCTGCTGGACAAGGCCAACACGGAAACCTACGGTTCACCGGAGATTACGAAGGTAAACATCGGAGTGGGCAAGAATCCGGGAATTCTTATTTCCGGTCATGACCTGCGGGACATGGACGATCTGTTAAAGCAGACAGAAGGTACCGGTGTGGATGTCTACACTCATTCGGAGATGCTTCCCGCCAACTACTATCCGGCCTTTAAAAGGTATTCACACTTCGTGGGTAATTACGGCAGCTCATGGTGGAAGCAGGACAAGGAGTTCGCCAGCTTCAATGGTCCGATCGTAATGACCACCAACTGTATTACCCCGGTTAAGGATGCCTACAAGGACCGAATCTTCACTACCGGTGTAACCGGATATCCCGGTGTCAAGCATATTCCTGAACCCAAAGAGGGCGAGCAGAAGAATTTCAGCGAAGTAATCGCCCTGGCTAAAACCTGTGATCCCCCCACGGAGATTGAAACGGGAGAGATTGTCGGCGGTTTTGCCCATCAGCAGGTGCTGGCCCTGGCAGACAGGATCGTGGACGCTGTTAAGAGCGGCGCGATTAAACGTTTTGTGGTCATGGCAGGCTGTGACGGCCGTCAACCCAGGAGAAGTTACTTTACCGAAATCGCCGAAGCTCTTCCCCAGGACGCGGTAATCCTGACGGCAGGTTGCGCCAAGTACCGCTATAACAAGCTGAACCTCGGGGAAATCGGCGGTATCCCGCGGGTCCTCGACGCTGGGCAGTGTAACGATTCCTACAGCCTGGCTGTAATCGCCCTCAAACTGAAAGAGGTCTTCGGACTCGACGATATCAACGAACTGCCGATCTCCTTTGATCTGGCCTGGTATGAGCAAAAAGCCGTGGCGGTGCTGCTGGCGCTTCTCTACCTGGGGGTAAAGGGAATCCGTCTGGGACCGACCCTGCCGGCCTTCCTCTCGCCGGGAGTTGCAAAAGTTCTGGTAGAGAACTTTAATATTAAACCAATCGGCGAGGTTTCCGCCGATGTCGAAGCAATGATGGCAGGGGCCTGAGCAAGCATTCCTGCGACCAAAAGGCCGTTCCCGGTTTCGGGGACGGCCTTTTTACAGGTCAGTCAGGGAATCAGTCCAGATATTCGATTCTATAGCTCAAATTGGCTGCTTTTTTCAGCATAGCCGAAACACCGCAGTATTTTTCCTGGGATAACTTTATCGCTTTTTCCACTTTACTCTCATCAAGTCCGTCGGACTTCCTGAACTGATAGACCAGTTCCATGCTGGTATAGGTTTTGGGGTGGTCTTCGCTTGTCTCGGCCTCAACTTCCAGGTTAAAGAAGCTGAGGGGCTGCCGCATCTTGGTCAGCATGGCCGCCACATCCATGCCGGTGCAGCCGGCTAAAGCTGTCAGCATGAGCGGTTTCGGCCGTACGCCGCTGTCGCTGCCTCCTGATTCAGGGTCCGCATCCAGGCGGATGCTGTGCTTACCCATTATGCTCTCAAAGGCCATCCCGCCCTTCCATTCACAGGAAATCGTCTGTTTCATCGGGTTTCTCCTTGGCTGTTTTCTTGTATTATTACTCTAATAAGGTAGTACAGCGGGGGGCTTCAGGCAAGTTATGCGTAACTCTCCGTGTCTTATGGAAAGATCTCATGGAAAAATAACTTGACGGCTCACGGGGAGTGACCTACCATAGAAATGTTCGATTAAAGCACTTTAATATAATAGAGAGGAAGGTGAAGCATTATGAAGAAGGTTATAATCCTTTTCGCAATCCTGGGACTGCTTGTCCCGATGTTTGGAGCAGATCACGCTCTGCCTGAGTATCAGTTTGCCCAAGGTGACTGGAAGCTTCTGGGAGACCGTCTCTACCAGCTCGATGAGGATGAGCCTCTGGCAAAGGTAAATATCAAGGTTCCCCAGGCCGGGCCGATGGTTTACGCTTTCAATGTTCGCTATGAAGGAGGTGGTGAAGATCTGCATGGCGGGTTCGGTATCCACGTATTTGCCGATTCTGCTCATCCCCGCAAATCCTGGGGCAGCGGAAAGTCCTACCTGTTATGGCTGAATTATGATGCTGATCCTGTTTCTGATGATATTCCTGAAGGATTAAGCGCCCAGGTGTACCGCAGTGTAAGTCACACAAGAATGGATCTTGTACGGAGCGTGGATCTTAATGACTATGCCCACCTGCTGAACGCAGAAAATCTTAATTCCAGGGTTCCGGTACGTATCGTGGTAAATGGAATCAGCGGACAGGTCAGAATCTACAGCGACCTGTATCCTGGTTATTATGTCTATTTTTACATTGGCGACGGTTCCCCCATGAAGGGAGACTGGGTTGCCCTTCGGACCAACGGAATGGCTGCCAGCTTCGGCATGTAATTCTGTCTCGTTTTTATGATTGTGAAATTGCCGGGGTCTACAAGGTCCCGGCAATTTTACTATATGCCTCTGCAAAGATTATTTAAATCCGGATCCTCCCTTCAGAAACGGCGGTTTCTTCGTATACGTCTTGATGCTCCCACAGGTATATGGCATGTGGTGGATCTGCCCGTTGAAGGTTTTTCCTGTGGTTTTTCTTCGGACAGCGATATCGATTTGCGCCATTTTATTGCTTCCCCCAGGGGGGGAGCCTTCCATCCGGACGAACTCTGCTTCGAGCCGTCGGGGGAGCTGGAAGGGCAAGAAGAGTCAGGCGGCTTTCTTGGCGTCAGCTCACGCAGGGAAATTCTGATTGACGGTGTCAAAGGACGGTCGGGCAGGCTTCCTGCAGGTTCCTTTGTGCGCTATGGTGAGCTGAAGATACGCTTTATCGGACTTATTGAAGAGTTTGAGGAGCTTGTAGCGGACGTTCCCTGGAAATCTGCAGGAATATACGCTGCATTGCTGCTGGGAATCGCTGCCGGGGTCTTACTTCTTGTATTTGCCTTAGCGGGAAAGCAGGAACAGCTGGTGGACAGTGAAGCTTCCGTGCAGTCGGCAAAGGAGGAAACAGCAGAAGTTTCCCCTGCACCCGCGGCTGTTTCTGAAGAGTCTCTCTCCGGCCCCGGGCATGTGCCGAAAGAATCCATGCAGCTGATTCCAACAATCTTGCTGGAACCAGAGGGGAATTCAGGGCTTCCGGAAGGCTGCGATGTACTCTTTCTCCATGCCCACCCCGATGATGAGTCCATCGATTTCGGAGCATTAATTGCCCACGCTGCTGCGCGTAATCTGAGCATTGCGGTTCTGCTCTTTACCGATGGCGAAGCGGGAATTTTCCGTGTAGCATATCCGGGGCCTTCAGGGGAGCTTTCCACTCTGCGGATCGCCGAAGCACAGCGGGCACTTACAATTCTGGGGAGTGCAGTGTATCTGCGCCTGGGTTTGAAGAACCACCCCTACAACAGTATCAGCCAGGAACTGAGCGTTGAGGAGATCCTGAAAATCTGGGGAGGCAGGGGCGCCCTTGCTAAACGGGTAGAGACGATTATCCGCAGCCTGGAACCTGCTGTGATTGTATCTCCGGACCTTCCTTCAGAGGCCAGGGAGCACTTTGAGCATGAAGCGGTGGGAACGATTGTCGCCGATGCAGTTGCTGCCCTGCGGCAGGAAGGGGCAGGCTTCTTAAAGGCCCACCTTATCTGTGTAGATCCAAGACAGCGGGAATCCTATCCTGATGCAGTCCCCGTTCCCCGTCGTGATGTATTCAGCCGGCAACGTGAAGCTTTGCTGTCCCATGTAACCCAGGCGGACGCTTCCCTGTTCGGGATAAAAATGATAGAGGAGTACGGTAATGAATATTATCAGATTAAGTTCTGGGAGCTGGACCAGTCCCCGCAGAGTTTTTTCCTGCCTTAAGGGACTCTTTGCCCTGATCAGCTGCACTCTACTGTTCTCCTGCGCAGGCAGTCCCGAGCCCGGTGGTGAAGCAATGATTCAGCCGCAGGAGATCCGGGTGTATCCGGCCAACTGGTATGGTGATCATGCCGCCGCCTGCTCCATTACCTTTGACGACGGTACGCTGGACCAGTATGCTGTTGCGGCTCCGGAACTCGATGTCCGGGGAATCCGGGGGACCTTCTTTGTGATTACCGGATACATGGACCAGGGAGCCTGGCAGGACGGTTCATATATCCGGCGGCTGTTTGACTGGGACCAGGCCAGGGACCTTGCATGGAGGGGACACGAAGTCGCGAGTCACACTGTTAACCATGTTGACCTTGCGGCAAATCCGGATGAGGCCGCGAAACAGCTGTCACAGTCCCGGGAAATGCTCCGGGATCAGCTCCCCTGGGTATGCGGTCTTAGTCTCGGGTGGCCCTACTGGCGCAGTTCCGACCAGGCTGTCGCCCTTGCCGGTGACCTTTACATAGCGGCCAGGGCCGGGGGTATACAAGCGGAACAGGGAGACTGGTTTTACGGCGGGGTCAATGGATACAGTCCCCGTGACTTTTTTCGCATCGGCGCCAGGGGAATCCTTTCCAGTGACAAAAAAGACGATTTATTCCCGATTCTGGAAGAAGTGTATTCCAACGGAGGATGGCTCGTTCCCAATTTTCACGGTGTTGACGATGGAAGGATTGCAAGGGACGCCGTTGGCTGGGAGGCAATCTCCCTGCAGGATTTTCGCAGGATTCTCGATACCCTTCAAGAACATGACATCTGGATCGCCCCTTTCGGTACGGTGGCCCGTTATATTCTGCAGCGGGACGCCCTGGAAATGGAACTGGCCTCCGATTCAAACCTGATCACTGTCCGCTATTCCTCACCTCTGGATCCGGCGGTTTTTGATCAGGAGCTGACTCTTGTCCTCGAACTGAGTGAACAGTTTCGGATAGGCCAGGTCTATGAGTCGGGGAGTGGAAAACCCCGTGCTTTTACCCGCCGCCCGGATGAGGCAGTACGGAACAGGTATCTTATTAATGCACCGCCGGGGGATGGTGACCTCCATATCAGCCTGATAGCGTATCGCTAAGGCTGTTTCAGGTATCTTCTTTCCGCTGCGGTTCTGGAACAATACTGCGGTCCCCCAGGCAGGTACCCACCAGCATGGCGCTCTGGATCCAGGGGTGGTCCAGGGGAACAAGCTTCTTTTTTCCCGCCACGCTTTTCAGCGGAACGGCCTGGCAGCTTCTTCCCTTTATGGCTACCATGACGTTGTATTCTCCCTTTGCCAGGAGTTCCGCCGCCTTTGTTCCGAGCAATGTACTGTACAACCGGTCTGTTGGGGAGGGGATTCCCCCCCGCTGTACATGGCCCAGAAAGGTGACCCGGGCCTCTATTCCGGTTAGCTCCTGTATCTGCCGGGTAAGCTGAGAGGCTTTCGGCTCCTTTACCGGATGATAGGCGAATCCGTGTTCGTCGTATTTTACATCTTCTCCCCTGGGAGAGGATTTCTTTGTTTTTCCCTCGGCAATGGCTTTTGCCTCTTCAATCGATTTGGCGCCCTCGGCAATCGCGATTATGGAAAAACGTTTTCCGGTGCGGCGGCGTTCCATCAGGTGTTCGGCGACGGCGTGCAGGTTGTAAGGGATCTCAGGAATAAGAATCACATCCGCACCACCGGCAATGCCTGATCCCAGGGCCAGCCAGCCGGCGTTGTTTCCCATGATCTCGCAGACAATGATACGGTGATGGCTGGTTGCCGTAGTATGCAGACGGTCTATTGCCTCAGTGGCGATGGACATGGCGGTGTCGAAACCAAAGGTAGTGTCCGTTCGGGCAACATCGTTATCGATTGTCTTGGGCAGGGTCAGTACATTAATACCCCCCTTTTTGTACAGGTGGTAGGCGTTCTTCTGGGTTCCGCCACCGCCCAGGCAGACAAGACAGTCAATCTGGTGACGCTGAATGTTTTCTGCCGCCGCCGCGGTCATGTCCTGTTTCTTGCCCCCAATGGGCATCTTGTGAGGTTTATCTCTGCTGGTCCCCAGGATCGTTCCCCCCATGGTGAGGAGTCCGGAGACGTTGCGGTCGTCAAGAATGATGCTTCGGTTTTCTACCAGTCCCCGGAAGCCGTCCTGGAAGCCGACTACCTTCATGCCGTAGCGGTTTATTGCCGCCTTGGCCACCCCGCGGATGGCAGCGTTCAGGCCCGGACAGTCACCGCCGGAGGTAAGTATGCCGATGCAGCGTGTTTTTGATTCCTGCTTGCTCATGGATAAAAGTATAAATCATTCTCATCGGCATTGAAAGCTATTCCAGCGAGAGAAGGTAGTGCTGATTTATAATGTCCGCGGCCAGTAAAGTGTGGTCGGGATCGGTGTCGACCACGTGAACAACATCTTCCAGTTCCCGGGCCTCTTCATCGTCGACAATGGAGAGCAGGCTGTTGGGTCTCTGCAAAAGAAGTCCGGGCTGAAAAATGGTGCCTTCCTTGCGGGGATAGAGGGCCAGATAGAGAATATCCAGTTCCACCAGGTCGTTAAAAAAATGGGTACCCAGGGAGACATCGGGGATGAGATTCTCCCCCATGTCCACGACCTCGCAGATGCAGGCGGCGCGGCTTATCTCTGAAAACGAAACAGGAATGCCCAAAAAGACCGTTGTAGTCCCCCAGCGGCCGGGGCCGATAAGGACGGTCCTGATCGACGGGTCCGAGTTCTTCATTACCCGGCCGATTGTCCTGGCGGTGGAGTGTTTCCTGGAGACTGAAAGGGGACCGTATTTATCTCCGGAGACGTAGATAATTCGCTGGGGACGGATCTCCCGGTTCCGGCCGATTACCGTACCTGAGGATGAGGCCATAACAATTTTTTCGGCCTCCGCCGTGGAGAAATCCAGATCTACATCGATATTACGCCTGACCTCAAAGGGGCGGCACTGGACAATGTTTATACGGTACTCCTCGGGACCGGTAAAATTGAGAGTAAACTCAACGTCAACCGGGTATGTATAGGCCTCCGCAAGGGTCTTGAGGATATTGCGCATATCTTCAATAAAAGGTGTAGTGCGGAAAAGCCCTGCAAAAGAGATGTAGCGTGACCGGGTTTCCCGCTCCATGCTGGTCAGAAGGGCCCTCTCGCTGGAAGAGATGGAATCCTCCATATCCTGGTACTCTACTGCCACCAGCTGATTGGCCTCAAGGTCGAGGACATCCGCCCGTCTTTGGGAATAGCGGCGAATTTCGTCCATCCCCGATTCGGGACGCTTTTCCGGGGCATTCAGGGCCGCAACCCGGGTATAGTCCTCGTCGGAACGGTCTACCGCCCGTGTTCCCATGC
This sequence comes from Marispirochaeta sp., assembly GCF_963668165.1. NCBI lineage: Bacteria > Pseudomonadati > Spirochaetota > Spirochaetia > Spirochaetales > Spirochaetaceae > Marispirochaeta > Marispirochaeta sp. The sequence goes on along the minus strand of NZ_OY764209.1, from coordinate 68,715 downwards.
CGTAGACAATCCGGATAACCCCGGACTCCGGGTCGATCTCCCTGTCCCAGACATAGGGATTATAAGAGTATCCAACCCCGGCGACTGCCGGATAAAAATAGTTATTATGCAGGTCCCCGGAAACCCGCTGAATAAGCAGCGGCATCTGTTCGTCCTTGTCGAGGATCCCCAGATGGGCCCGGTATTGCAGGGCCTTTTCGCTTAAAGTGCTGGCATAGATTGTTTTTATGGCCGTCAGCAGGTTTTCCAGCCGTTTTTCCCGGGAGCCCTGGTTCGGACAGAAGATACTTTCGTATTTTCCTGAGAAGGCGTTACCAAAATTGTCTTCCAGCAGACTGGATGAGCGGACTATGATGGGGGACTGCCCAAAATAGTCCAGCATATCCGAGAACTTGCGGATAATATCCTCCGGGAACTGACCTGTCAGAATGACTCGCCGGGCGTATTCGGCCACCGACAGGAATGTATCGATCTCTTTCTGCTGGTGACGGATCCACCAGCAGCCATTGATGACCATATACGTATAAAAAACATCTGATCCCACGTAAAAAGAGTCGTGGACCTCGAGGCAGTGGCTTAATGCGTGATCTTTTTTTTGCAGCATGGCCCGGGCCAGCAGCATGCCGGTGGATTTACCGCCGATTAAGCCGGTCCCGATAATCCTCCTGCCGATGGAAAGCAGCTCTTTAAGGGAAAAATAGCGTCGCGCCAGGGGTAAAAAGCGCTCATCCCGGGTTACAGCCATTTTCAGAAGCCGGTCTGTATGAAAGGCTTCCTGTTTACCGGCTTCAGGCCCGGGATTAAGGAGGGCCTGATGGGCCTGGGCGAAGTTCCGGTTCCACATGTCCTTTTCTTCGAAGGCAGCTGACTCGCTTTGAAAGGGAGAAAAGGACAAGATTCGTGAGTTCAGGGCACTGTTTGTGACCGGCAAATAGTCTCCCTGCTGCTCACGGTGCAGCATGTGCATGGTAGATGAATAGCGCTGCTGTACTTTTAAAGGATGGATATACAACTGGCTTTCGCTGTTGTAAACGTCAAGGATAACCTGGGCTGTAGTATGGATAGGATGCAGGGCGTTATGGGAATGCTCCCGCCGCAGAATACCGAAATAGGCCAGGGCTTCCATGTCCAGGAGATAGGGGCAGGTGAGCATGAAAAAGTTCCCCAGCATGCGGTCTGAGTACCATTTATCCGTCAGCTCAGAGAGGGAATCGAAAACGTAATAACCCCCGCGGCCGTTTTTCTTGATGGCCGAATGGATGGAAGAGATAAAGGGTTCGAAGCCTTCCGCCGGATCCGGGGTGTTTATCTGGATGCCGGGGTATTCACTGGAATCCAGAAGCGGTGCGTGGGAGGCAAAACGGAAATAGACCAGCTTCTGGTCACGCTTGATTGCAAACCTGGCACAGGGGCGGACAAAACGCAGGTAGTCTCCAATGCTCGGTACCTGGAATACGATGTTGTCCCCCGGCAGAAGACCGCGCAGGATTTTGTCCAGGCCGCTTATTCCAGTCGAAAGGTTCGCATGATCTATGGACATAACAAATCTATTCTATGGAATTTGGAAGCAGCGGCGCAAGGGAAGACAATAAAAAGGACACGAAAAAGCGCATAAAAAACCCGCTCCGAAGAGCGGGCCGGTATCACTGCAAACATTCTTGCTTACACGACCCCATGGGCGATCATGGCGTTGGCTACCTTCAGGAAGGCGGCGATGTTGGCACCCATTACGTAGTTCCCTTCGCTGCCGAACTGCCTTGCAGCGTTCCAGGAGTTGTCGTGGATGTTCTTCATGATCTCCTTCAGCCTGGCGTCTACCTCGTCCCGTGACCAGCTGAGGCGCATGGCGTTCTGGGTCATCTCGAGACCGGAAACCGCAACACCGCCGGCGTTGGCGGCTTTTCCGGGAGCGTACATTACCTTGTTGTTAACAAAAACCTCGATAGCTTCGGGGGTGGAAGGCATATTGGCGCCTTCGGAGACAAGGCGGCAGCCGTTATCCACCAGGGTCTGGGCTTCTTTGCCGGAGACCTCGTTCTGGGTTGCACATGGAAAGGCGCAGTCGGCCTTGACGCTCCAGGGGCGCTGATCCGCCGTGTAAACAGCCTTGGGGTACTTCTGTACGTATTCACTGATGCGGCCGCGTTTGACGTTCTTGAGCTCCATGACGTAAGCCAGCTTTTCGGTATCGATACCGTCGGCATCGTAAATAAAACCGTTGGAGTCAGAGAGGGTTACAACCTTTGCCCCCAGTTCGTTCAGCTTTTCGGTGCAGTACTGGGCAACATTTCCGGAACCGGACACTGCGCAGACCTTGCCTTTAAAATCCTCATCCCGAGTGGCCAGCATGTTTTCCGCGAAGTATACCGCGCCGTAACCGGTTGCCTCAGGACGTATCAGAGAACCGCCGTAGGAGAGGCCCTTTCCGGTCAGGATTCCCGAAGACTCGTTGGCGAGTCTCTTGTACTGTCCGTACATAAAACCGATCTCCCGGGCGCCTACGCCGATGTCTCCGGCGGGAACATCCGTAGAAGTCCCGATGTGACGGTAAAGCTCGCTCATCAGGCTCTGGCAAAAGCGCATTACCTCGCCGTCGGATTTGCCGTGGGGATCAAAATCGGACCCGCCTTTTCCGCCCCCCATGGGAAGGGTTGTTAGACAGTTCTTCAGTACCTGTTCGAATCCGAGAAATTTCAGAATGGAGAGGTTTACCGAAGGGTGAAAACGCATTCCTCCCTTATAGGGACCCAGGGCGCTGTTGAACTGAACGCGGTAGCCCCGGTTTACGCAAACCTTGCCGGCATCGTTTACCCAGGGGATGCGGAACATAATAACCCGCTCCGGTTCTACCATCCGCTCCAGAATTGCGTTTTCCTGCAGCTCCGGCATTTCATTGATAACCGGTTCAAGGGTCTCCAGAACCTCTTCGACAGCTTGTAAAAATTCAGGTTCGTGGCTGTTTCTGGCCTTAACCTGGCCCAGGACATCCTGAATATACGCATTTGCCATGTATGTCTCCTTAGTATCTATCAGAATTTGGATTAAGCCGATTGATCTTCGGTGTACAGGAATACGTGCATAATTATGAAGAACCCATCGACTCGATGAGTATAGACGATACAGAAGAGTATATCAAGATAACGGCAAGCCGTTGCCGTTATTCTTTCACTGTTTTTTTCATCCGTTCAGGCAGTTCCCGGTAATCAAAAAGCGCATCATAGTCCACCAGGGACGAGAGGGCCTTTGACTGCACCGGAATTCCGCTCTCTTCAAGAATCGCCACCGGATTCAAGCCTCCGATGATGACCGCTCCCACACTTCCATAGCTGACGGGGATATCCAGCAGGGTCTGTCCCGGCTGACCCACCATGTAAAAGCCCCGCATTCCAATATCATCCAGGGCAGCATCAATCTCCATGGTCTTTTCCCTCGCTTCCGCCGGGAGCTCCCGAAAGCTGGCCCCAATAAGGCCGTTGCCGTACGAGGTTGCACCCAGATAATCGGTCATTCCGCTTTTTATAAAGATCTCCAGGGGATCAATGGTGGTCCCGTCGTAGTTGATTATCTCCACAAAACGGCTTGCCCGATGACTGCGGAGCTCAAGCAGTCCGCCGAAGAGAGACGTCACCGGAATTCCTTCCCGCAGGAGTATGCCGTTCAGGCTTATGGAGCAGATTGTTCCTATGCCGATATGCCCCCGGGGGATTTTCAATTCTCCCGGTTCGTCTCCTTCATCGAAAAGACAGAGCTTTGTGCCCATGGCGTAGCCCGCCTTGAAGACCCTGCTCATGAGTTCAGCACTGCGGAGGGCGTACTCCCGGGAAATATAGCTGACATTGACTACCACCTTGCCGCTGCAGCTGTGATAGTCAAAATTCATGGAGTAGGTCATCTGGGAAATCCTGGAGGAGAGAAACCCCACCTTTTCGTGAGCCCTGGCCCTGGAGAGCTCTTCCCTGCCGAGGTCCGTAAGGACCCGGCCTTTCTTGCCTATATAATGAGTCAGCCCCTCGTCGTCCATGGCCTGCAGATGGAAGCGGACCGTCCGCTCGGTTATAGTGTATCCCTGTTCCGCGAGGGCGCCGGCAATCTCTTTGCTGGAGACAGGGCGCTTGTTCTCGATAAGGACATGCAGTATGGCAAGGCGTTTGCGTTCAATCTGATCCTTCATCCGGCTATGCTACTGGGAAAATGACTGGGGGTAAAGATCAAATACAACTACAATTCTGTAAGGGCAAAGTGCTTTAATCAAGCGAAGAGACTGGTTATTTCAGATTCCGCGAAGGCAGTTTTCATGATATTCTGGTAACATCGATGCGAAAGAGTTTTTTTAAGCAAGTAATCAGTACTCTGGACTCACCTCTTTATATAACCGATCCGTCCGGGGTCATTCTCTATGCAAATCCGGCATTCACGCTGGTAACCGGCTACGAGGAAAAGGAAGTCCTGGGAAAAAAAAGCTCGATTCTGAAATCCGGCAGGATGCCTCAGGACTATTACGAGCGCCTGTGGAGCAGGCTGCTGGCCAAAGTCTCCTGGAAAGAAGAAATCATCAACAGACGGAAGGACGGCACAGAATACACCGCTCTTCAATATATAACTCCTGTATGCGATAGAAGGGACAGGATCCTCTACTTTGCGGCGCTGCAGTACGACCTTACCCGTGAAAAAGAGCTGCAGAACGAAAAGGAGATATTCTTCAACGTAAACATAGATCTTTTTTGCATAGTAACAGAACACGGCATTATTAAACAGGCGAACAGTGCCTGGCAGTATATCCTGGGGCTCGATTATGAAGCCCTGGAAGGACGATTGTTCCAGGAGTACGTTCATGAGGAGGACAAGGAGAGTTTTTTCGAAACCCAGGAAAAACTGATACGGGAAAATGATCTGACTCAGGTGGATCTGCGGATAAGGAAATCCGATGAGGAGTACAATTGGGTTTCCTGGCGGATTTACCATGATCGTAAGAAGAAACTGTTCTATGCCAGCGGCAGGGATGTTCAGGAACGCGTTGAGATGGAACAAAAAATCCGCGAAATCTCGAATACTGATCCATTAACCGGCGCGGGCAACCGGCTGAAGTTTGACGGAGAGCTTCAGAAGGAGCTGATCCGGGCGCAGCGTTACCAATTGCCACTAGCGTTTATGTTGTGTGATATCGACCATTTTAAGCGAATAAACGACACATACGGCCACTACCGGGGAGATGTGGTTCTGAAAAGGTTTGTTCAGATCATACAGGATAGCCGCAGGGAAACCGATCAACTGTTTCGCTGGGGGGGAGAGGAATTCGCCGTTCTGTGTCCTCATACAAACACTGACGATGCTGTGGCCTTCGCAGAACGGATCAGGAAGCTTGTGGAAGGTGAAGACTTTAAAACAGAGCAGCCTGTCACTGTAAGTATCGGGGTCGCGGTTTTCAGGAAAGACGACACCGGGGACTCTCTGCTCCGGCGTGCCGATGGCGCCCTTTATGAGGCCAAGCGAACGGGGAGGAACAGGGTACTATCCTCCGAATAGACCGGAAAAGCCGGAAAACAACTGCAGAACTATAAGAGATAAAACGCATGCATGTGTTTCGGTAGCGAGACCCCCGCCTCCGACCCTGCGCTTGCTTTCGGGGTTTTCCTACGGAAAACCCTGCCGCAAGCTTGGGCTTGCAGTTCGCGTTGCGAACTGCTGGGCACGATTCTCATCGCTGTCATGCGTTTGGCACACATCCAGCATAAAAAAGAGAGGCTGCTCCTTGCGGAACAGCCTCTCTTTTTTACCCCCGACGCGATTCGAACGCATGACCTACTGCTTAGGAGGCAGTCGCTCTATCCTGCTGAGCTACGGGGGCATGATGCAGTTGCATAGTAGTAAATAAGCCGTGCCGGTGTCAATGTTCTGCTTTACAATACGGCATGGCATTGGTATTCTTTTGAGGCATCTGGGTATGCAATATTTGCGTTTTATTTAAAACAATTACAAGGAGTACAAAATGGATTTTCTCAAAAAGGGCGGTAAATTCCTTCTGCTGGGTGCCGCGATTGTTCTGGTCTTTTGCGGCTGCGTTTCCGTTGATGACATTACTTCAGGTAACCTCATGGCAAAAACCGAGGCCAGAATGGGGCAGGCGGTGGCAGATGCCATGGGAATCGGCGCGCTGGAAGACGCCGTTCTTGCTACCCTGATCTACACCCAGGTCTTTTATGCCGGAGGCTACGGTTACGGCTACGATGATTTCAGCGAGGGCGAAGGAGTCGCCTGGAAGCTGACCGCGAAAGACGATAGCGGCAGCGAGACCCTGCAGGTTGAACGGGCCTTACTGAAGCGAAACGCCGACGGCAGTGCCTGGTGGTTTCTCGCTTACAAGGCGGAGAATGAAGAAGAGTTTATCTCCGAAGTTTTGCTGGACGCAGATTACAATATCCTGAAATTCCGTTATCACGATCCGGAAACCGATGCAATCCGCGAGTGGATCCCCGAAAAGGACGAAGACGCGGAGCAGGCTGCCGATGATGAAGAGATGGACGAGGAGCCGCAGGTCGGTTATTTTGAAGGTGATTACGGTGACTATGTAACCGGAACAGAGCGGGTTGTTGTTCCCGCCGGAACCTATCAGGCTGAGCACGTGCTTATAGAGGATTCCTATACCGCGGAAGACGGAACGGAAGCTTCAGAGTCCTACGAAGTACGCTATGAGTGGTGGCTGGTAAAGGACGTTCCGGGGGATCTGGTTAAGTACTCCTGGCAGAATGTCAGCGATGATTCCAGCCTGGTCGGGGAGCTTTTATCCCATACACGAGGTTATACGACCCGTCTGAAGTCATTCTGAAGTAGTTCAACTGATAATGAAAAGCCCGTCGGTTATGTGTCGGCGGGCTTTTTTTGGTAACAGTCATCCTGAACCGTGGGGATGAATACCGAATAACCTTTTTAGCTGCAATAACTTACCGGCTGCTGCGTGATCAATCCTGGGATTCTTACAGTTTTCCGGTATATTACGCCGCTTGAGTGAAGTCCATCCCCAAGCTTGTGGACACTGATTAAGCCCCGCCCAGAGCTTTCAACTGTGCCGCACGGATACCGGCTATACCCTCTTCTGCAGCATCCAGCAGACGGTTAAGAGCCTCCCGTTCAAAGACATTTTTTTCTCCTGTGCCCTGGACCTCCACCAGGGATGTGTCCCGCATGACGACATTCATGTCGACAGCTGCCCTGGAATCATGGAAATAATCCAGATCGCAGATCAATTGGTTTTCTACATAGCCGACGCTTACCGCCGCAACCTGCCCCAAAAGATAGGCTTCCGGTCCGGATTTTTCCTGGAGCCGTGCCAGGGTCTGCAGGGCTCTGTATAACGCGACCCACCCGCCGGAAATAGCGGCTGTTCTGGTGCCGCCGTCGGCCTGTAATACATCACAGTCGATGATGATACTCGTTTCTCCCAGGGCAGAGAGGTCCACGGCGGCTCGCAGGGAACGTCCGATTAGACGGCTGATTTCCACGCCCCGGCCGTCCCGTTTTGTTCCATCCCGGCGCTTGCGTCCGCCCCCGGTGCTTCCGGGGAGCATGGCGTACTCCGCAGTCAGCCAGCCGGAACCTTTCCCTTCAAGAAAAGGGGGTACCGTCCCCTCAATGGTAGCGGTACAGATAACCCTGGTGTCTCCGAAACAGGCCAGACAGCTGCCTGCGGGGTTCTTGATGTAATCTACTTCAAATCGTATTTCTCGCATAAGCTAATGGTAACATAAAGAAACCCGAAGTATGAAGCCATTCCGGGGGCTATGGTCTTGAATCACTTCTTACCCCTTGCTACATTAATGGACATGATACAACTGCTTGCCATTGATCTTGATGATACTCTTTTAACAGAGGACCTTGATATAAGCATGAAAAACCGCAAGGCGGTGCGGGCCGCGGAGGCTGCCGGGGTTACGGTGCTGCTGGCCTCTGGGCGTACCCTCTTTTCCATGCGTCGTTATGGCCGGGAACTCGATATGTGGCGGCGCTCAGGTTACATGATTGCCAACAACGGCGCCACGGTTATTTCAACCTCTACTGAGGAGGTGGTTCTTGAAAAACCCCTTGAGCCTGCCCTTGGCATGCAGGTCTGGGAGATTGTGCAGGGACACGGTTTGACTATGCAGTACTACGGCGAAGGAGATATCTACGTCTCCGGGCCCAGTGAGTACACCGAGCGGGACTGTCTGCTGACCGGGCAGCGCTGGCACCAGGTCGATTCCTTCGCCGCGTCTCTTACGATTCCCCGCACAAAGTTTGTAATTCCCGGAGAGCCCGAGGTTTTGCCCGCAGTCGAAAAGGATTTGAAGAATTCTCTGGGAGAGAGGGCCAACATTTTTACGTCCAAGCCCTATTTTCTTGAGGTCCTGCGGGCCGATGCTGACAAGGGGACTGCCCTGGCCTATGTGGCTAAGGAACTTGGCATTGAGTCCGGAGAGGTTATGGCCATCGGGGATTCCATGAACGATTTCGGCATGCTCTCCTGGGCCGGAATAGGGGTCGCCATGTCCAATGCCCAGGACAAAATCAAGGAGATAGCCGATTACGTTACCAATTTTTCTCACGAAGATCATGGTGTGGCCGAGGCCATTGAACGTTTTATTCCCGAAGCCTTTGCTTTCAGCGACAGGTCCTAGGTAAAAGCCCTTCCCGGTATGTCAATTGAACAGATTATCCGGCGCTACTTTAAGTCCGGGTCAGAGGCAGAAAGAATCCTGATTGCCCATGGAGAAGCCGTAGCCGACAAGGCCGACGAGGTTGCCCGGCGCTTTCCGGAGGCGGACACGGATTTTGATTTTCTGTACGAAGCTGCCATGCTCCACGATATCGGCATGATAGGTACACATGTTCCCTCCCTCGATTGTTACGGACAGTCTCCGTACATTCATCATGGCATTATCGGGAAGCGTCTCCTTGAGGTGGAAGGATTGCCGCGGCATGCTCTTGTCTGTGAACGGCATTTTCTGACCGGCGTGAGCCGTGAGGATATTCTGAGGGAGGGAATGGACCTGCCGCCCCGGGATATGCTGCCGGAAAGCTGGGAAGAGAAGCTGATCTGTTATGCCGACTGCTTTTATTCTAAAAAGGCCGGCCGTTTAAAAAACGAGAAGAGTCCTGCGGAGGTGTTGAAAAAGCTCCCCGCCTTTTGCAAGCCTGTCTTTCAAAGCTGGCTCATCGATTTCAAGGAAGCTGTTCCCGATGTACTAATTCTTTCGGATAGAAGGGTATCCGGCTAAACCTGATTAAAGTATCACCTGTGCTCCGGGCACCTGGGAGAGGGTTTCATACAAGTGCTGCAGATCGCTGTTGGAATCGACTTCGGCGAAAAAACTGATACTCATCCAGCGGCCTTTTCTGCTGAGCCGGGAACTGAAACTCGATGGCTGGTAGCCTAAAGGTTCAATGGAATCGTTTATCCGGCGTTGATTCTCTTCTTCTGTCTCCTTGGCGCTCATGATGACCTTCATCATAACCCGCGCCGGATAAAGAATCTGTGATGAGTCGTTCATGCGGGTATGGTAATCCGGATTGCTGTCGGCGTGCAAGGCGCTTTAATCCTCTGCTTCTTCAAGGGAATCTACCCAGCCCAAAAGGGTTATACGGTTGAATATGTATTCCAGATGGTCCTGCCGTATCAGTCGGCGATGAAAGCTTGTTCCCGGCAGGTTTTCCGCCGGAAGACTGCGCATATAGCTTTTCCGTGTACGTGATGCTTCGTCGAACCAGTGAACAAGCCGTATGTTTCCCCGTTCAATTTCTATTCCCGTAGCTCCGTTTTTTCCCATGACTGCTCCGGAATTGAACAGGTTTGGAAGAACAAGGTCCTCGCTATGATAAAAGCTTGATTCCGGGGAGTTTTTTTCCCGGCGTTCAAGGTTCTCCAGCTCGTCCTTGTACAGCAGGATCTGGCTTCGGGCAAAGGTTTTTTCATTATCCCCCATTTCGGGGTAATCCCTCAGCAGTCGTTCTATGGAAAAACGGATTGAATCCCGTTTGTTAAGGCCTTCGAAGAGGGGACGGTGGGTATGTCCAATGATGGAGACAATCTTTTTAAGGTAGGAAAAGCGGTATATCCGCCGTTCCACTGTATATTTGCGCCTGGAATCATGCGCGGCGGTTCGGTTTTTAATGCCCAGGGGGTATGCTACGTATTTTGCCATGAATCCTACAAAATCGTTGTAGCGATGAAAGATATCCGCTGCCTGGTGTCCGTGAAGCAGGAATATGGTCTGCCCCTTGTAGTCATAACGCAGAGCTTCAAGGAGTTCAGAATTAATGCTGTCAAACCGGCCGGTGGACAGTTCCAGATCGTGGTTACCGATGATCTTTATCAGGCGTCCTGCCGTGTAAAAATCTTCCAGCAGCTCGAATACCTCGTTCCAGCGCTTTCTGATAACCGGCATATTAAACTTCTGCAGCTCTTCTATGTCTCCGTTCAGGATCAGTGTATATCCATTTGGCCAGTAGTAGTCCCTAAGCAGGCGGTAAAAAAGCTCTGAATTGACGCGGAAATCATCAACCCTGCGGCGATTCCCCATGTGCAGGTCCGAAAAGATGACAATCCTGTCCTCGTCGGTAAGTTTTCGAACCGGCGCTGTATCGAAGATTTTTCCTATACGTTCAAAGGTCTCCCGGTCTTTGCTGGAGCTGAGTATTTCCTCTCTCATGAATGCACCTTCAGTGCCCTGCTCCATATACCCGTATCAGGACGGCTTTGGGAAACATACTGCTGAAATTTATTATCCGCGTTCGTGTATCTTCGTCAAGTACGGTTCCCTTGGGATACAGAACAAGGCCGTTCTCAAGCAGCAGATCATCGGCGAGTTCCATTCCCGGGGTCAGTTCGTCTATTCCGATTAATCGGTCTCCGTTGCGGTTCCGTTCTTCCTCGCTGTGTATAATCGATGCGAGGGTCTCTATTATCCGGGGATCAAACCGTCTGCTCCCGGTCATGTTTCCCAGTGCTTCGTCCACAGAGTTCCTGCGCAATGCGGTTTCCCGGTCATACGCGACCGCCGCGGCTACAATCCTGCTTTCCAGGGGGATTTCCTCTCCCGCCAGGCCCCTGGGAAACCCCTCGCCGTTAAAGTATTCGTGATGGGCCCGTACTGCGGCGGCAATGCGTCCCAGATTCTTCACCACAGCGATCAGGTCCGCACTGCGGTTTGGGTGATCCGTCCAGTCCGATCCGTCCTCATTGAACCATTCTCGCTCCTTGCCGGTAAGACTCAGATCGTGAAGACTCGCCGCATAAAAGACGAGCCGTCGGCGGTCCGGGTTCAGCCGCATGGTATAGGCGATGCTGCGGGCGAGGGCTGCGGTCCTTTTCGTGTGTCCACCCATTAAAGGGGAAGCCAGGGATGAAATATCGCTGAGAAGATGAACCATACCGTCAAAGTTCATGCGAAGGTTGGCCGTCATCTCCTTCGACTGCTTCAGGAGGTTTTTAAACTGCTCAGTCCGCTTTTTATAAGCCCCGCGGCACTCATCCAGCTGTTTTTCGATATGTCTGTCCGGATCTTCCATTCTACGATTCTCCCAGAGGTATCTCCTGCCAGCTTTCGCCAAGGAGCATCATGGCTGTTGTGTAGCCGGCTTGCCGGGCCAGACTGCAGGCTTCGGGGAAATAAAAATCGAGGGCTTCAGGAGTATGAGCATCAGAATTAATCACGATTGGAATATTCCGCCTGCAGGCCTTCTGCAATATGGCAGGGGAGGGGTACACATCTTTTGTTACTCCCCGGAAAATTCCGCCGGAATTGATCTCCATGAAGATCCCGCTTTCTGCAAGGGCATCAAGGACCTCGTGTACCGCATGAGTGTAAGCGGGGGCCTGTTCATCGAGAAAATTCAGTTTAAGGTTCTTCTTTTTAATCAAGTCCAGGTGCCCCAGTATCGTAAACCCACCCTGCCGGATCATCTCTGTCAGCAGCCGGTAATATTCCACTGCCATTGCCGTACCGTCACCGTGGTATACCTGTTTATACAGATGGATAAACTCATCATCCGGTCCGTCGATGGACCATGCTTTACCCTCATGGGGGATCATGTGAACGGAGCCGATGGTATAATCAAGGCCGTACTGCTGCCAGCGCGCCTGTGCAGGTCCCATCTTTCCGGGTATGTAATCTATCTCCAGACCCAGATAGATCTCCAGACCATTTAAATATTTGTAATTCTTTACCCTGTCACAGTAGGTCGTAAGGTCGGATTCGGCCAGAGTCCAGTCGTTGTCAAAGGGCAGCGGAGCGTGACTGGTAAATCCCAGGGCGGAAAAACCCTTGCGGCGGGCCGCCTCAATATACTCCTCTAATTCTCCTGCCCCGTCACAGAGGCTGTTATGCGTATGATAGTTTGCCTGGGGTATCATTTCTTAAGGAGTACTTCCTTTAAGGGGCGTTTCGGAACATGGTGCCGGTCTTTGCTGTCGCGATAATACTGGATAGTCCCCTCGGGGCTCTTTTCCTCAAGGATGACCTCTTCAGCGGGCTTTCCCAGGGCGATAACCAGCAGGACATCAAGATCGTCGGGGATCTCCAGCACTTGCCGCAGAGATTCTTTTTTTACCGACGCGATCATACAGCCGCCGTATCCCTCTTCGGCAGCCCGGAGCAGCATTGTCTGAGCCGAAATCCCTAAATCCACTGACGGGTCCTTCGAAATCTCTGAATCTCCCAGTATAATTATATAGCCCGTCGGGCGTTCCCCTTTCGCAGGCCCCTTCCATTCCTGCAGGTATGCGGCCCAGCTTAAAAGGGGAAAAATCTTTTCCTTCGCCGCCGGATCAGAAATAACCATGTATTTAAGGGGCTGACGGTTAGCTCCGCTGGGACAGATTCTACCCAGATCTACCATCTCTGTCATAAGCGTCTCTGGAACAGGTTCTGTTTCGTTAAACCTGCGGTAACTGCGGTTGGTCCTTACAAGCTGAGTAAGTTTCATCGGAATACCTCCACTGCAATCGGGTGTAAAAACCCTTGAAATCCGAATCCCTGCCGTACTATAACAATCGAATGACCGCCTGTAACAGCATAGTTGATTATGAAGATGTTCTCAAGACGCGTTCCACACTGCCCCGGGGGTTCCGGGCCGGAAGCGTCGGTATGACTTTTCATCCCCGTGAGCTTCCTGGAGATAAGCTGTATCCAATGAATCTTTCGCTGATTGAGCTTATTGACGCTACCGATTCGGCAGCGGGAGTTTTTACCCGCAATGCCTTCCCCGGAGCTCCGGTCCTGCTTTGCCGGGAACGCCTGGAAGGCTCACAAATCAAGGGAGTATTGATCAACAACAAGGTTGCCAATGTCTGTGCCCCCGGTGGTTATGAGGATGCCTGCAGGGTAACCGAAAGCCTGGCAGAAGCAGCCGGCGGCGGACCTGAACAGTGGCTCTACGCTTCCACCGGGGTTATCGGCTGGAAGCTCCCTGTGCAGGAGATCTGCACAGCCCTGCCGGATTTGACACATTGCCTGCAGGCTGATTCAGTCCTGACTGCTGCAAAGGGGATCATGACTACCGACCGCTATCCCAAAATACGTTCCGCCCGCGTGGGAGACGTAACTATAGTGGGGATAGCCAAGGGGGCGGGGATGATCGAGCCTGATATGGCTACCATGCTGGCTTTTATTATGACCGACGCGGACCTTTCACGGCATGATCTTTCCAGGGCTCTGCATGAGGCGGCGGAGGATTCATTCAACGTGATCTCGGTGGATGGAGACCAGAGTACCAGTGATATGGCCATTCTGCTGTCCTCCCGCATGGCATCTGCTCCGGATTATTCCGATTTTATTGCCGCTCTGCGCCAGGTCTGCGGAGATCTTGCCAGGGATATTGTTCGTAACGGGGAAGGGACGGCTCATGTTATCGAAGTCTCCGTTTCGGGGGCTCGAAACGGGCGCGAAGCCAGGGGGGTTGCCAAGGCGGTTGTTAACTCTCCACTGGTGAAAACAGCGATTTACGGTAATGACCCCAATATCGGGCGCCTTGTTTCCTCTTTGGGAGATTATGCAGGGAACATGGACATTCCCCTTAACCGGCAGGCTTTAACCATTTGTCTTGGGGATGAATTGATCTTTGCCTCGGGGGAGTTTCGAATCTCTCCGGAAATAGAAACAAGGTTATCGGCCTATTTGGAGAAAAAATCCTTCTCTCCCGAGCTAAAAGGCTATCCCGAACATGACGAAACGGTACAAATTGAGATAGACTTACAGAACGGAACAGGCTTTGCCCGGGTGTGGGGTAGTGATTTGTCCTACGAGTATATCCGGGAGAATGCCGAGTATCGCAGCTAAAAGAACATAACGTACGTGTGAAGGATCATTATTATGAGCAGCACCGCGAACAAAACCGAAGCAGATATCGAGCGGGCCAGTACAGAATTAAACCGCTGTCGTGGAGAAATAGCCAAACGGCTTGTTGGCCAGGAGTCCATGGTGGACGGCATGCTGATGGGGCTGATTGCCGGAGGACACGTTCTGTTGGAGGGAGTCCCGGGCCTGGCTAAAACCCTGGCGGTCAAGACGCTTTCGGAGGTCCTGGATGCCAGTTTCAAGCGCCTTCAGTTTACCCCCGACCTGCTTCCGGCAGACCTTATAGGTACCATGATCTACCGGCAGCAGACCGGAGAATTCGTGGCAAGAAAGGGGCCTGTCTTCGCAAATATTGTCCTTGCCGATGAGATTAACCGCGCTCCGGCCAAAGTTCAGTCCGCTCTTCTTGAGGCCATGGAGGAACGGCATGTTACCATAGGCGACGAGACCCACTATCTTCCGAAGCCCTTCTTTGTATTGGCCACCCAGAACCCCATCGAGAGCGAAGGGACATATCCCCTGCCGGAAGCCCAGCTGGACCGCTTTATGCTCAAGCTCAAGATACACTATCCTGATCCCCAGGATGAGCTTTCTATTCTGCGGCTTATGGGCGTGGAGAAGAAGTCCTTTATTCAAAAGGTCCTTACCCCGGGAATTCTTAATATTATCAAAGAGACCGCAGCGGCGATTAAGGTGGACGAAAGAATCGAAGAGTATATAGTCTCCATTGTGACTGCTTCACGGGAGAAGGATTCCATGCGCTTCGGGTACACCCGCTATATAGAATACGGCGCCTCCACCCGTGCGACACTTTTTCTGTATCGTGCGGCCAAGGTGCGGGCCCTTTTTTCCGGCAGGAACTATGTTTTGCCGGAGGACGTCAAAGAGACCGCCTATGATGTGCTTCGGCACCGGATTATCCTCTCCTACGAGGCGGAATCGGAGGAACTTACCAGCGAGGACGTGGTAACCATGATTCTCCGGGCCGTACCTGTTCCCTGATTGCCTGGTATCATGGAGAAAGAGAGTCTATTCCAACGTATACGTAATCTTCCTCTTGTCAGTGCCAGGCTTCTGGAAGGGATTTTTGCCGGAAACTACCGCTCAGTTTTCCGCGGGCCCGGACTTGAATTTGACGAAGTCCGGGAGTATTCCGAGGGAGATGATGTCCGGAACATCGACTGGAATGTCTCATCCCGTATGGGCAGTCCCTACGCCAAAACATTTCGCGAGGAGCGGGAGCTGGTTCTTTCGCTGGTCTTTGACGTTTCGGCCTCCCTGGACCAGGGGGTGGGGGACATCAGTAAACGGGATATGGCGATGATTTTAGGGGCGATTTTCGCCTTCGCTGCGGTCCATAATAACGACAGGGTCGGGGGAGTCTTCTTTTCCGACCGAATTGAAAAATGGGTGCCCCCGTCCAAGGGGCGCAAGCATGTTGCGAGCCTGATACAGGACATGGAAAACCTGAAACCCCGTGGAGCAGGTTCCGAGCTGGGACTGGCCCTGAAAACGGTATACGAGACCCTGAAATCCCGGGGAATCTGTGTGGTCTTCTCTGATTTTCGGACAGCGACCGGCTGGAACGAGATGACCCTTCTGGCCCGCAAACACGACGTTATTGCTGTCAGGATCAGCGATCCCGGAGATAAATCCCTCGCCCTCAAGGGGAGTATTACGCTCAGGGACCCTGAACGGGGACATGATATTCTTGCAGCTGGAGTCAGTTCCTCTTTTCGTGCTTCCTACGAAGATTTCTGGGATACCCAGGAGGTGATCTTCCGACGTGAATGCCGGCGCCGCAGGATACAGGTACTTACCGTGGACACAAACGATGACCCTGTTGCCAAGGTCCTGGCCTTTTTTAAGACCCGGAGGCGCGTTTCATGATGGCTTCCAGGGCACGCAGGATTTTCGCACTCGTTTTTTGTTTTGCAGGCTCCCTCCTGTACGGAACCCCCCGGGTCGTCTCGGTCCATCTGCTGCCGCCGGAATTTTATGTGGGAGACACGGTTGAACTGCGGATTCTGCTGCGTTCAGAAAACGGTGATCGTATACGTCCTCCTGATCAGTTACCCAAAGCGGACTGGGTCTATTTTCATGGGGCCCGGGTTGAGAAAAGTGGAAATAACCATGAGGTGAGGATCTTTTTTTCATCCTTTTCTCCTGGAACACGGACCCTTCCGGAACTGGATTTCGGATCTTATGTACTGTCCGGAATGAAGATCCACACCAGCTCCATTCTTGACGGCGAAGGTGATTTGGCGGATATCCGCGGGCAGCTCTATTTGCCGGGTACCTTTACACTGCTGATTGTCACGGTTCTTATAGTTTTAATTGGGCCGCTGGCTTTGGTAGCGGTTTCCGGTATTGTGCGTCAGCGTCTTCGTTCTGCCGCTAATCTTCTGTCAAGAAAACGGCCCTACTGGCGGCTCAAACGTGATCTGAAAGAGCTGAGTGCTCAGGCCCTGATGATGTCGGACCGGGATTTTTATTACCGCCTTTCCGACGCGGTTCGCAGCTATATCAGCAGAAGAACCGGATGGGACTGTATAACGACTACCATTCATGAGATTCGTGCAATGATGCAGACCCTTTTTCCAAAAGGGGACATCGCCATGCGGCTGATACATTTTCTTGAATACGCAGACATGATTAAATTTGCCGGTATCGAAGCAGGAAGCACCCGGAAGAGCGATGATCTGCTGCGTCTGGGAGAGCTTGCCGCAGCAGTGGAGAAGGAGTGCAAATTACGGGACGAAGACGATGAGGAGGCGGCAAGTGTGGATCTTTGAGAGCCCTGTCTATCTGCTGCTGCTTGGTCTTCTGCCTCCTGGAATCTTCGCGGCCCATTTTTGGAAAGGCCGGGGAGGACGGGTTCCTTTTTCCCTTTCTGTATGGAGAGGCGACTCTTTTCAGGAGACTCCTTTTAGCCTTCGTACCTTGAGTTTTCTTTCGCATCTTTTTTACTGGACAGGTTTTGTGCTTCTGGTACTTGCCCTGGCAGGCCCTGGCAGAATTACAAAGGAACGGGTATATCTGACCCGCGGAATAGATATTATTTTTGTTCTCGACGAATCTCCCAGTATGGCTGCTCAGGATTTTTATCCCGAGAATCGCTTTAATACTGCCCGGGAGGTTATCAAATCATTTATCCGCTCCAGGGAGAATGATCCGGTCGGGCTGGTGGTTTTTTCAGATGAGGCTGCACTTATGGTCCCTCCGACCCTGGACTACAGCGCGTACCTCAGGGTACTGGATGATCTTAAGCTTATGAGTCTTGGGCGGGGTACGGCTATTGGTATGGGGATTGCCGTGGCATCCCTGCACCTGCGGCAGAGCACGGCGGAGGAAAAGACCATTGTTTTATTAACGGACGGTGAAAACAACGCAGGAGAAATAACGCCGGCCAGTGCGGCGGAGGCAGCATCTTCCCTCGGGATAAAAATCTTTGCCATTGGAATAGGCAGCCCCGGGGATGTCCCGGGAGAGTATCAGGATCCGGAGACGGGTAAGACTTTTCGCGGTGTCTTTTCCGGCAGCTACGATGAGGAGCTTTTGCGCATGGTTGCGGATGCCACCGGCGGGCGGTTCTATTCCGCTTCTACTCCCGGTGCCCTGGAAACGGTTTTCCGTTCCATTGACTCGGCAACCGTCACGGAAAAACGAGTGAAAGTAAAAACCGAGACAGAAGCCTCGTATCGGTACTTTCTTCTTGCCGGGGGAATTGCCGTACTGCTGCACCTTTTTCTCCGTAAATATCTGCTGCGGGAGGTCCTCTGAATATGTTCCGTTACCCGCAAATATTTATTGGTTTTTTTGTTCTGATTCCCGTGATTTTTTTCCTGTGGTTCGAATTCCTGCGGGGCAGAAAAGACCTGGAATATCTTCTCGGCCGTTGGCGGGCTGGAGCCTACCTGGATATTTTCACTGTAAAATGGTTTTTTTCGGCTCTGGCCCTGGTCCTTTTTATTACCTTCATGCTTGTCGCCGCCGCTGATCCGGAACGAAAGGGCCCTCCGGAGATACAGACCATCGAATCCAGGGACATAGTCTTCGCCCTGGATGTTTCCTTGAGCATGCTGGCCCGGGACTCCCTGCCGTCAAGGCTTGATCGTTCCGTAGAGGTTATGCGGGGCATTCTTGCCTCCCGCGGCGGCACCTCGAGGTTCTCCCTGGTGGTTTTTCAGGAGATCGGTGTAAAGATGATTCCAGTGACCGAGGACCTGACCCTGTTCGAGACAGTTTTTCAGAATATCGGTCCCCAGGTTCTGTCCCGACGGGGATCCGACCTGACGGCTGGGTTAATCACTGCATTCGGGGCTTTTCCGCGGAAAGTGGAAAGTGAAAAGCTTCTTTTTGTTTTTTCCGACGGTGAAAACTTCGGGGGTTCGGTTTCTGCTGCCTTGCAGGACGCCCGGCAAATGGGCATCCGGATTATCTCCATCGGTGCGGGGACAACTGAGGGTGACACCATTCCCCTGGAAGGAGACCGGGTTGTGCAGGATTCAAAGGGCAACAGGGTTATCACCCGCCTGAATTCTGACACTATGCGGTATCTGGCCCAGGAGACCGGGGGGGAGTATTTTTCTCTGAACGATCCGGCCCTGATAAGCAAGCTGGATGCTGTTTTCGGTTCTTCCTCGGTGCGTTACAATGAGCCGCGGGAATCAGGCTATCGTCCGTACCTGTTGATCGCCATGTTCGCCCTTTACGTATATTTTTTAGTACGGGTAGTGTCTTGGAAAAATACCTTTTAATTCTTCTGTTTCCTCTGCTGTTTGCATCCTGCACCCCATACCGGACTCATTGGCAGGTCCTGAAAGGAAACTATGAGTATATAAACGGACGTTATCAGTCCGCAGCGGTTTCGTATCTTGGGATATTGGAAGAACCGAACGGTCAGGATGAGGTTATCCATTATAACCTGGGAAATGTTTTCTACGCCCTGGGTGAGACCACGGCATCGGAGGATGAATGGAATAAAGCCCTTGGGGGAGCTGATCCGGAGCTGCAGTTCAGAACCCTTTTTAATATGGGAAACCTTTATTATGAACTCAGTCAATACCGTTCCGCCTTCGAGAGCTTTCGGGAGGCCCTTATTCTGAAACCCGACAGCAAGGAGACAAAAAGGAACATGGAACTGACCCTCTTACGGCTGGGCAGCCAACAGGAGGAGGACAGGGTAGCTCCTGCCGGCGGTTCTGTTACAGGAGATATCTCTTCGGAAGAGGTAGATAGAATTCTACAATATATTAAACGCAAGGAGGAGTCCCAGTGGGTATCCCAGCATGGCGGAGACCAGGAAAGCGACGGACCTTTTTGGTAGCTCTTTTTCTTGTGTTCATTCTATCCTGTTGTGTTTTTACTGAAGACCAGCCCCCGCTCTCCTTTCTGCCCAATCCTGTGGGGCTGCATGACCGTTTTACACTTTCCTTCGAAGTAGATGTTCCATCGGCTTCAATGGTCAGTATTGGAGAATGGGACTTTCCTGAGGGAATTCGTTTGTATGCGGGGCCGAATATCCGGGGAATTGTCAAGAACCGGGAAGACGCCAGCAGTTATCCTGCGGTTTCTGTCAGTTATATTCTGCTGTCCAACCGGACTGGAAGAATCCTCTTTCCTTCGATTCCCTTTACTATCGGATCTGAAGCCCGTACTACCACAGTTGGAATCCAGCGGGTAGGTGCTTACAGTGATAAAAAGCTCATGCTTCCCCTGGAGGTGGAATGGGAAATCCCCGACGGTCCATTTTATGAAGGGCAGACTATTCCTGCAGTTCTGGTAATGCAGAATCAGGAAGAAATCCTTCTTCCTGAACGTGTCTCTGTCTCTGCGTCGGGAGGCGGACTTTTTGAGGAGGCCCCTGAACTCGGAGAGATCCGCCGGCGCAAGTTTGGGGGGACGGTCCTGTACACCGTGCCCGTTACGGGGTACCTCTTTACTCCCACCGGGTCGGGCCGATTTTTTCTGAATAAAGCCGCTGTTACCGCAGAGGGCCTTTCAGGAACCTCGGCGGCCACTGCCGTAGATGTTCGGCCGGTACCTGCCGATGTTGCAGTCTCTGGAGGGGTTGGACGGTTTGAGCTCGATGTTTCCCTTCTCCCCGAAGATCCCCGGGCAGGAGACACTGTGGAATTGATTGTACGCATTCAGGGGGAGGGAAATCTTGCATATCTGACTCCTCCGGATCCGGATTTCGATGGCCTTATTCTTGTGCGAAGCGAGGAGAAACATAACTATGAGGCTTCTTTAACGGGTTATCAGGGCTTTCGGGAGACCCGCTATCTGATTAAAGCGGAAGAGGAGGGTAGGTACGAAATAACTGTACCGGATTTCCCTTATTTCGATGCTGAGAATGCCAGCGTACGTACCATTCCCGAAACAGTTCTGGAGTTGCCGGTGTTGTCCGGTGCCGAGATTCTTGTGGAACAGGAAACCTTGCGGCTGCCGGACTTGCGCTACTTACCCGAGGAAATACTTGTTGCTCAGTCAACGGAGCTTTTCAGGACACGGTATATCTATTTTGCCTTTATTCCCGGACCGCTGCTGTTGCTGATCTTCCGTATTCGCCGTAAAAGGGTGCTTCACTACTCAATACTGCTCCTTGCACCCTTTGTTCTGTTTTTTCTTTCCGCCGGAGGTGAACTGTTAAGTTTTGAACAGGTGCAGGAGGCTGAACGGCTTTTTCTGCAGGAAGAGTATAGCGCAGCCTCTGTTCTTTACCGGAACATTGCATCGGAGTATCCGGAGAACGGCAGGCTTTTATTTAACTGGGCTTTATGCCTCGAGGGTGAGGGCCTTCGGGCAGAAGCTGTTACGGCTGTCATTGCCTCTGCCCGGTGCGCAGTGCCTGATGAGCGGGTCCTCTCTTTTTGGGAAACCCTGGCCGGGTCCGAAGAGTATGTGCGGCAGTACCGGCTGCCCCGTTATTTCCCTCCGGGTGTTTCCTTTATTCTCGTAATGGTATTGTATAACCTCTTCTTTGTGACAGTAATTCTCGCGATGTATATCAAGCGCTCGTATCTGCTGCTTGTCTCGCTGTTTTTCGGAACTCTGTGTTTCGCCATGACCGGACTTTTGGGACATGCCGCCTATGTGCGCAGCGTGCTCCCTGCAGTTGTGGCCACTGATGTTGTCAGCAGTCGGATCCCCAGGGACTCGGCGGAAGCCTGGCTTGAATTGCCGGAAGGCCTGACCGTTAAGATAAGCCAGCGTTCCGGGGACTTTGTACTTCTTAGTACGGCCTATGGTGTGGAAGGCTGGACTAAAGATCGGGATATCCTACAATTTGAGGATCTGTTTCGTGCTTCACAGGAGCTGGAATGAACTTTGGAGATATTTTAGAACAATGGGAAAAGCAGAACTCCCAGGATGACGAGCGGGCAAAAGAGCAGGCGGCATACAAAGAAGTCATGAATCGCTGGCTGGAAAATAATCCTTATCCCTGCAAGGATGCCGACAGGAACAGACCCGGAAAGAAGAGCCCGTCACGTAAAACTATTCGCCGCATGGCGCCTCAGGATACCCTTGACCTGCACGGGTACACAGTGGAGGAAGCCCTGAAGGAGCTGGATGGCTTTCTGCTTCGCAGCAGGAGAAGGGGCCTGAAAAAGGTGCTAATTATTCATGGAAAAGGGAACCATTCGGATACCGGCGATTCGGTTTTGCGGAAAAAGGTTCGCCGCTACATTGCAGACTCTCCAATATGTGGTGAATGCGGCGTACCCCAACCTGGAATGGGGGGTGAAGGTGCTGTATGGATAATCTTACGGTAATGTAACTGGATCTATCGTTCCCGATAGATAATGCGTCCCCGGGTAAGATCGTAGGGGGAAAGGGCTACCCGGACTTTGTCGCCGGGGACAATCCGGATATAGTGTTTTCTCATTTTGCCGGAGAGATGGGTTAGAATGACATGTCCGTTCTGCAGTTCAACCCTGAACATGGTGTTTGGAAGAGATTCCTTTACAATACCTTCAACTTCAATAGCTTCCTCTTTGGCCACAATTCCTCCTGCAAATATAGACGAATAGTAGGACATTGCCGCTTCCTTTGTCAAGCGACGGAATTTCCACTATTTTTGCGCCTTGACATTTTTTTTTATTTCCTTCATATTCTCTTGCCATATTGCGTACGGCTATGTACGGAGAAGGTAGGATTATGGATAAAGCATTCGTGGACCAGATGAAAGAAAAGCTCATCTCGCTCAAGGAAGAGATTGTCAATAATCTTATGAGTGAGAGCGAAGATTTCGAGAACCTTGTTCGTGACATGGATCCGAAGGACTTGGTGGATGTAGCCGCCGATGATATCGACCGAAAAACCCTTGAAACCCTGAGTACAAACGATGTCAAAAGGCTCCGGCTCATAGACTCCGCATTATCCAGAATCAAGAACGAGCGTTACGGTATTTGCATGCGCTGTAATAAAAAAATTCCCAGGGAACGGCTCGAGGCAATCCCCTATGCACTTATGTGTATCGACTGTAAAAGCTCTGACGAAAGACGTAATCGTTAGTTTTTACTAAATCCCTCTCCTGGTATTCCGAAAATAGAAATAAGCCTTTGGGGTAAATATTTCTTAGAAAGGAGTACCAGGTCCGGTGCAGATACAGACTTCCACTGTTAACAGAACAATCCCTCTGACAAGTGTAGTCCGTGGGAGTACCGGATCTTCCCGTGTCGGTCTTCCCGTTTCCAGTTCTCAGGCCATGTACGCCAGGTTCAAGCACGTATATGGCAGACCAAGTGAAGGGGGCGGCTTTAGTCTGTCGAAACTCCGGAGTCTGGATAATCTTATTGACCGACTGGTTAGGCTGAGAGACAAGGATGCTGCAACGCTTCCCGGGAGCGAAGAACTTCAGGGGCTTTCTAACCAAGGGCGGGATGCACTCATCCGGGTGCTGTCTGATAAACTTCACAAAGCATATCTAAAGGCGGAAACAAACCCCTTTACCAGCATTGGCGGAAGCACAGGACTGCTGGCGGACTTTAGTCTGTAGATGGCTTATCTGTTCTCACTGCATAAAGGGATTGTTTTTAATTTCTCTCTCAATGCTTGTGTTGGGACCGTGTCCCGGGAAGACCCTTGTCTCCTGGGGAAGCACAAAAAGCCGTTCGCGGATACTCTTCAGAATCGCTTCTCCATCACCTTCCATTAGATCCGTTCTTCCAACACCTTCAAAAAAGAGGGTGTCCCCGGAAAAGAGAATGCTCTGAGACTCTGAGTAGAGACAAATACTGCCCGGGGTGTGGCCAGGGGTATGAATTACTTTGAGGCTTGAGTTGAGTACTGTGTCGCCGTCGTTCAGTATAATATCCGGTTCCGGAAAGAACAGATCATAATCCATGAGAATCGTTTTTAAATCGATTCCAATTTGTTCAAAACTGATCCTGTGAGATTCAGAGGCGTTTTTACCTAAATAGTGGGCGTCTGCAGTATGAATGGCTACCGGGATTTCTACATCTTTGTCACGAAAATGCCGCTGCAGTTCATATACTCCGGCCACATGATCAAGATGCCCGTGGGTACAGATAATACCCAGGGGTTTCAGGTTCTTAATAGTCATATGGGCAAGGAGTTCTTCCATATCTCCGCCCGGATCAATAAGGAGACACTCCTTTTTCCATTCCGAGTAGATATAAGCATTTGTACTAAGAGACCCTACTATAATGCGTTCAACCATGATAAGCTTAAAGATAATTCATTTAACCATGGTTGTGCAATAAGTGGAACGGTTACTGCTGATTGCCGGAATTGTATTGCTGGGGTATGTGGTCCTGCCTCTTTCCGGGGGGGTTCGCGTACGCAGGCAGTGGAGAAGATTCCGTGAGGCGATCTACAAAAGTATGGAATACCCGATTATCGATTACCCGACGGTCCGTACGGAGGCTCCCCAGGGGGAATCCTTCCGCTTTTTCGGTCAAATCGAGGCTGTTCAGGGGGACGAGCAGCTCTGGCTGACCGACGGTGCCTTATCAGTTCAAGTAGACCTGAAGGGAGTCGAGGTTTATACGCTGCCGGCCCTCAATGCCTATGAGGCTGAGGACAGGGTAGAGGATAACGAACTGGCCTTTGCGGATGCCTCACCGACCCACTTACCCGCAAATCGTATTACCTCTTTTCCTCAGGGGACCAGACTTATGGTATCCGGCGAGCTGGTAATGGTAAACTCCCGTCCTGTTTTTCGTTCCCGCGGCAGAGGGGACGGGGATCTTCTGGTGCTTATATATGACGGTGCCCCCTGCACAATTCTGCGCCGGTCGATCTGGTCAGGAAGACAGCGAAATGAGTACTGGAATCAGCTTACCCCTGCGTCTCTTACTCTGGCCTCATTCAGCCTTTTTATTTTAACTTATGTATACCTCAGGTCGCCGGGATTTCTGTTTTATGCCCATATAGCCCTTACCATGAGTCTTGCTCCTCTGGCTCCTTTGCTGCCGCCGGGATTACTCCTTTTCAGTCTCTACCGGAGAATTTGGAGGACAGGCCGATATCTGAGGGCGGAGAGGGACCTTTTGTCCCTGCCGGCCCGCCGTTTTCCCCAGACTGTAAGCTTAAGAAACGGGAGCCGGGCCTTTCTTCCTGATGGGAGTGTTTATCGGATACGGACATTCCGCGGCAGCGATGCTGCTCTTGAAGGCTGCCCCGGTGGTAAAATCAGGACCAGCAGAGCAATTGTCGGCGGTACACCGGATACTGCTGTCTTCTACGCTTTCGGATGTTCCACTGAAACCGGAAACCCTCCTTCTGATCCATTTGCCGAGAGAGTACTGATCCCTGGAGAACCCCGCTTACTGTCTCTCCGTTGCAGCCGTGGTGCCCGATACCGGGAATTGCTGGGCGCCGGAATTTTTGTCGCGGCTTTACTAATTAATCTGCTGATGCTGTTTATGCTTCTCTGGTTTGTTCTTGTGTAAAAAACCGCTCCTTCGATTTATCGAAGGAGCGGTGAAGCTTTAAGGAGGGAATAGAGTGATCAGCGGAGGACCTTTTCCTCCTTCTTCCTGGCGAAGTTCACGGTTATCTTTCGCCCGTGGAAATCGCTGCCGTCCAGTTTATCGATGGCAGCCTGTGCGATGTGCGCGGGAATATCTATAAAAGAATAGTTATCAAGTACCTTAATGCTCCCTACTTCCTCGGTAGTAATACCAGGGACCTGAGTAAAGAGCTTCGAAAGGTCTTTTGGAAAAACACGACGGTTTCGCCCGATTGATACAAAGATTGTCCTGAAAGGTTTGTCTCCGCGGACTGTGTTTCCAAGAGCCTCTTTTATTAGATACGCGCTTAAATAGCTTCGCATGCTGAAAGGAACCATTTTTTTTATCAGTTTTCGGTACTGGTTCAGTTCGTCCGGATTCTCCTCCGAACGTATGGATTGTAGAATGCCTTCGACCTTACCCCGAATAACCTCGAGGTTGTCGGGGAAGTTCTCTTTTTTCATCTTGTTTTTCTCCTGTAAAAACTGAAGTATAGCCGACTCCTCCTTCGTAACGAAAGTAATGATCT
Source organism: Marispirochaeta sp. (assembly GCF_963668165.1). Taxonomy (NCBI): domain Bacteria; kingdom Pseudomonadati; phylum Spirochaetota; class Spirochaetia; order Spirochaetales; family Spirochaetaceae; genus Marispirochaeta; species Marispirochaeta sp. The sequence continues at coordinate 42,880 of NZ_OY764209.1, read as the reverse complement.
TTGCATTTGAGTCCTGAATCAGTACGGAACTGATATCCGTATAGGCTTCAGGCGGAGAAGGCAGATTAAAAAAAACTGCGCATCCGATTCCTTCAATCTCGGTTAAAACAGATATTGAGATTGTCAGAATACATGGCATACTGCCTTCTCTGAAAAGCTTAAAGATCTCTTCTTTCTTCCGTGAAGAAGTACGGGTGGAAATAATATGGCTGCGGATTCCCTCCTTGGTAAGCTTCTTTTCCAGGGTTTTTAATACAGCCATAGTGCGGCAGAAGATTCCACCCTGAGTGATTCTTCTGCTCAAAAAAAGACTTAATAACAGCTCCGCTTTATGTACCGCGTCAGCTGCTTCATATACACTTTGAATTTTATTGTCCCTGTCCCAATCCTCGGATGAGATTGTTAGCGGGTGTCGAAGCCGGCTCTCCAGGGAGTTTGTGTCTTGAAGGGTAGGGGTAAATATGACGATCTGGCTTTTCTTGGGAACCTTGGACAAAATAAACAAAACATCCTGCAGGAAGGTGTGTTTGTCGACAGGAGTCTCCAGGTTGATAATAATCCGCTGCAACTCCCTTGAATCCATCGAGTTACGACGCAGATGGTCAATTATACGGCTTGAGGTGCCGACAATGATACCGGGATCCCCGGCGAGGAGCTTTGCTTCCCGCTTTATCGAACTGTCCCAGCCCAGGGTTGTTACGGAAGGAGCTGTACGGTTGCCCCGCACGAACCTTCGATATTGAAGAGCGGTCTTTTTTACAAGGTCCGAAGAGGGGGTGATGATAAGCGCCCGGCATCTTGTGCTTTCAGCATCATGGGATACAAGAAGGGGCAGAAGGCAGGCCGCAGTTCTTCCGTCGGCGTACAGTGTTTCCACCAGAAGATCTCTGCCGCTTAGCACGGCAGGAACAACCTTTGACTGAAGGAGAGTAGGTTGAGAATATCCTGCATTGCTCAGCAACGCGAACAACTCTTCTGACTGGGGCTGGCTTAGCTTTTCAAACACATCGGCTTCCTGTGGGATACAATTTGAAGATATAAGCTTGGCCATATATTTGTCAAGGAAGTATACTTGAGAATGAGAAGAAACAGGATTGTATTCATGCTGCTTGTGACGGTCGTACTATTCTACGGTCAAATACTGGAGGCCGAAGTCTTCCGCTTCCAGTATGTTGCTGGAACAAAGTTCCGGGCTGTTGCCCAGGTAGATGAGACAGTTATCCAGAGATTTGGACGGCAGCAGGCCGTTCAGCAGTCGGAACTGCGCTACAAGATCGCGTACACCATAAAGGACGTAACAGGGGACACGGGACAGCTGGAAGGAATCTTTCAGATTGCCAACCGATCTACCGGTGATGCCGGGGTCTACCAGTGGAGCGAGGAACATCCGACAGCCTACAGCCGAGATTCCCTTGGGCGCATGGATGTACCTGACCGGTACAGTTTTCCTGTTGTCCGGGGGGTCCCCCGATTCCCTGAACGGGATGTGTCTCCCGGTGAGACCTGGGCAGGGGCAGGAGAAGAGGTCCATGACTTTCGTGAATCCGGCAGTGGTCTCGGGATCGTAAGCTTCCCTATTAATGTGGCGTATCAATACCTGGGAATTGAAGAGTACAAAGGCAGGCCGCTGCACGCCATTGATGCCGCCTATCAGGTGTATCACCGGTTCCCTTCAACCCGGGGGCTTAGTCCAGAGCAGATATCAGGATTCTCGACCCAGCATCTGTACTGGGACAATGATCAGGGGTATCTGGCTGCCTACACCGAGGAGTTTGAGCTGGTAATGCAGCTGAATGACGGCAGTTCCTGGATCTTTCGCGGTACTGCTTCGGCAGAGGTCATTCAGGCCGAAGAGATGGAAAAAGAAAAAGTCGCCGAGGATATACGCAATTCCCTGGCAAAAGATAAGGTGGAGGACTCGGATGTACGGGTCGACGATCAGGGTATAACCATTGCCCTGCATAATATCCGTTTTCTGCCCGACTCATCCCGCTTTGTTCCCGGCGAGGAGGAGAAAATCCGAACTGTGGCGGAAATCCTCAAGCGCTATCCGGACCAGGATGTTCTGGTAGCCGGCCATACGGCTCTGGCAGGGACCGCTGCCGGCCGGGAACGTCTCTCTGTTGAACGTGCCCGGGTAACCGCCCGGGCCCTGATAGAGCTCGGCGCCCGCAGGGAAGACCAGATAGTTATACGCGGTATGGGGGCCCGTGAACCTGTCGCCGGGAACGATACCGAGGCGGGGCGCAGACTTAACCGCAGGGTGGAAATTACCCTGCTGGAGAATTAATCATGCCCTATCGTCGTCTGCAGCGCTTTTTCGAAAAGCTTATGGCTTCTCCCTTTATGCAGATGGCACTCTTTTTTCTCGCCGTTTTTCTGATAACCGGAGGGCTGATCTACCTTTTTGAGAACAGCATCAATGCCCAGTTTGGCGATTTGATAGACGGTTTCTGGTGGGCGGTAATAACCTTTTCCACCACCGGTTACGGTGATAAAGTTCCGGTCACCTTTCCGGGGCGTCTTGTCGCCGTGCTTTCCATCTTTCTTGGAATCGCTGCCACCAGCGCCCTGTCCGGTTCCCTGGCGTCGATCTTTGTCGAACGAAATTCCCGTGCAAGGAGGGGATTAATGGATTTTCCGAAACTTAATGATCATCTGATCGTTTGCGGGTGGAAGGCACACATGCGGGACATCCTTCTTGATATCCTGCAGAGCAGTGACTTTGGTGATGATCGCCTGGTTCTGTTATCGAATATTGAATCCGACAAAGTCGAAGAAATAAAAGAGGATATTGAGCTTAAGAACCTGAAGTTTGTCCGGGGAGACTATTTTTCCGAAACTAGCCTGAAACGGGCGAATGTACAGAATGCCCGCAAGGTTCTGGTTTTGGCGGACACCTGGGAGAGCTCGATCCCCTCGGAGATCGACTCCAAGACGGTTATGACCGTGCTGACGGTCAAAGCAATTGCCCGGGATGTCTATACAACCGCGGAGCTGCTTGACCGTAAGTACGCAAGCTACCTGAAGCACGCCGGCTGCGATGAGATTATCTTTTCCCGGGACCTGTCCAGAAGAATACTGTCCCGTTCTTCGGTGACCAACGGGATGTCTCACATTATCCATGACCTTCTTGCAGGGGAAAGCGGAAGCGCCCGCTTAACTACGGCCTCGATTCCCCGGGAGTTCATAGGAAAGAGCTACAGTCAATACAGGAGCGGTTTTCAGGAAAACCACGATCTGATTGTACTGGGAATCCTGGAAAATACAGGGACTCCGAACCGCATGAAAATGGAGGCCCTGAGAAACGCCCAGAAAACCTCCGATGTCTCGGCCCTGGTGACCAACCTGCAGAAGGTAAAAGAGTTGGCGGTCAACCGGCCGATATTTGTTCCTCCCGACGATTATCTCATCAGACCCCATTCAATGGCAATAATCCTGGAAAGCCGGAAGGATCGTCCATGAGCAGTGATCAGGATATTCGGAAGCGTCTTGAAAAAATCAGTCTCTTTGCGGGTATCTGTGAATATCCGGAATACCTGGAACAGCTTATCAGAATATGCCGAACCAGACGGTATAAACAGAGAGAAACGATTATCCAGGAGGGGGAGCTGGGAAGCGAGATGTTTATTGTGTTGAACGGGGGCGTCGAGATTCTGAAGCGCACCCGGGCCGGAGACAATTACACAGTTGTAAGCCTTAAGGCGGAGGATAATGTTTTCTTCGGTGAGCTGGCTCTTATTGATGATGATAAGCGCTCCGCTACAGTGGTAGCTGCCATGGACTCCGAATTTCTTGTTATCTCCAAACAGGATTTCCTTGAGCTTGGTGATAAAACCCCCGCTCTTGGTCTGCCGGTTACCAGGGCGATCGCCAAAATTATTGCTTCCCGTTTGCGGAAAACTACAGTGGATATGCTCACAATTTTCGACGCTCTTGTAAGCGAAATCAAAGGCGATTAGCTGTGGAGTGTCCCTTTGGAAGCCCTGAATTGCAGGAAATCTATGAAGGCGATACTGAACTTTTCATGGAACGTATGGAGATGACAGCGGGCAGGGTTTTTCAGGATCGTGAAGACATCCGTTCCTTGGTCCTCCAGTAAGAACACCAGGAGATTCAGCATAAAGTCTATCAGACCAAAAGCATGCTGATCTCCGTTGCCGCTGCCCCGGCAAACCCTGCGCTCTGGTTATACTTGCTGCGGAAGATCATCTGCATTAGACATTTTTCCTTAAAGGGTGCATACTTTTACCGTAATGGTTCAAGCAGAAGTGACTGTGCAGAACTACGCGGGTATTCATGTACGACCGTCGGGACTTATTATCCAGGCTGCTGCCGGGTATCCGGGAAGTATCAGCGTGGAAGGCACGGGAATGGTGACCGATCTCACCAATGTCATGGGTTTAATCGCCATGGGACTCTGTCAGGGCGACCGTGTGCGGATCAGTGTTGATGGCCCGAATGAGGAGGAGATGCTGTCGATCTTTACCGATCTTTTTGGTAAGAACTATGATTTTCCTCCCCGAGGAGGATGATATGAGTGAGAAACTGCATCTCCTCGTCAATCAGGGGGCGGACCTGTTGTCTCTTAATAATCCGGAGGAAGCAGAGCGCTGCTTTGCCCAGGTACTGGAGATTGATCCTGCCCATCTTTTAGCGCTCTTCAACAGCGCAATCGCTTTAAGCCGCATGGACAAATTCAAGCCCGCTGAGGAAAGACTAATCCGCTTTCTGGAACTGAGGAGTGACGATCCTGAAGCCTGGAACCAGCTGGGGTATATCCGTTTTCAATCGGGAAATAGCGGAGAAGCCGCCAAAGCATACGCCAGGGCCGAGGAACTGAATCCGAAGGACGCAACCATCCAGAACAATATCGGAGCTCTAAACTTTGTTCAGGGGCGTTACGAAAAGGCGCTTACGTGTTTTGAAAAGGCTTTGGGGATCGATAAAAACCACAGGGATGCTCTGTTTAATATCGCCGATACCTGTGAAGTCCTGGGGCGGCTGCAGGAAGCCCAGGCCTACCGGCGGAGGCTGAACGAATTGAAAACAATATAAAAAGCCGTCTTGCGACGACCTTTCATTTACCGGCGGTCGGACTCGACAGCTGCATCGCTGTGCGATTCGCTGCTTGCGATTGGCCCTTCGGCTCAATCGCCGGGACTGCGTTCGAGTCCGGAGGAAGAAATAAAAAAAGCCGTCGTGCGACGACTTTTAGCTTACCGGCGGTCGGACTCGAACCGACACGGAGTTGCCTCCACCAGATTTTGAGTCTAGCGCGTCTACCAATTTCGCCACGCCGGCGGTATTAAAGCTTAACGAAAAAAAGAATACTCCGCTCCTTGTGTTTCTGTCAAGGAGCGGAATCTCTCGTCCTCTTGCTACCATACCCGGGTATGGTATATATTGGTAATATTGGCAGGAATTGGAATGAGACGGCCATTGATGTATGACGTTTTATCCATAGCACTTCCATGAACCTTCAGGGGAGGACCAATGGAAAAGGAATACGTATCAACAAGAGTAAAAGTTGGTTAGTGTTCACAAGCGTGGGGATGAACAATGCGCGGGCTTCGAGAATTGCCGGGAATCTGGAAGAAACTCTGCAACAATGAATGAACAAGAGGATAATTCCCTACCGGCATGAGTTTTAATTCCGATTCATCCCCACGGTTCAGGACACTACAAACAGATTAAACGCGGTACAGGAGGTGCTGCGGAACGGTCCTTCCTGCATCGCCCATAATAGCGTTGACATAGAAGACGCGGGTCCGTAACTATGTGGTAATGAAACAAAGGCGCGAGGACTTGGCAGCATGAGCAGGAGGAACGGAGGTCTTTTGGAATCGTATTACCAGAACTGTGTTCTCTGTCCCAGAGCATGCAAGATCGGCCGGATTAATGAAGCAAGCGGTTTCTGCGGGCAATCTGCCGAAGTCAGGCTGGCCTGTGCGACCCTGCACCGGGGTGAAGAGCCCCCTCTGGTTACGGGTGCCGGTTCAGGAGCCCTCTTTTTCAGCGGCTGCACCCTGGGCTGCCGGGATTGTCAGAACCGGCAGATAAGCCATGAAGGAACCGGGGCTGAAATCTCGAAAGAGGACATGGCGGACCTGATGCTTCGGCTGGAAAATGAGGGAGCTGCCAATATCAACTTTGTTACCGCCACTCATTTTACTCCGTCAGTAATCGGAGCCCTCAAAACAGCCCGGTCCCGGGGGCTCAGCATTCCTGCGGTATGGAACACATCGGGTTTTGAAACCCCTGCAACCCTGGAACTGCTGGATCCCTGGATCGATATCTATTTGACTGATATCAAGACCCTGTCGCCCGTTTCTGCCAGAAGAGAGACGGGACGGGGGGATTATCCGGATATAGTTCGCGCGGCTCTTCCTCCTATGCTAAGGAACCGCCCCGTTCTGTATAAAAACGACTCTCTTATTCGCGGTGTGATTGTGCGCCACCTGGTGCTGCCCGAGTATGTGGAGGAGAGTCTCGATGTGATTCGCTGGTACGGAAGGAAGGTTGGAAAAAAGGGGATGTTCTCCCTGATGACCCAGTACCTGAATCCCCGGGAACCGGACCATCAGCGGGGGATTTCTGGTTTCGAGTTTGATCTTCTGTCCGATGCTTTGGCAGAGGCCGGAATAGACGAAGGCTTTGTACAGGAGCCGGCCGGCATGAAAGATCCTTCCAGGAAGGACTGGCTTCCCGACTTTACCCGTTCAAACCCCTTTCCCGAGCAGTATTCCAGGGTAATGTGGCACTATCGGCAGGGTTTTGTCAGCCGATAAGAGTGCCTTCAAACTCTTCTCCCCGCAGCAGGCGGGCAATATTTTCCGTATCCCTGCCGGCGGCGCATATTACGGTGAGACCCAGGTTTGCCGCCTTTTTCGTGGCCACCGGATCAAAGGGCACATTGCGGCCGGGAATCCACTCGTCGCCGACCATTTTCTGAAAAGCTTCCCAGGAGATCGTTTCCAGGGGCTCTGCTTCCGGGTTTTTCTTTGGATCATCTGTATACACCTTGGCGATGTTCGAAAGGTTTATGACCCTGTCGGCGCCGAACTGTTCCGCAAGATAGACGGCATCAGTATCAGTGGAAAAGCCTGGTTTCCAGCCCGCGGCGACCAGAACCCTTCCGGACATCTCCGTTACTACTGTCGGGTCGGTAATCACCGGCTCTGGACAGAGGTCCGCGAAGACGCCTTTGATCAGCTGGGCATTGAGCCGGGTTGCCATAATACCGATCCAGTCCTGCTCTTGTGAATGGGACGCGTTGCTGATTTCCCGGTATGCCTGCTGGTAGACCCTGGCCGGGCCTCCGCCGCCGACTATCAGAATAATCCTGCGGGCTGTATCCTCTGCCAGGTACTCACGAATAAGGGCAGAAAAGCGCTGAATGAAGGGTACGTCCGGCTTGTCCGGTGCAACAATAGAGCCGCCGAGTGAAATGATGCTAACCATAAGGTCACTATACCCGTCGGTGTATGGGATGACAAGCTGCTATTCGGGTGTGGACTGAGGCGGTGCCCATCCGTATACTAAGGCAATGCTCAACTGGCTTCGAAAAAAGCAGCAATATAATCCTGATGATCTGGTTGAAGAACGCTGGAAGACCTCTTTTTCCCGTTTTAACCACCGTCGTTTTCCTGTAAGGGAGGAGGGTGACGGATATACTGCAAGGCGGCAGCGGGGCTCTTTTCTTCTGCAGTTGACCCGGCGGAATGTTTTTGCCTGGGTAACTGATCCGCTGTTTCGCTACCGGGATATTCAAATAGAGGCGGAGATCCGCATTTCGGAGGAGAACGGCTACAGCGCTGCAGGATTCCTTCTGCGGTATATCGAAGGCGGGGGATATTACTACTTTCTTGTTTCCAATCGGGGCTACTATCGGTTTGATCTGGTCTTTAACGAAAAACCGATGACTTTGATTCCCTGGACGCCGGCCCCTCTTCCGGAAAGCGGTCTGGTTCGTCTGGGACTGATTGCCCGGGATTCCTCCTTTGTTTTCACCGTAAACGGAGAATGGGTGGGGGAGTTTTCGGATGACAATCTGTACAGCGGAAGGATTGCTTTCGGCGGGCAGAATTATGATGATTCAAACCAGGCCCGCTTTCTGCTTGAGCGGCTGGAGCTCAATTCTGTTCCCATAGAAGTGGAGGCTGCCTTTTACCGCTGGACCAGAGTACAGGAACCTTTACGGGCACGGCGCATAGCCCTTGCTGAATCCTTTCATGGAATCGGGTATTTCTCTGCCTCCCTTGTGCAGTTGCGGAAGGCTTTCTCGCAAAAGGCGCCCGGCGGGGATGAATATTTTCTCTTCGCAGAATGCTGTCTGCAGCTGGGGCTCTATCCGGAGGCCCTTGCAGCGGTGGAGGAGTGTCTCAGGATTGATCCCGGATTTCTTCGGGCAGTCAAGGAAAAGGCCAACCTTCTGTATATGCAGAACAGGTTCCTGGAACTGAAAAACTACCTGAGGGAAGAAGCCGGGAAGTTTTCCGATGATGAAATGATCTGGAACCTCCTGGGCCATGGTGAGTTCGGGGTCGGTAACTGGGAAGCGGCAGCCGGGGCGTATCAGCGGGCTTGTGAACTGAATCCTGAAATTGCCCTCTTTTTTGTGAACGCCGCCCGTGCCAGGGAGCGTATGGGGAATTCCGATGCGGCCCTGGCCGACTATATGAATGCCGCCAGGCTCTATTTCCGGGAAGAGGCCTATTATGATCTGGAAGGGATTTTTCCTGCCATAAGGGAACTCGCGGTTGACAACCCTGAAGTCAGGGCCCTGGAAGGAAAGGTCCTTTTCGGCAGAGGGGATTACGCAAAGGCGGATGAAATTTTCGAGACCCTTATCAACGAGGGGTACGAAGAGAGTTCTGTCCTTTTTTTACACGGAACCCTGCTTGCAATGAGAGCAAGGCGGCATGAGGCCGTAGATTATCTTTTTAAAGCGGCGGAAAAGGAGCCGGATTACTATCTCTACTGGCTCAAGCTGGCAGATAATCTTCATGCCATGGGCCTTGATGCCCTGGAAGAGGCCGAAAAAGCCAGGTCTCTGGCGCCGGATAATCAGTGGGTTCTCAATCTGACCGGTCTTCTCCGGGCGGAGAGGGGGGATCTTGCCGGGGCAAGGGAACTCCTGTCTCTGGCGGTCGCCGCGGCCTCTGGAGAAGAGGATATTCAAGCCAACATGGCGTACCTGTTAAGTCTGGAAGAGGGACCTGACGCGGGTATTGCATACCTTGATGGTCTTGATGCCTGGGCAGGGGAGTCCCATGTACTGCTGAATCAGCGGGCAAACCTGATAGTCTCCCGGGGCGATATGGATGAGGCTGTACAGCTCTATGAGCGGGTAGTCAGAATGGACCCGGCAAACCGGGATTACCGTATGAACTGTGCCGCTGCCTGCCTGAAGGTGGATATGATCAGCCGTGCGGAGGAGCTCTATCAGGATATTCTCGAAGTAAGCGAAGATCCCGCGGCGATGACAGGAATTGGTAACTGCGCCTGGATGAAAAGTGAGTTTCTGCGGGCGGAAACCGCCTATGGGGAGGCTATACGGATTCAGCCTGAGAATCCTGAAGCCCATGAAAACCTGGTTGAGCTCCTCATAACCCGGCGGAAATTCCCTGAGGCGGAGGAGGCCCTCAATTCCGCAGAAGTGTCTCTGCCGGAGATCACAGAGCGTCTGCAGCAGCTGCGTGAAAAGCTCTACGATGCCGCCTATGACGCCTACCGCTGCGTCTCCTGCGGCCGGTTGTGGCGTGAGCCGAAGAGCAGCGATCCTGTGCCGCCGGTCCGGCTCCACGGCGAACCGCCTCCTCACGCACCGGCTGGAAAATGCGACAACTGCGGCCGGGTTTATTGTGTTGCCTGTGCTTCTGAAAGGCTGGGAAATTCCCGTTTTATCTGCGAATGCGGAGGATTTCTGAAGCTTAACGATCCCCCGTTGCGCAGGATTCTTCTGCGGGAAATAGGAGAATCTTGACAAATGGTATCTCTTGAGTAAGATGGTTCTAATGCGTATGGATAAAAGAATGATCAGATTTTTATATATATCTGTTGTTGGGCTTGTGCTTGGCATCTTTGGTGCCGGGGAGGGGCTGTATGCTCAGGATATTCTGACGGCCTCCCAGTTCTTTGATCAGATATCGGAGAAATACGAGTTTATTCAGGACTACGAAGCGGATATTACCATTACCCAGTCCAACAGCGTGCTGACCGGGATTATCTACTATAAAAACCCCAATCGGATACGGATTAATTTTTCAAATCCCGTAGAGCAGGTTATTGTTTCTGACGGCAGGTTATTGACCGTCTATCTCCCGGAACAGAGCGTAACCCTGACTCAGAACCTTTCGGGATCCGACAGCGATGCCCAGGGCTTACGCCTCTTTCGCCAAGGCTACAGTATAGCCTATAAAGATACCCCAGACTATGTTCCCCTGGAAGCCGGGAGCCGTGAAGAGGTTATTAAACTCAATCTTGTCTGGAAGAATACCGACGAAGGTTTTCGCCAGATTGAGATGTCTATTGGTGAAAATGGGCTGATTCGCAGGTTAAAAGGAATTACCAAGGATTACGATGAGATCCAGATTGATCTTGAGAATATTAAAACCAATCAGAGTATTCCCGAGGCCAGATTTGATTATGAGAGCCCCTCATCGTCGTATGTTATCGATAATTTTATATTCCCCGATGAGTAGGTAGACATGGAATCCATAGGAGAAAAGTTACGCAGCCGGCGCATTGAAGAAGGCTACTCGTTGGATCAGGTGTGTCGGGATACGAATATCGCGAAGAGCTATCTCGAAGCCCTTGAACAGGAGGACTTTGCCGCTTTTCCCGGCGAACCGTACCTGATCGGTTTTCTGCGTAATTACAGCGATTATCTCGGCCTCGATGTCAACGAGATGATCTCCCTCTATAAGAATTTTAAAATTCAGGAACAGCCGGTTCCTATGGACGAACTTCTTGTAAAGCAGGGACCTTCTCCGGTCCTCTTTGTTTTACTTGGAGTTTTCGTTATCGCCGCTGCGGTACTGGGTGTTCTGTTTTTCCCCAGGTTGAAAACATCCTCCTCTTCCAACGTTGAGCCGGCGGTAGTCCAGGAGACCGTCAAAGAGGCTCCCGTTGCCGCGGATGAGTCGGTTTTTCTTTTTTCCGATGAAATTATTGAGCAACGATTTAATACCGGCACCAGGATCGAGCTTCCGGATCTTGGCCCGGATTACAGTATTACACTGGTTGCAGCTGATGAAGAGGTCCTCCTCTCCCTTTCCGGCGAAGAGGCTTCTCTTAAACTCGGGGAAGAACGGAGACTTGATCTGAACGGTGACGGCCGGGACGATCTGAATCTCCTGATTCGGGACATAGATCCAGCTGCCGGTACGGTGGTTCTTCGCCTGGATAAAGCTGTTACCGGTCCCCAGCAGGCGTCGGTCAATACCGAGGATATTCCTGTGGGGACCGCCCAGATAGCTTCCCGGACCCTGTCTCCCCGGGTTATATACCGCGCGTCGTCTCCGGAGGTCATAACCCTGACCGCTGCATTCCGCGGCAATTGTCTGCTTCGCTACGAATATGACGATGAACCGCGGCAGGAACGTTTTTTCCAGCGCGACGAGGTTCTCAGGCTTAGTTTCAGCAACACCCTGAAGGTTTGGGCTTCCAATGGAGGCGCGGTCCAGGGGCGCATAAAAGGGGAAGATGTCTCCTTAGGTCGCTCCGGGCAGGTTGTCGCACGACTATTGAAGTGGCGGATTACCGACGGACAGTACGAATTGGTCCTTTACCCCCTTTACTGAGAGTTTATCCATTTTGATGACAGAACAGAATCAGCCCCGGTCCATACACACCGTTACAATAGTTAATCTCGGCTGCGCCAAGAACCAGGTGGATGCAGAGTATCTGATCCGTCTTCTCAAGGATGCGGGCTATCTGTATACCGGCGATCAGTCCCGTGCCGACGCGATTATCGTGAATTCCTGCGGATTTATTCAGCCGGCGAAAGAGGAATCCATCTCCGTAACCATGGAGCTCAAGGCCCGGTATCCGAAAAAGAAGATCGTTCTCGCCGGCTGCCTGGCTCAGCGCTATGCCGAAACAATGGCTCTGGCCGAAGCCGACGGTATGGCAGGAAACCGGGATTTAAGCGCGGTTATTGATGTGCTGCGGGGGCTCGAAAGGGGAGACCACCCGGTACTGGTTCCAGATGGTGCTTCCCGGGAGATTAAGCGGGACCAGCTTCTGTCGCCCCCTGCCACGGCCTATGTAAAGATCGCCGAGGGCTGTGATAACCGCTGCAGCTACTGCGCAATTCCTTTAATCCGGGGGCCGGTGGTAAGCAGGAGAATCGAGGACATTCTTTATGAGATTTCCGCCCTTCTCGATAGAGGTATCTTCGAACTTAATCTTGTGGCTCAGGACCTGGCCTCCTTTGGGCGGGACCGCGGTGAGCAGGAGTTGCCGGAACTGCTGCGCCGCATAAGCGGGCTTTCCGGTGACTTCTGGGTACGATTGCTCTACATTCATCCGGACCGTTTCCCGGAAGAGATCCTCCCCATTATGAAGGCTGATCCGCGGATTTTACCCTATTTTGACATTCCCTTTCAGCACGCCTCAACGGATATTCTGCGGCGCATGGGCCGCCGCGGTACCGCTGAAGAGTATCTGAAGCTGGTTGCCAGAGTCCGAAGCAGTCTGCCGCAGGCGGTTTTCCGCACAACCATTCTTCTCGGTTTTCCCGGCGAAACAGACCGGCAGCGCCGGGAAGTCCAGGAGTTTCTGAAAGCCGGCCGTTTTTTATGGGCAGGGTTCTTCGTGTATTCCCCCGAAGAGGATACTCCGGCGGCCCGTTACGCGGGAACTTTAAAGGCCCGCTGGAGCCGGTACCGGGCAGCGGTCTGGAAACCCCGGCTTGAAGCCCTGCAGTCGGGAATCAGCCGGGAGGTCCTGGCAGGATTCATTGGGCATCCAATGAGGCTGCTGGTGGATGAACCGGTGCAGGGTGAAGACCTGGCTATAGCCAGGGGGTACATACATGCTCCTGAGGTTGACGGCGCTGCGGTTCTCCATGGAGAGGGACTATCCGCCGGAGACCTGGTGGATGTACAAATTACAGCCTGCAATGGAATCGACCTTGAGGCGTTACCGGTTTTACGGTAAAGTCCTACTCATATATGAGTAGTCCCGACTACCTGGAGAGTCTGAATTCCCAGCAGCTGGAAGCCGTAACCCATTACGGGAACCCCCTTCTTATTCTGGCGGGGGCCGGATCGGGAAAAACCAGGGTAATAACAACCAGAATAGCCTATCTTGTGGACGTAGCAGGATTCGATCCCAGATCGATTCTTGCGGTAACCTTCACCAACAAGGCGGCACGGGAGATGGCCGAACGGGCCGCCGCTTTGAGCCCGGGAACTAACGGGGTAATGATCAGAACCTTCCACTCCTTTGGCGCCTGGCTGCTGCGCCGTAACGCCTCTCTTGCCGGTTTGAGTTCGGGTTTTACCATCTACGATGACGATGATTCTCTGACCCTGCTCCATTCAACCCAGAACTCCCGCAAAAAGCGGGATCTCAAGCCGTATGTCCGCATGATCAGCCGGGCCAAAGACTATGCCCTGGGCCCGGAGGACGATCTTACTGCAATCTCGTCGGACCCGGAGCTGCCCCGTCTTTACAAGCTCTACCAGGAACGGCTGGACAAGATGGGCAATGCTGATTTCGGCGATCTGATCATGAAGCCGGTACGGCTTCTTGAAGGTGTGGAGGAGCTGAAGAGGCGCTTCCATCAGCGTTTCAAAGCGGTAATGGTGGACGAGTATCAGGACTCGAACGTGGCCCAGTACAAGCTCCTCAAGGCCCTTTCCGGGCCCGACACGGATATCTGTGTTGTCGGCGACGAGGACCAGTCAATCTACCGTTTCCGCGGAGCGGAGGTCCAGAACATCCTGAACTTTTCCAAAGAGTTCACGGGAACCCGGGTTATTCGTCTGGAGGAGAACTACCGCTCCACAGAAAGAGTCCTGGCCGTCGCTTCCGCGGTTATCGCAAACAATCAGGAACGCCTGGGAAAGACCCTGTGGACCCGGAATCCTGAAGGCAGCAAGGCCCGGCTGGTGTACATGCGGGACCACGAAGACGAGGCGGAGTACTGCGCCCGGCTTCTTGCTGACCGCCGTTACAGTGATACCGCCATCCTTTATCGGACCAATGCCCAGTCCCTGGCCTTTGAGTCGGTTTTTCTGCGGCAGGGTATTCCTTACCGGATTGTCGGGTCCCTCCGCTTTTATGAGCGCGAAGAGGTCAAGGATGTGCTCTCTTTTCTCGCGTTTCTCGCAAATCCCCTGGACGAGGTGGCCTTTCGCCGGATAATCAATAAGCCGGCCAGAGGTATCGGCAACGCCACACTGCAGAGAATACTCGACCAGTCCGAAGGGGATGATCTTCTGACCGCCTGTGAAGCGCTGCTGCCCGCACTCGGCGGGCGGTCTGCCGGAGGACTGGCCGGATTTATTGATCTGTACAAGCGACTGAAGCAGATGCTCGAATCGTCTCCCCTGACAGAGCTCATGGAGCAGCTGATCAAGGATTCCGGTCTCTACGAGTACCATAAAAAGCAGGACGAGGTCGCCGCTACGCAGAAGACGGCCAACCTGGAGGAGATGGTCAATGCCGCCGCTGATTACGGCCGGGGTTCTTCTGCTCTGGTCTCTTTTCTGGAAGATATTGAACTGGACCGTTCCCGGATGGCCGCCGAAGACCAGAGCGGTGAGTACGTAACCCTGATAACCATGCACAATACCAAAGGACTGGAGTTCCCCCGTGTAATAATCACCGGGATGGAAGAAGAGCTCTTCCCGGGAAGCAACGGATTTCGTGAGGTGGACTATGAGGAGGAGAGGCGGATCTTCTATGTCAGCCTGACCAGGGCCAAAGAAGAGCTGATTCTGACCAGCTGCCGCAGCCGTTTTATCTGGGGACGGCGGAATCTCCAAAGCCCCTCCTGCTTTTTGCGGGAAATCCCCGAGGACATTCTGGAGGTTGAAGGAGATATAAAGCCTGCTGCCTCCAGTGCTTTGACCTATTCTCCCGGCGACGGCGTTTACCATGACGCCTACGGCACCGGAGTTGTGGTAAAATCATGGCTGAACGGAGAGCGGGAACTGATTATTGTGCGTTTTGAAAGCGGACGTACGGCGACGTTTTATCCGGAGTTTGAGAGTCACCTGGAGAGGGTATATATAGATGAGTTTTGAGCTTCCGTCCGCCGACTCTTTTGCCGGATACCCGGCGGTGCGGCGCAGCCGCGGATTCCGAGTCTATTCACCGGAAGGAAGACGCTTTCTGGATCTGTACCAGGATGCTGGTCGGGGTATGATGGGGAGCCGTCCGCAGGGCTTGATATTACGCTTCAAAAGCAGCCTCGAGAAACTTGGGCCTGCTGCCATGCCGTCGGTCTGGACGCAGCGGGCAGCCAGGCTTCTTACGGGTTTTTTCCCGGACCACCCGTGGGTGGGGATTTTCCCCTCCTTTCCGGAGGCCTTGAAGGCGCTTGAGCCGGTTTACGGGGGGGGGCTGCCGCCGCTGTGGGACCCAGTGGAAGCGGGGTATGGCAGACACCTTCCGGAGAATAATGTAGCCCTGAGCATTTGGAGGCCTTTTCTCCCTGTCCCGTGCTCTGATGTTCTGCTGCCGATATTACCGGGGACCGGAACCTGGGGTGGTGTTTTTGTGCTGAGCCGGAAGTCTCTGAATGTCCCGGCACCGCCGCTTTCACCCTTTCTTCTGGCCCCCCAGGTTTACGGAATACGCCTTTTTTTCCGTTGGTTACACGAGACAGATCCAGATACCTATGCCAATTTCCCCCGGGGACCCTGGGAGCGCCTGGGGCCGTATCTTTTTCCCCGATGCAGGGAAGATGAGCATACGGAACTTGTAAAAGAACTGATCGCCCGCGGACTGTATCCGTCCCCTGAGTATTTTATCCCGTCAATAATTCCTGGGGACTATGACGAGGGAGAAATAAAACAGCTGCGAGAGTGGGAGGGAAAATGGAATTCAGCCTGATGCTGCCCCATATTGCCAGACTTATACTGGGAGGGGTTACAGCTTTTCTTGCCATCTATTTCTGGTCTCAGACCCGGGATGTGGCCTGGATGCTGATAATTATGGGTATAGTGTTGCGGTATCTGGAGATTACCTTCTCCACCTTGACTTTTTTCGGCATTATTGACGATTCGTTTTTACTGTTCGGCACTCTGCCTCTTGCTGGAATAGTTCTTGAAAATCTTCCGTACCTCTTTTTCTCAGCGGCCCTGATTAGTATGATTCGTCGTCAGCACTTTCACTGACGATGATCGCTTCCGCGGGACAGTCTTCAGCGACGGTTAAGACATGAATTTTCTCTATGTTATTCAAGCCGTCCTGCTTGACCCTCGACTTCTGATTCTGCATAATGAATACTTCGGGTAACAGTTCCTCACATAACCCGCATCCGACACATTGTTGTTTGTTTATGGTAACCCGCATGGGCGGAATTTACTAAGGACAGGTTAAAAGGGCAAACGATACTCTTCCGATGGCTTGACAAGCATCAGTATGTATGGAAATATGTGTTCCAATTCTCATTAGTATTGAGGCGATTTGAATGAAGACGATATTCGTAAAACCGAGCAAAGTAGAGCGGAAATGGTATCTGATCGATGCCGCCGGTAAGCGCCTCGGCAGGGTGGCAACTGAAGTTGTACGCCTTCTGCGGGGAAAAAATAGACCCTACTATACCCCGCACCAGGAAATCGGGGATTATGTGGTTATTATCAACGCCGATAAAGTCGAAGTAACCGGCAACAAGGCCCAGCGGAAAATTTACTACCGCCATACCGGATATCCGGGCGGGATTAAATCGGAAACCTTCAGTGACCTGATAGCCCGTAAACCAGCGGCACCTTTGGAGAAGGCCATAAAAGGTATGCTGCCGAAGGGTCCCCTGGGACGCCAGCTGTTTCGGAATGTGAAGGTGTATGCCGGTCCGAATCATCCCCATAGCGCTCAGCAGCCGGAAATTCTTAAATAATTCGGTGCGAATCGATTGAAGGAGTAGCAGAGTGGTTAAGAACTTAGCATTAGGTACCGGCCGACGGAAGACCTCCGTAGCGCGGGTCTATTTACGCGAAGGAAGCGGTAAGATAACGATTAACGGTAAGGAAGTCGGGACCTACTTTTCCAATCCAAGCCTGGTTTATATTGTGAAGCAGCCCCTGGATGCAACAGACAACCTGAACAAGTTTGATATTCTAATCAACGTAAAGGGCGGTGGAGTAACCGGACAGGCTGGGGCATGCCGCCATGGACTTTCCCGGGCTCTTGTAGCCTATGATGAGACTAATATTCGCCCCTTACGGGCCAACGGCTTCATGACCCGTGACTCGAGAATGGTGGAGCGTAAAAAGTATGGACAGCCTGGAGCACGGCGCAAATTTCAGTTCTCCAAACGCTGACATTACTATCATCTCACTACAATGGGGAACCGCAGAGTCCGCCTTTCGGCTCGGACTATCCGACGGTTCCTCTTTTTTTATCCCATTCAGTTTTTACAAAGCTTCCAGCCATTATGTGGGAGCAGTTCTTGAGCCTGAAGAGATAGAAGAACTGCAAACAGCTGAGCAGGAGTTTCTGGTTCGCCGTAAGGCCCTGGACCTGTTGACGAGACGGGAACACTCGTTACAGGAGCTTAAACTAAAGCTGTGTCAACGGGGATTCGGGCAGGACCTGGCGGAAAAGGTGTGTTCCCAGCTGCAAGAACAGGACCTGGTGAATGACCGGCGCTTTGCCGGAATCTATGCGGGTTCTCGTTTACGCAGGAAACCAGAGGGACCCCTGGTCATGGAGCGCAGGCTGCGTCAAAAGGGGATATCCCGGGACATCAGCGCCGATATTCTGCGCGAACTGTACACTCCCGAAACCATGGATGAAGCACTGAAAAGCTGTCTGGACAAAATAAAGCGGAAAAAAAGCGAACTCAGCAGCGAAGAACTCAGAACCATGCTGGCGAAAAAGGGCTTTTCCTATCAAGATATCGCGTTTTTCTTCGAAAAATACGATTTTTGAGCTCAAATCTCTCCATAGTGGCCAGTTTTTCGTTGACATTTTGGATGTATTTGGTACACTAAAAGACGTTAGTCTTGGCATTCTGAAATTTTCTGTGCATACAGTGAGGGTAAGCTTGTGTCAAAAAATGGTAAAAAAATTCGTATTTTCTCGGCCCTGGAGGTCGCCAACATTTGCGGGGTAGTTAATCAAACTGCCATTAACTGGATTAAAAATCAGCATCTAAAAGCCTTTACCACCCCCGGTGGTCAGTATCGTATTTACGCCGAAGATCTTCTGGAGTTTCTTCAATCCCGGGGTATGAGAACTCCCGATGAATTAATCGAATTGACCAAGGACAGCGAAAAGAGAACAATTCTGATTGTTGATGATGACCGTGATCTGAACAGCATGCTCCGGGAAATCCTCGTCCGCAAGCTTCCCGAATACGAAGTTATACAGGCCTTCGATGGCTTTGAAGCTGGAAGACTGCTGGCTGAGCACAATCCTGTGTGTGTGATTCTTGATATAGATCTTCCTGGTATAGACGGGCACAAGCTTTGCGCAAAGATAAAAGAAGATCCCAAGCTCGACAATCCTCTGGTAATCTCCATCAGCGGCCTGGATCCCGACAAGGACGGCAAACAGATTGTGGAAGAGGGAGCGGATGCCTTTTTCCCCAAGCCCCTGGACTTTGATGACTTCGTAGATGTAATTATGCAAAAGCTGCATTAGAGGCGGCGAATGAGTACGCAAAGAGTCATACTAATTGTCGAAGATGAAGACGCTATTCGCCTGACTTTGCGGGACTATCTGAAGAAGAAGGGGTACGAGGTTCTGGTTGCCTCCGACGGGGTTGGTGCTATAAAGCATATGCTGGACAACCAGGTCGATCTGATCGTTTCGGATTACCGCATGAATGTCCTGGGCGGAGATTACTGGATCAAGTTTCTGCATACATTTTGTTCAAACAAGAAGGTATTTATTACTTCCGGGTTTCTGCGTCCAGACTTCTCCATACCCTTTCCCGTACTTTATAAGCCCTTTGATTATGGCAAGCTGGCAGAGATGGTCGCCGCGGCCCTCGAAACGGAAAAGGATGCAGAGAACTGATTTCAATGCCTGCAGATTTCTTGTTTACGGCCGGGTACAGGGTGTTGGGTTTCGTTACTCAACTGTGCGCAGGGCTCAGGCGCTGAGGCTTGCAGGTTATGTGAGAAACAGGGCCGACGGCAGCGTTGAGGTCTGGGCAGAAGGTTCCGGGGATTCTCTGAATTCGCTCTATTCCTGGCTGCGTTGTGGGCCGTCGATGGCCAGGGTCGACAGGGTGGATCGGGAAGCTCTTGCCCCCACCGGAAACTACAGGGGCTTTTCGGTTACTTATTAAGTCCAAAACATCGTACCTGAAGATAGAAAAAAACCGCCCTCTATGAGGGCGGTTTCCTGTTTAATGCAGGGCGTATCAGCGCTTGATTGAATAGAACGCGTTCTTACCGGCGTACTCGCTGATACCTTCCAGCTGATCCTCGATTCTGAGGAGCTGATTGTACTTGCTGACGCGGTCGGAACGGGACATGGAACCGGTCTTGATCTGTCCGGTTTCAAGGCCAACTACCAGATCGGCGATAAAGTTGTCCGAGGTCTCACCGGAACGGTGAGAAATAATTGCGGTGTAACCGGCACGTTTCGCCATTTCAACCGCTTCGTAGGTTTCTGTCAGGGTCCCGATCTGATTGACCTTGATAAGGATAGAGTTTCCGATACCCTTTTCGATACCTTCCTTCAGGCGCTTGGTGTTGGTAACGAAAAGGTCGTCGCCAACCAGCTGAACCCTGTCGCCGATTTTGTCGGTGAGTACTTTCCAGCCATCCCAGTCGTCCTCGTTCATGCCGTCTTCGATGGAGATAATGGGATAACGATCGCACCAGTCTGCCCAGAAATCGGCCATCTCGGCACTGGTGAATTTCTGTCCGGTAGACCACTTCAACTCGTAGGTGTAGGTTCCGTCGGAGTTCCTGGTGGAAAATTCGGAAGAGGCGGGGTCCAGGGCGATCATTACATCGTCGCCGGGTTTGAGTCCTGCCTTCTCGATGGCGTTCATAATAAAGGTAAGGGCCTCTTCGTTGCTCTTGAAATTGGGGGCAAAACCGCCCTCATCGCCAACAGAGGTGGAGAGGCCTGCTTCCTTAAGAAGGCTCTTGAGGTTATGGAAAATCTCGGCAATCCAGCGTACAGCTTCTCTTTCAGAAGGGGCCCCGACGGGCATTACCATGAACTCCTGAAAATCGACGGAGTTGTCGGCATGGGAACCGCCGTTTATGATGTTTGCCATGGGAACGGGAAGGTTGTTGGCATGATAGGCGCCGAGATATTTATAGAGGGGAATGCCCAGATAGTCAGCGGCAGCCCGGGCTACTGCCATGGAAACACCCAGAATGGCGTTTGCTCCCAGCTTGCTTTTGTTATCGGTCCCGTCCAGTTCGATCATGGTCCGGTCAACGTCGATCTGCTCCAGCGCATCCAGACCGATAATCTCGGCGGCAATTATGTTGTTTACATTCTCAACGGCCTTTAGAACGCCCTTGCCAAGAAAGCGTTTCTTGTCACCGTCCCTAAGTTCTACGGCTTCGTGAACACCGGTAGATGCGCCCGAAGGAACGGCGGCCCGTCCCATG
Organism: Marispirochaeta sp.; assembly: GCF_963668165.1. Taxonomy (NCBI): domain Bacteria; kingdom Pseudomonadati; phylum Spirochaetota; class Spirochaetia; order Spirochaetales; family Spirochaetaceae; genus Marispirochaeta; species Marispirochaeta sp. The sequence continues at coordinate 22,112 of NZ_OY764209.1, read as the reverse complement.
GAGCCGTCTTCCAGAACAACATCCACCTCTACGGTGGGGTTCCCTCGGGAGTCAAGAATCTCCCGTGCTTCAACGTACTCAATAATACTCATGTATAGTCTCCTGATAAAAGATGAAAATCATATTCAGCATTATCCAAATACCCCCTGAAAGTCAAGGTAAAAGGCCATAGGAGCGGCAAATGCTTTTCTTGACCCCCCCCCTCGGCATGACATAGAATGGTGCCATGCTTTATTCCCGACTGTTCGGTAAAACCCTGCGTGAACGACCCCAGGAGAACTCATCCCGGAGCTTCCAGGTATTGCAGCAGGCCGGTTATATTCGTTCCCTCTCTCCGGGACTCTTCTCCTTTCTTCCTCTGGGTATACGGGTTTTTCGACGTATCCAGGAGATTATTCGGCAGGAGATGGAGGTCCTTGGAGGGCAGGAGGTCCTGGTTCCTCTGGTGAATCCCTATGAAATCTGGAAGCAGGGCGGCCGGGCAGAGTTGGTTGGCAGGTCTCTTGTACGCTTTCAGGACCATCAGGGGCGTGAGTTTGTGCTTTCTCCGACCCATGAAGAGGCCATGGTTGAACTTTTGCGTATCGGGCTAAACTCCTACCGGGATTTGCCGGTTTTACTGTATCAGTTTCAGACCAAGTTCAGAGACGAGGAACAGCTTAAGGGGGGACTGCTTCGATCCATGGAATTTATCATGAAGGACGCCTACTCCTTCCATCGGTCCTACTCCGATCTGAACAATTTTTTCCCCAGGATGTTTCGTGCCTATCAGCGTATCTTTGAACGTCTTGATCTTAAGGTTATTGCCGCCGAATCGGGAGTGGGCTTCATGGGGGGACACAAGGCTTATGAGTTCCTGATGCCCTCCAAGGAAGGGGAAGATGTAATTGTGATCTGTGAACACTGCGGTTACAAGGCGAACCGTGATATTGCCATAGCCCATAAAGAGTATGGATCGGAAAACCCTCTTCCAATTCAAAAGATTCTGACCCCTGAATGCGATTCCATGAACCGTTTGTCCCGATTTTTGCAGCTTCCCAAGTCTAAACTGGCCAAGTCGATGATGTATCAGTCCCCCCAGGGACTGGTTATGGCAGTTGTCCGGGGAGATTATGAGGTCAGCATCGACAAGCTCAGCAAGATCAGCGGATGCGACATTATTGCTCTGGCCCATATTGAGAGCTTAAGAGAACTGGGGATTGCACCGGGGTACCTGTCTCCCCTGGGGATCCCTGAGGGAATTATGCTTGTAGTGGACGATACCGTAGCCAACAGCAACAACCTTGTAATGGGAGGAAACGAGTCAGGTCTACACTATGTCAATACAAATTTCGGGCGGGATTTTGAAACCTCCCTTGTCGGGGATATTGCCCGCATTAGAGGGCGGGACAGCTGTTTTCAGTGCGGACACTCTTTAAAAGAGATCCGGGCTATTGAGCTGGGGAATATCTTTAAGCTGGGTGATGTCTATTCCAGGGCGATGGGGCTTGAATTCCAGGATGACAAACGTAGACGATATTACCCGCAGATGGGTTCCTACGGCATAGGAATCGGGCGTCTGCTGAACGCTGCAGCCGCGGCCCATCGGGACGATAAGGGGATCGGCTGGCCGGTCGAAATAGCTCCCTTCAAGGTTTTCCTGATGGGAATAGGGAAAAGTCATAAGGTTCGCCAGGTTGTTTTTAATTTATACGAAGAGCTGGGACCGGAAATTGCCCTGCTTGACGACAGAATCGAATCTCCGGGGGTAAAGTTCTTCGACGCTGATCTTATCGGCATTCCCTACCGGGTTGTGGTAACAAGCGGCCTGTTGCTGAATGATGAGGTTGAAGTGTATGAACGTGCCAGCGGGAAGATTTGGCAGGTTCCGCTTCGGGAGCTGGTGTCCCAAGTCCTTGCCTATTAATGGAAAAATTATGCTACAGTGCAGGATATGAGCATGGAGTTGACCCCGGAATTGATCGACCAGATTATCTTTGGCATGGAAAACCAGATTTCCTATTACTATCTTGATATGGAAATGGGCAGGGTTGAGGAAGAGAGCCAGCTCGATGAGAACCAGCAATCTGACGAAGAACGATACGTATTGATTCCCCGCTGGAGTTCTGCTGATGGATTCCAGCTAATGGAGCGTTTCGTGGATTCCCTGCGTAACCCCGTTTTCCGGGAACGCTTACGGGACGCTTTGGCATCACGAAAGGGAGTGTTTCGAAACTTCAAGAATATACTTAAAGAACGGGACGACATTCAGCGGCTCTGGTTTCAGTTCAAGGAACGTGAGATGCGCTCCAGGGTGCTTGAGTGGTATGAGCAGGTATGTGATGCCCTTGGATACCAGAAACTGGGCCCCGAACCCGAGGAGACGGAAGATCTTGTCCTGAGTGATTTTGTCATATCTTCAGCGGAGCCGGAAGTTCGGGACCGTTTGGAAGAGTATGATCTGAAGGCCTTCAGGGAATCCTGCGGTGATAATCCGCAGGATCTGACCCATCTCCTGTTTCTGGCCAGACGTTCTCTTATTCCCAAAGATCCGGATAAGCTGGTTGTGTTTAAGGCCGCTACGCCGGAAGGAGAAACGGCCGGATTAATCTGGGGCACTGATGCCTGGCTCAGTCCCCAGGCGACTGCTTTTTTTGATGAGGACCCGGGGGTCTCTTTTCTTATGCAGTTTTACGTGATGCCGGAATTCCGCGGGTTGGGGCTGGCGAAGCTGCTGCTGGATACCTACATACATGAGGCCTATAATCGGGAGATGAAGAGGGTTATTCTGGATCTGTGGGGCAGTGCTCAGAGCATGGGCCGTATACTTGACGAATACGGATTCTACTCATATCGAAGTTCATTTTATCTGGATCTTGATTTGTGGGAAAAAAACAAATGAGAGTCATTTTCCGCATTATAGTGATTGTTTTTGCTGTAACAGCCGCAGGCTGCAGCCTCAGGAATTCCGTTGACGCCTTCGTAATCCTCGGAGCCAGGGGCATCGGGAGCATTGACCCCCATTACATAAAAAGTACGGGGGAGGAACGTATAGTCCACGCCCTTTTCGAGGGGCTTGTAACGGCAGACCCGAAGACGGGTGAACCTATGCCGGGTCTTGCAGAAAGCTGGCAGATGAGTGCTGATGGTTTAAAATACAGTTTTTTCCTGCGCAAGGCTGTATGGAGCGACGGAATACGGATAAGCGCACAGACTGTGGTAGATTCGTGGCTTCGGTGTCTGGATCCGCAAACTGCGTCTCCCTTCTCATGGTATCCGGGCATGTTTATTAAGGGTGCCGGGGAATTCCTGTCCGGCTCGGCAGGCCCGGAGGCCGTGGGGATACGAGCTCTTGATGATTATACCTTTCAGGTTGAACTGGCCCGGCCGATGCCGCACTTTCTTCAGGCCATGGTACACCATTCTCTTCTTGTCATACCGGTACACCGCGTGGAAAAATACGGCTTCGCCTGGGTAAAACCTGAGAATTTTGCGGGAAACGGAGCCTTTATCCCTGAGACCTGGGAAAAAGGAGGGGACATTACCCTTGTTAAAAATGACCAGTATCGAGGCAGAAAAAAGGTCGCTCTTACACAGGTGAACTATCGGGTTGTTCCGGATGTGGAGGCAGCTTTCCGTATGTTTCTCGATGGTGATGCCGACTGGATTTCCGATCTTCCGGAAGACCTGCCGGCAGCGCTGCGGGAGAGCGACGCACTCTATACTGCGCCTGGCCTTGAAAACTACTATCTGCTGGTAAACAACGAAATGCAGCCCTTTGACGATCCCCGGGTACGCAGGGCCCTGGCCCTGGGATTTGATCGAAACAAGCTGCTTGGGACGGTATGCGAAGGGCGCCATCTGCCTGCATACTCGATTGTTCCCGGAAATCTTCCAGGATATTCGGAAATCCCTCTTTTTGAAGATAGTGCAGCAGAGGCAAAGATTCTTTTAGAGGTGGCCGGTTTCCCTGAAGGGAAGGGTTTTCCTGTCTTTACAATTCTCTATAACCGTTCCGATTTCAACAGGACGGTGCTTGAGTTTATCTGCGATTCCTGGCGGGAAAATCTTAATCTCAGGTGTGAACCTGTAAGCGAGGAGTGGGGGAGCTACCTGATTACAAGGCGTCTGCATAACTTTTCCCTGGCCCGTGCCGGCTGGATGGGGGACTTTCCGGATCCTCTTGCCTTTCTTGCTCCCTTTATTTCCACCCATGAAAACAATGACGGATTGTACAGAAATCTTGCCTTTGACGAAGCAATTCTCAAGGCCGCGGACAAGCCCTATGGAAAGGAACGGTTCGAACACCTGGCGCAGGCAGAAAGAATACTTATAGATGACATGGGAGCCATTCCTGTCCTGTTCAGGGCCTCCGCGCATATAGTTGATACGGAAAAATGGGATGGCTGGCATACGAACATCAGGGATCTTCATCCTCTGTCCGGCATACGGCCCCGCTGATTGATCAGGAAGAAAGAGTAATACCGTATTCTCTTTCAAGAAATGCAGGCAGTTCCTCAATTCTTGATATTACCGGGTACTCTGCCTGGGGATGTCGACCCAGTTCATCGATCAGGAGAGCATGGCCTCCAATCCGGCGAAAAGGTTCCAGATATCCGGGAATATCGTCAACAAAGAGGGTCTCTTCGGGGGATCGGTCTATCTTCGTCAGGATGCGCTGATAAACACCGGGGTCGGGTTTCCCTATGAAGTTGTTATACCTGAGGTCAAAGATATGCTCGAACTGATCTATAATTTCCAGATAGCTTAAAACGCGTTCCGCGTGTTCCCGTGGAGAGTTGGTCAGAATTGACCTTTTTACCGGGAGAGACCTGACAATCCTTGTAAGCGCCGGATTCTTCTCCAGATACTTTTTCATGTTCTTCGGGTGAACCGCGTCCATGTAATTGTCGATATCGGTAAAGTTATGGACCTGGGTCAGCCATTGCAAGGTTGTTCCAAACTCCCTGCGGCGTTCGCGGCGCTGCCGCCGGGCTTCCTCTTCGCTGATACCAAGATAACGGGCCACAAAACTGTTGATACCCTTTTCGAAGCGCTCTCCCAGAATACTTGATTCCGGGTAGAGGGTATTGTCAAGATCGAATAAAATATAGCTGATCATGTAGTGTAAGCTACCTGAAACTTATACATGGGGCAAGGGCTGTAAGGACCTTGTCCCTGATTTGAATGGTTCTGGTTGTATGGATAACAGAAGATTTTTTTACGTTTTTTTTCTACTCCTTGTTTGTACTGGAAACTGTGGTTTTGTCCTTGTCGGAGAGCCGTTTCGTGCCGCGGGGATTCAGCTTGAGATTCATCCTTCTATTTATAGAAACGAAGAGTCCTTTACCTCATACGCCGCGAAGATAATCGAAGAGACGCTTGCTGCGGGAAAGGTCGATCTCATTATCTTTCCGGAATATACCGGAGTATTCTTTGCATTCTTTGGCCTGGATGTTCAAACTGTACTGGAAGGGAAGACTTTGGACGCCGGCCTGAAGCTTCTTGAAAGCCGCTATGGAACGGAAAGCCTGGAAGAATATTTTTTACGGTATCCTGTTGACAGCAGTATGGACCGGATTTGGGGAGGTCTTGCCCGGCGTTATGGAGTTGCCATTCTGGGAGGTACCTGCTTTGCCGTAGCGGATGGAGTATCAGGCAGGGAGTTGCGGAATCGCGCGGTGCTCTATGACAGGGATGGACGTGTACGGTACCGGCAGGATAAGGTTTTTCTTACACCCTTCGAATCTGACCTTATAGGAATCAAACCCGGATCTTTTAATGCAGCAGACAGCATTACTTTCAATGCTCACGAAATTGGAATCACCATCTGCCGTGACACTTTTTTTTCTGTATGGGAACAAAAGTACGCGGATGTTGATGTGTGGATCGATATTAAGGCCAACGGTGAACAATACGACCGGAGACAGGCAGAGATTTTCCGTAAAGCCCTTCCTGCAAGATTACGGACTGTACAGGATGCGGTGGGTGTGACGGTGTGCCTGAACGGAACCTTTTTGGACCTGCTGTGGGAAGGGCCGTCCAGTGTTATTCGGATGGTCCGCCAGGGGGAAAAAACTGTTGTGAACTACCTCGATACAGCAGAATCGGTTCGGGAACAGTCGGTTGTCAGGCTGGAAATCCCTTGAAAAAAGAAGATCTGCGAATCATATCCGGCAGCTTGACATTGCTCTGTTCTTTTAGGATGGTGTAGCCGTTACGCACTACTGCAGCGGAATCGGAGAGGCATAATCGGGATGAAAGAGTTTTTTGCTCTGCGCAAGAAAGCGATATATAATTTTTTAAAGGATTTTCTCAACCGTCGCGCACCGGAGCTCGCAGCAGTAAATCCCATGGGGACTTCTGTCGCAGACAGGCTCCTTGGTTATTCCCGGGAAGGGAAGATGATCCGGGGAGGTCTTGCCGCTCTTGGGCAGGGGTTGTTCTCAGGAAACGTGGATAGGGAGGCGGATAAACTCGGTTCTGTAATGGAACTGTTTCAGTCCGCCCTCTTGATTCACGATGACATTATGGACCGGGATCCCTTAAGGCGGGGGAACCCGGCCATGCACGTGCAGTTTACAGAGGATTTAAAGAATGACAGAGCCTTTGACCCTGAACGGACAGGTGAGTCCCTGGGGATCTGTGTCGGTGATATCGCCTTTTTTCTGGGATACGAGATCCTCTCTTCCATACAGGCGCATTACACGGTGCTTGGAAAGCTGATGACTCTCTGTTCCCGGGAGATGGCCGGTGTTGGCCTCGGCCAGATGCAGGATATACGGGCAGGTGTTTTACCGGAGCCGCCTGCAGAAGATGAGGTCATCTCCCTCTATGTGCACAAGACAGGACGCTATACCTTCTCTCTGCCCCTGATGGCCGGCGCTCTTCTTGGAGGAGCAGATGACAGATCCCTCGGGATTTTGAGTCGTTTGGGAGAGCATCTGGGGGTTATATTTCAGATCCGGGATGACGAGCTCGGGCTTTTCGGGAATCAGCAGGAAATAGGCAAGCCCGTGGGAACGGACCTGAACGAGGGAAAGCAGACCATCTTCTACGTTAAACTGCTGAACCGCTTATCTGAAGCCGAGAGGAACCAGGTTGTTCGTCTTGTGGGCGCTCCGAAGGTCAGTCCCGGGGATATTACCTTTGTGCGGAAAAAACTGGAACAGACCGGTGTTCTGGAGGAGGTTGAAACTCTCCTTCAGGCATACCAGAGCAGAATACTCTCTGAAATCGACAGGCTTCCTTCAGATTATCCGGACTTTTTAAGTATACTTACTTCCTTTGCGGAGTATAATTTTTCCCGAAAGGTATAATCTGATTTCATATTCTTCCCGATCGGATAATCCCGATAATAAGCCAGAGCCCCAGTATTCCGGCTACAAAGTAACCTCCAAGGGCGATAATGGAGAATCCGAAGACCTTTAATCCCCCTTCAAACTGGTTCATGAAGGAAGACCCAATCAAAAGTCCTGCGATTATGATACTGAAGGCCAGGCGGTTGAAGGATTTATCCAGTTCTCTGGTAGTGGTATCCAGGCCCTTTATTTCCACCTCCAGTTTCAGCTTGCCCGCCCGGAGTTTTTTCATGATCATACTGGCGTCATTGGGAAAACTGCGGGCAAAGGTACCAGCCTCCGTCAGGAAATCCAGTGTGTCCGTGAACCGTTCTTTGGGCCGCAGTCGTTCGAACATGTATTGCTGCAAAAAGGGTTCTGCTGCTTTAATGATGTTATAATCCGGGTCCAGTTCGCGTCCCAATCCTTCGGCAGTAAGTATAACCTTGAAGGTAAGGGCTAAATCTGCCGGAAGGGATATGTGGAAGGTCCGAATAATCCTGGACAGGTCTTCGATGATTTTCCCTGCCCGAATGTGTGAAACGGGAATACTGTAATAATAATTAATCAGATTGTTCAGATCATGACGAAGATCGTGAATGGATGTTTCTTCCTCGATAAAATCCATTCGCAGAAAAGTCTGGACGATCTTGTTCGGATCCCTGCGTACAAATGCCTCAAAGATGGCGAACAGGGCCTCCTTCATATGGCGGTCAATAAAGCCGACCATACCAAAATCCAGGGGGGAGAGTTTTCCCTCCGGCGTTACTATAAAATTACCGGGATGGGGATCCGCGTTAAAGAAACCGAATTTAAATATCTGGGTCAGAATGTAATGGACCCCAAGGTCGGCATAATAGCGCCGTTCTTCCCTGCTGTGCTGCTCTTCAATATATTCTCCCACGGTAGTTCCGTGAACATACTCCATGGTAAGGACCCGGGAGTTGGAATAGTCCCAATAGACTTTTGGAATGATGATTCCCTCTTCTTTGGAAAAGCTTTTTCGGAACAGGTCAAAGGCTCTGCCCTCGTGGAAAAAGTCCAGTTCCATTTTAATACTGCGGGAGAACTCGTCGACAATTTTTACCGGGCCGTAGATTTTCATGGAGGGCAGGTAGCGTTCGGCAAGCTGGGCCAGGTCCCTCAGGATGCTCAGGTCGGTCTCCACCAGGTTCGTAATTCCCGGGCGCCGTACCTTTATAGCAACCTCGGCGCCTTCCATGGTAACTCCGCGGTGAACCTGTGCAATTGAAGCGGAAGCAATGGGTTCATCCTGAAACTCCCTGAAAACCTGGTCTATACTGCGCTTAAAACTCCACTCAATTTCCGAGCGGATCTCCTTTGAGGGAAGAGGCAAAGCGTCGGTCTGCAGCTGGCTCAGCTCTGCTGTGTAATCCTCGGGCAGAATATCTGTGCGGAGGCTCAGTATCTGTCCGAGCTTAATAAAGGTAGGGCCCAGATCTTCCAGCATGTAGCGCAGCCGGATCGCCATGGGGTCCTTGTGAGATACTGCGGCACCGCGGCGGTGCTGGAGTTTTCTTACGATGCCCGGTCCTTTGACCAGACCAAGCCGGATAAGGAAATCTTCAAACCCGTAAGCAATCAGTTTCCCAATTATACTTCTGTACCGCCCCAGCTTGCCCACGTGTTTTGGTTTCTCATTTTTGTAGAATCTTTCCACTCTTTTATTCTACAATCTCCGGCGGAGTGAATCCAGTCAATTTACGGAAATTGAGTCCCTGTTATCCGCAGAACAATAAAAAAGACCAGCTGTATCAGGACGTAGAGGGCCCCCAGGCGCGAAGCGCTGTGTATGCGGAGCCTGTGAAAACTCCAGGAGCACAGAGCGGCAATTGCGAACCAGGCAAGGTAATTCTGCAGCGGAATTACCCCCTGTTCCCAATGCCAGTAGACCAGGGAGATCGCCGCAGGCTCCATGACCCAGTCAAACAGAACCGCTCCTCCACCAGTAAGCAGAGCACCCAACAGGGGGCTTCGGACAACGTGGTACACCTCCCCGGAGATGGCCAGGACAATTATCGTCCAGTTGAAACCGATTACCAGGGGTACCTCAAAGAGCTGGAACCCAAGACTTGAACCGTAGCGGTAGTCGCCGAAAACATTACCGGTGGCAACACCCAGGGCTTCCATGGAAAAGGTGAACAGATAGGTGCAGACTATCCAGATAGCCGCCCGCCCGGGCGGTCCGGGATTTACTTGAAGTATAACCAGAAGTCCAAACAACAGAAGCACCCAGGGAGTCAGGCGGATCATCAAGGGCAGAGTCGGCGGATAGATGTGCCCCGCGATGCCGACCGCGTAGAAGACAGCGATAACAAGTCCTGCGATGCGATAGTCCATGATTACTTTGTGAAAACTCATAAACGGCTCCAGTCCCTGATTACGAGTTCTGCTGCGATGGTCCCTGAAAGAACGACCAGAGGCATTCCTCCTCCGGGGTGGGCGCTTCCGCCGCAGAAGTAGAGACCCCCGGGGTGACGGCTCCTGTTACGGTGTCGGCGGAAGGCAGCGGAGATGCTGTTTGACGCAATGCCGTAGAGACTTCCATGGGTGCTTGATGTCCGGGATTCGATCTCAGGAGGTGTAAGGCTTCCCTCTGCTTCAATGAGGGGGAGAATATCCGTCCCCAGCCGTGAAGAGAGGATGGCAAGTACCTTGCCTCGTATTTTCTCCTTGATGGCCAGCCAGTCCTGACCGCGATCGGCCGGAGCATTTATCAGTACAAACCAGTTTTCCCCGCCTTCAGGGGCGTCTGAGGTACTGAGTTTTGATGTTATGTTGATGTAGATTGTCAGATCTTCAGGGATTTCGCCTTTACCGAATATCCAGCGGAATTCCGCCGGGTAATCCGAGGCGAAAAAGATGTTGTGCAGGCCCAGCTGTGAAAAGCTGCGCCCCAGGCCCCAGTAGAACACAATCCCGGAGGATGAGGGTTCCAGACGGCGATAGCGCTCTGCCTCTTTTGCCCGGGGCAAAGCGAGAAGTTTTTCGTAGGTGCTTAAGACATCGGCATTGCTGATTACTATTGGGGATGTAATCCTTTCTCCGCCCACCCGAACACCGGTGACGTTGTCCCCTTCTGTGAGGATTTTCTCGACGGGGCTGGAAAAGTAAAAATTCACCCCACTTTCCTGAGCTGCAGCGACCATGCTCCGGGGGATTGAATATATTCCTCCCTCAACGCCAAAGGTCCCCAGATTGTACTCTACATGGGGGATCAAGGTCATGGTCCCCGGTGTTTTGTAGGGGCTTGATCCATTGTAGGTCGCGTAGCGGTTGAAGAGCTGAACGATCTTCGGGTCCTTGAAATAGCGGCGGTTGATCGCATCCATGCTTGTCAGGGCGCCGATAAAGGGGAGTCTCGGAAGGGCACGCAGGAATTCCCGGGAGCGGTAGGTTTCTGTCTCATGCAGACTGTGACGAAGAAAGATATTTCCTGCTGTTGTGTAAATCCTTTCGCAGGCGGCAAGATAATTATCAAGGCGGTCCGGGTTCTCTCTGGTGTTTGCCCGAATCTCTTCCAACAGAAGCTCCCGTTCGCTGTAGCTCTGCAGGCGGCTCCCGTCACTGAAAAAGTAGCGGGTTATGGGAGAGAGAGCTACGAATCCCAGGGACTCGGAGCGCCGCATACCCAAGGCGGAGAACCATTCATCGAATACAAAGGGCATGGTAAGAAGGCTCGGTCCGGTATCAAAACGGTAAGCACCGATAAGCTCACTGCCCGCTTTGCCTCCGGGACAGGCGGCCTGTTCGAAGACATCCACGCTGAAACCCGCAGCGGCCAGACGTCCCGCGGCTGCAATTCCCCCCAGGCCAGCTCCTGCTACAATGGCCTTCTTTCTCATCTGATCAGCCATTCCGGTCCAGGAACCGATACGCCGTTGCCGGGGTTCTGGTTGAACCTTTACCTCCCGGTCCTGCAACACAGCCGTCCTCAGGAAAGGAACGGGCGCCTCCATCGAGGAAAAGGCGAAAAAGGGAGAAATTGAGACTCAGGAGGGCAAAGCTGTAGAAGAAATCTTCCAGGGGAATCGATCCAAGGCGAATCCCTGAGTTTGCTTCCTGAGAATAGATAACCACCGGAACAGCCGTAAGTATTCCGTTTACAATGGCAAAGGCAAGATAGCTGATACTGATGGCCGTCCAGAAGTGGAGACTGCGCAGCAGCAGGGGCTGAAGAAGCCATAATACAAGGAAGGCAAGGGCCGTAAGAAGCATAACCCATTGTGTATAATCCAGGCTACGGGAAACAACGGCTGTTATGAGGGGCCGCCCCCGTCAGTACCAGGCCTGTTATGCGGGGTATCGGCAGGGTCCGTTCCCGCTGATATCCTCTGACGCAGGCATACACAAAGAGGGAAGCGAAGGGGACTGTCAGGAAAAAGAGCCACTCCCCCGGAGGAAGCCCCAGGATTTTTCAGTGTTCCGGCAAAACGGGGAGAAAAGCTCCAGTGCCCCTGCGCTGTGGCGTGAATATCCTGAGCAATGAAAACCGCAGCAACCATCAGAATTGCCGGAAGGACCGCCGACCATTGACGGTAGAAGACAACGCGCCGGTCAAAGGAGAGGAGAAAGCGGAAAAAACACCACCAGAATGTTGATCAACAGATACAGGTTCATGGCTTAACCATCAAGCCCGTAAAATATTGACGGCAATTGAGGACACGATGCGGAGCCGGGAAGGCTTGACCTTTCTTTGATAAACAATAAAAGGATCCTTTTCGATGATCTTTGCACTCCAGGTATACATGTCTCCTGCAGTCTTGATTGGTACGCGGTATCTGCGGGGAATAAGGGCGTAACCGGTCTCTGCCCCTTTTTGCCACTCCTTGTAGCGCCTGGTCTGCTGTTTCATAAAGTTAAGAAAGTGTTCCGGTTTCGACCGGGTTTCCCCCTCCGCAAGGGAGTCAAGACCGCTATCCTCAAGGGGAAGATAGCGCCGTCCAAGACTGTTATCCTCCGCAATGTCGCGGATGAAGTTTATATACTGCATTGAGCGTCCCAGTAGGCAGGCTGCATGATCAGCCTCCGGTAATAATCCCATAATGCGGGCCATGAAGAGGCCTATAACTTCGGCTGAACCGTAAATGTATTCCAGGGTTTCCTGGAGACTGTTGTAGTTCTTCTTGTGAAGGTCCATTTCCATGGAATTAAAAAAGGCCTCGGTCCAGCGGGGATCGAATTTCCGCAACTCCGCCAGTTCCACAAAACTGTCGATAACAGGATCACCCGTTACTTCTCCGCTTATGCCGCGGAGGTAGCTTTCCCTGAAACGCGCAAAGCCCTCCGCATCCTGGGGAACTGAGTCGACATAATTGTCGGCCACGCGCACAAAGGCGTAGAGGATAAAGACTTCATCCCGTACATTCTTTGGAAAAAAGAGGCTTGAATTAAAATAGGTTTTGCTTCCGGCTTTAAAAATATCCCTGTGCAGTTTTTTGGCCTGCAGATGTTGATCCATTTTTCCTCGCTATGCTCCAACCCGTTCTCACCGGTTTTTTTCTATTTCCTCTGCAACTATCTGGCCCGAGATCAAAGTCATGGGGACGCCAACCCCTGGATGGGTAAACTGACCGGTGTAAAAAAGGTTTTTGAGTTTTGCTGACTGGTGAGAGGGTCTGAATACGGCGGTCTGAAAAAGGGTATGGGAGAGCCCCAGAGCTGTCCCCTTGAAGGCGTTATAGTCGGCGCGGAAATCCCGGTGGCTGTAAATACGGCGCACTGCTATGTCGCTGTGCAGGTCTTCTCCAGTGACCTTCTCTATATGGGTAAGCACCTCTTCGGCGTAATTCTCGCGCCGGGTATCATTGTCGTCCAGACCGGGCGCCACGGGGACAAGGATAAAAACATTTTCGCTCCCCGGAGGAGCGGAGGTAGTATCCGTCTTTGAATTGCAGCTCAGGTAAAAACAGGGATTGGACGGCCACTGTGGTTTCTTGAAGATTTGATCAAAGTGATGGTTCCAGTCCTCAGAAAAATAGAGGTTGTGGTGCTCAAGTTTATTCAAGCGCCGGTTAACTCCCAGATAAATACTGAACATTGAGGGGGCCACAACCCGGGAGTTCCAGTATCTGGGACTGTAACGCCGGTATTGTTGTGTTAACAGGTCTGATTCGGCGTGATGGTAGTCGGCACTGTTTACAACAAGATCGGCGGGGTAGCGTTTCTCCCCGCATACAACCGCAGTAATTCTGTCCCGGTCGTATTCATAACCGGTGACGTTTTTATCCGTCAGAATTTCTGCACCGCAATCCTCTGCCAGCTTGCGGAAACCCGCGACAGCTCCGGCCATACCGCCTTCCGGATAATAGACTCCCAGGTTTAAATCCACGTGGGACATAATGGAGTAGAGCGCCGGCGCGTCCTTCGGGCTGGTTCCAAGAAATACCATGGCGTATTCAAGAATTTGTTGCGCCCTCGTATCCTTAAAGAAGCCAGCTACAAAGGAGTCCATGTCGCTGAAGAGATTCAGTTTAAGCCCTTCCTGGATTATACGCCGGTTAAAGAACTGGAACACCGAACGGTATTCCTTGTAGAGAAACTCCTTCATGGCTATATCGTATTTATATTGTGCCTGATCCAGGTATTTCTGCAGACGCAGGCCCGCCAGGGGTTCGAAGCTGTCGAAGAGCTTTTTTGTATCTTCCAGATTGCTGGTAATGGTTACCGCGTCGGCATTCTCAAAAAAGACCTTGTAATAGTTGGAAAGCTGATGAAGGTTAAAATAATCTTCCCTCTTTTTTCCCAGATATTCAAAGAAGGTGTCAAAGACTTCCGGCATCAGATACCATGAAGGTCCCATGTCGAAGGTAAAGCCACCGGTTTTCCATTCTCTGGCCCGGCCTCCGGTAGTGGAATTCTTTTCAAGAAGAGTAACACTGTACCCCTTGTGAGCCAGAATAGCGGCCGTTGCCAGACCGGAAAACCCCGCACCGATAACTATCACTTTATCAGCCATTCTGCACCGTACCTTTCGCTTAATAATTTATATTCTCAATATAGCAGTTAGGGTGTCAGTTTGAAACAAAAATCGAAAAAAACTTATACCTTTCAGTGATGTTCGGACCGGTTCGTTCCTGCTTGATACTTATTATTTTGTTTTCTACAATACAGCGACTCACAACCAGTGCAGGAGGCTCGTGTGAACTCCCTTAATTTTACTGCTCCCAGGCTTGGAGAAGCAAAGATAACGTCCCCTCTTAAGATGTCTACGAAGATTGGGGACAATATGGCCAACTATGTAAAGGACGACGAGTTTATACTCTATAATATTGATGCCAAACCAGGAAAATATACCTTTGAATATACCTCCAGAGACCTCCTGGAAAAGGCCGGACCACGTGAAAAGATCTTTTTCTCCCCAGGACATGTGCATGCGGGAATCGTGACCTGCGGCGGACTCTGCCCGGGATTGAACAATGTTATACGCTCTCTGGTGCGAACTCTCTGGTACAGCTACGGGATTCACCGAATATCCGGTATACGCAACGGCTACCGTGGTTTTCTGCCCCAGTACGGCATTCCGGTAATGCCCCTTGATCCGGATATAGTCGACGATATTCACACCAAAGGGGGGACAATTCTCGGGTCCTCCCGGGGCAGTGCGGATATCGAGGCTATCTGCGACTCCATCGAGCGAATGAACCTGAACATGCTCTTTACTATCGGGGGAGACGGGACCCAGCACGGGGCTTATTACATTGCCGAGGAGCTGGAACGGCGTAACCAGAAGATTTCCATCATAGGTATTCCCAAGACAATTGACAACGATCTTTCCTTTATCCAGAAATCTTTCGGCTTTGAAACCGCTGTATCGGAAGCAGTGGCCGCCGTATCCAGCGCCCATACGGAAGCCCATGATGCGATAAACGGTATTGGTCTGGTTAAAGTCATGGGACGAGAATCCGGTTTTATTGCCGCTAATACTGCCATGGCGATTAATGATGTAAACTTTGTACTGATTCCGGAGATTGATTTTGATCTTGAGGGAGAAAAGGGGCTTTTCGCGGCCCTGAAGCGTCGCCTGGAACTGAGAAACCATGCGGTTATTCTTGTGGCCGAAGGGGCGGGGCAGCATTACGTGGAGTCAGAGGAGGAGAAGGATCTTTCCGGCAACAAGGTTCTTGGGGATATCGGTCTCTTTTTAAAGAATGCCTTTCGGGAATACTTTGAAAAACAGCGTATGGAGGTCAATATCAAGTATATTGATCCCAGCTATATGATCCGCTCCGCCCCGGCCAATCCCAACGATTCTATCTACTGCGCCCGTCTGGGAACACACGCCGTTCATGCCGCAATGTCAGGAAGGACCAAGACCCTGATAAGTATGGTGAATAACACCTTTGTGCATCTTCCCATTGAGATCGCCATAAACAAGCGCAATACCGTAGATCCGGAAGGTCCCCTGTGGCGGGATGTAATCGGCGCTACCCACCAGCCGATGCTGTTCAAGAACGACTGAACCTGCTGGAAAGTTTGAATTGCCCCGCGACGGGGCCGGTAGTAGTATATTCCTATGGAAAAACCGACAGTCCTGGTTCCTTTTAAACCTGCCTGCCACGGGAATGTCTGTCAGGATGTGTTTCTTTACCTGCGGCCCGAAACCAATGGCATCAAGGTCGAAAGCCGTATCATGCGGGTTGTTTATGAGAATCCTTCCTTCCGGGATGCCATAGAACTCACGTATCTTGCCAATATCCCCGGGGATTTTCTGATGGAGCGGCGGATAGTTGAACGCCATTACCATGTCCGGATCTTCTTTGCCCGCCGCGGTTACGCAGCATTTACCCCCGGCATGAGGGCCTCTTTTGTCTCCATCTGCGGAGCCGGGGCGACGGAAAAGATTATCGGGGCCTATGATGCCCTGCAAGTCCTTGGATTGTCCTCCGAGGAGCTTTTTCGTATATGGGTTCCCCAGGAGGACTTCTTCCTGCTCTGCGGGCAGAGTATCAAACGCTTTAAGGGCCTGTACATTGTGAATTACGATATTCCGGCCATTCTTTCCAGGAACACTGTCAGCACGGATATCGCCGTCATGATATTCCGGACCTCTCTGGATTATACGCAGGTACATACTCTGGTATCCGCCATTGGTAAAGAGCTTCAGAGTGCCCAGCTGCTTCGGAAGGATATACCGCTTTCCAGGGTGTTCCACTACTCAAAAAGCCCCTTTGAACAGATACTGGATGCGGCAGGCTATGTGTATCGCGAGGACGGCAGTCCGGAACCCCTGGCGAACTCCTCCTTTTTCCAGTATTTAACCCGGGAGCGTGGATTTTACACCAGGGAGATCCTTGGAGCACTGAATCAGCCGATTATGCGCTTTGCCCGGGGAAACGGGGAGGATGATATCCTCACCTTTACCCAGGATGACACCTTTCCCTCGGCAGCAGACAAGTTTTCCCGGGTCGAGGCACAGAGCATCCTCCCCTTAGATGCGCCTCTGAGATTCTAATCTTCCATAATTACTCCAAAAAGGTTGTTTACGCTAAAATTCTGAGGAAATTCAAGTGTAACCTATGGATTATTATATTGTTTATCATTATAGTTAGAGCATAAAATATTTTACGGGTGTTAACGGGATCCGAAATAGTCCCGGTAACCAGGCCCACATGCTTTTATTTCCCCTCAGGGTTTTACCTCCTTTCCCTGAGGGTTATTTTTTTTGAAACTCCTTGTCTGTTTATACACCTCTCCTCTACAATATGCTCCGGAGGATACGTGAAACTACTGCATACCTCGGATCTGCATCTTGGGCACCGGCTTTTTGACCGCAGCCGCCTGGAAGAGCAGCGGCTGTTCCTTGACTGGCTCGTGGATCTGACCCGGTCCGAAGCTCCTGACCTGCTAATCATTGCTGGGGATGTTTTTGATACTGGAACTCCCCCAAACGCTGCCCTGGAGCTCTATTACGATTTTTTATATCGGGTCTCCCGTACTTCCTGCCGCGGCACTGTGGTGACAGGGGGGAACCACGACTCAGTCTCTACCCTGAACGCTCCCCGTCAACTTCTGAATCGCTTTCGTGTCCATGTAGTTGGGGGCGCCATGTCTTCTGAGGAGGAACTTTTTGTTCTGAAGGATGAAAAGGACCGCCCCCTGGCATGTATCGGATGCGTTCCTTTTTTGCGGGAACGGGACATCCGGCAGCCCCGGGCCGGTGAAAGCCTCGATGAGCGGGACGCCGCTATTACAGCAGGACTCCGGGAACACTATCGCGCTGTTTCCCAGGCTGCTTCTGTCTTCAGTCAGGTCCCTTTTATTGTGACCGGGCATCTTCTGGCTGCAGGCGGCGGTACCTCTTCCTCCGAACGTGACCTGTATGTGGGCAGTCTTGGTCAGGTTGATGCTTCTGTTTTTCCTTCATCGGCAGATTACTGTGCTCTTGGTCATCTTCACCGCGGCCGGATAGTGGGCGGCCATGAACACATCCGCTACAGCGGTTCCCCCCTGGCCCTTGATTTTGGGGATGAAACCCAAAAGAGTGTTGTCCTGGCGGAGTTTGATGCCCGCAGGCTCAGCTCTCTTGAGCAGTTTCCCGTTCCCGTTTTCCGGCGTCTTGTCTCTCTTTCCGGATCCCTGCCTGAAATACTGTGGAACCTGGACGATGTAGCCGGCCATGGTGAAGAACTCACCCCGTGGCTCGACATAAGCGTGACTGACCAGGTCCCGGAGGCTCAGGAGAGAATCGACGAAGCTTCCGCGACTCTCAGCCTTGAGATTCTCCGGGTACGCTATACGAGAAACGGAGTCGGGGAAGATTCCTGGGAGGGGGCGGATCTCCATTTGAACGAGCTTTCTCCTCTGGAGGTATTTAAGCGCCGTTGTGAATCCCGCGGCGAGGAAGCTGACGATGAATTACTCCGGGCGTATCAGGAGCTGCTGGTAATTGCTGAAGAGAACCTGACTGCGGGAATGGAGGAGGAAGAATTATGAAGGTCCTGAGCCTCCGCTTTATCAATCTTAACTCCTTAAGAGGGGAGTTTTTTATCGATTTCTCCCGTGAACCTTTTGTGGATGCCGGTCTCTTTGCCGTTATCGGACCTACCGGGGCAGGCAAATCTACCATTTTTGATGCGCTCTCCGTTGCCCTGTACGGAGAAACCCCGAGACTGCAGAAACGGAAGTCCGCCGGAGCCGGGGTATTGGAGCTCGTTTCCCGACACACCACTGAGGCCTGGGCGGAAGTGGAGTTTGAAGTGCCCTCGGGAACCTATCGCTCCCGCTGGGAGGTTCATCGGGCCAGAGGAAGCGTGACTGGAGCTTTTCAGCAGCCCCGTATGCGGCTTGCCAGGATAGATTCCGCAGCGGAAGAGCTGATAGAAGACAAATTGAGCGAGGTCCCGGAACGGATATCCCGGCTGACAGGTCTGGATTTTACCCGCTTTACCCGGTCCGTACTGCTTGCACAGGGGGCCTTTGCCGCTTTTTTGGAGGCCAGGCCTGGTGAGCGTGCGGACCTGCTTGAGAAAATGACCGGGAGTTTTATCTATTCGGAGCTTTCCCGGCTGGCCTACGAACGGGCAAAAGAAGAAGAGCAGAAAGGCGCCGAAATAGCCCGGCGTATTGATGATATCAGAATCTTCGACGAAGAGAGCCTGTCCCGGGTTCTGGAGCAGCTTACGGAAGCCGGAGAGCGGTGCTCCCTGGCCAGGGAACGCAGGGATGGAATGGTCCTGGCTGCGGAGAAAGCCCGACGGGGGCAGAAGCTGTCCGCCCAGCTCAATGAGACAGACGCTTTACTGAAGGCCCTGGAAGCCGACAGGGAGACAATTGAGTCCCGCAGGGAACAGCTTCGGCTTCATCGGCTTGTGGAACCCCACTGGAACAATATTCGCCGTTTTGACGCGGCCGCTGAGGAGCTTTCTCGAACAGCTGAGGCAATTGATGGCCTTAATACCTCCCTGAAGCTGCGGAGTAACGAAATCGAAGAACTCGGGTCTGAGGCTGTTGCGGCCCGGCAGGCCCTGGTTGAGGCTCAGGATGAACGTACTACTGTGCGTGAGAAAAAGGGAGAAGCCGAGAAGCTTGAAGCCCTGCTTTCTGAACGGAGGGCCCGCCTGGAGGATGAAGATCAGCGAATTGAGCGGACCGACAGGCAAAGGGCTCGGAATGTCGAGGATATTGAAGCATTGCAAAGAAAACTGGATGACCTGGAGAGGGAGAAACAGAAACATGAAGTTTTAACCGGGAACAGTGGGCTTACTGAACTATCGCAAAAACGGGAGATATTTCTCCTGCGTTTGTCTGAAAGGACGACCCTGAAACAGGAGATTCAGAGCCTTACTGAAGAGTGTGAACTCCTGCGGGAGGAAGCACAGACCTTTTCCGGCCCGGACAATGAGGGGGCTGCTTCGCAGCTGGCAGTCCTTAAGAAAGAACTTTCCCAACAGGAGGAGGCCCTGGCTCAAGCCGGTGACCCGGAAACGTTTCGCCGGGAGCTTGCCGATATCGATGGCAAGCTGGGCAGACAGCATGCCCTTGCCCCATGGGCACAGCGGAAGGAAGCTTTAAAGGAAGACCTGGCCCGGGTCCGTCGGCGCGTAGAAGAACTTGAATCGGAGACAGAGTCGGCCCGCCGGGATTCCGAGGAGGCCCGTGCTGCCAGGGAGCAGGCCGAAGCGGGGCAGACTCGCTTCGCTGCGGTCCGCTTGAAGGAGGGGTTGAAACGGGGGGTACCCTGTCCGGTGTGCGGTTCCAAAGAGCATCCTGCCGTAGAACAGCAGGAGCTCTTTGAAGAGCCGGGACCGGAAGGACAGGAAGCTGAATATTCTGCTGCGGAGAACGAGTATCGCGATGCCCTGATCCGGCTGGCATCCGTTCAAGGCAGCCTGGATACTCAGCTGGAAAAAGCCACGGAGCTTGAGCAGGAAATCTCTGCTCTCAATACCAGGCTTAATGACGCGAACTATTCTCCCGCCGCGATTGAAGAGCTGGATCGTACCAGGGCGGAACGAGCCGAGGGTCTGGAAAAGGTAACTGTTCTGGAGAAGAGACGGGACGAAATTCGTCTGCAGCTCGAAGAACTCCGTGATCAGGATGAATCCAGACGGGAAGAGTACTCCCGCGGATTGAATCGGGCGGCCCTGGTGATTGAGCGGATACGCAGTCTGGAGGAGAACCTGCGGCAGAAACAGGAAAGCTTTGAACAGGCCAGTGTCTCGATCCGGGAATGGGCGCAGCGGGCCGGTTTGACCGGGGATTTTGAGCAGCTGCGGGAAACAGCTGCTGCCAGGATAGATGATTACCGCAGTGCCAGCGCGGAAGTTGAGAAGATAACTGCTGAACAGCGGAGCAGCTCAGAACGGATTGAGCAGCAAAGCGGGATCCTCGCTGAACGCCGGGCTGAACTCAATGAACTTGTCCGCCGGAGGGATGAGCTTAAAAGCTATATATCTGAACTAAAAAAGAATTTGACGGAACTGACCGGAGGACTGTCCGTTGCCGAGCTTCTGGACCAGAGGGAACAGCAGGTCCGTGAAAAAGAAGAGTCTTTACAGGAACTGCAGAACAGGCTGAGTGCAGAGAAAGAGAAGCGGGCAGGCTTACAGGGCCGGCTGGAGACCGCGGAACACCTGCATAAGGAAAAAATGAGCGAGTTTAAAACCTTGCAGGAGGACTTAATCCGACGGGCCCGGGCCGCGGAGTTTGAGAGTCTCGAAGAGTTCCGAACCGCTTTTCTGGATGACGCGGAATCCTTCAAAGAAGCTGTTGACGACTGGGAAGCGCAAAAAAAAGACCTTGTTCGTCGCCGGGATGAACTGGCACAGGAGCTTGAAGAAATACCTCCGGAACTGCGGGACAGTACCAGAACAGAGCAGGACCTTGAGAGTGCCGACCGGGAGTATGCGGAGGCGCAAAAAGAGCTTTTTGAATGTCAGAGCAAAATTAATGCTGATACAGAGAAACGAGAACGCCGGGACGAGCTGTTGAAGGAGCAGGAGGAACAGCGCAGGGAGTACAATGTCTGGTGGCGGCTGAAGGAGCTGATCGGTTCTGCCAGGGGAGATGCTTTTCGCCGTTTTGCCCAGGGGCTGACCCTGGACTACCTTGTCTCTCTGGCTAACCGCCACCTGGAACGTTTTTCCGGAAGGTACTTTCTGCGCCGGGACGGGGGTGAAGAACTTTCCCTCTCTATTGTCGATACCTGGCAGGCCGACGCGGTGCGTCCGGTGGAGACCCTCTCTGGAGGAGAGACCTTTCTGGCAAGTCTGAGTCTGGCCCTGGGGCTTTCCGAGCTGGCCGGACGGAAGACCAAAATTGATTCACTTTTCCTCGATGAGGGATTCGGCACCCTTGATGCGGAAACCCTGGAAACCGTGCTGGCGGCCCTGGAGACCCTGCGTTCTTCAGGGAAGCTCGTGGGGATTATTTCGCATGTAGAGGCTTTAAAGGAACGGATACCAGTGCAGATCAGGGTCCGGCGCAAGGGCACCGGCTACAGTACTCTTACTGTATCGCCGGAGCCTTCTATGTCCAGCTGACCCTGGGTTTTCGTGCCGCCAGGACTTCGTCCAGTCGTCCCACCGGAGTGGTCCCTGGGGCTTCCTTGAGGGTTTGCGGCTCTTCCGCGGCGGCCCGGACTATATCGCTGATTACGTCGATAAACTGGTCCAGGGTCTCCTTGTTCTCTGTTTCCGTGGGTTCTATCATCAGGGCTTCAGCAACAATCAGGGGAAAATAGACCGTCGGCGGGTGGATTCCCCTGTCAATCAGGCCCTTGGCGATGTCGATGGCGGTGATTCCGTATTGTTCTTTCAGGTTCCGGGCGGA